>CAVRIG010000014.1:0-392314 GCA_963721175.1 uncultured Alphaproteobacteria bacterium | reverse complement strand
GAGGGTTGAAGGTGGACCGCGATCGAGGCCGCCCCCGACCGTCGGCCACCGCGTGACATGGAAGTTCGGCCACCATGGGTTACAATCCGGGCGGCTGGAAAAAGGCGCTTCTTCCGCTGTTCTGTCTTCGGAGTTATGAACCTGCTTCCGGCGAGCCGTCTCGTATCATCATTACCGACTTTGTGAGCAGCATGAAGCGTTCCCGCTGCTGTCGGCCGTCCGGAAAGAGTCCTGCCGCATCATCCCCGCGTCGATGATCTTGATGTCGTCGCACCGGGCGATCGCCGTCTCGAAGTCTGCTTTCGGGGCTGCGAGATGGCGATCCGCTGGAACAACGCGATCCGGGCCGGCTCGGAAGCCAATGCACGAACGGACGGCAGAAATGCGGACCGACCGGAAACCAGAAGTTGGGCGTCTGCACAGGTAGGACCGGCCGAGCCGGCGCACCTCCGATGCAAACCGGAGCATGTTCTCGTACGAGCGCACATGCTCGATCACCGAGTTCGAATGAACCAGATCGTAGCTACCGTCGTCGAACTCCGACAGGTCGCATGCATCGCCCACGTGGTGCCGGATCTCGAGCCCCTCGATTTCAACCTCGTAAAGCCGCAGTTCGCTCTCGAAATTCACGAGAGTGACCTCGACCTGGCTCCGAAGATCCGGCGCGAGCAGTCTCCAGTATTCTGCCGTTCCGCCGACATCGAGGATCTGGGTTTGCCCCGTTTTCGACGTCAGTGTTCGAATGATCCGCTCTATCCTCAGAAACCGCTTTGCGCGAAACCGCTTCTGAATTTCATAGAACGCTTTGCTCCGTTTGCCCAACATAACCCATCGCTCCACTCGACAACATAACTCTCTACCTCAGCGATGTCCTGCAGTTAGCGCCGCAGGATTTCACCTTCCGATAGTAATTTTCCCTTCAATGTTAAACGACGCCACACCGCCGTCTCCAGCGCTAAAAACGAGGACAAGAACTGCTGCTATTCCTGACAGCACTTGGAGCAAGTTCATGTAAAGTGGCAATTAATCTAGCGGGCCGGGGAAAACGTGCTTCTAAGCCCTTCGGGCATTGCCACGACCAGTATGGATTGCTTCGGTTACAGGGTTTGGGGGGTGTTCGAATGAATGTTGCTGGGCGCGCGTTGAACTGGGCGGTGAGGCGGACGCACGCCATGCCGCCCATACGCAACTACAGAAACTCCGTATACTCCCGTCGGCGAGAGTTGCACTCTGCGGCGCTGCCGGACCTCCATCCCAGCGATAGGCACCTGCTCGATGCCTTGGAGCGCGATGCGATCTGTGTCGTTCCGATTGCGTCTCTCGGCTGGTCCGGTACCGGGGACATGCTCGACGAGCTCGACCGCCTTGCGCCGAAGGTCCGCGTGAAGACGCCGAAAGCGGGTAATTTCATCGACGCATCCTATGCGAAAAATTACGTCGATGCTTCCTATAACGAGCTTTTGGACTATCCTGCCTTGCGCGAATGGGGCCTCGGACGCCGCGCGAGGGTTCTGGCCGAGCACTATCTCGGATTGCCGATCTTCTATGACGGACCCCATGTGCGCTGTGAAATGTGCAATGGCAGCGTGACCGGCGTACGGCAATGGCATCTCGACACCGAAGACCATCGCGTACTAAAGCTCATTCTCTATGCCAATGACGTTGGCCAGGGGGGCGCGCCATTCGAGTACCTCCCGCTGCCTGAGACCGACCGTGTCGTGCGTCAGCTGAATTACAAGGCGGGCCTTGTGCTGGACGAGCGGCTATCGCGAGCCGGGTCGCAATTGGCGAAGGTCGAGGCAATCTATCCGAGACACACGGCGATCTTCGTTGATGCGGCACGGCTGTTTCATCGAGCCCAACTGCCCCTGACGGCGGATCGACTGACGGCCACCTACTGCTGGTTCTCGATACACGGCCACCGCGACCACCATCCGCATGGCCGTGTGGTCCGGGACATCCTGTCCAGCGAACTGCCGGCTTTCGACCGGTGAGGCGATAGGTTCAGACGACGCCGCATCGCGGGCGTTGTCTTTGGACCAACGACGAGAACTGCGGCTTTTCCTGACATGACGTCCGACGATGCTCTGTTACGGTGATGCATGTGCGCCTCGCGGCATTTTTTGGCCGCTTGGCGATGTGTCGCGATTTTCAGTATTGGCCGGGTGGGTTTTCATCATGAACATATGTCGCCACGATCGATGGATCTGGAGAGTTCTCCGGCGGCATAAAGCGGTCGCAGTCGCCTTCGCGGTACTGGCCATCTCGCAGTCCGCGGCGGCAGACGACGCCTTGGTGCCGCATGCCCGGATTTCCATCACGGCAGCCCAATGGATCGAGGCGGAGGGGGTGTTCAGGCACTGGCCGGAGCTCGAGGGCGACTTCACCATTGGTGACGATGGAACCATTCGTCTCCCGAAGGTCGGGACCATTTCAGCTGGCGGGCAGATGGCCTCGCATGTCGCCACCGAGATCGGGGCCAAATTCGCTCGGGAGGTCGGCCTGAAAGCGGCGCCGGATGTCGTGGTCACGGTGGCCGAGTATCCGCCTGTCTTTCTCGTTGGTGATGTCGTGGCACCCGGACAGTACGCTTTCACGCCGGGGTTGACGGTGCTGAAGGCGCTGGCGCTCGGTGGCGGACCGGAGCGTCCGGACAGCGGGGTGATCGAGACTTCGGTCATGCTCGTGGGCGAACAGGAGGGTCTCTCAGCCCAGATCGTGCGTGCAGAGGCGCGTATCGCGCGCCTTGAGGCGGAGCAGAGGGGTGCGGAAACGATCGATTTTCCCCGCAAGCTGTCCGCCGCAGGTCCGGCCACACTGGCGCGCGAGACCGCCGCTGGGGAGACAGCGCTTTTCGAAGCGCGCGCGAACGGCCTCCGGCGCCAGCGTGCGGCCCTCGACGAGTTGACGGAACTCTTTGCAGTGGAGATCAGCGTTCTCGGGGAAAAGGCGGACATGCTGGACGCAGCGATCGCGCGCACCGACGACGAGCTCGAGGGCGTTCGCGCTCTCGTGGACCGCGGTGTCGCCACTGTCGACCGGCGCTCGAGATTGGAGACGACGCTTTCGGATCTGCGCGCGCAGCGGCTTGACCAAACCACCGCCATGACGCGCGCCCGTCAGGGCCTCGCCGCGACGGAGCGCGACCGCATAGCCTTTGCGGAGGAAAGGCAGGCGACCGTCACCGCGGAGTTGCAGGACGCGCGGGCCGAACTCGATCGCCTCCGTATCCTGCTGGACGTGTCGCAGCGCAGGCTGCTTCTTGCGGGATCCGGTCCCGGCGCCGGAGACACGGCAGATTTGCGCTATTCCGTCATCCGTGCCGTGGGTGATGGCCAAGACACGATCGCGGCCAACGAGGCGACCGCGCTCGCGCCAGGAGATGTCCTGAAGGTGGAGACGCCGGGGTCGGCCTTGCGGTCGGATCTCGCGGCACGGCGGCCAATGGAGTTCTCCTCCCTCGCAGATTCCGATTGATGACCGGCGCGGCGGAGACGGACACACGGCACAAGGCAAACGGTATCGCCGTCCTGCCCGCGGCGAGCGACCAGGCGGCAGCGGCGCCTTCGGACGCGAGCTACAGGGAAATCGTTCGCTCCAGCGCAATCGTCGCCACGGCCTCGATCGTGACGATCATGGCCGGCATGGTGCGCGTGAAGGTGTTCGCCCTTCTCCTCGGGCCCGCAGGCGTCGGGGCGTTCGGGGTGTATTCCGCCTTCATCGACGTCGCGGCCAGCGCGTGCGGGCTCGGCATCTCCGCCAGTGGCGTTCGGCAGATCGCCGACGCTGAAGGAAGCGGCGACCGGTCGCGCCTGGTCCGGACAGTCGCCTTGGTGCGGCAAATGTCGCTCCTCCTCGGCATCCTCGCGGTGATCGGCTTTCTGATCGCGGCCGAGCCACTCGCGCGCCTTTCCTTTGGCGATGGCGCACAGGTCGGTGCCGTGGCACTTCTCGGGTTCGCGGTGATGTTCCGGATCCTGGGTGCGGGCGAGGGCGGTCTACTTCAGGGGCATCGGCGGATCGGCGAGCTGGCGAAGGCGACGGTCGCGGCCGCCTTGGTCGGCACGGTTGCCGCGATCTTGCTGGTCCTCATGCTCGGCCAGCGCGGTGTGCTGCCGGCGCTCCTGGTTGCCGCGGCGGCCGGTGCGGCGGCGAACTTCTTCTATAGCCGCAAGCTCCTCCCGGAGGCGTGGCGGAGCAATGCCTGGCGCGCGCGCAGCGACGTCGCGGACCTCGTCACGCTCGGCTTTGCATTCATGCTGAGCGGCGTCCTGGCGCTCGGCGCGGCTTATCTCGTGCGCGTCATTGTCCTGCAGCACAGCGGGCTGGAGGCGGCGGGGCTCTACCAGGCGGCCTGGACACTTGGCGGTCTTTATGTCGGCATCCTTCTCCAGGCGATGGGGACCGACTTCTACCCGCGCGTCACGGCCGTCCACCGCGACCATGCGGCGGCCTCGAACCTCATCAATGAACAGATGCGCATGAGCATGCTCCTCGGCGGGCCGGGCATTGCGGCGACGATCACCTTCGCCCCGCTCGCCATGATCATCTTCTACTCTGCCGAGTTCGTCGCGGCCGCCGAGGTCCTGCGCTGGATCTGCGCCGGTATGGCGCTGCGCATCGTTGCGTGGCCGATGGGTTACATCCTCCTCGCGCATGGGATGCGAAAGACCTTCATCATGACCGACGCGTTGGCGTTCGTCGTGCAGATCGCTCTTGCACAATGGCTCGTGCCGACGATCGGCCTGGTCGGTGCGGGTATCGCCTTCTTTGGCGTGTACCTGGTCCACACGCCACTCGTCTACGCCATCGCCCGGGGTGCCTGCGGGGTCCGACTCTCGGTTTCGAACCTCCTCATCGCGGGTGGTTATCTCGCGATCATCGTCGTCCTTCTCCTGGCGTTCAACTGGTTGCCATCGGCGGCGGCAATCGTAATCGGGTCTGTCGCAACGGCCGCGACCGGAGCCTTCGCCGTACGCGATCTTCTGTCTCTGTTTCCGCAGATCAAGCGTTGGCCGGCCATTCTCGCCCGCGCCAAGGTGCGGCGACATCGCGCTGGGTAGATCGACCGACGCCGACGAGGGATTTACCTGACAGACCCCTTGCGACCAATTCCGCACCATCGCCCTGGGAGCGAACGCGAGTTTCGCGCAGGGAGTATAGCAGATGATGCAAAGACAGCCGTCCGTCCGTCAGTGGTTCACCCGCGTGCCGATGAACCCGGTCAAGAACAGTAACTTGAAACGGAGCGATGGAACTTCTCTCGTGCTACTGGACCGGTCGGATCCCGAGATTGCCGATCTCGGACTGCATCCGTCGCCGCTGCCGCTCGTCCTGCCGGAGAACTTTGTACCGACCGCCACGCCGGAGACGCGCCAACTCGAGCTCAGCGTCGTCATTCCGCACCTCAACGAACCGGAGCACCTCACCCGCTGCCTGCGCTCACTCGATCGGGAACGGGCTGGATCTGTGGCGTTCGAAGTCATCGTGGTCGACAATGGATCACGCGAGCCGATCGACCACATTTGTCGCGCGTTTTCCGGCGTCCGACTTGTCTTGGAGCGTGTACCGGGTCCGGGACCCGCGCGCAACCGGGGCGCTGCACTTGCCAAGGGCGAGATCATCGCGTTCATCGATGCGGACTGCGTCGCCCACCCGGGCTGGGCCGAAGCGATCGTGGACGCCTTCCACCAGCCAGGCGTCGACGTGGTGGGCGGCGACATCGGCATCCTGCCCCGTTCGGTGCGGCGAACCGCACTCGAGGCCTACGAAGGTCTCTACAGCTATCGCGCCCGGCTATTCGTCGAGCGGCACGGGTATGCTGCCACGGGCAACATGGCCGTGAGGGCGGAGGTCTTCCGCCGCGTCGGTCCCTTCCAGGGGCTCGGCACTCACGAGGACGTGGTCTGGGGCCGCAGGGCGCGGGAAGCCGGCTGCAGCATCGTCTTCAAGCCCGGGATCGCCGTCTCGACCGACGCGTGCGACAGCTTCGATGCGCTCGCCAAGCGACTGGATCGCCTGGTGGTCCACAGCCACAGCGACACCTGGCTGCGAGGACGGCTCACCTGGGGTCTGAGGACGTTCCTCATCATCCTTTCACCACTCTATGAAATTCCCACGATCCTGACGAGCGACAAATTGACGGGCGCACGGGAACGGCTCGAGGTCTTTGCCCTGCTCGCGCGCGCCCGCTTTCACCGGGCAAAGCGGATGATCATGCTTTGGCACAGCGAGAGCGGCTCGAAAATACTGATGTCCTGGAACCGGGAGTGAGTGTCCGACCTGCATCGTGGACCGTGCCTGCGGTCGATACACGCGTTGCACCGGTCGGGCCAGCTTGCTGCGCGACCAAGCCAGACTACTCAATTGCCATGTAAGGATTTAGTATGACCCTGGGTAACGGGCGAACCGGTTTCGAGTTGAGAGCAGATCAGAGCGCACTGGGCGTTCCGTACGCGCCCCTGGTCGAACGTGCGCGGGCGGGGATTTCTGGCCTACCTTCGGTCGCGGAAGAGCCGGGTAGTGCTGCAGGCAAACGAATGAAGATCCTTGTCATGGCGCACGATCTTGCCATCGGCGGAAGCCAGATCAATGCCATCGACCTTGCCGCAGGCGCGGCCAGGGCCGGCCACGAGGTGGCAGTCTTCGGCGTGCGCGGCCCGCTGGTGGACATGGTCCATGATCGGGGTCTGGAGTTCATCGAAGCCCACAACCTCAGCTGGCGGCCTGCACCGACGCGGATCGGACAACTTGTTGCGCTGACACGCCGCAGGAGGTTCGATGTCATTCACGCCTACGAATGGTCGACCTGCCTCGATGGCTATTTCGGGCCGCACCTGTGCCTCGGCGTGCCGCTCCTTTGCACGGTGCTTAGCATGAGCGCCAGTCGCATGGTTCCACCCAGCGTGCCGTTGGTGATGGGCACCAAGGATCTGGGGGACGAGGCGAGTAACTTTCAGAACGAAAGGGTTTGGGTGCTGGAGCCGCCGATCGACACGGAGAAGGATCATCCCGCGATCGACGGGTCGTCCTTCAGAAGCAGTTACGGAATTTCGGACAACGAGTTCCTGATCGTCACGGTCTCGCGATTGTCGCTCGACATAAAAATTGACGCGCTGGTGCGCGCAGTAGATGCGATGGAGACGCTGGCGACCACTATTCCGGTCAGGCTGGTCGTCGTCGGAGACGGTCAGGCGTCGGATGCACTAAAGGAGAGGGCCGCAGCCCTGAACCGGCGCGTAGGCCGCGAGATCGTCGTGCTCGCGGGGCCTTCGCTCGATCCGCGTCCGGCATACGCTGCGGCGGATCTCGTGCTGGGAATGGGGAGTTCGGCGCTTCGTGCACTTGCGATCGGGCGCCCGCTGATCGTGCAGGGCCTGAAGGGCTTTTCGGCTGTCTTTGAGCCAGCCTCTCTCCCCATGTTCCTCCGCCAAGGCTTCTTCGGGGAGGGCGACGGGACGCTTGGAGCCGACCGTCTTGCGCAACAGATCGCCGAACTTTACCAAGCGCCCGCCCGACGCGCGACACTTGGTTCTTACGGTCGGACCATCGTGGAAGAACGCTTCAGCCTGACCCGAGGCATCGACGAGACGCTGCAGATGTACCGAGAGATCCTGCGCATGCCGCCCCGCGCCAACGTACGCGACGCTTTCCGCAGCGCGTGGAGAGCCCTCAAGCTCGAGGTGGACAACCACGATCCACGGCAGAAGCGCCGGGTTGCGGAATTCGAGCGAACGTTACTTGAGGCCGCAGGCAGTCCGGAGCCTTGGCCGCCTCAGGCGCTTCGCTGACCGACCGGGGTGAGGCGCATGCGCAGTGGTCGCGCCACGCGTCTCAGCATGACGCGCGCCAAGCCAATCGCGCCCTTCGGATTGACAAGCAACGCCTTCAGGATTACTCGCCTGGCCCAGCGTGGCTTGCCGCTTTCCGCGAGCTGCCGGGCAACCGCGAACCACAGTGCGGAGCACTGACGCGGGTAGGACCCGAGGAGCGATCTGTTCGCCTTGAGAATCCGCAACACACCCAACGTTTCCCTCCTGCCGCTACGCGAGATGCTATCCTCGGAGACGAATCCCAGCACTACGGGCTCGCCATCCTCGATGATACGTGTCCGTCGGGCCAGACGGATGGCGAATTCCCAATCCTCGTTGGCGCGTGCGCAACCGTCGAACCACGGACCGTCGCCCAGCGACTGACGCCGAAACAGACTGCACTGGACGCTGATCCTGTTCTCGCGCAGCAGGTGCCCGATTTGATCCTCATCGAGCCGCAACGGCGTTCCCGCAGCCGGCGCGCGACAGACCAACTCCTTGCCATAAATGAAGCGTTCGTTCCGCCCGACGAGGATTTTCGGACCGGTTATCGCCCCGACATCGGCGGGCAGTTTTTGGAGGCGTTCCACCTGCCGCGCCAGCTTACCCGGCAGCCACAGGTCGTCGCTGTCCTGGAACGCGACGAAGCTGCCTCGGGCCAGAGCGGTTCCGGTGTTCCGAGCCGCGGCGGCGCCCGCGTTCTTCTCCTTGCGGATGAAGCGGACCCGCTTGTCACCCAGCCGCCGGACAACAGCCTCGACATCCTCCGTCGAGCCATCGTCGACGACGATCAGCTCGAGATCTGTGAAACTTTGGCCGAGAACGCTGGCCATCGCGTCGCCGAGCGTGCGCGTGCGATTATACGTCGGAAGTATGACCGAAACTTGTGGGGTCACCTCGGCACCAACCTTCTCGTACGGTGTACTGTTCATTGCGCCGACACGACGCTGCACATCAGTTCGGCCCAGGCGCGTTGGCTTCGTCGTCGAACCATCCGCTTGCGACGGCATAACGTACGATGCTGGCGCGCGAGGCCAGGCCGAGCTTCTGGTTGGCGCGTGCCTTGTAGGTCTCGATCGACTTCGGGCTGACACCGAATTTCCGGGCTATTTCCTTGATGCTGTAGCCGAATGCGACCAGTTTCAGTGTATCGACTTCGCGCTCGCTCGGCCGGGAGGTAACGCCAGAGAGCGCCGCCTCCAGCGTGTCGGGTAACCTTGCCTGCTTGCCCATGGCTTTTCCCATGATGACGGGATCCACGTAGACCCCGCCCTTCTGCGACGAGCGAAGCGCGTGCAGTATGGCTTCGACATCCGAACTCTTTAGGACGAACGCTCTCACGTTGTACTGCATCGCGCGCTGGAGATAGGCCAGGTCCGAGTGCGATGTGAAGATGATGAATCCGAGGTTGGGCCGCAACGCCTGGAACGCCTCGATCGAATTGAACACGTTTCCGTCCGCAAAGGAGATCTCGGAGATGGCGACGTCCGGCCGCTCGGTCTGAATCACGCGGGTCGCCTGCGCGATCGAAGTCGCCACGCCGCAGATGTTGACATCCGACTCGTTTCGAAGCGTTTCGCTCAGGCCGCGAACCACGATGGGTTCCCTGTCCATGACGAGTACTCGAAGAGGGCGCGGAAGGTCCCGAACTTCCTCCCGGTGTTGATCCCTCGTAAATTCCTTTGTGTTAATCTTCATTACTATTCCTTCCGATCCTCGATCGGCATCACCAATGGCTCCTATCCGCGCCTGAGATGGCAGGACATTTCGACACGGCCGTGCCAGGCTCACCGGCCATGGTTCCAAGGTTCGTCGAGAGCGGGCGGGGAAGCAACTTGGGCAAATAGTGAGCCTCGATCCCCAAAAAGGCGTAGACTTGGCCAATCCGGTATACCCGCCGCAACGCGTGGACCGGATTCGTGCGCTTCATGGGTCTTGGACATTGGGAGACGGGAATTCGCATCGATCTTGGCGAGAAATCCGTATGGTTTCGAGCCAACCGCAGCAATTTGCGATCTACCTACTACCGCTGGGTGTGCGGAGCGGGCGATGATCCGAATCGCTGGTCACGTCGAGGCCGACCGCTCCCCTTTTGAGTAACGGATTGCCTGAATGGATAGCTTCAGCCAATCCTCCGACGGAGTCACTATCGACCTGTCGAAATATCGTTCTCCATGGATTTCCGAATTGTCCTGTCTTGGTTCTCCCGACGCAAACTGAATGATTATTGGATCGGATGACATGTCTCAAACGGGCCGCGTCCCAAACATCCATGCCTATGGCGCAAGAACGCGGTGATTAAATATGCGCAGTATTTTTCCGGAGTGAGTGGAACATGGGTTTTTTTACAGGAAAATTCGAAGCGCCCACGTCGCGCTCTGCGGTCAAAACACGTTTTGCGGAACAAGATTTCAGCGATGATTTCAGCTCCACACCTGTGCGCAGATGGAGGATATCCGCAAACCCGGAAACCGGAAAGCGATGTGAGAACTTTTATCTTGAAAGCATCACGAAGCGTCTCTTCGATCTGACGGTTTCAGTCTTTGCTTTGATGGTGCTTTTTCCGTTTCTGGTGTTGGTTGCCCTGGGCATTCTCGCCACGAGCAAGGGCCCCGTGTTTTTCGTGCAGAGCCGCGGGGGTCGCGGTCAGCGGTCTTTCAAGATGATGAAGTTCCGCTCGATGTACGTTCAGTCCAACCATGATGGGGTCGTCCAGGCTACACCAGGCGATCCACGAACGACCCCGCTGGGCCGTATCTTGCGGAAGACCAGCATCGACGAGCTTCCCCAGTTGTTCAATGTTCTCATGGGCGAGATGTCGATCGTCGGTCCACGCCCACACGCGGTCGAGCACGATGAACTCTATGGCCTGCTTATCGACACCTACCACAATCGCCTGGCCTGCAAGCCGGGTATTACCGGTTTGGCCCAGGTCAACGGTTGTCGGGGCGCGACGCCCACGAAAGAGGCGATGGCACGGCGCGTTGAACTGGATCTCGAGTACATCGAAACCGGGTCATTCAGCCTCGATCTGATCATCGTGTTCCGGACTGTTTGGACAATGCTGACCTGTCGCAATGCCTACTGAAATCTGAACGCGCGTCCGAGCAGTCATCCGAGCGGCTTTGCAGCGACCCGCTTCTGAACAAGGCCTCCGACCATCGCCACTACATGCAGCCGGAGCCGGAACGGCTTGCACGACGCTGGCAGAGAGACGATCTTCGGTCCCTGGACTCGCAATCAGTCTTCGCATGAGGGCTGCCCCACCATCCGGAAGGGATGCGGCGACACGTCCGGTATAGACGCACATGCCAACAGCGAATCGGACGCAAAACCATCGGCTCGGACAGGGTTCGTCCGCGCGTTCAAGCGAAGACGCAGTTGTCCTTGCCGAGATTGATCTTGTTTGCCGGTCGCCGTTGCAACGAAAGGCACGTGCGATGCTGCAATCGGTTGATTCGCATCTCCGCCCCTATTCATTCGGATGAACTTCGGCGCCCGTTTGGACAATTTCGCGGGAAGCCAAACTCCCTAGACTGACCGACAAGATCACCGCGCAATTCATGTGCGGCCCCAGCCTGGGGTACTGACGCGCTTTTTTTAAGGAGTAGACTTCATTGCCGATAAAAAATTGTGAGATCGCGCCAGACGCAAAGATACACCAACCCGACCTCGTGAACCTTTACGGTTGTCGTATCGGCGCCGACAGCCGAATAGGCGCCTTCGTCGAGATTCAGGCAGGCTGCGTCGTCGGCGCTCGCTGCAAGATCTCGTCGCACAGCTTCCTCTGCGAAGGGGTGACCCTGGCGGACGAGGTCTTCATCGGCCACGGGGTGATGTTCACCAACGACCGCTACCCGGCCAGTACCAACTCGGACGGCATGCCGAAGGGCGCCGCCGACTGGGTGTGCGAGTCGGTGCATGTCGGGCGGGGCGCTTCGATCGGATCGAACGCGACCGTGCTGCCTGGCCTGCAGATTGGTGCCGGCGCCCTGGTCGCCGCAGGCGCCGTGGTGACACGGGATGTCCCGGACAACGCCGTGGTTGCCGGCGTGCCGGCGCGGATCGTAGGTGACCGGCGCGGCACACCGGACGTGAACCAGCCGCTCGAGCGGCAACCGGCGGTGCTGTCATGATCGGCGTCGGTATAGTCGGATACGGGTACTGGGGCCCCAACCTGGCTCGCGCCCTGTCAGAAAGCGGGGTCGCCCGGGTCGAAATGATTGCCGACCTTTCGAGCGATGCCCGCAAACGGGCCGCCCTGCGCCACCCGGGTGCGCGGACCACGGCCGAGGTGGACGAAATCTTTCGTGATCCAGCGGTGGATGCGGTGATGATCGCGACACCGGTGCGGACGCATTTTCCGCTTGCACTGGCCGCACTTCGCGCTGGCAAGCATGTGCTTGTGGAAAAACCGATGACCGAGACCGTCCAGGAGGCCATGCAACTGGTCGAAGAAGCGGCCCGGCGCAGGCTGACCCTGATGGTAGACCATACATTCGTCTACACGCCGGCAATCCGGAAGATTTCGGATCTGATACGTGAGGATGAACTTGGCCAAGTCTACTATTATGACTCGACCCGGGTGAATCTCGGCCTCTTCCAGCGTGATGTGAACGTGATCTGGGATCTCGCGGTTCACGACTTTGCGATCATGGATCATCTGTTCGATCAGCGTCCGGTTTCGATATCCGCCAGCGCGGCGGGGTTCCTGTGGGGCAGTCCCGAAAGCATGGCTCAACTCACGATCAACTACGATGGGGGGGCTATGGCGCATCTCAACGTGAACTGGCTTGCGCCGGTAAAGATCCGTCAGACCCTGATTGGCGGAAGCCGCAAGATGGTCGTCTACGACGACATGGAGAACAGCGAGAAGATCAAGATCTACGACCGCGGCGCCAGCAATTCCGGTGAGGAATACCAACACCTGGTCTCGTATCGGCTGGGCGACATGTATGCCCCGGCGTTGTCGAGCAAGGAAGCACTGTTGACCGAGATCGAAGAGTTCGTGCGCAGCATCGAAAGCGGAACGGCACCGCTCACGGATGGCCAGAGCGGTCTGCGGATCGTTGAAATGCTCGCGGCCGCCTCTCACTCCGCCCGGTTGCGCGGGCACCCGATCGACCTCGTGACACTGAAGGAAGCATCATGATCCCGTTTCTTGACCTGCAACGGCAATACGCTGGTATCGCAGACGAAATTGAAGAAGCCGTCCTGGCGACGTTGAGAAGTGGACATTATGTACTGGGCGAGCCCGTCGAACGTTTCGAAGAGTCCTTCGCTGCCTATTGCGGCACCCGTTTCGCGGTAGCCGTCAGCACCGGAACGTCGGCGCTGCACCTTGCGTTGCTGGCTGCCGGGATCGGCGCCGGCGACGAGGTGATCACTGTTCCGACCACGTTCGTGGCGACCGTGGCTGCCATTCTCTACTGCGGTGCGGTGCCGGTGCTGGTCGATGTCGATCCGACCACCCTGACGATGGATCCCACGAAGCTCGCCGCCGCGATCACGCCCAGGACAAAGGCCGTTCTGCCCGTGCATTTCCACGGACGGCTCGCCGACATGAAGGCGATCCGGACGATCGCCGACGCCCACCAGCTCGCGGTCATCGAGGATGCAGCTCAGGCCCACGGTGCCCGGCGAGACGGAAAGCGGGCGGGGGCGTTCGGGGACATGGGCTGCTTCAGTTTCTATCCCGGCAAGAACCTGGGCGCGGCCGGCGAAGGAGGTGCTGTGACGACGGACAATGCTGACCTCGCCGCGCGCTTGCGCGCTTTGCGCGACTGGGGTCAGGTCGAGCGTTCGGTGCACACCCTGCGCGGCTACAACTACCGCATGGAAGCGATCCAGGGCGCCGTGCTCGGCGTGAAGCTGAAGCGCCTCGATGACTGGAACGCCGCACGGCAGGAAATCGCCCGCCTGTACGACGCGGCGCTGGCCGGAGTGGTCTCGGTGCCAGCTCCGTCGAACGGTGGTGATCACGTGTACCATGTCTATGCCGTCACGAGCGAGGACAGGGGCGAGTTGAAACAGGCTCTGGCGGACGCGGGTATCGCAACCAACATCCACTACCCAAGGCCGGTTCACCGCCAGCCCGCCTATGCAAATCTCGGTGGCGAAAAAGCCGGCTTTCCCGTGGCCGAGGCCTATGCGGAACGAACCCTTTCGCTGCCAATCTTCCCGGAACTGACCATGCCGGAAGTCAATCGTGTGGCCGCAGCGGTCGAGACGTTTGCCAAGCGGCATGAACTGTCGGCCACCGCGCAAGAGGAAGCCATAGCGTGACACGTATTGAAACACTTCGGGACCTGCGTGTCCTCGTGACCGGCGGAAGCGGTTTCGTCGGTTCCCATATCGTCGACCAACTTCTGTCCGAAGGTGTCCGGGAAGTCGTTGTCGTGGACAACATGATCCGCGGCCGCCGGGAGAACCTCGCGACCGCGATCTGCTCGGGCCGGGTGCGACTGGTGACCGGAGACATTCGCGACAGCAGCCTGATGGCGCAACTGGTGAAGGACTGCGATATCGTCTTTCATCAGGCGGCGCTCAGGATCACCCACTGTGCCGCCGAACCCGATCTGGCCATGTCCGTCATGGTTCAGGCGACGTATAACCTTCTGCAGGAATGCGTCCGGAGCAATGTCCGGAAGGTGGTCATGGCGTCCTCTGCCTCGATCTACGGGCTCGCACCGCATTTCCCGACGCCCGAGACCGATCCGCCCTACGATAACCGCACGTTGTATGGCGCGGCCAAGAGCTTTGGCGAGGGACTCCTCAGGTCGTTTCACGAGATGTACGGGCTCGACTACGTGGCGCTGCGCTACTTCAATGTTTATGGCCCACGGATGGACATTCACGGAAAATACACCGAGGTCATGGTGCGGTGGATGGAGCGTCTCGCCGAGGGCTTGCCGCCAGTCGTCTTCGGCGACGGCCACCAGACGATGGATATGATCCATGTGCGTGACGTAGCGCGTTCCAACATCCTGGCCGCGGCGAGTCCGGCTTCGGACAGGGTCTATAACGTGGGCTCCCAGACGGAAACATCGCTTCTCGATCTTGCACGGTTGATGGCAAAGGCCATGGGGCGGGCCGACCTCAGGCCGGAGCACCTGCCCGAACGTTCGGTCAATCCGGTGCCGCGTCGACTGGCAGATTGCACGAGCGCGGTTCAGGACCTCGGTTTCCGCGCGGAGATCGGTCCGGAAGCGGGCCTCGCGGAGCTCATCGACTGGTGGAAATCCGAGAACGACGCAAATGCCGTACGGGAAGTCGCCCTATGATCCCCATCGCGAAACCGCTGCTTGGGCCTGAAGAGGCCGAGGCGGCCAGCCGTGCCGTCATGTCGGGATGGGTGTCCCAAGGACCCCAAGTCGCGGCATTCGAGGAGGAGTTCGCCCGATTCGTCGGCGCCGAACACGCCTGCGCGGTCTCGAACTGCACAACGGCGTTGCACCTGGCCCTGCTGGCTGTCGGAGTGGGCCCGGGAGATGAAGTCGTAACGGTCAGCCACTCCTTCATCGCCGGTGCCAATGCGATTCGCCAGTGTGGCGCCATGCCGGTCTTCGTCGATATCGAGGCGGGCGGGTACAACATTGACCCGGACCGCATCGCAAACGCGGTAGGTCCACGCACACGCGCAATCCTTTGTGTCCACCAGATGGGAATGCCTTGCGACATGTCCGAGATCATACGGATTGCCGCGCGCCATTGCATTGCCGTCGTCGAAGACGCCGCCTGTGCCGTCGGCTCCGAGATACGGATGGGCGACAACTGGCAGCGTATCGGCCGACCGATCGGAGATGTCGTTGCATTCTCGTTTCACCCGCGCAAGGTTGTCACCGCCGGTGAGGGTGGGATGCTGACGACCTCTCGACCTGACCTCGATGCGAAGTTCCGGCTCTGGCGACAGCATGGCATGTCGGTTTCCGACGCCCAGCGCCACGGCAGTCCGACGGTGATTTTCGAGGATTACCCTGTGCAGGGGTACAACTATCGAATGACCGATATCCAGGCCGCCATCGGACGTGAACAGCTTAAGCGCTTGCCAAGCATCATAGCGCAGCGCCGGGCATTGGCCGACCGGTACCGCGAGGCGCTCGGCGGCATTGATGACATGACGCTCCCCGCGGAGCCCTCCTGGGCGCGCTCGAACTGGCAGAGCTATTGTGTCCTGCTGGCCGAGAGTGTCGACCAACGGCGGGTGATGCAGTCGATGCTAAATTCCGGCGTGGCGACACGGCGCGGCATCATGAACATGCATCAGGAACGCGCGCATTCCGATGTCCCGCTTCCTCATCCTTTGATGAGGTCGCAGGTGGCGCGCGATCACTGCGTTCTCTTGCCGCTCTTTGCACAGATGACCACGGACGAACAGGACGAGGTCATTGCGGCCCTGAAAACCGCGCTGAAGGCAGCTTGGACGCCGTCGCGCCGCGCCGGGTAGGTGATCGGCTTGGCCGACTTGTCGCTGCCTTTCGGCGCGAGCCCTTCCTCGCGATAGACGCCTGCTGAAGGCTAGACTTCCGAAGATCGCAACGTGGCACAGGTGACTCTTCTGGAACGTCTCCAGTTGATGGCGTCGAGAGCCAGATCGTGAGCAAAGGGGGTGGTGACGGGCAGGATGAAAGCGCCGCCCTGCGCCGGGCTGAAGATGCTGCTTGCTGAGACAACTCGACGGCTCCGTCAACTGTCAGGCGAAGTGACCAGGCTGATGGGAGGCCTTCCTGGCCAGCGCCGCGAGCGAGCCGGTCGCCGCTCAATCGCAGGTATGCATTGCCACCTACGTATGGGTGATTTGCGGCGAATCATGTCGCAATTCCCTGGGAAGGGTGTGTCGATTGATCGCGACTTATAGTTGTATTGTCTTGGAACAATTGTCGCCATACGCGCTTGAATGGTTTTTTTCCGGGCGGAATTTGTTCAACTGAGGTCCAGACCACCACTCCTGATTGATAATTGTCCCATTCCAAACGCTTTGCTTGTTTCTTTGGGACGATGTGCTATTAATTAATGGGTGGATCGGACGTTGGTGGGGAGGCGCAAAGTCATTGCGTCGTCAAAGTTCGGACCCTGAAGTTTCAATTTTCTAATTTCTTTTCTGATCTATTTTTGCTTGAACGAGTTTCGGGCGTAGGGGGAATTATGAACGGTAAAATTGCACTACGGGAAATTGAACGGGATTCGCACGCGGAACATAGTAATGCAAGGTCTATTCGTTCGGATCTGGATCGTTTGCCGGCGCAGATCATCACGATTATCTCCGGCAGTTCGTTGGAAAGGGATTGTCTTGCGAAATCCTTGCGTCCCGCTTTTCCATCGTCTGAATTTCTTTGCTTCGTTGATGAAGATCGGTGGGCGGAAGATGCCCGCAGCAGACAACGTAAGCAGACAGTACTTTACAGTGTGAATTTACCGCTTCTCCGGAGAGAAGAAGCAGTTGCGCATTTGCGCAATTTCATTGCTCGGGCAAAAGGCCATAGAGTAATCGTGATCGCTCAGAGCGAAGACATCTACTCCTGGTTGGATGCTGTCGAATGCGGTGCGGAAGGCTACATACCGCCGAGCGTCGATCTGGACGATTTGATCGAGACGATACGAATTTCGTCGCCCCGAAACATTCTCATCCCACGGAGTAGCGTGACGGCATTGCGCAATGTCGCGAATGCGCAGCAGCGCGCGGCAATGGAATGCAGGTTGGAGCGCTGGTTTACCGAACGCCAATTGGACGTTGCGAGAGCTTTGCAAAAGGGGTCGGCGAACAAGGAGATTGCCTACGAGCTCGACCTCTGCGAAAGCACCGTGAAGGTCCATATCCGCAATATCATGAGGAAACTCGGCGCGACGAACAGGACCCAGGCGGCTTTTCGTCTGAACCAGATCGTCAACGGGAGCTATGTTCCTCCAGGCGAAGACGGACGGCGTCAGAGCTGAGAGGCACGCATCGGCGTTGGCATATCAAGGCCGGTCGGGTCAGTCCTTCGCGCAAGTCCGAACATGCAATCGCTTTAACGCAAGCGAGAATCTGGCCCTGGTAACATCCGCAATCAAAAGACATCGAAATGCAATTCGAGACGCAGGCACAATGCGCGCCGCGTCTCGGTACTACAGCGGGCGTGCGGGCACTCCGGCCACGACCGCTCCCGGGACCACGTCATGTACCACGACAGCGCCCATTCCCACGAGTGCCCCATCACCGATGGTGACGCCCGGGCGAATTGCGCTACCGCTGCCCAGGTAGCAGCTGTCGCCGATCCGGACGCCGCCCGCGAGGATACAGCCGGTGCCGAGAAGGGAATGTGATCCCACGACGACGTCGTGGTGGATGACGGCGTTCGGCAGGATGAGGACATGATCGCCGATTTCCGCGTTGGACGTGACGGTCACTCCATCGTAGAGACAGGTCCCGTGCCCGAGCTTGGAAAATCGACTCACCCTTGCGGAATGATGGACGATCGTCGCAAAGCTCTCTCGGGAAAGCCCCAGGCTGGCTATGATCTCCCGTCTAACGCGAAAGCTGCGCTCGGATCCTATGAGGCACAGGAACTGCATTTCGGCGAAGCGTCCTGCCTGTGAGAGGGGAAATACCGGAATTCCCTCGAAATGCGTCTTTCCTGGGTCGGAGTTATCGTCGAGAATCGCGCGTATCCGGGAGGTCTCTTCCAGATACTCGAAGATTTCGAGCAGATTGCCCGACATCCCGACCACGACCAGGTCGCTCCGACTCATGCTGCCACTACCTTTCCGGTCGCGATCTGACCGGCACACCAGACCGCATATACAAATCGATTCACCAACGCGACCGTTCCGATCCTATGCTGATCGCAAGGCCGATCAACGGCGGTTTGATGGCAAATCGTTCAGGTCGCGGGCGAGATCCGCAACGCCGCCGCGACGGCATGCGGTCCAGTGCGAGATAGGACGAGCCGGCGCAGGACCGGCCCGACCTCGCGCATCCCTCAGCCGCATTGCAACTCCTCGACAAACTTCATGTGGCCGCGGTTAGCGTCGATATAGGCGATGATTCCCGCCATCACGCTCGGTTGTCCGCCAAAGCCAGGCCAGGGCTTGAAGTGGGGGATATGCATGAAGCTCGTCGGATCTCGCCGCAGCAGATTGGCGAACACGGAGGCGACGAGCCGCCCGCCGGCGCCGGTCAGCCTGCCGTTTCCGTGCGCCTCGGCCTCCTGCAGGCAGTAGAACCAGAGCGGCGTCTTGGCGAAACCCTTCGCCTTGAGCACGTCCGGAACGGGCACCACCTCCGTGCCGAGCCGCGCGGCCAATTGCTGCCCGCTGGCGAGCTGGTAGGTGTACCGGTCGCGCACCATGTTGCGCAGAGGCAGGTTGCGGGACTGATCCAGCGTCAGCGTCAGGTCGATATCCGCAAGCTCGATGGGCGAATGCACGAAAGGCATGTTCATAAGCGGCAGTCCGACATGCGGCCCGACGGGCCGTGCCTTTTGCGCCGTGACGCTGCCGTTCATGCCGAAGAACATCGCGTATTCGAGATTGCCATCGACCGGGCGCGGGCCGAAGCCGGGGAGGGCGAACAACCCCTTGGCCGTGCTCCCGTCGGTGAGCGCATATTCGAATTGCGTCGTGGCATGGCCAAAGCGGTAGGCCGCCCCGGTGAATTCGACCGGCATGACCGGAGCATCCCAGCCGAACGGTTGTTCCTTCAACGCCCAGTCGAGACATTTCTCGTCGACAAAGGCCGGCAGCAATTCGCACCAGACCAACCACTGATAATGCAAGCGGATGAAGCGTCGCACCTCTTCGAAACTGGTCAGGTGCGGACTGACATGGTCGTGCCACACGTGAGGTGCGATACCGTCATGCGCGCATCCCTTGATGTCGTCGGCCTCGGCCCCGCCGTCGACGCGCTTGCTCATCAGAAGGTTGTGCAGCTCGATGAAAATCGCCTGCACCTGGGCCACAACCACGTTTTCGTCGTTGCGCGGGTCACCGATCAGCGCCTTGCCCGCGCAGGTGCGTGCAAGATCGCGCGGGTTGTCCTTTCGTCCATACACGAGGAAATGGTCCGCCTCACCCGCTCCGTAGAGATGCGGAGCCGCGTCGGGCCCCGCGCCGTAGACGCAATCGAGATCCAGGCTCGGGGTGCGTACGTTGGGGATGGTCGACGGATCTATGCGCGTCCCGAGTGCCGAAGTCGCATCCAGCGTCACGTCGTGATCGACGAATTGACCGAAAAAGGTCATGCCTGCATCCGCGTGTCCATTGGTGTTGGTGTTGACGCCCATGGATTGTGACAGTTCATCGAGGGCGGCGATGACATCGGCATGGGTGATATTGCTTATATGCACCGGGTTGGGTGGCATGAGCCGGCCCAATGTCTGCGCGAATGGGCGGGCCGGCCCGTTCCCGTTGAGACATGTTTTCATGAGTTGGTCGAACCGCGTCAACCCGTGATGTGTTCCAGTCATGATTGGTCCTCCAAGAAAAGATTGAAAAAAGAGCACTCAAAATCCGACTGCCGCAAAAACTATGCGCCGGTATGGTAGAAAATCGTCGAATTTCGACGTTCGATCAAGCTTTTTGGAGCAAGGGCGACGCGTTCCAAACTCCGAGTATTGTTCGCTGCGCCGGTAAGATGGACATCCATCAATTCGGATTTCGACCGACTGTGATGCAGTTGGAATTCGAGGTCGTGTCCCCGAGGGTAGAGGGTCTGCCAGTTATCTCGCGCAGAGATCGGGCTGCGATCTGTGCGGGAGAATCCCAAGTCCACCTGCGCACGGCTGCCTTCATGTCCTCATCAACGCCCGAACTCGATCTCCGCCATGTCGCTGGTGTCGGCCCGCGATCGGGCGGAGAGCCGGAAGACCCCGGATGTGATCTGCAAGGTGATGACCTGCGAGATGTCGACCCCCGTTCCCGGCTCCTTGGCGCGGAACGTGAATTGCGCGGCGTCGTCCACGATCTGTCCGGATATCGACACCTGACCGGGCCCGTCGGGATTGCGCCAGAAACCGGACAGGCGCCCGCCACCCTCTTCCTTCAGCGCGCCGTCGATCTCGAACGTTCGACCCGGCACGGCGCAGCGGCCGCGTACACGCAGGCGGCGGCGGTCTTCCTGCCATGCGTTGTTCAGACGGCACCGCACCGCCTCTTCCGCGCGACCCGGCGCCTCGCGCGCCGTACCCGATCCGGTCCATTCGCCAGCCATGTCCGGCAGGGGGTCGGCGATCAGCGGTGTGGCGATGAGCGCCGGGATGAGCAGAAGTCTACGAAAGGTCATGGCGTGCACCAAGTGTCAGTAGGGCGGGGAGAAGCACCAGATCAGTCAGGAGTGCTGCCAGAAGGCTGAGCGACAGTGTCGCGCCGAAAAGGCGAACGGGATGGAACACGCTGAAGGCGGTGACCGCCAGTCCGACGATCAGGAGAATGGTGGTCATGGTCATTACCCCACCGGCCGTTTTCAGAGCCTGCGCCAGTGCGTCGCTCGCGGCAAGACCTGAGCGCAGAGCCTGATGGTATCGCAGGAGCAAGTGCACGGTATCGTCGATGGCGATGCCGAACGCGACGGTCAGCGCCAACGTCAGGGGTGGCGTCAGATGACCCTGGTTCAGGATGTGAGGGGCGCAGCCGACCACGAGAACGGGCAGCAGGTTGACGACAAGCGCCACCGGCAGGATGAAGAGACTGCGGAACGCGAGTGCGACGACGAGCGCGCCGCCAGCGCTGGCCAGGAGCAGACCGAGCGACAATTCCCGTATCAGATCCACCGAGCCATGTCGCATGATCGCCGGCAGCCCGATCACGCGCTCGGCCCCGGCGTCGAGAGCCGCAGCCTCGACGGCATCGTAGGCGGCGAGCGTGGCGTCGGACCGCATCGGCTCGAGCACCGACACCGCGAAGCGGTGGATCCCCGTCGCGGCATCGGTCAGCCGTTCCACAGCCGCCGCAGGCAAGCGGTCGAGCGCGTCTGGTGGCGGCGGCGTCCCGGCATCCCCGCTCCACCTTGCAATCGCGACCTCCGACACCACGGAACCGGGCGGCGTGACGGCCTCGACGGCTTCCACGGCGGACACCAATTCTGACCACTCCGTCCCTGGCGGCATCTCGACCCAAGCGCGGAAGACACCGCCGAAGCGCTCCGCGATACGGTCGTTGGCGTCGAGAAGGTCGCTGGTGGAGGGAAGGTATTGCCCGAACGGAAACCAGGCGGTGGTCGACGCAAATCCCAAGCATGCAACCATCAGGAGAACTGCGCTTCCCGCAGCGACGATATGCGGTGCTCTCGCCGCGGCCGTTCCAAACCTTGCGGCGAACCCCGCCAAGCCGCCACCGACTTTGGAGCCGCGCGGGTCGAGCAGGACCGCCAGGGCGGCGAAACCGACCAGCAGAAGCAGCATGGAAACGACCATCGACAACGAGCCGAGCAGCGCGAACTCGAAAAGCTGCGGGTTCGACGTCACCATGATCGCGGCGAAGGCGATTGCGGTCGTGATCGCCGTCAGCAGGCTCGCAGGCCCGACCGTGCGAAGCGTATCGACCACTCGCGCGACGATCGTCCCCTCGCTCCGGGCGAGGTGAACCGCCAGGTGCAGACCGTTGGCAACGCCGATGATCAGCATCAGCATTGGAATGACGTTGTTCAGCACGGTGATCGGTATCCCGAGCCAGGCCGCCACGCCCACTGACGCCACCATGCCGAGAAGGGCCGGCAGGACGGCCGCGACCGCAAGGCGCGCGTCGCGCAGAAACGCGAGGGCGGCGATTGCCACGAGGGCGGCGCCGACAAGGTTGAGCCGAAGCAGATCATCGGCGAGCCCGGCACGGATCGTCGACCCCATCACGTCGGGCCCGGTGACCGTGACGGTGAGTGCGCCGTCCTCATACGGTCCGATCAGTTCGCGGAACTCTCCCAGGGTCTCGTCGAGCGGACGCGCCGCGGTATCGACGGACGCGACGATCAGGAGGGCGTCCCGCGAGATGAACGTCGGCAGACCCGTTTCAAGGCGATCGAAGGCCGCCAGCCTCTCGTCGGTCTCGGTACGCGACGGGTCCGGCGGGATCACCGGGGCGTCGGGCCAGGTCTCGTGCTTCGGCGGAAATCGCAGCGCGAAGGGGGACACGACGGCCGCAACGCCGGGCGTGAGTTCGAAATCAAGTGCCATGTTCCGCGCGGCACCGATCTGGTCGGCGGTCAGCGCATCCGCCGCCTCGACGAATACCACCACGTCGGAGAGCTTCGTCGCATACTGCGCTTCGAACCGGGTCTGGGCCTGGGAGAGCGGGCTGTCGGAGATGAAGACGCGGTTGATGTCGGCATCGAAGCCAAGCGATCCGACGCGGGCGAGCAATGCGATGAGCAGGAGGGCGAGACAAAGCAGGAGATATCGCGGATGGGAAAGAACGCGCTCCAGCACATGCCGCTCCCGGTTCACGCGGTGCGTCCGGGGGCGAGCGCCGTCATTCTCGGCGCGTATGCGGATGGTCAGCACGACTGCATTGAGCACCGAGAACACGATCGCGATCCACCAGAGCCCCAGCACCAGCGGCGCCACCGCGATCTCGCAGATCACCAGCAGGTAATTGGGGTGGTTGACCCAGCGATAGGGACCCCGCGCCACAAGCGGCGTGTCCGTCACGATGATCCGTGTGGTCCAGCGCCGCCCCAGTGACATCAGGATCCACAGCCGGAAAACCTGCAGGAGGGCAAAGATCAGCAAGCCACCCCAGGTGCAGCGGTTGGTCGTATCCGAAGATGACCAACACCACGATCCAGAGCGCATGGATTGCTACGATCAGCGGATAATGCCCTGCCGCCACCTCGCGCGCGCCATGCGCAAGTAGCGCTTGCGGTATTGCGCCGCGCGATCACCAGTTCCGAAAGCCGCTGGAGGATCAGGAACGCCAGGAAAAGCACGGCGCCGGCTGTCATGCGGCCTCGGCCGTCAAGGGCAGGAACGCGCCGGTGAACCCCGGGCCGAGCGCCGTGGTCATCATCCGCCCCGAAGCCCCCGACGCCAGGACCCGGTCGAGCACGAAGAGCACCGTGGGCGCCGACATGTTCCCGGCGTCGCGCAGGACTTCGCGCTCCGCGGTGAGGACGCCCTGTTCCAGATGCAGCGCGCGCTCGATGGCGGTCACGACCTTCGCGCCGCCGGGATGGCACACGAAGCGGTCGATCTCGTCACGCTTCAGACCCGCAGGCGGACAGCGCTTCTTCGACTGCCTCAGCCATGTGCCCGTCGATGAAATCGGGGATCGCGCGATCGAAGACGACGCCCAGACCGGTGTCGTCCACGTCCCATCCCATGATGCCGAGCGTATCGGGCCAGGTCGTCTGGGTGCCGCGATGCAAGCGTGACCTGCTGCCCCGCCGGCGTGCGGCCGGACAGGCACGCCGCCGCCGCGCCGTCTCCGAAAAGCACTGTCGCGATGATGTCGGCCTTCTGGAGGCGGTCGGTGCGAAACGACAAGGTGCAGGCTTCGACGACGACGAGGAGAACACGCTCGTCCGGGCTCGCGTCCGACAGCGACTGCGCGATCGAGAGGCCCGACACGCCGCCCGCGCAGCCAAGGCCGAAGACCGGAACCCGCCTGACATCCCGGCGGAAGCCCAACTCCGACATCGCGCGCGCTTCGAGCGTCGGCGTGGCAACGCCGGTCGAGGATACCGTGACGATGCAATCGACCTGATCCGCTTGCCAATCGGCCGCCTCGAGCGCGCGTCGCGCGGCGTCGATGAAAAGCGCGGTCCCACCCTCGAGATAGGCCGCGTTCCGTTCGGCCCAGCCGTGATCGGTCGAAAACCAGTCGAGAGGCACGACGGAATACCGTCGCTCGATCCCGGCGCTCACGAATGTCGACAGAAGACGCTGGAACTGCGGATAGCGGGGGCCGAGGATTTCCTGGGCACGAACCTGCACGACATCCTGCGGCAACTCGTGGGGTGGCAAGGCGGTCCCGAGACCGTGAAGCTGAACACTCATTATCAGTTGCTACCTTTTCCATGGACGACGCTGCCCAGACAGTGTCCCTGAGCGCCATAATTTATGCGATACCTAGCCCGAATGCCCGGTTCGGCGAGATGACGCGAACCGTCCTCTGGTAACGTTCCCGGCAAGGATTGGTTCGATGTCTTCTTGCCGATCGGGAGGCCAAAACGACGCACCGCTCGTTCTTGCGCTTTGCGCAGTCCCTGGCTTCGCCCGGGCTGGCGACACTGAAGCAAGGAACCAAGCCTCCCGCGCCCGCGTTCGGCAGAAGTAGAAACCGATGAAGTGTCGCGTCGGGCTTCTCCGAGGACTACGAGACAGAGTTCAGCTGCGGATGACGCCGCGTGATGAGTGTGGTTCTCGCCGTCTGTCGCTTATCCGGCCACGGATCGAAACTTGGAGTCTCTTGTGAACGGGTTGCGCATGAAGATGCTTGGTTTGCTCGCACTCGCCGCGACGGCGAGCGGCTGCGACGAGTTTCCCAAGGACATCGCAGGCACAACTGAAGGCGTTCTTGCGCGCGGTGCGATGCGTGCCGGTATCGTCGCGGGTGGTCCCGCAGTCGAGGAGCGCGCCCTGGTCGAACGGCTGGCCAACTCCATGAGCGTCGATGCGGATATCCGCGACGGCGCGACTGAAGATCTTATTCAGCGTCTGAACGCCGGAGAGATCGATGTCGTTGTCGGCGAGTTCGCCAAGTCGACGCCTTGGAGCACCCGCACCGCCATGACGAGCTCGGCGCGCGCGATCGCTCCGCCGAAGGATCATCCCGTCTTGCGCGCGCTGGTGCGCCCCGGCGAGAATCGCTGGCTGATCCTTGTCGAGCGCACTGTGCGGGAGAGCCAGACGTGAGCGATTTTCCCCCGGAGATCGAGAAGGACATCCGTCGGGCGATCCATCTGGAATGGTGGACCATCGCGTGGCAGGCGTCCATCATAGCGGTGTTGTTCTTCGTCATGGGGTCGAGCCAGGCGATGAAGTCCGCCTGGTTCGAGGACTTGTCCGGCCTGATGCCGGCGGCCGTGTTCCTTCTCGCGCTACATTTCGAGCGAAAACGGCCGAACGAGCGGTTTCCCCATGGGTACAGCCGCGTGAACAGCCTTGCTTTCCTCGCCTCGGCCTGCGTGCTCGCCGGGCTCGGGTTCTATCTGATCTACGATTCCGCCAGCGCACTCCTCGCGGCCGAACACCCCACGATCGGACCCATCGACCATTTTCGACCAGACGTTCTGGATCGGTTGGCTGATGATCGCGGCACTCGCCTACTCGGTCGTGCCGCCAGTCATCCTGGGGCGCATGAAACAGCCCGTCGCCCGCCGCATCCAGGACAAGGTGGTGCATACGGACGCACTCATGCAGAAGGCGGACTGGATGACGGGCGTCGCCGCCATCGTCGGCATCCTCGGAGTCGGTTTCGGCCTGTGGTGGGCGGATTCCGCGGCCGCGCTCGTGATTGCGGTCGACATCGTGCGCGACGGTTTCCGCGCGGCCCGCGCCGCCGCTGCCGAGCTGGCCGATGGCCTTGCCGCGCGAACTGGGCGGCGACAAGCCGGCGGAGGACGCGATCATGCTGCGCGACCATCTCAAGTCCCGCTTTCCCGAAAGCGATGTGCGGTTGCGCGAAACGGGTCGCTACATGTGGCCGAACTGCACGGCGTCGACACCGCGCCGCAAGACGCCGATCCGCGCGACTACTGGCCGGGAGAGAGGAATCGCGCCTGGCGCCTCGCCCATATCAGCTTTTCGCCCTGAGCGATGCCGCGCGAGAGATTTCCGGCCGCAGGAACCTGCTGCTGGACCTCCCTGTTGTCCTACTGATCGACGCCACACGAAAATGGAGGGCAAGATGACAGACACGAACGCCACGACCCCGCTCGTTCCGAGCGACGAGGGTGACGAAAAGGGGCTGGAACTCGGCCGCACTCAAGGCGAGGCGCTGACCCACACGCTGCGGCACATGATGGAAGAGGTCGCCCATGACGGCCGCGAGGTTCAATCGGGCGAATACCTCGTGGCCTACGCCGTCGAAGAGGCCGAAGGCATGTACGTGTCGAAGGGCCACACTCTGGAATGGGCCAAGCCGGACAAGGAAAACGCCCATATCGAGGTCGCGGTCCGCGACGCTGCCGATGGCCGCTTCATTCCGGGCCTGAAGGTCGAGGTGACAGTGATCGATGGCGACGGAAACGAGATGGGCCCCCACGAGCTACCGCTGCTCTGGCATCCCTACCTGTACCACTACGGCCGCAACTGGACTCTCCCCGAGGATGGCCGCTACACGCTCAAGGTTCGCTTTGACGCCCCCACCTTTGCGCGACACGACGAGAAGAACGGGTATCGCTTTCTCGAAGGCGCCGAGGTCGTCTTCGAGAACGTCAAGGTCAAGCGCGGTCAGGACTAGCGACACGGACTGGTACGCGTTGCACCAGCGCTGGACATGGCTGACGATCCATCGCCATTGTGAAGCAATTTCGCTCCAACTGCCGATCGGAGGCTTCATGACCGCGCTTCACCTGACCGCCACGCACGAGACGACGCATTGGGGCTGGTTCGAGGCGGGCATGTCGCCGGTGCTGACGATCCGGTCCGGCGACACGGTGACGGTCGAAACGTTGTCGGGTGCACCGGGCAACCTGCCGGGCGCCGGTTTCGATGTTCCCGAAGCCCTGCTGGACATACACGCGCGGTCGGAACGGCAACTGCCGGGCCACTTGCTGACTGGCCCGATCGCGGTGGAGGGTGCGGCCCCGGGTGACGTGCTCGAAGTGCGTATCCTGGACGTGCAGCCGATGCTCGACTGGGGCTACACGCTCTACCGGCCGCTCGGCGGGGCGCTTCCGGGCGAGTTCCACGAGACGGCGCAGGTCCACGCGCGGATAGACCGGGAGACCGGCACTGCACAGATGCCCTGGGGCTCCAACCTGACGCTGCGACCGTTCTTCGGCGTCATGGGTGTGGCGCCCCCGAGCCATTGGGGGCGGATCTCGTCGCTGCAGCCCCGCGCTCACGGTGGCAACATCGACAACAAGGAGCTCGGTGCGGGGGCCACGCTGTATCTGCCGGTCCATGACGAGGGTGCGATGTTCTCCTGCGGCGATGGGCACGGGATCCAGGGTGACGGGGAGGTCTGCCTCACGGCGATCGAAACCGCGCTGCGGGGTCGGTTCGAATTTCACCTGCACAAGGACGCGGCCAGCGCGGTCGGCGGCGATTTTCCCCGCGCGGAAACGTCCACGCACCTGATCTCCATGGGTCTGCATGAAGATCTCGACACGGCGGCCCGCGATGCGTTGCGGCGCATGATCGACTGGATCAGCGACACGACCGACCTGAGCCGGGGAGAAGCCTACATGTTGCTGTCGCTCGTCGGCGACCTCAGGATCACGCAGGTCGTGAACGGCGAGAAGGGTTGCCACATGATGATCGGCAAGGCGCATCTCGCCGAACTGCCGGGGACTTCGTTCGCCTCTTGAGCGATCAGACCGCCGCGGCGCCCGCTCAGCATCGCGGCGGAGGGGCCACGCCGCCGATCGCCAGCGTCAATTCCCGGGCGGCGGCGATCACGGGCTGCCCGAGCCGTGCGACCTCCGCCGGTGTGACGCGGCTCGTGGGGCCGGAAACCGAAATGCCGGCGACTGCCTCCCCGTTCATGTCGAAGACCGGCGCCGCGATGCACCGCATACCGGAATTCTTCTCCTCGTTGTCGACTGAGTAGCCGCGGGCGCGGATCTCCGCCAGCTCCGCGGCCAGCGAGTCGGGATCGGTGACGGTATTGTCCGTGAAGGCGACCAGCTCTTGCAGGACGCGCGCCCGCCGGTCCTCCGTCATCTCCGCCAGGAGCGCCTTGCCGATGCCGGAGGCGTGCATCGGCGACAGCGTTCCGGGCGGGAAGAAGGCGCGGATATTGGCATGCGTCTCGACCTGGCTCACAAACAGCACCGCGCCCTCCTTCTCGATGCCGAGATTGGCGGTCTCCCCCGTCGCCTCCATCAGCTTGCGCAGGATCGGTCGCGCCCGGTCGACAAGGCTGGTGCGCCGCAGGAACCGCGCGCCGATCACGAAGGCCTGCGCGCCGATATGCCAGACCTGCTCCTCTCCGTCGAACTCCACCAGCCCGCGCGCCTGCGAGCGTGACCAGAATGCGGTAGACGGTGGCCGGCGACTGGTCCATCTCGTCGGCCATCGCACTCAACGTCTTGCCCTGTGCCGCACTCAGATACTCGAAAACCTCCATCGCGCGGTCAAGCGACTTGATCGTGTTCTGATCCGTCTTGTCGTCCCAATCCCGCGGCCGGCCCCGCAGCCTGCGGGTGGATCGCGCGGTGCCTTTCGGAGAGACCATGTGGTGCCTTCGTAAAACGATGAAATATCATTTCACCATATGAAAAACGCAACCCCATGACAAGGCAAGAAAAACTCCCGCCGCGGCAGAGATGAAAAACAATTTCAAAAAAATTTCCCTCGATGGGCGTATGCAGTATCGTGCGGACAACGATGGAAGGAGACCCGCCATGAGCTTTCAGAACCCCGTCTTCATTCCCGGGCCGACGAACATCCCGGAAAGCCTGCGCAAGGCGTGCGACATGCCGACGATCGACCACCGCTCGCCGCTGTTCGGCCAGATCCTGCACCCGGCCCGTGCCGGCGTGCGCAAGGTCCTGAAGAGCGAGAGCGCGGAGGTTTTCATCTTTCCGTCCACCGGCACCGGCGGCTGGGAAACCGCGCTGACCAACACGCTCTCGGCCGGCGACACGGTTCTGGCCGCGCGCAACGGCATGTTCAGCCATCGCTGGATCGACATGTGCCAGCGCCACGGGCTCGACGTCGCATATCGTCGAGACGCCCTGGGGCGAGGGCCTGCCCGCCGATCGCTACGAGGAGATCCTGACCGCCGACACCGCCCACGATATCAAGGTCGTGCTGGCGACGCACAACGAAACCGCGACGGGCGTGAAATCCGACATCGCCGCGGTCAGGCGCGCGCTCGATGCCGCTGGCCACCCTGCGCTCCTTTTCGTGGACGGGGTCAGCTCCATCGGGTCGATGGACTTCCGCTTCGACGACTGGGGCGTCGACGTCGCCGTGACCGGCTCGCAGAAGGGTTTCATGCTGCCCGCGGGCCTCGCCATCGTGGGCTTCTCCCGGAAGGCGATGGCCGCAACGCAGACCGCCACCCTGCCGCGCACCTTCTTCGACATCCGCGACATGGAAAAGAGCTACGCCGCGAACGGCTTCCCCTACACGCCGGCGGTCGGGCTGCATCAACGGGCTGAACGAGGCCTGCGACATGCTGCTCGCCGAGGGGCTGGAGAACGTCTTCGCCCGGCACTACCGCATCGCCGAAGGCGTGCGCGCCGCGGTCGATGCCTGGGGTTTGAAGCTCTGCGCCGTCACCCCGAGCGTCCATTCCGACACGGTCAGCGCCATCCGCACGCCGGAGGGCTTCAATGCCACCGACATAGTCAGCCATGCGGCAAACACCTATGGCGTGGCCTTCGGGGTCGGCCTGGGTGAAGTCGCGGGCAAGGTATTCCGCATCGGTCACCTGGGCAGCCTCACCGACGTCATGATGCTCTCGGGGCTGGCGACGGCGGAGATGTGCATGGCCGATCTGGGCCTCGACATCCGCCTTGGCTCCGGCGTCGCGGCGGCGCAGGAATACTACCGCGGCAATCCGGCGCTTGCGCAGCGGGACGCCGCGTGATGAAAGACGGCGCGATGCAGATCCCGACCTACGACGACATGCTGGCCGCGCATGAGCGGATCAAGCCGCATATCCGCCGCACGCCGATCCTGCGCGTCGGACTACCTCAACGAGCGCACCGGCGCGGACCTCTTCTTCAAATGCGAGAACTTGCAGGAACCGGGCGCCTTCAAGGTCCGCGGCGCCTCCAACGCGGTCTTCGGGCTCGACGACGAACAGGCGAAGATCGGGCGTCGCGACGCATTCCTCGGGCAACCACGCGCTCTGCCTCAGCTACGCGGCCGGCCGCCGGGGAATCCCCTGCAACGTGGTCATGCCACGCACCGCGCCCGAGGCCAAGAAGGACGCGGTGCGGCGCTATGGCGGGACGATCACGGAATGCGAGCCCTCGACCACGTCGCGCGAGGAGACCTTCGCCAAGGTTCAGGCAGAGACCGGTGGAGAGTTCGTGCACCCCTACAATGATCCGCGCGTGATCGCGGGGCAGGGGACCTGTTCCAAGGAGATGATCGAGCAGATCGCCGAGATGGGCGGAGGCGGGTTCGACATGGTTGTCGCGCCCATCGGCGGCGGCGGCATGATCTCCGGCACCTGCCTCACGCTGTCGACGCTGGCGCCCGAGACGCAGATCATCGCGGCGGAACCCGAGCAGGCCGACGATGCCTATCGCAGCTTCAAGGCCGGGCACATCATCGCCGACGACGCGCCCGAGACGATCGCCGATGGGCTCAAGGTGCCGCTGAAGGACCTGACCTGGCACTTCGTGTCGAACCACGTGACCGATATCCTGACCGCCTCCGAACAGGAGATCATCGACGCGATGAAGCTCACCTGGAAGTACCTGCGGATCGTGATGGAGCCATCCTGCGCCGTTCCGCTCGCCATCATCCTGAAGAACCCCGATACGTTCAGGGGCAAGCGCGTCGGCATCATCGTCACCGGCGGCAATGTCGATCTCGACACGCTGCCGTGGATGGCGGGGTGAGTCCCGACCGACGGTGAAACCTCGAACCGGGCGACGTACGGATCTCGATCCGCCGCCCCAGCAAAGGAGCAACGACATGAAAGACGTGACCGATCTCGACCAATTCGAAGTCGGCTTCGACATCCCGGCCAAGCCCGGCATGGACGAGGCCGACATCCAGACCCCCTGCCTCGTGCTCGACCTCGACGCGCTGGAGCGCAACATCAGCAAGATGGGCGATTACGCCAAGGCCCACGGGATGCGGCACCGCGTGCACGGCAAGATGCACAAGTCGGTGGACGTGGCGAAGCTGCAGGTCGAACTTGGCGGCGCCTGCGGCGTCTGCTGCCAGAAGGTGAGCGAGGCGGAGGTCTTCGCCCGCGGCGGCATCAAGGACGTGCTGGTGTCGAACCAGGTCCGCGACCCGCAGAAGATCGACCGCCTGGCCCGGATGCCCAAACTGGGTGCGCGCACGATCTGCTGCGTCGATGATGTCGCCAACGTGGCGGACCTGTCCGCGGCGGCGCAGAAGCACGGGACCGAGATCGAGTGCCTGGTGGAGATCGACTGTGGCGCGGGACGCTGCGGCGTGACGACGACGCCGGCGGTGGTGGAGATCGCCAAGGCCATCGACGCCGCTGCCGGGCCTGAAGTTCGCCGGCATCCAGGCCTACCAGGGCGCGATGCAGCACCTCGACAGCTACGAGGATCGCAAGGCGAAGATCGACGTCGCGGTGGCGATGGTGAAGGATGCCGTCGACACGCTGAAGGACGAGGGGCTCGAGTGCGACATCGTCGGCGGTGGCGGTACGGGCTCCTATTACTTCGAGTCTAACTCGGGCGTCTACAACGAGCTGCAATGCGGCTCCTACGCCTTCATGGACGCGGATTATGGCCGCATCCTCGATAAGGACGGCAAGCGCATCGACCAAGGCGAATGGGAGAACGCATTCTTCCTCCTGACCCAGGTGATGAGCCACGCCAAGGCCGACAAGGCGATCTGCGACGCCGGCCTGAAGGCGCAGTCGGTCGACAGCGGCCTGCCGGTGATCTTCGGGCGCACGGACGTGGAATACGTCAAGTGCTCGGACGAACACGGCGTGATCTCCGACCCCGACGGCGTGCTCAAGGTCAACGAGAAGCTGCGCCTCGTGCCCGGCCATTGCGACCCGACCGCCAACGTGCACGACTGGTATGTCGGCGTGCGGGGCGGCAAGGTCGAAACCGTCTGGCCCGTCTCGGCGCGCGGCAAAGCCTACTGACTTCGCGACAGGAAGGCCCGGCTCGGAGGGCCGGAAGCCGCCCGTCGGATGCCCTCCTCGGAGGACACGGGCGCACGAAACACGGGAGAAGAACATGCTGATCGTACCCGAACGCGAGATCGCCGACCTGATGACCCGCGCAGGCGGCCTTCGACGCGGTGGAGAAGGTCTTTGCCGCGATGGCCGCGGGCGACGCCTACAATTTCCCCGTCGTGCGCGAGGCGATCGGGCACGAGGATGCGCTCTATGGTTTCAAGGGCGGATTCGACCGCGCCGGGCTGACCCTGGGGCTGAAGGCGGGCGGCTACTGGCCGAACAACCTCGAGAAGCGCGGGATCATCAACCACCAGTCCACCGTGTTCCTCTTCGATCCCGATACCGGGCCAAGCGAAGGCGATGGTCGGCGGCAACCTCCTGACCGCGCTTCGGACCGCCGCCGCGTCCTCCGTCTCCATCCAGCACCTTGCCCGCAAGGAAGCCAAGGTCTTGGGCATGATCGGCGCCGGCCACCAGGCGAAGTTCCAGCTCCGCGCGGCGTTGGAACAGCGCGATTTCGAGAAGGTCATCGGCTGGAACCTGCATCCGGAAATGCTGCCCAATCTCGAAGAAGTCGCCAGCGACGCCGGCCTGCCCTTCGAGGCGGTCGAGCTCGACGGAATGGGGGAGGCGGACGTGATCATCTCGATCACCTCGTCCTTCGACGTGATCCTCGCTGCCGATCAGGTGAGCCCCGGCACGCATATCGCCTGCATGGGCACCGACACCAAGGGCAAGCAGGAGGTCGACCCGCAGCTCCTGGCCCGCGCGACCGTCTTCACCGACGAGGTCGCGCAGTCCATCAGCATCGGCGAGGCGCAGCACGCGATCGCTCTGGGCCTGATCTCGGAGACCGACATCGCCCAGCTTGGCGCTGTCATCAACGGCACCAACCCGGGCCGCACCTCGGACGACCAGATCACGCTCTTCGACGGCACCGGGGTCGGGCTGCAGGACCTCGCGGTGGCGGCCGCAGTGGTCGATCTCGCGGTCGAGAAGGGCATCGCGATCGACGTCGATTTCTGACGCCCGGCGGACCCGCGACCGCTCAGGTCGTCTGTCGGCGTGGCAGCGCGCGCTTTGGTGTCAGCCGAGTTAGGACCTTCTGCTTCAGGTTATCCCAGAGCCTGGCCATGCCGAGAGGCTCGTAGATCATGAACACGATGATCAGGACGCCGAACACCACTTGTTCGGTCGCCGATATGATCGTCGCGTCGATGGCGCCGTGGAAGAGGTTGTTGCCGATGCTGTTGAGCACGACGGGGAACAGCAGGATGAAGGCCGCCCCGATGAAGGCGCCGTTGATCGTGCCCAGACCGCCCAGGATGACCATGAACAGGATCTTGAACGACAGCTTGATGTCGAAGGCGACCGGTTCGAGGGATTTGAGATAAGTGAAGGCGAAGAGCGCCCCGGCGACGCCGCAGAAAAAGGCGGAGATGGCAAAGGCCTGAAGCTTGGTCCGCAGCAGCGAGATCCCCATCGATTCCGCCGCGATGTCCATGTCGCGCACCGCCATCCAGTTCCGCCCGGTGCTGCCCCGCGTCATGTTGATCGCCAGGATCGTCAGCACGATCACGACCACCACGACCACCAGATACATCTCGAGCGGTGATGTGAAGGACTTGCCGAAGATCACGATATCCTGCGCCGTGATGATGCCGGAGGTATCGTAGTTCTTGAACCATCCGAACTTGTCGATCATCCAGATGATGAAGAATTGCGAGGCGAGCGTCGCGACCATCAGGTAGATGCCCCTGACCCGCAGACTCGGCAATCCGAAGAGAACGCCGAAGGCCGCGGCGATCATACCCGACAGCGCCAGCGCCACCGGGAAGGGAAGGTAGGGCACGCGCAGGATCAGGTTGAAGCAGGCAAAGGCTCCCGCCGCCATGAACCCGGCCGCCCCGAGCGCCAGTTGACCGGTGTAGCCCATGACGATCTGCTGGCCGACGGCCGCGAGCGCCAGGCAGAGCCAGGGGATCAGGATCGAGGAGTACCAGTAATCGGTCCGGACGAACATCGGGATGATGAGCAGTGCCACGATGAGGGCAACAACGAAATTGGCAATGTCGCTTCTCGTGTAGCCCATGAAGACATGGTTCGCGTTCATTTCACGTCACCCTATACCCGTCTGATGATTTTTTCGCCGAAGAGACCCTCGGGCCGCCACAACAGGAACAGGATGGCCATCACGTAGGGTGCCCAGCCTTCGATGGCGCCGCCGAAGTAGGGACCGACATAGACCTCCAGCACCTTCTCGGTCGCCCCGATGATCAGCCCGCCGATGATGGCGCCGGGGATCGAGGAGAAGCCACCGATGATCAGGACCGGCAGCGCCTTGAGCGCCAGGTCGACGAGGGCGAACTGCACGCCCGCGCGCGCCCCCCACATCATGCCCGCGACCAGGGCGACGATGCCCGCCGCCGTCCAGACGAGCAGCATGATGTTGCCGAGCGGAATGCCGATGGAACTCGCCGCACCCGGATCGTCCGCCACAGCGCGCAGGCCCAGGCCCATCTTGGTGTACTTGAAGAGGAGTGCCAGACCGATGATCAGGAAAGCGGCCACGAAACCGGCGGTGAGATCCAGCGCGCTGATGAATAGGCCGGTGCTGTCGATGATCCACTGGATCGGAAAATCGCCGATCCCGAGGTCGAGCCGCCGGACCTCGACGCCCCACGCCGCCTGCGCCAGGCCCTCGAGCACGAAGCCGAGCCCGATGGTGGCCATCAGGAGCGTGTCCTCGCTCTGCGTCCGCAAGGGCTTCAGGACCAGCCGCTCGGTACAGAACCCCACCAATCCCATGAGAAGGATGGTGACGAAGAACGCCACGACGAAGGGCAGCCCCAATTCCATGAAGCCCACGAAGGCAAGGACGGCAAAGAACACCATCGCGCCCTGAGCGAAGTTGAATGTCGAAGACGCCTTGTAGATCAGCACGAACCCGAGCGCGACGAGCGAGTACATCGTTCCGGCCAGCAGCCCGGCCACCACGACCTCGATGAAGAACAGGAACTCAGTCATGGGCGACCCCCAGATAGGCATCGATCACGGCCTGGTCTGATCGGACCTCGTCGGGCGGGCCGTCTCCGATCACCTTGCCGTAATCGAGCACGACCACGTTGTCCGAAATATCCATCACCACGCCCATGTCGTGTTCGATCAGGACCATGGTGGTACCGAACTCGTCGTTGACCTTGAGGATGAACCGGCACATCTCGCGTTTTTCCTCGACGTTCATGCCCGCCATCGGCTCGTCGAGGAGAAGGATTTCGGGCTCGGTGGCCAGGGCGCGGCCCAGCTCCACCTTTTTTTGCAGCCCGTAGGGCAACCGGCCGACCGGCGTCTCCCGGATTTCGGTGATCTCGAGAAATTCGACGATCTCTTCGCATTTTTCCCGGTTTTCGCGTTCCTCGCGCAGGGCCGTCGGCAGCTGAAACGCGACCTGAAGGAAATTGGCGGTGGTGTGCAGCCTGCGGCCGACCAGGATGTTGTCGAGAACCGACATCCGCTTGAAAAGCGCCAGGTTCTGGAACGTCCGGGAGATGCCCTTGCGCGCCACGATGTTCGGGCTGATCCGGTCGAGCTGCTCGCCCTTGAGGGTGATCGTGCCTTCCTGCGGCTTGTAGATCCCGTTGATGCAGTTGAGGAGCGAGCTCTTGCCGGCGCCATTGGGGCCGATGATCGCCCGGACCTCGTGCCGCAGCACGTTGAAGGACGTATCGGTTATGGCCTTCACGCCGCCGAAGCTGAGCGAGATGTTCCGGACCTCCAGGATGGGGTCGCCGATGGGAAAGGTTCTGGCCTGCAACATGGCTGTCATATTTGTTTCTCTACCCATGCAGTGCGCCTCAGCCGTGATGAAGACCGGAATGCGCTGCGCTCTCTTTCCTCAGGACATCGCGGAAATTCTTGCGGCCCTGCTTGGAGATCCCGAGATACAGGTCCTTCACCTTTTCGTCGTTCAACAGGCTCTGCGCGGTTCCGTGCAGCATCACGTGTCCCGTCTCGATGATGTAGCCGAAGTCGGCGTTGCGCAGGGCGACATTCGTGTTCTGCTCCGCAAGCAGGATGCTCACGCCTTCGTTCTGGTTGAGCCCTTTGACGATGTTGAAGATCTCGGCCACCAGTTGCGGTGCGAGACCCATCGAGGGCTCGTCCAGCAGCAGCATCTTCGGTTTCGCCATCATGGCGCGCGCGACCGCCACCATCTGCTGTTCGCCGCCCGAGGTGTAGCCCGCCTGACTCTTGCGCTTGTCCCGCAGGCGCTTGAAGTAGCCGTAGATCTTTTCGAGTTCGTTCCGGATCTCGGCTTTCGAAAGCCTGCGCGAGTAGGCGCCCGCGATGATGTTCTCCTCGACCGTCAGATGCCCGAAGCAGCGGCGGCCTTCCAGGACCTGAACCAGTCCCAGCCCGACCATCTCCGCTGGATTCTGGCCTTTGACCGGCATGCCGTCATAGGTGATCGTTCCCTTCGTGACCTTGCCCTTTTCCGACGCGAGCATCGTGGAGATGGCCTTGAGGGTCGTGCTCTTTCCTGCCCCGTTGCCGCCGAGCAATGCGACCACCTTGCCCCGCGGTACGGCGAGCGAGACGTCGTGCAGTGCGGAGATGACGTTGTCGTAGACCACCTCGATGCTGTCGATTTCGAGGATATTGTCGGAGGTTGCGTTCATCTGGGTTCAAGTCTTCCTGGCGGGTGGTCGCACGAAGCGCGCGTTCGGTTCGACTTCTGGGGCCAGGAGCGGATCGTTCGCCCTGGCCCCATCGTTTCTTGGGGATCGGTGCTGTCGGTCAGCAGTCCTTGGGCGTGATGCCGTTCTCGCTGGCGAATTTCGCCGCCGACTCCTCGACCAGCGCACGAATGAAGTCGGGTTCAAGCGGCGCTTCCCAGTCCGTCACCTGCTCGAACTTCTCGCCATCCCACTGCATCATGGCAAACTTTCCCGCACCCTCGTGATTTTCGCACGAGATGGCGAAGGGAGCGACCATACCCTTGATGCCGATCTCCTCGAGACGGTCCTCGGTCATGTTGAGCGCCTCGTAGCCATCGCGGAATTCCGCGCCGGTGACGGCCTGTCCGACCTTGCCATGGATCTCCTGCGCGTTCTTCATCGCTTCGACCCACATCACGGCTGCGCCAAGTCCCCGGTTCCAGTAGACGGAGCCGACCCGACTTTCGTCCGAAAGGTTGCCCTTTCCGGCGCCGTAGACCTGTTCCTTGATGGCCGCGACGAGGGGATAGGAATCCCCCGGCAACGCATTGGCCATCGCGTAAGTGCCGATGGCCGCGTCACCTGCCGGGAACATGTCCTCTTCCGCGGCGCCGAACGTGACGTAGATCATGCGGTTGCGCGGAAAATTGACCCGCGCGGCGTTCGTCATCGCGGTGGAGTTCATCCCCGAACCGGCACCCCAAAAGGTCACCCAATCGGGCTGTTCCTTGCGGACCTGAAGCCATTGCGACTGCTGCTCGAGACCCGGGGGCGGGATGGAGATTTCGACCAGCGTCACGCCCCAATCCTCCGCGATCTTGCGCATGGCGGGCAGCGGTTCGCGTCCGTAGGCGGAATTGATGTGAAGGTGCACGATCTTCTTGCCGCGCATGTTCTCGATGCCGCCTTCCTGTTCGGCCATGAACTTCATCTTGACGGCGATCTGCGACCAGTAGTGGCTGGCTGCGTTGAACACCCAGGGCCAGACCGTTCCGTCGGCCGCGTCGGTCCTGCCGTAGCCGTATTGCGCCAGGACGACCTCGTCCTCGGCCATCCGGTTGATCACGGCATAGGCGCCGGGCGTTCCGAGCGTGTCGAACACGACGATGCGCTGGCCGTCCTTTTCCAGAAGGCGCTGATAGCACTCGACCGTCTTGACGGCGTTGTACTCGGTCTCGCATTCCTGCCATGTCAGCATGACGCCGTTCACGCCGCCGTTCATGTTGACATAGTTCATGTAGTCGATCTGGGCGCCGTAGTAGCCGGTGCCCATGGCGGAATACGGGCCGACCCGGCTGCTGGCCACCGGAAAATACTGGGTGTCCTGTGCGACCACAGGCTCCGGCAGTGCAAAGGCTGACGCTGTCGCCAGAACGGCGAGTGTTGTCATCAGACGCAAACGTCCATGCCGCATTTCTTAGTTCCTCCCTTGGTTGTTCATGTCTCGATTAGGTGCGAGTATTTGTGATTGTTTTCCCGCGCCGCCGGCCGGTCATCCTCTATTGTCCGGTCGCCGATCCGGTACTTCTCGGTTTTCAGAATGCCAGATTTTGCCCACGGAATTTCATGCGTCATCCTGCCTGTGGATAGCGTTGTGGCGAGCTGTCATCAGCAAACGGACGCCCCGCAATTCCTGTCAAATTTCCCCCATTCTGTCCGACAGCTTTGAGCGACACGTCGGCACAAACTCCCCGCTGCGATATTCGTAATTTCGATTTTTGCGGACTGTCAAACGATTTTATGTTTTAAATCAGATGGATAGATGAGTCTAGCCGCATTGCAGAAAGGCCAGAAAGTCCTGGCAAGTGGTGATTTGACGATACGGACAGGGACAAAATGTCCACTTCTTGCGTCAAATTGCGCCGACGGTCGGACTAATTGTCCGCGGCCGGAAACCACACTGAAAACGTGGCGCCTTCGCCCAAGACACTGCAGACGCTGATCAACCCGCCGACTCGCGTCACCAGCGCCTGGCTGATCGACAGGCCCAGTCCGGACCCCGATCCGAGCCTGGTCGTCATGAAGGGGTCGAAGATGTTGTCGATCTTGTCGGGCGGAATACCAGGGCCCGTGTCCGCGACCTCGATCTCGGTGCCTGGCATGCCATCCCGCGCGGACGGCCGCGTCCGGATCGTCAGGGTTCCTCCCGCGCCCATGGCTTGGGTTGCGTTGATCACGAGGTTGACCATCACCTGCTGCAACTCGGTCTCGACAACCGAGAACGGAGGGCCGGGCTCGTGTTCCACGCGCGTGTCGATCCCGTTCTTGCGCAGATCAGGCGCCACCAGCAGCAACGCGTCATCGACCGCCTTGGCCGCGTCGACCCGGGTCATCATGTCCGACATCTCGTCTGGCCGGGTGAAGTTCAGCAGCTTGCCCACGATGATATTGATGCGGTGCGTCTGTGCGTCGATGAAATCCAGCTCGCCCTTGAATTCCGCCCTCTGCTCGGGCGTTAGCCGCATCCGGATGACCTCGAGGTTGCCTTGGATGATCGCCACCGGATTGTTGATCTCGTGGGCCACGCCTGCCGTGATCTCGCCCACCGACGCGAGCTTCTCGGACATCACCAATTGCGCGAAGGTGGCCTCCAGCTTGCGGTTGGCTTCCTGCAACTCCTCGGTTCGCTGTTCCACCAGTTCATTGAGGTTGTTGGCATAGTCGCGCAAGGCGGCATCGCGCTCCTCCACCTGGTCAAGAAGGCGGTCGAGATGCCGGGCTACCACGCCGATCTCGTCGTTGCCGGAAACGGGGCCGATCCGCGCAGAGAGCGCACCGTCCTCAGCGCGCGCCATGGTGGCCGTCATCTGTTCCAGCGGCGCGAAGATGCCTCTGGCGAGCAGCAGGAAGAGCGGCACCGACAGTCCGATCACCGTGAGGAACGCCAGGATGAGCGTGACGATGGTCGTGTTTCGCTGCGCGGTGAATGGCGCCTCGAGGAACCCTGTGTAGAGCATGCCGATCCGGTTGCCGGAAATGTCGGCCAGCGGAACGTAGCCCGAAATGTACCAGTCGTTGACGACGAAGGCCCGATCGAGCCAGGTCTGACCGTTCTCCATGACACGCCGCCAGACGGCCTCGGACACCCGCGTCCCGAGCGCGCGCGATCCTTCGAAGAGCCTTACATTCGTCGAGATGCGGACGTCCTCGAGGAACAGGGTCGTCGTTCCGGTCTGCGACACCTCACCGGCCTCGTCGCGATAGACGAGCGCGTTCATGGTGTCGATCACGTCGAGATTGCGGTTCAGAAGGCGACCGCCGACCAATACATCGTCGCTGTCGGCGGAGCGGTGCGCCACCATGATGAACATGCCGCGTCGCTCCGTACCGCGCAAAATCGGCCGCGCGGCCGCGGTCGGGACCAGGGGAATTGCGGCGCGGTCGGCCAGGGCGGGCGATATGGCCGCGAGCTCCGCAGCGCTCAGCAGGACCAGGCTCGCACTGGGTTCATCCGGCGTGGCGGCCAGCGCCACGTCATGCGCGGCCTGCGGCCAAGCCGCATAGGACAGAGCGCCCCAGGCCAGAAAATCCAGACCAAGATCGGCACGCTTGCGTTCGATGAACCTGTCGAGCGCGGGATCGCCGCGCGATCGCGCCTTGCCGAAGTCCACCGAGAGCGCCATCGCCGCCACCTCGGCGGCCTGCGTCGCCTTGATCTGCTCGAAATACTGCTCCGCCACGCGCAGGTCGCTTGCCACCTTCGCGATCAGCAAGTCATCGTACTTGTCGATCCAGCGCAGCATCGTCACGCCGAGCAGAAGCGGGAGCAACACGATCAGCGGCAGCAACGCAATGGCCAGCAACCGCAGCCGGACCGAATGCATCAGGTCACAGGGCCCAGGATCGACATTTTCGGTCGATGGTCTTGCGTGCCACGCCGAGCCGCCTGGCCGCCTCTGCCCGGTTGCCGTCACAGGCGTCCAGCACCGCCAGGATGTGTCGACGTTCGACCGCGGCGAGATCCTCGATGTCGAACTGCGTGGCGCTTGTGCCCAGGGCCGCCTCGAAATCGCCGTGGATCAGGGCACGCTCCACGGTGTTGCGCAATTCCATGACGTTGCCCGGCCAGTCGTGAGCCAGGAACCGTCGCCGGGCCATCGGCGAGAAGTCGGGGATGCCCGTGCCCATCCGCTGCGACAGTTTTCCGGAAAAGTAGGTCGTGAGCTCGATGATGTCGGCCGTTCTTTGCCGCAGCGGCGGCAGGACGATCTCGACCACGGTCAGCAGGTAGAAGAGGTCGGCTCGAAACACTCGTTCCGCGGCGATGCCTCCGAGAGGGCGGGTCGTGGAGCTGATGATCCGCATGTCGAATCGCAGGCTGCGGCGGGCGCCCAGGGGACTGAAACGGCCCGTGCTGATCAGTTCGGCCAGGATGTTCTGGCACTCAGCGGACAGCATCTCCACGTCCTCGAGATACAAGGTGCCCCCCGCCGCACTGAGCAAGATGCCTTCGTGCCCGTATACCGAGCCGTCGGCTTCCGCCCCCAGCTGTCCGAACAAGCGTTCCTGAAACGTCCGCTCGGTCATGCCGTAGCATTGCAACCAGACGAAGGGATGTACTGCGCGTGGCGATGCGGCATGCAGCATCCGCGCCGCCACCTGCTTGCCGGACCCGACTTCACCGCGAAAGACCACGTTGGCGTGCGATGTCGCGGCCCGGTCGATCGCCTGGCGCGCCTTCTGTATCTCGTCCGACGTGCCCAGCAGCGCGTTCCGGTGCTTGAGGATGTCCTTGCCGACCTCGAGCTCGTGGCGCAACACCGAATTCTGACGCCGCAGACGCGCCCGTTCCAGGCTGCGGGCAATCGCGTTCAACACCTGATTGGAACGGAAGGGCTTCAGGAGAAAATCGCTTGCGCCGGCGCGAATCGCCTGGATCGCCGTGTCCAGATCGGCATGCGCGGTGATCAGGATCGCATCGCTGAAAAGGCCGATCTGGCGTTGCTCGGCCAGCCATTGGAGCCCGGTCTTGTCGGGCATGATGTTGTCGAGGACGATCACGTCGTAGGTGTTCTCGTCCAGGTGGCGCGAGGCATCGCGCGTGTCCGCCATCACGTGGACCTTGGCGCAATTGCCGGTCAGCACCTTGTAGAGAAAGTTGCGCATGCCCGGCTCGTCATCGATGACCAGCACGGCAGCCTGCGCCAGTTCATCGCTGAAATTCCTGCTCGGTTCCGGCGCGGCCGGCAGATCCTCGGCGGATGGCAGGTTTCTGGCAGCATCGGGCAGCGTCACGTGCCGGGCCTTTCCACGTCCATAGCGCCCGCCATAGTGCTCCCCTCAGCGGAGATCAACCGAAGCTGCAATGTCGCCGGAGTGTAGCAGGCAACCTGGTCATTTCCACGGCGGCTCCTCGAAGAGCACGGACGATATTGCCTGCGCGGTTCCGCTCGTGCCGCCCGCGTCTTCCGGCGGGACGCCTTTGAAGTTCGGAAACGCCGGCAACATGGACTGACCAAAGAGCGGCTTGGACGCCCCGTTGTGGCACGTGGAGCACGTGAGCTTCGGCGAATCCCCCATGGCCTCGCCCAGACGTTCGGCCGGGAACACGGACTTCAGCGGATTGAGATAGTTGTTGTTCAGGTCGCGCACCATCCGGATGCCGTACCAGGCCGTCTTCCGTTGCGGCGGACTCTGTGTCCAATCGCTGAACGACCGGGTGTTGTGGCAGAAGTGGCAATTCACGCCAAGGGACTTCGACATGTGAACCATGAGACCGTGCGTGTTCTCGGCCAGCTTGATGGACTTCCCGAGTTCGTTGGGCAGGCGGGACACGTCGGTCTGGACGCGGATATCCGCGTCGCCTTCCAGGAACCGCGACAACGGATCGCGCGGCAGCGACGACATTCCGACCGTTCGGGCGGGGTGGTTCTGGTCGGCGACTTTCTGGGGCAGCCCGCTGGCCATCTTGGGGCCGGGGTCGTTGAACCAGACATTCGGCGGCACGAGCTGGCCACGGTGGCACGTGTAGCAGGTCACACCGGTTTCAGCGACATGATCGGACCAGTCGGAGTTGATGTGGAGAACCATCTCCAGCATGCGCCGTGCGACGACCTTGGTATAGAGCGAGTCCTCGGCGAAATCGGCGACGTTGTGGCAGGTTGCGCAGCCATCCTCCGGCGCCACCCACGTGGTCATGTTGACCATCAGCCGGGTGAACTCGCCTGTACTCAGGTCGCCGAGGACTTTGAGGTTCTCGTAGACGTCACCGGCCTTGTCACCTTCATCGCCGGGGTAGGGAACCGAAATGGGCACGATGTTGGCCATCGCCAGGCTCTGCATCGTGCCCGGGTCGTAGATGACAGAAAGCCCGGTTCCGCGCGGCCCGACCTGGCTTCCGACATTGGTCGGGTTTTGCGCCAGATAGGCAACGGTGAACATCGCGACCACGGCTAGCAGTACCCCTGCGATCAGGACCCTCATAGGCCCGAAGCCGAGCTGCTCTGGAGGTCGTAGGCCTCGTCGGGACCAGAGGTTTGCAGTTCAGGGTCGTTCAAGGCTTCGCGATCGGCATCGGAAATCGGCAGCGGATCCCCCGTGAGGGGATCGGAATAGGCGGAGAGCGACAGGATGTAATAGGCCAGAGCCCATCGGTCTTCATCCGGAAACGCGTTCTTGAAGGCTGGCATCGGCGTTCCGCTGAGCCCCACGGAAATGGTGCGGTATATGTCGGAGACCGTTGGACCGGACTTGAACAATCCGCGCGTCAGGTTCGCCGGAATGATCGTAAAGCCCCAGTCGTCCCTGAGCCCCGCAGCCTTCTCCCCGTCGCCCTTCCCGGTTTCGCCGTGACACTCCCAACACTTGGCCTGGAGCCAGATCTCGTTTCCGCGCGCGACCAGCTCTTTCGAAGGCGACGGCGGCGCTCCGATTTCCAGAAGGTTCCCCAGTGGCTCCTCGACGAAGTAGAGGTAGGGGTTCGAGGGGTCGAACAGATCTGCCGCGAGTTCGTACTTGATGTACTGAATCACCGCCAGACGATCATCGAGGGGCAGGTCGAGCCAGGCCGGCATCGCGGAGCCCCGGACGCCGCGCGTGATCGTCCGCAGAAGATCGACATCGGTGGGCAGCGGGCCGTCGGTGTGCTTGAACTTGAACACGCCGAACGTGAAGTTTCGCGGGCGCTGTTTCGTCATGAACGCGGCGGCCGGCCCGTTTCCGTCACCCTTTTCGCCGTGGCACCCGATGCAGTTCCGCTCGTAGACGTCCTTGCCGCGAGCGACGATCTCGTCGGACCGTTCCTGGAGCACGTCGGTCGTGGCAACGTCGGTGACCGGCGAGGTGTAGAACTCGCGCCACATCCCGCGGTTCATCCCGAGTTTCTGGACATAGGCCGTCAAGGCGGCGACTTCGTCCGTCTCCACGGCGAGCGTCACAGCGTCGCCATCGAACTCGTCGTTGGGCGTCCAGATCACCGGGTGCTTGCCCCGCGCGGAGGCCGGCACGAAGATCAGTCCTTCGCCATTGGGCGTCAGCTGCACGACGGTCTCGCTGGAAAAATCGAACAGCTCCTCCGTTTTCGGCGTCGCGTCGAGGCTCGGGCCGAGGGGCCCGTCGACGATTGCGATCGGCTCGGCGGCCTTTTCGAAATACCCGGAAAATCCCCCCATGATCGACCCGGGTTTCACCATGGGCGGGTTCCAGAAATGCGCCCAGTGCCATTCGTCGCCGTATTTCAGGCCGGTCCGCGAAAGATCGGGCGCGATGCCCTTGGCGCCGAAGGACGGTGGGATGTCGAACGCATATTCTCCGGGTTCGCTCTCGGGTCCCCACCGCTGCCTGTCCGCACTGATGTGACCCCACGGGCGAACCTCGCTTTCAACCGGATGCTGATGCTGCGAATGGCAGTACGCACAGCCACTCTCGAGGTAGAGGCGGCGACCTTCGGCTTCGAGAGGAGAGTAATCGGTGGGCTCCATCGTCACCCACTTGAGCTGACCGATGTCGTTGCGAAGAACGGCGCTCACCTGGTCGTCCGATCCTTCGGGTTTCGCGTCCTGCGCCGCCACCGAGGACACGATGTGCATGCTCAGAGCACAGGCCCCGATGACCGCCAGTCGGAAGCTGCCCGACCGCCGTGTCATAGCGACCGCTCGACCGAACAGCCAGTCGCTGGGCGACTTGTTTCGGCGTTTCGGATAACCAACATTTCTTGAAGAAAACTGGGCACAGATCATACCCTCCATCCAGACCGCGCCAGAGGAAGGATTTGGGGTTGATCCCCCGACTGTCAGGTTTAGTTTACACTGCCGCAATCCTTGGATCCGCGTCAAGCCTGAAAATGAATTCGGGTATTTTGCACCTGCAGCATACTTCCGAATTATTCGGGAAAGCCCTGCGCGCAATTACTCTCGCGCAGAAACAAAGTCGAAGCCCGCGCATATTTCTTGCCTGCCGCAGGCGCACCGGATAGCCTTTCTCAAGGAAAAGAATTGAAATGCGTCCGCGAGAGGGAGACGGGAATGCCAGTGACGCGCCGCCTTCTATTGGATTTCGGGTCTGCAGGTATCGTTCTGATCTTCGGCGGCGTGTTTCCCGCAGGTACGGCACGCGCGCAAGACGACGGTATGGACGCCGTCGAAAACATCCTCGGCCGCGCGGCGATGGATTCGGATCGGCTTCGTCTCGATCTTCCAGCGGTCTTTCCGAATGGGTCGACCGTTCCGTTGAGTCTCGAAATCGACACGGCCATGACGGCGGAGGACCACGTGCGCGACGTCCGCCTCTTCGCTCCACGCAATCCGATCGTCGAGATCATGGCGTTCCGCTTCGAACCGGGGCTTGGCGTTCCTCACGTGGCGACGCGCATTCGCCTGTCCGAGCCGCAATTTGTTGTGGCCGTGGCCGAGATGAACGATGGGTCCCTGCTGATGGCGAGGCAGTTCGTCGATGTCGCCACGAACGGATGCGCCACCGAATAGGAGCTTCAATGGCCCTTCTTTCTGCTCCCCGCGTCCAGGTGCCCGACAGCGTCGGGAAAGGCGAGATCTTTCGGGTGCGGGCGATCATCGGCCATCCGATGGAGACCGGGCTGCGCCGCGGCGCGGATGGCAGGACCATTCCGCGGTTGATCATCAACAGGTTCATGTGCCGGTACGGCGACGTCGAGGCGTTCGCCGTCGACCTGCGCGAGGCCGTCGCCGCCAACCCGTTCATCGAGTTCCATCTGCGCGCCACGGTCAGTGCGGTACTTGAGTTCACCTGGATGGAGGATGGCGGCGGATCCTATACCCTGTCGCGCGATCTCGTCGTGACGTGACATGGCGCTGCGGGCGAGGTCCCAAACGGAACACGCGCCCGATCTCGCCGCAGAAGACGCTGTGAGACCGCCGTCGCGGCGACAGTTCGGCGGTTTGGCGGGGGCAGCTCTGCTGGTGGGCCTTTCCGGTTCGCGCGCGCGCGGACAGGCGCGTCCGAGGGTGTTGGTGATTGGCGGCGGCGTCGGCGGGGCGACGGTCGCGCGCACGCTGGCGTCCGGTCATGCGGCTGTCGACGTGACCCTGATCGAGCAGAAGCCAAGCTACGTCACGTGTTTCTTCAGCAATCATTATCTCGCCGGTCTCCGGTCGCTGGAGTCCCTCACCCAAGGGTTGGAGATGATCGGCCGGCAGAACGGCGTCGTGGTGCTTCAGGAGACCATCACCGCAATCGACCCCTCGACACGGCACGTTTCGCTTCAGGGCGGCGCACAGCTGCCCTATGACCGTCTGGTCCTGTCTCCTGGCGTGTCCTTCGATTTTGACGGCATCGAGGGTCTGGACCCCGCCACCAGCGGGGCGATGCCCCATGCGTGGAGCGCCGGCCGCCAAAGCGAAGTGCTGCGTCGCCAACTGGAGGACATGGAGGATGGCGGGGTTTTCGTCATCACCGTTCCGCCGCGCCCGTTCCGCTGTCCCGTCGCCCCATACGAGCGCGCTTCGCTTGTCGCCTCATACTTTAAAAAGTCCAGGCCAAGGTCCAAGGTGCTGATCCTCGATTCGGAAGACAGCATCCCATACCAGGACATCTTCGAGGACGGCTGGGCGCGGCATTATCCCGGCATGATCGAATGGCTGCCGGTCCAGTTCACGGACGGGATCGAAGCAGTGGACATCGCCGCGCGGACGGTGATCACCCGCGCAGAGACGTTCGAGGCAGCGGTCGCCAGCGTCATTCCGGCCCAGAGCGCCGGTCCCTTAGCGGTTCGGGCGGGGCTGACGGACGCGTCCGATTGGTGTCCTGTGGATCCGAGGACCTTCGAGTCGAGCCTGCTGCCCGATGTCTACGTCGTGGGCGATGCGGCCCTCGCTGGGGACATGCCGAAATCCGCATCCTCGGCACAGAGCCAGGGCAGAGCCTGCGCACTTGCGATTGCGGCTTCGTTGACGGGCGAAGAGACATCTCCGCCGGCGCTGTCGAATGCCTGCTACACCTTCCTCGGACCCGACGATGCGTTCGTGAACGCGTCGACATTCGAACCGAATACCCGGAACGGCCGGATCGACATCGTAGACAGCTTTGCCAACAGGGTCGGTGACAAGCCTGACCTCCGCCGGCGCATCGCACGGGAGGCGGACGACTGGTATGCCGCATTCACCCGCGAAACGTTCGGTTGAAGAGTCACGACGCGCCGAATTGCGCACACCCGATCCGTCAGGCAGACCGGGTGTGCTCGGGCGAGCTCCTAGTACTTGCCCGGTTGCAGTTCCGACCCGGCATTCGACCAGGTCATGTAGGCTTCCAGGGCCTTCATCGCATCCGAATCCACGTCGATGACGGTACCCTGCATCGGCTTTTCGATGCACCAGTTGGTCATGTCGCGCAGTGTTGCGAACTTGGCCATGGACACCTGGAACTTCGGGAAGGACTGAGGATGCGTGTCCGAGCCCATCGGGTGACACATGGCGCAAGCCATACCCGTCTCCGACAGCTTGACGCCATACTCCTCTGCCGTGGCCGAATCGCCATGGAACAGGAGGTCTCCCTTGACGACCCACTGCATGAATTGATCTTCAAACAGCTTCAATTGCTCGGGCGTCACCGGATCGGTTGCCTTGGCCGGGCCGGTGAGGAGCAGGGTGACGACGGCAGAGGCCGCGACCGTCGAAGCTCCCAGACCGGACAGTATCGAACGCATAGTCATGTCGAGCCTCCTCACGGGTTTGCCCAGGGGTAATCGTTGTCCGCGATACGCGGTCGGATCTCCTCGGTGACGTGGTTGTGGTCTGCCGCCGACTGGGCGAACACTTCTTCTCGGCCCCACATCACGTATTCGGTCTCGATCCTGTCGTTGGCTTCGAAGTTCAGCTCGCCCCATCCGACGCCGTCGAACGGATCGCCCGGATCCACGCGGATCATCGGCCGGGTCAGCATCGGCACCGCTTCCGGCGGATATGGCCACGGCCACGAGGTTGCCAGCATGCCGATCGACCGCATCGAGCCGATCTCGTTGTAGAGCACCTGGTGCACGTGTCCGTGGATGTTGGTGACATTCGCGTAAGGTTTCAGGATCTCGTTCACGTCCCGCCAATCGCGCACCCAGAAGTTCCAGGGCGGATAGTATTCGTAAAGCGGGTTGTGGCTGAAGATGATGACCGGCGCCGATTTGTCCCAATCGCCGAGGACACCTTCCATCCAGTCCATCTGCGCGCGTCCGACGCCCGCCCAGGGACCGGCGACGGTGCCGTCCAGAGCCTCCATGTGACCCATGCGCTCCTTGGGCGTCATGTTCTTGGCGGTCCAGTAGTCGGGCCCGTGACCGACGGTGTCGAGGCCGATGAACCGCACGCCCTTGTGGTCGAAGGTCCAGTTCCTCTCGCCGAAGAGCTCCATCCACTTCTTGCCCATGTCGAGATACCAGTCATGCTCGCCCGGGATGTAGTGCTTGGGGATGGAGACGGTGCTGAGCAGTTCGACGCCGAGCTCGAGCTCTTCGACCGTGCCGGTCTGCGCCAGGTCGCCGCCGAAGATCAGGAAGTCTGCCGGCGGATCCATCGCCATCACGTCGTCCACGGCGCGCACCACCTTGTCCACGAAGCGCGTGTTCAGCGACCGCGGATACAGGTGCGTGTCGGAGATCCAGGCGAACTTGAAGCCCGGCTCCTGCGCATGCGCGACGTCGAGCGTGTTCATCAACGGCCACCACCCGAAGGTCTGGCCAACGCCTACGGCACCGAACAGGCACGACTTGTGCAGGAAGGTGCGTCGGGTGATCTTCACCGAATCGTCTGGTCGGACCCCCGGTTTGTGCAGGACCGAATGTATTTCGCGCCGTTCTCGTTCCAGTTCATCAGACATGGGTTCCTCCGCTTTGTGGCTACGTCCAAGGACGATGACTACGTCGCTACCTCGCAACGATTCACTCGCAAAAGCGGAGAGTTTCTCCCCAGAGGGTCCCATGGCGACGTGGCTTTGGCCGGCCGCTGCACATTCTATCCTGCTGTTCTAGTAAATCTCCGTCACTTATCTCACGCGTATCAACAAACTTATCGAAACCATTCGTAGGTCACGGCTGGGTGAGTTCGACCTCCAGTTCGGTATCCTCGCCCGCCGTCACGGTCACCGCGGTTTCCACCGGGCCGGTGAACGGCTGCACCGTCACCAGCGTGTAGTCGCCCGGCGGCACGTCTTCGAGACTGAATGTCCCATCCGCACCCGTCACTGCGTAGTAGGGATTGGACACGACATAGATCCAGCCCTCCATCCAGCCGTGGGCATCGCAATCGACGCGAACCTCGCCGGGACGTTGCAGTTCCGTCGGTATGACCTGACCTTCGTTCGGCAGCGCCATGTTGAACGCCGTGCGCCGCCCGTAATAGCCATGCGTGTTGTGCAGGAGCGGGTCGGAGTTCACGATCTCCAGGGGTCCGGACGGGATCACCTGAACCTCGGGTTCGAACCGACATTTGACCTGGTTGAGTTGGGGGACGACACCGGCCTCGGGCCAGTCCTTGCCGCTTTCAACGCCGACGAGGTAGACCACCGCGCTTTCGACCGCCTGATCGGCGCCGACACGGATCAGCGGTTCTTCCCGCGGACTGCCGCAAACATTGATGTCCTTGGTCGGGACAATCGTCCTTGTTTCGACCGTACCGTTGTAGCGTATTACGCCTTTGAGCGTTCCGCCGCCATCAACAGCCGTAACTTCGTAGGCTTGCGCCGGTATTCCGGCAATTGAGAACAAGCCCACAAACAACAATGAACTCGAATTGAAGTTCATTATTCTCCTCCCATGGCATTTCTATTATCGTTGCATACAGGAATTGTGTCGCAACTATTGGTATTGCGTGTCTCCGGATTGTCTTTACATCGTTCTTGACGCGACTCGATGTATGGACTTCACTGTCAACTTAACCTTACAGTCTCGAAGTAGTCAACGTTTTCGTTTTGAACCTCTCCAGGACCGGAATTAGCGCCGCCTTTTCGAAGTTCAACATCTTTTTTCGGCTCGACGGATGATCTGTTTTCCAAAGGAAAAAGGCATGAAAACTCGGTCAATGGCGCAAGAAAACGCATCGAATGTCGGGCCCAATTCCGACTTGGGATGTGGCCTTTTCCCCGCCGCAGTTTGCAAGGCGATCGCAGTGGCGATGGTCTGCGGCATGGCGTTCACCGCACCGGCCCAGGCAATCACGATCGGCGGCCCGTTCGAGTTGACGGCAGCGGACGGAACCACGGTGACCGAAACGACCTACGCCGACAAATGGCTGCTGGTCTTTTTCGGCTACACGTTCTGCCCGGACATCTGCCCGACGACACTCATGGTCATCGCGGACGCGCTGGAGCATCTGGGCGACGACGCCGACCTGCTGCAGCCGATCTTCATCACCGTCGATCCGGAGCGCGATACGCCCGAAATCATGGGAAACTACGCCGCAAGCTTCGATGATCGCATCGTGGGGCTATCGGGCACCAAGGAGCAGGTCGAAGCGGTCGCCGCCGCGTATGGCGCCTACTACAAGGCTCAGAAGGACGACTTGGCGGACCCCTACTATTCCGTCGACCACAGCACCTACCTCTACATCATGGATCCGGACGGCAAGTTCGTGCGCGGCCTGGACCACGACACGCCGGGACCAAGCATAGCCGAAACGTTTCGAGATCTGATCCAACAGCCTTAGGAGAACGATGTGACCGTCAAGGATTTCGCTTTCGGGTTCGAGGCACGCGACCAGGTGCTCCGCGGCGTGGACATACTCGCCAGCGCAGTTCGCGTGACGCTCGGACCCAAGGGCCGCACCGTCGCACTCGGCCGCGATCACGGCACCAAGATCACCAAGGACGGCGTCAGCGTCGCGCGGGAAATCGAGCTTGATGACCCGTTCCAGAGTGCGGGCGCGAAGCTCGTGCGTACGGTGGCGCTCAAGGCGTCGCGACAGGCCGGTGATGGCACGACGACGGCGGTCGTGCTCGCCGATGCCCTCGTCCGCAACGGCGTGAAGGCCGTGGCCGCGGGCATGAACCCGATGGAGCTGAGACGCGGCATCGACCGGGCCGTGGCAGCCGTCGTGGCGGAGCTGAAAAAGAACGCCAGGCACCTGACCAAGAACAGCGAGATCGCGCAGGTCGCCACCATCTCCGCAAATGGGGACCGGGAGATCGGCGACATCATCGCCGCCGCGATGGACCAAGTCGGGACCGACGGTGTGATCAATGTCGAGGACGGAACACGGTTAGAAACCGAGCTCAAGGTCGTGCACGGCATCCAGTTCGACCGCAGCTACGTCTCCCCGTATTTCGTGACCGACCGGATGAAACGGCTGGTCGTGATGGAGGATGCCTTCATCCTTGTCAGCGACAAGAAACTGTCCAGCATCGACGCGCTTCTCCCGCTGCTGGAAAAGGTCTTCGATCTGGGCAAGCCGCTGCTGATCGTCGCCGACGACTACGAGCCCGATGTCACGGCCGCCCTCGTCGTGAACAAGCTGCGCTCCAAGTTCCAGGTCGCGGCGGTGAAGGCGCCGGCCTATGCCGACCTGCGCAAGTCAATGGTCGAGGACATTGCGCTGATGACCGGTGGAACCGTCTATTCCGACTCGCTCGGGATCAAGCTCGAGGACTTCTCCCTCGAACACCTCGGCCGGGCCACCAAGGTGACGATAGATCACCAGGATACGGTCATCCTCGGCGGGTTCGCGGACCAATCGGCCATCGACGCGAGGACCGCCCTGCTGCGCAGCCAGATCGAGGATACGACCTCGGATTACGAGCTGGATCAACTCAAGGGTCGGCTGGCGCAACTGTCCGGCGGCATCGCCGTGGTCCGGGTCGGTGGTGCGAGCGAGATCGAGGTGCGGGAAAAGACCGACCGGGTCCGCAATGCCGTGAACGCGACGCGGGCCGCGGTGCAGGAAGGGATCTTGCCCGGCGGCGGTGTCGCGCTGCTGCGTGCCGGCGTTGCCATCCGCGCTCTCAGAGCTGACAACGCCGACCAGGATGCGGGGATCGCCATTCTGCGCGACGCGATCAAGCGGCCGGCCGGGCAGATCGCGCTCAATGCCGGTGTGGAAGGGGCCCTCGTCATTGACGAGATCCTGAAGGTCGAGGATTTCGATTTCGGCTACGACGCGCAGACAGGCACCTATGGCGACATGATTGAGAAGGGCATTCTCGACCCGGTCAAGGTGGTGCGCACTGCGCTTCAGGCTGCCGCGTCGGCGGCGGCGGGCTTCATGACCATGGAAGTGATGATCGCGGAGCGACCCGGGCCGCCGCCGCCTGATTTGCCCGGTCACGACCACCATGACGACCACGACCTCGACGTCGACTGGTGACCTTGGCAAGCGCGATCGCGGCGGCCGTTGAGGTATAGGGCCGGCATCCGATCACGGTTTCATTTCGGCACGTGCCGGATAGGATTCGGGATTTTCTCGAGAGATGCGCTATACCGTCATCTCAGAAAATCCGCATCGGCTCGAAGCAAGTCGTCGGAAAGAACTGGGAGGGACGCGAACACATGCTGAGCCGGATACTCGTGCCCGTGCGGGGCGACGGAATGGGCGAAACGGTCCTGTCGCACGCCGCCGCGCTGGCCCATCGACACAAGGCGCACATCGTCGTGGCGCATTGCCGCGCCAGCCCGGACGGAATGATGCCATACAGCGTTCCGCTGCCGGGTTTCATGCGCAAGACGATTCTGCAGCAGGCCACCGAACTCGCCGACCAGGAAGAGCGCGCGCTCCGCGAGCGGCTGCACGAATTCGCCGGTGGCCTCTCGCTGACGGAAACCGAAACTCCCGACGGCTCGGTGGCCACGGTGCAGTTCATCGAGGAGTTCGGTCACATGACGGATGTGGTCAAGCACCACGGGCGGCTCTCGGATCTCATCGTCGTCGCCAAGCCGGACCGCGACCGCAATCTCGGCACCAACTCGTTGAAGGCAGGCCTGTTCCAGACGGGCAGACCTGTCCTGATGTGCCCCTCCGACGGCGAGATGCAGCAGGATTTCGGGGCCCAAATCGCGGTTGCGTGGAATGGCTCTCTCGAAGCGGCGCGGACCGTCGGGCTGACGCTGTCCATCGCCGAGGCCGCGGAGAAGGTGACGATCCTCTCCGGCGGCAAGGGCGAACCCCACGGCGCCACGACCGAGGAACTGGTGGCGTATTACCGGTTGCGCGGAATCGATGCGGATGTGCACCTTTTCGATGCGCGAAAGCCGGGCGTCGCGTTGCTGGACAAGACGGTGGAGATCGGCGCGCAGCTTCTGATCATGGGCGCCTATGGCCACAGCCACGAACACGAGACCCTGTTCGGCGGCAATACGCAAGCCGTCGTCGACCGGGCGAAAATTCCCGTCGTCATGGCGCATTGAGGCAAAAATCGGCGCCGAAACAAAATTTCTCTTGAAACCAGCTTTTCGTAAGATAATTCCAACGGACTTGACGCGCAACGATCACGATGAAGTGGCGACCATGGCGCGCAGCTTGGAAAGAGGGGGAATTCTATGTCGATAACCAAACGTTCCTTGATGGCATTGGCAACTGCAGGCCTGATCGCCGCCGCGCCGTTCTCGGTGCTGGCGCAGGACTGGGAGCCCAGAAAGCCGATCGACTTCGTCATCATGGCCGGCCCCGGCGGAGGTGCCGACCAGATCGCGCGGTTCATCCAGTCGGTGACCGAGAAAAAGGACCTGACCAGCCGCCCGCTGGTGCCGAACAACAAGGGCGGCGGATCCGGCGCAGAGGCGCTGATTCAGGTCAGCAACGCCAGCGATCCGGATCACACGATCCTCGTGACGCTGAACTCGTTCTTCACCACGCCGCTGCGGCAGAGCAACCTCGGCATCGACGTACAGACGTTCACGCCGATCGCGATGATGGGGGTCGACCCGTTCGTGCTCTGGGTACACAAGGATTCCGGCATCACCGACTTCGACGGCTTCGTCGAGAAGGTGAAATCGATGGACGGCGAATTCGTCATGGGCGGCACCGGCGCGGGCCAGGAGGATTTCGATCGTGATCGCCTTCATGTCCGGCGCCTACGGGCTCGACATCAAGTACATCCCATATGACGGCGGCGGTGCCGTGGCCAAGGATCTCGCGGGCAAGCAGATCATGGCGACGGTGAACAATCCGGCGGAAGCCAAGGGGTTCTACGAGGCGGGCGACTTCGTGCCGCTCCTCGCATTCTCCGACGAACGCCTTCCGGCCTACCCGGACGTCCCGACGATGAAGGAGGCGGGCCACGACTTCTCCTACTACAACCAGCGTGCGGTCGTGGGCGCACCGGGAATGTCTGAGGAAGCGGCAGCCTACTATCGCGATCTCTTCACCCAAGTCTATGAGAGCGACGAGTGGCAGGGCTACCTGACCTCCGAGAGCCTGTCGCCCCTTTGGATGGACGCGGACGAGCAGCGTGACTATTGGAAGCTGCAGGTCGATAATCACAAGCAACTGCTCGAGAAACTGGACGGCTGAGGCCGGCGAAACCTGATCGGGACTTTCGGAACGGGGTAAGGCCGGAATGCGAAACGGCGAGATCGCGACAGCGGGCGTTCTGGCACTGCTCTCCATGTACCTGATGTGGAAGAGCACGGAACTGCCGATCGGATACATTTCGGGAAAGGGGCCAGGCGGCGGCGCCTGGCCGTTCTGGCTGTCGGCGATCATGCTCGGCTGCTGCGGGATGATCGCGTTCAACTGGTGGCGACGGACCAGCCCGCCGTCGCGATCGGAGGAGCCTCTGCTCGATTCCTACGGACGGCGCATGCTGATCCTGGTGGGCGGCGGCATCATCGGGTTCGTGGCACTCGTCAACGTGGTCTCGATGTACGGCGCGGTCGGAATATTCCTGCTTTACTACACGCGGTACCTCGGCCGGCACTCGTGGCGCCTGTGCCTGCCGATCTCGCTGATCACGCCGTTCGCGCTCTTCTTCTTCTTCGAAGGGGCGATGCAGATCACGATGCCATCGGGCATGCCGTTCATGGATCCCGTCTTCGATATCCTCTACGAAATCATCTACTGAGCCGCGCCCGGCACCACACCGAAAGCTCCGCCGACCATGGACATCTTCACTCTTCTTGCCGATGGAATGCTGCTGGCGCTGCAGCCGCTGAACCTGATGCTGATCCTGATCGGGGTGTCGGTCGGCCTCTTCATCGGCGCGATGCCCGGCCTGGGGTCGGTGAACGGCGTCGCGATCCTGCTGCCGGTCACCTTTCTGGTGCCGCCCAGCGGGGCGATCATCTTCCTCGCCGCGATCTATTACGGCGCGATGTACGGTGGGGCGATCTCCTCGATCACGCTCGGCATCCCTGGCGCCTCGACCGCCGTCGCCACCACTTTCGACGGCCGCCCGCTGGCCCTGCAGGGCCGCGCGAGCCTTGCGCTGGTCACGGCGGCGCTGGCGTCCTTCGTCGGGGGAACCGTGGCAAACGTGCTGTTCACGCTCTTTGCACCGCTCCTCGCCACGGTCGCGCTGTCCTTCGGCCCGCCGGAGATATTCGCGCTGATGCTCCTGGCGTTCGCGACCTTCGTCGGGCTCGGCGGCGACGATATCCCGAAGACGATCTTCTCCATCTGCTTCGGGCTGGTGCTGGGCGCCATCGGGTTCGACCAGATTTCCGGCGCGCCGCGGCTGGTGCTCTTCGACATCAACGGGTTCCTGCGGGGGATCGGCTTCCTGGTGCTCGCCATCGGTGTCTACGGCATCGGAGAGATGCTCTGGACCATCGAGCAGACCCGCGGCGAGGTCACGACGACCACGCCGAAGATGACGCTCAAGGGCCTCGCGTCCGACGCGCGCGAAGCCACGGCGCGGGGCTGGAAGGGCACGACCATCGGGTCGTTCCTCGGCTTCTTCGTCGGCGTGCTGCCGGCGGCGGGCGCGACGCCCGGTTCGCTGATGTCCTATGGCGTCGCCAAGATGGTCTCGCGCCGGCCCGAGGAGTTCGGCAAGGGCACGCCCGACGGAGTCGCGGCACCCGAGGCCGCCAACAATTCCGCCTCCACCGGGGCGATGCTGCCGATGCTGACGCTGGGCATTCCCGGCTCGCCCACGACCGCCATCCTTCTGGGCGGGATGGTAATTTGGGGGCTCGTGCCCGGACCGCGCCTCTTCATCGACGAGACCGAGTTCGTCTGGGGTCTGATCGGGTCGTTCTACATCTCGAACGTCGCGGCCGTGCTGATCAACATCGCCTTCATCCCGCTCTTCATCTGGATGCTGCGGATGCCCTTCACCATCCTGGCGCCGATGATCTTCGTCCTGTCGATCGCCGGTGGATATGCGGCGACACGGGACATGTTCGACGTGTGGCTGATGGTGATCTTCGGCCTCGGCGCCTTCTTCCTGCGGAAGTTCGACTACCCGCTCGCGCCGGCCGTGCTGGCGATCGTGCTCGGACCGATCGCCGAACCGACGTTGCGGCAATCGCTGCTCCTGTCCTCGGGCGATCCGTCGATCTTCTTCACCCGGCCCATCGCCGCGCCGATCACGATCATCGCGCTGATCCTGATCTTCCTGCCGCTGGTGAAGGTGCTGCGGCGTCGCGGCGGCAAGGCGGGGCAGGAACAGGCGCGCTGACGCAGGTCGCCGCCCGGCGTTAGGAGTAAAGTCCCGCCGTACGCCCCCGAAGCTGCACGAGCGCCAGAACCGTGTCGATCGTCGGCGTAGGCGTCTCCGTCACCCGGCCGAGTTCCTGGACCGAGCCCACCAGCGCGTCGATCTCCATCGGACGTCCAGCGTCGAGATCCTGCAGCATGGAGGTGCGGTGCGCGCCCACATCCGCGCCGCCCTGGATCCGGCGGTCGACGTCGATGGGGAACTTGACGCCCAGCTTTTCAGCGACCTCTTGCGCCTCGAGCATCATGTTGCGCGCAACCTCGCGTGTGCCGGGATCGGTGCAGAGCACGTCCAGCGTCGCGTGGGTGAGCGCGGAGATCGGGTTGAACGACAGGTTGCCCCAGAGCTTCACCCAGATCTCGTCGCGCAGCTTGGGACGGACCGGCGCCTTCAGCCCGGCGGCGCTCAGCGCCTTCGACAGCGCCAGCGCGCGCTCCGATTTCGAGCCATCCGGCTCTCCCAGCGAAAAGCGGTTGCCCTCGATATGCTTGACGGTTCCCGGTTCGCTCACCTCCGCCGCGGGATAGACCACGCAGCCCAGCACCCGTTCCGGGCCGAAGCCGTTCCACTGCGCGTCGCCGGGATCGACGGATGCCAGCCGCGTGCCCTCCAGATCACCGCCGATCTTGTGGAAATACCACCACGGAACACCGTTCACGCCCGACACGATGGTCGTCTCCGGCCCGATCAGCGGCTGAATCTTGTCCACCACCGGGGGCACGGAATGCGCCTTGAGGGTGATGATCACATAATCCTGCGGACCCAGTGCCGCCGGGTCTTCGGACACGGTCACTGGGACGGTCGCGGTCTCGCCGTCCTCGATCAGCGTCAGCCCCTTGTCGCGCATCGCCGCCAGGTGCGGCCCGCGCGCGACAAGGCTGACCTCCGCACCGGCCTGTGCCAGCTTCGCGCCCATGTAGCCGCCGATCGCACCGGCGCCGAAGATGCAGATCTTCATCAGCTGGCCTCGCTCACCAGGCCCAGCTTGTCGGCCAGGCCGATCCGTTGAAGCTTGCCGGTGGCGCCCTTCGGGATCTCGTCGAGGATCACCACCTTGCGCGGCACCTTGAAATCGGCCAACCGCTCGCGCGCGAATTTGCGGATTTCCGCCTCGTCGGCCTCGGCCCCTTCGTTCAGGACGATGGCCGCGGCCACCTCCTCTCCCAGCTTCGGATGCGGCAAGGCAAAGGTGACGGCCTGCGCGACCGCCGGGTGGTCGGAGAGGACCCCATCGACCTCGAGCGGGCTCACCTTCTCGCCGCCGCGATTGATGATTTCCTTCAGCCGGCCGGTCAGCATGAGGTATCCGTCCCCGTCGAACGTGCCCTGGTCGCCGGTGCGGAACCAGCGCTTGCCGTCCGCCTCGAAGAAGTTCTTGGCGTTGGCGTCCGGGTTGCTCTCGTAGCCCGGCGTGACGTTGGGGCCGGAGATCACCACCTCACCGGTCGCATCATTGGGCAGCAGATGCGCCTCCGCCTCGTCGGCGATGCGCACTTCGGGCCCCGCAGGCACACCCACCGCGCCCGGCTTCTGCGCCCCCTGTGCCAGCGGGTTGGAGCACATCTGGTGCGCCGCTTCGGTCATGCCGTAGCCTTCGATCACCGGGGCGCCGAAGGTCTCGGCCAGCCGGGTCATTACCGGACCGGGCAGCGACGCGGAGGAGGAGCGCAAGAACCGCAGCCGCGCGCCTTCGATGATCTCGGTGTTGCGAGCGGCGCGGGCGAGGATCGCCTGGTGCATGGTCGGGACGGCCGTGAACCATGTCGGATCCGCATCGCGCAGCCAGCCGTAGAACTTCAGCCCGTCGAACCCGGGCGCGCACCAGATCTGCCCGCCCGAAGCCAGCGACGAGAGCACCGCCGCGATCAGCCCGTGGATGTGAAAGAGCGGCATGACGTTGAGACATCGGTCGGACGCGGTCAGGTCCAGCGAGGCCGAGATATGGTGGGCCGACGCCGCCACGTTCGACTGCAGGAGCGGGACGATCTTCGGCCGCGATGTGGTGCCGGAGGTGTGCAGGATCAGGGCGACGTCTCCGGCCTCCGGTGCGCTGTCGTCCGCCGTGCCGGCCTTGTCACCGTCCGCGCTCAGGGTGAAGCTCCCGGCGGGCGCGGTCTCGTCGACGTAGAGGCGGAGGATCGACACGCCGAGATCCGTGGCCGCTTTCGCCGCCGGTCCGTCGTCGCCGGCCTTCAACAGGATCGCCTTGGCCTTCAGATCTTCGAGATAGAACCGGACTTCATCCTCGCGGTAGGCAGGATTGAGCGGCGCGGTCACTGCGGCTTGCGCCACGGTGACGAAGGCTGCAGCCATTTCGGGACCGTTCGGCAGGACGATCGCCACCCGGTCGCCCCTGCCGACCCCCGCCCCGTGCAGGGCGGCCGCGACGCTGGCCGAAAGCTCCCGCAGCCCGCCATAGGTTAACCACGCGCGGTCCGGTGCACCGATGGCATTGGCGTCGCCCGCGTGTCCGGCGATGAGTTTCTGAATGGTGTCCTGCATGTGCGGCTGTCCCCTCGTTGCCCTGGATTGCGCGGGTTCGCGTGAAGATCGACTATAGCCCGCCGGCGCCCGGTCGCAATAAGACTGTTGTTTTGATGAAAAGCCATCGCCGGCCTTGTAAGGGCCGTGGCCCAATCCTCGCCGCGTCGATACGTCCGATGTTACACGGCTGAACTCACGTCCGGGGCATCTGGCCGACCTCGTGCAGCAATGCGGCGCCACTTCGGATCCCGTTGAAAAAGCAGTCGACCTCCAGGTTCTCGTTCGGTGCGTGATTGGCTTCGTCCGCGTTGGCATAAGGGGTGACGAAGGCCGGAACCTCGAGGATCTTGGTGAAGACGTAATCCGGCAGGGAGCCGCCCACGACCGGGTAGAGCAGCGGTGGCCGACCATGGGCAGCTTCCAAGGCCCGCTCCACAACCACGCGGAACGGCGATGACAGCGGCGTCTTCGACGGCAGCATCCCGCCGCGTTCGATCACTTCGACCTCTGGCGCGTGTCGCGCCACATGCGCCCGCACACAGTCCATGGTTTGCGCGGGCGTCATCGCCTCGACCAGCCGGATGTCGCATTTGGCGACCGCTTCGGCCGGCAACACGGTCTTGGAGCCGTCGCCGCCATATCCGCCATGCAGGCCATTGATCGTGAGCGTGGGATGGAACATCAGTCGGTCGTAGAAGGGGCGGTCTTCTGGCGTATCCAGGCGACGCATACCGAGCTTCGCCGTCACCGCGTCGATATCCACGGGAAGCGCTGCGGCGGCGGCACGTTCATCTTCACCGACGGGCGTGACGGGATCGGTCAGACCGTCGATGGTGATCGTGCCGTCCGGCCGCTTCATTGTCGCGAGCAGATGCACGAGGGACCAGATCGCATTCGGCATCACGCCGCCGAAATTGCCGGAATGCGTGTCGGTGTTCGAGGTGCGGACCTTCAGATCGAAATTGACCATCCCCCGCACCCCGCAGACCATCGTGGGCGCCCCCGAGGGGTGGAGCGGCCCGTCCGCGGTCACGACGAAATCCGCGGCGAGCCGGTCGGCATGGGTTTTGACGAATTGCGCGATCTGGGGGCTGCCGATCTCCTCCTCGCCCTCCAAGAGGACGATCACGTTACAGGGAAGCTCCCCGTGCACCGCGAGATGCGTCTCGATGGCGAGAAGCTGCGCGAAATGCTGGCCCTTGTTGTCGCCGACGCCGCGGGCATAGATCCGGCCGTCCCGGATCGTCGGCTCGAAGGGCGGGCTCACCCATGCCTCGAGCGGCTCCGGAGGCTGCACGTCGTAGTGACCGTAAAGAAGGACGGTGGGTTTCCCCGGGTCCGCGATCATCCGTCCGAGCACGAAGGGGTATCCCTCCGTCTCCACCAGCTCCGCCGCAAGCCCGAGGCCGTTCATGTGATCCACGAGGAGGCCCGCGACCTCGCGGATCCCGATGTTCTGCGCGCTGATGCTGGGGTGCCGCACATAGTCCAGCAGACGCGCGAGGTAGCTCTCGCGCTCGGCGTCGATCCGGTCGAAGACGGCGGCGAGGTTCGGATGGGTCATGACGTTTCTCCCGTGCGGGTCATCAGAAGGGCTCCGGAGGGCAGGGCGGTGGCGCGCCAGCCCGGCGGCACGAGTGTCGTGGTGTCGAGCTGCGACAGGATAGCGGGCCCTTGCACCGTGTCGTCCGCCGCAAGTGTTGTCCGGTCCAGAACGGGAACATCGCGTTCGCCGTCCGGTAGAACCATCCGGCTGGTTCCGATCTGGCGCACGGAGCCGTCAGGAGCGACCGAACGACCCCGCGGGCGATCGGGGGCGGCGGCCCGCGCCTCCAGACGCAACGCCACGATTTCGACCGGGCTTGCCTGACGATACCCGAACAGCGTCTCGTGCTCGGCCGCGAAGCGTTCTTCGAGGCGATCCGGGTCAGCGTGCCAGAGCACGGCCAGCTCCGACCCCTGCCCGAGAAAGCGGAGGAGCGCGCGCAGCTGTATCCGACGCGCCGCCTCCGGCACCCGTTCGGCGTCGAACCAGTCCTGGGCCTCGGTTTCCAGCCGGGCGCGCAAGGCCACCGTATCGGCATCTTGCAAGGAGGTCGGAACCGGAAGCGTTCGCGCGAAGGTGGCGCGCAGGTCGGCATGCAGCAGCCCGTCGGCACAGAGCACGCCCGGCGCCTCCGCAATCAGCACGCGCCGGATGCCCAGAAGGTCCGCCAGGGCGGTGCCGTGCAGTGGACCGGCACCGCCGAAAGGCACCAGCGTGAAATCGCGCGGATCATGCCCCCGCTCGACGGAAACGACTCGGATCGCGCCGATCATCGCGTTGTTCGAGATCGCGAGGATCCCGCGCGCGGCATCGTGGAGCGACAGTCCGAGCGGTTCGGCGACCCCCCGCGACACCGCGGCTGCCGCGGCCACGACATCGAGCTGCATCTGCCCGCCCAGAAGCTGCGGCGGTAGATGGCCCAGGACCACATGCGCGTCGGTCACCGTCGGGCGCTGACCGCCCTGACCGTAGGCCGCCGGTCCGGGATCGGCGCCCGCGCTGTCGGGACCCACGGCGAGCGTGCCGTCGGTCACCCGCGCGATGGACCCGCCGCCGGCACCGATGGTCACCATGTCGACCATCGGCAGGGGCAGCGGCCAGCCACCGACGCTGCCCTGTTCGGTCAGGTTGATCCGGCCGCCCTTGACGAGGCTGATATCGGCACTCGTCCCCCCGATATCGACGGTGATGATGTCCTCGATGCCGGCCTCGGCCGCGACCGCGCAGGCACCGACAACCCCGGCCGCCGGTCCAGAGAGCGCGGTCAGGGCCGGCGCCTTGCGGATCTTCTGGGCGCTCGCAACGCCGCCATTCGACTGCATCAGAAGCAGCGGTGCCGTGACGCCTTCATCCCGAAGACGCTCCTCGACCCGGCCGACATAGGTGTTGATGCCCGGCATCACGGTCGCGTTCAGCACCACGGTCATGGAGCGCTCGAATTCTCGCACGACCGGCAGGACATCCGACGACGCGGTGACAGCAACACCGGGTAGAGAGTCGCGGAGAATGTCGGCCACACGTGCCTCGTGCGCATCGTTGGCAAAGGCGTGCAGAAGGCAGATCGCCACGGCCTCCACGCCGGCCGCGCGCAAGGCGTCGGCGACGGCGTGGACGCTCGCCTCGTCCAACGGCCGCAGCACGATTCCACCCGGCCCGATCCGCTCGTCGACTTCATGCACGCGTTCGGGCGGAACCGGGCGTCCGGGCTTGCGCCATGTATAGAGGTTGGCCGACCGCGGGATATCCTGTCGACCGATGGTGAGGACGTGGCGAAACCCGCGTGTCGTGACCAGCGCCGTCTTCGCGCCCTTGCCCTCCAGGATCATGTTGGTGGCGACTGTCGTGCCGTGCAGCACCTGGGCCAGCGTTTGCGGTGACTGTCCCGCCGCCTCGAGCGCGAGCCGGATCCCGGTGACGAAAGCCGCCGACGGATCGTCCGGCCGGCTTGGCGTCTTGGCGCGCCAGACGCGTTGCGATGAAGGGTCCGACAGGGCGACATCCGTGAAGGTGCCGCCGATATCGACGGCGACGGCGAGGGGCGCGTCAGGAAAGCTCATCGACATAGCTTTCCCGGTGGAACCGTTTGACGGCGGGGCGTTCTGCGCGCCGCTGCATGGTTGCAGCGATGTCGAGGGCGTCGTCCGAGACGATCACGCCATACGCTTTGCTGGGCCGCTTCCGCGCTGACGAAACCGCCGAGCACGTCCCGAAGAACCGCTTCGGCCGGCCGGTCAAAGGGATGGCCATGCCCGCCGCCGCCCCCGGTCTCGATCCGCAGGATGTCGCCGCGCCGCAGGATGTTGCCGTCCGAAATGGGCCGGAGCGTGCGCGTCTCGCCGTCCGGCGAGGTGACGGTCGCGCTGCCCCGGCCGCCCGATGTCCCGCCGTCGAATCCCCAGGGCGGGTTCGCCACGCAATCGATCCGGATCGACAGCATCGCCTCCTCGCAGAGGATGTCGTATTCGCGCAGGATGCCGCAGCCACCACGCCAGCGTCCGGCCCCGCCGCTGTCCTCGCGGATGGCGTACTGGCGTAGGCGCACCGGGTAGGAGAGCTCCAGGAACTCCGCGGGGTAATTCTCCTGTGCCACGAAGTAGACCGCGTCGATCCCATCCGAATCCGGGCGCGCGCCGTAGCCGACACCGATGCCGTCGGCGAGCAGGAACGGGCTCGCCCCGTCGGGACCGCCGCCCGACGCTCCGCGCAGCATCGCGACGACATAGGCCGCATGGGCCGCCGGTGCGCCGCCGCCGGCTGTGTTCACGAGACCGTTCAGCGCCGCGAGAACCCGCATCATGGTCAGCCCGCGAAGCCCCAGCGGCGCCGGAAAGCGCGGCTGAACGATGGAGCCGTCGCGGAAGCGGACCTCGTCGATGGCGAGCGGCCCGCCGGCATTGCAGACCTGGTCCGGGTCCCCGCCGAGGTAGAAGAGACCGAGCGCCATTCCCGGTATTCCCCGGTTCATCAGGAGGTTCACCGGCCCGGGAGACTGGTCGTCGCTTTCCGTCGCGTCGAAGACGAACCGGTCCGGTCCGCCGTCGACGGCCTCGCGGGTGAGGGCGAAGCGGATGCGGAAAGGTCCGTTGCCCTGTCCGTCGCCGTCGATCGCGTCGGTGAACCGATGTGTGCCATAGTCGAAGGTCTCCGCAAGACGCTCGCGCACCCGGCGCCGCGTGCGCTCCAGCAGCGTCGCCAGCGCGCCGTCCAGGGTGTCGGCGCCGAACCGGTCGATGATCTCGCCGACCCGCGCGACGCCCAGCCGGACACTGGCGAGCAACGCCGCCATGTCGCCCCGGCTCGACGCGGGGAAACGCGCGTTGCGGTGGAAGATCGCCAGGGCGCCTTCGTTGAGAACGCCCGCATCGGCGAGCTTGGTGGGCGGCACTATGATGCCTTCCTGAAAGATCTCGGTGGCGTCCGAGCTGATCGACCCGGGACGGAGCCCGCCGATGTCGTCGAAATGTGCCCAGCTCATGACGAAGGCCGCGATCCGCCCGTCCGCAAAGGCCGGCGCCAGAAGCACCTGGTCGTTGGAGTGCGACACCGCCCCGCGCGAGCCATAACAGTCGTTGTACCAGTAGACGTCGCCCGGCCGCATCGTCTCGGGTGCAAAGGCTTCGAAGACCGGCGTGGTCAGGTCGCCGAAGATCGGCACCATGGAGCCGACGGCCATGACTCCGTGGGCGTCGAACAGCGCGGTATAGAAATCCTTCTTCTCGCGGATGAAGGCGGACATGGCGGTGCGCTCGATCAGCGCTTCCATTTCCGCCTGTGTTGCCGCGATCGCGCCGCGGATGATCTCGAGCGTGACGGGATCGGGCTGCTGGGCCTGCATCATGCGATATCCAGGACGGTCTGGCCCACGGATTGTCCTGTCTCGACCGCCTGATGCGCCTCGGCGATCTGGTCGAGCGGGAGGCTCAGGCCGATCGGGATCCGGAGCTGGCCCGCCGCGGTCATTTGCGCGATAAGCGCCTGCCCTGGCGGTCGGAGCGCGAGCGGAACCCGGAACCCCTGCACGAACCGGACCGACGCACCCCGCGCGGCAAAGGCGTAGTAGGGCACTGTCGGCGTCGGGTCGGTGGAGGAGGAATAGCTCGCCACGACGCCGCCATTGGCGAGCACCTTCGCCGTGACGGGGAGATTGGCGCCGAAATCGACTTCGACGATCCGATCGACGCCGCGTCCGTCCGTCGCCGCAAGGATCTGCTCCGCCAGATCCTCGGCGTGGCGGTCCAAGATGGTCTCGATCCCGGCCTCGCGCACCAGCGATGCGCGGCCGTCGTGGCCCGCCGTCGCCAGCACGTGGGCGCCGGCATGGAGGGCGAACTGCGCCGCAAAGAGCCCGACGCCGCCGCCCGCTCCTTGGATCAGGACGGTCTTCCCAGCAACTTCGCCATCGCCAAAGATGGCGAGATAGGCTGTCATCGCGGGCACGCCGAGGCAGGCGCCCTCGCGGAAATCCAGCGCCTCGGGCAGCGGGACGGCCTGTTCCGCGGGCAGCGCGATCTTCTCGGCCGCCGTACCGAATGCGCGCCCCGCCTCGCCATACCCGCCTTGCGCGTTCCAGAGCCAGACGCGCTCGCCGACACGTGCGGCATCGATTCCGTCGCCCACCGCCTCGATTACGCCGGCACCATCGGCATGCGGAATGACGAGGGGGTGGTCCATCTGCGCGCCGAGCCATCCCGCCCGGCGCTTCACATCCGCCGGGTTGATGCCTGACGCGTGCAGCGCGACCAGCACCTCGCTGCGACCCGGTTCGGGGTCGGGCTGCTCGCCGACCTCCAGAACGTGCCGGGCGGGTCCGGTCCGGGTGTAGAAGGCCGCGCGCATCCCCTCAGAGTGCGGCTTCGACGCGCCGCCGAGCCTGGTTGAGCGCGGAGACGAGGCGGTTCTGGCCGCGGGTGAGCTGGGTCTGCGCAAAGCCAAGCGTCTCCGGGCCGAACCCGTCCAGCTCGGCCGCGACAGAGATGGTCGGCAGGGGCGGGATCGAGACGGCCGGGTCGTGGCGGAACCGGGCCTCGCGGGTGAAGTTGATCGGCACGAGGATCCGCGCCAGGTCCTGGATCGCGTCATTCACCGCGGCCGCGTCGGCACGACCCGATCCGATGCGGTCGTGCAGCGTATCGAGCGCGGAGGCGAGCGCTTCCGCCGCGGCCTTTGACGGGCCGAGGTCGAACCGGTCCCCGGCCTTTTCCTGGTAACCGGCGATGGTGTGCAGAAACTCCTGCGCTGTCTTGCGCCAGTCGAAAGGCAGGATCTCGGCGTTCGCGACACGCATGGTCGCGAGCGCGTAGACCTTGATGTCACGGAGCAGGTTGTCCTTGTCGGCGATCTCCAGCGTGTCGTTTTCCGTGTGCCAGGCGATGTTGCCGCCGCAGCCGCCGACCGCGTAGTAGCCCTTCTCCTCGCGCAGAGCCACGGGCATCGTCGAGGACAGCATGAAGAAGCTCGAAATGCCGATATTGTTGAAGGAGTAGTCGCCGGCGCGGTGCGGGCGTTCGCAAACCGCCGTCTTTCCGGCCACCTCCTCGATCACCTCGGCAACGTGCGGTTCGGCCTCGCTCATCACGGACAGGTTGATGAATTCAGAGGCCCAGCGGCAGCCGGGACTGTCGCAGTTGATCTGCGCGACGCAGTTTTCTTCGAGGTCGATCGCGAAATTGTCCGCGAACCATGTCGATCCGGCGTAGCGCCCGGTCGAGTGCCCGCACCACCAGGCAATCCGCACCGATCGCTTGAGTTTGTCGCGGTTGGCCCAGAGGATCCGGGCAACCTCCAGAAGCGTGGCGTCACCCGTGGAATTGTCACCGACTCCCACATCCCAACTGTCGAGGTGGCCGTGGAGCAGCACGTATTTCTCCGGCTCTTCGGTGCCTTCGATCCAGACCTCCGGGATCTTGGAGCTGAACCAGCCTTCCTCCATCTCGGTGTAGAGCGTGACCTCGCCGCCGGCCTTGGCGATCTCGATCAGCTTCTCGCCGTCGGGCTGGTTCACGGCGACGGCGACCACGTTCGGTTTGCGCGGCAGATCGTCGAGGTCCGGCACGCCCCAGACCGTCGTGCAGATGCCCCAATGGATGTCGAGCCCGGGATTGATGCCGATGACGCCGATCGCGCCCAGATCCTCGAACTGGCTGATCATGCCGGGGCTGGCGAACCCTTCGGAGATGACGATCTTGCCCTGGACCTCGGAGCGGACGTCGCGGTTCGGATCGAGCTTGCGGTCGAAGATCGTGTCGATATCGTCCGCCTGGTTGGCGCCGATATAGACCAGCTTTCCGGTGAGGCCGGCCCGCGCGTCGCAGGAATAGGCGGGTGGCTTGGCGCGGAAGGTCACACCGTCGGATTCGACGCGCGCGGCGCCGGGAAGCGAGAGAAAGAGGTCGGGCCGGTGCACCTTCGCCTCGATGCCATGCGCCTTCAGCCGCTCGACCACCTCGTCCATCCCGCGGTTCACGTCATCGGGATGTTCCCGCTTGTAGGTGGCGAAGCTCTCGACGAGCGACCAGGGTTCGTCGAGTGTCGCGCTCTCCAGAACGGCGGCTTCGGCAGAATTCATGGGAAAGACCTCCACTTCCGTTTCATTCACTGAAACGTTGTTTTACTTGTCGTGAGAATGGCTAGCAGCCTTCTCTCACAGTCTCAAGCATCCAGACTTGCCTCTGCGTCATTTTCCGTGCGCCCGGGCAGCACTTGGCCGGTCGGAGCGCTCCCCAGTTTCAGCGAAATCCGCGCCGCGGCATCCAGCACGGCGTCGAGGTACTGGCTGCGCCGCGCCTCGTCGAAGCGGGCAAGCGCGCCCGCCACCGAGATCGCGGCGATCACCCGGTTCGACGCGACCCGGATCGGGGCCGCAACGGAAAAGGCGCCCGTATCGAGGTCGTCCTGGGCCACATGCCAACCCCGTTTCTGAACGCGTTTGAGAAGGCGCGCGAGTTCGTCGGCGTCGGTGATCGTCTTGTCCGTGAAGCCCTCGAGTTCCCCGGAAAGAACCCGTTGCCGGATGTCGTCGGGCGCATAGGCCAAGAGAAGCGTGGAGCCGCCGCCGGCATGCAGCGGGCCATGGCGCCCGACATGTGCAAAGAGGCGCATCGAATGTCGGCCTTCGCGGCAGCCGATCACCAGCGAGCGGTCGCCGTCCCGCACGACGAGGTTGACGTTCTCGGCCGTCTCCTCGCTCAGGCGATCCATTTCGTCCTGTGCCGCCAGCATCAGCGCCTTCTGCCGCTCGGCCTGCTCACCCAGGGTCGCCGCGCGATACCCCAGGGCAAATGTGGCTTGCACCGTGTCGCGCGAGACATAGCCCCGCGCCTCGAGCGTGGATATCAGACGAAAGACGAGGCTCTTGGTCAGGCCGAGATTGCGGGCAAGTTCGGTGATGCCCTGGTCGGGTCTGTCACCCAGTGCCTCCAAAACCCGCATCGCCCGGTCGACGGCGGCAATCGTGTAGTCTCGCTCACTCATTTTGTCATTCGGTCTCTTGTTTTGGGTGCGGCTTCTGTTAGCGTAAGATTATAAAACGAGCGTTTTGTCCAGTGAAACGTACCCACGTCCGAATACAGGGGGAAGCCATGCGCATCGTCTATGTCGTGCCGGGCCCGATGTCGAAAGGGCCCATGGGAGCGAAGGAAATGCAACGCCGCGAGGCCCTGATGCAGGCTTGGGCGTTCCCGGGCACCGAGGTCTCGGTGATCGACGTGCCGACGGGTCCGGCCTCCATCGAGAGCACCTATGAGGAGATGCTGGCGATCCCGCCGACCCTCGATCTCATCGTCGATTGCGAGCGGCAGGGCTACGACGCGGCGATCATCGGCTGTTTCGGAGATCCCGGCCTCGAAGCGGCGCGTGAGCTGGTGACGATGCCGGTCGTGGGACCCTGCGAAAGCGCGCTGCTCCTGGCCGCTGGCTTGGGGCATAAATTTTCGATCCTGACCATCTTCGACAGCCTGATTGCGGGGCAGGAGCATCTCGCCCACCGCGCCGGCGTTGCCGCGAAACTGGCGAGCGTGCGGGCGACGAACATTCCGGTCCTTGACCTGATGAAGGATCCGGACTTCACGAAATCGCGGATGATCGACGTTGCGACGGCTTGCGTGAAGGAGGATCGGGCGGATTCCTTTCTTTTCGGCTGCATGACGATGTCCTTCCTCGACATGGCCGACGAGATTTCGGCGGCGGTCGGCGCGCCGGCGATCAATGCCGGAAAGGCCGCCCTCAAGCACGCCGAAATGCTGGTCTCCATGGGGCTCAGCCATTCGAAAACCGCCTGGCCCACGCCGGCAAAGATGGCAGCGGGAACAAAGGTGGAAGACATGCGCGTCGCCTGAGCGAACGCGCCTATCTCCAACAGAGAGGAGTGAACCATGACATATACAACGACGGCGATCGCCGCAGTATTGGCCACGGCGGTCTCGTTTCCCGCACTGGCGGCGGGAGACAAGATCCGCGAAATCCAGCTCATCACGCGCCCGCAGGCCGCCCAGCCCGCCGAATTCCAGTTCGTGAACATCATCGCGCAGGAGTGGCGCAAGCTCGGGCTCGACGTGGATGTCGAGGTGATGCCCTGGCCGCAGATGGCCGACCTCGTCTGGTACAACCGCGACACCTGGGACATGACTGCATGGCAGATGGTCGGCCGTCCCGAAAGATCGGACCCGGACGAGCTGATCTACAATCTCTATCATTCCTCCACGGCGCCGGAAGGCTACAATTTCCTGGGCTACGAGAACCCGGAATACGATTCCGTCGTCGAGGCCCAGCGGGTCGAGACGGATGACGACGCGCGCAAGGCGCTGGTCATGCAGGCGCAGGAGATCATCGCGAAGGACCAGCCGGCCATGATGCTGGTTCACCCGAAATCCACCTTCGCCCTCGACAAGACTGTCTGGGACCCTTCGACCGCCGTGGACCAGGGCGGGATCGGCATCAAGAACACCTGGACCTACCTGAACCTGACGCCGGTGGGCGATCAGAAGGACATCATCCTGAATTCCGCGGACAACATCCAGGGCATCAACCCCCTCTGGATTTCCGGCGGCACCGACAGCTGGATCACCGAACTCGTCTGGGACCGGCTGATGCGGATCGGCCCCGACGGACTTCCCCAACCCTGGGCGGCCGAGAGCTACGAGTGGAACAGCCCGACCTCGATCACGGTGACGCTGCGCGACGACATGACATGGCATGACGGCGAACCCGTGACGCCCGAAGACGTGAAGTTCTCCTTCGAGGCTGCGATGGGCGAGGAGGCGCCGATGTACAAGCCCTTCGTCGGAAACATCTCGGAGATCACCATCGACGGGAACGACATAACCTTCGAACTTTCCAGCGCCTCGGCGGCATTCCTGACCTCGAGCCTGTCGAAACTGAACCTGATCCCCAAGCACATCTGGGAACCGGTTCTGGCCGATCTTGCCGACACCGAGGACAATGCCGAGAGCTATCAGGAGGAAACCCCGATCGGGTCCGGGCCCTTCAAGTTCGTCAGCTGGACGACGAACGAGGAGGTGGTGCTGGAGGCCAACGCCGACCATTGGGCCGCGCCCAAGGCGGAGCGGTGGATCCTGCGCATCGTGCCCAATACCGAGGCTGCCCTCGGCATGCTGCGGTCGGGGCAGATCAACTTCCTCTCCGACTTCCCGGGCGACCCGAAGATCCTCGAGGACGCAGCGGCCGAGGATGGTGACCTCGAAGTGGTTTCGACGGTCGACATGGGCTTCCGCTATGTCGCCTTCAACAACCGCCGCCCGCCCTTCGACGATCCCGCGATGCGGCAGGCGCTGAGCTATGCCGTCAACCGCGACCTGATCGTCGGCGCGGCCTTCAAGGGGTTTGCGGTCAAGTCGAATTCGGTGGTCTCCCCCGCGCTGGCCTTCTGGCACAACGGCGAGGTCGTCGACTTCGAGACGGGTATCGAGCGTGCCCAGGCGATCCTCGAAGAGGCCGGGTACGAGCTGGTGGACGGCAAGCTCCACTATCCCGAGGGCGTCAGCGAGACGCTGGGTGAGTGATCCGGCCCTGACAGGACGCTCATGCTCGAACTGAAGCAACTCGGCGGCCGCCTGGCACAGCTCGTCTTCGTGCTCTGGGCGGTCGCCACCATCCTGTTCCTGATGTTCCGGCTGATGCCGGGCAACCCGCTGGCCGCCTATATCGATCCCACCTTCACCGAGGAGCAGCAGGCGATCCTGATGGCGAAGTTCGGGCTCGACCTGCCGCTGTGGCAGCAGTACCTCGTCTATCTCTGGAACCTTCTGCAGGGAGAATTCGGCGAAAGCTTCTTTCACCGCGAACCGGTCTTCGACCGCGTGCTGGCACTGCTGCCGAACACGCTGGTCCTCACGTTTTCCTCGCTCCTGATCGCCTATGCCTTCGGGATCATCGCCGGATCCTACCTCGCCTGGAAGCGGGGCGGGTGGGGCGAGCAGGTCTCCATCCCTTTCGTCCTGACGACGCGGGCGATGCCCGAATTCTGGCTGGGCATGGTTCTGCTGGCGATCTTCTCGTTCTGGCTGGGCTGGTTTCCGGCAGGCGGCACGCGCAACCCGGGTGCCTCGTATGACAGCCTCTGGGCTCTCTACACGTCCGGCGATTTCCTGTCGCACCTGTTCCTGCCGGCCGCGACGCTCGCGATCTATTCTCAAGGGCTGCCGCTGCTCCTGATGCGGTCGAACATGCTGGACGTGATGCGCGAGGATTTCGTGACGATGGCGCGGATCAAGGGGCTGTCGTCCTGGACCATCGTCGTGCGCCACGCCGCGCGAAATGCACTGCTGCCGGTGATGACGTCTTTCGCGATCGCCGTGGGGTACCAGATCCAGGGCAACGTCGTCGTCGAGTTGGTGTTCTCGTGGCCCGGTCTCGGACGCGAACTGGTCAACGCGGTCTCCGCGTCGGATTATCCGTTGGCGCAGGGCGCGTTCCTCATGATCGCCTTCGTCGTCGTGATCATGAACCTGATCGCCGACATGCTCTACAGCCTTCTCGACCCGCGCGTGAGCCATGCCTAGCGACGGCGCCCTGACGGATGATGCACATCGCTCCGGCATCCTGCGGCGGCTGTTCCAGAGTCTGCATCTGCCGCTTGGGGATCCCTTCGCGATCACGGGCTGGTGATCTACGCGGTGTTCGTGTTCGTCGCGATCTTTGCCGATCAGCTGGCCACCCACGATCCGACGGAGATCCTCTACACGGCAGACTATGACCTTGCCGCCGATCTGAGGCCGGGCGAACAGGGCTTCATCCTCGGGACCACTTCGCTGGGCCGGGATATCTACAGTCAGCTCATCTACGGGTCGCGGTCCGCGCTGCTGATCGGGATCACGGCCGCGTTCGTCGTGGCGCTGATCGGCACGCTTGTCGGGCTGATCGCGGGGTATTTCGGCGGGCTCGCCGACCTGATCCTGATGCGGGCGGCCGACATCGCGTTCGGCATTCCGTTCCTGCCGTTCGTGATCGTGCTTGCAGCCTTTCTGGAGCCGTCGATCTGGAACGTGGTCATTGCCATGGCTCTGATCCTGTGGCGCGACACCGGCCGCGTGATCCGATCCCAGGTCCTCACGTTGCGCACGCGTGTCTACGTGGAGGCCGCGCGGGCCTGCGGATCCTCGGACCTCAAGATCGTCTTTCGCCACATCGCGCCGAACATCCTGCCGCTCTCCTTCCTCTACGGCTCCATCGCCATCGGCTGGGCGATCCTGACCGAGGCGTCGATCGCGTTCCTCGGCTTCGGCGATCCGGACACGATCTCATGGGGCTACATGCTGCAGGACGCGTTTGCTTCGGCAGTCGCTGTCGCGCGGGGCGTTCTACTGGTTCGTGCCGCCGGGCCTGTGCATCATCCTCGTCGTCGTCGCCGGCTTCTTCATCAGCCGCGGCTACGAAGAGATCCTGTTTCCGAAGCTGAAGGAATGAATGAGCCGATCCTGTCCGTCCGCGATCTCCGGGTCGCCTACCGCGTGGGACGCGAGGAGCTCTTTGCCGTGGACGGCGCGACGTTCGACGTACCGAAGGCCGCCATCCTTGGGCTCGTGGGCGAGAGCGGCTGTGGCAAGACCACGGTCGCGCGGGCGCTGACGCGCGTCATGGCAGGCAACGCCCGGATCGCGGGCGGATCGGCCACGTTCGAGGGGCGCGACATCATGGAGCTTCGGGAGCGGGAGATGAACGCGCTCCGTTGGCGCGATATCGCGTTCATCCCGCAAAGTGCGATGAACTCGCTCGATCCGGTCTACCGCGTGGAAACCCAGCTCCATGAGGTGCTTCGGCAGCGTGGCGGAATGACGAAAAGACAGGCGCGCGCGCGCTCCGAAGAGCTGTTCGAGCTGGTCGGGATCGAATCGCGGCGGCTGCGCGATTTCCCGCACCAGTTCTCGGGCGGCATGCGGCAACGGGTGGCGATCGCGCTGGCCCTCGCGCTCGAGCCCAAGCTGGTGATCGCCGACGAACCGGTCACTGCGCTCGACGTGATCGTGCAGCGTCAGATCCTCGATACGTTGCTCGAGCTTCAGAAGCGGCTCAACCTCTCCGTCATCATGGTCACGCACGATATCTCCGTCGTGGCCTATGTCTGCGACGAGGTGGTGGTGATGTATGCCGGCAAGGTGGCCGAAGCCGGACCGATGTCCACGGTCCTGACGGCCCCGTCGCACCCCTACACGATGGGTCTCTGCAATGCCTTTCCGGATCTTCGGAGGGCGGCGGGAGAGCTGACGCCGATCGAGGGAGCGCCGCCCGACTTGCTGAGGCCGCCGCCCGGCTGCCGTTTCGCGCCCCGGTGCCCGTTTTCGATCGGCGCCTGCAAGTCCACCGATCCGCCGCTGCAAGATGTGGCGCAGGGCCACCGGGTTGCATGCCTGCGTGCGGACGCCGCGGAAACGCTGCGGGCAGAGTCGCTCAAGGCGGAAACCTGGGCAGAACGGGCATGAAGGACGCACCAACCGCAGATACCCTGGTCGAGCTGCGGGATCTCGAGCTGCACTACCAGGTCGGCAACCTGCTCACCTCGCTGCGGGGCGAGTCGCCGGTGGTCAAGGCCGTCGACGGGGTGACCTTCAGCCTGGCACGCGGCGAGAGTGTCGGCCTGCTCGGCGAAAGTGGCTGCGGCAAGTCGAGTTTGGGTCGGCTGCTGCTGAAGCTGGTGGAGCCGACCGGGGGCGAGATCGTCTTTGACGGAAGCAGTCTCGCCGGGCTCCGCGGCACGGAACTCAAGGCGTTCCGCGGGGATGCGCAGATCGTCTTCCAGAATCCGTTCGAGGCGCTCAATCCGCGGCTCACGATCCGCCGCTCGCTCCAGGAACCGCTGGAAAACGCAGCGGTGCCGCGGTCGGAGTGGGAGAGCATGATCCACGAGGCGATGGAGATGGTGCGTCTGCCCGAGGCCGCGCAATTCCTCGACCGTCGACCGCACCAGCTTTCGGGCGGTCAGTTGCAGCGCATCGTGATGGCGAGGGCGCTGATCCTGTCGCCGAAGTTCATCGTCGCGGACGAGCCGGTCTCGATGCTCGACGTCTCCGTGCGCGCCGGCGTGCTGAACGTGTTCCGCGACGTGCGCGCAAGGCTGGGGTTGACCGCGATCTACATCAGCCACGACCTCGCGTTGGTGCGGTATGTCTGCGACCGGACGCTCGTGATGTATCTCGGCAAGATCGTGGAGGACGGGCCCACCGAGGATATCGTGCACGAGCCGCTGCACCCCTACTCCAAGGCGTTGGTGGCCGCGGTGCCCACACCCCACCCGGACCAGTCCCACGACCCGCTGCCGGTGAAACGCGGCGCCCCGGACGCCCGCAATCCACCTTCCGGGTGCCGGTTCCGGGATCGCTGCCCGATGGCGCACGACCGCTGTGCCGCCGAAGATCCGCGGGCCATCGAGGTCGGCAGGCGGAAGGTCAGCTGCCATCTCTTCGATCAGTAGTCAGTCCGGCTCCCGACGCAGCCCCGCCGTGCCCGCACGCTTTCCGACAGGCCCGGACCCTTTCGAGCACGCCGCATCAAAGGCGTCGGTGACGCATTTTCGCGCGCCACGGCGCCGCGCATCAGGAAGGGTGTCAAATTGAGTTGACTAGTCAAACTCAATTGCCGCCTTCTGGACATACGGGCGCGGAACGGGGTTCCGCAGACACGATTGACCGATCTGACAAACAAGGAGGTGATGACCATGCGCCGTTTCGTTCGACCCATCCTCATGATGCCGCTCTGCGTGGCCGGCCTTGCCCTCGCGCAGCCTGTCGCGGCCCAGACCGTGAACCTGCGCCTCGGGGAAGATCCCGAGAGCCTGTACAACGTCCAGACCAACTCGCTGACGGCCAACAGCGTGATCAACTACGTGGTGGAACGTCTGGTCTACATCGATCTGGATGGCACGCCGCAGCCCTGGCTGGCCAACGGCTGGGAGGTCTCGGAGGATCAGACGCAGATCACCTTTACCCTGCGTGACGGGCTGACCTTCACGGACGGCACGCCCTTCAACGCCGAGGCCGTGGTGGCCCAGTTCAACACGATCCTCGACCCCGCCACAGCCTCGCCCCAACTGGCCACCCAGGGCCCGCTGGAAAGCGTCGAGGCGACCGACGACAAGACCGTTGTCTTCACCTATTCCGAGCCCTTCGCCCCGGCCTTCAACGCCTTGTCGGGCGTCGGCGCGGGCATCAACTCTCCGGCCGCAGTGGCGGAGGCGGGCGACGATTATGCGCGCAAGCCCGTCGGCACCGGGCCGTTCCTGGTCGAGCAGTGGATTCCGGGCACGTCGATCACGTTGAGCCGCAACGACGACTATCACGAGCAGTTCCGATCGGATGTGGAAAATCCCGGCGCGGCCCATGTCGAGGAGATCGTGCTGAACGTGATTCCCGAGGAGGGCGTTGCCCAGGCGGCGCTGGAAACCGGAGAGCTGTCGGCGGCCTCGCTGCAAGCCGATGCGATCTCGCAGTTCGTCGACAACCCGAACTTCAAGACGATCGTCGACAAGACGAGTGGCAATCTCGTGTTCCTGGAATTCAACCAGCAGAAGGCCCCCTTCGACGATCCGAAGGTACGCACCGCGATCGGCCATGCCATCGACCGCGAGTCGGCGGTTGCGGCGGCATGGGGCGGATATGGGCAGCCTGCCTACAGCCCGTTATCCGCCGCGATCCCCGGTTATGACGCGACGGTGGCGGAGCAGTACGGAACGCCCTACGACCCCGAGAAGGCCAAGGCGCTGCTGGCCGAGGCGGGATGGAGCGACAGCGACGGCGATGGTGTCCTCGACAAGGACGGCACGGCCGCGGAGTTCACCCTTCTGTCCTACGCCGGGTTCACCCATATCGACCGGACGCTGCAGGTGATCCAGGCCAACCTGGCCGATATCGGAATCCCGGTCGATCTTCAGACATCGGATTGGGGCGCCTTCTACCCCTCGCTCCTGGAAGACGGCTGGGACATGGACCTGATGCGCTGGACCTGGAGCGATGCGGATGTGCTGAACCAGATCTTTGCCGGCGACGGCCACCGCGACAAGCTGATCCCGAACGAGGAGATCGACACCGTGCTGACCCGGTGCAGCCAGACGATGGAGCCCGAAGCGCGGCTGGAGTGCGTGTCCGATGCGCAGAAGGCACTGCTCGAGGACATGACGGCGGTGCCCGTGCTGACGAACTGGGGTGTCTATGCGATCCAGTCCAACATCGACGGCTACAAGCTCGACCACGCCGGCTATCTGCTGGCCACCGACCTGAAGGTCGAGTGAGCCTTTAAGCACAAGCGACAGGATCCCGACCATGACAGCCTACATCGTTCGCCGCCTCGCGATGACCGTTCCGGTGCTGTTCGGGATCCTGTTCGTGACCTTCCTGATGAAGGCGCTCATCCCGACCGACGCCGTGTTGGCGCTCTATTCCGGGACCGTTTCCGAGGAGAAGGCGGCGGAAGCCATCGCCACGATCCGCGCCAAGTACGACCTCGACAAGCCCTGGTACCAGCAATTCGCGATCTATGTCGGCGACGTGGCGCGCGGGGACCTGGGCGAATCCATCCGCACCCGCCAGCCGATCATCGACGAGATCGGCTACCGCTACTGGAACACGATGATCCTCACCTTTGCCGCGCTGGTGGTGGCGCTCGTGGTCGGGCTGTCGACCGGCATCGCCTCGGCCTACTGGAAGGGGACGTGGATCGACGAGGTCGCCATGGCGATCGGGCTTCTGGGGATCTCAATGCCCGCCTTCTTCTTCGGGCTGGTGCTGATCTTCTTCTTCGCGGTCCAGTTGCGATGGCTGCCGGTGATGAATGCCGGAGATTGGAAGGGGCTGATCCTGCCGGCCGTGACCCTGGGCCTGATCGAGGCCGCGCCCCTGTCGCGCATCACCCGCGCCAGCATGGTCGAGGTGCTGAACCAGGACTACATCAAGGCAATCCGCGCCAAGGGCTTGCCCGAACGCATCGTGATCTTCCGCCACGGCCTGCCCAATGCGCTGCTGTCGATCCTGACCATCCTCGGGCTGCAGATCGGTGGGCTTCTGGGCGGCGCCTTCATCATCGAGGTGGTGTTCGGCTGGCACGGGATCGGAGAGCTTGCGGTCAAGGCCATCGGCTGGCGCGATTTCACGATCACCCAGGCGATCATCCTGGTCAGCGCGACGACCTACGTGGTGGTCAATCTCGCGGTCGACATTCTTTACGCCTGGGTCGATCCCAGGATCAAGCTGGGGTAGCCGCGATGACTCTGGCCGAGCCGCAGCAAACATCCGGCGCCGAGCCTGGCCCCGACCTGCTGGAACGTCCCGAAGGTCCGCCTCGTGGCGGTTTCCGCGCCGCCTTGCGCCGGCTGTGGCGGCACCGGTCGGGCAAGATCGGCGGCGGGCTGGTGCTGCTGATCATCGTTTGCGCCGTCTTCGCGCCCTGGATCGCGCCCTATGAACCGCTGAAACTGAACATGGTCGACCGCTTGCAGCCGCCGTCCTGGTCGCACTGGCTCGGCACCGACGAGCTGGGCCGCGACCTGCTGACCCGGGTGATCTACGGCACCCGCTACATGCTGCTGGTCAGCTGCGTCTCCACCGGCATCGGTGCGACGGGGGGAATCCTGCTGGGCCTGCTGGCCGCGGCGGGGGGCAAGTGGACGGACATGCTGGTGATGCGGCTCGTCGATATCATGCTGGCCTTTCCCTACATCCTGCTGCTGTTGGCGATCATTGCCATTCTCGGCCCCTCGCTCAGCACCGCTCTGGTGGCTGTCGGCGTCGCGTCGATGCCCGGTTATGCGCGTCTGGTCCGCGGCGAAGCGCTGAGCGTGCGCGAAAGCGAATATGTCGAGGCGCAGCGCGTGCTCGGGGCCGGAAACTGGCGCATCACCTTTGGCACCGTGCTGCCCAACATCGCCTCGCCCCTCGTCATCTACACCAGCTACACGATGCCGCTGGCGGTGCTCTCGGCGGCCGCGCTCAGCTTCCTGGGGCTGGGCGCGCAACCGCCGCTGCCGGAATGGGGGGCGATGCTGGTGCAGTCGCGCAGCTTCCTGCGCACCGCGTCCTGGGTCGTGGCAGCACCAGGCTTTGCGATCTTCTTCTCGATCCTCGGGCTGAACCTGCTGGGCAATGCCTTGCGCGATGTGCTCGACCCGAAGGCGCGGACATGAGCGCGCTGCTGCATGTCGAGGGTTTGAAGACCCAGTTCAACACCGAAAGCGGCCTGGTGCGGGCGGTGGACGGTGTGGACCTGTCCGTCAGCGAGGGCGAAGTTCTGGGCCTCGTCGGTGAAAGCGGGTCCGGCAAGACGATCACCGCACTCTCCCTGATCCGCCTGATCTCGCCCCCCGGCAAGATCGTCGCCGGCCGCATCATGTTCGAGGGCCGTGACCTGATGCACGCCACCGAGCGCGAGATGGTGGGACTTCGGGGCGACCGCATCTCGATGGTGTTCCAGCAGCCCAAGGCCAGCCTCAACCCCGTGCGCCGTGTTGGCGCGCAGATCGCCGAGCTTTTCGAACATCACCGCGACATGGGGCGCCGGCCCGCGATGGCCGAGGCGGTGGGGCTTCTGGGCCGGGTCGGCATCCCCGCACCGGACCGCAAGGCGCTTGCCTATCCGCACGAGCTGTCGGGTGGGCAGGCGCAGCGGGTGATGATCGCCATGGCCCTGGCGCTGAAGCCCCGCCTGCTGATCGCGGACGAGCCGACAACCGCGCTGGATGTCACCATCCAGGCTCAAATCCTCGATCTGTTGCGGGAACTCTGCCGCGACACCGGCACGGCGATGATCCTCGTCACCCATGATCTCGGCGTCATCGCCCAGACCGCCGACCGGGTGTCGGTCATGTACGCGGGGCAGATCGTGGAAGAGCGCCCCGTGGCCCGCCTCTTCGACGACCCGCGCCATCCCTACACCCGCGCGCTCCTTGCCTCCATGCCGGTGCAGGGAGAGGTGCGCCCGCGTCTCGGCGCCATTGCCGGCAGCGTGCCGCCTCCGGGGCGTATGCCTGCCGCATGCCGGTTCGCACCACGCTGTGCGGCGCGGGTGGAAAACGGGCTGAGCATCTGCACCCGGAACGCCCCGGACCTGTACACCGTCCCCGGTGGCCTCTCGCGGTGCTGGCTCGCGGCCCCTGCGGAGGCCACGTCATGACCGACCTGCTCACCCTCGAGGATGTCAGCGTTCATTACCCCGTGCGCGGCGGTGTGCTGCGCCGTCCCACGGCCTGGATCCATGCCGTGGACGAGGTGAGCCTGTCCATCGCCGCCGGGGAAACCCTGGGTCTGGTGGGTGAATCCGGTTGCGGCAAGTCCACCCTCGGGCGGGCGGTGCTGGGTCTGCGGGACCTGGCCGAGGGGCGGATCACATTCGACGGGCGCGAGTTGAAGGATCTCTCGGCACTCGACACACGGGCCCTGCGCCGCGACATGCAGCTGATCTTCCAGGATCCCTACGCCTCGCTCGATCCCCATGCCACGATCGGCGCGACAATTCGGGCCGGGCTGGACATCCACAAGGTCGGCAGCCGGTCCGAACGCGCCGCGCGGGTGAGCGAGACGATGCAGCAGGTCGGGCTCGATCCCAGCCTGGCCGACCGGTATCCGCACGAATTCTCCGGCGGCATGCGCCAGCGGGTGGTGATGGCCCGCGCGTTGGTCCTGCGCCCCCGGTTGGTGATCTGCGACGAGCCGACCTCAGCCCTGGACGTGTCGATCCAGAGCCAGATTCTCAACCTGCTGAAGGATTTGCAGGATGAGCTGGGCCTGACCTACCTGTTCATCTCCCACGACCTGTCGGTGGTCGAACACATGGCCGACCGGGTGGCGGTGATGTATCTGGGCCGGATCGTCGAGGTCGCACCCCGCGCCGATCTGTTCGCGGCCCCGCGCCACCCCTACACCCAGGCACTGATGCAGGCGATTCCGCGGCCCGATCCCGCGCGGCGCAATCCGCCGCCGCTGACCGGCGACATCCCCAGCCCGGACGATCTGCCTACGGGCTGCCGCTTTCGCGGACGCTGCGTCCATGCAATGGCGCGATGCGCCGAGGCCGAGCCGCCGCTTCTGGGAGAGACGCACCGCGCGGCCTGCTGGCTGCTGGAGGAGGAGAGCGCCGCGTGACCGAACTCGAGACCTCGGCCCGAGACGCCGCCGCAACGGAGGGAGAGCCGGTGCCCGATATCTACTTCCTGGAGACGGTCGAGCAGGTCAAGGTCCTGGGCGACCCGCTGCGGTATCGCATGGCGCTGTTGCTGGCGCAGCCGATGACCTGTGCCGGTCTCGCGCGCGCCCTGAAGCTGACACGGCCCAAGGCCCATTACCACCTGAAGCAACTGGAATCGGTGGGTGTCGTGCGGCCTCATTCCCAGGCCCTGTCCAATGGTATCGTCGAGAAATTCTATGTCACCGCCGGGCGGATGCTGCATTTCGGCAAGCTGATGCCGCGCGACGGCAAACTGCCCGAAAACGTCTCGCCCGAGACGGTCGGAGCGATCTCCGCCTTTCTGGCGGCGATGCTGCAGGTCTCGGGGATCGCACCCGCTCCGTCGCCGAGTCGCAGGGGCTGGAAGACGGCTATTACTTCGATTTCGAGGCGCGGCTGTCGCGCAGCGATTTCGAGGATGTCCGCGCCCGGTTGACCACCCTCAGCGAGGACATCATCGCCATGACCAAGGCCACGAACCGCGCGCCCTGCGAAGACAGCGTGCCGTTCCACCTGACCAATTACCTGACCCGGCTGACCGACACGCCGGACGACACCGAAGGGGAGTTCGAGTGAGCGACGTGAAGCCGATGATCCGACCCACCGAAGACGACTTCCGCGCATGCCTGCCGGACCACGCCGAGGGGCCCGGATGCACCATCGCGGTGCTCGACAAGGGCGAACTGGTGGCGACCTTCTGCACCGGCCTCGCCAGCGTCGAACACGGCGTGCCGATCACCCCCGACACGGTCTTCCGCATCGCCTCCGTGACCAAGCAGTTCCTCTGCGCGGCGGTGCTGACTCTGGTGGATGCGGGCAAGCTGGCCCTGGACGAGACGCTGGGCCAGCACCTGCCCGAACTTCAGGGCGTTCCAGCCACGGTGACCATCGCCCAGGCGATGTCCAACACCTCGGGCATCCGCGACCATCTGGAACTCTGGTACATCGCCGGGGGCGGGCTGCCGGTGCCCCACCGGCTCCGCAACAGCTTGGAGATGTGCGCGCGTCAGAAGGAAACGAATTTCCCTCCCGGTTCGTCCTATCTCTATTCCAACGCCAACTTCCTGCTGCTCTCGAAGATCGCCGAGCAGGCGTCGCGCCAGCCCCTTGCCGATTACGTGGATGAACGCTTCTTCGCCCCCCTCGGCATGACCAGCACGCGGTTGCGCGCAGGTCATCACGACGTGATTCCCGGTCTTGCCTCGGGTTATGTCGAAAAGGACTGCGCGATAACCCGGGGCCAGATGACGACCGAGATCTGGGGCGAGGGTTCGGCTCACTCGACCCTGAACGATCTGATAAGATGGGGCCGTTACCTGCGCGAGGATTCCGAGGGGCTGATCGCCCGGATGCGCGTGCCAGCCGCCTTTACCGGGGGCGAGACGGGGTTCTACGGCTTTGGTCTCTTTTCCGAGCCCTGGCGCGGTTTGTCGACGGTCGGTCACCCCGGGCTCTGGCCGGGATATCAGGCGGAAATCGTCTGGTTCGACGGGCCGGACGTGACGCTGATCTGCCTGTCCAACCTCAGCTCGATCGTGCCGCGCATGGTCAACCGCAAGCTGGCCGAACATCTGTTCGCGGAGAATCTGCCCCCGGTCGGTGACGTGAAGCTGGACATGGATCTGTGGCGCGAGGGGGCGGCGGCGGGGCCCTTCTTCAGCCTCGAAACCCTGTCGATGGTCGGTCTGTGCCTGGAGGACGACACGCCACAGCTGGAGATCTACGGCGCCAAGATCGATGTCTTCCCTCTGGGGCCGGCGCGGGTAGTCCCCGCCGTTGGCGGTGCCGAGGCCGCCTGGTTCGACATCGCCGAAGTCGCCGATGGCCGGATCACGATGCAGCGGCGCAACGGTGAGGTCGTGACCCTTCAGGCGCTCAAGACCCTGCCCGCGATCGCCCCGGCAGACGCGCTGGTGGGTTCCTGGTGGTGCGACGATACCCAAAGCCGCCTGATCGTGTGCCGGGAGGCAGACGGATTTGCGGTGACCACGCCGCAATATTGGGATCATGAGTGGGTGGCCACGCCCCTCGACGCCGGGCTGCTGATGATCGAGGATTTCACCGGCCCCTGGCCCCGCCGCTTCCTGCTGGTCCCCTCCGAGGACGGCATGGTCGTTGCCGGCCCCCGCGTGACCCGCCTGGCATTCCGGCGCGCATCATAAGACCGGTCCCAAAAAATCGTGATTCCGATAGGTTTCAAGGGATCCGTTGCAGTATGGTCGGTGGCCCACGGGTGGCGCTTCCAAGGAGCATGCTCAGGCGTCGGGCCTGGGGTCGGGAATGAAATGAATATCCCGTCGCGGAAAAGGGACCGAAAACCCCTTGGCTTCGAATTGCTCCTTTGCCATGCTGGTAAGGCTCCAGTAAACCCCCCCGATAATCCTCACGTCTGACCCATGGTCGACAGAAAATGTTGACGGAACTGTCCGCCATTTCCCCGACGAAAATTTGTGGTTTCGGGTCACACAGGCATTGCGGCATCGCTGCAGCGAGATCTTCGAGAGCCTTGATGGCTTGCGACGTGCAGTCGCTGTAGTCGATGCGGAAGACCAGATCCACGCGTCGCGTCTCGGACGCGCTCACGTTCGTGATGACGTCCCCCCAATATGCTGTTCGGTATCGTGACGATCTGGTTGTCAAAGGTGCGGATCGTCGCCGAAACAACCGAAATTTCATCCACTTCTCCCGATACTCCGGCGACACGGACGGTATCGCCGGAGTTGAAAGGCTTCAAAATCATCATGATGACCGCTCGCAAGATTACCGATCGTCTGCTGCAAGGCGAATCCCAGAATGAACGAAAGACCGCCGAAGATGGCAAACAACGGTGTGACATTCACCCCGATGAGGCCGAGAAAGACCAGCAGGCCAGTCAAGAAAGTCGCACAACAGACCACCTTGTGGAGTGCGCCCCTCGGGGTGGACAGGATCACGCGGCGGTTTTGACAGATTTGCGGGCGTTGCGCGTCCTCGAACTGGGCGGGGCTGAGATACCCCAAGGCTGAATGCAGGCGCCGGGTGTTGTAGGCTTCGATGAAGCGGGGCACGCCGTCGGCGACATCCTCGAATGTTTCGTATTCCATTAGATAGAGCATCTTCCACCTTCAGCGTCTTCATGAAACTCTCGGCCTGCGGGTTGTCGTAGGGATTGCCACGCCGGCTCATGGAGCCGACGAAGCCATGTTCATCGAGCAGGTCGCGATGCATTTCTGATGCGTATTGCGAGCCGCGGTCCGTGTGAAACACGCAACCGGGCAAGGGCCTGCGCAGCGCGATCGCCTGGCGAAGCGCCTTCACCGCGAGGCGCGCATCGATGCCTCGGCCGATCGCGTATCCCACCACGCGGCGGGACCAGGCATCCAGAATGAGCGCGGCATAGGCGAAGCCACCGGCGATCGTGATGTAGGTCAGGTCGGCCACCCAGAGCTGGTCCGGGCCGTGAACCTCGAACCCTTTTGCAACGAACGGGAAGATGGGGCCGTCATGATCGCTGTCGGTCGTGCGGACAAAACGCCGTCGTCGTCGCGGGTTCAGGTCGTGTTCCTTCATCAGCCGCCGCACCTTCTTCGCATTCACGATGAGCCCACGGTGACGGAGCTCGGCATCGACGCGGCGATAGCCATAGCCCTCGAACTCGTCGGTGATGGCGCGGATCTCGCGCCACGATCGCCGCGTCGTCGGCCTTGCCGGCAGGCTCGGCGTAGTAGCTGGATCGCGCGATACCCATCAACTCGCACCCCCGCTGGACGGAGAGGCCGGCGGGCCGACGGTCACGGATGTAGGCGCGCTTTTCCGCGAGGGTCCGGAGCGTGAGCCCCCTTTAGAAACTCGATCTCGAGCGCCTGCCTCCCGACGAGCCGCTCGAGCGCCGCGATCCGCGCCTCGTAGTCCGCCAGCAGCTCGGCCGCCGCCGCGTCTTCATCCAACGCGCCGGCCTCCGCCTTCTCGATCCAGATGCGGATCAGGTTTCTCGACAGGTCGTGGCGCCGGCCGAGAGCATGCAGGGTCTCGCCGGCATGATACTCGGCGACGACCTGGCGCTTGAACTCGGTGCTATGGCTGCGATGGCGTCTCGGCATGGGCTTTCTTCCTCTGAAAGCCCGCACCCGGTCAATTCAACTCGACTCAATCTGTCCACCCCGAGGGGCGCACTCCAAATCGGCGTCCAAGATTGACCCCCCGAGCGGAGCTGGCCCGGCGCTGCGTAGTCCCCATGTAACGCAGCGGCGGCGGGCCAGCGGTGGTGCCGGTTGCGTTATGCTCGGTTCTTGAAGCGCCAGCTTTCGTTGCCGGTTTCGACGATCTCGCAGTGATGCGTCAGGCGGTCGAGGAGTGCCGTTGTCATCTTGGCGTCGCCGAAGACGGTTGGCCATTCGGCAAAGGCGAGGTTGGTTGTCACGATGATCGAGGTCCGCTCGTAGAGCTTGCTGATCAGGTGGAACAGGAGCTGGCCGCCAGTTTGGGCGAACGGGAGATACCCCAATTCATCGAGGATCAGGAAGTCGAGGCGGGAGATCAGGTCCGCGGTCCGGCCCTGTCGTTCGGCCCGGGCTTCGGCGTCGAGCTTGTTGACCAGATCGACGACATTGAAGAACCTTCCCGCGGCGGCCATTTCTGATGCAAGCGCGCGCGATGCTGACCGCGAGATGGGTCTTGCCGGTTCCCGTGCCGCCCCTCTCGGGTCATTGTTTCGCAATGCCCTGCCGGGCAATGGATCAGCACGAGATTGCGCTGATGATCGAGGAAGTCGCCGGTGGCGAGGTCGCGGATCAGGGTCTCGTTGACTTCGGCCGCCTCGAAGTCGAACTCGTCGACCTCTTTGGCCAGCGGCAGCTTGGCGATGGTCATCTGGTATTTGATCGAGCGCGCCTGCTTCTCACTAATCTCAGCGTTCAGGAGGTCGCCCCTCTCGGCAGATTGCTGCGCAATCGCCTGCCGGGTAATGGTCGAACGGTCCGACATAGGGCACGAGGCTTGGGCGCTCTTCCTCGAAGACTTCCCAGATCGTCTTGTCGCGCAGCTCCGGGTGTGGATGGGCCTTGGCCCAGGCAATGCATCGGTCCATGAGCCACGCATTGAGTTCGGCGTAGCTCTTGAACCGCGGCCGCGGCACAAAGAAACGGCGCCGAACAACGCCGACCTGGTTCTCGACTTGTCCCTTCTCCCAGCCGGAGGCCGGTGTACAGGGCCTGAGGCGCATTGTTCAAGCTAATGGACCGGGTCGACCAGATAATGGCCGCACATCTGCTGGAACCGGCGATTATTCGCCCGATCCTTGCCAACAAAGATCGTGTCGACCGCCGTCTTCGCCCGACCATTGTTCTCGAACCAATGGCGAACAAGGTCTCGCTGTCGTAAATCCCGCGCGCACAGGCACCGCCGAAGAAGGCGAACGCCTTGTCGTGGGCGTCAAACACCATCTCCTGCGTCTCGCGGGGATAAGCTCGAAGGAACATCATCCGGCTGTGGCAAAGCCGGACATGAGCGACCTTCACGGTCGTCGTAACCCCGTCGATCACGACGATCTCGTGGCTCCAGTCAAACTGGTAGGCCTCGCCTGGATCGAAGCTCAGCGGAACATAGGCGCTGGCCGAGGCTTCCTGCGTCGCCTTCGCCCAACTGAACGCACGGCGCCGAACAGCATCATAGCTGCCGTCATAGCCACGGTTCCGGAGATCTTCGTAGATCCGGATCAGCGTCAGCCGTTCGCGCTTCGGCCGCCGCTCATTCTCGGCCAGCAGCTCGTCCAGCTCGGACCGCCAGGGATCGATCTTCGGACGCGGCTGCGTTGTGCGGTCATAGGTGAACTCGGTCGCGCCCGATCGGATGACCTTGCGAACCGTGTTCCGCGACAACCGCAACTCGCGGCAGATCTGATTGATCGACTTGCCTTCGACGAAATGCGCACGCCTGATCTTCGCGATCGTCTCCACAACCAACATCCCCTGACTGCTCCCTCATGCTTTTGAGGAAGCTTCTGACTGGAATTATCAGGGGGGTCACTTTTGGACGCCGATCACCCCAAGATGGGGGTCAACTTTGCATGCCGTTCCACAACAGGTTCGGCGCGTCCGGCCCGAGGAGCGCGGACAGGGCCTCTTGGAAATCCCCGGTGGAAATCCCCCGCAGATAGGGCACCGGCAGCAGGGCATCGAGTCCCTTCGAGCGTCGCGCCCAGCGGGGCGGGATGTTCGAGGTGAAGCGGATCTTCTCGGCCTTCGGGGCGGCGGCGCGGTCACGCACTTTCGGACGGCGCACATCCAGCGCGCCGATCCCGGTCCGGATGCTGCGTTCCGGTCCATACCCGTGCCGGACAACCCGCTGACGGCCATCCGGCAGGACCTCGTCGGCATGCTGCGCGACGAAGGCGTCGGCTTCGGCCCGAAGTGCGCGGCCGGCATCCGGCGCGCTCCGTCCCGGGCAATCTCGGTCAGCGGATCATCAACAGATTCAGGCTGACGCAGGGCGATGATGTCGGTATCGTTCGTCATAGGCGTATCGTTCCTTCTGGAAGTTCTGGCAGGCTTCGGCACCCGCCACGATACGCCGCCTTCTCAAACCCCGTCACCCATTTCCCGGCATAGCTCGGAATGTCTTGCGCAGCAGCCTGATTTGCCGAACAGACCGCAAGCACCAGCAGCAAGTGTCCGAGGCAAGTATGAGGTTGGCGGGCAAGTCTCATGACGGAACCCATAAGCTCGCCATCACTGAATCACGCCGGAGCATCGCGTGTCGGCGCAGAGCGCCACAGCTCCGGCCTTCCCACGCCGTTTGTTTCGCGCGCCAGACCACATCGATGCCGTCCTTCGAGGGCCGGAAACGAGTATGCCAGTGGCGTTCCGGCCAACGTGCGGTTCGGTTGCTTGATGTCAGAACCGATACGCCAGACCGATGACTGGACCGGACAGCGCGATATCGACATCTGAGCCGGCGATGGTTTTGCTGATGTCCATGTATCGGTAGCCAATGCGCGCAGACAGGTTTTCGTTGAAGCTGTAGTTGAACGTCCCGACAACCTGCCAGGTTTCGCTCGAGTTGCTGAAACCTCCGTAATCGGCAAATGCGTTTGCCGACCATTTGTCGGAGAGCTTCCAACTGCCCCGGACACCGATGACCGGATCAAACCAGCTATCGCTCAGCGATCGGCTTCGTGCGGGTAGTGTTCCCGCGTTGAGCGTCACCTGTGTGTCCAGATCGAAGTACCGAAAGCCCGCGGCGACTTCGTACTTTGCGGACGCGCTTTCGGCGAACCTGTAGGTGACATAGCCACTCACAGCCCATGTCGTGACATCGACCGTTCCATCCGCAAAGAGCCGGCCGAACGGTGTGTTCTTGGTGTCGGAAAGATCGACGTAAATTATGTCAGTGACGAAGCCCCAAGTTCCATTGTTCGTTTCGAATGTCCCCATGAAAGCCATGTCGAGGTTCGACAACACGTCGCTTCCGGAAGGGCTGGATTCGAAGTCTCCGAAAGCAGTGGCGATGGATGTGTCGAGACCCGGCAACCAGCCATAAAGGGTGATCACTTTCTCCCACTGTTCGGCAGATCCGACCGAGGGAAGCACCGTGATCATTGCGGCTACTATGATTTCCTTCTTCATCACGTCATCCTTGGTGTATTTGTTATCTGGTCGAATTCAAAGTTGTTCTGAGGCCGGCCGATGGACCGATCGGGTCTCACGATGTGCTCCAAGAAGTGGCGGCCATGCGCTTCAGTCCGACGATTTCCGGTTTCGACTGACGGCAATCCATCGAATCCAACAATACGTCTGCACATTTCCATCGCAGTGTCACTTGGATTTGCGGGTTTCTGGCGATTCCCATGCGCTTTTGCGTGCTTCGCCCCTGGCGCCGGCGGCTTGTCATCCAAAAAGCCGAACCCGCGGTTTGCGCCGAAAAAGCACGCAGTCGTAAAGCTGAAAACGGATGGGTTCTAAATCTCTTTGACAACAAAGAGATCACGGCTTTTTGGAGCGGGCTTGGAGGCCGAGCATGAAGTGGTCAGCAATTGTACACGCCCACAGCGCAGCGCCGCACTGTGCGACGTGCAGCGCCGGCAACACTGATCGGCGTCAGCGGGCGCCCCACCCTCGCTTCTGCCGGCCGTGCGATTCCGAATTTTCCCGTGGCTGCAAAACTGTCGACGGCCTCGATCACGGGAACCGCTGCCATCAACGCCACTGCGAGCCAAATCAACCGCTTCTTCATGCTATTTTTCCTGATCAATCATATAGATTCCGGACAGGCTATCGAAGTGAGGCACGGATTTGATGTCCATCACCTCCACGCCTTCGGGAGGACTGAGCGCGAAGTCGGCCGACGCCTGACCCTCGCCCCATCCATAAAGATCAAGCGTGTACTGCGGAGCCTGAGGTCCATCGGTCGTCGTGATGATGTAGCGGCAGGGATAGGGCGCGTCCCCCTGGGCGATCCAGATTTGCCAGTCCACTTCGGGCGCTCGGAACGCCAGATGGTCACATTCCACGCCTCGGATGACGCCGCTTCCCAGATCCTTCACATCGGTGACGTCGGCCAGAAGGTGCGCCGCAACGTCACTCGACAGCAAGTCGGCCCCGGGAAGGTGGCTCCCATAGGTATCGCGCAGCGTGGTGATCAACGAGTCTACCGTGCCCGTGAAGGGTATCTGCGCAAAAGCATTTGCGTCAGCGTTCAGCAGCGAAAACGTATTGCCATCGAAGGTGACCTCCACCGTGGCGAAGCCACCGTGCCGGGTTGCGTGAATGTTCCCGGGCCGTTCCATCGCGATACTTCCGGAGCTGGCAATTGCCAGCTTTTGTGCATCCGTGGTCACAACCTCAAGCATGAAATCGTAGTTGAAGGAAAGTTCTTCCTGCTGAGAAAGAAATTCGGACATTGCGGTAATCAGCTGAATTGCGTCGGATTCAGCAGCCATTGCATACGAGCTTCCGAAAGACGCGAAGAAAGAGCCCAGTGCAATTGCATGGGCCACATTATTTCCAGAATTCATTTTCTGTCCCGAACCAATGAGGATAGGCATGTCCACCGTCACATGTTAGCCTATCTGGGGTTTTCCGGGGATCTTCGGTTCCGAGGACAAAATTCGAGGTGAAGCGTGTTCAAGAACGCTGTCCAGAGGATCGGTCCGGTAGTTGAACTGCCCGGGATCCTGCGCGAATTGAAGGTGGATGTGGCAAAGGTCTTTGACGGCAGCGGAATCGATCCGGGGTGCCTAACTCAAGACACGCGTGCGAACTTTGGAGTGTTGCTTCCGCTTCTTGAGAGAGCAGCGGTGTTGTCGGGATGTGCACATATCGGACTGTTGATGGGCTTGCGTTTCGAGTTGGCGGCTCATTACGGTCCGATCGGCCTGTTGATGCAATCCGCGCCGACTTTGAAGCAGGCATTGATGGACTGTGCGAAGTGGCAAATCGAATACTCCAGCGGCGCCATCGTCTACCTGGACAAGATGGGCGACGAGTATGCATTCGGCTACAGCAGCTACGCGACCTGCGCGCCTGGCACGAATGTGCTCTACGATGCAATCATTGGCATCGCTGTCCGCATGGTTGCCGAGTTGACTGACGGAGCCGTGCAACCGATCGAGGTTCACGTGTCGCATCGCGCGGCCGGGGACCTCTCGGCGTACAAGCGCCTGCTGAAGGTGCCGGTACGCTTCAATGAGACCCGCAACGGCATCATGCTCGACGGCCGAGCGATGACACTGCGTCCCCGCACAGCCGACCCTGTGCTGCGCGAGCAGCTTCTGGCCGGATTGGTTGCGACCATCGGGCAAGCGCCTCCGCGGACCGTCGAGCGGGTCGAGCATCTGCTCCGGCACGCCATGCACTACGGCAAACCTGCCTTGACCGAAATTTCGAACATCATGGGGCTGCACCCTCGAACTTTGCGACGACGCCTGGCCGCGGAAGGTCACACGTTCGAGGAGACGCGGGACCGGGTCCGCTTTTCCGTTGCGCGGGAAATGCTGGAATTCACCGACATCCCTGTCGGAGAAATCGGCGCGATGATTTCGTTCGCGTCGCCTGGGGTGTTTTCGGAAGCATTCGCGCGTTGGAGCAGTATGTCGCCATCGGCCTGGCGCAAGCAGTACCGTGAACGGTGCGAAGCGCAACGATCGCTGCAGGAAAGTTTTGGTTAAGTCGGCGCGAGATCCCACCACGTTCGATGCGTTTGCAGCGATGATATCGTGCGGTACCTTCGTCGAACCCGAATTCAAACCCGTTACCAGGACACCCTGAAACCGGCCGCCGCCAACTCCGCACCCTGGATCGCAAGGCCGCTGCCATCAATGTCGTGGCGGCGATATGTGGCAAAGAGTTGTGCTTTTGCCGCGTTCAAATCCTGAGTAACGGCCAGGCCCCATGAACTCGCTCCCACTGCCAGCGGTTGCGGGTCGCTGCTCGCGTAGTAATCGAGTGAAATCGCAGAACTACCGATGCGGAAGAACTGTCGGGTCAGCCCGAGTTTGATGTATCCGTAGCGTCCATCATCCGTGTTGCCACCGGCCGCGATGGCAAAGTTCAACCCGGTGGAGTCATCCAGTCCGGCCATCGAGCCCGAGAAAAAGTCTGGAGATAGTGTCGTTGTAGGCGTAGGCGACCCCACCCTTGATCCGGAACCGGTTTAACCGCGTCTCGAACCGCAGCGCCGCGTCGGCATATGTATTTGGGTTGCCTTCAACCAGAACTTCTTTGCCGATGGATGTAGACCAGGACAGACCCGCGCGGCTTGGGCTGTCGTATCGAGCCCTGAACCGGCGCGACGCAGTGTAGATCGGATAGAAACTCTGCAGGGCGGATTCCGTGGGAAGACCGTTCGTAAAATACATCTCCGTGCCTGACGCGGTATCTCCGACATTGTTCTTGGCGATAACTTCGGTGTTGGAGAAATCGAAACCGGTGATGCCGTGACCGGCCATATCGCCTTGGCCGATGGAAATGAATCCGACAGTCGGGATCGCCACTCGAACTTCAGCCTTCCGCAGCAGTGTTTTGTTCCATTCACTGCTGTCCTCCTCTGCGTCACCGAGGTTGAGCAAGGAGTCATAGTTGCTGCGTCTGAGCGCACTTTCCAGAGTGTAGTGCAACCCGATGCCGTTGTTCAAATCCGTCTCGACGGTCACGCCCACGCGCCCCGGAGAGTTCGGGTTGTTGATGACGGACGTGAAGGGATACAGTCCGTCATTGTAGTCCAGATAGAGCACGTTCAGCTGGCCGTAGAAGGTGGCCAGCGTCGTTTCGGACAGCTGCCAACTCAAGAGCCGTTCGATCTTCTGCTTTCTACGACCGACCCGATCTTGCCAGCTTCCGACCCAATGGGCGGCCCAATCTTGCGATGCGTCAGGTGAAGTGTCAGTCTCGTCATCCTGCGCAGAGACCGGAGACGGGGCATTCGCCATCATTCCGACGACCAGCAAAACGAGAATTGGCGCAATTCTTGGCATCTTCACCAATCCTTGCCTCAATTTGACGAATTGCCGGGCATGGCGGACCAGATCTGCTTCTTTGGCGCCATTTCTGGCGATCTAGGCGATCACGTAACCTAGTTTCCCGAACTCGAAAAGTCCAAAGAAGCAGCCGGGCCATGCCCGGCCTTCGGACACGTGTTGACCGTTACATCCTACTCACCCTCTGGGCTCGGAAAACGGCCGTGCTTTGCAACCTTCTGTCTTATTGGCTGACCAGCGACAGGTTGCACTTCCGGCCTTCTTCCATCGCCTTTTTGGTTCCAGTCAGATCGACTGTAAACGCACCGGTCTTTTTCGGGAAGGCAATCAGAGTCTGGCCTTCGGCTATGGCCGTCGCCACGACGGGGCTGTCGAACACGATGTAGCCGCCGGAATATCCACCCTCGAGTTTCTTGCTCTTGATGCCGCGAGACTCGCCCTCGTAGACTACATCGTCGACCACGATTTCAATCTTTTGCTTGTTCTTGATGTCGATGTCGGCAAGCGTGAACACGCCGAGATACGCGTGCGTGTGGTCTTTGGTCAATCCCATCTGGATGGCGTTGCCTTCGGCATCGGCGCGCTCGACAAGACACGATCCGGAATCGGTGTCCGCATAGACTGTCCAGTCGTCCACAGTCCCGAAAACTTCGAAGTTGTCACTGCTTTTGGGGATTGGATCGCTTGCGAACGCAGGGACGACACCCGCGGCAATGGCTACAAAGGTCGTCAAGACAGTGTTTTTGATGGTCATGAAAGCAGTTCCTGCTGTTGATCATACGAGGCTGAGGTGAGTCATCGCCCCAAGCTGCAGTACAGATCATGTCCGCGGCTTTGCTTCGGTTTTGGGGTCAAATTTCAGCGTCCCCGGCCGTTCTTCAAATGCCCCGCACAAGAGAAGATATCTCCACGTTTCGACCTGCGCCGCGGGCACCGAATTCTGCTCCGGGCGCTCTGCAGGATGGAGCCCAAGATGCGTGGAATAATTCGGTAATCGGCTGGCAAAAGCCAACGACGGGATCGGCCAAACATCGAACGGTCCCGGCAGTGCGCCCCTCCCGTTGGACAGATTGATCATCGTCTTTCGCCCGTACGCCGGCCACAATTTGACGGAGCCCCGGATATCTCGGCTCGCCGCTGGGGGAGTTGCGACCATCAACTGACAAATGCCCGAAGACATCTCGGACGGCAGGATGTTGTTTTTCAGCCGGGGCTGAACGACAACCTCGCCGCTCCGCTGTTTGGGTCAGCCTGCAACTGCACCTGTCGTCTGTCGAGTGGGTCTGCTGGGCGTAGGTGCGCGACCAACGGACATTGCCCTTGCAAATCATCGCCGGCAGCCGCAACGTTGGCCCAACTGCTTCCGTCGTTCGGATGGCTGTCGGATCAGCGAAGGGTAGGCCTGGACCTGCCGGGGTTGGGATCTGGAACCTGGAGAAGACGATGGATCAGCAGCTTCAAGCCATTGCGACATTGTTCTCACTGGTCAATCCGACCGTCTGCGCGATGATGTTCGCTGGCGCCGTGCGCGGCGAGGGGCGCGCCGCGATGATACGTGGTGCGACATTTGCCGTTCTGACAGTGGCCGCGGTTCTCACCGTGGCAGCCTTTGCGGGTGCTCCAATTCTCAAGGTCTTCGGGATTTCGCTGGACGCCTTCTCGGTGGCCGGAGGCGGCGTGCTCATCTTCATCGGGCTGTCCATGCTGAGCGGAAAGAATTCCTCGTCCGCACCGGACACCGCGGCGCAGGGGGGCGGGGACAACCGGCTCGGACCGCTGATCCTCTTTGCTGCGAGCCCTGGCACCATCGCCGGCATCATGACGATCGTCGCCGCGCATGAGCGCGGTCGCATCCCCGTCACGGCGCTTGTGGCGATCGCCTCTGTCCTTGGAGTGATGTGGATGCTCCTGCTCGGCGTCGCGTTACTCGGCGGCGGGAAGCCGTCCGGACCGAGCCTCGCCCGCGATATGGTCAGTCGCTACATGGGCCTTATTGTGGCGGCGATGGGCATTCAGTTCGCGCTGACCGGATACAAGGCGTTCATGACGAGCTGAACAGAAAGTGCTTCGTGGGTCGGAGCGGTGTGGAGGAAGAAGTGATCTGGATCGCCCTGCACTATTTCGCGGTTCTGGCCTGTGGCGCGCGGGTTCTCCTGCGTCCCCACCGGGACCCTGCCGCCCGTGTGGCATGGATTGCGGTCCTGCTGGCGCTGCCCTTTGTCGGCGTGCTGGCCTACATTCTATTGGGCGAAACGAGTGTCGGGCGCAGACGGATCGCTCGCGTCGAACAGGTCTCGTCCGAGATGCCGGGACCGGAGGAGGCACCGGGCTGGCCCGGCGCGGTGCCGGCAGAATCCATTCCCGCCAACTTTGCGAGATTGTTCGACGTGGGTCGATCGATCAGCGGCTACAGCCCGGTCGGCGGCAATCGCGCCGAACTGATGGCGGATTCCGACGCCGCGATCGACCGGATGGTGGCTGACATCGACGCGGCCACGGACCATGTCCACCTGCTGTTCTACATCTGGCTGCCGGACACCAATGGCGGCAAGATGGTGGAGGCGCTGAAGCGTGCCGCGGGCCGCGGCGTGGCCTGCCGCGCGATGGTCGACGATCTGGGCTCACGCGACCTGGTCCGGAGTCCGCATTGGGAGGAGATGCGCGCGGCCGGAGTCAGGCTTGCCCGCGCGCTGCCGGTCGGCAATCCGTTCCTGCGGGCGCTCAGCGGGCGGATCGACCTCCGCAACCACCGCAAGATCCTCGTCATCGACAACCGCATGACCTATTGCGGCAGCCAGAACTGCGCCGACCCGGCGTTCCTGCCCAAGGCGAAATACGCTCCCTGGGTCGATGCGGTCATGCGCTTCGAGGGGCCGGTCGTGCGGCAGAACCAGCACCTTTTCGCCGCCGACTGGATGGCGAACTGCGACGAGGACATCCGCGACGTGCTGCGCACGCCGCTGGACGCACCAGGGACCGGATTCACGGCGCAGGTCGTTGCCAGCGGGCCGACTCAGCGTCGATCGGCGATGCCGGAGATGTTCGCGAGCCTGATCTACGCCGCAGAGCGGGAGCTTGTCATCACCACGCCCTACTACGTGCCCGACGGCTCGCTCCAAGCCGCGCTCTGTTCCGCCGCCAATCGCGGGGTCGTCGTGACCCTGGTCCTGCCGGCGCGGAACGACGATTTCGCCGTGGGCGCGACCAGCCGGTCCTATTATCAGGATCTGCTGACCGCAGGCGTCCGGATTTTCGAGTACGAGCGCGGCCTCCTCCACACCAAGTCGATGGCGGTCGATGGGATCGTTTCCCTGATCGGTTCGGCGAATATGGACCGTCGCAGCTTCGACCTGAACTACGAGAACAACATCCTGTTCTGCGACCCCGCGATGACCGATGAGCTTCGAGCGCGCCAGGACGCCTACATCGCCGACAGCCGGTCAGTGACGCTTGCCGAGGTCGGTGCATGGACGTGGCACCAGCGGCTTTGGAACAATGCGCTCGCGACCCTCAGCCCCGTACTTTGACTGCCGCTTTTCATCGCGATAGATCCGAAGCGGCGTCCTTCGCATCCAACCAAACCCGGATGATCTTGCGGTGCCGGTCACGATCGTAGCTCGGGAAATGGCCGCCATGGACGATCCGGACCGGCAGGTCGAGCAGGCGTTCCATCGAGCGGTAGTAGTCCACTGCATCGGAGTGGTAGGTATCCTCGATCAGCGGGCCGTCATAGACGATGTCGCCGGAGAAAAGGATGCCTGTCGCGGGTTCCCAGAGGGCGATGCCGCCGGGCGAATGGCCGGGCGTGTGGATCACCTCGAAATGCCGGTCGCCGAGGTCGATCACGTCGCCGTCCTCGACCACCCGCGTGGCCGGGGCGGCGCGCAGCGAATAGGTGGTGGAGCCGTAGGGGTCCGGGGGCAGCGTGTGGAAGATCTCGTCCGTCACATAAGGATCGGCGAGCGTCGCGCGGTTGTCGGGGTGGGCGAGGATGTCGGCCTCCGCGCTGTGGACCACACGGTCGGCGAATTCGTGGTGGCAGCCGATATGGTCGAAATGCGTGTGGCTCGCCACCGCGGTGAGCGCCCTTTCGGTCACCAGCGGCACCCATTCGCGCAAGGACACGACGCCCATGCCGCTGTCGACCAGCATGTCGCGGTCGCGGCCGCGCACGTGCCAGCATGTTGCAGCGGTAGAATTCCCGGATCATCGGCTCCGAGATCAGGGTGACATCGTCGCCCTTGCGCTCGATCCTGTACCAGTCTTCGGGGCGGGCGCGGTCCATGGGTTCAGTCCTTGGGGAATGCCTTCAGATCGGCGGTGTCGGCGGAGAGCGCGATGATGTCGCCCGGCTTTGGGACCAGCTTCGCCGGAAGATGCGCGACGAGCCGTAGCTCCGGCGCCTTCTCGGGTCGCAGATGTGCGCGGGTGTGGGTGCCGAAGAAGGCGGCGTCGAGCACTTCGGCGGGTCCGATGTCGAGAGCGCCACCTTCCGTGCGGATCGCTTCGGGTCGCAGGCAGAGCACCATGGCGCCGGTGACCGCCGCTGTCGTCGCCACGGTGCCGAACGGCGTGTCGACCCCGTGCGGCCCGGCCCGGCCCGGGATGCGGTTCATCTCGCCCATGAAGCCCGCGGCGAAGAGGCTGGCCGGCCGGCGATAGATGCGGTCGGGCGGGCCCTCGTCCTCGATGCGGCCGGCGTTCATCACGACGATGCGGTCGGCGATCGCCATCGCCTCCTCCTGGTCGTGGGTGACGTGGACGAAGGTGGTGCCGACCTGGCGTTGGATGCTCTTGAGCTCGTCCTGCATCGTGCGGCGCAGCTTGAGATCGAGCGCGCCGAGCGGCTCGTCGAGCAGCAGCACGTCGGGTTCCACGGCGAGCGCGCGGGCCAGCGCCACGCGCTGGCGCTGGCCGCCGGAGAGCTCGTGCGGGCGCTTGCCGCCGGCATCGGCGAGACCCACGAGCGCGAGCTTCTCCTCCGCCTGGCGCCGCCGCGCGGCCCGCCCCATACCCGCCATGCGCAGACCGAAGCCGACATTGTCGCGCAGGGTCATGTGCGGGAAGAGCGCGTAGTCCTGGAACACGGTCGTGGTCGGGCGCCGGGCAGGGGGGACATGCGTCATGTCGCTGCCCGCCGATCAGGACGCTGCCGCGGGTCGGGTTCGATGAAGCCGCCGAGAACGGACAGGAGCGTGGTCTTGCCGCAGCCCGAGGGGCCGAGCAGCATCACGTATTCGCCCGCCGCGATCTGGAGGGTGATGTCGCCGAGCGCGCTGGAATCCGCCGAACCAGTGGTTGACGGCGTCGAGGGTGACGGGCGCGGTCATCGCCGCTGCCGTCCGAAAACGACGAGCTCCAGCCCGATGACGGCCGCGACCGAGACCAGGAAGACGAAGCTGCCGATGGCGTTGGACGGGGCGAGAGGCCGGAGCGCAGCATCGACCAGATCTCGACCGGCAGGGTCACGTCGAAGCGGGTCAGCAGGAAGGCGATGATGAACTCGTCCCAGCTGAGCGTCACCGCGAGGAAGAAGGCGGCGAGGATCGCGGGCAGCAGCATCGGCACGGTCACCAGGAGGACGACCTGCGCCTCGCCCGCGCCGAGGTCGCGCGCCGCGCGTTCGGCATTCTGCTGCTGCGCGCCCATCGAGGCGTAGATGATGGCAAAGCACAGCGGCAGGTTGATGACGACGTGGCCGATCCCGGCGGTCCAGAGCGAGAGACCGAGCCCGGCCCGCTGGATCACGATGAGCAGCCCGAGGCCGATGATCAGGTAGCTGACCGTCAACGGCGCGATCAGCAGCGCCCGGAGGAAGGCGGTGCCCGGCAGCGGTGGCGCGCGAGCCCGTAGGCGGCGAGGAAGCCGAGGCGCACCGCCACGGAGGCCGACCCCGCGGCGACGAGCAGTGAGTTCACCAGCGCCGACGATCAGGTCGTCGTCGCCCAGAACGTCGGCATACCATTGCAGCGATCGGCCCGTTGAAGGGCGGCACCGGAAGGCGGCCGCCCTGAAACGAGAACAGAACCAGCGCGACCACCGGCAGGAAGATGAAGCGGAAGGCGAGGGCGAGATAGGCCCAGGGCAGGGCGCGCATCATATCCGGTCCATCCTCAGCCAGCGGGCGAAGGCCAGATAGGCCAGCGTCACGAGCCCATCAGCACGATCGCCAGCGCCGAGGCCAGCGGGAAGTCCGCCCGCCGGCCCAGCTGCACCATGATCACCTGCGGCACCGTGAGTTCGTTGTTGCCGCCGAGGATCTGCGGCGTGATGTAGTCGCCGATGCACAGCACGAAGGTCAGGAACGCGCCGGTCATGATGCCGGGCAGGGTCAGCGGCAGGATCACGTGGCGGAAGGTCTGGAAGCTGCTGGCGCCCAGATCCATCGGCGGCGCGCCGGTAGTTCGGCGAGCAGCTGCACGAGGTTGGCGTAGATCGTCAGCGTCAGCAGCATGACGAAGAAATGCACGAAGCCGGTGACGGTGGCGAAGCGGGTCGTGGCCAGCGTGACGCGGCTCGGCGAGGACGCCGAGGCCGATCAGCGTCTGGTTGACGACGCCTTCGCGCGCCAGCACCAGCAGCCAGGCGTAGGAGCGCACGACGTAGGAGGTCCAGAACGGCAGGATCGCGAGCAGCAGCGCCAGCCGCTGCCAGCGGGCGGGCACGCGGAACGCGATGATCCAGGCGAGCGGGTAGGCGAGGACGACCGAGACGAGGGTGACGGTCAGCGTGATCTCCAGCGAGACCAGATCGGCCGCCAGAGGTAGGCTTGGCCGAAGAGCTCGGCGTAGTTGTCGAGGCTGAAGCCCCAGATCAGCGTCGCGCCCTTCGAGCGTGGCCAGGCTCATCGCCGCCATCACGACGAAGGGCACGACGAAGAACGCCAGCGTCCAGAGCAGGGCCGGGGCGACGAAGCCCCAGCCGCAAGTATCGCTTTCGCGCGTCGGCGATCACTGCTGCAGCATTTCCAGCCAGACGTCCTGCATCTCGCCGTCGAGCTCGGCGTCCGGCGCGGGGTAGAGCTGCGCGCGCGTCGAGATATTCGTCCTGCTCGTCCCAGCGCAGCACGGCCTTCTGCGTCGTCGGTCAGATGCTCGCCCGCCTTCGCGTTCGGCGGCATGCCCCAGTAGCAGGACGAGGTCGCGAGCCGCGCCTGGCCCTCGGGGCTCAGCGATGTACTTGACGAACTCGAGCGCCAGGTCCTTGTTTCTCGCTGTCTGCCAGCACGCCGATCGACTGCGACCAGCGGACGGCGCCCTGTTGCGGGATGGTCCAGGTCAGCTCCGGCTGCTCCTCGGCCAGGACGGCGGTCAGCCATTCGCCGCCGCCGACGACGATGTCGACCTCGCCGGTGGCCAGCGCCGTCTGGGCGGCCACGACCTCGCCGACCGAGCGGGCGTTCTCCTTCATCGTGTGCAGCAGGGTCTCTTGCAGCGATCTGGCAGGTCCTCGGCGTCGATCGCTGGCCGTGTCGATGCCTTCGGCGATCGCGGCCAGGCCCATGACGGGCAGGTAGTAGTCGTAGATGGCGATGCGGCCGGCGTACTTGTCGGACCAGACAGTGCTGAGATCCTGCATGTCGGCCGCGTCGACCTTGTCGGAGTTGTAGGAGATCGTGTTGTAGCCGAACTTCTCGGTCACGGCGTAGGTCTTGCCGTCGCGGGTGTTGTTGGTCCTCCATCACGACCTCCGGAAAGAAATCGCCGGTGGGCAGTTCGTCCGCCGGCAGCGCGGCCAGCAGGCCGGCTTCGACCGCGCGGAAGCACGTCGATGCCGTCGATCACCAGAACGTCCCAGTCGCCGGGCCGCGACTGCTCGAGGAGCGCCAGCGCGGCCCCGGTGCCCTCGTATTCGCGCAGGTTCACGCTGACGCCGTGCTGCCTCCTCGAACGGCTGGATCAGCGCGGGGTCGGTGTGATCGCACCAGACCAGCGCGTTCAGTTCCTCCTGCGCTGCCGCGGCGGTGGCGAAGGTGGCGAGCAGCGTGGTGCCCATGCAGGCCGTGCGAGGGCGTTCGTGTCATATGGGTGTCTCCCTGTCGGATGTGTGCGGCCGCCTCGACGGCGGCTCTTGCGAAAAAATTGAGTTGGTTCATTTTTGAAGTCAACTCTAAAATCATGTAACTTCAGACCGAGAGCGCGCGCATTGGTGATTGGACTTCGCGCCAGGCAGAAGGCGGACCGCGAGAAGCGCATTCTGAAGGCGGCGGTGACGCTATTCCGCGCGGAGGATACCGCGCGGCCCGAATCGAGGATCTCGCCGAAATGGCCGAGGTCTCGCTCGGCACGATCTACAACTACTATCGGACCAAGGGCGACATCCTGTTCGCCATCGTGGCGATGGAGGTCGAAGAGGTGCTGGCGGCGGGCGAGCGGCATCGTCGCCGACCCGCCCGCCGGCGTGGATCCGGCGCTGCGCGCGCTGATCTTCCAGCTACTACGACCATTCGCTGCATTATCTCAGCAAGGAGATGTGGCGCATGGCCATGGCGCTGTCGGTCGAGGCGCCGGACACCCCGAACGGCCGGCGCTATAGCGCGCTCGACCGCCCGCTCGCCGCGCAGGTGACGGAGATGATCGCGGTCCTGCAGGAGCGCGGCGAGGTGCGTCCGGAGGTCGATGCGCAGGCTCTCGGGCGAGGTGATGTTCAACAACCTCAACGTGATGTTCATGGAATTCGTGAAGGACGGGTGCATGACCCTCGCCGATCTGCGCAATGCCGTCGCACGCCAGACCCGGCCGATCGCGCACCTCATCGCGGCCGATCCGGGGCAGTGAGATGGTGGGTGTTCCGCTTTGACGGTGACATGGAAGACGGTCCGTCTCAGCGCTTCGCCTTGTCCATTACCGGATCGAGGCGCGGTTTCAACTAGGCAAGCGCATCGAAATGCTCACCGGCAATGTCGATCTGCCAGGGTCCGGCCGCGACGAGCTCCGACGTGATCGGCGCGTTCGGTTCGGTAAAGCCGGGGCCGGCCTTGGTCGGGAGTTGTCGGCGTTGCCGTCATCGATGCCGAAGCTTCGATAGGCCTTCCCCAGCCGCAGCGAAATGGCTTGTCGAAACCGCTTTCAGAGGCCGAGACGGTCGAGAAGCCGGACGCGCAGGATCTCCGCTTCGATCAGAAAGGTCCGGGCGAAGGCGAAGGGCAGGGGATGCACTGGCGTGACGGGAAATTCGAGGTCCCGGCCCCGTTCGCCGCAGGCCCAGCGGGCCAGCACACGGCCCATCGCCGTGGCGATGGCGACGCCGCGCCCGTTGTAGCCGAGTGCGGCCATCACCCCGGGCTCGATCTCGTGCAGGTGCGGATAGTGATCGGCGGTCAGCGCGACGAATCCGCCCCAGGCGTGGCGCCAGTCGGCTTCGCCGAGCTGCGGGTAGAGTTCGGCCGACATGCGCCGCAGCCAGTCGATCTGCCGCCGGGTGGAGGCGTCGTTGTAGGTGCCACGCCCGCCCATGATGAAGCGCCCGGCGGCGTCGACCCGAAAATAGAGCAGCAACCGCCGTGCGTCCGACAGCGCGTGGCGGCCGCGCAGGATGTCGCCGCGCAGGTTGTCCGGAAGAGGCGCCGTCGCCACCTGAATCGAGCGGACGGGCAGCACGGAATGGGCCAGCGGGCGGTTCAGGCCGGGCGCGCTGTAGGCGTTGGTGGCGATCAGCACGGTGTCGGCCAAGACCTGGCCGCACGCGGTTTCGACGACGTGGCGGCCGCGGTGCGTGGCGATGCCCTTCACCGGCGATACACCGTGAATCCGGGCCCCGGCACGCTCCGCGGCGTCGGCAAGGCCGAGCGCGTAGTTCAGCGGATGGAGGTTGCCGCCGCGCCGGTCGATCAGCCCGCCAAGATAGGCCGTCGTGCCGGTCAGGCCGCGGATCTGGTCGCGGTCCAGCGGCTCGACCGGCGCGCCATGGGCCACTAACGCTTCGACCTGTCCACGGACCTCTGCACCGAGATCGCGGCCGAAGCCGGACGGACCGCTGCCTCGCCGAAGCAGATCGCCCGCACGCTGGAGGGGCTTTGTGACGGGCTATGCCTCAACATCCTGATGTATCCCGGCGATTTCTCGCGCCACTAAGCCCGGATGCACGTGCGCGCCTACCTCGCGTCGGTCTTCCCCACGCATTTCGAGATGCCCGAATTCTGAACGACGTGCCATGTGGCGCGGAAGGGGCCCGCCAGGCCAAGAAAGGTGATCCAGGAGATGAGCCGAGACTCGCGATACAATATTCACTTCGAGCCTGTCCGGATCGGCCCAGTGACCGCGCGGAACCGGTTCTATCAGGTGCCGCATTGCACCGGCATGGGCTGGCAGCATCCGCGTATGCTGGCGGCGATGCGCGGCGTGAAGGCCGAGGGCGGCTGGGGGGTGGTGTGCACCAAATACACCTCGATCCACCCATCCTCCGACGATCTTCCGCACCCCTACGCGGCGCTCTGGGATGACAGCGACATTCGCGCGCATGCCCTGATGACGGAAGCGGTCCACGACCACGGAACGCTGGCGGGGGTCGAGCTCTGGTACGGGGGACTTCAGCCAACAACCTCTTCTCGCGCCTCTCCGCCGACGCGGAGACCGGCGCGGGCGGCGCGCCCATCCTTGGCGAACGCCGCGACATGTTCGAGATGCTCGCCCATCTGCCGGACCTCTGGGACATCAACATCGCCGATTATTCGCTGGAGATGGGCGTGTCGCGCTTCGCCAAGGAGGGCGCGCTGGAGCCCTACATGATCTGGGTCAAATCCGTGACCGACGACGCCCGTCGTCACCGTGGGCCGCTTTACGTCGCCCGACACGATGGCCAGCCAGATCAAGCGCGGCATCACCGATTTCATCGGCGCCGCGCGCCCGTCCATTGCCGATCCGTTTCTGCCCGAAAAAGATCGAGGAGGGCCGCCTCGAGGACATCCGCGAGTGCATCGGTTGCAACATCTGCTACTCGGGCGACAGCCTGGGCGTGCCGCTCCGCTGCACGCAGAACCCCACGATGGGCGAGGAATGGCGCCGCGGCTGGCATCCCGAGAAGATCGCCGAGAAGGGCATCGAACGCGCGCGTCCTGATCGTCGGCGCCGGGCCCTGCGGGGCTGGAGGCGGCGCGGGCGCCGGGCGGCGCGGCTACGACGTGATGCTGGCCGAGGCGACACGCGAGTCTTGGGCGGCCGTGTCACCGCGCGAGGCGGCCCTGCCGGGCATGAGCGAATATATCCGCGTGCGCGACTACCGCGAGGAGCAACTGCCAGAGCTGCCCAATGTCGAGATCTTCCGCGAAAGCCGGCTGAGCGCCGAGGATGTCTTTGCCGTGGGCGCCGATCACGTCGCCATCGCCACCGGCGCGCATTGGCGGCGCTGACCGTTTCGATGGCGGCTACCGGCCTATGTGCCCGTTGCCACGGGTGGCGGCGCGGTTCTCACGCCCGACGACATCATGGACGGCACCCTCCCCGACGGGCCCGTCGTCGTCTTTGATGGCGACAATTACTACATCGCCGGCGTCATGGCCGAGACGCTTGCCGACGCGGGGCGGCACGTGACCTATGTCACCGCCGACGACAGCGTGTCGGCGCTGGGCGGGCAACACGCTCCGAGCGCTGGCGCATCCGCCGCAGCTGATGGGAATGGGCATCGCGATCGTGACGGCGCAGAGCCTGACCGCGCTTCGATGGCGCCGAGGCGACGCTGGAATGCGCCTATACCGGCAGGCGGACCACGACCTGCCAGCGGCCTGGCCGCGGTGCTGGTGACGACGCGCGCAGCCCGACGATGCGCTCTATCACCAGATTCTCGCCGTCGTGGGCGGCGACGGGCCGCTGCCTTTCACGCTGACGCGGATCGGCGATTGCGAGGCACCCGCCATCATCGCCGCCGCGGTGCATGCCGGGCACCGCTTTGCATGGGGCACCCGCGGGTGTCGAGGCGTGAGCCGGCTCTGCGCATTGGTGCTTGCCGTCGGGATGCCGTTGGCGACCGGTCTTCTGGCATTGCCTGCGGTCGCGGAGGACTGCAGCAGCTGCACGGCCCGGCACAAGAGCCTTCAGGCTCTGCAAGCGCTTCGGACGAAGGAGAAGCTCCCACACACGCCTGACGAAGCGGCGCCCGAACAAACGAGTTGCGATCCGGGTCTGGATCAGGCGGCCGGCTCGGACCCTTGCCGATTGGATGTGGCGGACCCGGACTGCGCCACGTCCACTGCGCTATCTCGATGAAAACTATTTCGGTCGGAGGTTTCGGCGATTGCACCGGTGCATATCGACGCGCCCGTATCCGCTATTCCGCGGCCTGTTTCAGGCTGCTCATCAGGTGGAAGAACTTCTCTCCCTGTACCGCCACATGCGCGCGGATGGCGGCCGCGGCGGTCTCCGCGTCGCCTTGCTCGAGGGCTGCGACGATGGCCTCGTGCTCGGCCATGGACTGCCTGAGCCGGCCGCGCAGGCGCAGTTGCAGCCGGCGGAACGGCGTGAGCCGGCGGTGGAGGCGCCTGCACTCCTGCTCCAGGAACGAGTTGCCGGACTGGCGGTAGAGGATCGCGTGGAACCGCTCGTTGTCGCGGTAGTAGCCGTCGGCATCCCGCGCCTCGAGCGCGCGTTGGCAGCACGCGTTCGCCTCGCGCAATTCCTCGAGTGCGGCATCGGTGATCCGCGTCGCCGCCAGCCGTGTGCAGGCTGCCTCGAGCTCCGCCATCACCTCGAACATCTCGACGACTTGCACCGGCCCGGGCTGGCGCACGAACACGCCGCGGCGGGGAATTTGCTCTACCAGCCCGGAAAGGGACAGCCGTTGAAACGCCTCGCGCAGCGGCGTGCGCGACACGGCAAAGCGTTCGGCCAACTGCACCTCGTCGAGCCGCTGCCCATCGGCGAACGTGCCGTCGAGGATCATGCCCTCGAGCCGCTCGGCGATGGTGTCGGACCGCTTGATCTCCATGAACATCTCTTACGACATCGTCCGGCAGTGCACAAGAAGATCGCTCTTGTATACAAAAAGCTTGACCTGGGCGACAAAGACTGCACATCCTGCGCCATCAATCCGGAACCGGAACACCGTCAGGGAGGACGTCCATGTATCTGAGAGCTACAGCCGCCGCATTGGCATTTTGCGCGATCGGTCTCGCGTCGCAGGCCGAGGAACTGCGCGTGTCGCACCAGTGGTCCGAAGGGGATGTGCGCCACAAGGTCGCCCAGATCGTCGCCGACGAGGTCGCCGCGGCCGATGTCGACCTCGAACTCCAGATCTTTCCCAGCCAGTCGCTCTTCAAGGCGCGCGAGCAGTACAAGCCGCTGTCGCGCGGGCAGGTGGACATGATCGTCTTCCCGCTCTCCTACGCGGGCGGCCTGCGCAATGCCTACAACCTGACGCTGATGCCGGGGCTGGTGAAGAACCACGACCACGCGGCGCGGTCTGAACGAGTCCGCTTTCATGGAGGAGATCGAGAAGCATGCTGGCGGAGGATGACATCATGGTGCTGGTGCACGGCTACCTCGCCGGCGGATTTGCCGGGACGGAGGAGTGCATCACCGCGCCGGAGGATGTCGAAGGCAAGCAGATGCGTGCCGCCGGCAAGGCGTTCGAGCAGATGCTGGCGGGCGCCGGTGCCTCTATCGCGTCGATGTCCTCGGCCGAGATCTACAACGCCATGCAGACAGGCGTGCTGGACGCGGCCAACACGTCGTCCTCGTCCTTCGTGAGCTACCGCATCTACGAGCAGGTGGCCTGCTTCACCCCCGCGGGCGATTATGCGCTCTGGTTCATGTACCAGCCGATGCTGATGAACAAATCGGTCTTCGATGGCCTGAACGAAGAACAGCAAGAGGCGCTCATGGCGGCCGCCGAGAAGGCCGAGGCCTTCTACCTCGAGGAAGCCAAGAAGGAGGACGGGGTCGCGCGCGACACCTTTGCCGAGAACGGTGTCGAGATCGCCGAGATGACCGAAGCGGACTTCAACGCCTGGCGGACCATCGCGCAGGAGACCGCCTACAAGGCGTTTCTCGAGGGCTCGCCCGAGGGTCAGGAACTGCTCGACAAGGCGCTGGCCGTCGAGTGATCCTCTAGACCTGCCCGCACCGGGAACGGCTTGTCCGCCCCGGTGCCGCGCAGTCTCCGCGAGAAGGGAACGCCGATGTCCGGAACGTCGCAGTCCATTGCTCCCGCCCGGCATGGCGGCAACCCCGTCCTGCGTGTCGTAGGCTATCTCAGCCAGGTGGCGGGCATCGTCTCGGCTCTGATGATCGTCGCCTCGGTCGCAATCACCTGCCAGATGATCTTCATCCGCTTCGTGCTCAACGGCTCCACGATCTGGCAGACGGAGGGCGTCACCTACATGATGATCGGCGCCACCATGCTCGGCCTGCCCTATGTGCAGTTCCTGCGCGGGCACGTGAACGTCGATCTGCTGCCGCTGATGCTGCCGGCCCGGGCGCGGAAATGGCTGGCGCTTCTGGTGATGCTGCTGACGCTGGCGGTCGCGGGGATCATGCTCTGGTACGGCTACGCGTTCTGGCACGAGGCCTGGGACTGGGGGAGACGTCGAACACCCCCTGGAACCCCAAGCTCTGGGTGCCGTATCTCGCGCTGCCGCTGGGCTTCGGGCTCTATGCGCTGCAGCTTGCCGCCGACACTTGGGCCATGCTGGGCGCGGTGGAGGAGCCGTTCGGGCTCGATCCGGACGCTGGGCTCACCGATGCCGTTGCGGAAAGCGCCGACTGATGGATCCGCTCTCCCTTGGTGCAATTGTCGCCGTCGCCACGATCGTCGTGCTCTTCTCCGGCATCTCGGTCGCGGCGGGGCTTCTGCTGGTGGCGGCCGGGTTCCTGATCCTCTTCGACGGGATGTCGTCGCTGAGCCTGATGCCTGAGGTGTTCTTCGGCAAGCTCGACAATTTCGCGCTGCTGTCGATCCCGATGTTCATCATCATGGGCGCGGCGATCGCCTCCACCCGCGCGGGCGCCGATCTCTACGAGGCGCTGGAGCGGTGGCTGACCCGGGTGCCCGGCGGCCTCGTCATCTCCAATCTCGGGGCCTGCGCGCTCTTCTCGGCGATGAGCGGGTCGAGTCCGGCGACCTGCGCCGCAATCGGCAAGATGGGCATCCCGGAGATGCGCAAGCGCGGCTACCCCGACGCCGTCGCCGCCGGCTCCATCGCCGCGGGCGGCACGCTTGGCATCCTGATCCCGCCATCGGTCACCATGATCGTCTACGGCATCGCGACGGAAACCTCGATCGGCCGGCTCTTCCTCGCCGGCGTCGTGCCCGGCGCGCTGCTGGTCGCGCTCTTCATGGCCTGGTCGCTCTACTCCACATGGGCATCGGGCGATGCGCATGTCCTGAGGGCGGGCAGCTACAGCTGGCGCGAGAAGATCGAGATCCTGCCCCGCGTCTTGCCGTTCCTCGCGATCATCCTGGGCGTGCTCTATGCCATGTATGGCGGTATCGCGACGCCGTCCGAAACCGCGGCCGTCGGCGCACTGCTCTGCCTCGTCATCGCCATGGTGATCTACAGTCTCTGGAACCCGCGCGAGATCTGGATTGTGCTGCGCGACAGCACCAAGGAATCGGTGATGATCCTCTTCATCATCGGCGCGGCGGGCGTCTTCAGCTACATGCTCTCCTCGCTCTTCATCACCCAGTCCATCGCGGAGTGGATCGGCGGTCTCGACGTCAACCGCTGGGTGCTGATGGGGGCGATCAACCTCTTCCTGCTGATTGCGGGCTTCTTCCTGCCGCCTGTAGCCGTGATCCTGATGGCCGCACCGATCCTGCTGCCGATCATCACCACGGCCGGGTTCGACCCGATCTGGTTCGCCGTGGTCCTGACGATCAACATGGAGATCGGGCTGATCTCACCGCCGGTCGGGCTCAACCTCTACGTCATCAACAGCATCGCGCCGGACATCAAGCTCAAGACGATTCTCGTGGGCTCGCTGCCGTATGTCGCCTGCATGGTGGTCGCGATCCTGCTTCTCTGCCTCTTTCCGGGCCTCGCCCTCTGGCTGCCGGACCTCGTGATGGGACCGGAACTGTGAGCCGGCTCGCGGATCTGCTCTCAACCGTCTTCGACCGGCGCTACGGACGCTGGGGCGCGGGTCCGACGGATCGGCGCCCGATCCCCGAACTGACCGCCGACCTGATCGGAGCGCGGGGCGAGAGTTCGGGGCTGGCGCTGGCACGATCCCTTCTTGGTCGGTACGAGGCGCTGGACGACGCCGCCAAGCTTGCCTTCTTCCACCACCTGGCGGAGGACATGGCGCTCGATCCCGCGCGGGCGCGCGCGGCATTGGACGCCTACGAGGCAAGCGAGACCAAGGCGAGCTACCGTGCGGTCATGGCCGCGACCGAACCGCCGCGGCAGGAGCTGATCCGCCGGCTGAACCAGGTCCCCGACGCCACCCATGCGCTGGTGGAGATGCGGGCTGACCTGCTCCGCCTGGGACGAGACGACGACCGGCTCATGGCGCTCGACCTCGACTTCCGCCACCTCTTCGCGAGCTGGTTCAACCGCGGATTTCTGGTGCTGCGCCCGGTGAACTGGGAGAGCCCCGCCCGCATTCTGGAGAAGATCATCGCCTACGAGGCCGTGCACGCCATCGACAGCTGGGAGGACCTGCGCCGCCGGGTCGAGCCTGTGGACCGCAGGTGCTTTGCCCTATTTCATCCCGCGATGCCCGATGAACCGCTGATCTTCGTCGAGGTGGCGCTGACCCGCGGCATCCCCGGTTCCGTCCAGACGCTGCTGGCCGAGGGCCGGAAGGAGTTGGCGGAAGAGAAGGCGGACACGGCCGTCTTCTATTCGATCTCGAACTGCCAGGCGGGGCTCGCCTCGATCTCCTTCGGCAATTCGCTGATCAAGCAGGTGGTGGCGGACCTGTCGCTCGAACTGCCGGGGCTCGACACCTTCGTCACCTTGTCGCCGATCCCGGGCTGAGCGGCTGGCTGGCGTCCGAAGGCCTGGAGTGCGACCTCGAAGACGACGCCCGGACGCAGGGACTTGCCGCGCGGTATCTCGTCCATGCCAAGCGCGAGGACGGCCAGCCGCGCGATCCGGTCGCCCGGTTTCACCTCGGCAACGGCGCGTCCATTCACAAGATCCATGCCCGCGCGGACCTGTCGCCCAAGGGACGCGATCAGTCGCTTGGCGTGATGGTGAACTATCTCTACGACACCGCTCGGCTGTCCCAGAATCACGAACGCTTCGCCGCGACGCAGGACGTGGCCGCCTCCTCGCAGGTGCGGTCCCTCGCCACCGCGGCCGAAAAGGCGCAGGCCTAGCAGGTATCCCATGTCAAACCATCTTTTCGATACGCTCCTGTCCCCCCATGCCGGGCGCGAGACGCCGTTTCTGCACCTGCCGGACGGCGGCAGCGTGACCTTCGCCGAATTCCTTGAGACGACCGCCCGCCTCGCCCATGTGCTGGCCGATACCTTGTCTCCGGGCGACCGCCTCGCGGCACAGGTCGAGAAGTCTCCGCAGGCGCTGGCGCTCTATGCCGCCTGCGTTCAGGCGGGCGTCGTGTTCCTGCCGCTCAACACCGGCTATACCGAGGCTGAGCTCACGTATTTCATCGAAAACAGCGGCGCGCGGATGCTGGTCTGCGACCCCGGCCGGGCGGAGGCGCTGGCCGCCGTGGCCGACGCGCAGGGCGCTCGTCTCATGACGCTGGGGGCAGCGGGTGAGGGCTCGCTGACCGAGGCGGCCGAGGGCCGCCCGGACCGGTTCGACACAGTTCCGCGCGGCCCCGACGATCTCGCCGCCTTCCTCTACACCTCCGGCACCACGGGCCGGTCGAAGGGCGCCATGCTGACGCAGGAGAACCTCCTGTCGAACGCGAAGACCCTCGTCGACGTCTGGCGTTTCGACGCGGATGACGTCCTGCTGCACGCCCTGCCGATCTTCCACACGCACGGGCTCTTCGTGGCCACCAATGTCTGCCTCGCCGCCGGCGCCTCGATGATCTTCCTGCCGAAATTCGATGTCGATACGGTGATCGACCTGATGCCGCGCGCGACCACCATGATGGGTGTGCCGACCTTCTACACCCGCCTGCTGGACGACCCGCGCCTGACCCGGGATCTGAGCGCGCACATGCGGCTCTTCATTTCGGGCAGCGCGCCGCTCCTGAGCGACACCCATGCCGGGTTCGAGGCGCGCACCGGCCATCGCATCCTCGAGCGCTACGGTATGACCGAGACCAACATGAACACCTCCAATCCCTACGGGGGCGAGCGCCGTGCCGGCACCGTGGGCTTTCCGCTGCCCGGCGTCGAGTTGAAGATCACCGATCCCGAGACCGGCGAGGAGGTTGGGCCGGGCGAGGTGGGCCAGATCGAGGTGCGTGGCCCCAACGTCTTCAAGGGCTACTGGCAGATGCCGGAAAAGACAGCCGCGGAGTTGCGCGAGAACGGGTTCTTCATCACCGGCGATCTCGGGCAGTTCGACTCCGACGGCTACCTGCAGATCGTGGGGCGCGAGAAGGATCTGATCATCTCGGGCGGCTACAACATCTATCCCAAGGAGATCGAAGTTCTGCTCGACGCTCAGGCGGGCGTGCTGGAATCGGCGGTCGTGGGCGTGCCGCACGCCGATTTCGGCGAGACGCCGCTGGCCCTCATTGTCCCTGAGCCCGGAGCCGAGCCCGATCCCGACGCCATCGCCGCCGACATCGCCCGAGATCTTGCGCGGTACAAGCATCCGCGGGCCGTCCTCATCGTCGACGACCTGCCGCGTAACACCATGGGCAAGGTGCAGAAGAACGTCCTGCGCGAGCGCCACAAGGACCTGTTCGACACCGCGCCGTAGAAGATGGTGTCACCAGCCGGGCACTTGACGCAGCCCGACGTGGCACCTATCTAGCCAGGTAGCTAGCCAGACAAGAAAGTCGTATGATGACCCTGCAGGATGCCAAGAACAAGTTCAGCGCCGTCGTCGAGGCCGCTCTTGCCGGGCGGCCGCAGGAGGTGACGCGTCGCGGGAAGCCGGCCGTCGTCATTCTCTCGATGGAGGATTATCACCGGTTGCTGGGACAAGCGCAGGCGGGTCGGGAAAGCTTCGCCGAACATCTTCTGTCCTTCCCCGGCTCGGACCTTCCGCGCGCGGAGGTCGAACCGCGCAACGTCGAGTTTTGATCTACGTTCTCGACACCAACGTGATTTCGGCGATCCGCCGCCCGGAAAAAGCGCCAACCGTAGCCGCATGGTTGGCGGGTCAGTCCGAGACCGACCTGTTCCTCAGCGTCATCACCGTCGGTGAGATCGAACGGGGCATCCGCCTGCAGGAAAACCGCGACCGCGACTTCGCCAGAGATCTGCGGACCTGGCTCGACCGGACGGAGCAGATCTTTGCGGACCGCATCCTCGACTTCGGCACGCGGGACGCGCGCATCTGGGGAGAGCTGTCCGCGGCCATCGGCCATCCGGGTGCCGACCTGATGATCGCCGCGCAGGCACTGGCGCGGGACGCGACCGTCGTCACGGGCAACATGTCGGACTTCGCACCGACCGGGGCGCGGTTGCTGGATCCGTTCCGTCTCGGAAAGTGAAGACCTTTCATCGCTTTCGGGGGCACGAAGTCGGTCTGCGGACTGTGGAAAAGGCCGCCATGTCGCACCGCAGCAAGGGTCTCTGTGTGCTTTTCACGTCGCGAACGCGTTGGCCGCAACCGCTTTGCATTGACTACGGCCCTTGACCGTAGTCACGTCGGGCAGAATCATGCAGCTCCAACTAGAGGTCGATGGTACTCGGCGCTTTCGTTGCCAACGGTTTCCTCGGAAACCAAGCTTCAAAGCATGGAATTCAAGGGCAGAGCGCGACATGCCGAATGACAGTGACACCAGGTCGACCAAGGGTTCTCGGGCGGGCGACGACGAAATCAAATTGTTGCGGGCGCGCCATGCCAACGTCCTCGCGGAACTGTCCCATACGGCAGACGAACTGTATCGCCTGCGCGAAGGTTCTCAGGAATTGGAGCAGTTGTACTTCGACCTCGCCGATGCGCGGGACAAGCCATGGAAGTCCTTCAAACGCAAGCAAGTCAGCCGGCTGCTCTATTGGCTGTCTGGCAGGGACAAGCTGTTTTCGGAGCGCCGCCGCGCACGGTTCCTGACTTCTGCGCGGAAGCGGGATCCGAAACGATCGATTCGGCACCTGGTGGAGTCACACGGCGAAGCACGCGCGACCTATCTGACCGATCAAAGCGCAGGTTCCAGATCGGTTGATGCCATGGCGTCGGCACGGCCCAGGCAGAAAAAATTCGAGAGCACCGTCATGGTCGTGAGCCATGATGCCACCAGGACAGGCGCGCCGATCCTCGCCCTGAACCTGGTCAAGGAATTGTCCAAGCGTCACAATGTCGTTTCGGTGATCCTGGGTGGTGGCGCGTTGGCAGATGAATTCGCGACACAAAGCGTCGAACTGCTGGAACTCAATCGCCTGAACATGCAGCAGGAGAAAATCACGCGGAAAATCGCCGAACTCTGCACGAGATATGAGGTTTCTGCGGGGTTCGTGAACAGCGTGGAATCGCGCTCCGCGTTGCCTGCGCTCAAATCGGCAGGCGTGCCGTCCGTTGCGCTGCTGCACGAATTCGCGGCCTACACGCGCCCGCTGTCCGCTTTCCCGGATGTCTTCACCTACGCAGATCAGGTTGTGTTTTCCACGGACATCACGCTTGAAAATGCGCAGACGCAGACCGGTTACGAACTACCCGTGAACGTCCATGTTCTCCCGCAAGGCAAATGCGAAACCAGGGTAGCCGGCACGACGCCGGACGAGACGGAGTTGGCGTGGTTGGACCGCGTGCTTCGACCCAACGGGTCAAACGACGATACATTCGTCGTGATCGGTGCCGGCGCGATCGAGTTGCGCAAGGGCGTAGACCTTTTCATCGAAGTCGCGAACCGGATCATCTCGGGCAGTGGCGGAGGGCGCTTCCGGTTTGTCTGGTTCGGTCACGGGTACGATCCGATAAGGGATGCTTACTGTTCGGCCTTGGCGGATCAGATCGAGCGGGCGGGAATTCAGGCGCATTTGAAGATCGTTCGATCCACAACCGAGATCGAGCACGTCTATCGGACCGCTGACCTGATGTTGCTGTCGTCGCGACTCGACCCTCTGCCGAACGTCGCCATCGATATGCTCATGGCCGGCAAGCCGTTGGTGTGCTTCGAGCGAACCACCGGAATTGCAGCTCTCCTGGACTCCGCTGGCCTTAAGGACGCCTGTGTCGCGAGTTTTCTCGACACCACGGAGATGGCTGAAAAAATCCGGGCTCTTGCAGAGGATCCTGCCCTGCTGGCACAGGTTGTCGAAAAGAGCAGAACCCTGGCTGAAGAGACCTTCGATTTCGCAGCTTATGCGCGTCGTCTGGAAACGCTTGTCGCATCAGGTGGAACGAAGACAGATTGGGTTGCCAAGAATGCGGCGCGACTGAAGGAACTCGGTGCGTTCAGAGGCGACTTTTTTGCTCCGCCGGGACAGAAGAAAAAAAGCGAAACGCAGAAAATCGAGAATTACCTGATCGCGAACACAAGCGGGCCGCACTTGCGCAAGCCCGCACCGGGTTTCAACCAGTTGATATATGCTGAGGAGAACGGGTGGGGACAGACCGAGGACCCCTTCGTCGCATTTCTCGATGCCGGCCGACCCGACGGGAGATGGAAGGCCGAGGTGATCGATGAACAGAGCCCGATCGACCCAGATCTGCTGGATGATCAGAAGGTTGCACTTCACATCCACGCGTTCTTCTCCGACGAGCTTGACAAGATTCTATCGCGTCTGGCTACAAATCAGACCAAGCCCAGTCTGTTTGTCAGTACACCGGAGACGCTTCTGGACGAGGTGCAAGGCGTGGTGCGATCCTACGACGGCCCGGTTGCGGCCATTCGAGCTGTGCCGAATCGCGGTCGCGACATCGCGCCCTTTCTGACCGAATTCGGGCGCGAAATGGTTGCGGAGTTCGACATCGTCGGGCATCTGCACACCAAGAAGTCAAGGGAGCACCAAGAACGGAGATTCATCGAAAGTTGGGTCGACTTCCTGATGGAAAACAGTCTGGGCGGATCGAACGGTGGCCCAATGCTCGATCGGATCGTAACCGCCATGACAGGATCCCCAGATATTGGAATCGTCTACCCCGACGATCCCCATCTCGTAGGCTGGACCAAAAACAAGGCCTTCGCCGATCAGCTCGCAGAACGGATTGGGTTCACCAACCTTCCCAGACACATCAACTTTCCCGTGGGGACCATGTTCTGGGCGCGCTCGGCGCTGATCGACAGGTTCTTGGCCTTGAACCTGGACTGGGACGACTATCCGTCTGAACCGCTCCCCATAGATGGATCGCTCCTGCACGCGATGGAACGACTGTTCGGCGTGGCGCCCGCTTACACCGGCTTCCGCACGGCTGTCACCAACATCCGCGGCCTTACCCGATGACGGTAAGCCATGGAACCCGCCCGCATTGCGAGGTCTCATGAAGATTCTCGTCCTGGGCGGCTGCGGCTTCATCGGCTCTCACCTTGTCGATCTTCTCCTGCGGGAAGGTCACGATATCCGGATCTTCGATCGCAGTGAGGAGAACTTTCGTCTGGCTCTGCCGGATGTCGACTATCGTCTGGGCGATTTCACCGATCCCGTGGCCATTGCCGATGCCTTGCAGGGAGTGGACGCAGTCTTCCATCTCATTTCGACGACGTTTCCAAGCACGGCCTCGCGCGACCCCATACGCGACGTGCGCGAAAACCTCATCGGAACCCAACAGCTTGTCGAGGCGATGCTGGAGGCCGGTATCAGTCGTCTCCTGTTCCTGTCGTCGGGCGGGACGGTCTACGGCATCACCGAAACGGTTCCGATCCCCGAGACCCATCCCCTGCGGCCGATCAATGCCTACGGCATCACCAAGGTCGCGATCGAACACTTTCTTGAAATGTACCGACGCACGCGCGGACTTTCTCCTATCGTGGTGCGCGCATCGAACCCCTTCGGACCGCGCCAGAGCCATACCGGGGTGCAGGGCGTGGTGACCACTTTCCTGAACCGGATCGCCCACGGTGAGCCCGTCGAAATCTGGGGAGATGGTTCGGTCGTGCGCGACTACATCTACGTCCGGGATCTCGCACGCTTCTGCGCGATTGCAGGCACGTCCGACCGCGAGGGCGTGTACAACGCCGGGAGCGGGCAGGGCACATCTCTCCTCGACCTTCTGGAAACCATGAAACAGGTGACCGGGCTCAGCTTCGAGCGCAACTTCAGGCCCGCGCCCCCGACGGATGTGCCGGTTTCCGTCCTCGACTGCTCGGCGGCGAAACGGGATTTCGGATGGTCCGCCGAACAGGATCTTTCGGCAGGACTCCAAGCCACCTGGGCCTGGATCTCGGGCTTCAAGTCGAACCCTTGAAACATGGGCAGATTCGAGGGAGGGCGCGGAGAACGACGGTCGGTTGCATCTCGTGCAACACGGATGATGGACATCCGCTTCTCGATCTGGGCGAATTTTTCGCGCTCTCAAGGCCGACATCGACGCCGCCGTCTCGCGCATTCTCGCCTCGTCGAATCCGACCCGCGGATCCACAACATGGGTCCGACCCGGATCGAGGCGGCGATCGCTGGCACTTTTTGACGGACCGGTCAGCATTCCGCTGGCGGATGATTTCGACCGCGCTGATGCAGCCATTGCATCCCAGTTCGCTTTCTGACCGGCGGTCACGATCGCGGAAGGACCTGATACGGAGGCGCGTTCCGAGGCAGTCAGAGAAGTTCTGGACAAGACGAACCCAGGGCCTCTGGCGCTCTTGTTCCATCATCAAAACTCGATCGGGATGTGCGCGGCTCTTGCCGCGAAGGTTCGGAACACCGTTTTGTCCACCACGCAGATCATCACTTGAGCCTTGGCGTGACGTGCAGGGACTTTCGGCACGGGGATCTCGCCAACATGACTTTCGAGAATTGTCGCCACGAATTCGGCGTGCGCGATAACGTCTATTGGCCTCTGGTCCTACGCAAGGACTTTGGCCGGCGCGAGCGCGATTTCTCCGGCACCGGCGGATGGAGAAGCTGTTCCGTCGGGCGCTCCGAGAATTTCATAGCTAACGGGCACGCGTTCGACCACGCGGCCCCACTGTCACAGATTATGAAGGTGACGGACGGAACCTACATTCATATCGGGGATGTGGCGGACGCGCTACGCCGGTCCTTGGACGAGAGTTTCGAAGAGGCAGGGATATGCCATAGCGCCCGTCGAGGCGCTCCTCGGCCATGTTGGCCGAGAACCGCGCGATCTCGCAGAAGAACTCCGCTGCGTAGTCGCGCATGAAGTCGCAGTCGTCGGTCGCCTGCACGTATTCCCACACATTGTAGGCGATGACGGAGCCGATATGCCGCTGGCGCCGGAAGTTGTCGTGAATCCAGCGCCCGGACCTGGGATTGAGGTGGGCCTGCTGGCGCAGGGGAACATCGCCCCCGCGAAGCCGGCGTCGCGCGTGGCCCGCCGCGCCTGGTCCAGCCGTCGGTAGCGGTAGTGAAGGAGCGCACGTGTCAGCACCGGCATCCGCAGCGTCAGGTAGGGAAAGATGAAGAGTTCGTCCCACTAGATGTGGCCGCGATAAGCTTCGCCGTGCCAGCCGCATGGCGGCATGCCGATGTACCTCTCCACCGAATGAACCGACGCGGTCTGCAGCAGGTGAAAAGTATGAAGACGCAGCGTCAACGCCGCCGTCCTCGCGCGAGGTCTGCAGCGTCTCGAGGTGCCGCCCTTCCAGTTCGCGGTAGCGCGCGACGCCCCAGTTGGTCACGGTGCCGTCGATGCCAGATCGCAGGCTGAGCGCGCCAGATCCATCAGGGTCACGGAAAGTGCCGCGTGGTGAGGGTGGTGCATCGACACGATCAGCCGTTCGTCCCATCGCGTCAGGCGCTCCTCGCTGTCGCGGAAGCGCAGCACGCGGGTCGCGACACTCGCCTTCAGATCCAACTGTTGACCAAATCCTCGTTCTCGGTCCGGTGCCCGGCGACGTCGGAGCGCAGGCGGTCGTAGCCCCGGCGAGATATGTGCCGCGACATTGCACGTCGCAGGTCACCGCGTCGGGTGCGGCGGCGCGCGTGACCCTGTCGCCGTTGCCGAGCGCGCAGAGCGTCTCCCGCAGGCCCTCATTTTCCGCATCGTTGCAGGTGTCGGTCAGGCACAAGTTGCTCATTGTGACGCCTCGGCCCGCTCGCTCAGCCAGCCGAGAAAACGGCGCACGTCGTCGGGGTTGTCCAGCGTGTAGTCGGCCAGCGTCGCACGGCCGTCGCCGCGCACCGCGATGCAGATCCCACGACCGTCCAGTGTGGCGAAGGCGTCCTCGTCCGTCAGGTCGTCGCCGAGATAGAGCGGCAGCGCACCGTTCTCGCCGAGCGGAGTGTTCGACAATAACCAATCGACGGCGCGGCCCTTGTCCCAGTCGGCGCGCGGCTGGATCTCTATCACCTTCTTGCCGCGGCCCTTGCGCAGCTTGTCGTGCCCGCCCACGACGCGGTCGACGATTGCCTCCAGCTTCGAGACGTCGTCCTCGACCACTTCCCGGTAGTGCACCGCCACGGAAAAGGTCTTGCGTTCGACGCTCGCGCCGTCGATCTCTGCCAAGGCCGCGCGCAGTTCCTCGTGGGCGTCCCCGATGGGCTGCAGGAACCCTTCCGCCGCCTCCGGCCGCTGCTTCAGGCCGCCGGGTCCGGCGATGTCAAATCCGTGGCTGCCGGCATAGATCGCATCCTCGATGCCCACCCGCGCCTGCACGTCCTTCAGGTCACGGCCGCTGATGATCGCGACGGGGCAGCGGTCGGACAGGTGCCGGATGGCGCTGCGTGTCTCCTCGGTGATCGCCGCGTCGCGGTAATCGGCGACGATGGGCGACAGCGTCCCGTCGAAGTCGAGGAACACTGCCAGCCGCCGGCCCTCCACACGTGCGCCGATCTCCTCGAGCCGGTCCCAGACGAGCGGCAGGCGGTGGAGCGTCCGGAGACCGCCGCCCTCCGGCAGGAGGAGCCGCCGCAGGTCGCGCACCACGAGGTCGGCGCCGTTCGCGCGCAGGGCGTGGCGTTGAGCCCCCGGGTCGTCCTGCAGGCGGGTCACTCCGATCACGAGGGCGAAGCGACCCGCGGCCCCGGCCTGCACGCCCGCGACCGCACCCTCGATCACGGCCGTCTCCGCGGGCGCCGCGCCGAGTCGTCGGGCCGCCTCGATCAGTTGCCCCGGATCCGGCTTGCGCCCGAGGTCCAGCTCCTCCGCGTCGGTGCCGTCGACGGTGGCGTCGAACAATTCGTCGAGGCCCGCGCCGCGGAGGACGCGGGCGGCGTTGCGGCCGTCGGAAAAGACTGCGACCTTCACGCCGGCCACCTTCAGCCCGCGGACCATCTCCACCGCGTCGTCGAAGACCGGAACCGGATGCTCCCGAAGCCAATCTGCGAAAATCTGGTTCTTGAGATTGCCAAGGCCGCGCATCGTGTCCGGACCCGCGTCGTCCGCTTCTCCTTCGGGCAGGGATATGTTCCGCGACGAGAGAAAGCGACAAACGCCCTCGTGGCGCGACACCCCGTCCAGATGGGCGAGGTAGTCGCGCCGCGTGAAGGGAGCCGTGTCGCGGCTGGCAAGTAACGCATCGAACACGTGCTTCCATGTCGCGAAATGCGCCTCCGCGGTGTCAGTCACGACTCCGTCCATGTCGAAGATGACGGCAGCGATCCTGTCCGCGTCTCCGTCAGTAGATGCAGTCATTCCCATCCCCTTCGCCTGAGGCCGGCCCGCCGTTCATTGCCGCGACCTGAGCGGAGCCATTGCCTGACGTTCGCGCACGCACCGCATCAAGAAGCGAACCTCCGGTCGGGTGTTCAGTTCCATGCGGGGCCCGCAGTGGCAGACGGAAGGCTGATCCCGGCCTGCGAAAGCCATGCAAAGCTGCAAGTAGGTCTTGGTTAACACCATGGGTGTAACCCGGCAAAATGAAGATGCAATCCTCAGGACTCGATCGACGGAGCGGCGCCCTCTGGCCAACTTTGGGAGGTGCGGGGCCGGCGGCTCTGTCGCACCGGGTCCGCTCCATCGGGATGCTGCTGGCCGCGTCGTCCGTGGCCCGTGCAGCAGGCATCCTGTCGATGCCCTTCATCGCGCGCCTCTATCCGCCGGAAGCGTTCGGCACGTTGTCGCTCTTCGTCGGGATCTCGATGGTTTTCGCGCCGCTGGCGACGCTGCGCTACGAAGACGCGCTGCCGCTTCCAAGATCGGACGGCGCCGCGCGGGATTTCGCGGTGGGGCTCATGCTGCTGGCGGCGCTGAATGCAACCATGATCTCGCTGGCAGCACCTTCCCTAGCACTGCATCTGGGACCGACAACCGGGACTGGCATGGAGATCGCCTCCCTCGCGATGCTGCTGGGGCCGGCGGTTTTCCTCTTCGCGCTCCAGAACATCCTCACGCAGTATGCGGTCCGGACCGCCGCTTTCGTCTCCATGTCACATGCCAGTCTGGCCCAGGGCCTCACGGCGGCGTCCATGAAACTGACGCTGGGGTCGACGGGCAATATTGGGCCTGGGCTGGTGATCGGGCAGGTCGCCGGGCAGGTCGCGGCGATCTTGCCATTGCTGCCCCGCGGTTCGTTCCGGATGCGCCTGGGCGCCTCGCGCCGCTGGAAGTCGCGCCTGCGTCGTGTTCTGTCAATGGCGCGCCAATTCGGCGATGTGCCAGCATTTCGACTGCCTGCCGATCTGCTGCTGCATCTGTCGATGCAGGCTCTGATCTTCGCGTCGGCGATGCGCTTCGAGCCGGGCGTTCTGGGAGAGATCGCCATGGCCTCGATGCTGGTGGCACTGCCGGCGGGGCTGCTCGGGGCGAGCCTGTCGCGCACCTTTGCCGCCGAGGCCGCAGCCTGCGCACGCGCGAAGAAACCGATCGGAGGGCTGACCCGAGGGTACGCCATCAGGGGGCTTTTCGGCGGTCTGATCCCCGTTCTCGCCATCGGCGGCTGCGGGCCCCTGCTCTTCCCGATCCTGCTCGGGGAAGGATGGGCGGGTGCCGGCCCCATGGCACAGATCCTGGTGCTGCATCTCCTGCTGCAGGTTCCCGCCTCCACGATTTCGCCGGCCCTGATGATCCGGCGGCAGCAGCGGCACTTTCTGGCACTGCAATTCCAACGCGCTGTGCTGGTCGTCGGAGCCCTCGTCGCGGCCGCCGCTCTGGATGCTTCACCCCTGGTGACGATCGGGCTCTATACCGCGTGCCTGTGCGTGCACTACGCCGTGTTGCTTTTTGCCGTGATCCACCATGCCGGGAGGGGCGCATGAGTCATCCTTCCGCCTGCGTCATGCTGCTCGAGAGTGCGGGGATCGGCGGCACCGAGACCTATGTCGAGGAGCTGGCGCGACACCTGATGCGGACCCGCGAGGTGGTGATCGTCACCCTAGACGGCGACGCTGCCGGCGCGGCGCGACGCTTTCCGGGCATTCGTTGCCGTTCCGCCTCGGGCACGGCCGGATTCCTCGGCGTCCTCCGCTCGATGCCCCGGAGTTCGGTCGTGTGCCCTCACCTGTATACCTCACTCCTGCCCGCAGTGCTGGCTGCCAAAATTCGAGGAATGAGAACCGTCGTCACGTACCATCAACCGCTCCGGGCTTGGGGGCTGCGGCATCGCCTCGCGTGGAGGGCATCGGCCGCACTCGCTGATGGGATCGTCACGGTATCCTCGGCGGCGGCCGCCGATTTCGGACGGGCGATGCGGCGCGTGCCGACGTCGGTCTGCCCACCGCCGCTGCAGCGCTGCTTTGCCGAGGCTGCGCTTCCGGATCGCGCGCCAGATGACCGGCCGCTTGTCGTGGCAGGTGCGGGGCGGCTTTCGCGGGAAAAGGACTGGCCGACGCTGCTGCGGGCCGCCGCCCGGCTCGAAACTCCCGTCAGAGTTGCCATTGCAGGGGAGGGTGCCTTGCGAAACGATCTGACGTGCATGGGCCGCGAGCTTGGCCTCGATCTCGATCTTCCGGGCGCGCTGGACCGACCTGCGCTTCGCGCCTTTCTCGCCAGCGCCGACGTGTTCGTGCACCCCGCCCGGTTCGAGGGCTTCGGACTTGCTCCGATCGAGGCGATGTCGACGGGCTTGCCAACGGTCACAAGCCAATACGCGGCTGCGCGGGATTACATCCGCGAAGGTGTCACCGGCTGGACCTTCCCGATCGGGCACCATACAGCGCTGGCCGAGCGTCTGGTGCAACTGCAGGCGGATGGCGACGTCCGACGCCGCGTCGGTCAGACTGGCGCCCGATTCGTCCGCGAAACCTTCCCGGGCGACGTGACCTTTGACCGGTTCGCCGACCTCGTCGAACGCGTCGCGCAGGAACCGCCCACCCCTGCACCGGTCCTGACGTGAGGATCCTGCAAGTTGACAGGGCCGGGGCGCAGTCGATCTGGAGCCTCATGGGGGTGATCGGTCGCGCGGCAGAGGCGGCCGGTCACGAGGTCTTTACCTGCCGTTGGGACGAGGGGGATGCAGCGCGGGAAGACGCGAGCGCGGAAGGTGCATGGAACCGGAGGATCGTCGTTCCCCCGAAACGATGGCCGCACGACGTCCTGCGCCAGCACCTGGCGTTTGCGAGGCCCTTCGCACGCTACCTGGCAGAGGTCCGGCCGGACGTGGTCGTCACCAATTTCGTCGTTCCAGGCGGTTTGGCGGCCGTGCAGGCCCGTTCCGCGGGAATAGCCGCGATCGTGGCAATCCGGCATGAAGACTTCCGCGCGCTGTCCCCCCATCTTCGCGTCTGGACCCGGATGGCCGCGGCCTGTGTCGACAGCGCGGTCTACGTCTCGTCCACCGTAGCGCGAAGCTACGGCGCGCCGGATGCGGAGGTGCATGAAGGCGGGGCGGTGGGACGGCACGTCGTCATCCGCAATGGCATCGACCATCGAGCGCTCTCCGGCGTGGTACCGCATGACCGCGCCGCTGGTCCGCAACCTATCGTGGTCGCGGCGCGTCTGGTCGAAACCAAGGGCATCGACCTCTGCCTCGAGGCCCTCGCCCTGGCGCGAACGCGCGACCCCTCGCTGACACTCGAGATCATCGGTGACGGGCCGCTTCGCGGCGTGCTGGAGCGACAGGCGTCGCGGCTTGGACCGGAGAATTGCGTCACCTTCACGGGATGGTTGCCACGGCAGGCGGCACTCGCCCGCATGAAGAGCGCGCGCGCCGTGGTGGTGCCCAGCCGCACGGAAGGCTACGGGCTCGTGCTGGCCGAAGCGATGGCGTTGGGCACGCCGGTCATCACGTCGGATCTGCCGGTCTTGCGGGAAGTCGCATCCTTCGGCGAGGGCGCGCAGTTCTTTCCGCGTGGGGACGCGGGCGCGCTGGCAGACGCTCTGTCTGGCCACCTGCCGCAATCGCGCCTCCGTGCGAACGCGCTCGACCATGGCAGGATGGCCGCAAGCTACGTTCGATTGTTCGAGGCACTGGTGGCGCAGAGGTCATCTCTCCGATCGGCGGCGACGCAATCTTAACCAAGACCTGTCAGTTTCTCCGCGATCTTGTCGGGGCCAGGAGACCAGAGGACAATGCCGAAGAGGGATCGCGGGCCGAGCAACGCGCCTGCGCAGGTCACGGTGACCGGGCTGATTACCGTCTTCAATGCGGAAGACGCGGTCCGTGATGCCCTCGAGAGCCTTCTGGCGCAAAGTTTCGATTCCTTCGAGGTGTTGGTTGTCGATGACGGATCGACCGACAGAACCGCCGAAATCCTCGACACGTTCCGGGATCCCAGGTTGCGGGTGCATCGAGCCGGCCGGATCGGTCGTGCGGCCGCATTGTCGCTGGGCGTGCACCTGGCGCGCGGCGAGTTCGTGGCCATCCTCGATGCGGATGACACGGCCCGCAGGGACCGGTTCGCATTGCAGGCCGCGTTCCTGCACGAAAACCCACGTGTGGCCTGGCTCGGCTGTGCGGAACGTCGGGTCGATGCCCGGCGGCGCGAGACGGCGGTCCGCCGATATCCCCTGGAGGACCGGGCGATCCGGCGCATGGCCGCACGGTGCATTCCCTACCCCCACAGCGGCGTCATGTTCCGCCGGGAGATCGCGGAGCAGGGTCTCGGGTACGATCCCTCGGCACGGTTCCTGATCGACTTCGACCTGTTCCTGCGCGTGGCCGAGCGGCACAAGGTCGCGAACCTGCCCGACGCGCTCGTGACGCGGCATCTGCACTCCGACAGTTTCTTCGAACGGTCGTTCAGCCGCGGCAAGCAGAACCGCATGTTGTCGCGCCTGTGCCTGTCGGCGGTCTGGCGTCTGCGGCTGCCGCCGACGCACGCGCTCTATCCACTCACGCGGTTGGTCTACGACCTCTTCCCGGACCGGGCCAAGCGACGGCTGCGCCGGTGGGCGGGCCTGCAGGAAAGCTTCGATCCGGCATGACGCTCGCTCTTGCCGGCCTTCTCGCGGCTCCGGCCGCGCTCTACCTGCTCGTGCGGATCGCCCGATCGCCGGTCGAAGGGGCGTATGCCTTCGTATTCCTGTCCGCCATCACGATCACGCCGGGACTTCCCATGGTCGGCGACCGGCTTGCCTTCGCGGATCTGGTGATGACCTGGACGATCGCCGTTGCGGCCCTCAGGGGCATCCTCCTGTCTCCGCCACCGGCAGGCCGGCGTTTGGCGGACCAGCTTGGTCTCGTCTTCATCGTCCTGTGCACGGTCTCTTCGCTCCTGGCCCTGTTGGGCGGCGGGGAGCCGAAGCGTCTGCTGCTCTTCTCGTGCATCTACATCTACGGCTACCTGTGCTTTCGCGTCCTGATCCGCCTGATCGACAGCGACGAGCGGCTCTTTCGCGCTTGCCTCGCCTGGGGCGCCGGTGCTGCGATGATCGTGGTCGTCGGTGTCGCCGCGTCGAGCGGACTTTTCCGTCCGGCCTGGACCTTCGATCCGGTCACCAACCGGATCAGCGCGACGATGCGACTGTCGGGTCAGGTCTCGTCCTATCTCGGGCCGGCGTTTTTCGTCTTCTGCGCGCTTGCGAGCTTGCGCTGCAATTCCGCGCTCCGCCGGCTCGTTGCGATCGTACTTCTCGGCGGCGCATGCGTCGTGATGGTCGGGACCGGCAGCCGACTCTCCTTCGCGATCATGGTCCTTTCGGTCCTGCTGTGCGTGGTCCTCGTCGCGACCAGTCCGCGGGGCCTCGTTCGACGGACGCCGATCTTCGGCCTGGCCGTGGTTGGTGCGCTCGCCTTCGGGCTCTACGCGGTCGCCATCTGGGGTGATCGGAGCGAGGCCTACGGGCTCGTCACCACATCGCCCTTCGAGCGCGCGCTCAGGATCTTTGCCGAGACGAGCCGCGAGGCCCCGCTCGATGTCGAGGCCTGGGGCGGCAGCCGCTACTCCGAGACGACGTTCGCGCTGGCCAACATGTGGCGTCACCCCCTCTTCGGGACCGGGTCGGGAATGTTTTCCCCGACCTACCGGCTCAACGAAGTGCACAACACCTATGTCAGCATCCTCGCCGAAAACGGGGTTCTGGCCTTCGTCGCGTTCCTGGCGTGGTGGTCCGTGATCTTCTCGCGGCTGTGGTATTCGGCGTTCGCCCGATGGGCGCCGGAGCGCCGCTTCGTCACGAGGTTCGTGCTTGCCGCCTTCGTCACCATCGCACTCTACCAGGTGACGACGAACGGGATGCGACAGCGACCCTTCTGGATCGGGTCGGCCCTGGCGCTCTGCGCGGCGGCGCTGCACAGGCGGACAGAAACCGCGCCACAGGACCCGTGGCAATTCCGTGCGGTCCCTGCATGACCAGGGCCAAGCTTCCACAGGATCTCAGCCATCACTTCCGGCTCCTCACCCTGCTCGCGACGCTGGGCGTGGTCTACATCCATGCGACGACCGCGCGCCACGATCCCACCCTGCCGCACGGCTCCCTCGTGATCCGTCTCGAGGGATACTTCGCCCACGACCTCTTTCATGCCGCTCTGCCCATCTTCTTCATCATCTCGGCCTACCTGCTCTTCGCGGCTCCGAGTCACTCTATGCTCCCGCGCCTGACGCGGCTGGTCTCCCCGTATCTCGTCTGGTCGGGCGTCTGGCTTCTGGTCGTCGTGGCGCTGGGCAGGCTCGAGGCCGGCGGTCACGCGCCGTCGCTCCATCATCTGCTCGCACGGCTGATCATCGATCCGGTCCCGGGGCAGCTCTGGTTCCTGCGGGATCTGATCGTGCTGACGGCGGCTGCGCCGCTGATAGGACGTCTGCCGAAACCCGTGCTTTTCCTGGGTGCTGCCGTGGCAACGGGATGGTGGGGCGTGTCTCCGACCCCGACTGTCATAGACTTGCGCGGCGACGGACTCCAGGCGATCGTCAGCAACCTCGCGCTGGGGTGGTTCCTGTGTGGTGCGGCCGTGGCACGGGCCTGCCCGCCGGATGTGCTCGCATCGCGGCTGCGTTCCATCCCGAAAGCGTTGCCGGTGGTATTGGCAACGCTCTGGCTCGCATGCCCCCTGCTGCCGCTACCGATGCCCTTCGACCATACGCTGTCCGTGACGGCCGGGGCGGCCGCGGCTCTATTGGGACTTCGGCCGATGGGAAGCATCGCCGCCGACGCGCGGACCGCGACCCTCTCGAGCTACGGGTTCTTCATCTATCTCGCGCATCACCCGGCGATAGCCTTGGTGACCGCACTGCTTGTCGCCGACGCCGAGGGCCGATTGGCCGTGCATCTCGCCGTGTTCGCCGTCGTTCCACCGATCATCATGGGCCTTCTCGTCATATTGGCCGCCGCAATGGGTCACTTTGCGCCGATGCTCCTTCGGGCGCTCTGCGGCGGTCGACGCGTTCTGGCCCTTCGTCCGGCGTACTACCGAAACAACCGTGAGCTTGGCGATGTCTGAGCCACTGATCCCGATGCTCTTCGTCGAAAGCTATCCGCAGGAACGGGCGGGGCAGCAGGAAACCCTGAAGGGGCTGCTTGCGCGCTGCGCCGCTTCCGGCATCGCGCCTGCGGTGGCGTCTCCGGCCGAGGGCGCATTCCTCGACGAGTTGCGTGACGCGGGTCACGACGTGACGGTCCTGCCGCAGCCGGGATTGCTGAACCGCTACGGCGGCGCCGTTTTTCGGGACCGGCGGCGGGCGCGTGCCCGCACTCTGGCGGAGGCCGCACGCTACGTCTTGCGCCTGCGTCGTTTCATCAAGGCCGGAGCGTGGCGCGTGATTTACTGCAACGACCTGCGCGGTCTCCTGACCTTCGGCCTGGCGGCGCGTCTGGCCGGTCGACCCGTGCTCATCTGGGACAAGCTCGATCAGCCGCACGGGTGGCTGGACCAGGTGCAGCTCCCGGTCGCAACCCGCAATCTCGTCATCAGCCGAAGCGTTCGCCGCAAGTATCCGCGCTGGCAGCAATCGCTGTTCGGTCGACCGCATCCGGACGGTCCACGACGGGGTCGCGACGGACCGGTTCCTGCCGGACTTGCCCCGGTCTGTCCTCGCGGAGCTCGGCCTGCCGGACGACGCCGTGCTCGCGGTCATCGTCGGAACGGTGTCCGCGCGAAAGGGGCACGATGTCCTGCTCGACGCGCTTGACCTGGCGCAGCGCGAGGTGCCCGGACTGCACCTCGCCATCGCCGGGGAGGCGCCGGCCGATCAGGTGGAGTTCCGTGACCGGCTTCGTGCCCGCGCGGTGCCTCAGGTGCATTGGCTCGGATACCGGCGCGACATTCCGGAGATCCTCGCAGCATCGGACCTTCTCGTGCTGCCGTCACGGCATGAGGGCATGGGGCGGGTCTGCGCCGAGGCGATGCTCATGGGGCGCCCCGTCATCGGTACCCGCGAGACCGGCATCGCCGATATCGTCAGCGACGGAAACACCGGTTATCTCGTCACGCCGGGCTCGGTCAGCGAGCTTGCACAGCGGCTGGTCACGCTGGCCCGCGATGCGGATCTCCGCCGACGCATGGGGGATGCCGGCAGTCGGTTTGCCCACGTCGAACTCGACGCTGACCACCAGCATGCACGCGTTCTCGCGGCGCTGCGCGAACTGGCGGGGTGCTGAGATGCGTATCGCGCTCTTTGGCAATGCCCTGTCGACGATGGTCCGCTTCCGCGGGTCACTGATCTGCGAGTTGAAGGAGCGCGGGCACGACGTGCTGGCAATCTGCCCCGACGGGTCTCCCGAAGACCGGTCCTCCCTGACAGCACTCGGGGCGCGGCACGTGCCGCTCTTCCGGTTCAGCCGCGCCGGGCTCAATCCCATCGGCGAGATGTCGTTGTTGCAGGAACTGATCGGCATTTTGCGCCGCGAACGGCCCGACGCGCTCTTCTCCTACTTCCTCAAGCCGGTCATCTGGGGGTCCATTGCCGCGCATATGGCGGGCGTGCCGCGCAGCGTCGGAATGATCGAAGGCATGGGCGCGACGTTCTCGCGCCCCTCGGGGTGTGCGTTGACCCGCGCGCGCCAGAGGGCCGTGCGCAGTGCCACGCTGTTTCTTCTCCGGCAGGCGCTCGTGCGGCTCGATCACCTGATCGTCCTGAACCCGGACGACGCGGCGATGATCCGGCAACTGGAATACATCGCCCCGGAGCGCATGACCTGCATCGACGGGATCGGCATCGACCTGTCGGAATACGGCGCGGCACCGCCGGTCACCCAGCCGATCCGGTTCGCCATGGTCTCGCGCCTTCTCCGCGAAAAAGGCGTCGAACAGTTCGCCGCCGCCGCCGAGGCGGTGCGCGCGCGTTCACCCCAGGTGCGGTTCAGCCTGATCGGCGGGCTCGACGACGCGCGCGGCGCGCTCGATGCCCGGCAGATCAGGGACTGGGTCGCGCGCGGCCTCATCGACTGGCATGGGCATGTCAGCGACGTGCGCCCCAACTCTTCGCAGAGTCGAGCGTCCTGCTTCTGCCGACCTTGTATAGCGAGGGGCTGCCCCGGTCGATCATGGAGGCCATGGCAATGGCCCGCCCCGTCGTCACGTCCGACATGCCCGGCGCCCGGCATTCGGTCACCGACGGTCTGAGCGGGTTCATCCATCGCGCGGGCGATCTGGAGAGCTTCGTGGCCGCCTGCTTTCGCTTCATCGAAGAGCCCGAGCGGATCGCCAAAATGGGTCTCGCGGCGCGGCAGGAGGCCGAGCGCCGCTACGAGATCGGGCTTCGGACGGGGCAGCAGGCAGACCTGATCCTCGATCCGGCAAGAATCTCTTAACTTAATGATATAACAACATAATCTTGCCAGGATTCGGCCATCAGGAGGACGAATCGACATGCTCAATCCAGCGCTTTTGGAGTATCGGGCCACGTTGCCCGCGCGGCCCGACGTGTTCGACACGGTCGCGGACCATTCGTGGAAACGCGTGTTCGACGTGACGGTGGCGCTGGCGCTGATGCCTCTGTTTGCGGCGGTGACCGTCGTGCTGTTGGGGCTCAACCCGTTGCTCAATCGCGGTCCGCTCTTCTTCGTACAACCGCGAATGGGACGGCACCGCGCCAGCTTCGACATCCTGAAGTTCCGCACGATGCGTTCGGCGGAAGGCGTCCAGCGCCGCTTCGACGAAGAGGTCGAGCACGACCGGATCACGGCGCTCGGCGGCATCTTGCGGCGCAGTCGCATCGACGAGTTGCCGCAGATCGTGAACGTGCTGCGCGGCGAGATGTCGTTCATCGGGCCGCGGCCCGACTACTACGATTTCGCACTCCAGTATTGCCGGGTCGTCGAAGGCTATGCGCACCGTTTCAGCGTGAAGCCGGGCATCACTGGCTACGCGCAGGTCAAGACGGGCTATGCCGAGGGGCTCGATGCCGTCCGCGACAAGGCCGCCGCCGACCTCGTCTACATAGCCCGAGCTTCCACGAGTTTCGAGCTTTGGATCCTGTGGCAGACCGTCCTGAAGGTCGCCTTCTGCCGAGGAAAATAGGCCAGATTCCAATAAAGTTAACCCGGATCGCCCGATATGGGCCGATCTGACAATCCGGAAGACATCGTGGACGAGAGCCAGAACGGCATCACAGCGTTTCGGCGCATGCAGGCGCAGCACGACCGCGAAACCGAGTTCGACCTGCTCGACCTCGCCGTGGTCGTCCGTCGCGGCTGGCTCACGATTTTTGCGTGCATGGCGCTCTTTCTCGGGCTGGCCGAATATTACGGCACGTATCACCACCATCCCGCATTCGCGGCAGAGGCCGAACTTCTGGCGGATGTCCGAGCCGGCACAAGCGACACTGCGGCGCAATCCCTGGCCATGGCCGATACGGTGCTGTCGAGTCGGGTCGAGGTCATCACCTCCAGCGCAAGTCTTCACGCCCTCGCACAGGAACTGGGCCTCGTCGCCGATCCGGGACTTCGCCAGGCCGACGATGGAAGCGTAATCGATGATTCCGTCCCCAATGCGGTGATGCAGGCGCTTTCGGACGCGTTGGAGGTCGAGCGGGCACCGGGATCCCGCGTGCTCGTCATCCGCGCCGAGGCGCCCGATGCGGACCTGGCGCGCCTTCTTGCCAACACGCTTGTCGACATGCACATCGACGCGGAGTTCTCGCGCAGGACCGGGGACGCCGACCGTCGCATCGCCGCGCTGTCTTCGGAAATGGACGGGCTGGAGGACGAAATCCGGCAGCGCATCGTCGAGAAGGATCTCGTGCTCGCATCGCCCGAGACCCAGGAGAGCTTTCGCGCCGTTCAAGACCTCGCCGAAGATCTGAGGAACACGCGCGATATTCTGGCCGCGATGAACGGTGTCGCGCAGGGCGCCGCACGCAGACCCAGCCCGGCGCAGACCGCCCGGCTGGAAGAGATCGAAGCGCAGGTCGGCCGCATCCTGGAGACACAGCCGCTCCAGGCGCTCCAGCAGCTCGAGCGGACGCTGGAGGTTCTCAGGCGCAGGCAGGCCAAGGTTTCGGAGGAATACCTGTCGTTGCGCGCGGATCGCCACCTGCTCCGCCCGGGCGTGGAGGTCCTGTCCTACGCCACCGGAGCGGTGGCGGTCGGACCCCCGCAGAGCCTGGTCAGGATCCTCGCGCTGACGACCGGCGCGATGCTGGGAGCCGCACTGCTGCTGTGGCGGCGCTTCGTCCACTCCGGCGTGCGCACCAGGGCGGAGATGAGGCTCCTGTCCGGCGGCTCCCCTTTGGTCGAGGTCCTGCACAGCCGGCGTCCGCGTCGCAAGACCCTCACCGCAGTGATGGCCGGCGGGACCGAGGTCGCCGGGTCCGAAGGTGTCCGCGATCTTCGCGAAGCGGTCCTGAAGCAGTACCGTCCCGGCCGCGGCAGCGCGATCATGCTCACGTCCTCCCGATACGGCGAGGGGGTGACGACGCTTTCGGCGGCACTTGCGCATGGCCTTGCCTCCCTGTGCTACCGCGTGCTCCTGATCGAGGGCGACCTGCGGAAACCGCGCCTGGCCGCGCGCCTGGGCGTGGACGTCGAGGCCGGGCTTGACGAGGTCCTGACGGGATATTGCAGCGTCGACGGTGCGCTGGTCCAACTCACCAAGCCGGACCCCAAGATCATCTGCGCGGGCTTCAGCGAAACACCGGCCGATGTCGCGAGCGATCTTCTCGCCACACCGGCCCTGGGCGATCTGATTGCCGAGGCACGGCGCACATACGATTTCATCGTCGTCGCGGCGCCCCCCGTGCTTGGCACCTCGGACGCGCGGCTGATCGCCCGGACGATAGACGCGGCCATCTACGTCGCCGAGTGGGATCGGACCCGCCGGGAGATGATTGCGGACGGCCAGGCGGCACTCAGCTCCATTCCGGTCCCTCTTGCCTGTTGCGTGATGAACAAGGTCCGCCCGCGTCGACTGCGGCGACTGGGTTACTGATACCGGGTACGTCGCACGTTCGAGCGGTTCGCTCCGCGCTGAACCCCCACGCCACGCGACCGAGGTAGCGTTTTCGCGAGGTCTGTGACTCCGGGCACAATTCAGAGTATCATCGGGTCCGGCCGGTGAGTATCTGTCTGGTGGAGTATTGATGCCTGTATCCGCAGACGAAACCGAGTCCGGGGTTGAGACCGGAACCAGCCGCGCATTCGTCGGATATTGCGATATCGTCGAATCCGTCCGGCTGTACGAACTCTATGGACCGCGGCTGTCGCAGCTGTGGGAAACGACCATCGACGAGCTGTTCGCGGAAGCCGAGTTCCGGGACGTGCTCAAGGTCGAGGGCGACGCGCTGATCTTCGCGACGTCTAAGGCGTCGGAGGTGGCGGATGTCGCGCTGGCGCTGTCGGACAGGCTCGGCGCGGCCGAAATCCAGGGCGAGACCGGCGTCATCCAGCTTCGGAGCGGACTTGTCGAAGGCCCGTTCTGGCAGGGGCGCCACACGCTGCACGGCCCGGCGATCAACTTGGCCGCGCGGCTCGCCGGGATCGCGCTTCCGGGCGAGATACTCCTGACCGAAGCGGTGCGCCTGCACCTGCCGGCGCGGTTCGACATGAATCTCACGGATCGGGGCGACTGCTTTTTGCGCAACGTCTCGGGCGCCGTCCGGGTCCATGCCCTCAAGAGCGGTGTCGTCGGCCACGCGCTTCCCCTGATGCTGCCGGATACGGCCCTCAAGCTGTTGGTCGCCATTCTGCCGCCAATGCCCATCGGCAACGTCGAAGCCTCCCGCCCGCTCGCGGAGGCCTTCGCTGACGCGATTTCCGCAGAGTTGAGCACCGTGCGCGGCTTTGGCGTGATATCGCGGCTGTCGTCCCGGCGGGTCGGTCACGACGGCGGCACCGGTGCCGGCGATGCGAAGGACATGCTGGGCGCGCATTACGTCCTGTCGGGGCGCTGCCAGTTCGAACAGGACCGTTTCTCCGGCTGGCTGGAGCTGAGCGACACCCGAAGCGGCCTCGTGGTCTGGTCCGACCGGACCGGCGGCCCCTTGTCGGGTCTGTTCCGCAGGGACGGTGTCGCCGCCGGCATCGCCCGGGAGATTGTCGGCGCGATCCTGCAGGACGAACACGACCGCGCCACGTGGCAACCGCTGCCGTCGATCGAGAACTACACCCTGCTCATTTCGGGCGTCAACCTGATGCACAGCCTGAGCGAGCGGGAGTTCCAGCGCGCGCACAGCATGCTGGAGGCGCTGGCGGAGCGGACATCGCGGACCGCCTCGCCGCTGGCATGGCTGGCACGTTGGCACAACTTACGCGTGTTGCAGGGATGGTCGGAGGATCCGGACAAGGATGCCGAGCGCGCATTGGATCTCTGTCGCCGTGCGCTCGATGCCGATCCGGGCAACGCGCTCGCCCACGCCATGCTCGGGATGACGATGACGCATCTCAAACGGCGCCTCGACCTGGCCGCGGAAAGTTACGAAGCCGCGGTGGCGGCCAATCATTCCGAACCGCTCGCGTGGCTCCTGCGGGGTGCGCTGCGATCCTTCGTCGACGATTCGGAGCACGCGCTCGAGGACGTGTACCAGGCCAATGCGCTGTCGCCCTTGGACCCGCAGCGGTACTACTACCTGACCCTGACGGCCGGGGCGCATCTGACGGCCGGGGAGGATGAACGCGCGCTCGACCTCGCGGACCGCTCGCTTCGGTTCAACAGCTCTCACCTGTCGAGCTGGCGCATCAAGGCCGTGGCCGAATGGCGCACCGATCGCGGAGACGCCGCGCGCGCCACGGTGGAGGAGCTTCTGCGCCGGGATCCGAAGTTCACGATCTCGCGCTATCTCGCCACGGCGCCGTCCTCGGATTACCGGATCGGCAAGGAAATCGCGAAATGCCTTCGTGCAGCGGGCGTTCCGGAGTAGTATCGGGACAGATTTATTTTCGTAACGAGTGTTTTTGACCATCACTTTTTCGAAAAGGAATTCCACATGGCGACCGAAAGCTCCCATTCCAGTCACTCCAGCCATTCCAGTCACTCCAGCCATTCCTCCCATTCCAGCCACGGCCTGCAGGACATCATGGTCTCCAGCCTGGCGGCGGAAGCCCTGATCGTGCAGCGCAACAGTCTCGCCGGGCCGTTCGAGGCGCTGCCGGCCAATATCCCCAAGCTCGGCATGGACGACGAGGACAACATCGCGCATTGGTCGCCCGACGTTCGCGCGGATACCCTGGATTTCGTCCTTCAAAGCCCCCTGGCATTCGCGAGCAACCACCAGGATATCGAGATCACGAACAGCGAAGGCGCACTGCAGGACGACTCGCGGACGGTCTTCTCGCTTTGGCACCTGGACGAAAAACCCTCCGGCAATGTGCCCGGAGACAAGAAGACCCATAAACCCACCTTGCCGAACCCGCCGGAGGTCACGCCCTACCGTCTGATTCAAATGGTCCGGCCGACCCGCGCATGTTTCAAGAAACAGCTCCGGTTCCTCGATGGCTACGCGGCGCTGCGGGATGAACGGACCGCGGAAATCCTGGTGCAGGTGGAATCCTCGCTTCCGTTCCTGGGTGCGGTCGTGGGGCTTCGCTTCGACCGGAACATGTGGACGGTGGAGCTGCTGAACGCGGTCTGGCGCCTCGCGAAACATGTCGAGATGCGCTTCAAGGCCGCGTTGGCCTGCCGGCGTCCCGGGGAGCTTTCGCCCAACATCCAGCCGATGATCGCGACGCCGGCCCACAGTTCGCTGCCGAGCGGACATTCGACCGAAGCCTTCGCGATGGCCACGGTTCTCAATGCCGTCGTGAGGCTGGGGCGCGCGAAGGGAGAAGACGGCGCGGACAACGCGTCGAAGGACAGTTGGGAACGCTATGCCCGCATGCTGTCGATGGTGGCGGCGCGGGTCGGTGTGAACCGTACCGTCGCGGGCGTGCATTTTCCGGTGGATACCGCCGCTGGCTGCACCCTGGGAACGACCCTCGGGCAATACTTTCTCTGGCGCTGCGGCGCGCCGGTGTTGAACGATGACGGCACGTTCAAGAAGGAGGACGACCAGCACGTGCTGACGGGCTATCAGGCCTGGATGTTCGATGCCTGGGGCTACGACGGGTACGAGGATTTCAGCCGTCCGTTCCAGATCAAGGACAATGCCGCGGAGATCATGCTGAAGAACGCGAAGTTCACCAGCCCGGTCGATCCCGCGTCCGGCAAGCGCATCGCCGAACCGTTCCAGTACAAGCTCGAAGAGGACGTCGACCCGACATACCGGAAAGCGAAGGTTCTGCACAAGATGTTCGCGAACGCGATCAGGGAGTGGGACTGATGGCCGAGAAAGGCGCGGACGACTGGGCACTTGAAGAGCGCCCGTTGGCGGATGTGGTGGGGCTCGACGCCGAGGCGGAATGGCTCCTCGGCTCCGGCACGACGGGGGGTGAGGCCCGGAAACTCTTCCTCTCCGATACGCTCACGGCGGATTACGAATTCAGGACCTATCCGGAGCGAGAGTTGCTTCCGTTGGAGGCCGACAGGGACAAGGGTGGCCGGCCGCCGTTTTCGCTGCTGATCTCGCCCGAGCCCGGCGGCAATAACGGCAAAGATATCCTGCGCGTCCTGAAATGCATCGCGGAACCGGAAGCCGAGTACGCGAAGGACGATGGGAGTGATGACGCACCGGCCGAGCGCCTCATCATGTCCATGGCAGAGCAGCAGGTGCTGAGGACGACGGCATTGCCGGCGCGATCTGCAATCTCGCCTTCTTCGAGGCCGCGATCGCGTCGGAGGATTTCCGGAAGCTCAGCAAGGTCGTCCGGCTGTCCTCGGCGCTGCGCGAACGTGCCGTCCCGACGCGGGAGTTTCTCGACTTCGCGCCGCCGGACTGGCTGGAGCCGTCCTTTCAGGCAGCCTGGACGAACATCACCGAAGAACGGGTCGGAGACGGTCGTGGTCGGTGTCATCGACGACAGTTTCGCGATCGGACACCCACGCTTTCAGTTCACGGACGGGCGATCCCGGATCTTCTCCTACTGGGATCAGGAGGCCGATGTGGAGCCGCACGACCCGACGGTGCTGTTCGGGCGCGAACTGCTCAGCTTCAACCCGAAAGACTTGGATGACTTCAATGCGAACTGGCCCGATCTGCCGGGGCTCGACTGTTTCCTGAAGACCGCGCGCAATGAGAAACGGCCCGTTGCGGAATTCTACAGCCTGCCTGCGCCGCGTCTGCGTCCATTCTATCCGCCGAGACCCATGGACGCGCTGCGCCTGGCGTCGCACGGCACCCATGTGCTGGATCTCGCCGCCGGTGCGCCGAGCCAGCCACCGCTGGACCTCAAGGGGCTGCCGAAAGAGCAGGGCGCCGACGCGGCGCCGGCGCTTGTCCTGGTGAAACTGCCGCGGGCGAGCGTGCAGGACACCTCCGGCGCGCACCTGGAGTTCTACCTGATGCAAGGTGTGCGCCATATCGTCAGCCGCGCGCGGATGATCGATCCCGGATGCGAAGGTCGTGATCGTCTCGAGCTACGGCTTCTATGGCGGGCCGCATGACGGCGCGTCCCAGCTCGAACGCGCGCTCGACGAAATCGTTTCGGCGGCGCCGCGCAATGTCGAGATCGTGCTTCCGTCGGGAAACGGCAGGCTCGTCCGGTCGCACACGCGCCGGGATTTCAACGACCGGGACGTTCAGGACGTGCTGTGGCGGCTCCCGCCCGACGATCGCACGCCGACCGTGATGGAAATCTGGTCCGAGCCCTATCCGGCAGATGCGGGCGCCATGATGGAGCTCTCCCTCAAGACGCCGGAGGGCAAGGACAGCGCGGCGACGGGCGTCGTGCTGAAGGATGACGAAACGTCTCAGCAGATCGTGCTCGTGAAGCAGGGACAGGTCGTCGCGCGGGCCGTGTGCGTCCATCCGTCGATGCATCCCCGTCGGCGGCTGTTCCTGGTCTGGATCTGGCAGACCGCAACGGCCGGCGCCGGGTCCGGGGACGGGCTGGCGGCGAGCGGCGTGTGGACGGTTCGCCTGCGCGCGCTCGACCCCGTGAAGACGCGGCCGGCCTCGGTCTGGATCCGTCGCGACGACAGCCTCGTCGGTTTTCCATCGGGCGGACGGCAGTCGGGGATCGAGCGTGACGATACCAGGTGGAAGGACGATCCGAACTACGATCAGGAGACCCGCGAGCTGGTCGGCGATGATGGCACCGCGCAGCGTTCGGCAACGATCAGCGCGATCGCGACCGGAAGCTGGACAGTCATCGCCGGCGGGTTCGACGTGGACCGCGCGTACAGTTTTCCTGTGCCGAGTTCGGCCGGCGGACCGGCCGCGGACCGTGTGGATCTGACGCAGCCGGAGCGACGCGGTCCGGACGCGCTGGCCCCATCGCAGATCTTCTCCGGCATCGGGATCGCGGCCGCGGGGTTCTTCGGAGGCGGAGAGGTCCGATTCCGCGGCACCAGCGTGGCGGCCCCGCTGGTCGCGTCGGAAATCGCCCGCGCGATTACGGAAAACACGTTTCCCGGCGGTCGCGACTTTGTCCAGGACCGGGCGGCGAGCAGCGAGGCGACCCTTCCGGCCCGGAGCGAGCCGTCCTCCGACCTTGGCGGACAGGGCCGGTACATCACCGAGCGAATGCGCGATCGGGGCATGCGGTTCGAGAACAGCTCGTGAGGAAGGGCCGCGAGATCGCCGTGACTTCCTTGCCCCTTGTTCCTTTTACTGCCGCACACGGCGTCACAGGATGAATTCGTCCACACGTCCTTCGAAGAAACCTGTCCCGATATAGTGCATCGTCGCCAGGTCCGCGTCGTTGCCGAAGGCGGCTCGCAGGTCGGCGTAATTCGCGAGGTATCTCTCGGCATCGAACGTGTCGCTTGCGCGGTTCTCGTGAAAACCGTTCCAGATGTAGTGGGTTGCGCCGGCGTCCGCGTCCGCTCCCAACGCGACCAGCAAGTCGACATGCGATGCGATGTACTGCAAGCTGTCGAACGTCGTGTGGCGGCCTTCGGAAAACCCGTTGCCGATGTAATGCGTGCTGCCTGCTGCCGAGTTGGCACCAAAAGCATTGATGAGGTCGCTGTAGGAGGCGATGTATTCCAGGTCGTCGAAGGTGACCTGGCGGCCTTCGAATTGCCCGTGCTGCTCGTAATGGGCCTTTCCGGCGGCAGCGTCGGGTCCGAAGGCGGTGATCAGATCGGAATATGACGCGATGTAGGAAAGCGGCTCGAATTGCTGCACGACCTGACTGGCGACCGTTTCATTCTCTTCGGGGCCATAGATCTGCCGGGCGCCGAAGATGTCCCACTCGGTCAGGTCCGGCGCGTTGCCATTGGTGCGATGATACATGAGCACGTCGGGATCCGACGGGTGGCCGAGGCCGATGGTGTGCCCGATCTCGTGCAGCGCGACCGTGGAAAAGAGCGTCCCGTCCGCCAGACGGTGGCTGCCTGCGCTGTTCGACCAGACCCAGTTTTCCGAGCTGTCGAAGACGATCTTCGCGGAGGTGATTTCCTTCGGTCCCGGAAGGTAGGACGTGGTTGTGTACCCGAGCGTACTCCCCTTTCCATCGATGTAGCCGAAGCTGGCGGAAATGTCGGCGCCGTTCCCGTTCGATACCTCGACGAAATCGAGCGATATCACGCGGTCCCAGGCTGCGAACGCCTCGCGAAGCTCGGCGGCGAAGGCGGAATCACCCCTAAAAGACCAGGTCACGGTGTCCCTCGGCCAAGACCAGGCATTCGCGACGTAGCTACTCATGCGGTTCCACATTCATCGGTTCAATCCATATTAGACAGCTACGGGAAGAATATTAACGACACGCTTTGCGCAAGCGACGATTCGGCCGAATTCCGCCCGAAAAAACACTGGGTTTTAGTCTTATCTGCTTTCAACTGTCGGGGTCTTTCGAGTTCCGCAACTTGTGAGGCGACCCGGGAGGTGATGCCGTTGCCCGGACTCGAGTTCCCGTCGCACTTCGGGGACGATGACCGGAATACCGCGGGCCGCGCACGTCGGCCCGTTGATCGCGAGCTGTTGAGTTCGCGGAACTTCGTCGCCTTCGTCTCTGCGGGCATACTCCTGTCGGCGGTTGCGAAGAGCGGCGTCGCCCGGCCATTGCATCGTCGATCCGGGTAGGATGCGATCGGTGGTCGAGCATTCGGTCAGTGCTCTCGACCTCACGTTTGTGCAGGTGCAATCCGGTGTCGCCGGTCATAGATTGAGCCGTAAACTCAAGAGGAATTCGAGATGCCATTAGGTAAGATACCCGGCCTTCATCATGTGACGTCGATCTGCGGCGTACCGCAGGACAATCTGGCCTTCTACGCCGGGTGCCTCGACCAGAGGCTGGTCAAGAAGACGGTCAATTTTGATGCGCCGGACACCTACCATCTCTATTATGGCGATCCGGCGGGCACACCGGGCAGCATCCTGACCTTCTTTCCCTTCATGGATGCCGGTCCGGGGCGGGCAGGGCCGGGCATGGCGAGCGCCGTGGCCTACCGCGTCCCGGAGGCGGCCTTCGATGGATGGATGGACCGCCTGGCGCTGGCGGCCGTCGATTTCGATGGCCCGACAGAGCGATTCGGCCAACGCATGATCGTCCTGCGCGACGCGGACGGAGCGCCGGTCGAATTGATCGAGACCGCCGGCATAGAAGGCGAGACGCTGGACGGGTTCCATTCGGTTACGCTCTGGGAGCACGCGCCGGAGGCGACCGCGCGGCTTCTTACTGAACATTTTGGCTTTACCGAGACCGGTAGCGCGACGGAGGACGGTGTCGAACGCCTGCGGCTCGAAGCGGCTGCGGACGGGCGCGGATCCATCGTCGACATCATCCGGTCGGACGCGCCGACGAGTTCCCGCAGCGGGGCAGGGACGATCCATCACGTCGCCTTCAGGGCGGAAAGCGACGCTGTCCAGTTGGAGTGGCAGGATCGGCTCGCGACGGCCGGGTTCGACGTCACGCCGGTGATAGACCGGCAGTACTTCAACGCGATCTACTTCCGCGAACCCGGCGGGGTACTGTTCGAGATCGCCACCGACCCGCCCGGCTTCGCCACCGACGAGCCGGCGGAGACCATGGGCTCGGCGTTGATGCTGCCGGCGAAATACGAGGGCATCCGGGACCGGATCGAGCGGGTGCTGCCCGCGCTGAAGCCGGTTGCATGAGGCGCGCCGGCGCGGATGCGCGGCGGGCGCGCGCGGGTCTGGTGCTGTTGCACGGGCGGGGAGGGTCGTCGGATGACATGCTCGACCTCGCGGCGGGTCTGGGCCTGCCCGACATCGCGCTTGCGGCTCCCGAGGCGTCGGGGCGGTCATGGTGGCCGACGAGCTTTCTCGCGCCGATGCCGCAGATTAACGCTTTTCTGGATGTGGGGCTTGGTGTCGTGGACGCTGCGATCTCCGCGTTGGAGGGAGAGGGGTTGCAACGCAATGCCATCAGTCTCTGCGGCTTCAGCCAAGGTGCCTGCCTTGCGCTGGAATATGCCGCACGATCCGGGGCAGGGCTGTCGGCGGTCTTCGGGTTTTCCGGCGGGCTCGTGGGAACCTCGGATGCGGCTGGGCCGGTGCGGGCAGAACTTTACGATCACGCGAACAAGCGCTTCGACTATTCCGGTGGTCTCGGCGGGTTGCGTGTGGACATGAGCTGCCACGAGCGGGATCCGCACATCCCGCTGGCCCGGTTCGAAGAGAGTGCATCCGTCCTGGATCGCCTCGGAGCGGCGGTCTCGCAGCGGACCTATCCCGGCGCCGGACACGCGATGATGCCGGCCGACATCACGGCCCTGCGCGGGCACTTCAACGTGAGAGGCTAGATCTCAACCGGCTCTCCCGACCGATGAAGCCTCGAAGAACCACTCGATGATCCTGATGGGCGCGACAGGCTACAAGACGGCGCGCGCGAGCCGCCGGATCCGGAGCGCCCGGTTCAATTCGCCCCCGAAGATCAGGACGAGCGCGGCGAGATACATGAAGTAGAGCGCGGCCATGATCCCGGCCATGCCGGCGTAGTAGCTTGCATAGGTGGCGAAGTTGCTCAGATAGAACGAAAAGGCGGCGGCGAGGAACGTCCAGGCCGATGGCCGTGACCAGCACGCCGGGCCAGATGTTGGAAAACCTGGTCCGCCGCGCCGGCAGCAGGACATGCGCGGCAAAGAGCGCGATGAGCAGGATGGTGGCGGAGACCGGAAAGCGGATCAGACCGACCGTGACCGACGCGGGATCGAAGTTCGGCATCAGGTCGTGCAGCCAGGATCCGGCGCGCGGCGCAAGGACCAGGAAGTATCCGACCAACACCAGGATGAAGCTCGCGAGGACCACCATGACGACCTGACGCCATAGAGCTTGACGATGGAGCGGGTTTCACGGATGCCGTAGGCGCGGTTCAAGCCCACGCGCACGCCGTCGACGCCACCGACCGCGAACCAGATCGTCAGCAGGATACCGATGCTGAGCACGCCGCCGCGCGGCACCGTCATCACCTTCTCGACCTCGGACACGATCGGTTCGATCAGGGGCGGCGGCACGATGTCGATCAGGAAACCGATGAGGTCGTCCGCCATGGACCGATCTCCGAAGAAGGCGGTCATCGAACTTGTGAAGATCAGGAAGGGGAAGATCGCCAGCACGGCGCGGAACGCCACATTGCCCGCCAGGCCGAACGCATCGTCGCTCCAGAGCCTCAGGATCGCCTCGTGCAGCACGGCCCGAACCACGTGCCAGCCGGTGCCGTAGAACAGGTCCTCGGGGTCCTTGCTGAGCACCCCATGGGTCAGGACGACCTCGCGGCGCTGCTGATCACGCGACTCTGCTTCCATCTGCGACCCCGCTCACATGTGATGCCCGCGAGCACCGCGAACGGGGCCCAGTCCAGAATATGGTCGTTGCACGGGCCGCACCACAAGGAAGTCCGACATGAGCGACGGGCTGCACGACAGGCATTCGCCGACGCTGCTACATCGCTTCCCAGACGGCGCGGCCGGTCCGGTCCAGCCGGTCCAGCGAGCAGAAGAGCGACAGCGTCAGCGTGGTCTGCCATTCCGCTCCTCCGACCTTCACGAGTTCACCGCTTGCGAGCTCCTTGGCGACCGCAAGTTCCGGCAACCATGCCACACCGCTCCCGGCCAGGGTCCGCCGCTTGATGGCCTCTGCCAAAGCATCCATGTAGCGCAACGCGAGAGGCGGCTTTCGTGTTCCGATCGTCTGGTCGACGACCACGCCCAGAAAGCTGTTCGGATCGTAGCTCAGGTACGGAATGTCGCCCGCGTTCGGGTTTGACAGATCCCAACCGCCTTCTGCTGCCGCCGAGGCTTCGGCAACCGGGAAGAACGCCTCGACCCCGATATCCTTTCGGCAGAACTGCGTCTCGTCCAGTGCCGGCGCGACGTCCGTGTGGTTGTAGTAAAGCAGGAAATCGCAGGATCCTTCGGTCAGGAGCTGGCAACAGGTCGTCAGGGTGTCCGAGTAGATGCGGACGCGCAGGTTCGGGATCTGCTTTTCCAGTTCGGCGATGCGCGGGGAGAGGTAATTCACCGAAATGGCATGCAGTACGGCAAAGCGCTGGAACGCCGTGTTTCCGCGTTCCTCGGCCCGGATCGACTGGCGCGCGCTCATCAGGTTGGCGGCGACGTCCCGCGCGACGGGCAGGAACTGCACGCCGGCGTCGGTGAGTTGAACCGGATATGTCGATCTCTTCACCAGGGGAACGCCCAGCCAGTTCTCCAAAGACTTGATGCGTCGGCTGAAGGTCGGCTGGGTCACGTTGCGTTCTTCGGCCGCCCGCGTGAAATTCAGCGTACGGCCGAGGCAGACGAAATCCTGCAGCCAGTTCAGGTCCATGTTGCACCCCGATGACCCTCACAAGATACCGCCATCCGGAAATCATGCAATACACGCATGGTTGAATGAGATGTTTCGATTGGCGCTGTTCCGGAAAACGCGCCTACGATTTCAACCAGGTTTGGAGAGAGGGGCGGCGAGCGGAGCTCGTGCTCCGGAAGGGACCGGACCGATGCATGAGCCGGGCGGCGGGGCCGGTCAACGGTGCTGCCCGCCACCTCACAGGGAGTTAGACATGAACAAATCTTGGAAATTCACCTCCGCAGCGATGGCATTGGCGCTGGCTGCATCCACGGGCACGGCAACGGCGGAGACGACGCTCCGCCTGTCCACCTACGTCAACGAGTCGGACATCCGCTACCAGGGGTTCCAGCATTTCGCAGAACTCGTTGCTGAAAAAACAGGCGGCAGCGTCAACGTCGAGATTTTTCCTTCGTCGACGCTGCACGGCTGGTCCGAGGGTGTCGATGCGGTGCAGGGCGGTGTGTCCGACATCAGCTGGATAAACGCCGACAACCGACTGCCCTGCTACGCCGTCACTTCGCTGTATCCGGCGACGGTCAGCCTCGAGAACCAGCCCGAACTGGATGCAGGCTATGCAAACCTGATCAAGGATGAGGCCGCGGAGGACAACCTCGTTCCGCTGCTCAATTCAAACTATTCCTACGACCAGGAATGGTGGTTCGAGGAGCCGGTCGAGAATATCGGGCAGCTCGACGGCAAGCTCGTGCGGTCCATCGGGCCGCTGGTCAGCCTGATGATCGAGACCTGGGGTGGTGAGCCGGTCTTTGTCGCGCCCAAGGAAGTCTTCCAGTCCGCCGAGCGTGGCGTGGTGGACGGCATCAACATGGGCGTGGCCACCTACAGCTCTTGGAAACTTTGGGACGTGATGCCCCACATGGTCAGTGCCAACCTCTTTTACGGCAACATCATCTACATGATGAACAAGGGTAAATTCGACGCGCTCACGCCCGAGGAGCAAACCGCCCTGACCGAAGCCGCCGCCGAGACCGAAGCCTGGCTGCAGCCGCGCTACGAGACTTGGGTGGATGAGCAGATCGCCGCGGCGGTCGAGGAAGGCGGCACCGAGGAAGCGCTGTCGCCGGAGAAAAGCGCGGAGCTGATCGCCACAGTCGCGGACGCCTGGAACGCGACCGTCGACGAAGCCTGTGGCGAGGCTCTCGCGAGCGACATCCGCAGCCTGCTGGAAAGCCACGCGGTCAAGTGACCGCGCACAGGGGCGGCGTACAACTGCGTTGCCGCCCCCTCCCATTCAGGAGGTCAGTGGAATGGACGACGGACTTGATCGTCTGGTCGGTGCAGTGGAGCGCCTCGTGATCTGGCTCGCCGGGGCCGGCGCGGTCATCGTGCTGGTCCAGATGGTCTGGATCTCCTACGGCGTCTTCGTGCGCTATGGCCTCGGCAGCCCGGACCGGATGGTGACGGAGGCGACGGCGCTCCTGCTGTTCCCGGTGGCCTTCGCAGGCCTCGCCTACGCCCTGCGCGAGGATGCCTATCCAAAGGTCACGATGGTGACGGACCGCTTCGGCCGCAGCCTGCGCAAGTGGCTGAACATCGTCAACCTGGCGTTGATGCTCGGCGTGGGTCTCTTCTTCTCCTATGCCGGGGTCAGCGCCACCATCCGCGCGTTCAACTCGGGCGTGGCGTCCGAGATCCTGCACTGGCCCCGCTATCTCTTCTGGGCGCCGGGCGCGTTGGCGCTCCTGCTGTTCTCGTTCTACACGCTGCTGCGGCTCTTCCAGGCCGTGCGCGCACCTGCCGAGGGGGCCGACTGATGGAATGGTATACCGTGGGTATGGGCCTTTTCGGCCTGCTGATGCTCTTCATCGTCATCGGGCTTCCAATTCCCTTCGCGCTTGCCGCTGCGTCACTGCCCTTCCTCTGGCAGATACAGGGCTTCCATACCTCGATCGTGTCGTCGGAACTGAAGCTGTGGGGCGTGTGGATCGACTATATCCTGCTGGCAGTGCCCCTCTTCGTCTTTCTCGGGGAACTTATTGGCAAGTCTCGAATAGGACCCAACCTCTACCAGTTCCTGCACCAGGGCGTGCGGATCAAGGGCTCCGCCGCCTATGGCTCCATCGGGGCGAGCGCGGGGTTCGGCGCGGTCTGCGGCTCATCGATGGTCGGCGCGCTCACCATCGGCGGCGTAGCACTTCCCGAAATGCTGCGGCTTGGGTACGGTAAGCGCTTGTCGAGTGGTGTTCTCGCGGCGGGCGGCACGCTCTCGGTGCTGATCCCGCCCAGCCTGATCCTGCTCTTCTACGGCATCGTCACCGACCAGAGCATTGGGGACCTTTTCATCGCCGGCGTCATCCCCGGTCTGATCCTCGTGTCGAGCTTCGTCGTGGTCGTGCTGATCTGGGGCATCCTGAAGCCGGAGGACATCCCGGGCAGCGAGGCGGCGGAGAAGATGCCGATGTTGATGATCCTGAGCACGGTCGGGCCGGTCGTCCTGATCGGGCTGGTCATCACCGTCGCGATCTATGCCGGCATCGCCACCCCGACGGAGGCTGCGGCCGTGGCCGCGTTGCTGACCGTCATACTCGCGTTCGGGGTCGGCGGGCTGACCTGGCAGGGCTTCAAGGACGCGCTTTTCGCGACGATGCGGACGATGGGGTACCTGGGGCTGCTGCTCTCGGCCGGGGTCCTCTTCGGCTTCGTGCTGACCTACTACCGCGTGCCGCAGCAGTTCACCGACGTCTTCCTGTCGCTCGACCTGTCGCCTACGACGGTGCTGATGATCGTGATCGTCTTCTACATCATCCTCGGCATGTTCCTCGAACCGGTTTCGATGACCTTCATCACGCTGCCGACGATCTATCCGCTGATGTCGGCGGCCGGGTTCGATCTGATCTGGTTCGGCGTGGTCTACACCATCACCATGGAGATCGCGGTGCTGACGCCGCCCGTGGGTCTGAACCTCTACGTGATCCAGGCGATCAGTCGCGAACAGGTGACCATCGGCGACGTGATCATGGGCTGTCTGCCGTTCATCGGTGCGATGGTCCTGCTGATCGCCCTTCTGATCGCCGCGCCGAGCCTGGCGCTCTGGCTGCCGGAGCAGATGGGGTGACACCGGACCTGCTCCCCCACCGCCGCGCCGGTGAAGGGGTCCCGCTCGTGCTGGTGCATGGCTACCTTGGCGGGTCCGCCCAATGGAACGCCGAGATCGGTCATTTCAGCGACCGTTTCGATGTGATCGCGCCGGATTTGCCGGGCTTCGGCGACGCGGCCTGTCGCCCCGGTTGCGCAAGCGTCGGAGGCATGGCCGCCACCGTGATCGACCTGCTCGATCAATTGGGGATCGACCGGTTCATCCTCTTGGGACATTCGATGGGGGGCATGATCGCGCAGGAGATCGCCGCCCGTGTCGGGTCGCGGATCGACAAGCTGATCCTCTACGGTACCGGTCCGCTCGGGCTGATGCCGGACCGTTTCGAACCCATCAAGCTGTCTCGCGAGCGGCTGGACCGGGACGGGGTGGAGGCGACCATCGCACGGATCGGGGCCACGTGGTTCCGCAACGGCGAGACGGCGGCCGGGTTTCCCCTGGTGACGGAGATCGGCGCCCGGGCCGACCAGGCTGCCGCTTTGGCCGCACTGGACGCGATGTCGGACTGGGACGGGCGCCCGTCGCTGCCGGCGCTCGACATGCCGACACTGGTCGTATGGGGCCACGACGATCGGTCCTACAAATGGCCGCAGGTGGAGAGCCTGTGGCGCGGCCTGCCCAACGCGACGCTCTCGGTGATCCCGGGCGCGTCCCATGCCGCACATCTGGAGAAGCCTCGGCTCTTCCACGCGGTGCTGGACGATTTCCTGTCCGATTGATGCGACAAGGCGGGTTCAGTGATGCAGGATCTTCGACAGGAAGTCCTTCGCCCGGTCGCTTGACGGAGAATCGAAGAACTCCTGCGTCGGGCGATCCTCGACGATCCTGCCCTCGTCCATGAAGACCACGCGGTCGGCCACCTTGCGGGCGAACCCCATCTCGTGTGTGACGACCATCATGGTCATTCCATCTTCGCGCGCGAGCCCGACCATGACGTCGAGCACCTCCTTGATCATTTCGGGATCGAGCGCCGAGGTCGGTTCGTCGAAGAGCATCGCGATCGGATCCATGGCGAGCGCGCGGGCGATCGCCACGCGCTGCTGCTGGCCGCCCGACAGTTGGCCCGGATGCTTGCCGATATGGTCGATCATGCCGACGCGGGTCAGAAGCGTCTCGGTGCGCGCCTCAGCTTCGGACCGGGACCGGCCCAGCACCTTCTGCTGCGCCAGGCAGAGGTTCTCGCGCACGGTCATGTGCGGGTAGAGCTCGAAATGCTGGAACACCATGCCGATCTTCGCCCGGAGCCCGGTAAGCTTCGTGCGGCGCCCGGTCACCTCGGCCTCGTCTACCACGATCCGGCCTTCCTGCACCGGCTCGAGCCCGTTCACGCACTTGATGAGCGTCGATTTTCCCGAACCCGAGGGGCCGCAGACCACCACCACCTCGCCCCTGGCGACCTGAGTCGTGCAGTCGGTCAGGACCTTGAAGTCGCCGTACCATTTGCTGACGTTCTGCATTTCGATCATGTCACCATCCGCTTTTGCAGCCTGCGCACGAAGAGCGATCCCGAAAAGCAGATCACGAAGTAGACGAGCGCGGCGAAGAGATACATTTCGACGAGGCGACCCTCGGTTCGGGCCACGATCGAGGAGGCGGTCATCAGGTCGCGGAGCGAGACGACGAAGACGAGCGACGTGTCCTGGAACAGGATGATGCCCTGCGTCACGAGGATCGGGATCATGTTGCGGAACGCCTGCGGCAGCACGATGTAGCGCTGCACCTGCCAGTAATTCAGCCCCGTGGCCTGGCCGGCGAAGACCTGGCCTCGTCTCACGCTCTGGATGCCGGCGCGCATGATTTCGGAGTAGTACGCCGCCTCGAACATGACGAAGGCGATGAGGGCGGAGTAGAAGCCGCCGATCGGCCGCCCCAAGGCGAGCGGCACGAGGAAGTAGAACCAGAAGATCACGAGGATCAGCGGGACCGAGCGGATCAGGTTCACGTAGGCCGCGGCGACGAGGGACAGCGGCCCGATACTCGAAAGCCGCGCCAGCGCCAGCAGCGTACCGAGCACGATGCCGCCGATGACCGCGAGGAATGTCAGCAGCAGGCTCAGCTGCAACCCTTCCCACAGGAACGGCAGGTTCTGGAGGATGACGCCGAAATCGAAATCGCTCATCTCAGCTCTCCCTGCCCACGAAGCCGGGGATCCGCGTGCGGCGTTCGAGGAGCGTCATGAGGATCGTGGCGCAGAGTGCGATGAGGATGTAGATGATTGTGGCCGCGGTGTAGGCCTCGAAGCTCTGGAAGGTGTATTCGGCGATCTGCTGGCTTTGGGCAGTCAGCTCCAGAAGGCCGATGGTGAGCGCGAGCGAGGAGTTCTTGAAGACCGTCAGGAATTCCGAGGTCATCGGCGGCACGATCAACCGGAAGGAGATCGGCAGCAGCACGTAGCGGTAGACCTGGGCCACGCTCAGGCCCTGCGCGGTCGCTGCGGAGCGGAGCCCGGCGGGCACGGTCTCGATCCCCGCACGGACCTGTTCGGCGACACGGCTCGCGGTATAGAGACCCAGGGCCACGACGGCGGTGACGAATTCCGGCTGCGGCATCTCGCGCTTCATCCAGCGTCCGGCGTCTTCGGGCACCATTTCGGGGACGGCGAAGTACCAGATGAACATCTGCACCAGCAGTGGCACGTTCCGGAAGAGCTCGACATAGGCGGTGCAGAGCGTGCTGACGACGCGGTTCGGCAGAGTGCGGCCGACGCCGACGAGCGAGCCGACGACAAGCGCGATCACCCAGGCGCAGAGCGCCACGGAGACTGTCCAGCCGAGCCCGCTCATCAGCCAGCCGAAATATTCCGGCTCGAAGAGCACGCTCCAGTTCCAGTTGTAGTCCATCGTGCGCGATCCCCCGAAGCGTCGCGGCCCGCCCAGGATCGGGCGGGCGGGCCGGTGTCATCACTCGGGCAGGGCGCCGAGGAGGAACGCGGCCTGCAGGAGCGGATCCGCGGGCACCCCGAGCGGGTCGAACCACTTTGCGTAGATCTCGTCGATCTCGCCTGAGCGAAACACGTTTGCGAGCGCGGTCTTGCCCACCAGCTCGAACGCGCTGTCGTCGCGCCGCACCATGATCGCGTAGGGGTCGAAGGACAGGAAGTCGCCCACGACCTCGAATTCATCGGGCGTCTTGGACGTGTCGACCAGACCGAAGAGCAGGATGTGGTCGGTGGAATAGGCGTCGACCCGGTCGGTCTCGAGCGACAGCATGCCCTCGGCGTGATCGCGCACCGGCAGGATCTTGACATCGAGTCCCTGCGCCTCGACCGCCGCCTTGATCGCGCGTTCGTTGGTGGTGCCTTGCGCGAGTGCGATGGCCTTGCCGTCCAGATCGGCGACGGAGGAGATGCCCGAATCCTTGCGGGTCAGGATCTTCGTGCCGGTGATGAAGGTCGTGGGTAGGTATTCCACCTGCTGCTGCCGCGTGAGGTTGTTGGTGGTGGAGCCGCACTCCAGATCGATTGTGCCGTTGGCCATCAGCGCGATGCGCGTCTTGGGATTGACGGGCACGTAGCGGACCTCGACGTCCTTCCCGATGGTCTTTTCCACTTCCTCGACGATCTTCATGCAGAGGTCGATGGAGTAGCCGATCGGCTCCTGCGATTTGTTCAGATAGGAAAACGGCACCGAGCTTTCGCGGTGGCCGATCACGATCTCGCCGTTCTCGGCGATCTTCGCCAGCGTTCCGGTAAAGTCCTGCGCGGACGTCGTGGCGGGTGTCAGGCCGGTTGCAAGTGCAGCGGCGATCATCAGTCGTCGGGTTGGGTTCAGTGTCATCTATCGTTGCTCCCTGTTGTATATGTGAGGTGATCAGGATTCTTGGTATCCGAGCAGGTCGAAAGCGTCCGGATAGCCGAACAACGCGACGGATCCGCCGGTGTGCAGGAAGACGACATTCTCCATGCCGTCGAAGGCGCCCTTGCGGGTGAGGTCGATGAGCCCATCTAACCCCTTGCCGGAATAGACCGGGTCGAAGAGGAGACCCTCGAGCTCAGCCAGCAGCCGGACGCTTTCGACCATGCCCGGCGTCGGGATTCCGTAGCCTCCGCCCACGTAATCGCAATTGGCGCGCACGTGCTCGCGGTGGACCGCATCCTCGCAGCCGATCCGTGCGGCGGTCTTGCGAGCGAGGTCGAAGACCATGCCCTCCTGCTTCTCGCGCGGCGCGCGCACGCCGATGCCAAGCAGGTGGATGTCGCTGCCGAGCGCCGCCAGCCCGGCCACGAGACCCGCCTGCGTGCCGGAACTGCCCGTGGCATGCACCAGTGCGTCGATCTTCAGCCCCATGGCGTCGGCCTGCTCGGAAAGCTCGAGCGCACAATTCACGTAGCCGAGCGCGCCCGTGGGATTCGATCCGCCACCCGGAATGAGATAGGGCTTGCCCCCCTTCTCCTTGACCGTGGCGGCCAGAGCCTCCATCTCCACCGCCATGTCCGTTCCGCCGGGACGCTTGGCCACGGTCGCGCCATGCAGCCGGTCAAGGAGCACGTTCCCGTTCAGGGTGTATTGCGGATCATTCGACCCGGTGCGGTCCTCCAGGAGAATATGGCAGGCCAGCCCCAGTTTCGCCGCGGCGGCCGCGGTCTGACGGGCGTGGTTGGACTGCGTGGCGCCTTGGGTGATGACGGTGTCGGCGCCTTCCTTCAGCGCTTCAGCCATCAGGAATTCGAGCTTTCGGGTCTTGTTGCCCCCCGAGGAGAGCCCGGTGCAATCGTCCCGCTTGACCCAGAAACGCGGACCTCCCAGGTGTTCGGTCAACCGGTCCATTGGTTCGAGCGGGGTGGGAAGATGCCCCAGCCGGACGCGCGGAAACGCGGCCAAGGCGCTTGCGAGATCCTTCCGGCTGGCCGGAGAGAGCCCTGCGTCCAACTGCCCGGGCGTTGCGGTCGTTTCAGCCGAATGACTCATCCATTTTCCTCCACTCAATATTTCCTAATTTTTCGCGCAAGCTAATCAGCCTTGGACAGGTCGGGACAATGCTATTTTCTTCGCCTGCCCATACGAGTGGTATGAGCGGAACGGAGGTGTCCATGGACCTGTCGATCTTCGACGACGTTCTCGTCCTGCTGGAGGAGGGCAACCTGAGCCGGGCGGCGCGGCGCAGGAACGTGACACAACCCGCGTTTTCGCGGCGCATCCGGAGCTTCGAGACCTGGCTCGGTCGCCCCATCCTCAAGCGGTCCGTCAACCGGGTCGAGATCGAACCCGCGCTCCTCGCCAACACGGGCGAATTGCAGGCGCTGGTCGTGCATGTGCAGGAACTCCGGCGCCGGATTGCCCGACACGACCCGAGCAGTTCGACCGTGACGATCGCCGCCCAGCATTCGCTGATCGTGTCATCGTTTTCCGATTTCGCGGCGATGGCGCGAGGCCGGTTCCCGATGGTCTCGTTCCGCCTGCGGGCGGGGAACCACAACGACTGCCTCTCGATGTTTCTCAGCGGCGAGGCGTCCCTGTTGATGTGCTACGAGCGCGACGGCGGGGGCGACCTGCCGTTCGATGCGAGCGTCGTCCGCTCGAACTGGGGACGCGACCGGCTTGTGGCCGTCGTCGGCGGGCCGATGCGGTTCGCCCTGCGGCCCGAGGGACGGCCGCAAGCCGACGCGCCGGTGATCCTCTATCCTCCCGGCAGCTTCTTCGGCGAACTCTTGGACGGCATCGCCACATCTCAAACGTCCCAATTCGGGCCTGTCGTCGCCGAAAGCGCGTTCACCGCGGGGATCAAGGAAATGGCGCTCGCGGGCCTCGGCGTCGCCTGGCTTCCGATGAGCCTCATTCACGCGGACGTCCAAAGCGGGACCCTGATCATCTGCAACGGAGTGTCGGATACGATACCCTTGCGGATCACCCTGTTCGCCCGACCCACGGATGCGGCCGCTACCCGTCTTTGCAGCCTGCGTTGAAGTCTGGAGATGCACGCCCGTCACCGCGGCTTGCCTTCGTTGCTATGTCCGTGCTTTGTCGTCAGGTGTCGCGGAACTTGAAGTCGGAACGGCTCCCGGTCCGCCTGGAACCTGCAAGCGCGACGCAGGTTGTTCAAGAACAGAGCCTTGCCAGGCCGGAGAGAGTGCAAGAAGCCAACAAGAGGCGCGTGGAACAAACGGTCGGCATTTTCCAGGGGCCTTGAGAACGAGGAGAGAAAAACCTGTCACCTCCGGTGGCGGTCCGGGCGATCGCAGTGGCAGCTTTTCTGATTGCACATATGGGCTTGGACGAGACCCGCTTCGCCTTCGATGCGTATCATATCCTGCTCGTCGCTCTGGGCGCGAGTCTTCTGGTGGCTTACTGGCTGCCGCACCTGCTCGTCCGGCGGCCGCCCGCGGCGACGGCGCTGCTGATGGCCTGCGGGATGGTGGGCCCGTTGCTGTTTCCGGACATCGTCGCCGGCATGAACCCGACGAAAAACCCTGCCATATGGGAACGCGCCGCCGAACTGGTGGTGATCGTCGTTCTCTTCACCACCGGGCTGCGGATCGACGACCTGGGCGGCCGGCATCTGTGGCGGCCGACGATCCGCCTTCTGGCGGTCACCATGCCGCTCACCATCGCGGCGGTCGCGCTTCTCGGCTGGAGCCTCGCCGGCATGACCGTGGGCGGCGCGATCCTGCTCGGTGCCGTGCTCGCGCCGACCGATCCGGTGCTGGCGGGGGATCTCCAGATCGGACCTCCCATGGAAGGCAGGGAGCACCCGGTCCGGTTCGCGCTGACGACCGAGGCCGGCTTGAACGACGGCCTTGCCTTCCCTTTCGTGTATCTCGCGATCCATGTCGCCTCGAAGGGCGCGGATCCGGCTCTCTGGCTCGTGGAGTGGCTCGCCTGGGACGTCCTCTACCGGATCGTCGTCGGTACCCTCCTCGGGGCGGGTATCGGCTGGCTACTGGGGCGCATCCTGTCGTTGCCCGCCTGGAACACGGTGTCCGCCTCCGGCCCAGGCGTGCTGGTCCTGGCCGGGGTGTTCCTGGCCTACGGCATCGTGGAGCTTGCCGAAGGCTACGGTTTCATCGCCGCCTTCGTCGCGGGCCTCGTGTGCCGGCGGGTGGAGGACAGGCATCGGTTCCACCAGCGATTGTATGCCTTCGCGAGTTCGATCGAGCACGCCGTCACCGCGATCCTTCTCGTGCTGCTTGGCAGCGTCATGCCCACGCTCTGGCCGCATCTGGATTGGAGCCACACGATCATCGGGTTCGGCCTGATCCTGGTTATCAGACCGGTGGCGGGCATGCTCGGACTGATCGGAACGCGGCTGAGGCTGCGGTCGCGGGCCCTCGTGGCCATCTACGGCGTGCGGGGGATCGGCTCGCTCTACTATCTCGGATATGCAGCGACGCACGTGGAATTCATCGACGAAGCACCCGTCTGGGCTTTGGTCGCCTTCACCATCTTTGCCTCAACGGTCATCCATGGCCTGACCGCCACCGCCACGGTCGCGGTGCTGGACCGCGATCATGACCCGGGCGACGGGGCCGGGTGACGCGCACGGCTTAACATTGCCGCGCCGACGGCGTTTCCGTCTCCGGCTCACCCTGTTTCCACCCACGGTTTTCGTTTTGGTCGAACGCGAAAGTTCCTGATGCGACCTTAAACTGCATGTCTCCCGGAACTCTGCGGGCCGTCGCAAGTTGATCTGCTAATCAGACCAAAGGGATCCGTGATGGACATCGTCAGGATAGTTGTCGCCGTGCTGCTGCCGCCTCTGGGCGTCTTTCTGGAGGTCGGCTTCGGCAAGCATTTCTGGCTCAACATCCTGCTGACCCTGTTGGGCTACATTCCGGAAATCGTTCATGCCGTCTACATCATCGCCCGCCGCTGAAACCGCAAAGGCCCGCCGGGACCGCATCGCCCGGCTGGATCGTCTGGCCGACACTCTGGACACCAGGTTTCGCGTGCTCGGGATACCGGTCGGCTGGGATTCGATCATCGGACTCGTTCCCGGGCTCGGCGATCTCGTGACCGCTGGGCCCGGCATCATCATGTTCTACGAAGCCAATCGGATCGGCGCCCGGAAGCGTGCCATGGCGAAAATCGCCGCGAATACCGGCGTCGACATGTTGATCGGTGGCATCCCGCTCCTTGGCGACGCGTTCGATGTGTTCTTCAAGTCTCACCGCCGGAATATCGAAATCCTGAAACACGAGCTGGCACGTGTCGAAGAGGCGGAGAGCAAGCTTGCATTGAGGCGGAGCGACAGACGTAGAGCCACGGGCCACCGCGAAGATCAGAAGGTGAAGCGGAGGATCTGAGAGACGTGTGCATGTTCCAGGGACGTTGAAGGTGCCGCTCCAGATCGCGTAAACACGATTGTCGCAGCGCCTTCAGCGTCTCAGCGCGTCGATCAATTCGGCCTTGGTCATGCTCGAGCGCCCGTCGATGTCGAGTTCCTGCGCACGCCCCATAAGCTCATCCTTAGTCCACTCCTCGTAGGGTGGAGCTTTGCCGCCCTTCTTGGACGGCGACATCGAAGGGTTGGCCTGAGCGTTGGCGATCGCCGCGGATTTCGACTTGGAATAGCCTTTGTCGCGAAGTGCCTCATACGTTTCGTCGTCCTTCACGGAAGGTCCGGGTTTCTTGGCCATGGAGAGCTCCTTTTTGCTTGGCAACGTCCGTTTCACGACCCTGGTTCCCATGCCTCGAGCGAAGTGGCATTCCGAGTTCTCAAGACGGAACCGATATGTGTGGTGAGCGTTTCTTCGCCATGATCCGACAATATAGGAGAGAAATGATGAAACGTACCATGACTGCTGCAGCCGCTTTGCTTCTCGCGACAGGCACTGCTTTCGCGCAAGACAACATGTCGAGCATGCGCACCGAAATGCACAACAGCACCGCTGCGGACGCGATGTCCACAGAAGAGCTCCGCAACAGCCAAGGCAAGCTGATCCGGACCCGCGACATCACCGGTGGCGAAGTCTACACCGTGAACGAAGCCGACGACGAAGGCTGGGATCCGACGATGAACTACAACGCGGTCGACTCCGGCTGGAACGAGATCGGCGAGATCGAGGACATCGTGCTGTCGAGCGACGGCAAGATGACCGGCATCATCGCCGAGGTTGGCGGATTTCTGGACATAGGCGACAAGCACGTCTTGATTTCGGTCAGCGACCTCAACCTCGTCGCAGTCGATGATCGGACCTACGCTTATGTCACGCGGCTCAATGAAGAGCAGCTTGAGGAATTGCCCGACGTCGACGAAGGCTTCTGGAACTGACCGGTCAGGCGAGCTTGTTGTTATCCAGTACCAAAGGGTCCCGCGAGGGGCCCTTTTTTCTGGCCCGGTCCTCTCCCCCTGCACCAGTCGTCGCGGCGGCCCGCCAGTTGACGATCGCGCGGCGTACTTCCCGCGGGGCTTCGGCGAAGAGCAGATGGCCGCCGTCGATCAGGCGCGCATGGGCGTTGGGCGCCGTCCGCAGGATCTCGAACTGGTGAACCGGCGGCACGACGGAGTCGGAGCGACCGATCAGCGCCAGCGTCGGCGCAATGACATCAGACAGCTCCCCGGTGACATCGGTCGCGGTCACCCATCTCGCGCAGGCCCGGACGGCCATCGGATCGCAGGCCCTGAGTTGGCGGTAGATGAGATCCTGGTTCGGCAACGGTGCCGATTTCACGGCACCGCCCAGAAAGCCCGCGCGAAACGTGGCGCGTGAGGACAGCCAGAGCCGCCACGCCGCGATGAATGCCGCCACGCCGGGGCCGTCGCTCAGAAGTGCCCTCCGGATGTCGCGCACGACCGAGCGCCTTGGCACGTTCAGGAGCGCGTTGACCAGAACCAGCCGGTCGACCCGCGACGGGTGGCGACTGGCCAGTTCGATCGCCAGCATTCCGCCCGTGGAGTGACCGACGATCATCGCCGCCCTGCCACAGAACTTGCGCGCGATGCGATCTGCGAGCCGGTCGAGAAACGCGCCTTCCGAAAGGTCGCAGCGCGTGCCGCGCGCCGTATCTCCCGGCCGGTGGCCCGGCAGGTCGACGAGCAGGCGCTCTGCGTGCCGGAGGCCGAGAGCGCGCGCGGTGGGCTTCCAGATCAGCGCGGGTTCGAGAAGTCCGGGAAGGAAGACGACGGGCGGCTGCATCGCTTTGGCTCGCTCGCGCGCAGATGGCGTCGTGACAATCATTCCGTCCACCGGCGCTGCAGAGGAGCAGGTCGGAGGCTGCGAGGCGATTGCGACGCGTTCATGGTGGTGTCTCCCGACGTGGCCCCGCGTTGCGTAGGACGAGCATCGCGTCAACGTGCGACCGGCGCGTTTGGTTTCAGACGGATGGGCATCACCTCGAACGCCCATGCATGCCGCCCGCAGCTGGGCGCCTCGACCGCAGCGCCGGGAACGGAAATCCTAGGGCTTCTCTCCAATGGACAGGGCCGCGGCGAGCCGCCGGGCGGGGCCGCGCACCGGAGCCACGTCGATCGGTCCGATGCGCTGGATGTTGGTCGCGACGAGCGCCGCCCAGAGCGTGACGATATTGGCGAAGACGGCGGCGGCGAGAATGCCGTCGTACCCGACCGTCATGACCCCCACCCACGCGAGCGGGACGTAGACCGCAGTGATGCGCAACAGGCTCAATCCCATGGCCCAGCCCGACCGCGACCGGCCCGTAAGTGCGGCGTTGGCCGCGATCGCGAGCCCGTAGCCGCCGACGCTCCAGCCGACGACGTGGAGGTAATCCGCCGTGAACTCGGCAGACTCCCCTGCCGCCGTCATGAGGTGCGCCAGGGGGTCGGCGAACAGGGTGAGAACGGCGCCGAGTGTGACCCCGTAGACGAGGCTGAAGAGCGCGGCGCTGCGCATCGACGCGCGGGCACGGATCTCGTCGCCGGCACCCCAGGCCTGCCCCACCACAGGACCCAGCCCGGCAGCGACGGCAAAGAACGGCACCAGGGCGATTGCCTCGATGCGGGTGGCAGCACCGAAGCCCGCAACGGCGGCGTCGCCGACCGTGGCGACTGCTGCGGTGACGGCCGACATGCCGATGGGATTGATCGCCCGCGACCCGGCGGCGGGAAGTGCGATCCCGACGATCTCCCGGCCCGAACGGATCATGCCGGCAAACGGCCGGGTCCCGAGCGCGACCATGCCGCGGCGCACCGCCAGAATCGCCACCAGGACGAATGCAACGGTCCGCGCCAGCAGGGTGCCGAGCCCGGCGCCGGCCATGCCCATCTCGGGCGCGGGGCCATAGCCGAAGATCAGAACCGGGGTGATCGCGATGTTCAGCACGGCCGTCAACACCATCATCGCCGCCGCCGTCACCCCGTCGCCGGCGGCCCGGAAGGCGGAGTTGAAGATCATCGTGATGACCAGGATGGGAAAGCTCGCAAGCCAGTATGGCAGGTATGCGAGGATGCTGGCGCGCACCTCCTTCCCAGCGCCCAGGAGCGAAAAGAGCTGAGGTGCCGCGAGCCAGAAGAGGAGCGCGATGGCTATTCCGAGGCCGAGCCCAAGGATGCCGGCATGGAACGCCAGGTGCGCCACCGCCCCGTCGGATCTGTCGGCGCCACGGGCCTGCGACAGCGCGGTGTTCGCGCCCGAGGACAGACCCACGGAAAACGCGCTGACGGTGATGATGACGGGATAGACGAAGCCGATCGCGGCGAGTTCGGCATCACCCACGCGGGCGAGAAAGAACCCGTCTGCGAGGCCAATGGCGAGCACGCTGAAGATGCCCACCGACATCGGCGCGCTCACCCGGGCCAGCTGGCGCCAGACCGGGCCTTCGTTCAGATTTGCGGGATTGCGCGTCACTGCCCTGCTGCGCCCCTTCCACGTGATCCAGCGTTTGTCTTGATGTCTGGGTACGACCGTCAGGATTGCGTCCGGGCCGCGCTTCCGGAGCTAACGTCGGAGCGCCGCGTATAGTTCCGCTGGAAGGGATCAGTGCAGCCTAATTCTTGAACACCGCGAGTTCCCAACCACTCCGCCACAAGCGCAGGCGTCTCTTCACCGTCGATCTCGATCGTCAGCAGGTTGGTGCGCAGCATGTCCGTCGCGTTGCGCGCCGTCACCTCCTTCAGCGTGAAGCGCCCGCGCAGCCGCGACCCGGCGCGCACCGGCATCAGGAACCGCAACCTGTTCATGCCGTAATTGATGCCCATCACCTGCCCCGGCAGCATGCTGAAACAGTCGTAGGCGAACCGGCTGGCCAGCGAAAGGGTCAGGAACCCGTGTGCGATGGCACCGCCGAACGGCGTCTCCTTCGCCGCGCGGTCCGGGTCGACGTGGATCCACTGTTCGTCGAATGTCGTTTTGGCGAACTGGTCGATCATCGGCTGGTCGACCGTGATCCAGTTCGACACGCCGATTTCGGTGCCGATCAGTTTTTCATGTTTGGCGACGGCGTCTTGCAATGCGGACATTTTAAATCTCCTTCAGCATGGGCTTCGGCCCTGATCTGGCAGTTTGTCATTGAATATGCCCTATTGGCGGAAATTGAGGGGGATCGGGATGAACGAAGCACGCCAGCACCGGTTCGCGCTGCCGCAGGGAGCGGCGGACCTGTTGCTGATCCGGCATGGCGAGACGCAGGCAGCGCGACGGGGCGAGGACTTTCCGTTGATCGAAGGGCAGGGCGATCCTGCGTTGCGATCCGAGGGGCACGCGCAGGCGGCAGCCATTGCCAAGCGCCTGAAGACCGAGCCCATCGCCGCAATCTACGTCACGACGATGCAACGGACGCACCAGACCGCAGCACCGCTCGCGGCATACATGGGGTTGGAACCACGGGTGGAGCGGGATCTGCGCGAGGTCTTCCTGGGCGACTGGGACGGCGGTGAATTCCGGTTTCGCGCGGCGGAGAACGATCCGGCGATCCAGCGCGCCCGCGAAAGGGACGAATGGGGTGAATTGCCGAACGCGGAGACTACCGCGGCCCTGCATGCGCGTGTCGGGCGGGGCTTGGCGCGGATCGCCGGCCGTCATCCCGATCAGCTGGTGGCGGTCATCGTGCATGGCGGCGTCATCGCGGCGGCGTTGGCGATGGCCACGGGCGCGCCGGGCTTTGCCTTCACCGGGGCGGACAATGGGTCGATTTCGCGGCTGGTTGTGCATGGTGACCGGATGATCCTGCGCGGGTTCAACGATGTGAGCCATCTTTGAGATCGGTGAGTTTGCGGCCGTCCGGATTCAGTCGACGGTGATGACGACCTTTCCCAGCACCTTGCGGTCCTCGAGCATCTGCAACGCCTCGCCCGCCCGGTCCAGCGGAAAGCTTGCGGACACGCGCGGCTTGATCTTGCCCGCGTCGTAGAGCCGGAAGAGATCGGCCATGTTCGCGGCATGCAACTCGGGTTCGCGCGCGGTATGCGCCCCCAGAAGACGCCGACGATCTGGCAGCCCTTGAGCAATGTCAGGTTCAGCGGGATCTTCGGGATGCCGGCCGGGAAACCCACGACCAGGTAACGCCCCTTCCACGCCAGCGCACGCACCGCGGGTTCGGCATAGTCACCGCCCACGGCGTCGTAGACCACGTCGACGCCGTCGGAGCCGGCCAGATCCTTGATCTGGGTCGAGAACGCCTTCTGTGCGTCGCGCCCGGCCATGTCGCGGTCATAGATCAGCGTCTCATCGGCACCGATGTCGCGACAGAACTGCGCCTTCTCCTCGGAGGAGACGGCGGCGATGACCCGCGCCCCGGCCGCCTTGCCGAGTTCGATCGCGGCGACGCCGACACCGCCCGCCGCCCCGAGGATCAGCAGCGTGTCGCCGGACTGTCAGCTCCGCCCGGTCCTTGAGCGCGTGGTGCGACGTGCCGTAGGTCAGCATCAGGCACGCGGCCTCGTCGAAGGGCATGGCGTCGGGGATCCTGATGCAGCGGGACGCTTCGGCCAGAACATGCGTCGCGAAGGCGCCGAACCCGGTCATCGCGATCACGCGGTCGCCAGCGGAAAATCCCTCCACGCCGTCGCCCACCCGCTCGATGACCCCCGAAAACTCGCCGCCCGGCGCGAAGGGTCGCGGCGGTCTCAACTGGTAGAGGTCGCGGATGATGAGCGTGTCGGGAAAGTTCACGCCAGCCGCATGGACGCGGATCAGAACGTGATTCTTCGTGACCTCGGGCGTCGGCATGTCTTCGAGCACCAGTGTCTCGGGGCCACCGACCTCCTTGCTGAGCAAAGCTTTCATCGATTTATCCCTCCCATGCTTCGGCGGGAAGGTGGGGCGTCTCGATCCGGCCTTGTCAATCGCAATTCGGATGTACATTCTGCACAGCGGAATGGGTGTCCGCAAAACTGGCGGGCATTGGAGGGAGGATTTGCCGAATGGCGGAGAGCGGCCTGGAAGGCTTTCGCGCGGATTTGCGTGCCTGGCTGGAGGAAAACTGCCCCGTCGAGATGCGCGATGGCGGTCTGGCCGAGAACGCCATCTGCTGGGGCGGCAAGAACTGGACGTTCTCGTCGGAGGCACAGAGGCTCTGGCTGGAGCGTTGCGCCGCCAAGGGCTACACCGTGCCGACCTGGCCGCGCGAGTATGGCGGCGCGGGGCTGACCCGGGACCAGGAACGGATCTTTCACCAGGAGATGGACCGGATCGATGCGCGCAAGCCGTTGCAATCCTTCGGCATCTGGATGCTGGGGCCCGCCCTGCTGCATTTCGGCTCCCACGCGCAGAAGTTGCATTATCTGCCGCCCATCGCCCGGGGCGAAATCCGCTGGTGCCAAGGGCTATTCCGAGCCCGGTGCCGGGTCCGACCTTGCCAGCGTGCAGACGAGGGGCGAGGACAAGGGCGATCACTGGCTGGTCAACGGTCAGAAGATCTGGACCTCCTACGCGGACCAGGCCGACTGGATCTTTGCGCTGGTGCGGACCGATCGCGAGGCACCCAAGCACAAGGGCATTTCGTTCCTGCTGATCGACATGGCGGACCCGGGCGTCGAGACGCGGCCGATCAAGATGATCAGCGGCATGTCCCCGTTCTGCGAGACGTTCTTCACCGATGTCGAAGTCCCGAAGGATCAGATCGTCGGCGAAGAGAATCGCGGCTGGGACGTGGCGAAATACCTGCTGACCCATGAGCGCGAGATGATTTCGGGCGGCGCTGGCGGGCTCTCTGGTGGCGGCCGGGCGCTGGGGGCGGTCCTGTCGGAGACGATGGACGGGCTGACCGATGCCACGCTGCGCGCCGATGCGATGCGGTGCGAGATCGACGCGCTTGCGATCGGCCTGACGCTGGAGCGCTACAAGGATCAGGCCGAGGCCGGGCAAGGGGCGGGCGATGCCTCCGCCATGCTCAAATACGTCGGCACAGAGCTGAACAAGCGGCGGCACGAGTTGATGATGACCGCCGGCGGGTCCGACGCGCTGGAATGGGACGGGCCGCTTGGCAACCGGGCGGGCGACTGGTTGCGGACCAAGGCCAATTCGATCGAAGGCGGCACGAGCGAAGTCATGCTGAGCATCGTGTCGCGCCGCGTGCTCGGGCTGCCGGGGTAGGGCGGATGACAACGCTGGTGAGAACCGAAGAAGAAACCATGCTGGCGGACATGGCGCGGGGGTTTCTCGATACCGCCGCACCGGTCCGCAAGCTGCGCGACATGCGCGATGCGGGGCAGACGCACGATGCCGAACTGTGGACGGAGATGGCCGGGATGGGCTGGGCCGGGGTGCTGGTGCCCGAAGAGGCGGGCGGCTCCGACATGGGGTTCGCGGCGGCGAACGTGCATGGCGCAGGAGATGGGCCGGACGCTGGCCGTGTCGCCGTTCCTGTCGACCGCCGTGATCGCCGCGACCGCGCTGCGCCAGGTCGGCGATGCCCGCGCGACGGAGGCGCTGTCCCGGATTGCGTCGGGCGCGGCGACCTATGCCCTCGCCGTGGACGAGGGAATCAAGTTCGACCCCGAGGCCACGCAAATGGAGGCCCGCGCCGATGGCAACGGGTTCCGGCTGAACGGCCGGAAGCAGTTCGTGGTGGATGGCGCGCTGGCCGACAGGCTGCTGGTCCTGGCGCGGACGCAAGACGGGCTGACGCTTTTCGACCTGCCAGCGGACCGTGCGGGGATCACGCGCGAGGCCACCCGCATGATCGACGCGCGGGATGCGGCGCGGATCAGCTTCGACGATGTCGAAGCGACGGGCGAGGATGTGCTGGGCCAAGTCGATCACGCGATGGACGTCCTGCGCCCCGCGCTGCATGCCGGGCAGGCGGCGCTGGCGGCGGAGATGACGGGGCTCGCGGCCGGCGCCTTCGGCATGACCGTCGGCTATCTGAAGGAACGCAAGCAGTTCGGAGTCGAGATCGGCCGGTTCCAGGCGTTGCAGCATCGCGCAGCGCATCTGTGGTGCGAGATCGAGGTGACGTCGTCGGCGATCCTCAACGCGGGGCGAAAGCTGGACGAGGATCCGGGCGACGCCGATCTCGCGGTGTCGCTGGCCAAGGCGCGCGCGACGCAGACTGCGACGTTGGCCGTGCAGGAGGGCGTGCAGATGCATGGCGGGATCGGCATGACGGACGCCTATGACATGGGGTTCTACATGAAGCGTGCGCGGGTCGGCGCCGAGTGGCTGGGCGATTACAGCTACCATGCCGAACGCGTAGCGAAGCACAGGGGGTTCTGATGGCCGAGATTCGGTTCGACGGGCGGGTGGCAATCGTGACCGGGGCGGGCGCCGGGCTGGGGCGTGCTCACGCGCTGGGTCTGGCGGCGCGTGGCGCGAAAGTCGTCGTGAACGACCTGGGGGTCTCGCGGGACGGGTCGGGCGCATCGTCGGAGGCAGCTGAGGCCGTCGTCGCCGAAATCGAGGCGATGGGCGGCGAAGCGATGGCGCATGGATGCGATGTCTCGGACGAGGCCGGCGTGCGCGACATGGTGGCGCAAGCGATGGAGGCATGGGGCCGCGTCGATATCGCGGTCAACAATGCCGGCATCCTGCGCGACAAGACATTCGCCAAGATGGAGATGTCGGATTTCCGCAAGGTCATCGACGTGCACCTGATCGGGTCGGCCAATGTCGCCCATGCCTGCTGGCCGATCATGCGCGCGCAGAAATACGGCCGGATCGTCTTCACGTCGTCCGGTTCCGGTCTCTACGGGAACTTCGGCCAGTCGAACTACGGCGCGGCCAAGGCCGCGATGGTGGGGCTGATGAACGTGCTGCACCTCGAAGGGCTGCGCGACGATATCCGGGTGAACACGCTGGCCCCAACGGCCGCCACACGGATGACCGAAGAGTTGTTACCGCCGGACGCTGCGGCGCTGCTGTCGCCCGAGACGATCACGTCCGGGCTCCTGTATCTGGTCAGCGAGAATGCGCCCAGCCGCGTGATCCTCGGCGCGGGTGCAGGCAGTTTCGCCGTGACGCGGGTCTCCGAGACCGAAGGCATCACGCTGCCCGACGCGGACAACACGCCGGAGGCGATAGCGGAGCAGTTCGACCGGATCCGCGACGCGGAACGGCAGCAGGAGCTGCCAGATGCGTTCAGCCAGACCAAGAAATACGCCCTCAACGCAGCTCGGATCCGCGGTCTGAAGCTGGATTGGTAGATCAAATTCAAAGGAGAGAACCATGCGCGACGCCGTCATCGTATCCACCGCACGCACCCCGATCGGCAAGGCCTACCGGGGCGCCTTCAACAACACCACGCCGCAGACCTTGGCGGGGCATGTCATCGAGAATGCCGTGAAACGCGCCGGAATCGACCCCGCCAGCGTGCAGGACGTGATCCTCGGCGCCGCGCTGCAGCAGGGCCATCAGGGCGGCAATATCGCGCGCCAGGCGGCGATACGCGCCGGGCTGCCCGTAACCGTTGCGGGCATGTCGCTCGACCGGCAATGCGCTTCCGGCATGATGGCGATCGCCACGGCGGCCAAGCAGGTCATGGTGGACGGCATGGACGTGGTGGTCGGCGGCGGCGTCGAGAGCGTCTCGATGGTGCAGACGCCCGAGATGCGGCTTGGTCCGGATCCTTGGCTGAAGGAGCACAAGCCCGAAATCTACATGACGATGCTGGAAACGGCGGAGACCGTGGCGGAGCGTTACGGCATCAGCCGCGAGGCGCAGGACGCCTACGCCGCGCAAAGCCAGGAGCGGACGCATCAGGCGCAGCAGGCCGGGAAGTTCGATGACGAGATCGTGCCGCTGCCATCGACGATGCTGATGCAGAACCGCGAGACCAAGGAGATCAGCAAGCACGACGTGATGCTGGAGAAGGACGAGGGCAACCGCCCCGGCACCAGCGCCGAAAGCCTGGCCGGATTGCAGCCGGTGTTCAAGGACGGGATCCACGTCAAGGAAGGCAAGTTCATCACCGCCGGCAACGCCTCGCAGCTGTCGGATGGCGCATCCGCCGCGGTCGTGATGGAGGCGAAGGCGGCCGAGAAGGCGCGGGCTCGAACCGCTGGGCCGCTATGTGGGCGTGATGGCCGCGGGGTGCGAGCCCGACGAGATGGGCATCGGTCCGATCTATGCCGTGCCGCCGCTGCTGAAGGCGCATGGGCTGAAGATGGACGATATCGGTCTCTGGGAACTGAACGAGGCGTTCGCGGTGCAGGTCATTTACTCGCGCGACAAGCTCGGCATTCCGGACGAGATCCTGAACGTCGATGGTGGCGCGATTTCCATCGGGCACCCCTATGGCATGTCGGGCGCGCGGATGGTCGGTCACGCGCTGATCGAGGGCAGACGCCGCGGCGCGAAGTACGTGGTCTGCACCATGTGCGTGGGCGGCGGCATGGGTGCTGCCGGCCTCTTCGAAGTGCTCTGACGGGTGGATGGGCGGAACCGCGGGGCGGCATTGCCCGTCCCGCTCCCATGCCGCGCCCCGAAAGAGGGATGAGGCAGATGGATCTCCTGGATGCCGACACCGACGAGAAGGACCGCAACTTCGTGACGTCGCTGGCGCGGGGCCTGGCCATCCTGCGCTGTTACCGCCACGGCGAGACGACGCTGACCAACAGCGACTTCGCCGACCGGACCGGCTTGCCCAAGGCGACGGTGTCCCGGCTGACCCACACCTTATGTCGTCTGCATTACCTGATCGCGGAACCCCGGGGTGCCAGCTATCGACTTGGGTCGGGGGTCTTGCGCCTCGGCTTCGGTGTACTGGCGGGCCTCGATATCCGCGACCGCGCCTATTCTGAGCTGGAAACGCTCTGCAACGGGCCGAACACCTACATCACCGCCGCCCTGGGTGAACGGCACAGGCTCGAGGTCGTCTACCTCGCGACGGTCAATTCGCGCGAGGACGTGACGTTGTCGATCCGTGTCGGCGCGCGGCTGCCGCTCTTTCGGTCGGCGATCGGCAAGGCGATCCTGGTCGCGATGTCCCGGGAGGAGCGGCAAGGGGTCTTCGATCTTGCCGCGGCTCAGGGGCACGATACGGTCGCGCGCAACGGCTATGCCGAAGCTGAAGAGGAATTCGCCGAAAAGGGGTTCTGCAGCGGCTATGGAACCTGGCGCACGGACGTGAACGGCATCGCCGTCCCGGTCCGGTCGATGACCGATGACCGCATCTATGGGCTCAACGTCGGCGGCCCGTCATTTCGAGTCAAGAAACGCCAACTGGAGGCCGTGTACGCCCCCATGCTGACTCAAGCCGCCGCGGCGCTGAGCCTTCAGCCGGGGTGAGCGCTTGCGGCTGCCGCAGGCAAAGTGACTCGCGTGCGGACTGTAGTTCCGCAGAGCGGAACTCGGCGCAGCCTTCATCGTGGCCTGGATCACAGACTTTCCGGAAACCGGACGCATTTTTTCCTGCTGCGGTCATGGCAGGGTCGCCGACGTTCCTTTTGCATGGGATCGCACGAGCTATCCCCGTGATATCGGTAAATAATCAATCTGTAACATACACTTACCGTTGTCTCATGGAAGCACGAAGTGCGCGTGCCTGCTGTAGACGCATCATTCCCAAAGCCATACTCGACTTGGGGTGACGGTCGCGGAGCATTCGGCGGTCTTGACTTTGGATGGGGGTGTGTAACGCTGCAAAAATCAGTTTCGGAGCCGGGTAGGAATTCCGGGTGGAAAGCTGTCCCAGGGAGGAAAATGGAAATGAAGAAAGTCACGCAACTTGGCGCGGTCTCCGCGCTCGCACTGGCCCTCGGCGCGTCCGCGGCCATGGCGGACAACATCAAGATCGCATTCATCGATCCGCTCAGCGGGCCGTTCGCCAGCACCGGCACGAACGGTCTGCACCAGTTCGAGTTCGCGGCGGACTACATGGTCAACCAGAAGGGCGGCGTTCTGGACGGCGACACGTTCGAGGTGATCGGCTTCGACAACCAGACCAGCCCCAAGGAATCGCTGATCCAGCTGCAGGTCGCCATCGACCAGGGCATCCGTTACATCGTGCAGGGCAACTCCTCGGGCGTGGCCAACGCGCTGACCGAGGCGGTGGAGAAGCACAACAAGCGCAATCCCGACAGCCGCGTGCTGTTCCTGAACTACTCGGCCGTGGACCCGGCGCTGACCAACGAGAAGTGCAACTTCTGGCACTTCCGCTTCGACGCCAACGCTGACATCAAGATGGACGCGCTGACCGACGTGATGGCCAAGGACGAGTCGATCAAGAAGGTCTACGTCATCGGCCAGGACTATTCCTTCGGCAAGGCCGTCGCCGACGCCGCCGTCAGCAACCTGGAGACCAAGCGTCCCGACATCGAGATCGTCGGGAACGAGCTGCACCCGATCGGCAAGGTCAAGGACTTCACGCCCTATGCACGCAAGATCGTGTCGTCGGGCGCCGACGCGGTGATCACCGGCAACTGGGGCTCCGACATGCTGGGCCTCGGCAAGGCGATGATCGAGAACGGCTTCACCGGTCCGATCTATACCTACTACGCGGCCGGCAGCGGCATCACCGCGGCCTTCGGCGAAGCCGGCAAGGACAAGATCCGGCTCGTGTCCGAGGGAGCAGTCAACCCGCCGCCGAGCGACGAGGCCGAGGCGTTCGTACGATGCCTACAAGGAGAAATATCCCGACGGCAATGTCGATCAGAGCCGGATCGCCAACCTGATCGGCATGCTGGCCATGGCCATCGAACGAGGCCGGCACGGCAGACGATGTCGTCGCCGTGGCCAAGGCGCTGGAAGGCATGGAGTACGAAGCATGTGGGGCGGCCAAGCTTTTCATGCGTCCCGAGGATCACCAGGCCATCCAGAATATGTCATCAACGAGCACAGCGATGAAGGCGTGACCTACGACTACGACAATTCCGGGTTCGGCATGGTCACCGAAAGCGAAGTCGAGATGGCCGGCATGGACAGCCCGACCACCTGCGAAATGGAACGGCCCTGACAGGAAGCCGGCGGCCTGCCTCCGCTGTGTCGCGGCGGGCCGCCACCGTGATCTGTCGGAGCGTGTTTCGGAGGAGCCGATGGACCTCATTCTCGTCAATCTGATCGACGGGCTCGTGACGGGCCTGCTGCTCTTCATGCTGTCCGCAGGTCTGACGCTCATCTTCTCGATGATGGGCGTGCTGAACTTCGCCCATGCCAGCTTCTACATGCTGGGCGCGTATTTCGCCTACCAGATCAGCCTGGGCCTGGGGTTCTGGATGGGGCTCCTGCTGGCGCCGATCATCGTCGGCGTTCTGGGCGCCGGGGTCGAGCGGTACGGGCTGCGGCGGGTCCACCAGTACGGCCACGTGCCGGAGCTGATCTTCACCTTCGGCCTGGCGCTGCTGATCGAGGAGCTCGTCCAGTTCTTCTGGGGCATGAACCAGCAGCCCTACAGCATTCCCGAGGTGCTTCAGTTCACGGCCTTCTCCATCGCGGGCAATTCGATCCCCGCCTACAAGATCTTCATGATCCTCGTGTCTGTGAGCATCTTCATCGTCCTGCTTTACGTGCTGACGCGGACGCGGGTCGGCATGATCATCCAGGCCGCGCTCAGCTATCCGCGCACGGTGGAGGCGCTGGGGCACAATGTCCCGCTCGTCTTCATGGGCGTGTTCGGCGTGGGCACGGCGCTGGCCGGCGTGGCGGGCGTGATCGCGGGGCCGGTTCTGGGCACGTTCCCCGGCATGGCCTTCGTGCTGGGGTCGATCGTGTTCGTGACGATCGTGATCGGCGGGCTGGGCTCGCTCTGGGGCGCTTTGGTCGCCTCGCTGCTGATCGGATGGATCACGACCTTCGCCAAGGCCTACAACATCGAGATGGCCGATATCCTGAACGGCATCGGGATCCGCACGCCGGAGAACCTGGACGAGAATGTCTTTCGCGACCTCTGGACGGTGACCAGCCCGCAGATCGCGGACATCCTGCCGTATATCCTGATGGTGCTGATCCTGATCATCCGGCCGCAGGGCCTGTTCGGGAAGCGTGAAACATGACGGACCAGATCACCACGGATCCCGCACGACCGTCCGAGCGGATGCGCGCCGGGTCCCTCTCGATTACGGTCGGCCCCTGGGTCCTGGCCGCCGTGATGCTGGCCGTCCTGCCGTTCATCTTCACGTCCAATTCCGCGCTCACGATCATGAACCAGATGTGGATCACGGTGGTGTTCGCGCTGGCCTACAACATGCTGCTGGGGCAGGGCGGCATGCTGTCCTTCGGGCATGCGGTCTATGCCGGTGTCGGCGGGTTCGCCTGCATGCACATCATGAACATGTCAGATTTCTTCGCCAGCCTGCCGCTGCCGGTCCTGCCGATCTTCGGCGGGCTCTTCGGGATGGGGCTGGCGATGATCGTCGGCAGCTTCTCCACCCGCAACGCGGGCACCGTCTTTGCGATGATCTCGCTGGGCGTGGGCGAGCTGATCGCGGCCTGTTCGGTCATCATCGTCGCGTTCTTCGGCGGCGAGGAGGGGGTTTCGGGCGACCGGACCTATGCGCTGCCGTTCTTCGGCAACGAGTTCCTGCAGCAGATCGACGTCTACTACCTGACCTCGTTCTGGGTCTTGCTCTCGGCCGCTCTGATGTACCTGTGGTCGCGCACGCCGGTCGGACGGATGGCCAACGCGGTGCGCGACAACCCCGAGCGGGCCGAGTTCCTTGGCTATTCCGCGCGCTGGGTTCGGTTCTACAGCTTCGTGGCCTCGGGGTTCTTTGCCGGCGTTGCGGGCGGGCTCTTCGCCATCAACTACGAGATCCTGACCGAGGAGAACCTGAACACCACCTCCTCGGGCGTCATCCTGCTGGTCACGTTCCTGGGCGGCGTCGGCTTCTTCTTCGGGCCGATCATCGGGGCGATCGTGTTCACGCTGGTGCAGACGGTGCTGAGCCTTCAGACTGATCTCTGGGCCTTTTATGCGGGCGTGCTCTTCGTGGCGACGGTGATGTTCTTTCCCGGTGGCCTCGCGGGGCTGCTGATGATGCATGTGCCCGCCTTCAAGCTCGGGCGTGCCGGGCGACTGGTCGTGCCGTATCTCAGGACATTCATCCCAGCGATCATCGGAACGCTGGGCGTGGCCGCCCTGGTGGAGATGGTGTTCCATGTCCGGCACGCAGCCCCCGGCGACGACGAGATGACGCTGTTCTGGACGACCTTCGACAGCCACGCGGTGCTGCCCTGGGCCGTGGTGATCGCGATCACGGCGGCGGCCCTTGCCGTCATGCGGACCACTTTGCCCGCGCTGCGCGAGGCCTGGAACGAGGCCAACACGCCGGGGGCAGCCGCATGAACACCCCCGCGTTGGAGCTCATCGGGCTGAAGAAGAACTTCGGCAAGGCGGAGATCATTCGCGGAATCGACCTCGCCATCGGCAACTCCGAACGCCACGCGGTGATCGGACCGAACGGCGCCGGCAAGTCGACGCTCTTCAACCTGATCACGGCCCGGTTCCCGCCGACCGCGGGCACGGTGAAGCTGCACGGGGAGGATCTGGCCGGGCTGCAACCGTTCCAGATCAACCGCAAGGGGCTGTCGCGGTCGTTCCAGATCACCAACATCTTTCCCAGGATGAGCGTGTTCGAGAATGTACGCTGCGCGCTTCTGTGGGCTCAGGGGTACAAATATTCGTTCTGGACCCTCGTCAACCGCTCACGGCAGCTGACCGAGGGCGCGGACGCGATCCTCGACCAGATCAACCTGCTGGAGCGGCGGGAGATCCCGGCGGGGATGCTCAGTCTATGCCGAACAGCGCGCGCTGGAGATCGGGATCACCATCGCGGGCGGTGCGGATGTCGTGATGCTGGACGAGCCGACGGCGGGGATGAGCCATTCGGAGACCGACTACATCACCGACCTGATCCTGAAGGTGACCGAAGGCAAGACGCTGGTCATGGTCGAGCATGACATGGGCGTCGTCTTCAACCTGGCCGACCGCATTTCCGTGCTGGTCTACGGAGAGATCATCGCCACCGGAAAGCCCGAAGACGTGCGCGGAGATCCAAAGGTTCAGGAAGCCTATCTCGGCGCGGCCCTCGAGGCGGAACACTGATGATCAGAAGTCACCGACATGCACGCCTATTACGGCAAGTCGCACATCCTGCAGGGCGTGACCATGAATGTGCAGGAGGGCGAGATCGTCGCCCTTCTGGGCCGCAACGGGGTCGGCCGTTCGACCACCTGCAAGGCCATCATGGGGGAGTTGACGCCGAAGGGGTCGGTCAGGTTCCGGGGTCAGGAAATTGCGGGCAAGAAGGCGTATCGAGATCGCCAACCTCGGCATCGGCTACGTGCCCGAGAACCGGGACATCTTTCCCGGTCTGACGACGCGCCAGAACCTGACGCTGGGCTTGAAGCCGGGCCAGAAGGACGGCGCGGGACGCTGGTCGATGCAGGCGATGTTCGACATGTTCGAAAACCTGGGATGCGCGCCGATGTCGAAGCCTCGGTGCTGTCGGGCGGCGAACAGCAGATGCTGACCATGTGCCGCACCCTGATGGGCGACCCCGATTTCGTGATGATTGACGAGCCGACCGAAGGTCTGTCCCCGCAGATGGTGCAGAAGGTCGCCGAGGTGCTCAAGGAAATCGCAAGCGCGGGGCATCTCGACGCTGCTGGTGGAACAAAAGCTGTCGATTGCGATGGACATTGCGCACCGCGTCTATGTCATGGGCCATGGCCGGGTCGTGTTCGAGGGCACACCGGCCGAATTGAAGGCGAATGAGGCCATTCGCAAGGAATGGCTCGAGGTCTGATCGCGATGAGCGGATTCGATGCGGCGCGGCTGGCGCGGATTCACCCCTCTGGATGCAGGGCTATGTGGATGCGCGCAAGTTTCCGGGCTGCGCCGTCCTGATCGCGCAAGGCGGCGAGGAGGTAGTTCTACGGCGAGTGCGGTCTGCGCGATGTCGAGGACGGGATCAGCCCGTGGCAGCGCGACACCGTCGCCCGCATCTATTCGATGACCAAGCCGATCACCTCGGTCGCGCTGATGCTGCTGGTGGAACGCGGGCTGTTGCATCTCGACGCCCGGTGTCCGAGTTCATCCCGGGCTTCGCGGAGCTGCCACTGCCTCGTGCCCGGTGCCACGGACATCTCGCAGGTCGAACCATGCGCGCCGCCGACGCTGCACCAGCTGCTGACCCATACTTCGGGACTGAGCTACCCGTTCAATCCCGGCTTGCTTCCGGCCGGCGATGGACGCGCAGAAGCATCGTGTTCGGCCCGAGCGGCGGCGCGCTGGCCGACGATGGCCGACCAGGTGGCGGCACTGCCGCTGGCTTTCGCGCCCGGCACCCGCTGGGAATATTCGGTCGGCATCGACGTCCTCGGCCGCGTGATCGAGGTCGTGTCCGGCAAGCCGCTCGAGCAGTTCCTCGAAGCGGAGATCTTCGGACCGCTCGGCATGGACGAGACACCGCTTTCGCGTGCCGCAGAGGGCACGCGACCGTTTCGCCTCGCTCTACACGCCGCTGGCAGGCAATGCCGATGGACGCTGAACGCGGCGAAGCCGGGCGACGAGACCCTGCGGCTGACCGACCGGCGCCGAGAAATCGCCGTTCCTTGATAGCCAGCATGCAATCCGGCGGCGGCGGGCTGGTCGGCACGATCGACGACTACCTCAAGTTCACCGAGATGCTGCGCACGCGGCGGCCGACGGGCATCTTTCGGGCCGAAACGCTCGACTTCATGATGCGCAACCATCTGCCGGGCGACATCGCGTCGATGGGGCGTGGCGAGCTTTGCCGAACAGCCGATGGACGGGATGGGCTTTGGCATTGGCGGCGCGGTCGTGACCGAACCCCGGCGCTGGCCGGCGTGCCGGGCTCGCGTGGGCGATTTCAGCTGGGGCGGCATGGCCTCGACCTTCTTCTGGATCGACCCGGTCACTGGATCTGTCGGTGATCTTCTTCACCCAGCTTTCGCCCAGTCAGCTCCTATCCCTCGCGCGCCGCAACTCAAGGCGCTGGTTCACGGGGCACTGACATGAGCGGCACGATCCTCTGGACGCCCAGCCCCGAGACCGCGCCGACGCGTCGACGATGGCCGCAGTTCGAACGCTTCGCTGCAGCGAGACCCGCGGCAAGACGTTCGAGGATTACAACGCCATGTGGCGCTGGAGCGTCGACGACCTCGAGGGGTTCTGGAACGCGATCTGGGATTTCTTCGAGATCTGCGCGCGGACGTGCGCCCGCCGAAGATGCTGGTCGAAACGCCAGATGCCGGGCATGGAATGGGGCACCGGCGGGCGGCTGAACTACGCGGACAACATCCTGAAGCACGCCGAGACCCGGCCGGACGCAACGGCGATCATCGTGCAGTCCGAGACTTTCGGCCGGTCGGAGACTGACCTGGGCCGAGCTGCGCGCGCGGGTCGCCAGCGTCGCGGCGCATCTGCGGGAGATGGGCGTGGAGCAGGGCGACCGCGTCGTGGCGATCCTGCCCAACACCGAAGTCGCGCTGATCGCGTTCCTGGCCACGCGCCAGCATCGGCGCCATCTGGTCGATCTGCGCGCCGGACATGGGGCATGTCGCGATCCTCGACCGGTTCAGGCAGATCGAGCCCAAGGTGCTGATCGCGCAGGACGGCTACACCCATGCCGGCAAGAAGATCGACCGGCGGGATGTGCTGGCGCAGATCACCGACGGGCTGCCTTCGCTGATCGCGAAGGTGACGCTGCCCGTCGCGGGACCGTTGCCGGAGGGCCATATTGCCTGGGACGATCTTGCTGGACGGGAAGAGAGCTTCGCCCCGGTGCCGGTTGCATTTCGAGCATCCGCTCTGGATCGTCTATTCCTCGGGCACCACGGGCAACCCGAAACCCATCGTGCATGGCCACGGCGGCATCCTGCTGGAATCGCAACAAGCAGTCGCTGCACAAGGATCTCACGCCGCGGGACCGGTTCTGCTGGCTGACGTCCTCGGGCTGGATCATGTGGAATTCGCAGTGGATGGCGCTGGGGCAGGGGGCCACGGTGGCGATGTTCGACGGCGCGCCCAATCATCCCGACATGGGCGTGATCTGGCGGTTCATCGCGGACGAAAAGCTGACCTATCTTCGGCGCCGGGGCCGCGTATTTCAGCGCCTGCATGAAGGCCGGCGTCACGCCGCGCGAGGAGGTGGACCTCTCCGCCCTGCGCTCGCTCAGCGCGACCGGATCGCCGCTGTCGGCGGACACCTATGACTGGATCTACGGGGACGTGAAGGCCGATCAGTGGCTGGCGCCGATTTCCGGCGGCACGGATCTCGCCGGGCGCGTTCGTGCTCGGCCATCCGGGGATGCCGGTGATCGCGGGCGAAATGCAGTGCCGCGCCCTGGGCAACGCGGTGCGGGCCTTCGATCCCGACGGCAACGAACTGATCGGCGAGGTGGGCGAACTGGTCTGCACCGAACCGCTGCCGTCGATGCCGCTCTACTTCTGGGGGGACGAGGATGGGACGCGGCTCTACGAGAGCTATTTCGACACCTATCCGGGCGTCTGGCGTCACGGCGACTGGATCTCCATCGACGAGAAGGGCGCGAGCGTCATCTACGGCCGGTCCGACGCCACGATCAACCGCAAGGGGCTGCGCCTCGGCTCGGCCGAAATCTACCAGGCGGTCGAAGGGCTGCCCGAGGTGCTGGACAGCCTTGTCGTCGATCTCGAATTTCTGGGCCGCGACAGCTTCATGCCGCTCTTCGTCGTTCCCGCTGAGGGTGTCGACGTCGACGAGGCGCTGAAGGACAAGATCAACGCCACGATCCGGGCGCAGGTCTCGGCGCGCTTCATTCCCAACGAGATCGTGCAAATTGCGGAGGTTCCGCGCACCTTGTCCGGCAAGAAGCTTGAAGTCCCGGTGAAAAGACTGTTGCTTGGCGGCGATCCCGAGCGGGTCGTCAACCGCGACAGCATGGCGAACCCGGAAAGTTTCGATTTCTTCATCGCCTATGCCGAAGCGCGGGCCACAGACTGAAAGTCGGCCATGACACCTGCCGAGGAATTGCTGCACCTGCTGGACATCGAACAGCTCGAGGTCGATCTCTTCCGGGGTATCGGCGGCGGCGGGGAGACCTCGACGCGCATATTCGGCGGTCATGTCATCGCGCAGGCGCTGATGGCGGCGTATCGCACGGTTCCGGACCGGCTTTGCCACAGTCTGCACGCCTATTTCATCCGGCCGGGCGATCCGGCTATACCGGTCATCTACCAGGTCGATCGCGCGCGGGACGGGGGCAGCTTCACCACCCGCCGCGTCGTCGCCATCCAGCACGGCAAGCAGATCTTCAACATGTCCGCGTCGTTCCACGTCGAGGAGGACGGCTGGGATTACCAGCATGTGATGCCCGACGTCGGGTCGCCCGACGACTGGCCGGAGCGTGTCGATCTGCGCCAGCAGGCAGTGCAGCGGATCCCCGAAAAATACCACGCCGATTTCCTGCGCGAACGGCCCATCGAGTTGCGCGAGGTGGCGCCGCGGGACTTCTTCGAACCGGACCCGGAAGACGACCGCAACCACCTCTGGTTCCGCATGCCCGCGGCCAAGGGGCAGGCGCCGCAGATGCAGCATTGCCTGCTGGCCTACGCGTCCGACATGAACCTGCTCGGCTCTTCACTACGCCCGCACGCGCTGACCTGGTTTCAGGGCACGGTGATGACCGCCAGCCTGGACCACGCGATGTGGTTCCACGCGCCGATCGATTTTTCCGACTGGCACCTCTACACGCTGGACGCACCCTGGACCGGCGGTGCCCGCGGGTTCAACCGCGGGTCCGTGTATCGCCAGGACGGGCAGATGGTGGCGAGCGTGGCGCAGGAAGGTCTGATGCGCCCCCGCCGCGAAAAGTGACCTAGCCGAAGACGAAGAAGCAGAGCTTGTTGCCGTCGGGGTCGCGGACATAGGCGCCGTAGAACCTGTCGGGAATGCGTTGTCCCGGTGCGCCTTCATCGGTGGCGCCGAGGTCGGTCGCCCGTTGATAAAGTGCGTCCACCTCCGCCTTGTCCTCGGCCGGAAACGCAACCATCACTCCGTTGCCCGCGACAGGTGCCTGCTTGTCGTAGGGTTCGCAGACGGCCAGCATCGGTTCGCCACGCTTTGTCCCGATGAAGGCGATCCGTCCCATGTCGATCACCACCTTCGCGCCCTTGTCGGCGAAGAGGTCGGTGTAGAATGTCTTGGCGCGGTCCATGTCGTTGGTGCCGAGAGTTGTGTAGCCGATCATCGCGTGGTTCCTTGAAAATGTTACGTGTCCAGATGTCCGAAACGGCGGTTCAGCTTGCGCATACCGCCGATCCACCGGTCATAGTCGTTGATCTTGTTCTTCATGTACTCGCGCACCTGCGGGTGCGGCAGGATCAGGAAGGTCTCCTCCCGGATCGCGTCGAGACAGCATTGCGCGACCGGTTCCGGCTCCATCATGCCGTCGATGGCGGCGACGTGATCCTCGTGGCCGCGGGTCATTTCGGTCCGCACCGCCTGCGGGCAGAGCACCGAGACCTTTATCCCGTCATCGCCGTGGGTCATCGCGATCCACTCGGCGAGACCCACCGCCGCATGTTTCGACACCCCGTAGGAGGCGGAGCCGACCTGGTTCAGCAGCCCCGCCGCGGACGCGGTGTTGAGCAGATAGCCGCCGCCCCGGGCTTTCATCAGGGGCACGAGGTGGCGCGCGGCCCAGACATGGGCCATCACGTTGATCTCCCAGACCCGCTGCCAGTCCTCGTTGGGGATATCCATGCCACCGCCCACGGCGATCCCGGCGTTGGAAAAGTAGAGGTCGATCGGGCCGATGTCGCGCTCGACGCTGTCGATCATGTCCTTGATCTGCGCCTCGTCGGAGACATCCACCGTGTAGGCCGCGCCGCCGACGGATCCGCTGTCGCGGCCGCGCCGTCGCCGTTGCGGTCGACGCAGACGACCGTGGCCGCCCCGGCGTCGGCGAACGCGAGGCAGAGCGCGCGGCCGATGCCGCTCGCCGCGCCGGTGACGACGCAGATCTTTCCGTTGATGTCCATGTCGTCACGTCCACATGTTGGAGCCGCCGCAGACCGTCAGTGCCTGCCCGGTCATGTATTGGCTTGCGTCGGAGGCGAGGAACACCGCGAGCCCGGCAAAGTCCTCGGGTTCGCCGAGACGGCGCAGGGGGATCTCGTCCCTGATGCGCTTCTCGACCTCGGGATTGTCCCACAGCTCGCGGGCGAAATCGGTCTTCACCAGACCGGGGCAGATCGCGTTGAAGCGGATGCCCTTGGGTCCGAATTCGGCCGCCAGGTTGCGGACAAGGCCGATCAGCGCCAGCTTCGACATCCCGTAGGTGCCCAGCATGACCGAGGGTTTGAACGCCCCGATCGAGGACGTGAAGGCCATCGAGCCCGCCCCCTTCTCGATCATGTCCGGCACCACCATCTGCGCCAGCCAGAGGTTGGATTGCACGTTGGCCGACATGGTCTTCTCATAGGCGTCATCGGGAATTTCGGACGTCTTGCCATAGTACGGATTCACGCCCGCGTTGCCGATGACGACGTCGATCGGTCCGGCCATTTCGTGCGTCTTGTCGACCAGAGCCTGCAACTGGTCCTTGTGCCCGATATTGCACGTCACGGCATGCGCCTTGCCCTTGCCGCGCGCGTTGATCTCCTCGGCGGCAGTGTCGAGCTGGTCCTGCTTGCGGGCCGAGATCACGACGGTGGCGCCGTGATCGGCGAGGGCCGTCGCCATCGCCAGCCCCATGCCCTTCGACGCGCCGGTGAGCAGCGCGACCTTGCCGGTCAGATCGAACAGGCTCATGTCTTCACCCCCGCATGACCGCGCGCCGCCGTGACCGTCGCTGGCCGCCGATTGCCGCGAATTGCTGGACTTGTAGGTCCTTGACCTCGGCGCGGGCGATGACGTGGTGGTGCACCTCGTCGGGGCCGTCGGCATAGCGCAGGGTGCGCTGCTGCGTGTACATGCCCGACAGCGGCGACCACTGGCTGATGCCGGTCGCGCCGTGGACCTGCATCGCCTGGTCGATGATCTCGCAGACCTGTTCGGGCACCTTCGCCTTGATCATGCTGACCCAGATGCGCGCCTCCTTGTTGCCGAGCACGTCCATCGCCTTGGCCGCCTTGAGCACCATCAGGCGCATGGCTTCGATCTCGATCCTGGCGCGGGAAATGGTTTCCATGTTCTTGCCCAGATCGATGATCTTCTTGCCGAAGGCCTCGCGGCGTCAGGCCGCGTTCGATCATCAGGTCCAGCGCCTTTTCCGCCTGCCCGATGGAGCGCATGCAGTGGTGGATGCGGCCCGGGCCCAGCCGCACCTGGCTGATCTCGAACCCGCGGCCTTCGCCCCAGAGGATGTTCTCCTCGGGCACGCGGACATCCGTGAAGCTTGATGTGCATGTGGCCGTGCGGGCGCGTCGTCATGGCCGAAGACATGCATCGGGCCGAGGATCTCGACGCCGGGCGTGTCCATGGGCACGAGGATCTGCGATTGCTGGCGGAAGGGCTCGGCCTCGGGGGAGGTCTTGACCATGACGATCATGATCTTGCAGCGCGGATCGCCGGCGCCGGAGATGTAGTATTTCTCGCCGTTGATGACCCATTCGCCGTTCTCCAGCACCGCGGAGGTCGAGATGTTCTTGGCGTCCGATGAGGCCACGTCCGGCTCGGTCATGGCAAAGGCCGAGCGGATCTCGCCCGCGAGCAGGGGCTTGAGCCACTGGTCCTTCTGCTCCTGCGTGCCGACGCGCTCCAGCACCTCCATGTTGCCGGTATCGGGCGCGGAGCAGTTCAGCGTTTCGGAGGCGAGCGGGTTCTTGCCCAGCTCGGCGGCGATGTAGGCATAGTCGAGGTTCGACAGCCCCTCGCCGGTCTCGGCATTGGGCAGAAAGAAGTTCCAGAGCCCCGCCTCGCGCGCCTTCTGCTTGGCACCTTCCAGAAGGTCCAGCTGGCCCGGCGCGTGCGACCAGCGATTTTCGCGGCCTTCGCCCAGCCGCGTAATACTCTTCGGTGATCGGGTCGACGTTTTCGCGGATATGCTTGATCACCGCGTTCAGCAGCGGTTTCGCGCCGTCCGACATCTCCAGGTTGTTCAGGCTCGGCGGTGCGTTGGCGTCGGACATCTCGATTGCTTCCTGTTGGCAGCGTTCATTTGTTCACCCAGTTCGGGGCGCGTTTCTCGACGAAGGCGTTGACGCCTTCCTTGAAGTCCTCGGTCTGCGCCAGATCGGCGATGACCTCGCGGGAGTAGGCGATGCTGTCCTTCATGCCGTCGCGGATGTTCTGATCGTTCAGCACCCGCTTCGTCGCCTTGACCGCGGAGGGCGAGACCGCGCAGATCTGCTCCGCCTTCTCCATCGCCTTGTCCATCAGCTCGGCCCTGCGGATGGACCGCGTTGACGCAGCCCAGCTCCAGCGCCTCGGCGGCGTCGATGGTGCGGCCGGTGAACATGATGTCCTGCGCCGCGAGCCGGCCGACATAGCGCGACAGGCGCTGCACGCCGGAGGCGGCGGCGAAGAAGCCGACCTTGACCTCGGGCAGGGCGAATTTCGCGTTCTCCGACGCAAGGATGATGTCGCAGCTGAGCGCGGTTTCGAACCCGCCGCCCATGGCGAAGCCGTTGACCGCGGCGATGATCGGCTTTTCCAGGTCGAAGCGCGAGGACAGGCCGGCAAAGCCCGTCTCCGTCATCTTCGCCTTGGGGCCGCCTTGTGCGGTCGCCTTCAGGTCGTTGCCGGCGCAGAACGCCTTGTCGCCCGCGCCGGTCAGCACCGCGACCCAGAGGTCGCGATCGGCGGCGAAGGCATCCCAGCACTCGGCCATCTCGTTGTGCATGTCGACATGCACGGCGTTGTAGACCTCCGGCCGGTTCATCGTGACCAGCAGGACATGCCCCTGCGGTCTCGGTGGTGATGTATTGGTAGCTCATGTCTTCAACCCCCCGGTGTCGATCCGCGTGAACTTGCCGCCTGACGCGGCCAGATCGCGCAGTGTCTTTGCCGGGGCGAATTCGGGATCGTCCGCGCCGAGGCTCTCCATGCGCTCCAGCACGGCCTTGGCGCCCACCATGTCGCCGTAGAACATCGGTCCACCCTTGTCGGCCGGCCAGCCATAGCCGTTGAGCCAGACGACATCGATGTCGGAGGGGCGTTGCGCCTTGTTCTCCTCGAGGATCTTCACCGCCTCGTTGATCATCGGGATAGATGCAGATCTCGACGATCTCGTCGCGCGCTCATCTCGCGGGGCTCCGCACCGGTAATGTCGCGGATGATGTCTGCCGTGACTTCGGAGGGCAGCGGTTTGCGATTCTCGTCGTAGTCATAAAACCCCGCGCCGGTCTTCTGCCCGCGCCGGTCCAGCTCGCACAGCGCGTCGCGGATGGGGTTTTCGGTCTTCGCGCCCTTCGACCAGCCGATGTCGAGCCCGGCCAGATCGGACATCTGGAACGGCCCCATCTTGAAGCCGAAATCGTTGAGCGCTGCGTCCACGTCCCAGGGCATCACGCCCTGGTAGACCAGCTTGTTGGCCTGCTTCTGGCGGGCGAACAGCATCCGGTTGCCGACGAAGCCGGGGCAGACGCCGACCAGGACGGCGACCTTGTTGATCTTCCGCGCCAGCGCCATGCAGGTCGCCACGACATCGTCCGCCGTCTCCCGCGCCCGCACGATCTCCAGCAGTTTCATCACGTTGGCGGGCGAGAAGAAATGCAGCCCGATCACGTCGTCGGGACGCGTCGTCACGCCGGCGATCTCGTCGATATCGAGCGCCGAGGTGTTGGTGGCGAGGATCGCCCCCGGTTTCATCACCCTGTCCAGTTCGGTGAAGATCTCGCGTTTCAGGTCCATGTTCTCGAACACGGCCTCGATCACCAGGTCGCAGTCCGTGAGGTCGGCCAGCGCAAGCCGCCCGTCGAAGCGGTTCATCCGTGCCTCGACCTCGTCCTGCGGAAACCGCCCCTTGTCGGCGGAGCGCTGGTAGTTGCCGCGCACGACCTTCAGGCCACGGTCCAGCGCCTCCTGCGTCGTCTCCACGATCTTCACGTCGTAGCCGGCGGTGGCGAAGTTCATCGCGATGCCGCCGCCCATGGTGCCCGCGCCGATGATGCCGACCGTCCGGATGTCACGCTGGGCCGTGTCCGCCGGCAGGCCCGGAACCTCCCAGGCCTTTTTCCCGGCTTGCGCGATATAGGCGCCGATGTCTTCGTCCGTAGGTCTGTTCATGCTGGAGCCTCTTCGCTTTTCAGGCAGGCCGCGCGGATGGCGCGGCGGTCGATCTTGTCTGTGGCCCCGCGGGTCAACTCATGGGACTGGGTCCAGAGGTGCACGGGGATCTTGAATTTGGCCAGATGCCCTTCGAGAAAGCGGGCCATCTCGGCACAGGTGAGACTGGCGCCTTCGCGGAGCTGAACCGCGGCGCCGACCGCCTCGCCGAGACGTTCGTCGGGCACGGAAAATGCCACCGCTTCGAGGACGTCGGGGTGCCGGTGCAGCGCGCCCTCGACATCGAGGCAGGCGATGTTCTCTCCGCCGCGGATGATGATGTTCTTCTTGCGGTCGAGGATCGTGACGTAGCCGTCGTCATCGAGAATGCCCAGGTCGCCGGTCCGCAGCCATCCCTCCTGCAGCACCTCCGCCGTGGCCTCGGGCTTGTTGAGATAGCAGCGCATGATCTGCGGCCCCTTCACGGCGATTTCTCCCAAGGTGCCGTTGGGCACCGCGCGGCCCGCGTCGTCGATGATCCGCATCTCCTGCACCGGAGGATGCAGCTTGCCCGCCGCGTCGGGCCGGGCCTTGTAATCATCCCCGATCATGCCGATGCCGAGCGCGTTTGTTTCCGTCATGCCCCAACCCGTCGCCACGTTCGCGCTCGGGAACGCCTTTGCCAGTTGCGCGACCTGCGCCGCGGGACGCTTGGCACCGCCCGCACCCAGGTAGTCAAGCAGCGGCAGGGTTTCGTTCATGCGCACCGCCGCGTCCATCAGTTCCGCCGATTGCGTGGGCACGCCGAGAAACCGTGTGATCTTATGTTTCTTGATGAGCCGCACCGCCTCTTCGGCGTCCCATTTGTGCATCAATGTCAGCTTCGCCCCCGCCGGCAGGCTGAGCAGGAAGACCGGGTGCGTCGCCGTGACGTGAAAGAGCGGCGTCACCACCAGCCCCGAAGGCCGCGGCGGCTCCGGCGCGTCCGCGTCGGGTGGCGTGACCAGCGGCGCCACGACCGCCTGCATCAGCCAGCTGAACACGGCGTTCACGACCCCGCGATGCGTCTGCACCACGCCCTTGGGATTGCCGGTCGTGCCGGACGAATACATCACGGCAAAGTCGTCGTCGGTGTCGATCGCCACGTCCGGCCGCGCGTCGCTCCGCGCCGCATCCCGAAGTGCGGGGTAGTCGTGACAGCCCGCGCCGATGCCGTCGCGCACCCCGATCAGGGTCAGGTCCAGCTTTTTCTCGAGCGGTTTCATCCGCTCCAGCCGCGGCCCGTCGGCAAAGACCACGCGCGCGCCGCTGTCGGTCAGCGCGTAGTCGAGTTCCTCCGTCGTCCACCAGGCGTTCAGAAAGACGACTACGCCGCCCATGCTCGAGATGGCAAGCATCAGGATCAGCAGTTCGGGATAGTTGCGCATGGCGATGGCGATATGGTCGCCTTTCTTCAGCCCCAGCTCGTCCTGCAGGCCATGGGCCATGCGGTTCACCTCGGCCGTGAATTCCGCGAACGTGTGGGATTCGCCCGCGTAGACGAGATACTCCAATTCGCCATTGCCCTGCTTTTCCCAGCTTGCCGCCAGCAGGGCCGGCACGGTCGGCGGAATGTTGGCGAAAGCCTTCATCCGGACGCCGCGCACCTCTACCTCGTGGACGGCAAATACCGGCTCCGTCGTCACGACATGGCGAACGGCGTCTTCGGGTGTCATCGCCGTCATCCCGGCATATGCGACTGGTACATCCCGCCCCCCTCCCAAGGGAAAGAGCTCGCGCCCTCCGCAGGTCTCCCCAAGCGCACGACTCCATTCCGGGGCACATTATGCAGGAACATGGGAAGTGCCAATACCGCAGGATGGAACATCGTTCCGCCACCGCGTGCCGGCTCGCCGCATCGGCAAACGAGAGCCTACGCGAAAGCTCGTCCGAGGCGTGCGCAGTCCTCCAACGCGACGGTTCCGATTCGGGCATCAGGCTCTCATGGCGGCGGACGTGGACTGACGGACGTGAACATCGCGCGGGCGATGCGAGATCAGTGCGCCAGTTCGGCCAGAAGGAAGGCGGCGGCAAAACCGAAGGTCGCCGCCAGGGCGACCCACGGCCCGCCCGTTTGAAATGCCTCGGGGAACATGGTGTCCGACAGCATCGCGAGGATGCCGCCGGCCGCCAACGCCAGGATGAAGCTCTGGGCCGCCAGCGGAAGACCGGCGAGGAGCGTGAAGCCCAGAACGCACGAGGCCGTGCAGGCCAACGCCACCAGACTCCACGCGATCACGATATACGCGGTCGAACGGCCCTCCTTCTGCATCCCGACGGTCGAGGCGATGGCTCCGGGCAGGTTCGACAGGAACACGGCGCCGAGCAGGACGTACCCCAGTCCCGGCCCTTGCTCGGCCGCGAGGCCGATGCCGATCGCCGCATTCTCGGGCACGCCGTCGAGGACGGTTCCCACAAGCACGGCCATGCCGGACACCGCCGCCTGTTCCTGTGTCTCGGGAATGGTCTCGGCGCCGGCGCGCACATCGTCCGCGTCCCGACCTTCACGGCGCGGGCTTTCCTGTGCGCCTTGTTCGAGCAACTGGTCCAGGACGATGTAGATGATGCACCCGACCAGCAGACCGCCAATGGACCAACCGATGTAGCCATTCTCCGTCGCCTCGGCCATCAGTTCGGTGGTCAGTGCGACAACCAGAACGCCGGCACCGAACGCGATGATGCTGGCCAGCACCCGCCGCGGAATATGAAGGAACAGGCCGATCGCGACGCCGAGCGGGAAGGCGGACGAGGCGACAAGTCCCATGATGAAGGCTGTTTGCATCGGTCTGCCCCTCCGAGGGCTCCGGATCATCGGTCGTCGGATTCGAACTTCCGAGCGTGCAGACTATGCCGGTGCGGTCAAGTGGCCTCGCGGCATGGTCGATGCGTGGTGAACCTGGACGTGGTGGAAACGGCCGGGTGGGCATCACCTTGGTGGAGCGATACGCCGCGCACGGTACGTCCACTTTGACAGCGCCCATGCCGGCGGCACAAGGTCGGGCACAGGAACGAGGAATTGCCCATGTCTCACGACCCCGACCGCCACACCACCCACGATGCCGAGGATGACCCGCGCAATCGAGACATCCTCATCTACGTCAACGGCGAACTGCGAACGCGGGCCGAGGCGACCGTCTCCGTCTACGATTTCGGGGTTCATGCTGGGGGACGGGATGTGGGAGGGGATGCGGCTTTACAACGGCACATGGGCGTTCTTCGAGGAGCACATGGACAGGCTCTTCGACAGCTGCAAGGCGGTGTCGCTCGACATCGGGATGGACCGGCAGGGCATCCGCGACGCGCTCGCCATGACGGCGGAGGCGAACGGCATGACGACCGACGTGCATTGCCGCCTGATGGTCACGCGGGGGGTGAAGGTCAAACCCTTCCAGCATCCCTCGCTCAGCCGCACGGGGCCGACGGTCGTCATCATCATGGAGCATTCGAAGCCGAAGGACGCGCTGCAGTCGCGGGGCATCCGGCTTGCCAGCGTGCCGCAGGTCCGCGGGCTGCCGACGAGCCAGGATCCGAAGTTCAACAGCCACTCGAAGCTCAACTGCGTGATCGCCTGCCTTCAGGCCGAACAGGCGGGGGCCGACGAGGCACTGATGCTCGACCCGCACGGCTTCGTGAACACCACCAACGCCTGCAACTTCTTCATCGTGCGAAAGGGCGAGGTCTGGACCTCGACCGGCGACTACTGCATGAACGGCGTCACCCGGGCGAAGGTGATCGACCTCTGCCACGAAAACGGACTCCCGGTCTTCGAGAAGAATTTCTCTCTCTACGAGGCCTACGGGGCGGACGAGGCGTTCCTGACCGGCACCTTCGGCGCGCAGACACCCGTCGCCGAGATCGACGGCAAGACCATCGGCACCGGCGCGCGTGCGATCACCACCCGGATCCGCGACCTCTACAAGGACCTCATCGCCCGGGAGACGGCCTGAGCGCCGGCATCCGCGCATTGACCGACCAACTGTCGCCGTAGTTTGATCCGCCAACGACCAGGCTACCACGTAATCCGGCCGGGAACGATGGCGGTTTGACACCTGAATTGCCGTTCTGTACCAGCTTCGGCGTGGGGCAGGCGGACGCCTCCCGAGGCGCCAGCCGAAACGCCGCATCCTCTCACCCGGCAACAGGGAAGGATGCCGGCATGGTTTCACCTGAACGTACGACGATGTCGCGAAGCGCCCGGTTCGTGGGTTTGCCCGAATGTCCGATTTTCATCGACATGCGCACCGACGACGTTTCCGAAGACGATTCGCGCATGATCCCCGGCGCCCGCCGAGACGACGTGACGCAATGACCGCCACGATGACGGCAGCGATCAGCCGCGCCGACGTGTTTCGCGTGTTCCTCCGGATCGGCCTGCTGTCCTTCGGCGGCCCGGCTGCGCAGATCGCGCTCATGCATCGGATACTCGTTGAAGAGCGCAAGTGGCTGACAGAGCAGCAATACCTCAACGGACTGAGTTTCTGCATGCTGCTGCCCGGTCCGGAAGCGATGCAGCTCGCGACCTATGCCGGCTGGAGGCTGCATGGCTTTGCCGGCGGCCTGGTGGCGGGTCTGCTCTTCGTCCTGCCGGGAGCGCTGGTCATCTTCGCGCTGACGACGCTCTACGTGATGCTCGGCAATGTACCGCTGGTCGACACGCTTTTTCTCGGCGTGCAGGCCGCGGCGGTCGTGATCGTGATCGAGGCGCTCCTGCGGCTGTCGCGACGCGCGCTGAGTGGCGTGGCGCACCGGATCGTCGCAGGCCTGGCCTTCGTGGCGATCTTCTTTCTGGACGTTCCGTTTCCGTGATCGTGCTGGCCGCCGGTCTCTACGGCGCCTTCTCCGCACGCTCGACCGATGCGCACCCGCCGGATTCGGCTCCACGCGTCAGCTTCCGACACACCGCGACGGTCATCGCGCTGGGGCTCTGCGTCTGGATCCTGCCCGTCGTCGCCCTCGACGCCATTGCCGGCGTGCCGATCCTCTCCGAAATCGGCGTCTTCTTCTCCAAACTGGCGGTCGTCACCTTCGGCGGCGCCTACGCGGTTCTTGCCTACATGGCGCAGGAGGTGGTGGCCGAGCTCGGTTGGCTGACCGCCACCGAAATGATGGACGGCCTCGGGCTCGCCGAGACAACGCCCGGACCGTTGATCCTCGTGACGCAGTTCGTGGGGTTCCTTGCCGGCTACCGCGAGGGCGGGTTCGGCCTCGCGATCGCCGGCGCTCTGGTCACGCTCTGGGTCACTTTCGTGCCGTGCTTTCTGTGGATCTTCGCGGGCGCGCCCTACATCGAACGTATCGCCGCTCAGCCGCGCCTGCGGGGCGCCTTGAGAGCGATCACGGCCGCCGTCGTCGGCGTCATTCTCAACCTGTCGCTGTGGTTCGCTCTGCATGTCGTCTTCGCGACCGTCAACGAACGCCGGGTCGGTCCGGTCGTGTTGTGGCTGCCTGACCCGGCTTCGATCGATCCGGCATCCGTTTTGCTCATCGCCCTGTCGGGATATCTCCTGCTGCGGCGGCACCTGGGCATCGGCTGGGTACTTGCGGCGTCCGCAGCCTCAGCGCCTCTGCTGCGGCTCGTTCTGACCTGACGCGGATCATCATGCACCTCGGGCCGCGGCTGGTATCGAACCCGGGCTTGGCGCGCGATGTCGGTTCGCTCAGACCTCAGTGCGGCGGATCAGGATGGCACTCAGAACCTCGCTGCCGCGCATGAGGGGCGTCGCGAGCGTGGTGCGATGCCCGTATTTGCGCTGATGGATCACTCCGAGCGGGAACTCCCGTTCCGCTTGCGATGCGCCAAGGTCCTCCACATGCACGGTCTTGCGATCGGCGACCGCGCGACCCGTTACCCAGTGCCAATTCACGGGATGCAGGTCGCCGTGGAGCGGAAGCGACCCGAACGACGCCGCCAGCCGGAGTGCGTCGCCCTCGCACCGGAAGATCTGTGCGTCCGTTGCATGGCAGAGCCGCGCGGCATGTTCCGCCACCACTTGAAAAACGGTCTTCAAGCCGGCTTGCGAAGATGAGATCACCCGGAGGATGTCGCCCAGCGCGACTTGCTGCTCCAGAGCCTCGGCAAGAAGCGCTTCGACCTCGATGCGCCGCCGAGCAAGGTCCCCATCGGGACTGGTCTCCGACGCCGCAATGCGGCTTCTCCCTCGCACGTCCTCATCTGGAACGGACCGGTCGAACCGGGATCGGACCCACGCCGTGGAGCGCTACGGGCAGCGCTCAGATAGTACCGTTTTACTCCAGCACGCCCGCCAAGACCACGGTTTCTCGAAACGGGCAGATAGAATCCACGGGCGGCACTGTCGGTCTCTTTGCGGCAATGACCAACAACATGCTCAAGGGCGACCGGTGCATCCGGTCATCCCAACCAGACATCGAGAAAGAGCATGAGGACGAGACCGATCGACAGGCCGAAGGTCGCCTTCTTCTGATGCCCGCTGCGGTGGGTTTCCGGGATGATCTCGTGACTGATGACGTAGAGCATCGCGCCGGCCGCGAAGGCGAGCCCCCAGGGCAGGAGCGGTTGCGACAACGTGATGATGCCCGCGCCGACGAGCCCGCCGATCGGCTCCACGAGCCCGGTCAGCGCGGCGATGCTCCAAGCGCGCCCCTTCGCGTATCCCTCGCCGAGAAGCGCCACGGCCACGGCAAGACCTTCGGGCGCGTTCTGAAGCCCGATGCCGAGTGCGAGCGGCATGCCGCCCGAGAGGCCGTCGGCGCCGAAGCCCACGCCGACGGCAAGGCCTTCGGGGAAGTTGTGGATCGTGATCGCGATGATGAAGAGCCAGACCCTCCGAAGCGACGCCGCCTCGGGCCCCTCCCGTCCGGTCTTGAAGTGCTCGTGGGGCAGGCGTTCGTTCATCAGCGCCACTGCCCCCATTCCGAGCAGGATCGCCACGCAGACGATCGCCGCGGGCGCGGCGGCGCTCCGGAATTGCGTTTCCGCCGCATCGAGCGCCGGGATGATGAGAGAGAAGAACGATGCGGCAAGCATCACGCCGGCGGCGAAGCCGAGGGACAGGTCTCGCGTTCCACGGGACGGAATCCGTCCGAACAGCACCGGAACCGCCCCGACCGCGGTCAGAGAGCCCGCGGCCAGGCTGCCCAGAAATCCGAGCATGAGGGGAGACAGTGTGTCCAAGACGCGTCCTTCCTTGTTTCACAGCCGGAGCGGTCGCCCAGGACCTGCAAGCTTCGACGGGTAGAGGTTCAAGAGAGCCCAAAGCTTTGGGCGCTTCTTTGTTCCTTCCCGGCGGGTCATGCAATCGCTGCGATCCTGCAGCCACTGCAGATGTGGAGGAATCCACGATGCTTCCCGAGGGCGTGTTGGTGCGGCGGGCCGAAGTCAAGCTGCAGACGATCCGCCACCACGTTCGGATCGGCCACAGGCCCAGCCCACCCGATTTCTCGCTCCAGTCGATCCAGGAAGCGCTGAGGGGCGCCCCGTGCCTCCTGCCGACTCAGCTTCCGCTCCATCGCCACGCCCGCCGCAATCGGCATTCCCTGACACGCCCGGGCTGGTCCGATCGTTGGGCGGCGCGTTGAAGGCTCCGCTCGATCGCACTATGTCACCGGGATCGGTGACCACCGAGCGCTGTCGGAAATTGCTCTTGCCGTGATCGGAAGCATCCTGGTTTCTGAAGCCCGTGGCGCGCTGCCGCCGAGGTGCCAGGAGGGGGCACCGGCAGGGTGGCGCCGGGGTCCCGGCACCCGTAGGATATGGATCATGACAGAAGACAGCGAACGCCTCTCGTTCCGGGATGACAAAGGCGCCTCCCGCTCGACCTGGATCGCCGCCGGCCTCGTGCTCGCGATCGTCGGGTGGATGGGCAGCGGCTACGTCCTGCCGTCGGGGGATGCGACCGCGCCGCAATCCTCAGAAATGCGGGCCGAACCGGTTGCCGTGACGGTCGAGCCGTCGTCGGCCGAGACCGTGACGCTCTACTTTCAGGCCGAAGGCCAGGCGCAGCCCGACCGCGACACGACGATCCGCGCCGAGACGTCGGGCGATGTCGCGGAGGTCCTGGTCCGCAAGGGGGAAGACGTCACCGACGGCGCCGTGGTCGCGCGCCTGTCGGCGGATCGCGCCGAGGCCGATTTCGCCCGCGCCCGCGAGGAGCTTGCGGGGGCGCAGCGGGAATTCGACAACGCCACCGCGCTACTGGAGCGTGGCGTCTCCACGGTGGACCGTCTCAGCGACGCCCGCACCGCGCTTGCCGCGGCCGAGGCGTCGGTCGCGGCGACGGGAGAAGCGATGGAAGCGCTCGCGATCACCGCGCCCTTTGCCGGCCGGATCGAGACGCTGACACTCGATCCCGGCGAGTTCGTCCAGGCGGGCGCGGAGGTGGGACGCATCGTCGACAACCGCCCGCTGACCGTGGCCATCCAGGTGCCGCAACAGGCGCTCGGCCGCATCCAGAACGGGCAGACGGCCAGCATCAGCTTCATCACCGGCGAAGAACGCGAGGGCACGGTGAGCTTCGTCGGGACCTCGGCCAATGCCGAGACGCGGACCTTCCTGGCCGAGATCACCGTCCCCAACGAAGACGGCGCCATCCCGGCCGGCATCTCCGCCGAGGTGCGCATCCCGACCGGACAGGCGCAGGCGCATTTCGTGCAGCCCTCGACCGTGTCGCTCAGCCCCGAGGGCCGGATCGGCGTGAAGACGGTAGATGACGAGGACCGCGTGGTCTTCCATCCCGTCGAGATCGTGCGGGCCGAGATCGACGGGCTCTGGGCCACCGGGCTGCCGGAGCGTGCGCGGATCATCACGGTGGGACAGGGCTTCGTCAACGAGGGAGAGACGGTCGCACCGTCGACCGCATCCGACGCGCCCGGCGCCGTGGCGCAGGGAGACTGACGGATGAACACGCTCATCGACGCCGCGTTCTCGCGCAGCCGGGTCGTCCTGATGACGCTGGTCATGATTCTCGGCGTCGGCGCCTTTGCCTATGTCGCGATCCCGAAGGAGGCCAATCCCGAGGTGCCGCTGCCGCTGGTCTACGTCTCCACCGGGCTCGAAGGCATCAGTCCCGCCGATGCCGAGCGCCTGCTGATCGAACCGATGGAGGCGGAGTTCGCAGCCATCACCGGGCTGGAGAAGATGGAAAGCCACGCCTCGGAGGGGTTCGCCAGCGTGCAGCTCGAGTTCACGCCGGGTGGCGACATCAACGAGGCGCTCGACAAGGTGCGGGAGGCGGCGGACCGGATCGAGGGCGACCTGCCCGAAGATGCCACCGACTTGACGATCACCGAGATCAACACAGCCCTGTTCCCGATCATCACCGCGATCATCTCGGGCCCGGTGCCGGAGCGTACCCTGAACGACCTGGCGGAGGAGGCGCAGGACGTAATCGAAGGCCTTCCCGGCGTGCTCGAGGTCGATATCGGCGGTGCGCGCGAGGAGTTCCTTGAGGTCCTGATCGATCCGACCGTCTTCCAGACCTACAACCTGAGCTTCGACGAGCTGATCACCCAACTGCAGCGCAACAACCGCCTGATCGCCGCCGGCGCCATCGAGACCGGCGGCGGGCGCGTCGTGCTGAAGGTGCCGGGATTGATCGAGGGCCTCGAAGACGTGATGGAGATCCCGGTGAAGGTCCGCGGCGATGCCGTCGTGACCTTCGAGGACGTGGCGACCATCCGGCGCACGTTCCAGGATCCCACGGGTTTTGCCCGCATCGACGGGCAGCCGGCCCTGGCACTCGAGGTCAAGAAGCGGTCCGGGGCGAACATCATCGACACCGTGGCCGCGACCAAGGCCGCCGTGGACAGCCTGCGGACCGAGTGGCCCGACAGCCTCGAGGTCACTTACCTTCAGGACCAGTCGGAGCAGGTGGAGACATTGCTGTCGGATCTCGAGGCCAATGTCATCGCGGCCGTGATCCTGGTGATGATCGTCATCGTGTTTGCATTGGGGCTGCGGTCGGCGGTTCTCGTCGGCCTCTCCATTCCGGGCGCTTTCCTGGCCGGGGTCATCGCGCTCTGGGCCATGGGCTACACGATGAACATCGTGGTGCTCTTCTCGCTGATCCTCGTGGTCGGCATGCTGGTCGACGGGGCGATCGTCACCACGGAACTTGCCGACCGCCGCCTGCAGGAAGGCGCGCCGCCGCGCGAGGCTTATGCCGCGGCCGCCAAGCGCATGTCCTGGCCGATCGTCGCCTCGACCGCCACGACGCTCAGCGTGTTCTTCCCGCTGCTGTTCTGGACGGGGATGGTCGGCGAATTCATGAAGTTCCTGCCGATCACGGTGATCCTGACCCTCTTCGCCTCGCTCTTCATGGCGCTGATCTTCATTCCCGTCCTGGGCGGTCTCATCGGCAAGCGCCAGCCGCAGACAGCCGCCGCCAAACTCGCCCTTCACGAAGCGGAGCTGGGGGATCCGCGCCGCATCGGTGGCGCCACGGGGATGTACGTCCGGCTGCTAGAACGGGCGATCCTGCGGCCGGGCGCGACGGCCCTGCTCGCACTGGCGCTGCTGCTGGGGGCCTTCGGGGCCTATGGCCAGTTCGGCAAGGGATTGACGTTCTTCCCGTCCGTGGAGCCGGAATTCATGCAGGTGCAGGTCCGCGCCCGCGACAACTTCTCGATCTACGAGCGGGATGCCCTGGTGCGGCGCGTCGAACAGCGGCTGCTGGATTACGAGGAGATCGACACCATCTATGCCCGCTCGACGATGAATGTCGGCCAGAGCGACGAGGAGACCATCGGCACGCTGCAACTCGAACTCACCGAATGGGACACGCGGCGTCCCGCAGAGTTCATCGGGGCGGAGATCCGGCAGGACGTGGCCGACATCGCCGGGATCGACGTTCAGGTGCAGACCGAAAGCGGCGGGCCGACCGCCGGCAAGCCGGTCAACCTGCAGATCGCGGCGCGCAACCCCGCCGTGCAGGCGGAGGCGGTCGAAGAGGTGCTGGCGATCATGGAGCGGATCGGCGGTTTCACCGACGTCACCGACACGCGGCCGCTGCCGGGGGTCGAGGTCTCGATCCTCGTCGACCGGGCCGAAGCCGCACGCTATGGCGCCGATGTCAGCCTGCTCGGCCAGGCGGTGCAGCTGCTGACCCAAGGAATCGCGGTCGCCGACTATCGCCCCGATGACGCCGACGGGGAGATCGATATCCGCGTGCGGTTCCCGGCCGAGGCGCGCTCCCTGTCCGAGCTCGGCAACCTGCGGGTGCCGACGTCGGCGGGGCTGGTGCCGATCTCGAACTTCGTGACCTTCGCGCCGTCCGAGCGCACCGGCATGATCACCCGCATCGACGAAGAGCGCGTGGTCTCGATCGAGGCCAATGTGGCGCCCGGTGTTCTGGTGAACGACCAGATCAACGCGCTGCAGACGGCCCTGGATCGGGCGGACCTGCCCGACGGCGTCAGCTACGCCTTCGCCGGGGAGGCCGAGGACCAGGCGGAAACCATGGTCTTCCTCGCGAGCGCGTTCGTGGCAGCTATCCTGCTGATGCTCGTCATCCTGGTCCTGCAGTTCAACAGCTTCTACCAGGCCTTCGTGGTCATGAGCGCCATCGTCTTCTCGGTCGCGGGTGTGCTTCTGGGCCTGATCATCACCGGCCGGCCGTTCGGTGTCGTGATGGGCGGTATCGGGGTCATCGCCCTCGCCGGCATCGTGGTGAACAACAACATCGTCCTGATCGACACCTACAACGACCTCAAGGCAGCCGGGCTCTCGCCGCGCGAGGCGGCGCTGCGGACGGGGGCGCAACGCCTGCGGCCGGTCGTCCTGACCTCGGTCACCACCGCGCTCGGCCTGATGCCGATGGTCTTCGGCGCCAACCTGAATTTCTTCACCCGCGAGATCGTGCTGGGGGCGCCATCGACCCAGTACTGGACCGAACTCTCCAGCGCCATCGTGGGCGGTCTGGTCGTGGCGACCCTCCTGACCCTCGTCCTGACACCCGCCATGCTGATGCTGGGCGAGAGGCGATCCCGTGGCGAGGGGATCGGAAGCCATCGGGGTGATTCCGCGACCGGAGCTCGGAAGTCCGCGCAGCCCACGACAAGCGCCTCGACATAGACCAGCCGGTCCTCGCCGACCCGCTCGTTCCGCTTTCGGAAGCCCGACGCCAGTCCCGGTTGGCTGCCCAAGAATTGGGCCGGCATCGAAAAGCATTCGCCGTCAGGGGCTTGCGGGAGGAACGAAGGGTTGATCGACCTCGGCCACCATGCTGCCCCCCGATTTTTGGCGGGCCGGAGCATGCTTGCTGTTGACAGGAGCGGCCGAACCAAAGTTTCATTGGTTCAAACCAAACCTGGAATGTTTTGGGATATCGATGCTGCAGGATGACCAGATCGAAGGACGGGACGAGTCCGAAAACCTCCGGGTTTTACGGGCAATCCGTCGGATCGTGACGGACGACCTTCTTCCTTCGGATGGTCGGTTGCCGACGGAAAGGCGCCTGTCGGAGGAGCTGGGGGCAGGGCGCAGATCGATTCGCTTCGCCCTCGACAAGCTGGAATCCGAGGGGTTGGTCTGGCGCAAACAAGGCAAAGGCACGTTCGTCGGACAGCCGCCCGACCCCAACGAAGAGCTTGCAGCCAGGATCGCCTCCGAAGTCGATCCCCTGTCGGCGATGGAGGCGCGTCTCTGCATCGAGCCGGCACTGGCCGAGCTTTGCGCGCGCCGGGCGAATGCCGATGACGTCGCCCTGCTGCGTCAACTGGCGGAGCGCACGCATGTTTCCGGCGAGGCCGACGCGGCCGAACGGTGGGACGGCGCGCTGCACCGGGCGATCGCACGGATCGCCGGCAACCGGCTGATGATGACGGCCTTCACCCTGATCGACGAAGTGCGGATGGGTGAGGAATGGCGGCGCAAACGCCATCGTGCGCGCACACCCGAAGCCCGCGCGGCCTATGACGAACAGCACGCCCGGATCATCGACGCCATCGACTCCCGCGACGGTGCGGCGGCCGCCCAGGCGATGCGCGACCACCTCAACACGCTCTTCTCCAACCTCAAGACCTCGCTGGAAAAGGAGGGGCAGTGACCGAGCTCGCGCCGCTTCTCGATGTTCAGGGCTTGTCAGTCCGCATTGCCGGCGCCGCCCGGCCGCTTGTCGAGGACGTGAACTTCACGCTCAAGGCCGGGGAAACGCTCTGTATCGTCGGCGAATCCGGCTGCGGCAAAAGCCTGACGGCCCTCGCGCTGATGGGGCTGCTCGAGGGCACTCCGCTGCGGATCGAGGGCGGCACGGCGATGTTTCAGGACACGGACCTCCTTTCGGCCCCGCCGGGCACGCTGCGCGCGCTGCGCGGGGACCGCATCGCGATGATCTTTCAGGAGCCGATGACTTCGCTCAATCCCGCGCTGAAGGTCGGCGACCAGATCGCGGAAGCCGTCTGTGCGCACCGCGATGTCCTTCGGGACGCCGGCCGGGCGCGCGCGCTGGAGATGCTCGAGCGGGTACGGATCCCCGCGGCGCAAAGCCGTCTGGACGAGTATCCGCATCAGCTTTCGGGCGGCATGCGGCAGCGGGTGATGATCGCCATGGCGCTGGCGAACGATCCAGCGCTTCTCATCGCGGACGAGCCCACGACGGCGCTGGACGTGACGATCCAGGCGCAGATCCTCGACCTGATGCGCAATCTCGGGCGCGAGACCGGGGCGGCGCAGATCATGATCACCCACGATCTCGGCGTCGTGGCCGAGATGGCCGACAAGGTCGCCGTGATGTATGCCGGCCAGATCGTCGAGGCCGGGCAGCGTGGCGCAGATCTTCGACGACCCGCAGCATCCCTACACGCTGGGCCTGATGTGCTCCATGCCGTCGCTCGCGGGTCGTGGCGCGCGTCTCGTCACCATCCCCGGCACCGTGCCGAGCCCGATGGACATGCCCGCGCGGCTGCCGCTTCGCGCCACGCTGTCCCTTCGCCGACGCGACCTGCGACGTGGCACCGCCGCTTGTCGACATGGCGGCCGGACACCGCGTTGCCTGCTGGCACGCGCCCATCGAGCAGGCGGAGCCGGCACCGAGGCGGAGGGCGACGGCATGACCGCCCCGATCCTGCAGGCGCGCGGACTGACGCGCACCTTCGTCGCGAACAAGCCGCTTTTCGGCCCGCCGAGCGTGGTGCAGGCGGTCAATGGCGTGGATCTCGACATCGCGGAGGGCGAGACCTTCGCCATCGTGGGCGAGTCCGGGTGCGGGAAATCGACGCTTGCGCGGCTTCTCTCGCATCTGATCGACGCCACCTCAGGGCGCGTCACATATGACGGCCGCGACATCTCGGCGCTGTCGGGGGCGGAGTCGCGTGCGCTCCGGCAGGAGATGCAGTTCATCTTCCAGGATCCGTTCTCGTCGCTGAACCCGCGCATGACCGTGGGCGCGCTGATCGGCGAGCCGTTGCGCATCCACGGGATCGGCACGCCGGCCGAACGCCGGGCCAAGGTCGCGGAAATGCTGCGCAAGGTCGGGTTGCGGCCCGAACACGCCGACCGGTATCCGCACGAATTCTCCGGCGGCCAGCGCCAGCGCATCGGGATCGCCCGCGCGCTGGTGACGGGTCCGAAGGTCGTGATCGGGGATGAACCGGTCTCGGCACTCGACGTGTCGATCCAGGCGCAGGTCGTCAACATCCTCGAGGATCTGAAGGACGAATTCGGCCTCACCCTGGTCATCATCGCGCATGACCTGGCCGTGATCCGCCATATCGCGGACCGGGTCGCGGTGATGTACCTGGGCGAGATCGTGGAGCTTGGCGATGCCGCCGAGCTTTTTGCAGATCCCGCGCATCCCTATACCGAGGCGCTGCTGTCGGCGATCCCGATACCGGCCACCGGCGCGCGCAAGGTCCACGTCAGGATCGAGGGCGATCCGCCGAACCCGATCTCCCCGCCGTCCGGGTGCCGCTTTCACACGCGGTGCCCGTATGCAGAGAAGATCTGCCGCACCGAACGGCCGCAGTTGCGCGAGATCGAGCGCGCGCGACGCGTCGCCTGCCATCTTGCCGACGGCCTGTCGCTGGAAGGTATCCGCAGCGACGACCAGACCCGACCGCCCGCGGTCGCACGCCGATTTGCCCGCTACAGCGCCGCACGCGCCGGGAAGACGGCAAATGAAAGAACCACAGCACTCGAAACGGAGGAATGAACGCCATGCGCACTCTAAGAACGATGGGATTGGCAGCAGTACTTGCCGCGACAAGCAGCCTTGTCCACGCCCAGGACCTGAGGATCGGCCTGCAGGAGGATCCCGATGTGCTCGATCCCGATCAGTCGCGCACTTTCGTGGGCCGCATCGTCTACGCCTCGCTCTGTGACAAGCTTGTCGACATCACGCCGGAACTGGAGATCATCCCGATGCTCGCGACCGAGTGGGAGTGGAGCGAGGACGGCACCGAGCTGACCATGTCGTTGCGCGACGATGTCACGTTTCACGATGGCGAACCCTTCAACGCGCAGGCCGTGGCCGACAACATCGACCGCTCGCAGAACTTCGAGCTGAGCCGCCGGCAGTCCGAGGTATCGTCCATCGAAAGCACCGAGGTGATCGACGAGCATACGATCAAGTTCAACCTGTCGGGTCCGGACGCCACGTTGATCTCGCAGTTCGCCGACCGGTCCGGGATGATGCTGTCGCCCAAGGCTGCGGCCGAAGCCGGCGAGGAGTTCGGCCTGAACCCGGTCTGCGCGGGTCCCTTCACCTTCAAGGAGCGCGTCCAGCAGGACCGCATCGTGCTGGAAAAATTCGACGATTACTACCGCGCGGACGAGATCAACTTCGACACGGTGACCTTCCTGCCGATCCCCGATACGACCGTGCGTCTTGCCAACCTCCGGGCGGGTGATCTGGACATGCTCGAACGGTTGGCGGCCACCGATCTGGCCTCGGCCGAGGCAGATGACGGGCTCGTGGTCGAAAAGGCGACGTCGCTGGGCTATCAGGGGATCACGATCAACGTCGCCAATGGCCCGGCCGCGGAAAACCCGCTGGGTCAGAACGCGGCGGTGCGCAAGGCCCTGTCGCTTGCGATCGACCGCGACGCGCTCAACCAGGTCGTGTTCGAGAATGCCTTCGCGACCGGCAACCAGCCGTTTTCGCCGACCTCGCCATGGTACAATGCCGATTTCCCGGTGCCCGAGCGTGATGTCGACGCCGCGAAGGCCCTGCTGGCGGAGGCCGGTTTCGAAGATGGCGTGACCCTCGTGATACAGGTGGCCAACAACCCGGTGCAGACCCAGGTCATGCAGGTGATCCAGTCGATGGCGGCCGAGGCGGGTATCACCATCGAACTGGCGGCCAAGGAATTCGCGACGCTTCTGGCCGATCAGTCGGCGGGGGACTACACCGCCAGCCAGATCGGCTGGTCGGGCCGGGTCGATCCCGACGGCAATATCCACCAGTTCATGACCACCGGCGGCGGGATCAACGATTCCAAGTATTCCGATCCCGACATGGACCGCTTCCTCGACGAGGCGCGTCTCTCCAACGATCCGGCGGTCCGCAAGGAAAGCTACAACGCCGCGATCGCCAAGCAGCAGGAGGACATGCCGATCATCTACCTCTACCACCCGGTGTGGATCTGGGCGCTCGACGATGCCGTGGAGGGGTTCACCGCCTATCCCGACGGCATGATCCGCCTGCATGGCGTGTCACTCTCCGAGTAACCCGCACCCGTGACGCCCGCCGCTCCGGACCCTTCCGGGGCGGCGGACCGACCTCACCGCAACCCATCGCCAGGTTCCGCCATGCTCGCTTTCCTCGGACGCAGGGTCATCATCGCGATCCCGACGGTGATCCTGATCTCCATCTTCGTGTTCTCCCTGCAGCACCTGCTGCCGGGCGATCCGATCCTGGTGATGGCCGGGGAGGAGCGCGACCCGGAGGTCATCGCCGCCCTGCGCGAGAAATACCGCCTGAACGACCCCATCCCGGTGCAATACCTCGCCTGGGCCGGCAATGCGCTCCAGGGCGACCTGGGCATATCCCTGCGCACCCAGCAACCGGTGCTCGAACTGATCGGGGAGAAACTGCCCGTCACGATCCAGCTCGCGGTGATGGCGCTGATCATCGCCATCGTCATCGGCATTCCGGCGGGTGTGCTCTCGGCTTACAAGAAGGGAACCTGGATCGACTGGCTGGCCAACATCATCGCCCTGTCGGGCCTGTCGGTGCCGAATTTCTGGCTCGGGATCATGCTGATCCTGCTGGTCTCGGTGAAGCTCGGCTGGCTGCCCGGCATCGGGCTACCTGCCGCTGACCGAGGATCCGCTGCAATCTATCCTTACCATGCTCATGCCCGCCTTCGTGCTGGGCACGGCCATCGCCGCCACGCTCATGCGGCATACCCGGTCAGCGATGCTGAGCGTGCTGACCTCCGATTACGTCCGCACCGCGCGCGCGAAGGGCCTGCGCGAAGACGTCGTGCTGGTCAAGCACGCCCTGCGCAACGCACTTGTCCCCGTGGTGACCGTCATCACCCTCCTGTTCGGAGAGCTGCTGGCCGGCGCCGTCCTGACCGAACAGATCTTCACCATCCCGGGCTTCGGCAAGCTGGTCGTCGATGCGGTCTTCAACCGGGACTATGCCGTGGTGCAGGGGATCGTGCTCTGTACCGGGATCGCGTTCATCTTCATGAACATTCTGGCCGATGCGGCGTATCGCGTCCTGAACCCCAGGATGTCGGAGCAATGAGCGCTGTCGTCGAACCGCAAGTCGTGGCCGACCCGCTGCCGCCACGCCGCCGCAACCGCAGTTGGGAGAAGTTCCGGCACTCTCCTTCGGCGCTGCTGGGAGGGGCCATCGTCCTCTTCTTCATGATCGTGGCGATGCTGGCGCCGGTCCTGCCGGTCCCCGGCCCGACCGAGACCGACTGGTCCGTCGTGCGCAAGGCGCCGTCCATCGCACATCCCTTCGGCACCGACGAGATCGGGCGCGACGTGCTGAGCCGGATGATCTGGGGCGCGCAGGCCTCGCTCCTGGCCGGGGTCGTGTCGGTCCTCATCGCGGTGGCGCTGGGCGTGCCGCTGGGCATGATGGCGGGCTACCTGCGCGGCTGGACCGACGCCATCATTTCGCGCTTCACCGAGGCGCTGCTGGCGGCACCCTTCCTGATCCTCGCCATCGCGCTCGCCGCCTTCCTCGGCCCCTCGCTGACCAACGCGATGATCGCGATCGGACTCTCGGCGATGCCGATCTTTATCCGGCTCGCACGGGCGCAGACGCTGACCGTGATGACCGAGGATTACGTGGAAAGCGCGCGGGCGGTGGGGATCGGCCATCTCGGGATGATCGGGCGCTACATCCTGCCCAACATCATGCCGCCGATCATCGTGCAGGCGACGCTGACCATCGCCACTGCCATCATCGCGGAGGCGTCCCTGTCGTTCCTCGGCCTCGGTCAGCAACCACCGGCCCCGAGCTGGGGCGCGATGCTCAACACCGCGAAGAATTTCCTCGAACAGGCGCCGTGGATGGCGCTCTATCCCGGCGCCGCGATCTTCCTCGTGGTGCTGGGGTTCAACCTTCTGGGCGACGGGCTGCGCGATGCGCTCGACCCGCGCGATACATGACCGAGGCTGCCATGACCTTTACCACCAGACCTGAAATCCAAGGCACGTTCGGCGTCGCGACCTCGACCCACTGGATCGCCTCCGCCGTCGGCATGAAGATCCTCGAAGCGGGCGGCACGGCCGCGGATGCCGCCGCCGCCATGGGCTTTGTCCTGCATGTTGTCGAGCCGCATCTGAACGGCCCGCTGGGGGACATGCCCGCGCTCGTGCGCCCCGCCGGCGATGCGGCGCCGCACGTCATCTGCGGCCAGGGCGTCGCCCCTGCGGCGGCGAGCATCGCGCACTACCGCTCGGAAGGGCTGGACTCGATACCCGGCTCCGGGCTGCTGGCGACGGTGGTGCCGGGCGCGTTCGACGCCTGGATGCTGATGCTGCGCGACCACGGGCGCCTGCCGCTGCGCGACATCCTGGAACCTGCGATCTTCTACGCGCGCCATGGCCACCCCATGCTGCCGCGTGTCGCCGCCACCATCGGTGGGCTGTCCGATTTCTTCCGCGATGAATGGCCCACGTCCTTCGAGACCTGGTTGCCGGGAGGGCAGGCCCCGGCGGCGGGCGCTCTCTTCTGCAACCCGGCGCTGGCCGACACATGGGAGAGGCTCCTGCGCGAAGCCGAGGCGGCGACGGGCCGCGCGGAACAGATCGAGGCGGCGCGGCGGGCCTTCTATCAGGGCTTCATCGCGGAGGCGATCGACGGCTGGCTGCGGGAGGCGTGCGTCATGGATGCCTCCGGCGCGGCGCACAAGGGGGTGATGACCGGTGAGGACATGGCCGGCTGGCAGGCCAGCTACGAGGCGCCGCTGTCGGTCGACTACGCGGGCTGGACCGTCTGGAAGGCCGGCATGTGGAGCCAGGGGCCGGCCATGCTGCAATCCCTGCGCACGCTGGAGGGCAGCGGCATCGCGGGGATGGACAGCCGAAGCGCGAATTTCGTGCATCTCGTGACCGAGGCGATGAAGCTGTCCTTCGCGGACCGCGAGGCCTATTACGGCGACCCCGATCACAGTGAGATCCCGACGGACCGGCTTCTCTCGCGCGAGTATGCGCGGGATCGGCGCGCGTTGCTGGGGGACGCGGCGGACCTTACGCAGCGCCCGGGGCGGATCGAAGGATTCGGACATCAGGTCGATGCGGCGATCGCGCGCGCAAAGGCGAGCCAGGAAGCCCCGGGCGGCGGCATCGGCGCGGGCGAGCCCACCATGGCGCATCTCTCCGAACGCCGCGGCGACACGGTGCATATCGACGTGATCGATCAATGGGGCAACTCGGTCTCGGCGACCCCGTCGGGCGGCTGGCTGCAAAGCTCCCCCGTCGTGCCGGGCCTCGGGATGCCGCTCAACAGCCGGGCGCAGATGTTCTGGCTTGACGAGGGGCTGCCCACATCGCTGGCCCCGGGGCGGCGGCCGCGCACCACGTTGTCGCCGTCGATGGCCGAGGCGCCGGACGGAACGCGCCACGCCTTCGGCACGCCCGGCGGCGATCAGCAGGATCAATGGCAACTGATGCTGTTCCTGCGCTTCGTGCACAGCGACATGAACCTGCAGGAGGCCATAGACGCGCCGCTCTTCAACACCGCCCATTTCCAGGGGTCGTTCGATCCGCGCCCCGTGCGCCCCGGTCACCTGATGGTGGAGCCGGAGTTCGGCGCGGCGGTGATCGCGGACCTTCGCGCGCGGGGTCATGCGGTCGAGGTGGCCGAACCCTGGACCATCGGCCGGTTGACCGCCGCCTGCCGGTCGCCTGACGGGCTGCTCCGGGCCGCGGCCACCCCGCGGCTGATGCAGGCCTACGCGGTCGGGCGCTGAGGAGGACGGGGATGACCTACTCGATCGTGGCACATGACGCGAGTACCGGAGAGTTCGGTGTCGCGGTAGCGAGCCGCTTCTTTGCCGTCGGCGCGCTCGTCCCGCATATCCGTGCGGGCCGGGGCGCGGTGGCGACGCAGGCCTTCGTCAGCCCGCTCTGGGGCATCGACGCGGCGGATCGGCTCGCCGCGGGCGAGACGCCGCAGGACGTGATGGACGCGCTGGTCGCGGGTGACGAGGGCCGCGCCAACCGGCAACTCCATTTGGTCGATGCGCAGGGGCGCACCGCGGCCTATACTGGTCCCGATTGCGTCGACTGGTGCGGGCACCTGACGGCACCGGGTGTCTCCGTTGCGGGCAACATGCTGGCGGGAGAGGCTGTCGTGCGCGACACGATGGAGGCCTACCGCACTCATGCCGATCTGCCGCTGATCGAGCGGCTGATGATTGCGATGGAGGCGGGTGCGACGGCGGGCGGAGACAAGCGCGGCACGCAATCCGCGGCACTGATCATCCACCGTGCCGAGCCCTATCCATGGCTCGATCTGCGCGTCGACGATCATCCCGATCCGCTGGTCGAGTTGCGCCGGCTCTATGACGTCGCGCAGGAGCGGTTCCTGATCATGGCGAAGACGTTGCCGACGCGGGCCAATCCGCATGGCACGCGCGACCGGACCGCCATAGATGCCGAAATCGCGGCCGAAGATGAGCGTCGCCGCGCCGCGGGTCAGCCGAGCCGGTCCTTTGCGACACCGCTATGAGGGGACGCTGCGCATTTGGGCATCGGTGCGGGATTTGGAGACGATGGCACCCTCGGGGAGCCGATAATGGATTGATCGCGAAACCACAGGGAGGTGAATGTCGCGCGATGGATTATACAGGGGGCTGACGGGGGAGCCATGACCGAACAGAAGATCACGGAAGACGATATCGAAGCTGCGGAGCGGCTGCTCGCCGTGGCCTACACCGCGCAGGAGCGGGCGCAGATGGTGGGCAATCTCGAGGGTCAGATCGAGTCCGCCGTGGCGCGGCGCCAGGTCGATCTGGCCAATTCCGTTCCGATGAGCCTGCGGTTCGATCCGCGTCTGCCGGGCTTCGACATGCCGCAGGCGGATGGCGTGACCGGAACGACCCCGGACGCCGCGCTGCCGGAGAGCGACGAAGACATCGCCTTTGCCGGCCTGCCGCAGCTTGGTGCCTGGATCGCGTCCGGCGCGCTGACCAGCGAAAGGCTGACACGGATCTATCTCGACCGGATCGCGCGGTTCAATCCGACGCTGATGTGCTTTGCCACCGTGACGGCGGACCTCGCCCTCGCCCAGGCCAAGGCGATGGATGCGCTGACGGCAGAGGGCAAATCGCTGGGCCCACTGCACGGCATTCCCTACGGCGTGAAGGACCTCTTCGACACCGACGGCATCGTCACCGGCTGGGGGGCGGAGCCCTACCGGGACCGCGTGCCCGACAGCGACGCGCGCATCGTGACGATGCTGCGTGAGGCGGGGGCCGTGCTGCTCGGCAAGACGACCGTCGGTGCGCTGGCCTATAACGACATCTGGTATGGCGGCGTGACGCGCAATCCGTGGAACACCGACGAGGGCGCGTCCGGCTCCAGCGCCGGATCGGCGTCCGCCACGGCGGCGGGGCTCTGCGCCTTTGCCATCGGGACCGAGACGCTGGGCTCGATCACCTCGCCCTGCCAGCGCTGCGGCACCACCGGATTGCGCCCGACCTTCGGGCGGGTCAGCCGCGTGGGCGGCATGGCGCTCTGCTGGTCGCTCGACAAGGTCGGGCCGATCTGCCGGGGCGTGGAGGACACCGCGCTGGTGCTGGACGCGATAAATGGCGGCGACACACACGATCTCTGCTCGATCCACGCCCCATTCGCCTTCGACGCGGGCAGGGGGATCCGGGGCCTGAAGCTGGGATATCTGCCCGAAGCCTTCGTCGAAGGGGCGACCGATGTCGACCATGCGGCGCTGGCGGCGGCGCAGCGGCTGGGGATCGAGGTCGTCGAGGTTTCGCTCCCCGATCTGCCCTATGGCGCATTGATGAACATCGTCTATGCCGAGGCGGCGGCCGCGTTCGAGCACCTGACCTTGACCGATGCGGACGACACGCTGACCTGGCAGGATGACGGCGCCTGGCCCAACACCTTCCGCAAGGCGCGGTTTCTGTCAGCCGTCGATCACGTGCAACTCGACCGCCTTCGCTATCTCGTGATGCAGGCGCTGGACGGGCTCTTCGCCCAAGTCGACGCGCTGATCGGACCCTTCATGACCGGGCCGATGCTGGTCGCCTCCAACTTCACCGGCCACCCGTGCCTGCACCTGCGTGCCGGCTTCGAAAACCTGGGCACCCGCAGTGCGGCCTCCCTCGGCGCCGGCAAGCTGACCACCGGCGAGGCGGATGCCAGCGGCGTGACGCATCGCGTGCCGCAGGGCATCTCGATCTGGGGGCGGCTCTTCGAGGAGGGAACGATCCTGAACCTCGGCCATGGCGCTCGAGTCCGAACTCGGCGTCGCGGAGGAGCGGCCGCCGCTGCCTGAATGAGCAAGAAACACGGCCGACAAAGGCTGGCGAATACCGGAGGGACTGGCGTGGACGCGCGGCCCATATGCAAAGGAGAACGGAAGATGAAACGCAGGGAATTTCTCAAGTCGACGACGGCCCTCATGGGCGGCACCATCCTCTACAGCATCGGCGGCCCGGCCCGCGCCCAGTCCGAACCGCAACCAGGCGGCACCCTGATCTGGGGGCATTCGGAAACCACGCAGAACCTCGACATGCACCAGACCGGCACCGCCTCCACCGGCCGGGTGCTGCAGAACGTGCACGATTCCATCGTCACCGTGGACAAGGATCTGAAGGTCATCCCCAACCTCGCAGAAAGCTTCGAGCAGTGCCGAGGACGGGCTGACCTACACGTTCATGTTGCGCCCCGGCGTGATGTTCCACAACGGCAAGGAGATGACCTCCGCCGACGTGAAGTATTCGTTCGAGCGCTGCGCCAATCCGGATACGGGAGCAGTGAATTTCGAGGTGTTCAACGCCGTCGACGCGATCGAGACGCCGGACGACCTGACCGTGATCGTCAAGCTAAGCGAGGTCAACGCGCCCTTCCTGTCGCGTCTGGCCGAGAACGGCGCGGGCGTCATCATGCCCGAAGGCTCCGGCGAAGAGCAGGGCAACTCCCCCGTCGGCTGCGGCCCGTTCAAGTTCGTGCGCCGCGAGTTCGGCAACGAGGTGGAGCTCGAGCGCTTCGACGACTACTGGGACGGCCCGGCCTATCTCGACAAGGTGATCGCCCGCGAGATCACCGAACCCACGGTGCGCCTGACCGGGCTCCGGACCGGCGAGCTGCACATGATCAACGACATCCCCGCCGACCGGATCGCGGAGATCGAGGGCGACGACGGTCTGCAGGTCGTGTCCTGGTTCCCGCTCAACTGGGACTTCGTGAACCTCAACCACGAGTTCGAGCCGTTCAAGGATCCCAGGGTCCGCGAGGCCTTCGATCTGATGATCGACAAGGAGGCGCTGCTGGAAGGCGCGCTCTGGGGGCAGGGCGAGACCACCGCCTCGCCCAGCTACCCGACCTCGGCCTCCTACAACCACGATCTGGCGCAGCGCGCCGCAGGATATCGAGAGGGCGAAGGCGCTGCTGGCCGAGGCGGGATACGGGCCCGAGCGAGCTCGACGGTCGTGTTCAAGGTCACGACGAACTATCCCTATCACGTCGAAGTCCGCGCAGATCATGCTCGAATGGTTCCGCATGGCGGGCGTCGATGCTGACGATCGAGCAGCTGACCTGGTCGGACTGGCTGAGCCAGTGTCTGGGTCGACAAGGACTTCCAGATGTCGATGATGAACTTCTTCACCCTGTGGGAGCCGGATTTCCTCTACTACTCGCCTCTGGAACTCCGAAGGCGCGTTCAACTACCGCAAGATCTACGACCCCGAGATCGACGAGTTGACCGACAAGGCGCGCGTCACCGTCGATCCGGCCGCGCGGGCGGAGATCTACAAGGCAGGTGCAGCAGGTGATCCACGACGAGACGCTCGACGTGATCCTGTGGTTCCGCAACGGCACCATCGGCGCGCAGCCCGCGTGCAGGGGCTCGACACCATCGTGCATCCCAACGGCTCGAACCTGCGACTTCCACAAGGTCTGGCTGGCCGAGGCCTGAGCGCCGCATGAAAGGACCGGGTGCGGCTGCGCGCCCGGGCCCATTGACCTGCTGACAAGGGCGACCCTCGCGTGAGCTACATCCTCAACCGCGTCTTCTCGATGATGCTGACCCTGTTCCTGATCTCCGCGATCACCTTCGCGGTGACCAACATCCTGCCGGGCGACGTGGCGATGATGATCATGGGCACGCAATCGAACCCCGAAGCGCTGGAGGGGCTGCGCCAGTCGCTGGGGCTGAACGACCCGCTGCATGGTGCAATACGGCCGCTGGATCGGCGGGATGCTGACCGGCGACTGGGGCACGTCGCTGGTGTTCAAGGAACCGATCGCACCTCTCCTTGTGCAGAAGATGACGGCAAGCGGCCTGCTCGTCCTCTTCTCGATGAGCATCGCGCTGGCCTGCGCGGTGCCGCTGGGCGTCTGGGCGGCGGTGCATGCCAACCGCTGGCAGGATACGGCGGCCAGTTCCACCGCGATGCTGGGGGTGAGCCTGCCGGATTTCTTCTGGGGCATCATGCTGATCCTGCTCTTCGCGCGGGGCCTGGGCTGGCTGCCCTCCTCGGGCTTTGTCGATCCGGCCGACGATCTCTGGGGCGCGGTCCGCCACGCGCTCCTGCCCTCGCTTGCCCTCGGCCTCGGGCTGATGGCGCACCTGACCCGCATGACCCGGGCGACGATGACGAGCATCCTGCAACAGGAATTCATCCGCGTGGCCCGCGCCAAGGGGCTCAACGAAAGCACGGTGGTCTGGCGCTATGGTCTCGCCAATGCCGTGGGGCCGGTGATGACGGTGGCGGGGCTGCAGATCGGCTACCTCTTCGGCTCCATCATCGTGATCGAGAGCCTGTTCAACTACACCGGCATGGGCTGGCTGACCTACCAGGCGCTGCTCAACCGGGACATCCCGCTGATCCAGGCCAGCGTCTTCGTGATCGCGGCGGTGGTGATGCTGGCGAACCTGATCGTCGATCTGCTCTACGCCGTGGTCGACCCGCGGATCCGGCTTTCATGAAGGTGCATCCGGCGTTTCGCGGCACCAAGGGCATCGTCGGCGCCGCCGTCGTCCTGCTGGTGCTGTCGGTGGCGATCCTGGCCCCGATGCTGATCCCGGACGAATGGGCCACACGGATGGACATGCGCGCGCGGCTGTCGCCGCCCACATGGGCGCATCCGCTGGGCACCGATCAGCTTGGCCGCGATCTGATGTTCCGGGTGCTCCTGGGGGCGCAGACCTCGATCTTCATCGCGGCGGCGGCGGTGCTGATGTCCATCCTTATCGGTCTGCCGCTGGGGCTGATTTCAGGCTACGTGGGCCGGACGACCGACAATGTCCTGATGCGGCTGGTCGATACGCTGCTCAGTTTCCCGGCGCTGCTGCTGGCGCTGACGATCTCCGCGGTTCTGGGGCCGAACCTGCAGAACACGATCATCGCGATCGGCATCGCCTTCACGCCGTTTCTGGCCCGCATCATCCGCGGCGAAGCCCTGCGGGTTACGCAGATGCCCTACGTGGAGGCGGCGCGGACCGCCGGCAATTCCGACTTCCGCCTGATCACGCTGCACATCCTGCCCAACATCATGCCCGCCGTGATCGTGCAGACGACGATCAGCCTGGCCTTCGCGATCCTGGCCGAGGCTGGCCTGAGCTTCCTGGGTCTCGGAACCCAGCCGCCCGATGCGTCCTGGGGCCTGATGATCCAGGCGTCGCGCGACTATCTCGACCGCGCGCCGTGGACCGCCCTGGTGCCCGGCGCGGCGGTCGCACTGACGGTTCTGGGGCTCAACATGTTCGGCGACGCGCTGCGCGATGCGCTCGACCCGCGCGCAAAGGGAGAGGGGTGATGCCCGACGGTCAGAACCCTCTCGTCAGCGTCGAGAAGCTGCGCGTCGAATTTCGGGGCGAGGACGGACCGATCGTCGGGGTCGAGGATATCAGTTTTTCCATCGCGCCCGGGGAGACGCTGTGCGTGGTGGGCGAAAGCGGATCGGGGAAATCGGTCACGTCCCTGTCGCTGATGCGGCTGGTGGAATTCGGCGGCGGTCGCATCACGTCGGGCCGGCTCAAGTTCATGCTCGACGGCAGGCAGATCGACCTCGCGCAGACCGGTCCGGCGGCGATGCAGGCGATCCGGGGTGACGAGATCGGCATGATCTTCCAGGAGCCGATGACATCGCTCAATCCGGTCTTCACCGTTGGCCGGCAGATGACCGACGGGTTGCGGGTGCATCGCGGAATGACACGCGCCCAGGCCATGGCGCGGGCGTTGGAGCTCTTGCGGCAGGTCCGCATTCCGGAACCCGAACGGCGTCTGACGCAGTATCCGCACGAGCTGTCGGGTGGCATGCGGCAGCGCGTGATGATCGCGATGGCGATGGCCTGCGAGCCGCGGCTGCTGATCGCGGACGAGCCGACGACTGCGCTGGACGTGACGATCCAGGCCGAGATCCTCGCGCTGATCGACCGGCTCAAGCGGGAAACCGGAATGGCGGTGCTCTTCATCACCCATGACATGGCGGTCGTGGCGCAGATGGCCGACCGCGTCGTGGTGATGTATCGCGGCAAGCTGGTCGAGGAGGGGCCGGTCGAACGCATCTTCGCCGCCCCGCAGGAGGAGTACACCCGCAAGCTGCTGGCGGCGGTGCCGCGCCTGGGCGAGATGCGCGGCAAGTCCGCGCCCGAGCCCATGCGGCTGGTGGGCGCGCAGGTGACGCAAGCCTCCCTCACCCCGATCGATGCGGCGCCCGAGAGGCTTCTGGAGGTGAGGAACCTGACCACGCGCTACCCGGTCAAGGGCGGTCTTTTCCGGCGCACCGTCGCCAACGTTCACGCGGTGGAGGACGTCAGCTTCGACATCGGCCGCGCTCAGACGCTGGCGCTGGTGGGGGAATCCGGTTGCGGCAAGTCGAGCTGCGGTCGCTCGATCCTGCGGCTCTCCGAACCCACGTCGGGTCAGGTGCTGCTGGATCAGACCGACATCCTTGCCCTCAACGACCGCGATCTGCGCCGCCGGGCCTGGCGCGACATGCAGATGGTGTTTCAGGACCCCTTCGCGTCGCTCAACCCCTACATGCGCCTGCGCGACCAGATCGCCGAGCCGATCCGCAATTTCGGCATCGCGACCAAAGGCACGGTCGAGGACCGCGTGGCGGAGCTCTTCGACCGGGTCGACCTGCCGCGCAGCTTCATGTCCCGGTTTCCGCATGAACTCTCCGGCGGACAGCGCCAGCGGGTCGCGATCGCAAGGGCGCTGGCGGTCAATCCCAAGCTGATCATCGCCGACGAGGCGGTCAGCGCACTCGACGTTTCGGTGCAGGCCCAGGTGCTCAACCTGATGATGGAGTTGCAGGCGGAACTGGGTGTCTCGTATCTCTTCATCAGCCACGACATGGCGGTGGTCGAACGGGTCGCACACCGCGTCGGGGTGATGTATCTCGGTCGTCTCGTCGAGATCGGCAGCCGCCAACAGGTCTTCGAAAGCGCGCAGCACAGCTATACCAGATCGCTTCTCTCGGCGGTGCCGATCGCCGATCCGACGCGGCGCAACATCAGGGGCGACCTGAACTTCCGTCCGATCCCGTCTCCTGTCTTTCCGCTCGGTCACGCCAGCCCGCAGTCGGTCTACGACGAAGTCGCGCCGGGGCATCTGGTGCTGCGAGGCGAGACGGAACAGCCTCGGTAGAGAGCGTCGGACGGCAGACACCCGCGCCTGCGGGAAACCGGCTTCGCCCCGCTTCTGACAACCATGGATTGAAGCGCCGATGCGAGTCGCACGTCTCAAAAAAGAGGCAGTTCCATCCCGTAAACATCTGGCCCGGTTGAAGAGTCCTGGGACGTCTTGACAGCCCATTTTTTCAGCGACCTACTGTCGTCGACGGGGATCGCCAATCAGCCTGCGGGGACGGCAGGGCAGTGTGACGATCCAAGGGGAATTCGGGGGACATCCATGGCGTGGTTCGTCACGATCGTTGTGCTGGTCATCGCGGCCATTCTCATCGTCCTGTTCCTGAGCCGGTACTACCGCAAGGCCACGCGTGAGGTCAGCGTGGTCCGGACAGGCATGGGCGGACAGAAGGTCGTCCTCGACGGCGGCTGTCTCGCGCTGCCGTTCCTGCACAAGGTGTCGGAAGTCAACATGCGCACCTCAAAGCTCGACATCGAACGGGCGGGGCCGAAGTCGATCATCACCAAGGATCGACTGCGGGTGGATGTGGCGGCGGAGTTCTATGTCCGGGTCGAGGATACGGTGCGCGGCGTGGCGACCGCGGCGCAGGCGCTCGGCGGCAAGTCGTTCCGCGCCACGGACCTCGAGGAGATCCTGGAAGGCAAGCTGGTCAACGCGATGCTTTCCGTCGCCGCCGGCTATTCCATGGACGAGTTGCAGGACAGCCGCGCGAATTATGCCCGCGAGGTCAGCGAGATGCTGGACGACAACCTCGCCAAGAACGGGCTGATGCTCGAATCGATGTCGCTGACGCGAATCGATCAGACGCCGTTCCACGCGCTGGACGAGAACAACGCCTTCAACGCGGTCGGCATGCGGCGCCTCGCCGAGGTGATCGCGGTCAACAAGAAGGAACGCGCGGTGATCGAGGCGGATGCGGATGTCTCGGTTCGGCAAAGCCAGCTGGAGGCGACCAAGCGCAAGCTGACGATCAGCCGCGAAGAGGAAGAGGCGATGATCACCCAGCAGCGCGAGATCGAGGTCGCGCGCTCCCGGTCGGCAGCGGAGACGGCGGAGGAACAGGCGATCTCCGAGAAACGACGCGAGGCCGCGCGCATCGAACGCGACACCGAGGTGCGGCGCCAGACGCTGGAGTCGGAGCTCAGCTCCGCGCTCAAGAAGTCCGAGAACACCGTCGCACTCGCCCGCAAGCGCGGCGAGGAGGCTCTGGCCGAAGCGGAGGCCATCGCCGCCAAGGGCGGTGAGGCCGAGGCCGAGGAGCGGGTGCGCACGATCCGGGACACCGCGATCGCCGAACGCGACAAGGCGCTCGCCATGATCCGCGCGGCCGAGCAGGCGCAGGTCGACGACACGCGCGTGCGGTCCGAGGCGGACACGATCAAGATGCTGGCCGAGGCACAGGCCAAGGCGACGCTCGACCGGGCGGGCGCCGAACGCGACAGGATGCTGTCGGAGGCCAAGGGTCGCGCCGCGATGATCGAGGCCGAGAACGCGCAGAGCCCGGAACTGATCGCCATGAAGATGGACGAGGCGCGCCTGCGCACCTTGCCGCAGGTCGTCGAGCGCATGCTGAAACCGGCCGAGAAGATCGAAAGCATCCGCATCAACCACATGACCGGCTTCAACGGCGCCAATGGCGGCGGAGGCGAGGGCGGCGACAAGCCCGCCATGAACCAGGTCGTGGATTCGGTGCTCAGCCTGGCGCTGCAATTGCCCGCCGTCCAGAAGCTGGGCGAAGAGGTCGGCATGAACATCGGCGACGGCGTGCGCGGCCTGGCGACGTCGCTCGACAGGAAGACGACGCGGGAAAGCCCCGAGCCCAAACCGCAAGACGGCTCATCCGACAAGAAAGCTGACACAAGAAAACTGACGCCCGCGGCGGCGTCCATAACATCAAGGAGATCACCACATGACACTTTCCCGCAGACATTTCGTCCTGGGCACATCCGCCCTGGCGCTCGCCGCTCCGGCGACCATCGGCCGGGCGCAATCCGACAGCATCAAGTTCGCCTCGATCCTCGATCTTTCCGGCGGTCTCGACATCTATGGCGCGCCCATGGCCGAGACGACGAAGCTGGCCGTCGAAGACATCAACGCCGCCGGTGGCCTGCTCGGCCGCGAGGTCGAGCTAACGCTCTACGACGCGCAGTCGACGATCCAGTTCTACACCCAGTACGCCACTCAGGCCGCGGCCGGAGACAAGGCGGACGTCGTGCACGCCGGGATCACCTCGGCCTCGCGGGAGGCCATCCGGCCCACGCTGTCCCGGTTCGAGACGCTCTACTTCTACAACGTCCAGTATGAGGGCGGAGTGTGCGATTTCAACAACTTCTGCACCGGCTCCACGCCGGCGCAGACCGTGGCCAAGGTCGTGCCCTACGCGATGGAGAAATGGGGCAACAAGGTCTACATCGTCGCCGCCGACTACAACTACGGCCAGATCACGGCGCAGTGGATGCAGCGTTTCGTCAAGGAAAACGGCGGAGAGACGCTGGACGTCGAATTCTTCCCGCTCGACGTCACGAATTTCGGCCCGACGATCAACAAGATCCAGACCGCCAAGCCGGACTTCGTCATCTCGGCGCTCGTGGGCGGCGCGCATGTGTCCTTCTACCGCCAGTACGCGGCGGCGGGTATGATGTCGGACATTCCGATCGCGTCCACGACCTTCGGCGTCGGCAACGAACAGACGCTGATCTCGGCCGAGGAGGGCAACGGCATCCTCGCTTCCTACGGCTATTTCGAAGGCATAGACAACCCGGTGAACACGGAGTTTCTCGAGCGGCTCACGGCCAAGCTGGGGGAAGACAGGCCGGTCATGAACGAACTTGCGATCCGGTCCTACGAAGGCGCGATGCTTTGGGCGGAGGCGGTGAAGATGGCGGGCACCGCGGACCGCCAGCCGGTGATCGAGGCGCTGCGATCGGGGCTGAGCTACGACGGCCCCTCCGGCACCGTGACCATCGACCCTCAGACCAACCATTGTTCGATGAACGTCTACATCGCCGAGCTGCAGGACCAGACGTGGAACATCCAGGAATCCTTCCAGGATCAGCCGCCGGCGGACACGCAACTGGTCTGCGATCTCGTGGAGAATCCCGACCAGTCCGCATTCCTGTTCGAGAACGGGCTGGAAGCGGCCGGGATCAAGTAATCTGAACGGCCCGGTTCGCGCCGGGCCACCCCTCCGAAACTCGCGGGAGAGCGCGTTGGACCTGGTCGTCGCAGTTCTGTTTCAATTGGTCTACGGCATTGCAAACCTGGCCCTGATCAGCCTGGGGCTGGCGATCATCTTCGGCATGATGCGGGTGATCAATCTCGCACATGGCGAGTTTCTGATGCTGGGCGGCTATACCGTGCTGGTGGCGACCAACGCCGGCGTCAACGTCTGGATCGCGATGCTGGTCCTGGCACCGCTGGTCGTGGGCGTTATCGGCGTCATCGTGGAGCGGCTGCTGATCCGCTGGCTCTATGGCCGGATGATCGACACGCTGCTGGCGACCTGGGGCCTGTCGTTGCTGCTGATCGGGATCGTGACCTCGATCTTCGGGGCGTCGACCGCCACCACGATCTCCGCCCCGCTGGGGATCATCCGGATCGGCAGCTACTCCGCATCGGGCTACGAGCTCTTCCTCGTGCTGGTGACGATCGCGCTCTTCGTTGCCGTGTTCGCGACGCTCAGGCTGACGAAGCTGGGGCTGGTCGCGCGGGCGACCATGCAGAACCCCGAGATGTCCTCCGCACTCGGCGTCTCCACCACGCGCATCTACATGATCACCTTCGGGCTGGGCGCCGCCGTGTCGGGACTGGCCGGGGGGCTGCTCGCGCCGGTGACGGGGGTGTTGCCGACCATAGGATCGATCTACATCGCCAAGGCCTTCATCACCGTGATTTCCGGGGGTGCCGCGATCCTTGCGGGGACTGCGGCGGGGTCGATCCTGCTGGGCGGGATCAACGGCATCGTGTCCTTCCTCAGCGGCCCGACCCTGGGCGAAGTCGCCCTTCTGGTCGCGGCCATCGTTCTGCTGCGCCTCATGCCGCGCGGGATCACCGGGCGGTTCTTCCGCAAGTCGCTCTGATGCGGAACGGCACCCTGAGCCGGATGCGGCCCGTCTTCATCTTCGCCCTGATCGGCGTGGTGTTCATGTTCGGCGCACCTTACGTGCTGCAGCTCTTCACGATCATCAACCTCACCACGGCCATCGCGCTCGCGGTCCTCGCGCTCAGCCTCGCTCTCGTCTGGGGCTTCGGCGGCATCCTGTGTTTCGGGCAGGTCGCGTTCTTCGGCCTCGGCGCCTATGCCTACACCATCGCGGCGATCAATTTCGACGGCTCCACATGGGCGGTCCTGGTCGCGATCGCGGTCGCCTCCGCCTTCGCGGCGCTGCTGGGGTATTTCGTGTTCTTCGGGCGCGTGTCGGACGTCTACCTCGGCGTCATCACCCTGACCGTCACGCTGATCTTCTTTTCGCTGATCCGCCGGACGTCGGGGCCGGAATACAAGATCGGCAACGCACTGATGGGTGGCTTCAACGGCATCACCTCGCCACCTTTGAACCTACCGTGGGACACCTCGTCATTCCTGTTTCCCGAACAGGTCTTCTATGTCGCCATGGCTGCGCTGATCCTGTGCTACGTCTTTGCCGGATGGCTGGTCACGACGCATTTCGGCCGGGTCTGCGTGGCGATCCGCGAGAACGAGTTGCGCGCCGAACTGCTGGGCTACGACTCGCGCCTCTACAAGCTGGGGATCTTCACCATCTCGGCGGGCATCGCCGCAATCGGCGGGGTCCTCTTCTGCAACGGCGTCGGGCGGATCACGCCGGATGTGTTCAATCTCTATAACGCGGCGCTCACGATCATCTGGGTGATCGTCGGCGGGCGCGGCACCCTGATCGGGCCGATCTTCGCGACCTTCGGGTTGTTCTATCTCACGTCCTCCCTCGGCAGTCAGAACGTGCTCAACAACAACCTGGTGTTGGGCGTGATCCTGATCTTCTTCGTCCTGCTGGTTCCCCGCGGTCTCGCCCCGACGATCGCAGGATGGTTCACCAGACGCCGGCCGGGCCGAACCTCACGCCGCCGGCGCCGTCGCAGCGGGGCGAACGCCGCATGACCCCGAAACGCGACAGACGCGAGGTGATCCTGGAGACGCGCAACCTGTCGATGCATTTCGGCGGGGTAAAGGCGGTCGACCAGGTCGATTTCACGCTCCACGATCGGGAGCTGCGGTGTCTGATCGGGCCGAACGGAGCGGGCAAATCCACCTTCTTCAAATGCCTGACCAGCCAGCTCGCGCCGTCATCGGGCGAGGTCATCATCCGCGGGCAGGAGACCACCGGGATCGAGCCGCACGAGGTCGCGGGCCTTGGCGTCGGTATCAAGACGCAGGTCCCCAATGTCTTCGACGGGCTGGGCGTGGACGAGAACATCTGGCTGTCGGCGCGGCGCTGGCACGATGCGCGGCGTGCGCGGACGCTGACGTCGGACACCATTGACAGGCTCAAGCTCGGGGATATCCGCCGGGCGACCGTGGGACAACTGGCGCATGGTCAGCGTCAATGGGTGGAACTGGGCATGGTCGTGGCCGCGGAGCCCTGGCTCGTCCTGCTGGACGAACCCGCGGCCGGCATGACCCACGAGGAAACCGCCCGCACCGCGGACCTGATCCGCGAGATCAACGAAAGCGCCGCACTGATCGTGGTCGAACACGACATGCAATTCATCCGCATGATCTCGCAGCAGGTCACGGTGTTTCACGAAGGCCGCATCCTGATGGAAGACACGATGGACGCGATCTCGAGGGACAAGCGTGCGCGGGAAGTGTATCTGGGGAACCGCGCATGACCGCGCTCCTGAAAGTGCAGGGGCTGCAGGCCGGGTATGGCCGCGTGCCGGTGCTGCACGGCATCGACCTCGACGTGGCCGAAGGCGAGATCCTTGGCGTGCTCGGTCACAACGGCATGGGCAAGACGACGCTCTTGAAGACGCTGATGGGCATCGTCCCGGCGACCGGCGGCCAGGTGACGTTCGACGGGCAGGATCTGACCCGCGCGAAGTCCTCGGGCCGTGCGCGCGAGGGGATCGGCTATGTTCCGCAGGGCAGGGGGATCTTTCCCAATCTCAGCGTCCGGGACAATCTGCGGATGGGCGTGGCCGCCCACGAGATGGACGAGTTGGACGCGGTCGACCGGGTGCTCGCGGATTTTCCGCGGCTGGAACGCCTGCTCGACCGCGACGGCGGCGCTCTCTCGGGTGGCGAGCAGCAGTTGCTCGCCCTGGCGCGGTGCCTGATCTCGCAGCCGGACCTGATCCTTCTGGACGAGCCGACCGAAGGGATCCAGCCGTCGATCATCGACGAGATCATCGAGCTCTTGCAGGATCTGAACACGCGGACCGGCGTCACCATCGTGCTGGTGGAACAGAGCCTCGATTTCATCACGTCCCTCTCGGACCGGGTCCTGCTGATCCAGAAGGGCTCCATCATCGGCGAGGTCTCCGGGTCTGAGGCTTCAAACCCCGATCTGATCGAAGAATTCACCGGCTTCGGATCCTCCGGCGGCGGGGTGCCGAAACCCGCGCCTCCGAAACGTCCCGGCCAGGCCAATGGCGCCGACAGGGGTCACCCGACTTCAAAGGGTCCGAACCCCGCAGTCCCTCTCATGGAAAGGATGTCCTACATGACCGTCCAACGCCCCACCCTGTCCCAGATGAAAGACGTGGTCGCAGAACTGGGCATGAACATGTCGGACGCCCGGGTTCAGGAGTTCCTCGACGTCATGCAGCCGACGCTGGATGCCTACGACCTCGTGGATTCGCTGCCCGATTACCTGCCGCCGGTGCTCTATCCCCGCACCTCGGGCTACCGTCCGACGGCGGAAGAAAATCCGATGAACGCCTGGTACGTGAAGACCGAGATCAAGGGCGCGCCGCGCGGTCCGCTGGTCGGGCGCACCGTGGCGCTGAAAGACAACGTCTGCCTGGCCGGGGTGCCGATGATGAACGGGGCGGCGACGCTCAAGGGGTACACCCCCGATCTGGACGCGACCGTCGCGACGCGCCTGCTGGACGCCGGGGCGACGATCATGGGCAAGGCGCATTGCGAGTATTTCTGCCTCTCGGGCGGCTCTCACACCAACGCGACCGGGCCGGTCCACAACCCGCACAAGCACGGGTATTCGGCGGGGGGCTCCTCCTCCGGCTCCGGGGCGCTGGTGGGCGCGGGGGAGGTCGACATGGCCATCGGCGGCGACCAGGGCGGGTCGATCCGGATGCCGGCGTCCTTCTGCGGCTGCTACGGCATGAAGCCGACGCATGGTCTGGTGCCCTATTCCGGGATCATGCCGATCGAGAACACCATCGACCATACCGGACCGATGACCCAGAACGTCAGCGACAACGCGCTGATGCTCGAAGTGCTGGCGGGGGCGGACGGGCTCGATCCGCGGCAGTATGACGTCCAGACCGACAAGTACACGGCGGCCGTCGGGCGCGGCGTGTCGGGGCTGCGCATCGGGGTGATCAAGGAAGGGTTCGACCAGGTAGGGGCGGAGGCGGACGTCAACGACAAGGTTCGTGCGGCAGCCGAGAAGTTCCGCGGGCTCGGGGCCACGGTGGACGAGATATCGGTGCCTTGGCACCTCCACGGTGTCGCCATCTGGACGCCGATCGCGCTCGAGGGGCTGACCCAGCAGATGATGCTCGGCAACGGCATGGGCACCGGCTGGGAAGGTCTCTACACGACATCGCTGCTGGAGTATCACGCGAATTGGCGGTCCCGCGCGGACGAGCTCAGCGACTCGCTGAAGATCTCCATGCTGATCGGTCAGTACCATCTCAAGCATACCCGCGGTCGCTACTATGCCAAGGCGCAGAACCTGTCGCGGCAATTGCGCGACGAGTTCAACAAGGTCTTCGCCTCCTACGACCTGCTGCTGACGCCCACGACGCCGATGAAGGCGCCACCGCTGCCGCCCGCGGATGCCTCGCTGGAGCTCTACTGCCAGCGCGCCTTCGAGATGATCACCAACACCGCGCCTTTCGACGTGACCGGCCATCCGGCGATGTCCGTGCCCTGCGGCATGTCGGACGGGTTGCCGGTAGGCTTGCAGATCGTCGGGCGTCGCTATGACGAAAGCACGATCTACCGCGCGGCCTCGGCCTTCGAACAGGTGGGCGACTGGCGCGGCATGTAGATCGGGAGAACTTCGGTGACACAGCCGATCGATGGCCTGTCCCACGTCCGGGGCAGCACGGACCGCCCGCTGATCGAGGCGACGATCCCCGGCTTTCTGGCGGAGGTCCTACGTCGGTACGGCGACCGTCCGGCCGCGGTGTTCGCCCAGACGGGGGAGCGGTGGACCTATCACGACCTCGCGCGGAAGGTGGACCGGCTTGCGGCCGGACTGCTGGCGATCGGTGTCTACCGGGGCGATCGAGTCGGCATCTGGTCGCCCAACCGGCCCGAGTGGCTTCTGACGCAATTCGCGACGGCGCGGATCGGGGCGATCCTGGTCAACATCAATCCCGCCTACCAGACGGGGGAGCTGGAATACGCGCTCAGGCACGCCGGCGTCAGCACGCTGATCACCGCGCCGCGATTCCGCGACAGCGACTATCTGGCCAAGCTGCGCGAACTGGCGCCCGAACTGGCCGAGGCGCGTCCCGGACAGCTGCGCAGCACAAAGCTGCCGGAACTGCGCCGCGTGGTGCAGCTCGGTCCCGATCCGATGGCGGGCGCGCTCTCCTTCGACGATGTGATGGCGCGGGGCGGGGCGGGGCCTAAGGCGAGGCTCGACGCCATCGGTGTCGCGTTGCAACCCGAGGACGCGATCAACATCCAATTCACGTCGGGAACGACGGGTCGGCCGAAGGGGGCGACGCTGAGCCACCGGAGCATCCTCAACAACGCGATTTCGGCCGCCCGTGCGATGCGGCTGACACCGCAGGATGCGCTCTGCATTCCGGTGCCGCTCTATCACTGTTTCGGCATGGTGCTGGGGAACCTCGCGGCCGTGGCCTATGGCGCGAAGATGGTGTTTCCGGGCGAGGGGTTCGACCCGCTGGCCACGCTGAAGGCGGTCGAGGCGGAGGGCTGCACGGCCCTGCACGGGGTGCCGACGATGTTCGCCGCCATGCTGGATCATCCCGAGTTCGACAACTTCGACCTGCGCAGCCTGCGCACGGGCATCATGGCCGGCGCGCTCTGTCCCGCGCCGCTGATGCGGCGGGTGATGCAGGACATGCATTGTCGCGACATCACCATCGCCTACGGCATGACCGAAACCAGCCCGGTGTCCTTCCAGACCGCGCCCGGACGATCCGGTGGCGCGGCGGGCCGAGACGGTGGGACGCGTCCAGCCGCACGTGGAGTGCAAGGTGGTCGACGACGCAGGACAGACCCTTCCGGTGGGCCAGCCGGGGCAGTTGCTGACCCGCGGGTACCTGGTGATGAAGGGGTACTGGAACGATCCCGCGTTCACGGCGGAGGCGATCCGCGACGGCTGGATGCACACCGGCGACATCGCGACCATCGATGCCGAGGGCTATTGCCGGATCACAGGCCGCGCGGGCGACATGCTGATCCGCGGCGGCGAAAACGTCTATCCGGTGGAGATCGAGGATCTGCTGGTGACCCATCCCGACATCGCGCAGGCGCAGGTCTTCGGGCTGCCCGACGACCGGCTGGGCGAAGAGGTCGCAGCGTGGATCATCCTGCGGCCCGGTGCGTCGCTCACGGCAGAAGCGTTGCGCGAGTGGTGCCGCGACCGGATCGCCCGGTTCAAGATCCCCCGCCATGTCCACTTCGCGACGGACATGCCGCTGACGGCCACCGGCAAGCCGCAGAAGTTCAAGATGCGCGACACGATGTGCGAGAAACTGGGCCTGGCGTCCCCGCCCTGACCCCGGAGGAAGGCAACCATGCAGACACTCACCGCGATCCTGCGCGCCCGCAAGGGCGAAGAGGCAAAGGTGCGCGCCGAACTGCTGAAGGTCGGCGTCTATGCCCGCGACCACGAGCCCGGCACGATTGCATTTCACGTGGCTCAGGATCCCGACGACCCCTGCCTCTTCACGACCTACGAGCAGTTCACGGACAAGGCGGCGATGGAGCGGCACAATGACGGCGCCGGATCGCAGGGCTTCTTTGCCGCTGCCGGCGCGCTGCTCGAGGGCGACGTCACCGTGGTCACGGCCGAGGAAATCTGGCCGGACTGAAGCGACCTGAACCAGCCTGGAGCGGACGTCCAACGATGGAACTGGAGGAGGCCCAGCGGCGGCCCGGGGATGACGCCGCGATATCCAAGCTACCGCGCTTTGTGCCTGCCACACCCCTCTGCTGCCCAAGCTCCGCGCTGGCGTCGACAAAGCGGCAGCCCGCCCGAACGGGCCGCCGCTGGGCCGGCGCACTTCGTGCTGTTCCCGACCCGGTGCGCATAAGGGGAATGTCCGCGTCAGGCATACCTGCGACCCGACCTGGACTGCGCCGCCGCTACAACTGCACGCCCTTCGTCAGCGCCCCGTCGATCACCAGGTTCGTGCCGCTGGTGAAGCTCGACGCGGGGCTGGCGAGGAAGACGACGCCGCGCGCGATCTCCTCCGGCCGCGCCATGCGGCCCATCGGGTTCATCCCCAGAGCTTCCGCGAACAGACCTGGGTTGTTCTGCTCGATGTTCTCCCAGATGCCACCGGCGAAGTACGTGTTCCCCGGCGATACGGTGTTGGCCCGGATGCCCTGCGGGGCGAGCTTCATCGCAAGGCCTTGCGCGTAATGCACCAGCGCCGCCTTGAAGGCGCCGTAGGCCGGGCCGGTGAAATCGATCTCCCGGCCGGACACGGAGGAGATGAGCGTGATCGACGCAGCCTGCGACTTTTCAAGAAACGGCATCGCGGCGTTCACCAGCCGGACCGAATGCATCATGTCCACGGCGAAGCCTGCCTCCCACGCGGCCTCGTCGTCGGCCACCGCAAGGGCAGAGACATTGGCGACCACCATGTCGATCCCGCCCAGGGCGGCCGCGCTGTCGTTGACCCAGGATTTCAGCGCATGCTTGTCCGCCACGTCGACTGCGCGCCCGATGGCCTCGCCGCCCTTGGCCTTCAGGGCCTCGACCGTCTTGGTGACCCCGGCGGTGTCGCGGGCGCAGATGGCGACGCTGGCGCCTTCGTCGGCGAAGATCTCGGCGCAGTGGCGGCCGATCCCCTTGGTGCCGCCGGTGATCAGCACGCGCAGTCCCTTCACTCCCAGATCCATCGTCTCACCCCTCCTGCTCGATATACGACTTGAGCATCGACGCGCCCAAGCGTGTATTTCGGATCGACCATGTTCCCGACCCGCATCCGGCCGGCCTGCGTGGCGAGGAAATAGGCTTCCGTCTCCTCGAAACCGTAATCCTCCACCAGCCAGCGCACGAGATCGCGATAGGCCATGCGGGCGGCGTCCTCCATCGGGCGGGCGCTGCCGAGCGACATGATGAACTCCTCCGTCTCGAGCCGCACGCCGGGGATCGACCAGCCCTTGATCAGGTCGATCTGCACCGTGACCGTGGCGGGGATTTCCACCGCGACGCCGCAGAGCTCGCCATCACCCTGCCGTCCGTGGCAGTCGCCGATGAAGAAATGCGCGTTCTCGCGCTGGACCGGGAAATAGACGATCGCGCCGGGGGCGACGTCCGGGCAGTCCATGTTGCCGCCCCAGTAGTCCGGCTGGAGCGAACTGACCGCTTCCAGCTGCGGGCTGACGCCCATGGTGCCCACGAAGGGCTCGTAGGGGAGGGTCACGCGGTCGGAGAATTTCACCCCGCCCTCGGGTGTCACCTCCATCTTCTTCACGCGTTCCACGATGGGGGAATTCAGCATCAGGTTGGAATCCGCCACCAGAGCGCCGAAGCTCGGGATCAGCGCGGTGGTCCCCGCCGGTTGCGGCCCCCGCGGCAGCAGGGAGTGGATGTGCACGGCCAGCACATCGCCCTTCTGCGCGCCCCTGACCGCGATCGGCCCGTTCTGGGGGTTCACGAACGGCATCTCCAGCACCTTGCTGGGCAGGTCGTGCTCGCTCTTGATCGCGCCCCCGAAGGCGTCCAGCGTCTCGACCGCGACCACGTCGCCCGGGTCGATGGTCAGGACGGGCGCGGCGTAGGGACCGTAGACGAAGTGATACTCGCCCTGATCCTCCTCGGTCAGCATGTGCTGCCGACCGGGCTTGCCCTTGCCAACCGCGTTTCGGCCCATGAATGAGGTCTCGATCCAGCTCATCTGTCGTCTTCCCGTCCTTTGGTTGTTCTTGCTTCAGTGCATCGGCGGTTCGAGCGTGTGCCAACGCGTCGCGTTCTGGTAGGCATCCGCTGCGCGAATGATGGCGGGCTCGCCCAGGTAGGGGCCGACGATCTGCATGCTGAGCGGCATGCCCGCCGTATCGATGCCGTTCGGCAGGGTGATGGTCGGATAGCCGGAGAAGTCGAACGGCGCCGTAAAGCGCATGATGGCACTCAGGACGCTGGGGTCTTCGCCGTAGGCCGCCATGTCCGCGAGGCTGGGCGTCGGCGTCGGCATCGTCGGGCAGAGCATGCAGTCGACCGCCGCCGAACATGGTCGCCAGCGCCTGCGTGAAGGCGATGCGCAGGTGCAGGCCACGGGCCGCATCCATGCCGGTGGCCGCGCGGCCCTCCTCGATCAGCTGGACCAGGTCGGGACCGTACTCGTCGGCGCGGGCGGGGTAGGTATCGGCATGGGCGACGGCGGTCTCGATGGCGCACATCCGGATCCATGCCGCGGCGAGAGCCTCGAAGGGCGGTACCGCCACCTCCACGATCCGGGCGCCGAGAGCCTCGAACACCGCGATGGCCTCATCGAGAGCCCCGGCCACCTGCGGGTCCACCCCGTCCATCGCGTAATCCCGGTCCACCCCGATGCGCATGTCGCGCACGCCCCGGCCCAATTCGGAGAGGTACTCCGGCACGGCCGCATCGATGGAGGTGGGATCGTTCCTGTCCCATCCGGCGATGACCTGCAGCACGGCGGCACAATCGGCGGCGGACCGCGCCATCGGTCCTATGTGATCCAGCGAATCCGCGAGCGCGAAGACGCCATGGCGGCTGACCCGGCCCCACGTGGGCTTGATGCCCGTCAGCCCACATGTGGCGCAGGGATAGCGGATCGACCCACCCGTGTCGCTGCCGAGCGAGGCAAAGCACAGCCCCGCCGAGGTCGCCACCCCCGACCCGGTGGAGGAGGAGCCGACCCAATGATCCGCGCTCCACGGATTTGGGGGCGTGGGTATTTCCGGGTGGTGGGTGGTATAGGCGCCCTCGGTCATGGTCAGCTTGCCGAGGATCACGGCGCCCGCCGTCTCCAGCCGGTCGACGACGGTGGCATTGTAGGGTGCTGCGAATTCCTTGTGGATCAGCGAGCCGGCGCGGGTCGGGGCATAGGTCGTGTAGCAGAGATCCTTTACCGCGATTGGGACGCCATGCAGGGGGCCCCTGTGCAGGCCCCTGGCGATATCGGCGTCCGCGGCCTGCGCCTGTTCGCGGGCACGGTCCTCGCAGAGATGCACATAGCTCTGAAACCGTGTGTCCACGTCTTCGATCCGGTCCAGCATCGCCTCGGTGACCGCCAGCGAGGTCATCTCGCCGGATGCGACCATCGCGGCAACCTCACGCAATTCCTTCAAGTGCAGTTCGCGTGACGTCATGGGTCGCTCCGGGCTCGATACGATGCAGCAGACGGTACGTCTTTCTGATCCGGACACAACCGGAATGCGCCGAGCACGCAGCATGCCCGGCCGAACCCGCTCGATATCCGAGCTGAGGTCAGACAGTTCGGGCATTCGACGCACTAGGGCCTAGAGATATGTCCGCTCTTCGATCAATGTCGTTGTCACCATCTCGCGGCACGCCGCAAGGAACACGGCTTCGGGCTTCGTGATGCTGCGCTTGGGGTTCGTGACGAGATAGATGTCGATGGCAGGCAGATTCCCGTAGGGTGGGATCTGCCAGAGATTTCCGTCCCGCACGTCACGGTTGGCGACGTGCAGAGGCAACGCGCCGATCCCCACGCCGCTTACGATCATCCGGCGCACCTCGGTCAGGTTCGACGAGATACCGCGCGGGCCGGGAGCGAGCCGGGCGCTGGCGCGCAGGCGAGCCACCGCGTCGAGCGGACCGCCTTCGATCTCGGTCTGGAAGGACACGGAAGGTTCGCCCTCGAGATCCGCGAGAGGGATGTCGGTCCGTCCGAAGAGGCGATGCCCCGGGCCGCAGAAGAGCCCGAAGGATTCCCGGAAGAGCAGCTCCAGATCCAGCCCGTGCGGCTTGCGGTCGATCAGGCAGACCCCAAGTCCGGCGCGCCCCTCGCGCACACGGTTCACGACCTCCGCACTTTCGGCGATGGAGATCGAGAAGGTCACGTGGGCATGGCGCGCTGCAAATGCGCCGAGAACGCGGTCGAAATGCGGGGAGACGACATGGCTCGCCAGCGTGATGCTGACATGCCCGTTCAATTCCTCCTCTTCGGCGTTCAGCATCGACGGAAGCTGCGACACCGTTCCGAAGATCGACAGGCATTCGTCGTAGAGCATCTTGCCCGGGGGCGTGACGCTGAAATCGTTGGGCTTGCGGATGACCAGCTGATGCCCCACGGCGTCTTCGAGCCGCTTCAGAGCGCTGCTGATCGTCGGCTGCTTGAGCCCGAGGAAGTTGGCCGCGCGCGTGACGCTGCGCTGTTCCACGATCACCATGAAGGTGCGCAGCAGGTTCCAGTCGAGGTTCCAGGGAAAGCGCTGTTCGAATGGCCTGAGCATAGATCTGATCGATATTTATGATTTTGAATATTTATTTGCATGATGCATGGCCGCGTTGCAAGCTCTCCTGAGTGGGTTCAAGGCGCGCCGCGTCCCTGTCGGACTGCGCGTCGCAAGAAAACTGCAGGGAGTCAGACATGTTGAATTGCAGAACAATGCTTACGGTGGCCTTGGCCGCAGGAACTTTCGTAGCTGCAGGGTCCGGCCTCGCACCGGCCGCATGGGCGGAGGAACTGGCCGAGATCAAGGACAGGGGCGTCATCCGGATCGCGATGAGCGGCGCCTACCCGCCTTTCAACTTCGTGAACGAGCAGAACGAGGTCGTGGGCTTCGACCCGGCCATCGGCACCGAAATCGCCAAGCGCATGGGCCTCGAGGCCGAGATCGTCACCACCGCCTGGGACGGCATCATCGGCGGGCTTCTGGCCAACAAGTACGACGCCATCGTCGGCTCGATGTCGATCACGGACGAGCGCGACAAGGTCGTCGATTTCGTCGGCCCCTACTACACGACCAAGCGCGCGATCTTCACCAAGCCGGACTCGGACATCACCAGCGTATCGCCGACCTCGACGACGCCACCGTCGGCGTGACGCTGGGCGAGACGCACGAGCAATGGGCGCGCGAGCAGGGCTATGACGTCAAGACCTACAAGGGCCTGCCCGAGCTGCTGCTGGAGCTGAAGAACGGCCGCGTCGACGCCATCGTCAACGATTCCATCGCCGTCATCCTCGCGATGAAGGAAACGGCGGCAGTATTATCGTCATGCTGCCGGATCTCGAGACCGACGACGATCGGCGCCGGCATCGCCATCCGCGAGGGCAATCCCGAGCTGAAGGCGGCCATGCAGGAGGCGCTCGACGCCATGATGGAAGACGGCACCTATCTCGAGATCGCCGAGGAATGGGTCGGCGGCGACATCCGCTGAGCACGCTGACACGCAGAGCCGCCGGTCTCCGCGCGGCCTGCACTGGCCGCATCCTTGCCGAGGCGCAGACATCATGACCACCGAACTACGGAAAGCTGACCTGGGAAGAGGTGCGCGACGCCGACAAGGATCGCGTCGTGATCCTCAACGTCTCGGCGACCGAGGATCACGGGCCGCACATGCCGCTCGACACCGACACCGTGCTGGGCATGGCGGTGGCCAACGGCGTGGCCGAGCGGCGCCGGACGAGGTCTTCGTCATGCCGCCCGATCCCCTACGGCTTCAACGAGCATCACAAGGATTTTCCCGGGCGTCATCTGGATCCAGCCGGAAACGCTGATCGCCTTCGTCACCGATGTCACCGAGTCGCTCGCGCATCACGGGTTCCGCCGCATCCTGCTGCTGAACTCGCACGGCTCGAACCACCCGGTGCTCGACCTCGCGGCGCGCAAGACGGTGATCGAGACCGGCATCATCTGCGTCTCGGCCTCCTACTGGAACCTCTGCGCCGACCGCATCAACGAACACCGCAAGTCGGAGATGGGCGGCATCGCCCATGCCGGCGAATTCGAGGCGGCGATGTACAAGCACCTGCATCCCGAGCACGTCGATCTCGACAAGGCCGACGACGCAGAACCTGCACGATCCGAAGCCGGTTCTTCAACCTCGATCTGGCGCGCGGGCGGCGGCAAGGCGATGCTGATGCGCTGGTGGTCCGAGGTTTCGCCCGACGGCACCATGGGCGATCCGACCGTCGCGGACGCCGAGACCGGCGAGAAATTCCTGCGAGGCCGCCATCGAGGAGACGACGGCGCTCGTCCGCGAGATCCGCGCGCTGCCGATCCTGCGAACGCAAAGACCACCACTAGGCCGACAGCGCAGCTCGGGAGAACGCCTTGGATTTCGAACTCATGCTGGAGGGTCTATCCGTTCTTCCTGAAGGCGGCCTGGGTCACGGTCGAGCTTTCGGTGCTGACGGCGCTGCTCGGCCTCGCCTGCGGCATCGCTGGGCGCGGCGGCGCGCCTGTCGCGCCTCGGCGTCGTCCGCTTGATCGGCGCCGCCTATGTCAGCGTGTTCCGCGGCACGCCGGCGCTGATCCAGCTCTTCATCCTCTATTTCGGCGGCCCGCAGATCGGCATCCAGCTCGACGCCTTCCAGGCCGGCGTGATCGGGCTTGGCGTCAATATCGGCGCCTACATGACCGAGACGATCCGCGGCGCGATCATCTCGGTCGACCGAGGGCCAGACCGAGGCGGCGCGCACGCTGGGCCTCAGCCGGTGCGCAGACCATGCGCAAGGTCGTCGCTGCCGCAGGCCGCGCGCCTGATGATCCGGCCGCTCGGGGTCAACATCAACGCGCTGATCAAGGGCACGGCGCTCGTCGCCGCGATCTCGGTGGTCGAGCTGACCTACACCGCGCAGCGCTTCATCGGCTCGACCTACAAGCCGTTCGAGATGTTCCTGCTCGCGGGCATTCTCTACATGATCATCATCTACGTGACCGGCCAGGGCATCGCCTGGCTCGACCGCAAGGCGCAGGATCGTCTGAGCGATCGACGGAAGGAGCTCGGCCATGGGTCTTGATTTCACCGTCGTCCCGCCAGTTCCTCGACATCATCCTGCTGGGCGTGGTCTGGACCATCGCCATCACCGTCGCCGCGGCGCTGCTGAGCTTTTTCGGCGGCATCTTCTTCGCCGTCATCGCGCTCTACGCGCCCTGGATCGTCCGTCTGCCGTTCCGCGCTGTTCGAGTGGCTGTTCATGGGCACGCCGCTGCTGCTGCAGCTCTTCCTGATCTATTTCGGCCTGGTCCAGATCGGCATCGACCTGCCGGCCTTCGTCGCGGGCGTCATCGGGCTCGGCCTGCATTTCGCGGTCTACAATTCCGAACTGATCCAGACCGCGATCCTCGCCGTCGACAAGGGCCAGATGGAGGCCGCGCGCACGCTCGGCCTGCAGCCGCGGCCAGGCGCTGCGCAAGGTCGTGATCCCGCAGGCGGTGCGCGACGTGATCCCGCCCATCGGCAACAACATGATCGCGCTCCTGAAGGATTCCGCGCTGGTCTCGGTGATCGGCGTCGCCGAGCTGACGCTGTCGGCGCAGCAGGCGATCGGCCGCACCTACCGGCCCTTCGAGTTCTACGTGGCCGCCGCCGCTCTCTACTACGTCATCAACCTCGGCATGGAGGCCGTGCTGCGCCGCATCGAGCGCCGCATCGCGCGCTACGCGCTGACGCCGGAGAGGACCGCCATGACCGAGACCAGACCCTTCGTCGACATCCGCCACGCCGAGAAGAGCTACGGCGCTCTCGAGGTGCTCAAGGACATCAACCTCAAGGTGCGAGCGCGGCCAGATCGTCGCCATCATCGGCCCGTCCGGCTCGGGCAAGTCGACGCTGCTGCGCGCGATCAACGATCTCGATCCGCTGACCGCGCGGCGAGGTCTGGCTGGAGGGCGTGCAGGTCAACAAGAAGCTGCCGCACCGCCAGTACGAGAAGCACATCAACCAGGTGCGCCAGGACATCGGCATGGTGTTCCAGCACTTCAACCTGTTCCCGCATCTGAACGTGCGCGAGAACATCACGCTGGCGCCCGAAACTGCTCAAGGGGATGACCGACGACGAGGCCAACAAGCTGGCCGAGGAGCAGCTCGCCAAGGTCGGGCTGCTCGGAGAAGATCGACGACTACCCCTCGCAGCTCTCGGGCGGCCAGAAGCAGCGCGTCGCCATCGCCCGGGCGCTGGCCATGAAGCCCAAGGTGATGCTGTTCGACGAGGCCACCTCGGCGCTCGATCCCGAACTGGTCGAGGAGGTGAACCTGGTCATGAAGAAGCTCGCCGAGGAGCACATGACCATGATCATCGTCACCCACGAGATGGACTTCGCCGCAAGCGTCTGCGACCGCGTGCTGTTCATGGACAAGGGCGTGGTGGTCGAGGAAGGCCCGCCGGACGTGATCTTCCAGAACCCGCAAAGCGAGCGCACCCGCACTTTCCTGCGCAAGCATCTCGAAGGCGACAACAGCCAGGCTGACCGATGACCACCGCGACGAAATCCCATCTCTTCTACCAGTCGCGCCAGCCGCGCCCGTTGCTCGACCGCGGCGAGGGGATCTATATCTACGACGTGACCGGCAAGCGCTACATCGACGGCTCCTCCGGCGCGATGGTGTCCAATATCGGCCATTCCAACCCGCGCGTGCTGGACGGCGATGCGCCGGCAGATGGACAAGTCCACCTTCGGCTATCGGCTGCATTTCCAGACCGAGCCGTCCGAAGACCTCGCCGCGGAGACGGCGCGGCACTGATGCCCGAAGGGCTCGACCGGGTGTTCTTCGTCTCGGGCGGGTCGGAGGCGGTGGAAAGCGCCATGAAGCTCGCGCGGCAATACGCGGTGGCGAAGGGCGACGGGACAGCCGCTGGAAGATCATCTCGCGCTATCCCTCCTACCATGGCTGCACCCTGGGCGCGCTGGCGATCACCGGCTACGACCCGCTGACCGCGCCCTTCGAGCCGATGATGCGCGAGATGCCGAAGATCCCCGCGCCGACCTGCTATCTCGACCGCGACAACCTCGACGACGCCGGACGCGGGGTCTGAAATATGCCGACATGCTGCGCGAGGAGATCCTCGCGGCAGGGCCCCGAGACCGTGCTCGCCTTCATCATCGAGCCGGTCGGCGGCGCCTCGACCGGCGCGCTGGTGGCGCCCGACAGCTACTATGCCCGCATCCGCGAGATCTGCGACGAATTCGGCATCCTGCTGATCTACGACGAGGTCATGATCGGGCGCGGGCCGCACCGGCAAGTTCGTCGCCGCCGAGCATTGGGGCGTCGTGCCCGACATCGTGGCGCTCTCCAAGGGTTTCGGCGCGGGCTATGCGCCGCTCGGCGCCATGGTCGCGCGATCCGATATCGTCGAGGCGGTGCTGGACGCCGGCGGCTTCCTGCACGGCTTCACCTATGCCGGCAATCCGCTCGCCTGTGCGGCGGGTCTCGCGGTGCTCGAAGAGATCGACCGGCAGGGCCTGGTCGGCAACGCGGCCCGCATGGGCGACGCTGCTGAAGGCGCGGTCTGGAAGACCTGATGGACGCGCTATCCCTTCATCGGCGACGTGCGCGGCAAGGGCCTGCTGCTCGCCTTCGAACTCGTCGCCGACCGGGCGACGATGGAGCCGCTCCCCAAGGAACTCAACGCGCACGCGCGCCTCGTCGAAATCGCCTACGAGCGCGGGCTCATCATCTATTCCCGCCGCACGCGCGGAGGGCTGGAGGGCGATCATTTCCTCGTCTGCCCGCCGCTGATCGTGACCGAGGCGCAGATCGACGAGATCATGGGACACCTCGACGCGACCCTTGCGCAATACGCCGAGGAGATCGCGCCGGTGCTGGCCGAAACTGCCTGAAGGAGGGGCCCATGTCGAAGATCATCATCACCTGCGCCGTCACCGGCTCGATCCACACACCGTCGATGTCGCCCCACCTCCCGGTGACGGCCGAGGAGATCACCCGCCAGTCCGTCGACGCGGCGGAAGCGGGGGCCGCGATCCTGCACCTTCACGCCCGCGACCCCGTGGACGGGCGGCCCTCCGCCGCGCCCGAGCACTTCATGGCGTTCCTGCCGCGGATCAAGCAGGCCTCGGACGCGGTGCTGAACATCACCACCGGGGGCAGCGCGATCATGGCGCTGGAGGAGCGGCTGGCCGCGCCCAAGGCGGCGGAGCCCGAGATGTGCTCGCTCAACATGGGCAGCATGAACTTCGCCATGTATCCGGCCGCCGCGCGCATCACCGAGTGGAAATTCGAGTGGGAGAAGCCGTTTCTCGAGAATTCGGACGATCTGGTGTTCAAGAACACGCCGCGCGACATCGAGCGGATCCTGATTGAGCTCGGACACGAGCGCGGGGCGCGGTTCGAGTTCGAATGCTACGATGTGGGCCATCTCTACATGCTGCGCCACTTCGCCGACCGGGGCCTGATCGAGGCGCCGTTCTTCATCCAGTTCGTGCTGGGCGTGCTCGGCGGCATCGGCGCCGATCCGGAGAACCTGATGCACATGAAGCGCATGGCCGACAAGCTTTTCGGGGACGACTACACGTTCTCGGTCCTCGCCGCCGGCCGCCACCAGATCCCGCTGACGACGATGGCCGCGGCGATGGGTGGGCATGTGCGTGTCGGCCTCGAGGACAGCCTGATGATCGCGAAGGGCACGCTCGCCGAGCGGAACGCCGATCAGGTCGCCAAGATCAGGCGCATCGTGGAGGATCTGGGCCGCGAGACGGCCACTCCCGCCGAGGCCCGCGAGATGCTGGGCCTCAAGGGAGCGGACAGGACCGCGATCTGAGCCATGGACAGCTTCGACATCAGACCACCGACGGAAGATGACCTCGCAGCGCTCGACGCAGCCCTCGCGGCGCTGTCGCGGGAGGTCGGCGATCCCCATCGCGCCGGCCCGCGCGAAATCGGCAAGGCGCTCTTCGGCACGCCGTCCTCGGCCCGGGCGCTTTTGGCCGAAGGGCCCGACGGCGTCGCGGGTGTCGTGCTCTACGCCCCGATCTTTTCCACGGTGCGTGGTGGCGCGGGCGTCTTCGTCTCCGACATCTGGGTCGACGAGGCCGCGCGCGGCAGGAGGCTCGGCCTCGTGCTTCTCCGCGCCGCGGCGGAGAACGCGGAATCTCTCTGGAATGCCGGGTTCATGCGGCTGTCGGTCCACGATCACAACACCACCGCCCGGGACTTCTATCGAAGGCTGGACTTCCAGCCGGTCGGCGGCGAGACGGTAATGGTCCTGACGGGACAGGAATTCCAACGGTTACGGAGGATGACATGAAAGCTGTTTTTGACGAACGGCAATGGAAGCACGACCCGCAGCACTTCATGGCGAACGGCGTCGTGTCGCCCAGCCCCGAACAACCGGCGCGGATCGAGGTGCTCAAGTCCGCCGCAGAAGCCGCCAGTTGCGCCTTCGAGGCGCCGGAGGATGCCGGACTCGGCCCCATCGCGGCCGTGCACAGCGCCGAATACCTCGATTTCCTGAGGACGATCCACGGGCGGTGGCTCCGGATGGAGGGCGCTGGACCCGAAGTGATTCCCAACATCCACCCCGCGAACCGGACCGACAGCTACCCGAGATCCGCCGTCGGACAGGCCGGTTATCACCAGGCCGATACGGCCTGCCCCATCTCCGAGCATACGTGGGAATCTGCCTACTGGTCGGCGCAGACGGCGATCGCCGCGGCCGATCTCGTGGCAAGGGGGGAGTCCGGTGTCTACGCGCTCTGCCGGCCGCCCGGCCACCATGCCTACGGGGATCTCGCGGGCGGGTTCTGCTTTCTGAACAATTCCGCCATCGCCGCCGAGCGACTGCGCGCCGCCGGCTTCAGGCCCGCAATTCTCGACGTCGACGTGCACCACGGCAACGGGACGCAAGGCATCTTCTACCGGCGCAGCAACGTGCTCACCGTCTCGATCCATGCCGATCCCGCGCGGTTCTATCCTTTCTTCTGGGGCCATGCCCATGAACGCGGCGAGGGCGACGGGCTGGGCTGCAACCTCAACCTGCCGCTTCCGCGCGGCACGGGAGACGACGCGTATATGGAGACGCTCGAAATCGCCCTCTCCCGCGTCGCGGCGTTCGGCTCGGATGTTCTCGTCATTGCGCTCGGCCTCGACGCCTCGATCGACGATCCGTTCAAGGGCCTGGCCGTGACGCAAGACGGGTTCCGGCGGATCGGCGAACGGCTGGCCAACGCCGGACCGCCAGTACTGTTCGTGCAGGAAGGTGGCTATCTCTCCGAAACCCTCGGAGCGAACCTCGGATCGGTGATCTCCGGATTCCAGGCCTGATCCCCGTCGAGGCGAGCCTTTCGGAACGGCAGCTACCCATCATACCTCGGCTCCAGGAGCCGATGGAATAAGAAGACGGCGACGATCAGGCAGGAAAATCCACCGCCGAGCACCAAGAGCAGGCCCCCAATACGCTGGTCCGCGAGCATGTCGGCGACCAGGCGCTCTTCATACGCAGGGCCTTGCGGCCGGTGACCTTTAGCAGGCCGCTTCCGTAATGGGCGGTCTTTGGTCAAGTCCCCTTGCGTTCCGCGTCGCCGGTTTCATGCTTCCGTTCGTGGTCGGCGCGCGGCCGCCACATCATGCCATCAGGTGAACCCCGAGCGCCTATCTGAAGAGCGTGCTGCACGTCCGAGAACGTGTCACGAGCAGCCTGGCGGCGTCATCGGAGTTCGCGTCCCGGCGACGGGACCTTGGAGAGCCGGCCGTCCTGTGCCGGCTCGAACTCGAAACGATCGTTTTAGGCGGTTCGAACATCCTCCTTGCCGAAGCGGAATGTCGTGCCGTCGACCCACATGCGATGGAGGACGGTGGCCAGCTTCCGCGCGACCGCGACAATCGCCCGGTTACGCCCACGCCGCTGGGCGACCCGCAGCCCCCATGCTCGAAGCCGCGAAAAGCGCTGCGTCCGGGTCAGCATCGCCTGCGCAGCCCCGTAGAGCACTCGCCATGCCCATCGGCGTGGGTCAGCTCTGCCTGCACGACCAGCCCGTTGCGGTTCTCCATCAGCGTATGGCCCATGAAGCACAGCGTCGCCGCAGCACCCGGTGCCTTCTTGTAAAACCGGGCATCCGGGTCTGTTACCGAGGCATGGGTGGCGTTCGAGCGCTTCTCGCCCCGGAAGTTCACTTCGGCGTTGCGGGGCTGGCGGGGTGTGTCGGGCATGGGCTGTCTCTCGGTCTGCTGGGGCTGCTGGTTGGTGTCTGCGACGGTCTCCTGAGTTGGCGGTGGCGGATCGCCTGGATCGTCGTCGCGATCCGGCGGTGCGCCGTCCTTCGGCTGGAAACTCTTCATGGAGGCCCACGCCTTGACCAGGGTGCCATCCACCGAGAAGTGCTCGTCCGACAGCAGCGGCTTGACCGAAGGGTGCGCCAGGATCGCGGCCATGACCTTGCGCGACATGTCCGTGGTCAGCAGCCGGTCGCGGTTCTTGCTGAACACCGTGGGGACCCAGACCGGGTCGTCGATCCCGAGCCCGACGAACCACCGGAACAGCAGGTTGTAGTCCATCTGCTCCATCAGCTGCCGCTCCGAGCGGATCGAGAACAGGATCTGGAGAAGGCTCGCCCGGATCAGGCGCTCCGGCGCAATGGAGGGGCGGCCGAAGTCGGTGTAGAGCGCACCGAACTCGGCATCGAGGCTCGCCAGCGCGTCGTTCACGATCTGCCGGATCTTGCGAAGTGGATGACCCGCTGGGACCCGCTCATCAAGGTCCACATAGCTGAACAGCGATCCGCTCGCTTCGTCCGTCCCGCGCATCGTCACCCTCACTGCCGCTGCCGTGCCAGAAGTGAATCATGTTCTCGAAACCGCGTCGAGGCCGGCCTTTTTCAGATGCCATAATGGGCGGTCGGCCCCCGCTGGCGATGTTGGTGTCTGTCCCCCAGAGTGAAAGTGCAAATCGGGTGTGCGGAACGCGGCCCCAAGTCAACAAGGGGAGACAGTCATGGAACATTATGTCGGCATCGACGTGTCGCTCGAGCAGTCGAGCGTCTGCCTGATGAATCGCACGGGCCAGATCGTGCGTGAGACGAAGGTTGCGAGCGACCCGGAGGCGCTTCTGCGCTTTTTGGAGCGCCTGGACCATCCGGTCACGCTCGTCGGCATGGAGGCGGGGCCGCTGTCGCAGTGGCTTCATGCCGGTCTGGCGGAAGCAGGTGTAGAAGTGGTTCTCATGGAAACCCGGCAGGTGAAGGCGGCGCTTTCGGCGATGCCGATCAAGACCGACCGGCGCGACGCGCGCGGGATCGCGCAGCTCTTGCGAATGGGGTGGTTCCGGCCGGTGCACTGCAAGTCCGCCTCCGCCCAGGAGGTGCGGGCGCTGCTGACAGCTCGCAAGCTGCTCCAGAAGAAGATGCTCGACATCGAGCTCGGGCTCCGCGGCGTGCTCTCCGGACTCCGGCTGATTGACTCGTTGCAGCAAGGATTCGCAGAGGAACTCGAAAGCGCTAATCTCCTGCCCAGCAACAAGAGGGGGCAGGCATGGTGCAGGTTGCGGATCATCTCGGCGTCACCGAACTCCAGGCGGGCTGGCGGGAGAGCAAGGATGTGACGCTGGCACGGCGCTACCAGGTGATCTGGCTGCTGGCGGAGGGGCGGAGTTGCGCCGAGGTGGCGCGACTGACCCGCTTCGTGCGGCGCTCGGTCGAGGAACTTGTGGTGCGCTACAACCGCTTCGGGCCGTCGAGCCTCGGCGACCGGCGCCGGGGCAACGGTGCCAAGCCGAAGATCCTGACGCCGGAGATCCTTGCGATGCTGCGCGAGCGGGTGAAGACCCCGCCCGACGACGGCGGGGTGTGGACGGCGAAGAAAGTCGCGACGGTGATCGCAGCCGAGCTCGGGCTGGCCGCGGTCGCCGAGCAGCGCGGCTGGGAGGCGCTGCGCGCCATCGGCTGGACGATCCAGCGCCCGCGGCCGCAACATGCGCGGGCGGCGACGCCAGAGGAACAGGAGGCGTTTAAAAAAACCTCGCCGAAGCCGTCACCGAGGAGGCGGAGCGCCATCCCGGCGCGATAATCGAGGTCTTCGCCACCGACGAACACCAGATCGGCTGAAGCCGATCCTGCGGCAGGTCTGGGCGCCGCGCGGCCAGCGGCCGGTCGCTCGCGGCCACCACCGCTTCGAATGGCTCTACGTCACCGCCTTCGTCTCGCCGATGACCGGCGAGAGCTTCTGGTATCTCGCGACCGGTGTCGAAAAGGCGCTGTTCGAGAACACCCTGGCCCTCTTCGCCCGCGAGGCCAGTGCAGGGCCCGACCGGATCATCATCCTCGTGCTCGATGGCGCCGGCTGGCACGCCGCCGCTCGCCGTGCCCGAGGGCATCCGCCTCGTTCTCCTGCCACCCTACAGCCCCGAGCTTCAGCCGGCCGAGACGCTCTGGATCCATGTCGACGAGCCGATCGTCAACCGCCACTTCGACACCCTGGCCGAACTCGATGCCGTCGTCGCCGAACGCTGCATCGCGCTCGGCAATGACCGAGATCTCGTCCGCAGCCAAGCTGGCTTCCATTGGTGGCCCAATCTCGTCGCCGCGAACTGATCTAACGGAGTTCGTATCAGGGGCTTCGGGCTCAGGATTGGCAAGATCAGCAAAGGCCGCTTTGCCGAGCGCGTGCAGGAACTCGCCAGCGGCAATCCGATGCTCGAGCAGGTGGCGGAGGCGATGCTGCGGGCACGCGACGCGCTGCGGGCGGAGATGACGGCGCTCGACAAGAGGGCACGCGATCTTGCCCGGGATGAAGCGACCTGCCGCCGGCTGATGACGGTGCTTCGCCTGTCGCTCGGACCATGGCGCTACATGGCTCTCGTCGGTCCTCTGACGGCGCTCACCTTTACATCGGCGGTGGACGACCCCGGCCGCTTCCGTTCATCGAAACGAGTCGGAGCGCATTTTGGCCTGACGCCGAAGAAGCACCAGTCCGGCGAGATGGACGTCACCGGCGGGATCACCAAGTGCGGAGACGGAATGGTCCGCTCGATGCTCTACGAGGCTGCGCAGGCGATGCTGACCCGGACGCAGCGCTTTTCGCGGCTTCGAGCATGGGGGCTGCGGGTCGCCCAGCGGCGTGGGCGTAGCCGGGCGATTGTCGCGGTCGCGCGGAAGCTGGCCACCGTCCTCCATCGCATGTGGGTCGACGGCACGACATTCCGCTTCGGCAAGGAGGATGTTCGAACCGCCTAAAGCCTTTCGGCCGAAACTTGAATATGTGGGGATTCCCATGAGGGACGCGGTGTGATTCATCCTGTTCAGGAGGTCGGATCATGTGAACACTTTGCCGTCAGCGCTTCGATCGCGGTTTCGGACGTACATCGAGGAAGGGTTCAGCGGGCGTGCCGCTGCGGCGCGACTGAAAGTTTCGCCCGCTACCGGCGCCCGATGGGCGCGTCAGATCAGGACGAGGGGACATGCCGATCCGGCGGTTCAGGGTCGCCCGCCCGGGTCGGGCAAGTTGGCGCCGCACCGGGCCTTCATCGAGGAGTTGGTCGCGCAGGACCCCGACATCACGCTCTTCGAGTTGCGCGACGCGCTTGCCGAGGCGGAGGGGTGCAGGTCCACCACTCGTCCATCGCCAAGCTGCTGACCCGGCTCGGCTTCACGTACAAAAAAAGTCGCTGGTCGCCACCGAACGCCGCCGCGCAAGGGTAAGGCGACAGCGTGCCGACTCGATGAGCATCGTCTCCCCGCCATCGCCGCTCGGCCCGAGCGGGTGGTGTTCCTCGACGAAACCGCCGTGAAGACGAACCTCACGCGCCTCCGCGGGCGAGCCCCGCGCGGTAAGCGCCTGACCATGGATGCCCCGTTCGGCAGCTGGGGCACGCAGACCCTGATCGCCGGGCTCACGGCGGACGCGCTGATCGCGCCCTGGGTGATCAAGCGGGCGATCGACGGCCCGGCCTTTGCCACCTACGTCCGCAAGGTGCTGGTGCCCGAGATCGAGCCCGGCACCGTCGTCGTTCTCGACAACTTGGCCACTCACCGAAACGTCGAGGCCGCCTGCGCACTCCGGACCACGGATGCTGGTTCCTCTACCTGCCACCCTACTCGCCCGACCTGAACCCAATCGAACAGGCCTTCTCCAAGCTCAAAGCTCATCTCCGAAAGATCGGCGCACGAACATTCACCCAGGTGTTCGACGCCATCGGTGCGATCTGTGATCTCTACGACACGCAGGAGTGCTGGAACTACTTCACGGCGCCGGATATGTCTCGGTTAACGTCGAAACGCTTTAAACGATCGTTTCGAGTTCGAGCCGGCACAGGACGGCCGGCTCTCCAAGGTCCCGTCGCCGGGACGCGAACTCCGATGACGCCGCCAGGCTGCTCGCGACACGTTCTCGGACGTGCAGCACGCTCTTCAGATAGGCGCTCGGGGTTCACCTGATGGCATGATGTGGCGGCCGCGCGCCGACCACGAACGGAAGCATGAAACCGGCGACGCGGAACGCAAGGGGACTTGACCAAAGACCGCCCATTACGGAAGCTGCCTGTTAATCCGGTGTGGGCGGGTTGAACGATGACGCCGCGGAACCTGCCAGACACGACGCTCTGACACCTTCATCTTGCTGCGCTCATGATTGATGCGGAACCGACGACGGGCGGGGCTCAGTAGTCTCCCAGCAAGTTTTCCCGAGCGGCCTCGCTCCGGACAAGCTTGTCCAGCATCAGGACAGATACCGCATTCCTGAGCCGGTCATTCTCTTTCTGAAGCCGCTTGAGTTCCTGCGGGTGGTCGGCCCCCACCCCGCCATACTGCTTGCGCCAGCGGTAGTAAGTCCGCTGGGAGGCTCATCGGAGATGAAGAGGATCTACTGCACGAGAGCGGCATCGAAATTTCATCAGGGCTCGACTTCTCGAAGCCGCATCGGTCGCCGTGTGCCACCCTGCCGGGCATCCGCTCTTTCCCCATTCGTTCTGAACAAGAACTCGAACAGGTCATATTCGAAGTACCACCCTTGATCGGCTTTGCTTCGATCGATGACAGTGGTTTGAACGACTTCCGCCTTCTTGCCGGATTTCTGCGCCACGACGGTCGCGCATGTCTCGTCGAATGTGAATTGGAAATCGAGCGACGGCTGTACCGTCGCACGGTAGTGTTTCGAGGCCCAGGGGCACGCGGATGCGGCTCCGGCCAAAAACACGATTGCGGTACCCAGGACCAGGACTTTCACGTTTCGCCTCCATTGACTGCGGCCTTCATCTCCGATCATCGCAATCTCGGATGGAGGCGTGTGTTCAGGCATAACCCCGAACCACCACACTGTAACATTAACTGTAGTCACTATTGAGTGTAGCCGAAACAGGGGCCGGTTCAACTGCAACCCGGTCGGCAGGATTGTGCGTGGAGGTTCATCTGCCGGGTGGCGCAGGCGTCTGTCTTGCCGGGACGTCCCGGAGGATGGAGCCAATCATCTTTGAGAAGATCGGCTTGGGCACGCCGCTCAGAATATCGTGCTTCATGTTCATCGATCTCGGACTGAAGATGCAGCGCGATTTCGAATTCCGCGCTACATCACGCCCAGACGCGAACTTTTTACCGCCCCGTCGACCACCGGAGGTAGTTCACCGCCGCTCAGGCTGCCCCTCAGGCGTTCCGGGTCCAGCAACTTGATGCAAGCGTAGGAGCGACTGATCAGTCCCGCGGCCTCCAATCGGTCCAGATGCGAGACGACGGAGGATCGCGCCAGCGTCGCCATGAGCGCAAGGTCGGACTGGGCGATGTCGATCTCGGGCTGTGGCTCCCATGGCAGATCCCGGTGGCGCACACCTCCGAGCCGCAGCAGGACCGCGACGAGACGTTCCCCGGGTTTCCGCCGGAGCGAATCGTCGATGGCTCCTATGGCCAATTCCAGATGCTGCCCACCCAGCTGCCCGATCCAGCGCCAGGTGTCTGTGTCCTGCTTGGCCAGTTCGACAATCGCCCATCGCGGAACGTGCAGATAGCTGCTGGCGCGTGTCGCGATCACCGTTCCGATGTTCTCCCGTCCGTCGAAGATCTCCGCCTCGCCGAACCAGAAGCCGCCGCGCAGGAAGTGGATCGAATGCGGGCCGATTTCGTTCGGGGCCACTTCGTATGCGAAGCAACCGCTGACGACGCCGTACAGCCCGTCGCTGGGGTCACCGCTCAAATATACGGTATCGCCGCGCGCGACCTGCTGGAAGGTGCTCTTCGCGAGAAGCGCCGCCGAAAACTTCTCGCTGGTTTCCGCAAGCCAGCCGATTGAGGACAAGGCATTGCGCGCTGCGACGATGGTCATGATTTGGCCCGGGAAATGTTGTCCAAATTGTCCGCTCACGACAGTGTTAGGCAGGGGAGCCGGCTAGCCTTCTCTGGAAACCACGCGCCAGAAGTTTGACTGAGCGCAAACCAGACTTCGCTTGGTTACGTAGCGTAAGGCCGGTCTCAAGACAAGTAACGCGAGTGTGGCCGAAGACTGGTAACGAGTGCGGCGGGGAGCGCGCGTTGTGCAGATGACGGCGCCCTGCTGGTCGACCTACGACGCCACTCTAATTTGGATCGGATCTAACAGGAGGATCTGGCCATATCGATCCGGGGACAGCGCCCGCACCTTGCCAAACGGTTCAATCCGGCTGTTTAAGGCTAAGCTGCCCCAACGACAAAATCACAGGGGAGAATTCAGTGACAAAGACACTCTGTAGCCTCGCAGGCATCGTGATGCTGCTGCCGGCTCTATCCGCGGCGCAAGTCACCACCGATGCCGGGACGATCGATCCGGCCCGGACCGCGCAGTTCTTCGACCAGCCGGGCTACTCGCCCTATGCCGGCCGGAACTACCCGATGCGCCCGCTCTGGGGCGAGCAGCACCTGCACACCTCCTGGTCGGCGGATGCCATCGCCGGCGGCACGCGGGTCGGCCCCGACGAGGCGCTGCAATACGCCAAGGGCGCCGAGATCACTTCGAGCACCGGCCAGAAGGTGCGGCTGTCGCGGCCCTATGACTGGATGGTGGTCGCCGACCATTCCGACGCGCTGGGCGTGATGAGCGGCGTGCTGGACGGCGATCCCGCGCTGATGGCCGACCCCGTGCTCAAGGAATGGAACCAGGGCATGAACGCCGGCGGCGCGGCGGCGAGCGCGGTGATGATGGAGATCATCACGCCGCAGGGCAAGGGCAGCTGCCCGAAGCGATGACCGACAAGGACACGCAGCTCGACATGTGGCGCAAGATGACCGAGATCGTCGAGGGCCATAACGAGCCCGGCACCTTCTCGGCGATCATCGGCTACGAGTGGACGTCGAACTACGGCGGCGGCAACAACCTGCACCGCAACGTCATCTACCGCGGCGACAAGGCCGAGGCCGACCGGGTGCGGCCGCTGACCACCTTCGACACCGAGATCCCGAACGAGCTCTGGGACTGGATGGCGATGTACGAGGAGGAGACCGGCGGCCGGGTGCTGGCGATCCCGCACAACGGCAACCTGTCGAACGGCCTGATGTTCGCGACCGAGACGCCGGACGGCCAGCCGATCGACGCCGAATGGGCGAGAAGCGCGCCAGCGGTGGGAGCCGCTCTACGAGGTCACCCAGAGCAAGGGCACCTCGGAGCAGCACCCGAGCCTCGCGCCCGCCGACGAGTTCGCCGACTTCGAGATCTGGGACAAGGGCAACCTCAACGTCGTGCCCAAGGAACCGGGCATGATCGAGTACGAGTACGCCCGCGAGGCGCTCAAGCGCGGCTTGGCGCTGGAGGACGAGTTACGGCACCAACCCGTTCAAGTTCGGCCTCGTCGGCTCGACCGACGACCATACCGGCATCTCCTCGGCCGAGGAGAACAACTTCTTCGGCAAGTTCCCGGCCAGCGAGCCCGAGCCCGGAGCGGTCCACCGCCAACGCCTTCGACTTCGAGGGCCGCACGATCAAGGACTGGCAGCTCGGCGCCTCGGGCCTGACCGCCGTCTGGGCGACCGAGAACACCCGCGCCGCGATCTGGGACGCGATGAAGCGCAAGGAGGTCTACGGCACCACCGGCCCGCGCATCGCGGTCCGTTTCTTCGGCGGCTGGGACTTCGTGGCCGAGGACGCGCAGGGCCGGAACCCCGGCGCCATCGGCTACGGCAAGGGCGTGCCGATGGGCGGCGACCTGCACCCCGCACCCGAGGGCGCGGAGGCGCCGAGCTTCCTCGTCGCCGCGCTCAAGGACCCGCTCTCGGGCAACCTCGACCGCATCCAGATCATCAAGGGCTGGGTCGACGCCGCGGGCGAGATGCAGGAGCAGATCTACGACGTCGCCTGGTCCGGCGACCGCGAGCCCGGCGAGGACGGCAAGGTGCCCGCCGTTGGCGACACGGTGGACCTGTCGGAGCCGACCTGGACCAACACCATCGGCGCGCCCGAGCTGATCACCGTCTGGCAGGACCCGGACTTCGACCCGGCGCTCAAGGCGTTCTACTACGCCCGCGTCATCGAGATTCCGACGCCGCGCTGGACCGCCTACGACGCCGCCTACTTCGAGGAGGCCGACTTCGCCCCCGAGGTGCCGATGACGCTGCAGGAGCGCGCCTATACCTCGCCGATCTGGTATGCGCCGGAAAACTGAAGAGAGATCATTCATGAAGACTTCCGACGGATTGCTGGCTGCCATCGCGACCCTTGTTGCGATGTCTGCGTCACCTGCGCTTGCCCACACCGGCGATGCCGCCGGTGGGGGCTTTGTCACCGGGTTCCTGCACCCGATCCTCGGCTGGGACCACGTGGCGGCCATGATCGCGGTCGGCCTCTGGGGCGCCTTCCTCGGCAAGCCGGCGGTGTGGCTGCTCCCGGTGACGTTTCCCCTGGTCATGGCGCTGGGCGGGGCTTTGGGCGCCGCCGGCGTGCCGCTGCCCGGGATCGAGACGGGGATCGCCGCCTCGGCGCTCGTCATCGGCCTCGCGGTGGCGTTTGCCGCCCGCCCGCCGCTGACCGTCGCCGCCATAGTGGTGGCCTTTTTTGCGGTCTTCCACGGCCATGCCCATGGCACCGAAATGCCGGGCGCGATCAGCCCGCTGGCCTATGCCGCCGGCTTCGTGATCGGGACGGGGCTCCTGCATCTCTGCGGGATCGCCTTCGGACTGCTCACCCGGTCGGCCGCGGGCACCATTGCGGTGCGTGCGGCAGGTGGCGTGATTGCCGCGGCTGGCGTCGGATTTCTGACCGGGGCGCTATGAACCACAAACGGAACGGAGCCGCTGTCTCGGCTTCGCTCTTTCCCGCCGGGGCACATGCGCACGAGGCGTTCGGAGACCTCGGCCCGTTCTATGGCGGGCTGCTTCACCCGCTCGTCGATCCCGTGCAGGGGCTGATCCTCGTGGCGCTGGCCGTTCTGTTGGCGAGCCAGCCACGCTCGAGTGTCCGTGTCGCCTATGCTGCTGCAGTTGTCGCCGGGGCGCTCGCCATCCTCGTCCACGCAGCTAGGCCCGTGCCGCCGCCTGGGGTTCCGCTTGTCGGTCTCGTCGTGGCCGGGGTCGGGCTGCTGTCCCTGCTCGGACCGAGGATACCGGTCGCTGCGCTGGTTCTTCTGGCCGGAGCGCTTGCCGCTTTCGCCGGCATTGCGGGCGATACGCCGGATGGCGTGCGCGCGGTGATGCTGTCGGCTGGTGGCTCCATTCTGGGAATTGCCCTGCTCGTCCTGCTGGCCTGGGGGGGCCTCGACCTGCTACAATCCCGCCTTGGCCGCGTCGCCGGCGCGGTCGCCGGATCCTGGGTCGCCGCGATCGGCGTCATGGCCGCCGCCTTGCCCGCCGTCACCTCGTGAGACGGTCCCGAGAATGCAACCTTGCCGCGGCGCTTGGACCGCAGCTGCCCGAACCTCGAAAGCCCGATGACCTTGCGCAAGATTGTCCTGTCTCCGCTCCTCCACTTCTTTGCGCTCGGCGCGCTGATCTTCGCCGGCTACTGGGCGCTCAACGATCAGCCCACCGCACCGCGGCCGGGTGAGATCACGCTGAGCCCGGCCGAAGCTTCGCGCCTCATGCAGCAGTTCACCGCGACCTGGAACCGCCCGCCGACGGAGCGCGAACTCGAGGGGCTCATGCGGACCTGGGCCTTGGAAGAGGCCAATGTCCGCGAAGCCCTCACCCTCGGTCTCGACCGCGGGGATTCCGTGATCCGCCAGCGTCTCAACCTCAAGATGCAGTTCCTTGCGGAATCGGGGGCGGCGGCGCTGGACGCCGGATGACGACGTGCTTCAGGACTTCCTCGACGCGAACCCGGATCGGTTCACCCGGCCCGCCCGGATTGCCTTCGAGCAGGTCATCCTGCCCGAGGAGGGGAGTGCGTCGGAGATCCTTGCCGCCCTTGAAGGCGGGGCCGATCCGTCGACCCTCGGAACCGCGAGCCTGCTGCCGCCCGTCTTGCAGATGACGCCCGTGCCGGTGATCGGCCGCACCTTCGGAGAAGACTTTCAAGACGCATTGGCCGAACTGCCCGAGGGCGGCTGGCACGGCCCCGTCACGAGCGCCTATGGCCAACATCTCGTGCGGATCACCGGGCGGACGAAGCCCGTTCTCCCGCCTCTTTCCGAGATCCGCGACCAGGTGGAGGCCGAATGGCGCGGGGAACGGCACGCGGGACATGCGCGAGAGGTTCAACGAGGCACTGCTGGCGCGCTACGCGGTCACGTTGCCTGACGCCGAGGAGGTTCTGAGCCAATGATCCGGTGGCTCGGATTCGTGCTTGTGGTGCTTGCCGGCTGGCTTCCGGCGAGCCTCTCGGCGCATGCCCTCGATCCGGGCTATCTCGACCTGGTGGCGATGGGTGAGGACCGCTGGCGCGTGACCTGGCGCGCGCCGAACGTGGGCGGCCGCCCGATGCCGATCGAGGCGCGCCTGCCGGAGGCGTGCAGTTTCGATACGCCACCGCCCCCGGTCTTCGACGGTCGTGCCTGGACGACCGGCTGGGTCGCCATCTGCCCCGGCGGGCTCGAGGGTGGCCGGATCGAGATCGCAGGGCTCGAGAACACCAGCACCGATACGCTCGTGCGCTACGAGCTGCAGCCGGGCGAGACGCAGGTCCAGCGCCTGACATCGGCCGAGACCGGCTTCACGGTGCCCGAAGATCCCGGTGCTCTCGACATCCTGTCGAGCTATGTCGCGCTCGGCGTCACCCATATCCTCGAAGGCGTGGATCACCTGCTGTTCGTCTTTGCGCTCCTGCTGCTGATCCGCGACCGCGGCAGGCTTCTGTGGGCGATCACCGCCTTCACCGTCGCGCACAGCATCACGCTGGCCGCGGCGTCCTTCGGATGGCTGAACATTCCGCCGCCCCCGGTCGAAGCGGTGATCGCGCTCTCGATCGTGTTCCTCGCCTACGAGCTCTCGCTGCCGCCCGAAGCGCGCGATCCGGTGGCGGACCGCTTTCCCTGGGTCGTCTCCTTTGCCTTCGGCCTGATCCACGGATCTGGGGTTCGCCGGGGCGCTGCGCGAGATCGGCCTGCCCGAGGGCGACATTCCCCTGGCGTTGCTGTCTTTCAATATCGGCGTCGAGATTGGCCAGATCCTGTTCATCCTGCTCGTGATCGGTGTCGGAGCCGTCGCCAGATACCTCTATCCGGAGCTGCTCCGCCATGCCCGCCAGCTGACCCGCGCCGCGAGCTACGGCATCGGCAGCCTCGCCGCCTTCTGGGTCATCGAGCGCATCGCCGGTTTTTGAGGTTGCTTCCCGAGCGCTGTACGCGGGCTCCTGCTCGGGCGGCAGCGGATGTGATTGGAGTGGCCGGTGAGGCGGGCTTGGTCGACCGAAAACTTGCATGTGGGTTGAGAGGCGCCGCTGCCTTGCCAGTCCACATGTGACATCCAACAAGAACGACCGCAGTGACGCGGAAGCGATCTGTGAAGCCGCCGGCAGGCCATCGATGCGCTTCGTGCCGCCGAAATCGACCGAACAGCTGGAGATCCAGGCACTCCACCGCATCCGTCAGCGTCTGGTGGCGAACCGGACCCGGCTGGTGAACCAGGTCCGCGGTCTGCTGGCCGAGCACGGCGTGGTCGTTGCACGTGACATCACCCGGTTGCGGCGCGCCTTGGGACGGATTGTGGATGGCGAGGATGGCGGTCTGAGCCGGATGTTCCGGGACATTCTGCGCGACACGTCCGAGGAACTGGCTGAGTTGGACAGCCGCATCGCAGGTTACGACCGGCGGATCCGAAACCTCTTCCGCTCAAACGAGATGTGCCGGCGCATCGGCAAGGTCGAAGGAATAGGGCCGGTCACGGCGACGGCTCTGGTCGCGGCTGTCGGCGACCCGTCCTGCTTCAGGAATGGCCGGCAGTTCGCGGCCTGGCTGGGGCTGGTTCCCAGGCAAAAATCGAGCGGCGGCAAGGCTCGGCTCCTCGGGATCAGCAAACGCGGCGATCGATATCTGCGGACATTGCTGATCCATGGCGCCCGGGCCGTCCTTGGCAAGGCCGGCGGCAAGGAAGACCCGAGAAGCCAATGGATCGGCCGCATGCGGGAACGTCGGCACCCAAACGTCGTTGCTGTCGCGCTCGCCAACAAGAACGCAAGGATCGTCTGGGCGCTCCTGTCACGGGAACAGGACTACCGGCCGGATCACACTGTGCCGCTCGCCTGAAGACGGCGCCGCAACACTGAAGAGAAGGAGACACGCCTCGGAACATTGCAGCAAACTGGCAGGAGATGGTGAATGGGCACGGCCCGTCGCTTCTTGAACCTGGTCTGTGGACCGGCAAGGCAAAAGCCTGTGCCTGGGAGCCATTGAGGAAGAAGCGACGCGGAAATCCATCGGGGCTCGCGGCGACGATGAATCGGGCCGCTCAAAGAAGCCGGATATACATCAGCAATCGTGGCCACCGAACCAGAACCAGCCAGACCGTTGCAATCAGGCGGGGTCCATATACATCCACCTCATCCGCTCACGACAGTGGTCGGCTAGGGGAGTCGGCTACTCTGCGGCGCAAGTCGTTTTTTCTTGTCCGACAGAGGAACCATTGGCATGCGTCGAAAAGGCCTCCGCCCGAGCTTCGCGACAACCGTCCGGGCACTCGCAATCGGCGACCAATCAAAAAACCCTCCGCTCGCGCTTGCCATCGCGGACAGAAATCCGACGCTGCTTTGGAATGTCTGGGGCATGAAACAGAATGATTTTGTCAATTCCAGGCTTCACAGGGCTCCGCAGGCCTGCGAGAACTGGATGGGCAGGAATGCCGCGCAGAACGCCGGGCTCGCGGATTTCGGCACGCAAAGACAAGGGCGGCTTCGCCCCGGAGCCGAAGACGCCGGACATGGAACAACAACCGCTGTTGCGAAACTGACGCAGATGGAAACGGCGCTTCTGCGAAGATTGGGAGGAGAGCAGTGAGACATTCTGCACTGTGGATGGTTGCCGCGCTGATGCTCGTGGCGGTTTGCGTCGAAGCGCAAGAGACGGCGGGTACAGATGCAAGCCCCGAAGATGCTCCGGCAGACGCACAGGCAGTGGCGGAGCAGGGTGCCGACGGAGGTGGCACGGGCGACCTCCTGGACGAGAAGGCGCTGGAGACACTGGTGGGTCCTGTCGCACTTTATCCGGATACCGTCCTCAACCAGGTTCTCATTGCCGCGACCGTCCCGCTCGACATCGTCATGGCGGACCGGTTTCTCGCCGACAATGCCGACGCGGACGCGCAAGTTCTCAAGACCGGTATCGAAGCCGAGGACTGGGACGAGAGTGTCGCCGTTCTGGCAACGGCCTTCCCCGACGTTCTGAAGGACATGGCGGAGCATATCGAGTGGACCGACTCCCTGGGTGTCGCGATGCTCGCCCAGACCGAGGACGTGCTCGACGCGATCCAGACCCTGCGCGACATTGCGGTCGCCAACGGGGCGCTTGCGGATACCGAGCAACAGACGGTCGAAATCGTTCAGGGCGATGTCAACCAGACCCAGGAAGTCGTCATTCGGCCCGCGGACCCCCAGGTCGTCTATATCCCCAGCTATCAGCCGGCGCAGGTTTTCGACAGCTCGGTAAATGACGCCGTAGTGGGCGGCCTGATCGCCTTCTCGACCGTGGCGATCATCAACGAGATCTTCGACGACAACGACCACTGGCACGGCTACTGGGGGTGCCGGAATTGTGGCGGCTGGGGTGGACGCCCGATCATCCGGGATCCCGATATCGACATCGATGTCGATGGCAACGTGAACATCGGCAATCGCCTCGATCTCGACCGGGACAACCTCAATATCGACCGGGACAACATCAACATCGACAGAGACCGATTGTCGGCAAACCGCAATGAAGGCGCGGGCGCTCTGGCCGGTTGGACGCCGGATCGGAACAAGCAGGATCAGGCACGCGAGCGCATCGCGGCAAAGCGCAATCCCGACGGCGCGACCAGGCTTCCCATCAATAAGCCATCGGCTTCGGACAGTGTTCGAGACAAGATTGCCGCCCGGACACCGAGCGGCGGCGCGCGACCGCAATTCCAGCTCCCGGGCGGCGACGGGGCGGCGCGTCTACCAGCCGCCAACCGGCCGGAATTGAACCGCCCCGGCGGCAATCGTCCGCAGGCCAACCGCCCGCCGGTCAACCGGCCGCAGGCGCGTCCGAGCGGGGCGCGCGAGGCCAAGAAGGCGAACCTGAGGGAAAAGTCGACCAGCCGGTCTCATCCGAATATCGGCAAGGCCTCGGTCAGGAAGCCGCCGAAGATGAAACAGGGCGCGCGGCAGCACAAGGCGTTTCAGAAGCATTCCGGCGGAACCAAGGCCCGCAAGGCCTCGGCGCGGGGCAGGCAGAAGGCCGGCCGCGGTGGCGGGAGGCATAGGAGGTGAGGATGATCCGGAGTACCGCAATCGTGACCGCGCTTGGAATTCTCCTTTGCGCGGCGGCCCCGGCATGGGCGCAACAATCCTTTCCGACACCCGAAGATGCGCTCAATGCGCTGGTTGTGAACCTTCGATCGGAATCGGAAGAGGGCATCATCGCCATCTTCGGTGAAGACGGCAGGGAGGTGATCCTGACCGGAGAGCCGCCGCGGGACCGCGAACTGTGGCGACATTTCCTCGATATGTACGATGACACCTATGCGCTCGAACGTTCCGAGGATCTCGTCTACGTGGCGCTTGGAGAGGATCTGTGGCCGTTCCCGATTCCGCTTTCGCAAAACGATGACGGCACGTGGTCCTTCGATGTCGAAGAAGGCGAGGACGAGATCCTGGCGCGTCGGATCGGTCAGAACGAACTCGAAACGGTCGAATTGCTCACGGCATACGGTGAGGTGCAGCGCGACTACAGGACCGTCGACCATGACGGCGACGGGGTCATGGAGTTCGCGATGACGATCATTTCCGGGGAAGGGACCCGGGATGGGCTGTTCTGGCCCGGTGGCGACAGCCCGATCGGTGATCTGATCGCGCGGGCGACCGCCGAAGGGTATGCCTTCGACGGGGAGGAGCGCGAGCCCGATCCGTACAACGGCTATTACTTCAAGATGCTCGACCGGCAAGGGGCGCGTGCGCCCGGCGGGGCGTTCGAGTACGTCGTCAATGGAAACAAGGTCGCGGGTCACGCGCTCCTTGCCTTCCCGGCATCCTACGGAGACACCGGCGTCTGGTCCTTCATGGTCGCCGAAAATGGCGTGATACTCGAGGCGGATCTGGGCGAGGACACGCTCGAGGCGGCAGCATCCATCGACACATACAACCCGGGAGCTGGCTGGGCCCCCGTGGAGCTCGAGGAGTGATGTCCGCTCCGGAACCGGGCGCCGGCGACGACAGGACGAGCGACACACCCGGTCTGGGCGCCAATCTGGAAAGCCCGGAAACTTAATTCCGATCTGCCGATACATGTTCGGCTCGGTCCGTGACGACGACTTCAGGGTTGAGGCGGGAGGTGGATTGCGGTTTCGATTGTCACAGGCGTTCCCGGTCGACTACGCTGTGGATGTTTCCGGGAATGACAGGGACGAACACCTCCTCCAGGGTCTACGCGGGACCAAAATTTTGATAAAGGCAGCCGAACCATCCAATTGAGACAACAGAAATTGACGGAATGGCTGCTGCGCGGGCTCAAGATCCTTGCTTTGGTTCTTGTTGCGGGCACGGTATCCGCGCAGGAGACGACCGATGGCGCGGTTGTCTTGAACTCGAGCGACCTTGCCACACCCGAAACGATCGATGCACTCGTCGCCAAACTCTCCGACAGCGATGTCCGGGCGCTTCTGCTCGACTATCTGAAGTCGAACGTCGATGAGGTCGCCCTGGACGAGCGGGTTGAGCCCACCCTGCTCGAGAGGATCGAGTTGTACTGGGATGCCTTCAAGTTGCCGACGGTGCGGGCTGTGACCACTCTTCCGACCTTGGCAGCCAGCCAATCCCAGATCGTCGCCAACTTCTTCGAGCGACAGGGCGGTGTGGCCGGCATCGCATCGCTCTTTCTGCGGATGGCTGCCATCCTGGCGCTTGCCTTGGCTGCTGAATGGCTCGTGCGACGCAACCGAACGAAACGCAGGCCATTGCCTGCAACGCTCGGGGAAGGCGGGCTGATCGAGACCCTCAAGCTTCTTTGGCGGCGCCTGGTCCGGGAATTTCTTGGCCTCTTCGTGTTCTTCGTCACGATCCGGATCACGGAGGGCTTCCTGCTTGCCGATCATCAGAGGCCGTTCGCCGAGGCGTTTATCCTGTGCTTCGTATGGCTCCCGAGGCTCGGGGCGGCGCTGTCGCGCTTTCTCATCACGCCCGACCGGCCGCATCTACGGATGGTTCATCTGTCGGACCGCTGGGCGCGTTTCCTGCACCGCCACATCGTCGGCCTGATCCTGCTGGGCGGCTTGACGATATTCATCGCCGGCTTCAACGAGCGGAACGGCTTGGCCGGCGGCCAGAACGGCATTGCCTTCTGGCTGGACAGCCTGGTGTACGTATATCTGATCTACATCATCTGGGTGGCGCGGGATGCTCTGCGCGGCATGATGCTCGACGGCCGTTACGAACGCACGCGGGCCGATGTTCTCGTCGCCCAATACTATCCCATTTTTGCCATCGCCGTTGCCGTCGCGACCTGGATACTGGTGTCCACGCTGATCGGGTTGAACAACATCGGACGGCTGCTGCACGGAGCGCACTACATCACCATGTTCGCGCTGCTGGCCGCACCTCTGGTGGACGTCGCCGTCCGTGCGATCGTCGACAGCCTCGTCGCCCCGCTGAAGGGCGAGGGCGCGGCGGCGGCGAGCGCCTACCACGCGACCAAGCGGAGCTACATCCGGATCGGCAGGGTCATCGTCGCCGGGGTGGTTCTCTTCACCATCGCGCAGGCCTGGGACATCGAACTGGTCGCGATGGTCGAGGATCAAGCCGGGATCGGCGACAACATCTTCGCCTTCTGCCTGACGCTGGCCGTCGGTTACTTCGTCTTCGAGAGCGTCTCGCTCTGGATCAACAAGCTCATCGCCGCCGAAGACACGACGGGCGTTCATCAGGACGGCGCCGAAGGTGCGGAGCAGGGCGGCCCAGGCGGGTCACGTCTATCGACGGTTCTGCCATTGCTGCTGATGATGGCCCGCGGCGCCATCATCGTCATCTTCGGGTTGCTCGCCATCGGGAATCTCGGCATCAACATAACGCCCCTGCTGGCGGGCGCCGGCGTTCTTGGCCTTGCGATCGGTTTCGGCGCGCAGAAACTCGTCGCAGACGTCGTGTCCGGCATCTTCTTCCTGATCGACGATGCGTTCCGGATCGGAGAATATGTGGATATCGGCAGCATCATGGGCAATGTCGAGAAGATCTCCCTGCGGTCGATGCAGTTGCGTCACCACCGCGGTCACTTGCACACGATCCCCTATGGCGAAATCCAGACGCTGACCAATTTCAGTCGCGACTGGGCGATCATGAAACTGCGCTTCACCGTGCCGTTCGAGACCGACCCGAACCTGATCAAGAGGATCTTCAAGAGGATCGGCCAGGAGATGATGGAGGTGCCCGAATACGCCGAGGACTTTCTGGAACCGTTCAAGAGCCAGGGCGTCGCCGACTTCGACGAAGTCGGCATGGTCGTGCGCGGCAAGTTCATGGCCAAGCCGGGCCGCCAGTTCGTGCTGCGCAAGGAAATCTACAACCGCGTTCACGCGGCCTTCGCCGAAAACGGCATCCCCTTCGCCAAGCGGCAGATGCTGATGACGACGGCCGATCAATCCAAGTCCCAGGATCACGGCGAAGCGCAACATCCCTAGATGTCCGCTCAAACCGGCATTTCGCGCAGTTTCACGTGGCCTGTCATATTTCTGAACAAAGGACGCCAGCTTCGACAGATGAACGATCTCAACGAGTTCCAATCGCCGAGAAATTGCATCGGCTGTGCACATACCCCGCAGATCGACGCGTCCACCCAGCATTCCTCGCGATCCCGTGCGAGTGTCGGCACGGAGTTTCGTGATCCGCTGATCGGTTTCAGGCGACAGATGCGGATGCACCCGGTGCGTGACGCGCTTCAGGCCATTGCGCACCGGGTTTGCCTGGTCCTCGCGTGTCTTGCCCTCGCCGCCTGTTCTCTGGGGCCGAAGACCTACACCAAGACTGTCACCGAGGTGCGTGCCGACACGGGCGCGACGTTTCTCGCGCGCCGTGTGGCCGGGCTCGGCAATCCGGGAGATGGCCGTTCAGGCGTGAAACTTGTGCGGGACGGGCCGGAGGCGCTGGCCGTGAGACTGGCGATGATGGACCGTGCCGAGCGCAGTATCGATGCGCAGTACTACCTGCTGCACGACGATCCGGCCGGGCATCTCTTCGCCTGGCACATGCTCATGGCGGCGGACCGTGGCGTTCGGGTGAGATTGCTGGTCGACGACATCGACACCGCGAACTACGACGCGATGACGGCGGCCCTGGATCAGCATCCGAACATGGAGATACGGCTCTTCAACCCGTTTCGCCGTGGTGTCGGCAGCAATATTGCGTCGGTCTTCGAGTTCCAGCGCGTAAATCGCCGGATGCACAACAAGTCGATCACCGCCGACGATGTCGTGACCCTCATCGGGGGCCGCAACATCGGCGCGGAGTACTTCTCGGCGCGCGAGGACAGCAATTACGACGATCTGGACCTGATGGGCGCCGGGCCGGTCGCCAAGGAGGTCTCGCGTGTGTTCGATACTTACTGGAACAGCCGCTTCGCGGTACCCGCTCCGGTCGTGATCGCCGAGCGCCGGCAGACATTGTCGCTGCCGGAGGCGCGCAATCGTCTTTCGGCCCTGGCCGAGGCTGCCCGGCAGACATCCTTCGGCAACGCCCTGGATCATGAAGTGCGCAGGAAGATCGAACGCGGCGGATTGGCGCTCGACTGGGTTCCGGCACGACTGGTGGCCGACCCGCCCGAGAAGGCTGCCGGGCTGGATGATTCAAGCCAGTTCGTGCGGTCGCAGATGCTTCCCTACCTGTTGAATGCCTCGTCCGACCTCTTCGTCGCCTCCGCCTATTTCGTGCCGCGGCAGGCCGGTGTGTCGCTGCTGTCCGGCCTGCGCGAGAAGGACGTGCGCGTCGTCATTCTGACCAATTCCCTGGACTCGACGGATGTCCTGCCGGTGCACGGCCACTATTCGCGGTCGCGAAAGGAGATGCTGGAGGCGGGCGTCGAACTGTGGGAATTGCGCGAGGACAAGGTGCGGACCGACCGACAGGAGATCGGCCTCGGACAATCCCAGTCCTCCCTGCACGCCAAGGCCTTTGCCATCGACCGTCGCTATCTCTTCGTGGGCTCTTTCAATTGGGATCCGCGGTCGACCTGGATCAACAACGAGATGGGTGTGCTGGTCGACTCGCCATCGCTCGCGGCGGCGACCGTTCGGCAGTTCGAGGCCAACCTGCCGCGCAACGCGTTCCGGCTGGAACTTGACGCGCGCGGTGACATCGATTGGTACTCACTCCGTGAGGACGGAACGGTGTTGCGTTATGATGCCGAGCCGACCGACTCCGGATGGCGTGCGTTCAAGAGCAACGTTTATGCCATCGTCCCGTTCGGAGGGCTTCTCTGACCGGGCGCCGTACCGCATGCGTGCGTGTAGCGTTCCCGCATGCAATTCAGGTTTCACGTAGTTGTGGCCGCGAAGTCGAGCATGCAAGTTTATGTCCGCATGATACGGGGCGACGGTCGGCGCTTGCACCCGGTGCCACGGCGCCTGGTCAGGGTATTTCTTCCTCAAATCGTCAGGTCCGGTCAATTCAAATCACTCAATCCCTCTAACTTTCGAGGCGCACTGCATGTCACTGACATGAAGGATCAAAGCGCTTATGGGAGCCCCCGATATGCGCGCCCTGATCATCGACGTTCTGGGGCAGCAACCACATCGGTTTCCGCATCGTGCAGGATCTCGAATGAGGACCGGCACGCAGCGCACCACGAAAAGACAAAATGCTCAAATGGACGGTCAATCGTCCGTAAACACAGAAATCAACAGGGAGGTTTACATGTATTTCAGATCAGTTTTGTCCGCGCTGGCGGTGGTTGCGCTCTGCGCGCAGGCACATGCTCAGCAGTGGCCCGATCGAACCACCTTGCCGATCCCGCTTGCCCCGTTCGAGGGGACGATCGGCGAGACCTACCAGGAGTCCGAACCCGACTGGCAGGAGCCGGTGGCCGCGCCGGAGGGGGCGCCCAACATCATCGTCATCCTGCTGGACGACGTGGGCTTTGGCCAGACCTCGACCTTCGGCGGCCTGATCCCGACGCCGGAACTCGACGCGCTGGCGGAAGAGGGCCTGCGGTTCACCCGCTTTCATACGACCGCGATCTGCGGCCCCTCGCGCGCAGCACTTGCTGACCGGGCGCAACCACCATTCCAGCGGCAACGGCTTCCTGATGGAGTGGGCGACGGGCTTCCCGAGCTACTCGACCCTGATGCCGCCCGAGACCGCGACCATCGGCGAGATCCTCAAGGGCAACGGCTACACCACCTGGTGGTTCGGCAAGAACCACAACACGCCCGACTGGGAGACCACCGTCGCGGGGCCGTTTGACCGCTGGCCGACGGGCATGGGCTTCGACTATTTCTACGGGTTCAACGCCGGCGAGACCCACCAGTACTATCCGGTGATCTTCGAGAACACCGTGCCGGTCGAGCCGGAGACGACGCCCGAAGAGGGCTATCATTTCATGACCGACATGACCGACCGGGCGATCGCGCGGATGAAGTTCTCCAAGTCGGTGGCACCCGACAAGCCATTCTTCATGTATTTCGCCCCGGGCGCCATGCATGCCCCGCACCACGTCACCGCCGAATGGCGCGACCAGTTCGACGGCGCGTTCGACATGGGCTGGGAGGCGTACCGCGAGCAGGTCTTCGAGCAACAAAAGGAGATGGGGATCATCCCCGCCGACACCGAACTGACGCCGCGCCCGGACTGGGTTCAGCCGTGGGACGAGCTCAGCGACGAACAGAAGGAAGTCTACACCGCGCTGATGGAGAACTTTGCCGGCTTCTTCGCCTTCACCGACCATGAGATCGGCCGTCTGCTCGACGCCGTGAAGGACCTGCCCGACGCCGAGAACACGATGGTCATCTACATCGTCGGCGACAATGGCGCCTCGTCCGAGGGCGGCATGGACGGCACGCTGAACGAGATCAAGGCGCTGAACGGCATCCCCACGACCTCGACGAGATCGTCGAGAACCTCGAGATGCTCGGCGGGCCGGAATCCGAACCGCATTATCCGGTCGGCTGGGCCTGGGCCGGGAACACGCCGTTCCAGTGGGTCAAGCAGGTCGCCTCGCATCTCGGCGGCACGCGCAACCCGATGGTCATCAGCTGGCCCGCGCGGATCGAGCACGACGCCGCGCCGCGCACCCCGTTCCTGCATCTGGTCGACGTGGTGCCGACGATCCTCGAGGCCGCGAACATCCCGATGCCCGAGCTCCGTCAACGGCGTCGAGCAGAAGCCGCTGGAGGGCGAGTGCTTCCTTGCAAGCTTCGACGATCCCGACTTCGACGGGCGGTCACGAGCAGTATTTCGAGGTCTTCTCCAACCGCTCGATGTACGCCGACGGCTGGAAGGCCAACGCCCAGCACACCTTCCCCTGGCGGCAGGACTTCGCCCCCGGCAACTGGGACGAGGACGAGTGGGAACTCTACAACCTCGAAGAGGACTTCTCGGAAGCCAACGATCTCGCCGCCGAAAACCCGGAGAAGCTGGATGAGCTGAAGGCGAAATTCGAAGAGGCGAAGGAGCAGTACGACATCCTGCCGCTCGACGACCGTGGATCCGGCACGCCTGGCCATTGCCAAGCCGCCCGTTCCCGGCGCAAACGAGAACGCCACGACCTTCACCTACTATACCGGCGCGATCCGCATCGCCGAGCCGGCCGCGCCGCCGATGAAGAACAACTCGTGGACCATGACGGCGAACGTATCGACCGAGGGCGCGGAGACGGATGGCGTGATCATGGGCTTCGGCGGCGTCGCGGCAGGGATCGTTCTCTACCTCGACGCAGGCGTACCGGTCTTCGACTACAACTTCTTCGAGGAGCACACCGTTCTGCGCGGGACGGAGCCGTTGCCCGAGGGCGAAAGCACCGTCACCGTCGAGTTCGACTACCTGGGCGAAGCAGGCACGTTCGGCGCGGGCGCCGACCTGCGGCTGCTCGTCGACGGTGAGGAGGTCGCGAACCGGCTCCATGGGCGCCACCGTACCCGGCCGCTTCGGTATCGACACCTTCGGTATCGGTGAGGACAGCGGGCAGCCCGTAACTCATGAGTACGAAGCGCCGTTCCGCTTCACCGGAGCGATCCAGCAGGTTGTGGTCGAGATCAGGTAGTCCTGACCACATCGGCGGGTCGCAGCAGACACCTCGGTTGTGCTGCGACCCGTACGGTTCCGTCTGCTGCGCAACGCGGCATGATCCGTCCAAAGGGATCGCGTTCAAGAGCTTTGCAGCAACCGGCTCGTCATCCGTCGGATCGGTTCGAGTTTCCATACCGCTGGCATGCGTTAGCCGTTCCCGCCGAAATACTTTGTCAAACATCGGGCGACCGGTAATGTGGTTGGCATTGCTGCAGCGAGGAACGGACGATGGCCAAACTGAAAATGGACGATCGGGGCCGCAAGGTCGACGCAAAGGGTCGCACCTTTCTGGAACGCTACGTGATGCGGGGCAAATTTCTTGATGCCAAATACGTCGAGACGGAAAAGAACAAGTTGCGCGCCAGCTACAGTGCCGCAATCGTCGAGGTTTTCGACGGCGACACGATCGCCGAAGAGATCGATCACGATGCCGGCCAGGACTATTCGGCCGAAATCCAGGCGCGCAAGAAAAGTCGGCTGCTGGACCGTCAGGCCTTTGCCGCGAAGCTCGCGCAGCTGGTCGACGAGTGGAAGCCCGAACTGGTGCATGCGGGAGAAGACAAGGCGTTGGTCAAGAAGATCGACGACAGGTTCATCTATTTCTACAAGACGAATTCGGGCCGTTCCTGAAGACGACATTGTCGGTGCGATCGAAACGCTCTCCGACGTGTACTACGAAATGCAGGAGAGCTTCGAAGAGCTGAAAGCGGAGGTGCTGGCCTATACCGGCGTGCTGGAAGAGGACGACACCGGCAGCGACGCCCCGGTCACGCTCTGGTCGTTGGACTTCGGCCGCTACCTGATCAAGGAACTGGGGCAGGAGTTCAGGTTCCTGGACATCAAGCCCTGCGTCGTATCGGTGACCATTCCCAAGGCGCTGCATGATGCTTTCGAGCAGGAGGGCGACCTGATGACGCCCGCGCAGATACAGCACGAAGCCAGTACGAGCGCCGCCCGAGCCCTGAAACGGGTCGAGGTGATGGCAACGGAAATCAAGGCGTTCCAGAACCAATTGACGGACGTCATCAACACCGGGCGCGACAATCAGGAGCCGTGGTTCGAAGACGACGAGATCACCGGCGAATGGGCCGAACTGAAGTTGAGCGAGTTCATCCGCGTGAAGATCGCTCCTGAATTGAACGAACTTGCCGACCATGTGGGGCAACTCGTCGAAAACCTTGCACGATCCCATGCCGAGCGCGCCGCATCGATCCACAAGCACCTGCATCACCGCAAGCGGCGTATCGCCCGGAATGCGGCCCCTGCGATCATCGGGGTCACCGCCGCAACGCTGGCAATCCTGCTGGGGGCCGGTCTTCTGGCCGCGACGCCTTTCACGGGGGGTGTCTCCGCGCTCGGCGCTGCCGGCCTCGGCTTGGCCAGCGTCGCGTTGCTCCGCGCCAGCGCGTCGGGTATCAAGCTGCTCTTTGAGGAAACCCGGAGCCTCCGGAAGCTCACGAAAAGCCTCGAGAAAGACGCGAATTCCATCCTCAAGAGCTACAAGAAGGGAAAGGTCTCCGGCAAGGAGATTGCGGGATCGGTGGTCAATTCCGTGTTCGTCGTGACGCTGGTCAAGAGCTACCCGCGGCTCAAGGACAAGTTCGACCTGATCGAACGGCGCATGGCGATCACCACCAGACGACAGATAGATCTGTCCTCCGACCTCAACAATTTGCTGGACGCCATCGAAACCGACCGTGACGCGATGCGCAAAGCCGGCGTCGATGAAGTCGATCTGAACCGGATCCTCAAGCCGTTCGAAGAGTCCGTCGAGGAATTGATCGCGGACATCATGAAGATCAACGAAAAGATGGCCATCGGCGAAGGTGGAAAGAGTTTCAACACGATCTTTGCCACGGCAAAGGGCCTGTTGGCGCAGATCGGCAGCATGATCGGATCGAAAACCGCCATCGCCACGGCCATCATTCCGGTGCTGACCGAATTCACTTTCCTGATCGCCAATGCCGCGGTCGGCTGCGCGGGCCTGACTGAAGCAACGAGCGTGCTCTCCTTTGCGGTCAATGCGAGCGTCGTGCTCGGAGGGGAACTGGGCGATGCGATCGGTACGGTACAGTCCGTGTGATCCCGCGTCGACCGGCGGGATCAGGGCACCGACGCTGCAGGGCGAACATGTCGTGCCTTTCGCCGACGTTCACTTCGAACTGCGCGAGGACAAGGCCACCCAGGCCGGTCGGGTCGCAAGGGCGGTGCAATGCTTCCGAGACTGGCAGTTTGTCCAGATATCTCGGTGGTAGTGCGCCCAGACCTTCTTTTCGGCCCAGACCTTCCGGCAACGCGTCGTCGTTTCTGGCGGTATCGACCGGATAACGCCAGGCGAAGTCCGCTTGAACGTTCCAGTCTATCCGACGGCGGGCACTCTTCCAAACTGGGCCACGAAAGCGCGTCGCAGGGCCGCGCCCTCCCGGCGCGGATCGAATGCAGCGAAGAAACGGGAGTTGAACGACCAGTCGTTCGGCTTGACCGCCCGCATCCGGCCCGCGGCCTGCCACACCGCGCCGCGATGTGCCGGCAGGAACCCGAGATAGGCACCCGACAACACGAGAATCTCCTGTGCCTCCATGCTGCCCACCGTCGCGCGCGCGGTCACCCGGCCGAGCCGGTAGGTGTCGTCGAAATGCATGTAGTTGCGCACCGAAAAGGCAGCCTTCACGAAATCCGCCTGGTCGAGATCGCAATCGGGGCGCGCAAACCAGGGATGGGCCTGACCGCAGTAGAGATGATGCAGTTCCGCCGCGAGTTCCACATATTCGAGCCCGGGCAAGGGTTGGAGCGATGCCCCGATCACCACGTCCCGGGTCGCGTTCAGAAGGCTCTTCTGAAGCCCGCCCGGCGTGTCCGTATCCACTTCGAGCAATGCCTCGGGATGAGCCGCGGCAAAGCGCGCCACGCAGCCCGGCAGATCCAGCGCCTCGAAGGTGGTCAGCGAATCGATCAGCCCGATGCGCAGCCGCGCGGTCTGCCGGCCGTGGACCCGGTCCATCGTCGACTCGAACCGCTCCACGTCGTTCAGCAGCGCCTGCGCGGCGGCGTAGGTGTCCTCCCCGGCCGCCGTCAGCCGGAATCCGGCGCGACCACGCAGACACAGCCTTGATCCGAGCTTGGCCTCGAGGCTGGCCAGATGCGTGCTGAGAGTGGATTGGGCCATGTTGAGTGCGATCTGCGCGCCATGAAAGCCATTGCACTCGACGATCGTGCAGAAGATCCGGATCAGTCTGAGATCGACATCCGACAGGCGGCGCATCCGGTCTTACTTTCAGGAAACTCGATGTGAAGCCGGCAAACTGCGTGATTCATTCCGCCCTGGCAAGGAGATTACGGTGTCGCAGTAGCTTTATTGCATCGAAGGAGCCTGACAGATGACCTCCCGGACTCTCCTGCCCGCAACGGCGCTTGCCGCGCTGGCCTGCCTGCCGGCCGCCGCGCAGGACACCACGATCCGCGTCCTTGCGCCCACATGGGTGGGCTTTGCGCCCGCGCTCGTGGCCCAGGATCTGGGCTGCTACGAGGACGAAGGCGTGGCGCTCGATTTCCGCTTCGAGGATGACCGCGCCAACGTGATGGCCGCGATGGAGCGCGGCGACATCGACGCCGACATGCGCACCGTTGGCGAACACCAGGGCCGTCCCCGCGTGCCGGAAACGCCGGGCACGATCATCGGCACCATCGACATATCCGTGGGCGGCGACGGCGTGCTGGTCGACAGCACCATCGAGAGCGTGGCCGATCTCGAAGGCAAGACCGTCGCGATCGAGCCGAACATCCCCGCGCGCCTGCTGTTGCAGATGGAACTGGCCAAGGCCGGGCTTTCGATCAACGACGTGGAGCTGCGCGAAATCGCCACCGCCGATACTATCGCCGTCTTCGCCGACCCCTCCATCTCGGCCGTGGGCACCTACGAGCCGTTCCTGTCGCAGGCCGCGGGCGTCCTGACGGAGCGGCAACCGCGCGTGCTCGTGTCGTCGCGGGACGAGCCCGACATCATCGTCGACATCATCACCGCCCGCGATGAGGCGCTGGCCGAAAACCCGGCGAAGTTCGAAAGCCTGCTGCGCTGCGTCTACCGCGCCGTGGATTTCCAGCGCGAGAACCCCGAGCAGTTCGCGGAATATGCGGCACCCTATTTCGGCCTCACCGCCGCCGACGTGACCGAGATCATCGAGACGTCGATGGCCTACACCTCCTACGAAGAGGCGGTGGAATTCCTCGGGGCCGAGGGCGAGCCGGGCAAGCTGCACGGCGTCTTCGACGAGGTGATGCAGCTCAACATCGACTACGGCGCGGCCGACACGTTGCTCGACCCGGCCGAGGAGATCGACAATTCGCTGCTCACCGGTCTCTTCGAAGGCCAGGCCCGCTAAGCCCGTCGATGCCCAGCCGGAAGGTCATCGTCGGCACGGCGAGCACGCTTGCCCTGCTGCTGGTGTGGGAGGCGGTGTCGCGCAGCGGTGCCGTGTCGGAGAGGTTCCTGCCTGCGCCCTCGACGGTCCTCTACACGCTGGGGTCGATGATCTGGGGGCGCGACCTGCTCTATCATGCCGGCGTCTCGACGCTGCGGGTGTGGTCGGCGTTCCTGCTGGCGGCGGCGATGGCGGTGCCCATCGGGATCCTCATGGGGTCGTTCAAAACGGTCGGCGCGGCGCTGGAGCCGATCGTGGATTTCATCCGCTACCTGCCAGTGCCCGCGCTGGTGCCGCTCTCGATCATCTGGTTCGGCGTGGGCGAGGGCACCAAGATCTTCCTGTTGTGGCTGGGCACGTTCTTTCAACTTGTGCTGCTGGTGGCCGACGACGTGCGCCGGGTGCCGCACGAATACCACGAGGCGGCCATGACCGTGGGCGCGCCGGGCTGGCGGCGGCTCACGGATGTCTCGCTGCCCGCGATGCTGCCCACGCTGGTCGACAACATGCGGATCACGCTGGGATGGTGCTGGACCTATCTCATCATCGCCGAGATCGTGGCCGCCAACAGCGGGCTGGGCTTCGTGATCTGGCAGGCGCGGCGGTTCTTCCAGACGCCCGAGGTGATGGCCGGCGTCGTCACCATCGGGATCATCGGGCTGGCCACGGACCAGATCGTGCGCGCCCTGCATCGCCGCTGGTTCGGGTATCTGACGCGATGAGCTATCTCTCCTTCGATCAGGTCACCAAGCGATACGGCGAGACGGAGGTCGTGGACCCCTTCGACCTCGACGTGGCCGAGGGCGAGCTTGTGGCCTTCCTGGGCCCGTCGGGCTGCGGCAAGACCACGCTGATGCGCATGGTCGGCGGGCTGGAGGCTACGTCCTCGGGCCGCATTCTGCTCCGCGGCGAGGCGCTGACGAAACCCGACCGCCGGCGCGGCATGGTGTTTCAGTCCTATTCCGCCTTTCCGTGGCTGACCGTGGCCGGCAACGTGGCCTACGGCATGCGCTACCGGCGCGACCTGACGGCCGGAGAAAAGCGCGAACAGGTCGATCATTTCCTTGCCCTGGTCGGGCTGACGGCGTTCGCCGACGAATGGCCCAACCGCATTTCGGGCGGGATGCGACAGCGCGTGGCCATCGCCCGCACGCTGGCGGCAGGGTCGGACATCCTGCTGATGGACGAACCCTTCGGCGCGCTCGACGCGCAGCGGCGCGAGTTCCTGCAACTCGAACTGCGCCGCATCCAGATCGAGGAGCGCAAGACGGTGATCTTCGTCACCCATGACGTGGAAGAGGCCGCCTTCCTCGCCGACCGGGTGATCGTGTTCACCCGCCGGCCGGCACGCATCCTCGCCGAGATCGACGTGACCGCGCGCATCGGCCCGTCCCGGACGCTTGAGCTGCGCGAGGGGTCCGAGTTCTTCGCGCTGCGCAACGAGTTGCTGCACCACGTCCGCTCCACCGCATCGGAAGAGGAGGACGCCGCATGACCGCACCCAATGCCCTGACCGGCAGCCGCGTGCTGGTCACCGGAGCCAGCCGGGGCATCGGCCTCGGCGTCGCCACGGCACTGGTCGAGGCCGGCGCAACGGTCTGGACGCTGGCCGAGGATGACGCGATCACCGACGCGGCCGCGCGGATCGGCGCCACCGGCCTTCAGGCCGACGTGACCGACCCGGCAGCGGTCGCCACGGCACTGGCGCAAATCGGCCCGCTGGACGTGCTGGTGAACAATGCCGGGCTGGAGCGGATCACGCCGGTCGACGACACCTCGCTCGAGGCGGTCGCGCTGTTTCGCCGGATCATGGACATCAACGTGACGGGCATGGCCATCGTGACCGGACAGGCGCTGGCGCAGATGGGAGCCGGCGCGCGCATCGTGAACACCGCCTCGATCTGGGGGCGCGTGGGAGAGCCGCTCTTCGCCGCCTATGTCGCCTCCAAACACGCGGTGATCGGCCTGACCAAGTCCTGGGCGAAGGAGCTGGGTCCCCGCGGCATCCGCGTCAACGCCGTGGCCCCCGGCTGGGTCCGGACGGAGGCCGCGATCCGTTCGGCGCGCGTGCTGGCCGCGCGGTCGGGCCAGTCCGAAGGCGAGGTGATTGAGGCCGTCGCAGCCGCACAGCCGCTCGCGGGTGGATTGATGGAGCCGGCCGACATCGCCGGGGCGTTCGTCTTTCTCGCCTCGACCGCGTCGGCCAACATCACCGGCCAGACGCTGGGCATAGATCGCGGAGAAGTGCCATGGTGAAGCACGCTGTCGTCACCGGCGCCGCGCGGGGTATTGGTGCTGCCACCTGCGAGGCGTTGCGTGCCGACGGATTCACGGTGCACGGGCTGGACCTCGAGGGGGCCGATCTGACGGCGGACGTGAGCGATCCGGCGTCGGTGGCTGCAGCGCTGGCCTCGCTGCCGCGGATCGACGTGCTGGTGAACAATGCCGGAGTGCAGATCGACGGGTGCCTCGCGGACATGCCGCTCGCCGATTTCGACCGGCCAGATCGCCGTCAACCTGCGCGGGCCCTTCGTGGTCGCGCAGACTGCCCTGCCGAAGATCCCGCGCGGCGGACGGATCGTCAATGTCGCCTCGGAACTCGCCTATCTGGGCGCGGGCCGGATCGTCCGCCTACGCCGCGACGAAGGGCGCGATCCTCACGATGACCCGGTCCTGGGCGCGCGAACTGGCGCCCGACATCCTGGTGAATGCCGTGGCGCCCGGCCCGGTGGACACCGCCCTCCTCGGCTACCATGCGATGAGCGCGGACCAGCAGGCGCTGGAGTACGCGCAACCCGCTGGGCCGCATCGGTCGCCCCGAGGAAATCGCCGCGCTGATCGCCTGGCTCGCCTCGGACCGCGCCAGCTTCGTCACCGGCCAATGCTACTCCGCCGATGGCGGGGCGGCCATGCACTGAAAGGGCCCACCCATGCTTCTGCACCCCCTTCCCTGGCCCGACGGCAAGCGCCTCGCCGCCTCGATCACCTTCGACATCGACGCCGACAGCCTGATCCGCAACGCCCGCCCCGAGGACGGCCACCTGCGGCTCGCGCCGGTCTCCATGGGCCGCTACGGCCCGACGGTCGCGGTGCCGCGGATCCTCGACACCTACCGCCGGCTGGGGCTCAGGCAGACCTTCTTCATGCCGGCCTGGGTCATGGAAACCTACCCCGCGACGGTCGAGACGATCCTGGAGGACGGGCACGAGATCGGCCACCATTCGTGGCGCCACGAGGATCCGATGGGCACATTCGGACGAACGCGAGGCGGAGCTGTTCCACCGCGCGCTCGACACCCATGTCCGCATGACCGGCCGCAAGCCGCGCGGCTACCGCGCGCCGGTCTACAACGCCACGCCCGGCGATGATCGGCCGGCTGATCGAGGAAGGCTTCCTCTACGACAGCTCGCTGATGGCCGACGACACTCCCCTACCTGCTCCAGGCGCCGGAGGGCGAGCTGATCGAGATCCCGCCGCACTGGGGCACCGACGACTGGCCGCCCTTCGCCCATTTCGAGGAGATCGGCTACCTGATGCCGGTTCGCGGCCCCTCCGACGGCATCCGCGCCTTCCAGGAGGAGTTCGAGGCCGCCCATGCGGTCGGCGGCTTCTGGATGCCGGTGCTGCACCCGTTCCTGACCGGCCGCCTCGCCCGCTGGGCGGCGATGGAGGCCTGGCTCGACGACATCATGGAGGCCGGCGACGTCTGGTTCGCGCCCATGGAGGAGATCGCGCGCGCACGCGGCGGCGCATCGCGACCATGCTCCGCACCGACAGCGTCTCCGGAGAGCCCGCATGATCCCCGTCGATCCTGCCTACCTGCCCGTTTCCGCGCTGGAAGTGCCGCGCTTCGCCGGCATCGCCTCGCTCATGCGGCTGCCGCTCCGGCAGGTCCGAACGACCCCGAAGGCGCCGAGATCGGATTCCTCGGCGTGCCCTTCGACGGCGGCACCACGAACCGCCCCGGCGCCCGGCATGGACCCGCGCGCGCTCCGCGACGCCTCGACCATGATCCGCATGGTCAACCAGGCCACGCGCATCGCCCCCTTCCACACCGCCCGCTGCGCCGATTTCGGCGATGCGGCGGTGAACCTCACCGACATCACCCAGACGCTGGAGCTGGTCGAGACGCAGTTCGCCGCGCTGAGGGGCGGCGGCGTGATCCCGATCATGCTGGGCGGGGATCACCTGATGACCCTGCCGGTGCTGCGGGCGCTGGCGAAGGACGGCCCGCTGGGCTTCGTTCTCTTCGACGCGCACACGGACCTCTTCGACGGCTATTTCGGCGGCGTGAAGCTCACCCATGGCACGCCCTTCCGCCGCGCGGTGGAGGAGGGGCTGCTGGACCCCGCACGCATGGTCCATGATCGGCATCCGCGGCACCACCTACGATGGCGACGATCGTGCCTTCGCCGCCGCCAACGGCATCCGCATCGTGCCGATCGAGGAGTTTCGCGCCCGCGGCTCCGCCGACGTCATCGCCGAGGCGCGCGCGATCCTGGGCGACCGGCCGACGTACCTCTCCTTCGACATCGACGGGATAGACCCCGCACTGGCGCCGGGCACCGGAACGCCCGAAATCGGCGGCTTCACCCCCTTCGAGGCGCAGCAGATGCTGCGCGCACTGGACGGCCTCCACATCGCGGGAGCCGACCTGGTGGAGGTTTCACCACCCTTCGATCCCTCCGGCACGACCGCGTGGATCGGCGCCTCCATCCTGTTCGAGATCCTCTGCGTGACCGCCACGTCCACCGCCCGCGCCAAGGGCCGCGCGCCGGTGTTCTGCAACGCCATCCCGGAGCCGCGCGCATGAGCCACGGTTACGACACCGGCCGGCTGGACCTGCCCTTCGTGGGCATCGCCACCTTCGCCAAATCGCCCTACGTGCCGGACTGGTCGGCGATCGACGCGGATGTCGCCGTGCTGGGCGCGCCGTTCGACTTCGGCACGCAATGGCGCGCGGGCGCGCGCTTCGGGCCGCGCGCGATCCGCGAGGCCTCCACGCTGTTTTCCTTCGGTCATGCGGGCGCCTATGACCACGAGGACGACGTCACCTACCTCGAGGGCGCGCGCATCGTCGACATGGGCGATGCCGACATCATCCATACCGACACCGAAGCCAGCCACGCCAATATCGAGGCCGGCGTGCGCGCGGTCGCTGGAGGCGGGCGCGATGCCGGTGGTGATCGGCGGCGATCACTCGGTCAACATCCCCTGCATCCGCGCCTTCGCCGGTCGCGGCCCGATCCATGTCGTGCAGATCGACGCGCATCTGGATTTCGTGGACGAACGGCACGGCGTGCGCCACGGCCACGGCAACCCGATGCGCCGCGCGGCCGAGCAGGCGCATGTCACCGGTCTGTCGCAGTTCGGCATCCGCAACGTCTCCTCCACCGCGAAGGAAGGCTACGACGCGGCGCGCGCGATGGGCTCGGACATCCTGTCGGTGCGCCAGATCCGCAAATTGGGGATCGCGACGACGCTGGCCCGCGTTCCCGAAGGTGTGGAGTATTACGTCACGCTCGACATCGACGCGTTCGATCCCTCGATCGCACCGGGCACCGGGACGCCGTCGCATGGCGGGTTTCTGTATTACGAGGTCCTGGAGCTCCTTGCCGGGCTGGTCCGGCGCGGGCGCGTGGTCGGCCTCGACCTGGTCGAGGTCGCGCCGGATTACGACCGCACCGGGACCACCGCGATCCTCGCGGCGCAGATGCTGCTCAACCTCATCGGCCGGATTCTGCACGCAAGGGGCTGATGCGCATCGTCCGCAGGTCGGACGGAGGTCGGCATGTGGCAAGTCGGCTCGGATCTGTTCGGCAGAGGACCGAGGAACCATGCTGTCGGCGTCGCCCGGGCCGCGGCCCGGGCGACGCCGAAGGTCAGGCCGCGTGGGCTGCCGCGCAGCAATCGGCGATCGCCTCGATGTGGCGGTGGTCGGTGCCGCAGCAGCCGCCCAGCACCACGAGGTTCGGCAGAAGACGGCGCAGCCGGGCATAGTCGCGGCCCAGTTCGGCCGGGTTTCCGGCATCGAGGTCCTCGGCCTCGTCCAGGTCGGCATGGCTCAACCGCGAGGCGTTGGCGCGCACGCCGCCGATCCGCTTCAGCCAGCCAGAGCCCGCCGCCAGCGCGTCGCGGAAATGGTCTGGATGCGCGCAATTGACCATGAAGTAGGCCGTGGCGCAGTCGGTCCGTGTGTCCGTCTCCTCGAAGGCGCGGCCGAGCGGCGTGCCGTCCGGCAGGCGCCCGTCCGTCTCGACGGTGTAGGACACGACCACCGGCAGCCCCGCCTTCGTGGCGGCGCGGATCACGCCCACGCCTTCGGCCACGGTCGACAGGGTCACGGCGGTCACCATGTCCACGTCGGTCTCGGCGAACCAGCCGATCTGTTCGGCATGATACTCCTCGGCCTCGGCCGTGGTCATCGCGGTGTCGGGCCTGTAGCCGTCGCCGCGCGGACCGATATTGCCCGAGATCACCATGGGCCGGACCGAGCTCGACGCACCGCGCAGGTCGGACAGGAAGCCGATCGCCGCGCGGTTGATCCGGGCGAGGTCTTCGGGCCCGTGCCCCAGCTGGGCGCCCCAGTCACGGCTCGCCCGCCAGGTCGGCGCTTCGAGCAGGAACCCGGTGCCGTGATCGGCGGCGATGGCGATGTGGCGGCGGTAATAGCGCGCCAGCGTCTCGCGCCCCTTTGGCGTTTCCATCAACGGGTAGGCGGCAAAGGCCGGCAGGTCGAGGCCGTCGTGAAAGATCAGCGTCGTCTCGAGACCGGAATCGGTCAGCAGCAGCGTGCCGTCGAGCTGGGGAAGATTATTGCGATAGGTCGTCATTTGGGTCACCATAAATCAGGTTTGAAAAAGAAGGTCGGTTTGCGCGGGGGCAGGCCCGTCGCCTCATCGATGGGCTCGATGCAAGGCCGGCCGAAGACGCGCCGGATCAGACCCTGCCATCCGGAAGGCCGCGTCCATCCGGACCGCCGGCCGGAGCGGTGTTTGGTGTTGAAGGTGTTCATGGGTCGTCTCGCTCGATTGTGTGATGAGGCGACTTCTGCCCGGCCGGTGTGAAATCATCCGGGGGTCCGCGCGTGAAAGGTGCGTGAAAGCATGAGTCTCCGGCTCGAATGTCTTGGCGGATGCGCGATGACGCGGGACGGTGCACGGGTGCCGTTGAGCGCCCGCAAGCCGCGGATGCTGGTCGGCCTCCTCGCCATGGCGCGCCATCGGACCATGCCCCGCCAGCGAATTGCCGCGCTGTTGTGGGAGGCGAGCGACACCGACCAGGCGCGGGTCAGCCTGCGCCAGGCGCTGGCCCGGATCCGCCGCGCCGGAGGCGACGGCTGGATCGAGAGTGATGGTGACGATCTGCGCCTTGGCCTCGCCGTGGAGACCGACCTCGACGCCTTTCACGATTCGCTGGCCCGCAACGACGCCGCCGAGGCCGCGCGCCTGTACCGGGGGCCGTTCCTCGACGGGTTGGACACCACAGCCTCCGACCTCGCGCAGGCCATCGCGGAGCATCGGGCAAGGCTGTCGACGCTGGCCGCGGACGCGCTGTCGCGAGAGCTGGATCGCGTCGGCGAAAGCCCCGCGGCCGCGGCGCTGGCGCACCAGTTGCTGGGGCTCGAGCCGCTGAACGAAGCGGCGCACCGCCGGCTGATGCAACTGGATGCCGCCCGCGGGATGCGCGGGGCGGTGCGGGCGCGCTACGAGGCGCTGGATACGGCGCTGCGGCGCGATCTGGACAGCGCGCCAGAGCCCGAGACACGCGCGCTCTACGAGCGCATTCGCCGGGGCATCGGTGTCGCCGCTCCCGCGCGCGCACCGGAGCCGACGGGGACCGCCGAAGACGAGACTGCGCCCGGCGCAAACCTTCTTCTGCTCTGCATGGAGACGGAGACGGTGCCGGATTGGACGTCGCTCCGGGAAACCGCCAGCGCCAACGGCGCGGTCGAACTGGAAGCGGGACCGGGCGAGATGGCGCTTCTGTTCCCGGGCGGGCGGCTGCGCGACGTCTCGAACACCGCCCTTCTGCTCGCCGCCAACTCGGGGCCGGCGCTATCCTTCGGACTGATCGCGACGGACGCTTCGGAGGACGCGCCAACGCGATCTCTCGTCCACGCCCGCCGTGTGGCCGCGATGGCGGAGCCCGGCGATGTCCTGGTAAGTTTCGACCTCGCACCTCGCCTCGGATTGGCCGTCGAGCCGGGCCAGCGCGCGGTATCGCTGCGGCCCGGCGCGACGCGAGCGCGGCCCGACCTGCCGATCCTCGGGCGGGATTCCGAACTGGCGCAGGTCGAGGCGGCGATTTTGGCCGCGCAGGGGGCGGGCACCGGCCTGACGATCCACCTCGCGGGCGAGGCGGGGATCGGCAAGAGCCGCCTTGCGACTGAAATCGCGCGCCGCGTCGCCCAATCGGGGATGACCACCGCCACAGTGGGGTTCGAGGCCTTCTCTCCCGGGCCGCGGCACTTGGCGCAGCGGATCATGGCGGGTGTGCCGGATACCCCGGATCCGGGCGCCGACGCATCGCCCATGGAGCGGGCGATCTGGTCATGGCTCCACGATGCCGATGTCGGAAACGAGGTGGAGTTGCGGATGAGCGCGCTCGACCCCGAAACGCAGCAGGCGCGCATCGCCGATGTTCTGGCCGTCGCCCTGACGCGTGCGGCCGGGCCATCCGGTCTGCTGGTCGTCATCGAGGACTGCCACTGGAGGCCCGTCGGTGCCGGCGATTTCATCCTGGAACTCGTGAAACGGGTGCAGGACAGCCGGGTCATCCTGCTGCTGACCGAACGTCCGAATCGCCCGAAGTCTCGACCACCGCCTGGCGGTGCGCGCCCGGTCCGGACTGGTGCGGATCACGCTGCCGCCCCTGCCGGAGGGCACGGCGCGCGAACTGGTCCGCGCAGTGGCGCCCGGTCTCGGCGCTCCCGATGCGGCCATTGAACGGGCGGCCGGTCATCCCCTGTTCCTCATCCGGCTGCTCGAGTCCAAGTGGACCGACGGCGCCTTGCCCTCGAGCGTCGCGGAATTGGTGCAGGAGCAGATCGAACGTCTGCCCGCAACGGAACGGGATGCGTTGCGGCAGGCCACGATCCTGGGCGCGAGCTTCGACCCCGCGGATGCCGCGGCGATCTTCCCCGCCACCGCGAAGCTGCGTCCAAGTGGCGACCTGCTGCACGAGACGGCGGCCGGGCTGGCCTTCGGCCACGATCTCGTCCACCTCGCGATCTACGAAGCCATTCCGGAGGAGACGCGCCAAGCCTGGCACGCCCGGGCCGCCGCGCATTTCCGGGCGCGCGATCCGCTGCGTTGGGCCGACCACGCGTTGCGGGCGACGGATGACGCGGATGCCGGGCAGGCGGCCACGGCGGCGGCGAACGCCATGGTCGCCGCGCGCCGCTTCTCGGCCGCGTTTCCCTATATCGAGGCCGGACTTGCGCGCGACGGCGATCCGGAGGCGAGTGCCGAGCTCCTTTCCTGCCGCGCAAGCATCCGCCGCACCAGAGGCGACATGGCAGGGGCCCTGGAAGATTACCGCACGGCGCACGCCCGCGCGACCCGGTCTGAAACGCGCGCCGCCATGCTGTGCCGCACGGCGCTTGTCCTGCACCGGCTGGGACGCGGCGAGGAGGCGGACCGAGCCCTGGACGCCGCCGAGGAGATCGCCGATTCCATCGGCCTCGCCGGTTTGGGCCGGGCCGAGATCCACGAACAGCGCGGCAATCGCGCCTTCGTCAGGGGCGATCATGCTGCCTGCATGGCGCATCACACCGCCTCGCTCGCCGCGGCCGAAGCGACGGGCGATCCGCGGGGCATCGCCCGTGGACATGGCGGCATTGGCGACGCGGCCTATGCCGCCGGCCGGTTCGGCACGGCCTACAGCCATTTCACCAAGGCCATCGAGACCGCCGAACAGGCCGGTCTCGGCCTCGTGCGCGAAGAATACATGTTCATGCGGGCCTTCTCGCTCTTCTTCGCCGATCCCGGGCCGTTGGCCTTTCTCCTGATCGACATCGCCGTCGACAGCGCAGCCCAGTGCGGCGCGGCGCGCACGGAATTGATCGCCCGCGAGATCCGCGCCGAAATGCGCACCGCGAACGGCGACCTGCCGGGACTCGAAGAGGATCTGATCGCGATTTCCAGGCTCGCCTCCGCCAAGGGGGAAACCCGTTTCATGAAGGATGTGGAGACGCTTTATGTCTACCTCCACATGCGCCGGGGCGAACTGGACGCGGCGCGGGGCCGGATCGCGCCGTTGCTGCACGATGCCGGCACGGACGCCTATGTCGGCGGCAAGATCCTGGGCCTGGCCGCACTGCTGGCGGAAGATCGTGCCGAGCGGGATCACTGGATCGCGGAGGGCCGCGACTGTCTGGCCCGCGGCTCCCTCGCGCATTCGGTCTTCTGGTACCACGCCAGTGTCCTGGAACGCGCCGTGATGGATGGCGACCGCGATCTCGCCCGGAAGGAGATCGACGCGATGCGCGCCTTCGCCGGCGACGAGCCGATCGGGATCATGTCGCTTTACGTGCGCACGGCCGAGCTGATCCTGTGGCCCGCCACCGAAGCGGACCGCCGGAGCCACGCGGAGGTGGTCAGGGCCGCGGGACTGGAAGATTGCGCCATGATCCTTCTGCGGCCCGTTCAGGAACATGCGAGGCCGTGATCGACCTTTGGACGTCAGCCGCGTCATGGCGCTGAAGCTTGCCGCAGCGCCGAACCGGAGAGCGGCTGGCAGCCAGAGGCAGTGGCGACGGCCTTCTCGCGCGGCAGAGTGTTTGCAAGCCCGTCTCCCGGCCAGAATTCGATGTGAAGCTGCAATGCCGACAGATCCTTGACGCCAGCCTCCATACTGCCGGAAAGGTTGGGATGAGAGATCACCCGCTCCGACCCGGATTGCCACGTCAGTAAAGCGCGTTTGGGGCGTCCGGTCGCGATGTTCTGGTTCATCACGACAAGCGGCAAGAAAAAGGACAACAGGGAGGCGGCGTACAGGCATCTTCGCCTCTTGGCGTATGCATGGCCTAAAGGTCCGGGGGCTTGTCGAACAGAGGCGTTTCGTATTGGTTCGCGCTTTGCCTCATGAGACGAATATGGGGGTTCAGGCGAGCGCCGCGACGCTCGGTTGTGGCACGTCCGGCGCTTTTCCTCGCACCTTCGACGATGTGGCAGGTTGTTCGCCAAGCGCCTACAGGAGCGAGCGCAAATTGCGGCGCTACCGTGCCGCAGAATGGCGCGAAATGGGCAGACGGTACGCGAAAGCTTCCGTACCCATCAAGGAAGGTAAGGCATCGCCGGGGGAAAGATGACTGATCACGCCTATGACCGCCATGGGTTTTCCTGCCTTTTCTGTCGCCACGGGGCCGGCGTTCGGGGCGGTGACACCTGCGAAACTCCACGCGATAACCGTTCCTGACATGGAAACGGCGATCACCACTCCGGATTTCTTCGATGGAAGGGCCGAATGACGTCTTCATCGCAATGCCCCACGACGCCCTCGATCAACAAGACCTGGCTGTCAGGCATGATCGGATTGGCGTAATGGCGCTGAAGGAACACGTTTAACATGACTCGCAGATTTGACAAAACGAACAGGAACTCAACCATAATGAACCATCTCTATTCTCTTTCGATGGCGGTCGTGATGGCCTCGTGGGCGCCGTTCGCAGCCGCTGCTGACGCCATCACCGTCAATGTCGACAACTTCGACCGCGCGCAGACCGATATGGAGTTCGACGGCATCATCAAGCTCTCAGGGGGCATCAACACGCTGCATCACAATCGCGCACCAACGCCGATCGACAAGCAGAACGTGATCCGGATGAATCGCGACACGCTCTACAGCCTCGGAGTGGTAGACATCTCCAAGGGCGCGACCGTGACCATGCCCGACGCCGGCAAACGCTACATGTCGCTGATGGTCATCAACAACGACGGTTACGTGAACGAGGTCTTCTACGGTGCCGGCGACCATGAATTGACCGTGGACAAGTTCGACACCCCGGTCGTCGGCCTTGTGATCCGGACGCTGGCAAACGCGGAAGACGACGCAGACCTCGCCGCAGCCCACAAGCTTCAGGACCAGATCGAGATCAAGGCCGGGTCTGACACCCCCTTCGCCATGCCCGACTACGACAAGGCCAGCTACGAGGCCACGCTTGAGCCCGTCCTCGACCTCGCGAAGGGGCTGGGACGCTACATCGATACTTTCGGCTCCAAGGAAGAGGTCAATCCGGTGCACTTCCTGATCGGCACCGCCTCGGCTTGGGGTGGTCTGCCGGACAAGGACGCGGTCTATGTGAACGTGCAACCGGATCTGCCGGTCGGCGAATACGAGATCACGGTCAAGGACGTGCCGGTCAAGGGTTTCTGGTCGATCAGCCTCTACAACGAAAAGGGTTACTTCCAGCAGAACGACCTCAAAGCCTACAACCTCAACGACCTGATCGCGAAACCGAACAGCGACGGGTCCTTTACCATCCGCTTCGGCGGTTGCGGCGACGGTGTCGAGAACTGCCTGCCGATCATGGACGGCTGGAACTACGCGGTGCGCATGTATGAACCGGAACAATCGATCCAGGACGGAACCTGGACTTTCCCCGGTCCCCCCGTGGCCCGCAGCAAATAAAATCGACTGACATCATCCGAAAATGCTACAGGAAAAACACCATGCTTCGAATTCCCATGACAAGTGGCCTGATTCTTGCCATGTCGCTGGCCGCGACCGCTCAGGCCGAGGTCTCGGACGATGTCGTCAAGGCGCTTGGCGCGCCAGACAGCGTTGAAACATCTATCGGCACATTGGACTTCAAGGACGGCGCACCCAGCGCCGAAACCGCGCAGAAGGTCTTCGATGCTCTGGACTTCACGCGCGCGCTCAACGTCTACAACAACAGCTTCCGCGGTGCATCGGCCCTGGGGTTCCACAAGGGCTTCCAGAGCATTGGCGCCGACTACAACGACGTCGCCATCACGTCCGAGCTGCTCGACTCGGCCTCGCTGTTCCTGACCGGGAACGCCGACACCGTCTACTACCTCTCCGTCATCGACCTCTCGAAGGGGCCGATGGTGATCGAACAGCCCTCGGACGGCGTTGGGACCATCAACGACATGTGGTTCTCGTGGATCATCGATGTCGGCGGCCCGGGGCCGGATCGCGGCCAGGGCGGAAAGTACCTGATCGTCGGACCCGACTACGACGGCCCCTTGCCGGAGGGTGGCTATTTCGTCGCCCACTCGAAGACAAATCGGATCCTCTACGCTTCGCGCGCCTATCTGGTGAACGGCGACCCCAAGCCGGCGGTCGAGAACATCAAGGCCAACATGAAGATCTACCCTTATTCGGAGGGCGGCTTCGGCACCAGCATCGCCGAGGCTCTGACCGGCGCCGTCCGCCTTGGGGAGGACGCGAAGGTTCCGGAAACCAAGTTCGTCGAGGCGAGCAACGTGTCGTTCAACACCATCCCGCCCAGCGATATCGGCTTCTACGACTGGATCAACGAGAACGTGCAGGCCGAGCCCGCCACCAGCTATGACGTGGAACTCGCCGGGCAACTCGCCGCCATCGGCATCGTCAAGGGCAAGGAATTCGCCCCCGACGACCGAATGAAGAAGATCCTGTCCGACGCCGCCGCCGTCGGGCAGGCAGCCGGCCGTGTGCTGAACTGGCGCCCCTATTCGCAACACCCGGACTGGGCCTATTACGACGGTTCGATGTGGGGCAGCATGCTCTGGGAAGGCGGTGCCTTCTTCGAGACCCCGCCGCCCGCCTTCGCAGACGGCGTGTTCACGCCGCTGCCGCCGACCGGCGCCCGGACGCTCGATTCGCGCACGGCCTTCTATTACGGCTACACGCTCGACAGCCCCGGCATGATCATGAACATACCCGGCGTCGGATCGCAGTACCTGATGGCGTTCCTTGACCCCGCCGGCGACGTCTTCGACGGCTCCAAGACCTACAAGGTGACGCTGCCCAAGGACATCCCGGCCAAGGCGTTCTGGTCGCTCACCGTCTACGACAACCAGACCCGCTCGATGCTGCAAACGCCCCAGAAATACCCGCGTGCCGGGTCCCAAAGCTATCCCTCGCCGGCGGCGACCGCGGCCGAGGACGGCTCGACCACGGTCTATTTCAGCCCGGAGCAGCCCGACGGCGTGGACCGCGGCAACTGGATCCAGACCGACCCGGAAAAGGGCTGGTTCACCATCCTGCGCCTCTATAGCCCGCTGCCATCGTTCTTCGACAAATCCTGGCGGATCAGCGAGATCGAGGTCGCGGAATGAGGCGTCCAGCCAATATCCGGGTAAGCGCTCCCCGGGCCGACAGTGCAGGCCAAGCTGCAGTTCAGACAACCTTTCGCGGCAAGAGCGCCGGATCCGCAAGATTCCCATTCGGCGCGACCACCGCATATCACGGAGAAAACCCAATGACGTCAATCGACACACCGCACACGAAGCCCGGGCCCAGCCGGCGACAGTTGATCGCAAGCGCCACCGGCCTCGCCAGCGCCCTGCTTGTCCCGGGAGCGACATCCGCCCAGGACGCTTCCGGCGAAAGCGCAGATTTCCTGTTCGTCCAGACCGCCGAACTCGATGGCCTTCGACGCCGATCAAAGCCGCCTCACCCTGCACGACGTCAGCCCGACGACGCTGTTCTTCTCCGACCGCCCCGAACGGATCGCCGGCAACATGACGACGGAGTCCTTCGTGCCGTTCTGGAGCGAGGGCAAGGACAGCTTCCTCAGCGATCCGCCCAATGCCGACATCTCGATTCTCGAGAATGGCACGCTCCGCCAGACCGTGGTCGTGCTCGAAGATCCGGTGCTCGAGAACGGCGATCTGCACTACACCGTGAAGATCATCGACGGCGACATGCCGGTCTTGGGCGAGAACGTCTCGGTCTTCATCGACGTTATCGGCATGCCGCTGACGCCTCTCTCCGTCGCCGGCGTCCGACGCCGCACGTTCCGGCGCGCGGTGCGCTATTGAAGCGATCAACCGCGACTGGTCGGCCTTTAGACTGTGCCCGTCAAACCCGGGAAGACTCTCAATTCAACAACGCATCGGAGCAGCCCAAATGCTGAAATTCGCCTTCGCCACTCTCGCCTGCCTTGCGGCGCCATCAATCGCAATGTCCCAGAACTCGGGTGGGACGGACGGCGGCGCCGATCTCGCAAAGCAGCTTGCCAACCCGATCTCAAGTCTGATCAGCGTTCCGTTCCAGTACAATTACAACGACGGATATGGAGACGGTTCCGGCGAGCAAAGCTACATCAACATTCAGCCGGTGATTCCGTTTTCCATCAGTCCGGACTGGAACGTGATTTCGCGCACGATCCTTCCGCTCGTCGACCAGGAAAATCTGACCCCCGGCTCCGGCTCGCAGACCGGAATAGGCAATATCACGCAGAGCTTCTTCTTTTCGCCAAAGAAACCAACTGCCGGCGGGCTGATCTGGGGCGTCGGCCCCGTTCTTCAAATCCCGACGGCCAACCATGACGTAGCACCTGACCAATGGGGCGCCGGAATCACCGGGGTCGTGTTGAAACAGACCGGCCCCTGGACCGTAGGCGCGCTCGCCAATCAAGTCTGGTCGATCAGCGACAGCGACAGGTACGGCGATCAGTCGGCAATGTTCCTCCAGCCCTTCCTGTCCTACACGACACCCAAGGCCACGTCCTTTTCCTTGAATACCGAAAGCACCTACAATTGGGAAACCGAGGAATGGGCGGTACCAATCAACTTTGTCGTGTCGCAGGTCGTCAAGTTCGGCAAGCAGCCGGTGCAGCTCGGCATTGGCGCAAGGTACTGGGCCGACGCACCTGACGGTGGGCCGGACGGCTGGGGTCTTCGCGCCCAGGTGACGCTGCTTTTCCCGAAGTAATCGGTTCAACAGTGGCTTTCCGCCGCTTGGAAAAAGGAACGCTTGGGCAGACATCTGGCAGAACAAGAGGAGCGTGAGGATCCTGTGAACCAACGGAGGACGCCGTTCGGACTTACATAAAGAACGGCGGGAACCGTTTATCCCCCGCAGTCGAAATTTTGTTCGAATAGGTCCCAGCGTCCGTCTCGGCGGGGGCGTAACCGGATTAGGGGTCTCCGTTAACCTTGCCTTAACCATTCATTTGTGCGGCAATGCCGAAGACCCTAAGATCCCGTCATGATCTCGAACTTTCATATCTTGTTGGCCACAGCTGTTTCGGGTTTGATTGTCCTTTCGGGATGCGCCTCGAAGCAAGATGACCCGCAATTTCGCTCTTATGACCTGGAACTGATCCATACCTCTCCATACTCGACCTATATCGGCGTCGCTCCCGGTTCTCAAGGCGCGGATGTGCCACGCATTGGTCAGTTGGACAGCAAGGGCTTCAGCGAATATCTGAGAGACAGCATTGGATGTTCTGTGGACGGCAGCCGAGAAATCCATCAGCTTGGCCACAAACGGAGACCTGCGGGATATATGGTTCCAATAAGCTGCCTTTAGCCCATGCGCCCGGTTCGATGTCGTCTTGAAACTTGGGAAATGAATTGGATCATATGAATTTCGGATGCTAGGGCCTTCGCCCGTGACAGTTTTCCTGTGATAAAGACTGCTCCTGATCAATTCAACCCACTCAGTCTGTCCACTCCCGAGGGGCGCACTCGACTACACGGTCCGTATTGGCAAACTGTCCATTCCCTTCTGCGAACCGCAGGGATTGACGCGGAATGACCTGCGTAAAGGGAATGCCGTTCCTTCCGAGACCCGTTTCAAGCAACCGATGAGAGACACCTGTCGCCTCGAACCCGATCAGAGACATCTCCGCCTGTCATATCCACAAGTTGAGCGCTCTCAGGCCCGTCGAGGTGTTGGCAAATTGGTTTGGCTACCGTTTGAAGGCCAATATGCATCCAGCGTATCTTTCGAGATATCGGGTCCGATGGTATCGTTCGTTTTTCTTTTCCCTACCTCGTCTTGTCATGCGGGCCCGAAGCGCAGGTATCCGTTCAGGTCGATAGAAAAGACGGGGCGACCGGACCCAGCGTATCCGTCCGATGTGACCGCTCTGACGGCGGGCCTCTGCTGTCGATAATGTCCATGATCGACAATGGACATCTTGGGGCACTCGATGACGGGCATGAAGGGGCAGAAGAAGCGGTTCTGGTCTGACGAGGAGAAACGCTCGATCTGCCGGCAGACACGGGCGCCCGGCGTGTCCGTGGCGCAGGTTGCGCGTCGGTATGCGATGAACTCGAACCTGATCTTCACCTGGCTGCGGGATCCGCGTTTCGCGCCGGCCGAAGTTGACGTGTCCGACGATCCTGGAGATGGCAATCTCTTCCTGCCGGTCGAGATCACCGGCTTGGCCGCCGAGCCTGATCCGGGATCTGACCTTGAGGCGCACGGGCCGACGGGCGACCCCGTTCTTGCGCGAGCCGTGTCGACATCACGCTGTCTGACGGGCGGCGGGTCGTGGTGGAGGGTCCGACGGCGCTGTCGTCGGTTCTGGGGCTGGTCCAGGGCCTGATGACATGATCCCGGTGCCGAGCAACACGCGGATCTGGCTGGCGGCCGGGGTCACGGACATGCGGCGGGGGTTCAACCCTTGCCCGGCAGGGTATTGCGCAGCAATGCCCGAGAGGAGCGCTGGCGGCGCAGACCGAGAAGACGCTGGAGGAAGACCCGTATTCGGGCCACCTGTTCGTGTTCCGCGGGCGCCGGGGCGATCTTTTGAAAATCATCCCCCTCTCGGGCCATTGCTGCGCAATGCCCTGCCGGTCAGCGGGTGGGATGCGCAGGGGGCCTGCCTGTTCAGCAAGCGATTGGAGCGGGGCCGCTTTGTCTGGCCTGCCGCCAAGGACGGCAAGGTCAGCCTCAGCCCGTCGATGCTGGCCATGCTTCTGGAAGGCATTGACTGGCGCATGCCGCAAAAGACGTGGCGTCCGCTCACGACCGGAGATTTGTCAGAGAATCCAGCACCATAAGCTTCCCTTGCGCGGGGCGAGACGGTATAAACCCAGCCATGCTGGAGACGTCTCGAACCCTGCCCTCCGATCCCGGCGAGCTGCGTGCCGTGGCGGAACAGCTGCGCGATCTGGCCAGGTCCCAGGCGCTGAAGATCGAGAAGCTGGAACATCAACTGGCGGGTCACCGCAAGGCGCGGTTCGGCTCGAAATCCGAAAGTGCGGACCAGCTGCATTTGGATCTTCAGGAGGAGACCGAGATCGCCGCGGCCGCGGCCGACCAGCAGGCGAACCCCGGTCAGGGCGACGAACAGATCGATGACGACAAACCCGGCAAACGGAAACACAGCCGTGCCCCGCTGCCCGACCACCTGGAGCGACGTTCCGAGGTTCTGTCCCCGGGCGAGACCTGCACCGATTGCGGCGGCACCTTGCGGACCCTTGGCGAGGACGTGACGCAGGAACTGGACTACATCCCGGGGCGGTTCGTCGTCCGCGAAATCATCCGCCCGCGCATGGCCTGCTCCTGCTGCGAGACGTTCGCGCAGGCGCCGCTGCCAAGCCGACCGATCGAACGCGGGCGTGCCGGTCCCGGCCTGCTGGCGCATGTGCTGGTCGGCAAATATTGCGATCATCTTCCATTGCACCGACAGTCCGGGATCTACGCGCGCGAGAAGGTCGATCTGCACCGGTCGACGCTGACCGATTGGGTCGGGCGATCGACGGCACTCCTGGAACCTCTGGCCGACCATATCGGCAAGCTGGCGCGCGCCGGTCCCACGCTCTTCGCGGACGACACCCCGGTCAAGATGCAGATCGGAGGCAAGACCGGCAGAACCCAGACGGCGCGGATGTGGAGCTATGTCCGCGACGAACGGCCATGGTGCGGCCAGGCCCCGCCCTGCGCCTGGTATCAGTTCAGCGTGGATCGCAAGGGCGAACATCCCGCCGCCCACCTCAAGGGCTACACGGGCATCGTGCATGCCCCTCGGCAGATTGCTGCGCAATCGCCTGCCGGGCAATGGACGGGTTCACCGGCTTCAACGGGCTGTTCGGCGAGGGGCTGGCCACGGAACAGGCCTGCATGGTCCATGTGCGCCGCAAGTTCGTGGATGTCTTCGAGCGCGACGGGTCCACCATCGCCAAGGAGACAATCGAACGGATCGCAAAACTCTATGCCGTCGAAAAGGAGGCGCGCTACAAGCCGCCCGACGAACGGGTCGCCCTGCGACAGACCCGGGCCAAGCCCATCTTCGACGAGCTGGAAACCTGGCTGAAGCAGCAGCTGCCGAAAATATCGGGGAAAACCAGTCTGGCCGAGGCCATTCGCTACGCCCTCGGCCGCATGCCCAAGGCCCGGGCCTATCTCGAAAACGGCCAGATCGAGCTGGACAACAACATCTGTGAGCGATCAATCAGACCGCTGACTCTCGGGCGCAAGAATTATCTCTTCATGGGCTCGGAAGGCGGCGGCAAGGCCGCCGCGATCGCCTACACCCTCATCGAGACCGCACGCATGAACCGCGTCGATCCGGAAGCCTGGCTGACCTGGGTGCTGACCCACATCGCCGATCACAAGATCAACCGCATCGACGAACTCGCACCGTGGAATTGGCAGCCACGTTGAATGTCAACGGCGGTCACGCCGGACGGATACGACCCAGCGACGGTCCGCGATGATCAAGAGGCGAACGGTCCGACCCCCGCCACTGCCAGTCATAAATGAAGTGCCGGGCAGGCTCCGGAATGGTGTTGTCAGAAGAACTTGCCCTGCCCGGGTGTAGGTAACTGAGTGGCGTCCATGCATGATGAAACGCAGCCCGTTCAGGTACTTCAAGACGAGCGAGGAGATCATCCGCCTGGCGGTGATGATGTACGTTCCGCTTTCCGCTTTCGCTCCGGAACGTCGAGGACCTGCTGCACGAGCGGGGCGTCGATATCAGCCACGAAACCGTCCGCTTCTGGTGGCATCGGTTCGGATCGATGTTCGCGGCGGAGATCCGGAAACGGCGGGTCGCAGGCATGCGGTCGAGCCGCTGGCGCTGGCACCTCGACGAGATGTTCGTGAAGATCAACGGCGAGCAGGCATTATCTCTGGCGGGCCGTCGATCACGAAGGAGAGGTCCTGGAGAGCTTCGTGACGAAGACGCGGGACAAGAAGGCCGCCCTGAAATTCCTCAGGAAAACGCTGAAGCGGCACGGTCGGGCCGAGGTCTTCGTGACCGATTGCCTGCGTTCCTAGGGTGCGGCCCTGAAGGAGATCGGCGCGGCTGACCGCCAGGAAACTGGCCGCTGGGTGAACAACCGAGCGGAGAACTCGCACCTGCCGTTTCCGACGACGGGAACGGGCGATGCTTCGCTTCCGGCGAATGCGAAGTCTGCAGAAGTTCGCCGCCGTTCACGCCTCCGTCCACAACCATTTCAATCAGGAACACGCTCTCTACAGTCGAAATGATTTCAAGCTCAACCGCGCCGCCGCACTTGCCGAATGGCGCGGCCTCTGTGCGGGATAAGGGACAGCCATCCTACCCTTGGCGAGACTGGTTCGAACCCGTCTGACAGCACCCTTCTGAAGCGTGACAGGAAATCCGTGAGTTGGGCAATCGAGAGGAGGAACTATTCTCAACGCCGCGCCTGTGCCTGGAGGATCGATGACAATCTGCACCCGCCACACACGAGCCTCGTCGGACTCACACCAATCGAGTTCGAAACCCGGTCGAAAACGGACCACAACGTGGACATTCTAACCTGTGAATGAGTACATACAGGGGAGCAGGTCACTCCCATTCCGAAGACGAGAGCGGGCATTGCAACGTTTCCGGCGGACGCGAAGTCTGCAGTTCGCCACCGCCCACGCCTCGATCTTCAACCATTTCAACCACGAACGCCACCTCTGCTCGCGACAAGACTTCAAGCTCAACCGAACCGCTGCTGTCGCAGAGTGGCGCCAATTCGGTGCGGCATAAAGGGCAATGCTACCGGCCGAGTTGAGACCCGTTCGAATCCTTTTTACGACCGCCGCGTTAGAGCTTGTCAAAAGGATTCGGGTTGAGGTTGGCGGGGCAGGCTCGTAGCGTCGGTTCATGACCGTTTGAATCAGGAGCACCACCTCTGCTCACGACAGAATTTCAAGCTGAGCCGCGCCGCTGCTCTCGCCGAGTGGCGCCGCATTGACGCGGCATAAGGGGCAGGCATCCTGCCGTTGCAAAGACGCGTTATCGTCTGTCTGGCATCTCCATATCAGGGTCTTGCGTGATGCGGGCGTGATTTGAGGAGGAACGCGGCTCGGGAGGAAGCGCCGCGATCAAGGTTGATACGGGGCGTGTGGAGGGGGCAGACCCGATGATCGAACCTATTGTTGTCGTGGTGGTCCTTCTTGGACTCATCGGGGTCGGCGCGCCAATCTTTCTTGCGCTCGGTGCGTCAGGGCTGCTCGGGCTCTACATGGCGCGTGGCTCACTCGCCTTCTTCTTTGCGCCAACGTCCTTTTTTGGTCAGTTGAATTCTTTCGAGCTGATCGCACTGCCGCTCTTCATCCTGATGGGCAACATTCTCGGTGCCACACCTGTCGGTAAAAACTTGTTCCATGCCGCGGCGCTTTGGCTGCAATGGCTGCGCGGAGGTCTCGCCATCGCGACGGTAGGCGCTTCGGCGATCTTCGGCGCAGTGTCGGGCGTTTCAGTAGCCGGGGTAGCGGCCGTCGGTTCGATTGCGGTCCCGCAGATGCTGGATCATGGCTATTCCCGAAAACTCGCCGCCGGATCGGTCGCCTCATCCGGCGCCCTGGCGATGCTTATCCCGCCATCGGTGCCCTTCATCATTTACGGTGCTGTCTCGGGTGTTTCGGTTGGCGCTCTCTTCATCGGTGGCATCCTGCCTGGCTTCGCACTCGCGTTGGCACTGTCGATCTACATCTACATCCGCGTTCTCCGTAACCCTGAAGAAGCGCCCGCCTACGAAGGTCCGAAACCGGAGATGGGTGAAAAGGTCCGCTGCCCTCGGCGGTATCTGGCATGCCATGCTCCTGGTTTTCATTGTCCTCGGGGCGATCTATTCCGGAATCGCGACACCTTCGGAGGCGGCTGCCTTCGGTGCCGCGGGCGCGCTGGGTATCGCGGTTTTCATTTTCCGATGCCTGTCCTGGAAGAAGGTGTCCCAGATTTTTGAGAGCTCGGTGAAGGTATCCGGCGCGATCATGCTAATCATTGGCTGCGCCAAGATCTTTGGTGACTACCTGAACCTCGTGCGCGTTCCTGAAAACGTTTCGGCGGCATTGACGGCGACGGATCTTCCCGCCTGGGCCATCCTGACGCTGATCATGATCGCGCTCGTGCTTTTGGGTATGCTCGTCGACGCGGTTTCGCTGATCGTGGTGACGACACCGATCCTGCTGCCCTTGGTCCAGGCGCTGGGGTACGATCCGCTCTGGTTCGGGATCGTGCTTGTCATGAACCTCGAAATCGCGGTCGTGACGCCGCCTGTCGGACTGAACCTGTACGCCCTGAAGGGAGTTTGCCCGCAGCTCGAAGTCGAAGAGATCATTCGCTCGGTTGTGCCTTTCGTTCTGGTACAGTTCCTGATGCTCATGATCTTCGTGCTGTTCCCGGAAATCAGCCTCTGGCTGCCGGGGTACCTTTAACCCGTCGTTTCAAAACAGAGGAGTACACTGAAATGGCTCATACAAGACGCAGTTTCCTGACGAATTCGACCGCGTTTCTGGGTGGCGCCGCCATGGGTGCGGGCGGTCTTGCCCGCTCGGCCGCGGCCGAGACCACCATGACGGGCGTCAGCTACCTGCCGCCCAGCTATAAGGCGCTGTCCTACGGCTCCGCAGGCTTTGTCGAGCGGCTCAACGCCAGCGATGCCGTCGCCGTGGACTACTATGATAGTGCCAAGCTGCTGAAGGCCGACGAACAGCTTCCGGCGTTGCGCGCGGGCACCATCGACTTCATGTTCCACACGACCAGCTACATCACCCGCTCGATCCCGATCCTGGGCATTACTGGCCTGCCAGGGGTGGTGGACGAGTTGTACGAAAACCCGGGCCGCATCGCTCAGGGCAGTCCGCTGTTCGATCTGGTCAACGAGGAACTGGCCAAGGACGACCTCTACATGGTCTCGATGATGGGCAACATCCTGGAGCCGGAATACATCTGGTCGACCGAAGCCGGTCCGATCCACTCGATCGCTGAGGTGGACGGCAAGAAGGTCCGCGTGGTCAGCTTCGAGGCGACCCAGCTGATGGAAGGCTTCGGCGCGGGCGCGGTGCGCATTCCGTCCTCGGAACTCTACCTTGCGCTGCAGCGTGGCACCGTCGACGCGGCCGTGGCCAATATCTCGACGATCATCGGTCGCTCGCTGCAGGAGCAACTGGATGTGGTGTACAAGTTGCCGCTGACCGCCTACGGCATCGGGCTCTTCACCACCACCCAGCGCTGGGACCGGATGGCGGACGCCGAGAAGGCCGCCTTCGAGGAGGCCGGCGCATGGTTCGAAGAGAACGGTGCTGCCTACTCGAACAACGTGATTTACAAGGAAGAGTACTGGCCGATGATCGAAGAGGCCGGGCTCGAGATCCTCGAACCCAGCGAGGAGGACTTGGCAACTATGGAAGATGCCGCGCAGCCGGTCCTCGACGCATGGGTCGAGGAAGTCGGCGCCGAGGTCGGCGAGCGTGCGCTTGCCCTCGCCATGGGCCGCGGGGCCTGATCTCGACACCGCGATGCGCGGGCGATCCCGCGCATCCCACGAAGGTCGCATGCGGGAGGACGCGCCCATGAGACAGACCATCGCCAGCATCGAACGGATTACGAGGATCGGAGGGCAAGTCGTCCTTGCCTTCATGGTCTTGACGATCTGCTACGATGCGATCATGCGTTACCTCTTCACCGCGCCGACCTCCTGGTCGCTCGAGGTGAACACGTTCCTGATCGTTTACGTCGCGATCATGACGGCAGCCGACGTGCAGCGCACCGACAGTCATATCCGGATCAGCTTTTTCGCCGACATGATGGGCGAGGGTGCCCAGCGTCTCACGCGTATCGCAATCGGTGTTTTCGGCGTCGGTTTCGCGGCGATCATGACGTGGCGCGGCTTCCTGATGGCCTACCAGGCATGGGAATACGGCGAGCGCGTCTCCTCGAGCTTTGGCACGCCGATGGTCTATCCTTACGCGATGCTGCCCATTGGTTTCGGCCTTCTGACGATCCGCTTCCTGATCAACATTATGGACGCCATCACGGGACGCAAACCAGAAGACGGAGAAGATCTGCAGAATGTCTGAATTTTTTATACGCAGGCTGATCGCGTCGAAACTCCATTCGGGCGAAATGCGCCAGGGCGAGGAGATCGCCCCGCACATGGACCAGGCAGTGCTGCAAGACGTCCTTGGCACCTTTGAGATGCTCGAGTTCAAGCCTTGGGCGGGCGGTGTGCGAGGTAGAGGAACCGGCAGCGATGCGCAGGCGAGGCGGCCTCCGCTTTCTTTGTTCGGTGGGTGGCGAGATTGTCGAGGACAACCGCCGTGCCGGCTTACGTGTAGCTCCACCGTTTGGGCCCTTGGTCAAAATGCACGAAACCGACACCCGCACCCTGTGGGCCTGATCCAGAGCTCCCTGTAGCTCTTTCAGGGTGATGTCCGGGTCCTGGAGGGTCAGCTCGATCAGGAAAGCTTGAAAGGGACGTTTTCAGTGGGAGTTATTGGGTTGATGTACAATTGCATGCAAAAGTATACCTTGCAAACTGGAGCGCTCTTAAGGTCACCTTGTGGTAGAACCGGCGTTTCAAGTCCGCTGAGACGCTCACAACAAGAATGAGCCGACTGCCCGCGACACCAACGCGCACCGCGCGGCAGGCGAGTGAAAACGAACAGGGACACGAACCATGTCGGCACTCAAGAATGCCTCCTTCAATTTCGTGTTTGTCGTCGCGATGCTGCTCTGCCTTGCGATCGGGGTGTGGGGAGTCGTCAGTCCGGACAGCATGACCGGTTCGGCGCAGGCCTTCACCAGCTACTTGTTGAACGGTGCCGGCTGGATGTGGCTCGCCATCTGCTCCGGCTTCCTGATCCTGTCGTTCTACATGGCGTTCGGGCCCTACGCGAACATCCGGCTGGGCAAGGATAACGAGGAGCCGGAATTCGGGACGGCCTCGTGGATTGCGATGCTGTTCGCGGGCGGCATGGGGTCCGGGCTGCTGGTCTGGGGGGCGGCCGAACCGATGTACCATTTCGTGAGCCCGCCGGGCATGGAGGGTGAAACGGCCGCCGCCGCACGCCAGGCTCTGGTCATCACCAACCTGCACTGGGGTCTGCACGCCTGGTCGATCTATGGATGCTGCGCCCTGGTGATCGCGTACTTCACGTTCCGCCGGAACGAAAGCTCCATGATCTCGACACCGATCAAGCACGTGTTCTCGGGCAGGACCGGGGAAAGCGTCGGCAAGGTGGCGGACATCCTTGGCGTGATCTCGGTTGTCTTCGGCCTCGCCGGGTCGCTCGCCATGGGCACACTCGCCGTGCGATCGGGCATGTTCTATGCCTTCGAGACGCCGCAGACCAACACGATGTCGATGATCATCCTCGCAGCCCTGTTCGTCTCCTACATGCTCTCGGCCACGACCGGCGTCGACAAGGGGATCAAGATCCTGTCGAACATCAACATGGTGATGACGGTGGCGATCATGCTGGTGGTGATCTTCGGCGGTCCCACGTCCTTCATCCTGGAAACCTTCGTCGATTCCATCGGCCAGTATTTCAGCGCGATCATCACCAAATCCTTCACCCTCTACCCGTTCGAGGGGCTGCAGGGCTGGACCTCGGGCTGGACGCTGACCTATCTGATCTGGTGGCTTGCCTGGGGGCCGTTCATCGGCATCTTCGTGGCCCGCATCTCGCGCGGGCGCACGATCCGCGAATTCATCTTCGGGGTCGTGCTCGTGCCCACGCTCTTTTCGATGCTGTGGTTCGCGGCCTTCGGCGGCGCGGGCTTCTATATCGAGATGTATGGCGGCGGCGGTCTGAAGGAGATCATCTTCGAGGACGTCTTCGCGGCGCTCTTCGCCTTCCTCGGCTACTTCCCGGCCCCGACCGCACTGGCGGCACTGGCCGTGGCGCTGCTGTTCATCTTCCTCGTCACCTCCGCGGACTCGGGCACCTTCGTGCTGTCGATGATGACGACCGAAGGCAACCTGAACCCGCCGGTCATCCAGAAGATGATCTGGGGCATCCTGATCGCAGTCCTGACCTTCTCCACCGTGGTGACGGAATCCGTGACTGTCGCCAAGGCGATGGCGATTACCGGCGCCATACCGTTCGCCGTCATAGTGCTGCTCCAGGTCGTCGGCTTCATGCGGGAAATCCGCAAGGAAATCTCCGCACCCGAAACGATCGAAGCACGCGGACGGGCGGCGGGCCGCGCCGGACCGGCGCGCTCCACCGGCCAGAAACCGGCAAGCTGATGACAGGCGGAAAGGAGCGTACCATGCTGAGAGTCCTACTCATCACCGCCTTCGCCGCCCTCTTGGGTCTCACCGCCTGCAGCGAAGAAGAAAGCGGCATCCGCATCGGCAGCAAGAATTTCGGCGAAAGCCGGATCATGGCCGAGATGATGGTCGCCATCATCGAGGAGCAGGGACTTCGGGTCGATGGCGTTGTGGAGTACGAAACCACGCCGATGATCCTCGAGGCCCTGAAGCGCGGCGATATCGACGCGTATCCGGAATACAATGGAACCGGGCTTGTCATGCTTGGCCAGAACCCGGTTGCCGATGGTGACGCCGCCACCGAACAGGTCAAGGCGGTGTTCGAGCCGTTGGGCATCGCCTGGCGCGAGCGGGTCGGATTTGCCAACAATTACGGACTGGCCATGCTGCCGACCCGCGCCGACGAACTCGGCGCCGCGACGATGTCGGATCTGTCGACGGTCGCCTCCGACCTGACGCTGGGGATCGAATCCGATTTCGACAACAGGCCGCTGGATGGCCTGACCCCGATGACCCAGCGCTACGGCTACGGGTTCGGTGCGGTCGAAGAGGTCTCGCTCGACGATCGCGGGCAGCTCTACGACATGCTGCTCGAGGGCGATGTCGACGTGATCGAGGTCTACACGACCGACGGCCAGCTTGCCGACTACGGCCTCGTCGTGCTGGAAGATGACCTGGGATTCTTCCCGGTCTACGAACTGGCCCCGATCGTTCGCGCGGATGCTCTCGCCGCACATGGCGGCCTGGGCGGTGCGCTGGATGCTCTGGGCGGCCAGATCACCGAGGACGAGATCCAGACCCTGAACCGCCGCGTGGAACTGGAAGGGCGATCCGCCCGGGCCGTCGCGCGGGATTTTCTGGCCCGCAAGGGGCTGATTTCCTCCGGCGCCGTCGAGGCACAGGATCCGCTGGTCATCGCGACATCGCCGTATTTGGCCGACAGCGCAATCGCGAACCGGGCGCTGCGGGCGGCCCGGCGTGCCTACCAGGGGCGCGAGGTGGCGGTGGATGCAACCCATGATCCGCTCGCCGCCGTGGCCACAGGTGAGGCGCGGATGGCCCTCGTGGGCGCCGAAAGCTTCTTTGACATCTCCAAGCCCTCCCCGGTGCGCGACGAGCGTTTCGAAAGCGTCGCCGCCGTCGGCACGAACCTGATCCACCTGGTGTCCAAGACCGGAGATGGCGGAGTCTCCAGCCTGGCTGCCGCGGATGAGATCGCGGTCGGGCCGGAAGGCTCATCGTCCTACGAGCTTGGCATGATCCTCAAGGACGGGCTGGACCTCAAGGCCACCCTCGTGCCGACCGAAAGCAACAGCCTCGACGAACTGATGGGCGCGCTCGACGGGTCCGCGAACATCGTGCTGCTGTCGGTACCGGCGGGAACCCGCGGGCTGATCGAACAATTCGACGCGGGCGGGCTGACGTTGCTGCCGCTCAAGGGTTGGAACACCGGGCCGAACCTGGTGAAATTCCCGTTCCTGCGGTCGGTGCGGATACCGGCCAACACCTATGCGTTGCAGCTCCTTCCGATCGACACGCTGTCGAGCCAGGTGGTGCTGGCCGGGCCGGCCCTGACGACGTCTGGCGACGCGGTGGGCGAGCAGGGCCCGGGAGCCACGGCCGCGGCCAGCCTCAAACCGATCCCGGACAGCACGATGAACGCGATGGCGGAAAGCATGGATGGCGGCATGCTTGTCGATCCGGTTCTCAAGACGGCGGCGGCCTTTTCCCCCACCTTGCCCGAACCGCCCGCACCGATGAACCCGTCGGCGGACGTGTCGATCCTGAACCTCCTGATCACGTTTGTCCTGATCTGGCTGTTCTGGCTCTACACCCGTCCCGAATATCGCTGAGACTCGGATCTGGAGAAGTCGAAAATGTCGGAATCAATCCTTGTTCCCATCGATATGGCTGACCAGGAAACCGGTCTGAAAATCATCAAGGAAGGCGTCGCTCAGGCGCAGTTGCGCGGAGCGTCGCTGACGGTCATGTCCGTGGTTCCGGATATCATGGCCGGGCTGGACTACCGCTATGCCATTCGCGGGGAGATGCATGGCTCGGAAAAGTATGATCTCCGTGAAATCGTGAAGGAGGCGCTCGGTCGCCTGAACGAGATCGTGGAGGAACATACGCCCGATGGCATGGAGGTGGAGACCATTGTTCGCCACGGGTCAGCCTACGAGCAGATCCTAAACGTGGCCAAAGAAATCGGCGCCACCGGCATCATCCTCGGCGCACATCGGGCCTCGCTCGCCGACTATCTGATCGGAACCACGACCGCGCGGGTTGTGCGCCATGCCGAGTGTTCCGTTCAGGTCGTTCGCTGAGCGGCGAGTTCTGCAGCCCGTTCCAATACTGCAAGGCGAGCAAGGAGTTTGTTCGCCTGGCTGTGAAGCTGTACGTTCACTTCCCGCTCTCGATCCGCAATCTCGAGGATCTGCTGCATGAGCGTGGCATCGACGTCAGCCAGGAGTGGGTTCATTCCGATTTTGGTGGCATCGGTTCGGTTCGATGCTTGCCGCCGAGATCCGAAAACGACGGATTGAGGGAATGCGCCCCGGTGGCGCTGGCACTTGGACGAAATGTTTGTGAAGATCAACGGCGACTGTCATTACCTGTGGCGGGCCGTCGATCACGAGGGCGAGGTGCTGGCAAGCTTCGTCACGAAGACGCGGGACAAGAAGGCAGCATTGAAATTCCTCAAGAAAACGATGCGGAGGCATGGACGAGCCGATGCCTTCGTGACCGATAACCTGCGGTCCTGTGGCGCTGCTCTGAGGGATCTCGGTGCGGTGGACCGCCCGGAAACGAGGCAGTGGAAGAACAATCGGGCGGAGAATTGGCACCAGCCACTTCGACGACGGGAGCGAGCGATGCTCCGCTTTCGCCGCATGCGAAGTTTGCAGAAGTTCGCCGCCGTCCACGCCTCGGTCTACAACCACTTCAACACTGAACGCAGCTTCTATTCAGTCAGCATCCGGCGTAGGCCGCGGTCAGGCGGCTTGGCGGAGCTTCGAGGATTGCCAATTCCATGGGAGCAGGGTCGGCACCTGCGAGGCGGTCATGTCGGGCAGGCGGGCGAGGACATCAGCCAGCCAGGCCTGTGGGTCGATGTCGTTCATCTTGGCCGTGACGATCAGGGAATACATGAAGGCGGCGCGCTCGCCGCCGCGCTCGGAGCCGGCGAAGAGCCATGACTTCCGACCAAGGGCGACACCGCGCAGGGCCCGTTCGGCCGCATTGTTCGTCAGGCAGATCCGGCCATCCTCGAGGAAGCGGGTGAAGGCCTCCCAACGGTCCGCCTTGAACATGTAGGCGATCGCTTTGGCGACAGGGTTGTGCCTCGACTTCGTGCCCGCGCTCGGCGTGCATCCAGTTGTGAAGATCCTCGACCAGTGGGCGGGACAGCTGTTGCCGGGCCGCGAGCCGCGACACTGCATCCAGACCGTTGATCTGACGTTCGATGTCGAAGATGGCATCGATCTTCGTTACCGCCTCCAGCGCCACGGGCGATATGTCATGGGCGGGCTTGCCCTTGCGGACAGTCCCCTTGATGTCGGCGAGTTCGAAAAACTTGCGCCGCGCATGGCTCCAGCAGAGCGCGCTCTCGACCGGGCCGGGGTCACGGTCGGCGCGGTAGAGGTCGTTGTATCCGCCGTAGGCATCGGCCTGAAGGACGCCCTGCCATCCGCGAGATGCCGGTTGGGGTGGGCCATCTCCCGATCGCGGAGAATGGAACAGCGCAGCCTCGGTGCACCGCCCGCAAATGGCCGGTCATCGCGGACATAGGTCCAGAGGCGAGCCGTCTTCGTCCCACCCTTCGCGAGCAGCGGAACCGTCGTGTCGTCGCCGTGCAGGCGCTCGGCTCCGAGGACATGGTCACGGATCAGCGCATGAATGGGCGCAAGCGCGGCGGCGCAGGCGCCGACCTGGTCGGCCAAGGTCGACAGGCGGAGGTTTACGCCTTCCCGGGCATAGCGCTCGGCCTGGCGGTTGAGCGGCTGATGTTGTCCGAACTTCTCGAAGAGGATCGTCGCCAGCAGGTTCGGCCCGGCCCAGCCGCGGGGCGTAGGGTGGTACGGCCGGGGCCTGGGAGATCTTCTCGCAATGGCGGCAGGTGAACTTCTCGCGGACGGTCTGGACCACCTTCCACTGCCGCGGAACGACCTCCAGCGTGTCGGTGACGTCCTCGCCCATCTTCACGATCCGGTCCGAGCCGCAGCAGGTGCAGACCGCTGGGGCTCGATCACGACGCGTTCCCGCGGGAGATGGGCAGCCGGGATGCGCGTGTCTGAAATCCGGCGGCTGAAGCAGCTCGAGGATGAGAACGGCAAGCTGAAGCGTCTGGTCGCAGATCTGACGCTCTACAAGACCATGCTTCAGGATGCTCTGCGAAAAAAGTGGTGAAGCCCGTTCGCCGTCGCGAAGCCGTCCGTCACTGCCAGGAGGTCTTCGCCCGGTCAGAGCGCAGAGCTTGCAAGGCCGCGGAGAATACGCGTCGATAACGGCCCTGAGTTCGCCGACCGTCTGCTCGACCAGTGGGCCAGTCCAAACAAGGTCGAACTCGACTTCTCGCGGGCAGGAAAACCGAGCGATCACCCCTACATCGAAGCATTCAACAGCCGGGTCAGGAATGCCTCAACGCCTCATGGTTCCTGTCGATGACCGACGCCCGCCAGAGGATCAATGAATGGAGGACCGATTACAACGAAAGCCGTCCGCATTCGGCGCTTGGAAACTTCGCGCCGAGCGCTTTTGCGGCCCAACTCAATCCAACCCGAAAGGTCGCATGAAGTCGGGACCAAAAAAGGGTCAGGTCCCCTTGTCACCCAGCGGCTTTTCTTTCGGCGCGGTGCCGGGTCAAACCCGTCCATGCGTCGTGTTGAGAGAGAAACACCTCGCCGTTCAGGTCTTCGATGAAGTGTGACCGTTTCAGCTTGTCCATTACCGGCCCCTTGACCTCCGACAGATGCAAACCCACGCCCATGTCCTTTAGGCGCAGGTTTATCGCCTCGAGGCTTTCAAGGGCCGAATAGTCCACTTCATTGACGGCCGAGAACATCAGAACGACATTTCGGATGGCGCATCCGTCCGTCACCCGCTTCTGGATGAGGTCCTCGAGGAATCGCGCGTTCACGAAGTACAGGCTTTCGTCCACCCGCATCGTCACCAGAGATGGATCCGTTTCGACAGCGTGGCGGTGGATATTCCGGAAATGTTGGGTACCAGGCACAAGGCCGACTTCGGCGACATGCGGCCGTGAAGTCTTGTAGAGATGCAGGAGAACAGAGATCGCCACGCCCGTGGCGACACCGATTTCTACGCCCATACCGAGCGTAAGCAGGATCGTCGCGGCCACAGCAGTGAAATCGGCACGAGAGTAACCCCAGGTTTTCTGCAGAATGGAAAGGTCGACGAGGCTCAGCACGGCAACGATTATTGTGGCGGCTAACGTCGCGTTGGGCAGAAAATGGACCAGCGGTGTCAAGGCGACGGCGGCGAAAGCCAACCCGATTGCCGTGAAGGCGCCTGCGGCGGGTGTTTCGGCCCCGGCATCGAAGTTGACGACCGAGCGCGCGAAGCCGCCCGTGACGGGGTAGCCGCCGGTGAAGGCCGCGCCGAGGTTCGCTGCGCCGAGGCCTATCAGTTCCTGGTCGGGATCTATTCGCTGACGTTTCTTTGCCGCCAGGGTCTGCGCGACGGAAACGGATTCGACGAAACCGATTATCGAGATCAGGATGGCGGGCACCAGAAGTGCGCCAAGCAGGTCGGGCGAGAAGCCCGGCAGCGTCAATGGTGGCAGGCTTTGCGGCACTTCGCCAACGATGCGCACGCCTTTGTCCGCCAGTCCCAAAGCCCAGACGGCAACCGTGGTGGCGACGACGGCTGCGACGGGGCCCGCCTTGGTCAGGATGTCGGCAAGAAAGGGGGGGACGCCAAGCCGTCGGAGCGTTGGTTTCAGGTTCTTGCGCACCCAGAACAAGAACGCTGTTGCCGCCACGCCGATTAAGACCGTGATCCAGTTCACCTCGTCGAGGTGGGTGACGATCGAGCCCAGGATCTCCGGCAATGTGTGACCATGCGCGCTGACGCCGAGGATGTGTTTCAACTGGCTGGCGGCGATCAGGATGCCCGACGCGGTGATGAAACCGGCGATAACGGGATGGCTGAGGAAATTGGCGAGAAATCCAAGCCGAAAGACACCCATCATGAGGAGAAAACCGCCGGACAGGAACGCAAGTGTCAGCGCGGCGACGGCATAGCCGGCCGTCCCTTGCTCGGCAACCTGACCCACTGCAGAGGCGGTCAGCAGCGAGACAACAGCCACAGGTCCGACAGCGAGGGCACGGCTGGTCCCGAAGATGGCATAGAGGATGATTGGCGCGATCGAAGCATAAATTCCCGCCTCGGGCGGCAAGCCCGCCAGCAACGCATAGGCGAGCGACTGAGGGATCAGCATGATCGTGACGATCACCGCCGCAATCAAGTCGTTCGACAGAGCCGACTTGGTATAGGTGCGGCCCCAATCGAGAATGGGGAGGTACTGGCGCAGGCTGGGCATCGGAGCGTCACATTCAAAAAGCGGCAATCTGGGTCCGGAGACGCCCCGACCGCCAGGTCATGGCCGGAGGGGGAGGTGCCGACCGTTTGCAACGAAAGCGCGTCGCGACGCCTTCGTTTGGCGCGTTGCAGGCCCTATTTAACGGCAACCCTCAACTGCTCTGGCTTTGCCATCCATTCCTTGCCCTTCAGCATGGCTTGCCAGTAGATCGCCGGCAGCATCTTTTCCTTCAGGAACCAGGCAGCGCGGCTCGGCTTCGTGCCGTCCACCAACCAGGCAGGAAACGAAGGCTTGAGCACGCCCCCGTAGCCGAACTCTGCCAGAACGATCTTGCCGCGCTCGACCGTCAGAGGGCACGAGCCGTAGCCATCGTACTGTGCTGCGGCAGACCGTCCGGCGATGTCGGCCACAATGTTCTCGGCCACGGTCGGAGCCTGCTTGCGAGCTGCCGCGGCCGTCTTGGCATTTGGCGCGTTCATCACGTCGCCCAGCGACCAGATGTTGTCGAACTGCTTGTGGCGCAGCGTCGTCTGATCCACATCGATCCAACCTGTCGCATCGGCCAATGGCGAGACCCGGATAAAGTCGGGAGCTGTCTGCGGCGGGCATACGTGCATCATTTCGAACTCGACCGTTACCTCGGTCGGATCGGTGTCTGGTTTCGCGACCCTGAAGATCGCCTTCCTTGCAGGACCGTCTACCGAGACGAGATCATGGAAGAAATTGAGCGTTGCGTCGTACTTCTCGACGTATTTCATCAACGCGGGCACATAATCTTTCACGCCGAAGAGGACGCCACCGGCGTTCATGAACTGAATATCGATGTTCTTTAGCACGCCGCGCCGGAACCAGGCGTCACCGGACAAATACATCGCCTTTTGCGGTGCGCCGGCGCATTTGATCGGCATCGGCGGCTGGGTGAAGATCGCGCGGCCCTGCTTCATACCCTGCACGAGTTGCCAGGTATAAGGTGCCAAATCATAGCGGTAGTTCGAGGTCACACCGTTGCGGCCGAGCGTTTCTTCCAGTCCCTCGACTTTGCTCCAATCGAGCTTCAGTCCCGGGCACACCACCAGCCGGTCGTATTTCACGACATGGCAGCCGTCGAGAATAATCGCATCGTTCTGCGGCTCGAAGGCGGCCACGGCCGCCTTGATCCACTTCACCCCTCTCGGGATCAGGCTACCCATGGTCCTGGCGGTTTGGCTCGCTTCGAAGATGCCGCCACCCACCATGGTCCAGCCGGGCTGGTAATAGTGGATATCGGCGGGATCGATCACCGCAATGCTGAGGGCTGACTTCCGAGCCTTCAGGCTGGCAGCAACCGAAATACCACCGGCACCGGCCCCCACGATCACGACGTCGTATTTCGCATCACCCGTATCGGTGGGCGTCTTGCCACCATTGGCGATGCGGCGCGCGACACCGTTCATGTCGTAGCCTGCCGCCTTGGTCGCGGCGAGGATCTCCGGCATCGGGCGCCTCTTGGCCTCATGAAACGACCAGAGCGTGGCCGAGCGCGTTCCCGTGCGGCAATACGCCAGAAGGGGGCGCGGCAGGTCCTTCAGCGCATCGGCGAAGGCCGCAACGTCATCGTCCCCGACCATCCCGGCCTGCACCGGCACGTAGCGCGCCTCGATGCCGACAGCTTGGGCGGCTGCTTCGATTTCCTCGAAGCTCGGCTGATCCGCCCCTTCCCCGTCCGGACGGTTGCAGACGATCGCGCGCAAGCCCGCGTCCTTGATTGCGGCCATGTCGCCCACGGTGATTTGTGGACTGACCGTCAACTCGGGTGATATCTTCCTTAGGTCCATCTCACTTGCCCTCCCGAGAAATCAGAGCCCGTTCACGGGCACTTTCAGCATTTGGTTTCCGTGCTCGTCGGTCGGAACCGCTCCGGCACGCATGTTTACCTGCAGGGACGGGATGATCAGCCTCGGCACAGCCAGCTGCGCATCGCGCTCGGTGCGAAACTTGACGAATTCTTCCTTCGTCTTGCCGCCGCCGACATGGATATTGTGGAGTTTCTCCTCGCCCACGGTGGTTTCCCACCGGATGTCGCGGCCATTCGGGCCGTAGTCGTGGCACATGAACAGGCGCATCTCATCGGGCAGGGCCAGAACCTTCTGAATGCTGTCGTAGAGCACAGCTGCATCGCCGCCGGGGAAATCGGCTCGGGCCGACCCGCCGTCGGGCATGAACAGCGTATCTCCGACGAACGCGGCGTCGCCCACCACATGGACCATGCATGCGGGGGTGTGGCCCGGCGTGTACATGGCAAAGGCCTGCATATTGCCGATCTGATAAGTGTCGCCATCCTCGAAAAGAGCGTCGAATTGCGAGCCGTCCCGCTGGAACTCCGTGCCTTCGTTGAAGATCTTGCCGAAGGTTTCCTGCACGACCATGATCTTCGACCCAACGCCGATCCTGCCGCCCAGCTTCTGCTGAATGTAGGGCGCTGCCGAAAGGTGGTCGGCGTGAACGTGAGTCTCGATGATCCACTCCAGCTCGAGTCCCTGGCTTTCGATTTGGCGGATCAGCTCTTCGGCATGACCGTATGTGATGCGCCCGGCGGCATAGTCGATGTCCATCACGCTATCGATGATGGCACAAGACTTCGAAGAGGGGTCCCTTACGATGTAACTTATCGTGTTCGTGGCCTCATCGAAAAAGGCTTGAACCTCCGGCCTGATATCCATGTTCACGGGATAGGCGCTCATGTCGTTTCCTCCAGGTATCGGGACCAGCGGCTAGTGCCGCGCCCCTGTTGCATCATCATGCCGCGGTCGGCCATATCGATGACTTCGGCCGCGTGAATTGCCGCGCTTCGACCCGCCAGCTCGGCGCTTTCCTCGGCGGTGGCGTTTTCGCCGCGCCGGACTGCCGCAAGCCCGACAAGATAGATTTCACGCCGGTTCATGACGTGGCCCTTGCTAAAATTGCGCTGTCAAGGAGGCGGCGCAGGAAGAACCCGCCCACGACCGCGGCAAGGAACAAAACGACCTCCCAACGGCCAGTGCCAAGCGCGGGGATTGCCGCACCGGGGCAGAAGCCCGCGACGCCCCAGCCGATACCGAACAACGCAGACCCTGCGACGAGCTTGCCGTCAATCGCGGTCGAGGTGGGCATTTGGAAGCGGCTGTCAAAGAGCGGAGCCTCACGGCGCCACACCAGCCGGTAACCCAGGAAGGTCAGCATCAGCGCGCCACTCATCACGAGGGCGAGGCTGGGGTCCCATGTGCCGGAGACATCGAAGAAGTTCAGGACTTTCGCCGGATTCATCATACCCGAAATCGCGATTCCGGTACCGAAGACGACGCCCGTCAGCAGTGCGAATACATTCTTCATCAGGTCACCCTCCAAAAACGTGGCGGATCAGGAGAACGGTGATCGCAGCCGTTGTCATGAAGGTCGGCACAGCAACGAAGGACCGGACAGAAAGGCGCGAGAGCCCACAAACTCCGTGTCCCGAGGTACAGCCCGACGCGAGGCTTGCGCCGAGGCCAACGATGACGCCGCCAACCGCAATCATTGCTGGGTTAACCGGGACGGTCAGCGCGGGCATAGCGCCGGTGACGACGAAGATCAGGACAGGTGAGAGGATCATGCCAGCGATCAGAGCAAGCCTCCAGGTCATCTCAGCGCGGCTCTCTGCAAACACCGCGCCCGAAAGAATGCCGGTTGCACCGAATATGCGTCCAAGCCCGAGCATGAGCAGCACGGCGCCGAGACCGATCAGCAAGCCGCCGCCGAGGGATGCAAAAGGTGTGAAATTGGTCTCCATCTCAGCGCTCGCCGCAGGTCGTGAGACCTAAAATCGAATAGAGCGGACAAATCTTCAGCGCCGAGGTCGCCAGCATCACGAGACCGATCAGCGCCGCGCCATACTTGAGAAGCGGCTCCGCAAAGAGCGTCAGGCCGCTGAAGAAAGCGAGATATAGCAGAATGGCACCAACGGCGGCGCGCAAAACTCGGTCGATGGATCCAACATTGGTCGTCATGGGGTTCTCCAGACTTGAAAGTTGGACCTGAGATATACCTTATTTGAAGCCGCTTCAGTGATATTGTCACCGATCGACAATTTTCCGAGAAAATGTCAGTTGCTGTCCGCCAACGCACGCAGGGCCTTCTTGTCGATCACCGCGATCCGCCCGCGAGATTGGGCGATAAAACCGCGCTTCTGGAAGTCGTTTAGCACGCGCGAGATGACCTCGCGTGCCGTTCCCAACTCGCTTGCGATTTGTGCATGCGTCGCAGCGATTTCCTTGTCGCCGCCAACCAGGGCCAGGAGCCGGTCTGCGAGGCGCACGTCGATCCTGCCGAAGGCAACATCGTCAACCACGCGAAGTAGGTCGATAAGACGCCTCGAATAGGCTGCAAACACGAAGGTGCGAAAGGCCGGTTCCTCTCCGACGAGGATGTCAAATGCGGGCTTCGGTAGAATGACCACCGTGATATCCGTCTCCGCGACGCCTTCGGCGTTGTAGGCTTCTTCAGCCAGCATGCAGGCCGTCGTCAGCACACAGCTTTCACCAGCGTCCACGCGGTAGAGCACGATGTCCCGGCCGTTTTCCGATGTCTGTGAGACGCGAATTGTACCCTCGAACAGGAACAACAGGCTGTCCGGTACATTCCGCGGGCCAAAAACCTCGTGGCCCTTGGGATAGGACCGTATTTGAGCCACCTGTAGCAGCCGATTCCGGACGCCCCGCGGCAAAGCCCGGGTGCCCTGAAACCGCTCTGTCCAATCGCCAATTTTCATTGCGCCCTTCGCACCGGTGCGACGATGCCCTCTTCAATGGCCGGCTCGTCGGCCAATGCTTCCTGACGGACGGGAGCGACATCATAGCAGCAATGATGACTTTGTCAGGCTATTGATGCCCGACCAAACCTTTGGCAGGCATTTGGCAATCAGGCGGTCAGTTCACATTTCCATTCGCGTCGACGGCGCGCCACAGCCAATGCGTCCGTCCGTTGATCCGGACTACGACTTCATCGAAATGCCATCTTGTCAGCCGGCGCCGGGCGATCGCGCCGGATCCTGGCCGCCAACTGATGCCCGAAGCAGCCGACCCAGTCCCGGATCGTTTCATGGGACACGGCAATGCCACGCGCCAGCAACCTGGCAGTGCCCTTGAGACCCTTGCGGTCTCCGCGCTGCCGCTCGACATTGCAACCCAGCGTGAAGAGTTCAGATCAAAACGGCCCTAATCGCAGGGGAACGTCAGCTTGCCTTGGGTAACGACCAACGGGACGAAAACCGGGCAACCTTGTGCTGAGTCAGGTCGATATGAGTCCGCGAAAATCCTGGCGCGCTCACCTTGCGCCGCGCACGGACGCCGTGCCGGTTCCTAGTTCGATGATTTCGGCGGTGATCGCCTCCTGTCGCACCCGGCGCAGGGTGCCCTCGAAGTCGTCCAGTTCGCGCTTGATCTGGCTTCCTGCGGCCGACATGGCCTCCATTCGTGCCTCGTTCTCTGCGGCGAAGGCATGGAGTGCCGCCTTGCACACCACTGCATGGAGATAGTCTCCGCTGAGACTATTGATGAGGGCGTCTGGTGGAAGCTGGGTCAATGGACGGGTCGCACCGGGCGGTGGCAGGTTAGACAGGTCGACCGGTAAGAGAACCTGCCGGACCACTTGAGGTTGCCCGGACGCCCATCCGGCATGAATCATGTCCATGCGGTCAAAACGACCCTCGCCCAGCGCGCGGTAAATCGTCTTGGCAATTGTATCAGCCAGTTTCGGAATGCCTGGCGTGTGCGAGGACATCGGCAAAGACCAGTCCGGATGTAGACCGCGCGCGGCGGCGATCGACTGTCCACGGGTGCCGACCAGAAACAGACTTGTGGTCGACAAGTCGTCTTCGATGCTGTCCAAAACGCGTTCGCTGAAGGCGCCGGCAAAGCCCTGTTCCGCGCAGAACACCAGAAGGCCGGTGCCGCATCCGACCGGACCTCCGAAGGTTTCGGCCGGTAATGCGGGACTCGCTGGGCCAAGTGCATCGGATATGGCGGCGACAATTGTTGCGGCATAGCTGTCAACGGCCATGATCTCTCCGCGGGCGGTGCTGGCGCGCGCGGCGGCAATACCCTTCATGGCGTTTACCACGGCCCCCAATTGGCGAAGTCCGTCGATCCGGGCGCTGACATCGGCCAAACGTTCGGTCATGTCGTCGGCTCCTTTTCACCAAGCTGCGTCGCAAGGCGGGTCATTGCGGCCATCAGGGCGGCCCGCGCCTGTTCGTCCAATTCCCCGGTCTCGGAGATGGCACGCACGGCATCGGCGGCGTCCCGGTCAAGTTTTTCCGGCAGTTCATTCCGAAAGGCGGCAACAACATTGAGTGGCAAGGAGTCCAGCAGCCCCTCTTGCACGGCAAGCAGGAGCGCCACCTCATCGGTCAGGCGCAGCGGCGTATTCTGCGGCTGGCGCAGTATCGCGCGGATCCTTTCCCCGCGTCTGAGTTGGTCGCGAACGCGACCTTCGGGCATGCCCCCGAACCGGGTAAACACCTCGAGCTCCAGAAACTGCGCATAGTCGAGCCGCAGCGTGCCCGCGGCCTCCCGCAGCACGGGCGCCTGGGTCTTGCCGCCGACACGGCTGACGCTCAGCCCAACATCCACCGCGGGTTTTTGCCCCTGATGGAACAGACCCGCATTCAGCACGATCTGCCCATCAGTGATTGAGATCAGGTTGGTCGGGATATAGGCCGAAAGGTTTCCCGCATCGTTTTCGGCAATCGGCAAGGCGGTCAAGGAGCCGCCGCCACGTGCTTCCGACAGTTTGGCCGCTCGTTCCAGAAGGCGGGCATGGGTGTAGAATACATCCCCCGGATAGGCCTCGCGCCCCGGAGATTGCCGAGTCAGAAGGGCGATCTCGCGGTGGGTGGCGGCGTGCTTGGACAGATCGTCGATCACCACAAGAGCATGCCCGCCCTTGTCGCGGAAATACTCCGCCATCGTGACCCCCGCATAGGGCGCGATCCATTGCAGCCCCGGCGCCGAGGCGGAGCCCGCGACCATCACGATGCAGCGCGCGAAGTTGCCATGCGCCTGCAGCGCGTCGATCGCGCGGCGCACACTGGACGTCTTTTGCCCCACTGCGACATAGACGCAGATCATGTCGCTGTCGCGTTGCGCAATCATCGCGTCGGTGGCCAGAGTGGTCTTGCCGGTGGAATGGTCGCCGACAATCAGCTCACGCTGACCGCGCCCCAGCGCGAACAGCGTGTCGATCACGAGTATCCCGGTCTGCACCGGCTCGGTCACGAGGTCGCGTTCGACGATCGACGGAGCCGGCCGCTCGATCGGCCATCGAGCCCTGGCCTCGATTGCAGTCTTTCCGTCCAGCGGGCGGCCAAGCGGGTCCACGATGCGCCCGAGCAGCGTCTCGCCGACCGGCACGCTCACGACTTCGCCCGTACCGAAGACGGCATCGCCAGCCTCGACCTGCGTCGCCGCGTCAAGAAGCACACAGCCAATCAGATCGGGATCCAGAACCCGGGCGAACCCGAACTGGCCGCCCTCCAACCGCAGCACCTCGTCAAGCCGAACGTCGCGCAACCCCGAGATCATCGCCACTCCGTCGCCGATCTCCTCGACCCGGCCCCTGTGTTCGGGTCGCGGACCCAGCGTCGCATGGCTGACCGCACGCTGCGCCGAAGCGAACCAGTCCGGCGCGTCAGGCGGCATCCTTGACCTCCTTCAGGATCGTCTCGAGGTCGGCCTGCCAGCTGTTGCGCAGCACGAAGTGCGGGCTGCGCAGTTCCACTCCGGCGATCAGGTCGGGATCGGTGACATGGCGAAAACTGGGCTTGCCGCCCAGTGTATCCTTGAGCGTGTTTTCGATCTTGGCCCGTTCCGGGCCGTCCGGGTCCGTCGCGGTGACGATCTCGATGTCGGTGGCCGCGGCGATCAGCGCCGCAAGGTCCGAGGCGGACAGGCCCGCAATGGCCTCGACCAGCTTGGCGAGGAACGCCGCCTGAACCGCAGGCGTGTTGAATCGGCCCAGAAGCCGAGCCGCAATCTCGACCGACAGTTCGGCCGCCTTCGCCGCGTGCTGCTGTCGCGCCGCGTTCCTGTCGCGGTCAATGGCGGCGCGCGCAGCAGTCATCAGGGTGTCTGCCTCGGTTTGAGCTTCCTTCAGCGCGGCCTTCACGGCTGTGTCTGCTGTCGCTTTGGCCTCGGCAAGCATGGCGTCGCGTTCGGCCGCGATACCTGCGCGGGTCTCAATCACCTCAGCCAGCGCGGCATCGGCTTTTTCCTGCGCTGTCTTGCCTTCGTCCAGCATGCCCTGCACCGCTTCCTGTCGCCGAGTGATGGCCCCGGCGACCGGACGCCAGAACACGCGACTGAGCAGCCCGACGAGGATCAGGACGTTGATGGCCTGAAGACCCAATCCCCACCAATCCAGCGTCATCCGCTCATCCCAGAAGCGGGTTGGCGAAGAGCAGAAGGAGCGCGATCACCAGACAGTAGATCGCCGTCGTCTCGATCATCGCCAGCCCGACGAAGAGCGTGCGCGAGATCGTGTTTGCAGCATCGGGCTGCCGAGCGATGGCGTCCATCGCGGCGGCAACGGCGCGGCCTTCGGCGAGCGCAGGGCCGATGGCACCGAAGGCCACCGCAAAGGCAGCACAGAAGATGCTGGCAAGCGAAGCATAGTCCATTACGAATCCTCTATCGTTTGGGAAGGGGCAAGGTCGGTGTTCGAAGGACTGCGCGCGCCGTCCTCGACCGCTGAGGTGATGAACACCATCGCCAGCACCGCAAAGATGTAGGCCTGCACCAGCCCGGTCAGCAGATCGAGCGCCATCAGCGGGACCGGCACCAGCAGTCCCGCCAGAGAAGCGACGATGCCGATGACGAAGACGCCGCTCATCACGTTGCCGAACAACCGGACGAACATGGAAAACACCCGTGTCAGACTTTGCAGAATGTTCAGCGGGATCATCACTGGATTGGGCGTTGCGAAGGATTTCAGCCAGCCACCCACGCCGCCCGCGCGTATCCCGAACCAGACCACAGACAGGAACACCAGAGCTGCAAGACCGGCGTCGGTTTCAAGCTGTGCCGTCGGCGGGTCGACCCCCGGCACCAGCGAGGACCAGTTCGCCACAAGGATGAACAGGAACAGCGTGCCGATGAACCCGCGATAGGGGGCGGGCGCGGCGCCGGTCGTCTCGGAAATCTGGGTGTCGAGCGTGGCCACCATGAGTTCCAACGCGGCCTGAAGCCGGGTCGGCCTCAGGTTGATCCGTCGGGTCAAGAGGAACGCTCCAAGCACCAGTATCGCCATGATCGCCCAGGTCGTGACGATCGCCTGTGTGATCGCGACCGGTCCGATCTGGAACAGGGCAGTGGAGTCGAGGGGGGAGTTCATGTTTGGATCTCCCGCATGCCGCGGAGCATGATCCACTTGGCGCATAGGACCCCTCCGAACGTCGCCAGCAGGGCAAGGCCGCCCAGGAGCACAGCGACAAAGAATCCTGTGGCCAGGACTGAAATTCGCCCCAGGGTCAGGGCGATCGCCCGGAGCGGTTCATTTCCGGTGACGAGGATTTTGGCTGTCTCGCGCAGCGCGCGGAAATAACCATATCCGATGAAGAGCCCGCCCAGAAAGCAGAGCGGAAGAAGAACGAATGGCGGAAGATTTGGGAGATCGATCATCGTGCGTTCATCCATTTCCAAGCGGTCCAGCCGCCGATGCAAAGCCCGATCAGCATCATCGGCGCGCTCCAGAAGATGCCCGTTTCAAACTGCGCATCGAGCCAGCGTCCGAAGAACAGGCCCGCGAGAGTCGGCACCACGAAGATCCAGCCTAGCACGCCGATCTGCGCCAGACGTCGGCCCACGGAAAGATCACCTTCGCGCATCCACCGTTGGCGCCGGATGCGATGTTTGCGGATTTCTTCGACCAGAGGATCTGGTTTGGAATTTTCTTGGTGATCCCGGGTCATCGGAACTTTCCCGTGTCCGCGCTCGTACTCAGCCGGCTGATCATCCGACGGATGACGTGCATTTGCAGACGCATCGTCTCGACATGCTCAATCCGTTCTTGGTCAGCGTCGGTCTGGAACCGGGTCAGTACCGCGGTATCCAGCGTGGCCAGATCGTCGCCGGCCACCGCCTCGCGGGTGGCGATGGCGACGGTGTTGCCGCCCGTCACGGTCAGCACCCCGCCGCGCAGGGCGCAGAACCGTTCTGCCCCGGCATTCCTCCAGCTGAGAATTGAAATCGTGAGTGCGGTCAGGAACGGAGCATGGCCGGGCCGGATACCAAAGCTGCCGCTGGCGTCCTCGGCCCGCAAGCTGTCGGCATCCTCGTCCACTACGACGGACAGGGGGGTGACGACCCGCAATCTCATGCCGCGGTCTCCGGGTCGTTTTCTGTCGCGACAGCCTCCTTTCTGCGCGCGTCGTCTAGCGTTCCGACCATGTAGAGAGAACTTTCGGACCAGTCGTCGGCCTCACCGTCAAGTATGGCCCGGCACCCCGACAAGGTGTCGGAAAGTGGAACGCTGGCGCCCGGCGTGCCGGTAAAGGCCTCGGTCACCATGAACGGCTGGGTCAGGAAGCGCTGCAAGCGCCTTGCGCGTTTGACGATCAAACGGTCGGCAGTGCCCAGTTCTTCGACCCCCAGCAGGGAAATGATGTCGGTCAACTCGCGGAACCGTGCCAGTGCCTGACGGACCGCCTCGGCGGTCCGGTAGTGGTCTTTTCCAACAACCAGCGGATCGAGCAGCATCGAGGACGAGCCTAGCGGATCGATCGCCGGATAGAACCCCTCGGCCGCCTGGGCGCGCGACAGCATGATCACGCAATCCATATGCCCGGAAATCGTGGTCACGGCGGGGTCGGTGAAATCGTCGGCAGGCACGTAGACCGCCTGAATGGCGGTTACGGCAGAGCCTGCCACCGAGGCGATGCGCTCCTGCAAGCCCGCCACTTCGGTCGCCAGCGTCGGCTGGTATCCGACGCGCGAAGGCAGGCGGCCCAGAAGACTCGATACCTCGGCGCCCGCCTGGACGAAGCGGAACACGTTATCCATCAGCAAGAGCACGTTCCGGTGCTTCTGGTCGCGAAAGTATTCCGAAACCGTCAACGCGGTCAGCGCCGCCCGCCAGCGCGCGCCGGGTGGCTCGTTCATCTGGCCGTAGACCAGAACGGTGCGGTCCAGAACGCCCGATCCTCGCATTTCGGTCAGCAGCTCATGCCCTTCGCGTGATCTCTCACCGACGCCTGCGAAGACCGAGATGCCTTCGTATTTCTCTACCATGGCGCGGATGAGTTCCATCACCAGCACAGTCTTTCCGACCCCGGCGCCCCCAAACATCGCGGCCTTGCCGCCCAGTGCCATCGGCGTCAGCAGGTCAATCACCTTGATTCCGGTCGCGAACACATCTGTGGCGCCGGTCTGGGATTTAAGAAGCGGCGGCAGCGCATGGATCGACCTACGCGGCGTATCGTCACGCAGGGCAGGCCCGTCGTCTTGCAGATTCCCCACGGCATCCAGAAGTCGCCCGAGGACGGCATCGCCCACGGGCACGCTGACCGGCGCGCCGCTGGCCTGGACCGGAACACCACGGGCAAGACCCGCCGTGGACTGGAACGCGACCGCGCGCACAGTGGTCTGATCAAGGTGGCTGTGCACTTCGAGAGTGAGAGCAGTCGGCCGGTCCCATTTCACAATCAGCGCAGAGTTGATCGGGGGAAGGTCGGGCCCGGCAAACACGACATCCACAACCGCACCCCGGACGGCATGCACGACGCCGTCAGAGTGCATGGGCCGACCGGCGGACGCCAATGGGCCATCCCGGGTTTTCGGGACATTCGGCTCCGCCCCGCCTTTCAGGTCAGCATTATCCGCATCTCTGTCTGTCCGCGCGCGATTTGCGCCGCTGCTCAATCCCTGATCTGCGCTTGTTGACGTCAATCGGAGGCTCCTTTTCAACACATTGTCAGCAGCCAGAAAGCAAAATTCTATGAGTCCATCACGACCGGACCTTACAAAACCGAACCGTGCTGGACTTCTATCTGAAATCAATGCAAGCGCCATGGATCTTTGCCAAACGGAGCGCATGCCCTGCTCCGGCTTTTGTCAGCATGATCTTGCCCAGCCAAAAAACCGGCGTCGGGGCTACGGGCACATCAGCATTGGATAAGTTCACATGACCAAGCCTCCGCCGCACCCCGTGAAGTCCATGAGCGACGCACAGCCGGTCGAAGGCCACACCAAGATCAAGGCGGCGTCGCAGTCCAGGGCTGCGCCGAGTGCGGCCCATCTGCACGAAAACCTTGATCGCGCGTCACGGGCAGCGGCTGCCTACATGTCAGCCGGCGTGTCGCCTCATGCGTTCATCGAAGCCTGGAGCGATTGGGCATTTCATCTGGCTCGCTCCCCGGGTCGCCAGCTTGAATTGGCCGAGCGCGCGCAGGAAAACATGGCAAAGCTGATGGGGCAGTCACTCACGCCGAGTGCTGATGCTGCGCCGGCCTTCGTGCCGAAGCCCTATGATCATCGTTTCAGGGATCCCGGATGGCAGCAGGCACCTTTCAGAAATCTGCAGCAGGGGTTTCTCGCGGTGCAGGACTGGTGGGATTACGCAACCGACCATCTGCGCGGATTGCGCCCCGAGGATGCGGACCGGACCCGCTTCATGGCGCGCCAGATGCTGGATCTGTGGTCGCCGTCCAATTTTCCCGCTCTCAATCCCGAGATCATCGAGGAGACGCGCAAGAGCAACGGAAAGAACATCGTAGAGGGTGCCCGCAACTTAATGCATGATGTCGTAAACACCGTCGCCCAGGTCCATGAGCCCGCTCCGGAAGGCTTTGAGATCGGCAAGGACCTGGCCTGCACACCGGGCGAGGTGGTGTTTTGCAACGATCTGTTCGAGTTGATCCAGTATGCACCCCAGACCGACAAGGTGCAGGCCGAACCGATCCTGATCGTTCCGGCATGGATCATGAAATACTACATCCTCGATCTTTCTTCGCACAATTCCATGGTCAAATACCTGGTCGAACAGGGCTTTACCGTGTTCATGATGTCGTGGTGCAATCCGACCGCCGAACAGGCCGACCTGTCGCTGGAGGATTACCGCGAACGCGGTGTGATGGCGGCGCTCGACGCGGTGAACGCCATCGTGCCGGAGCGCAAGGTCCATGCAGTTGGCTATTGCCTCGGTGGCACGATCCTGGCGATCGCGGCGGCAACGATGGCGCGTGAACACGACAGCCGGCTGGCGTCGATCTCGCTGATGGCGGCGCAGGTCGACTTTGCCGAAGCGGGCGAGTTGTTGCTGTTCCTCGATGAAAGCCAGATCGCCTTCCTCGAGGACATGATGTGGGAGAAGGGCTATCTCGACCGCCCGCAGATGGCGCGCGCCTTTTCCGCCATCAGGTCGGAGGATCTGATCTATTCCCGAGCCGTCAGGCGCTATTACCTCGGGAAACAGGACTTGCCCACCGATATGGGCGTCTGGGTGTCCGACACGACCCGGATGCCCGCCCGGATGCATTCGGAGTATCTGCGCGGCCTGTTCCTTGAAAACCGGCTGACGGCGGGCCGGTTCGCTGTCAAGGGACGAGTCATCGCGCTTAAGGACATCTCGGTCCCGATATTCGCGGTCGGAACCGAAACCGATCACATTGCCCCCTGGAAGTCCGTCTACAAGACGCAACTGTTTACTGACGGCGAACTGACCTTCGTTCTGACAAGCGGCGGCCACAATAGCGGTATCGTGAACGAGCCAGGGACCGCGCGCGGTCACCATCGGATCTCGTGCCGCGAGGCCGGCGCGCTATACGTCGGTCCTGACGCCTGGCTTTCGCAGAACACGCCAAAGCCGGGCTCCTGGTGGCCTGCGTGGAAGACCTGGCTGGAGAAGAAAAGCAGCGGCGTCGCGCCGATACCCGGCATGGGCGCGCCAGACAAGGGTCCGGCGCCGATCTTATCGGCGCCCGGCACCTACGTTCACCAAACCTGATCCTGTTCCCCCCGCGTCAGACGGCAGCGAGCCCGCATCGAGTGGCCGCGTCATCAGGCAGTGAAGCGCTGCCATGCGTTTCGTCACGCCCGTGGCGGGGACTCTCGACAATAGGCGGTAATCGCCAACCGCGCTGCCGATTTCGCCGTATGGCGCTGTCCGCGCGTCGGATAAGGGACAGCCATCCTGCCCTGGCGCAGACTGGTTCGAATTCGGCTGGCAGCACCGCCACGTGACCCTAACAAGAGCCTCTCTCGTCGTCGCACGAGCCGGGTTTCCTTTTGTTTTCTGAGTTCTTTTGCAAGTGCTTCGCCGATCGCCTCCTGCCGGGTTGAGGCTGGCTGTGCGGATCCTTCTGCCGAGGTGAGGCAGGATTGGACGGCAAAATGGACGGCTCTTTGGACGGCTATGCGGGCAGGATCGAGGTTCTCGAGGGTCGATCCGGCCGGCGCATGCGGAGCGAGGCGGAACGGGCGCGAATTGCGGCGGAGAGCCTGGTGCCCGGGGGAACGAAGGTGGCGGATGTCGCGCGGCGGCATGATGTGACCCGTTGGCAGGTCTATGACTGGCGCAGGAAGCTCAGGTCCGGCGATCTGGCGGTGCCGGCCGAGGCGATGCGGGAACCGATGTTTGCCGCTCTGGTCGTGGAGCAACCGGAACCGGCTCCGCCGACGCCCATGAAGGGCAGCGGTGAGACACGGCCGAGCCGGATCGAACTGGTGGTGGACGGCGTCGTGCTGCGCGTGCGGTCGGATGTCGACGAGGAGCATCTGACCCGGATGGTCCGTGCGATCCGGGCGGCGTCGCGATGATCTCCCCCAGTGGCGGACTGCTGGTCTTCGTGGCGACGCGCCCCGTGGACTTCCGCAAGGGTATCGACGGCCTGGCGCTGGTCGTGCAGGAAGTGATGGGCCTCGACCCATTCAGCGGCGCGGCCTTCGTGTTCCGGGCGAAGCGCGCGGACAGGATCAAGATCCTGGTCTGGGACCGGACCGGCATGGTTCTCGTGCACAAGCGCCTCGAGGACGCCAAGTTCGTCTGGCCCCAGGTGCAGGACGGCGTGATGAAGATGTCACCCGCCCAGTTCTCGGCACTCTTCGAGGGGCTCGACTGGCGGCTTGTCCGCCCCGAGCGCGTGCGGCGACGCTCGTGCATTGCTGGACGCATGCCCGTCGGCGCTTCGTGAAGCGGCTGGAGAAGGATGGCTCGCCGATCGCCGAGGAGGCGCTGCGCCAGATCGCCGAACTCTATGCCATCGAGAAGCGCGTTCGCAGCGCCGCGCCCGCGACGTCCGTCTCGCGGCCCGGAAGGAGTTCTCCGCCCCCATCGTTGCCGCCTTCAAGCCCTGGCTCGAGGCGCAGCTCTCGCGCATTCCCAGGTCCTCGAAACTGGCCGAGGACATCCGCTACACGCTCGGCCGCTGGCCCGGCCTGACCCGGTTCCTGGAGGACGGCCGCCTGGAGCTGGATACCAACCCGGTCGAGAACCAGATCAGGAAAATTGCCCTGACGCGGAAAGATGCACTCTTCGCCGGGCACGAGGTCGGCGCCGAAAACTGGGCGATGCTCGCCAGCCTCATCGCCAACTGCAAGATGAGCGATGTCGACCCGGTCAGCTATCTCGCCGACACGCTGCGCGCCCTGCTCGACGGACACCCCAAGAGCCGCATCGACGACCTCATGCCCTGGACATTCGCGCCCGCGTCAAGCCTCGCCGCATAGGGCGCCGGCTGAGCGCTTACGTCCCTTTGCAGGTTTGGCGGCATTGCCATTTGTGGACAGCCCCTGTTTTGCAAGAGTTTTCTTTGTGATTTTGATCTTTTTGCTTAGCGGTCATTTGTCCGGCCTCACATGATGATACCTCCGTCAATGCCCAATTTCTTCACCGGCTCCCGAGGCGAGCTCCCTTTCGGCAGACCCTGTCTGCAAACCTCACTGGATCATCCTGCCGGCCTCGTCGTTCACGGGTTCCTCGACGACGGCATCACGCTCCCGTTCCAGCTGAGCGATCTGGGTGAGGACGAGCTCGAGCCTGCTCAGCAGCCGTTCGATCTTGGCGAGCGCATTCGGCGGCAGCGGCTCGTCGAGTCCGGTCCGCAGTTCCGCCAACCGACGTCGGCGACTCTGGAGCAGTGGATTGTAGCCCTCGACACCCAGCGTCGCCAGGACGGCGCCGATCCGGTTGGTCAGGCCGACGCGCTCGGAGACCAGTTCGGTTCTCTCGCGGACGCATCGCCGTGCATCCTCGTCGGCCTCATTCGGGATCGGCACCATGGAGCAGACCCGCGGCTCTCCGCGAAGCCACGCCATCAAAGTGCGCAGAAGCAACTCGGCATCGATACCATCCGACTTGGCGCGACGCATGCGACGATCCACCGGCACGCTCGAAGGCTGGATGACGTGGACCTCGACTCCCTTGGCGATCAGCCATCGCGCCAGCCAGAAGCCGCTCCATCCAGCTTCATACGTCGCGATCACACGATCGATCCGATGACCGGCACCGGAGGCTCGGGTCCGATACCCATCGATCGCCGTTTCGAGGGCCAGCTTCTCGGGCGCGATCGTTTTCCTGGTCTTCGATTGCGGCAGGCCGGGCACTTGTGCCGCAAGAACCCACGACTTGCCGCTCAACTCGATCGCGAGGACGAGCGTGCGATCGTATTGAACGGATTCCGGCATATTCAGCGAATGCGACATGGTCAGATCTCCTCTTCTTGCCATGGTGCAGCATATCCGCTCTGCGCCCCTCATCATGGGATCTGTTTGCGCGGCGCCAATGCCGCTGGTCCTGATGAAGTCCGCGAGCCGGATCCCTATCAAGTTGCCGGGCTATGACGCCCTGGCAATGCCTCGGGGTGTTCCGGTTGTGGCGGCAAAGATCATCATCACGTGGATTGCCCTCGCATCTGGTGCGGCGCTCGGATGGAGCGCCGAGAGTTTTCAGGCCGGGTTGTAAGTTTCCTTCTTCGACAAGACGGCGAAAACAATACGGGCCGTTTTGTTCGCCAGCGCCACGCTGACCAGCCGGGACGGTTTGCGTTCCAACAACCGACGCACCCAGGCTCCGGTCGAGGTCTGAGAGTGGACAATCCTTCTGAGAACGGCCGTCGCTCCCAGGACAACGGATCTTGCGAGGCCCTCGGGCGGACACGATGTCGAACTCGGTCAGCCATGCGCCCAGATCGTCGCGGAGCAGCGCTTCCCAGAAGAACGGCCGGGACCAGATCTTGCCGCGCCAGATGTTGATCTTGTCCATCGGCGTGTAGGGTCAGGACATGCCACATGGGAAGGAAGATGCCGGTGACGACTGATGTCATGTCCCGCATGTGGCCGGCGCCGATCCCATGCATGGCGCGGTCGCGGATCCGCTCCAGGTGTCGGAGGTTACAGGCGCCGATGGTCGTCAGGTCGGCCACGCGGTCGCCCGGCACGAAGCATGTTGCTCCGGGGCCCGTCGCGTCGACGATCCCCACCATGTCGTAACCAGGAGTCGTGGGCGGTTTGTCCTTCACATCCGGGTACATCCCCTTGCGGAGCATCACGTCTGCAATGACAGTGCTGGTCACCAGAACGCGCCCGCGCAATTCGCCTTCGCGGGGCTCGGGCAGGTCGGTGACAGTCTCCAGTTCGAGGTTCTAGGGACTGCCGAAGGCACTCAGTCTGATACGCGTGTCGGGCACAGGGCTTCTCATCGACGAATCAGGGACGCGGTGTCCGGTTGATGAATGCGCTTATCTCTCGAGTCAGGTCAGCATCGTGGCCAAGCCAGATATGCCCGCCGTCCGGATAGACGACGAGGCGCGCGCCGGGAATGCGGTCGGCCAGCAGACGCGCGGTGTTGGCCGTGCCGAAGAGGTCGTCTTCGCAGGACAGGATCAGGGTCGGCACGGCGATGCTCTCGAAGGCTGTCAGCGTGGGCGTTCCAGCCCAAAAGCCGTCGTTCCGCAAACCATCCGTCTTGCGGCTGATCGGCATCAACCCCTCGCGGATCAGGTCTGCGCGGCGACGCTCTTCAGACGAAATCCGGTCCAGCAAGGCCGGATCTGTCGCCAGCAGCGTGCGAAGCAGCATCTCGGGGGCAAGAGTCGCGAAGCCCCAGAACCAGGCATCCGAGTTCAGAACACGCTCTACCGCCATGCGTTGCAGGGCCGTAAACGCCACCGGATCGCGCCCCGTCAGGTTCGCCGCCGGCGCGATGAGGACGAGATGCGCGCAACGGTCCGGGTGGCGCAGGGCGAATTCGGCCGCCGTGAGCGCCCCCGCCGAGCCGCCCGCGATGGCGATCCGCTCGAGGTCGAGATGGTCGAGCAAGTCGACAAGGACATCCGCCTGGTGGGCTGGCGAGGGATCGTCGGGGTAACCGCTTCCGAGATAGCCGAAGCGCGACGGCGCGACGATCTGGAAGCCGGCCTCGCGCAAGCCATGGGCAAAGAGGAGCCCCTGGTCGAATCCCCCGCCGGTGCCATGGATCATCATCAGCGGCGACCCGTGGCCCGCAACGGCGTATTCCAGCGGCCCCGCGCTTGTCTCGATCACGCTGCTGCGCCGCGCGATGCGCGTCTCTGCCGCTGCCATCGTAGCGCGGTAAGCACCGGTGCTCCATGCTCCGGACGCGAGCACGATGCCGCCAAGGCCGGTCAGCAGGACGCGGCGGGCCATCACTGGACGGCCTCGATCGCAAGCTCGGCCAGCACCGCTTCGAGCGCCGGGACGAGAGTGCTCGTGTCGTCCATGATGCCGATGTCGGTGTTGACCTGGAAGGCGACGGTGACGCCGTGATCGACATAGTGGCGCAGGCTGGAAACATATGCGGGGATCCAGCCGCCGTGGCCGTAGACCGTGCCGTTGCGCGTCTCCGCGTAGATCGCGACGCCCGCTCCGTAGAGGATGCCCAACGCGTTGATTCTGTCCGCTTTTGGCAGCGCGTCGAACCACGGCCGATCCCCGAGATGTGCAGACGGGAGGTCGGCGCGCGACATCGATCCCTCGCTTTCCAGCGCCAGAACCGCCGCCGCGACGAAGGTCTTGCCGATGCTTGCCGCCAGCATCGGCGTCTCGGCCGTCATGGCCCGGGCATTCTCGACATCGGCAAGACCCCTTGCCGCTGTCACGACCGTTCCATCGTGTGGTGCGATCGCGGCGGTTGCACCCGGAAAGGTATAGCGGTCTTGGAAGTCCTCCAACATCGCTTCCAGCCGCATCGTGAGAACCGCCCCCTCCTGCGCCATGAGGGGCATCGTGGCACCGGTCAACGCCAGAAGACCGACTGCGATGAATATCGTGCGCATTCGATCACTCCGCGGCTTTGATGCCCGAGGCCGTCGTGGCCGGGATGACCTCGGTCACCGACCCTTCACGGTTGAACATGGTACCGCGGTTCCACCACACGACGATGACGGCCACGGCGACGAGGATGATCGTGTCCCACGGCTGTGCGTCGGGCCAGAACGGGTTGATTAGCTGCCAGTGGAACAACATCGGCCACAGCAGGCTGCCCCGCGCGCTGTTGAAGATCGGCGTGACCAGCACCGCGAGCGTCACGTTGCCGATGAAGAAGGGCAGGAAGCTCCAGTCGGCAAATACGGTGCTCGACAACAGGAACGCCGGACCGTGCCAAATGCCCCAGGTCGCGCCAATGATCAGGCCCGCCCAGATTGGCGCCATGTGCCGCTGTAACAGGGGCTGCATCACCCCGCGCCAGCCAAATTCCTCGATCGGGCCCAGCATCAGCATCATGAACAGGACCACCACGATTGGGCCCATTCCTTCGGGTGGCAACGGCGCCAGAACCGGGCCGCCCTTGATCAGAGAGCCTGCGACGAACACCAGCGGCAGCAAAAGTAGAATGAAAGCGGCCCAACCCACCGAACACCGCCATAAAAGGAGTCGAGTTAGGAAGGCGCGGATGCCAGAAATGCCTGAATAACGAAACAGAACGACGAAAGCCGCGATTGCAGGCGACCATGTCGCCAAGAAGAAGATCGGATGCGAGCCGCTGATCGAGCCGAATGTGTCGGCCGCCATTTTGGGGTCGACAATGTAGATCCCGATAAGCCCCCAGGTTATGAAGAATGTGATGCCGAGAAATGAGAAAAGTGCCGACGACGAGAGCCTGAATTTAGCTGCCGATCGGTTATGGATTTGCATGTAGGAGGCTCCGAGGACACCGAGGTCCAAAAGACTAGCCTCACTCAGAGGGACGAGTGCGTCGTTGATCTGGATCATTAGATATGCGTCGGGCACATCACTGAACACTTCTCGTGTCGGGTAGTACGGGACGGTTACGGACGAACTTTTGCGAACCCCCAATCCAAAAGAAACCAAATATATTTAAATCGATAACTTAAAATGGAGACGGTTCGACGTCAGGCTTGAGTGCCCCCGCTGAAGTGGTCCACCGACTGGGATAGTCTTATCCCGATTTTCAGGAGGACCAAGAGATGGCTGGCAAGCGCGACAAACCCGAAGACATCGTGTTGAAGCTACGGCAGGTGGAAGTTCTGCAAGGGCAAGGAATGGCGATCGGCGACGCGGTGCGCCAGATCGGCGTCACCCGGCAGACCTGCTATCGATGGCGCAAGCAGTATGGCGGGATGAACCGTGATCAGCTCAAGCGGCTGAAGGAGCTCGAGACCGGGAACCAGAGGCTGCGGCGCGCGGTCTCGGATCTGACGCCGGACAAGATGATCCTGGCCGAGGCTGCCCGGGGAAGACATCTCAAGCCCTTCGCGCCGCCGCAAATGCATCGACCATGTGCGGCAGGCGCTCGGCGTATCCGAGCGCCGCGCCTGCCGCACCTTGGGCCAACATCGCTCCACACGGCGCAAGGTTCCGCATGGCCGATCCGACGAGGAACGGCTGACCGACGACATCATCGAGCTGACGCGCACCCACGGGCGTCACGGCTATCGGATGATCACCGGGATGCCGAACAACGCTGGCCCCCTCTCGGCAGAATTGCCTTGCAATTCGCCTGCCGGTCAACGGGCACGTGAACCACAAGCGGGTTGAGCGGATCTGGCGTCGCGAAGGGCTGAAAATTCCACAAAAACAGGCGAAGAAGGGCCGGCTCTGGTTGGGTGACGGCTCCTGCGTGCGTCTCCGGCCGGAGCGGCCGAACCACGTCTGGTCCCACGATTTCGTCCAGGACCGGACCCATGACGGGCGGGTGTTTCGAACGCTCGACATCATCGATGAATACACCAGGGAGGCGCTCATGATCCGCGTCGATCGCAAGCTCAACTCAACCGATGTGCTGGATGCCCTCACGGATCTCTTCATGCCTCACGCGGGCCGCCGGAATACATCAGATCCGACAATGGCCCCGAGTTCATCGCCCAGAGGGTCAGGGACTGGATCGGGGCCCCTCTCGGCAGATTGCTGCGCAATCGCCTGTCGGGCAATGGTCGGCGCGAAGACCGCCTTCATCGAGCCGGGATCGCCCTGGGAGAACGGCTGCTGCGAGAGCTTCAATGCCCGCTTCCGTGACGAGTTGCTGAATGCCGAGGTCTTCTGCTCGCTCAGGGAGGCCCAGATCCTCATCGAAAACTGGCGCCGTCACTACAACACCGTCCGGCCGCACAGTTCGCTGCGCTACCGACCTCCGGCACCAGAGGCCTTCGTCCCGACAGACCAGAGACCAACGATGCATTAACAATCAACCCGGACCACTCGTTGGGGGAAGTCCAGCCGGACCTCATGACTACACCGATGTAGTGAATAGCTTTCATGTAGCTGGTGTTGCAAATATGAACCGCCCCGGGTTTACCGGAGAGTAAAACTCTCAAAAGGTGAGCCTCATGACAGACAAGAAACACACCCCGAGCTACACGGCCGAGTTCCGCGCGCGCGGCGTTCGGCTTTTCCGCGAACATCGTTCTGATTACAGCAGCGACAGTGCTGCCTACCGGGCAATTGCCTCGAAGCTGGGCTGTTCGTCTTTCAGCCTGCGGGACTGGTGTCGGCGCGCCGCGCGTGATGCAGGCGAGCTGTCCGGACCGACGAGCGAGGAGAAAGCACGGATCAAGGCCCTGGAGCGCGAGAACCGTGAACTCAGGCAGGCCAACGAGATCCTGAAGAAGGCGTCAGCGTATTTCGCTCAGGCGGAGCTCGACCGCCCGTTCCGGAAATGACGGCGTTCATCGACGCCCATCGTGATCTCTTCGGGGTCGAGCCGATCTGCCGCGTGATGCCGATCGCCCGTCCATTGCCCGGCAGGCGATTGCGCAGCAATCTGCCGAGAAGGGACATACTATGCGCGCCGGTCGATTGCCCGCGATCCTGATCTGGCGTCGGAACGAGCGAAGCGGGATGCACTGGACAGTGCGGAGATCAAACGCGTTTTCGATGCCAGCCGCGGACGCTACGGGGCCCGCAAGATCTGGCATCAGCTGCGCCGCGAAGGAAAGGACATCGCCCGCTGCACGGTCGAGCGGCTCATGAAAGCGCTTGATTTGCAGGGCGTGGTGCGGGGCAAGAAGCGTACGACCATCCCGGACCCGCGCAGCCATGCCCGGACGACAAAGTGAACCGCGCGTTTACAGCTCAAGCTCCGAACCAGCTCTGGGTCAGCGACTTCACCTATGTCTCCAGCTGGGCGGGCATGGTCTATGTGGCGCTCGTGATCGACGTTTTCGCCCGCAGGATCGTCGGCTGGCGGGTCTCGACCTCGATGACGACCGCTTTCGTGCTCGATGCGCTGAACCAGGCGATCTGCCAGCGCTGCCCCGATGAGCCGGAGCAGCTGATCCATCACTCGGATCGCGGCAGCCAATACCTGTCCATTCGCTACACCGAGCGGCTGGAGGAAGCCGGGATCGATCCGTCCGTGGGCAGTGTCGGCGACAGCTATGACAACGCCCTGGCCGAAAGCATCATCGGATTGTTCAAGACCGAGGTCATCAACTTCCTCGGCCCGTGGAAATCCATGCGCCAGGTCGAATGGGAAACCCTCAAATGGGTCAGCTGGTACAACTCACAGCGGCTGCACAGCGCCATCGGACACGTCACGCCGCATGAAGCAGAGGAGGATTTCTATGCGAACATGAATGCTTCTGAAAAAGCTGCTTAGGGTCTGGACTTATAACCAATAGATCACGGTTGCAGCGAGCGCGATCGCCGACAGGAAGACCTTGGGGCATCTGTCGTATCGGGTAGCCACACGCCACGACCGAGGTCCGAAGGTCTTCCTCTCCGCCATCGCGCTCGCAGCCACCGTCTTGTTCTGGCTATGAAACAAGAACGGGTCCTGACCCTAATTGCAATGATATTTTTCTTATATCTGCGCACCTGAGACGCGAAAAAAATGCGCGCCGCGAAAAAAATCCCGCTTCCCTACACAGGGTCAGAAATCCAGGTTCTCGACGTTCAGCGCGTTCTGCTGAATGAATTCCCGGCGGGGTTCGACGACGTCCCCCATCAGCTTGGTGAAGAGATCGTCGGCCTCGGCCACGTCGTCCACCCGGACCTGCAGCAGCGTGCGCGCATCCGGGTCGAGCGTGGTTTCCCAAAGCTGGCTCGGGTTCATCTCTCCCAGCCCCTTGTAGCGCTGCAGGGTCAGCCCGCGCTCGCCCTCTTCGAGGATCGCCGCCAGCAGGTCGAGCGGGCCGTAGATCATCTGGTCCCGATCGCGCCGCACCAGCGTGGCGGGGGTGCCGTAGACCTCCTGCAGCGACTGCGTGAAGGACCCGGTCCGCCGCGCCTCCCCGGATCGCAGCATCGGGCCGTCGAGCGTCCGGACCTCTTCCACACCGCGCAGGATACGCGCCAGCCGGATGCCATGGTCCTGCGTGATCCGGCCGCGCCAGCCGCGTTCGTATTCCACCGCGATCAGGTTCAGCCGTTCCGCCACATCGTCGGCCACGCCCTGCAGATCGGCCTCTACCGCGCCGGGAACGAAGGCGCCGGCGATCGCCGCCTGCTCCAGGATGTGGCGTGGATAATGCGTCGGGAACGCCTCCAGCACGCGCTTCAACTGCCGCGCCTCGTCGACCACACGGCCCAGATCGGCCCCCGCCATCTCAGCGCCGCTGCCGAGCTTCAGCAGCGCGCCCTCCACCCCCTGCGCGGTGAGGTAGTCCTGCATCTCGGTCTCGTCCTTGAGGTACACCTCGGACTTTCCCCGGCTCACCTTGTAGAGCGGCGGCTGCGCGATGTAGAGATACCCGCCCTCGATCAGCTCCGGCATCTGGCGGTAGAAGAAGGTCAGCAGCAGCGTCCGGATATGCGCGCCGTCCACGTCGGCATCCGTCATGATGACGATCTTGTGGTAGCGCAGCTTCGAGATATTGAACTCGTCCCGCCCGATGCCGGTGCCGAGCGCCATCACCATGTTGCCGATCTCCTGGCTCGACAGCATCCGGTCGAACCGCGCGCGCTCGACGTTCAGGATCTTGCCCTTCAGCGGCAGGATGGCCTGGGTCTTGCGGTCGCGCCCGGTCTGGGCCGACCCGCCGGCGCTGTCGCCCTCCACGAGGAAGATTTCGGTATTGGCCGGGTCCTTGTCGGAGCAATCCTTCAGCTTGGAGCTGAGGAAATTCATGTCCATCGGGTTCTTGCGCCGCGTGAGTTCGCGTGCCTTGCGGGCCGCCTCGCGCGCCAGCGCCGCCTCGATGATCTTGCCGAGGATCGTGCGCGCCTCGTTCGGGTTCTCCTCGAACCATTCCGACAGCTTCTCGCCCAGCAGCCCCTCGACCGCGGGGCGCACTTCGGACGACACCAGCTTGTCCTTGGTCTGCGACGAGAATTTCGGATCGGGCACCTTCACCGACAGGACGCAGGTCAGCCCCTCGCGCGCATCATCGCCGGTGAACGTCACCTTCTCGCGCTTGGCGATGCCCGTTTCGGCGGCATAGCGCTGGATCACCCGGGTCAGGGCGCCGCGAAAACCCGCCATGTGGGTGCCGCCGTCCCGCTGCGGGATGTTGTTGGTGAAGGGCAACACGTTCTCGTGGTAGCTGTCGTTCCACCAGAGCGCGGCCTCGATCGTGATACCGTCGCGCTCGCCGAGAACATGGATCGGGTCGGGCAGCATCGCCGTCTTGTGCCGGTCGATATACTTCACGAATTCCCGGACGCCGCCTTCATAGAAAAGCTCCGAGCGTTGCGCCTCGGCCGGTCGCTCGTCCTCGAGAATGATGCGGACGCCGGAATTCAGGAATGCCAACTCTCGGAGACGACGTTCCAGCGTGTCGAACTGGTAATCGAGGTTGGAAAAGGTGCCGGTGGAGGCGAGGAACCGCACTTCCGTTCCGGTCTGGCCTTCGGCATCTCCCACGACTTCGAGGTGCTTGACCGTGTCGCCATGCTCGAACCGGGCATGGTGCTGCTTGCCGTCGCGCCAGATGGTGAGGTCGAGCCAGACCGACAGCGCATTCACGACCGACACGCCCACGCCGTGCAGCCCGCCGGATACCTTGTACGAGTTCTGGTCGAATTTCCCGCCCGCGTGCAGCTGGGTCATGATGACCTCGGCCGCCGACACGCCCTCTCCCTCGTGCAGACCGACCGGGATTCCACGGCCGTTGTCGCGCACGGAGACGCTGCTGTCGGCATGGATTTTCACGTGGACGAAGTCGGCGTGACCAGCCAGCGCCTCGTCGATGCCGTTGTCCACGACCTCGTAGACCATGTGGTGCAGGCCCGAGCCGTCGTCGGTGTCGCCGATATACATCCCAGGACGCTTGCGGACAGCTTCCAAGCCCTTGAGAACCTTGATGGAATCTGCGCCGTACTCTTCCGGGATTTGCTCGCCTTCGGACATGCGTGTGCCTTCGTGTTGTGCAGGCGTATTTCTAGTGGTTTTTCATCGGTTTGTCACGGCTTGGACGCAATATTTTGTGTCGGCGGGAGGGGGCGTGGACGATTTGTGTGAACGCAGACGCGAAACGCCGAGTTTGCGCCGGCGGAGGCCCGGCGGCGGCCTCTGGGATGCCGCCGCGGTAGTTGGGCTACAGCGCTTGTTGGCATCCAGATACATCCGCCGTTCAGGCTCTGTGCGGGTGACGACAAAGCGGCAGCCCGCCCGGCCCGAACGGGCCGCCGCTGGGCCGGGGCACTTCGTGCTCTTCCCGACCTGCCACCCCGTCACGTGAAGGGCAGCACGAGCCCCACCGCGATCAGCAACCCGCCCGCCGTCAGGTTCATCCGCCGCAGCGCCGAGGGCGAGGTGATGAAACGCCGGATCCGGCCGATGAACCAGGCAAAGAAAAGGTTCCCCGTCAGCGGCACGATCAGCGACAGGACGCAGATCACCACGATGTCCGGGCCGGTCACGGCCGAAGTATCGAAGAACCCCGGCAGCACGCCCATGTAGAAGAGGATCGCCTTGGGGTTGCCGAGGATCGCCGCCACGCCCGCCAGGAACCCTGCGGCGACGCCCGGCCGGGTCAGGCGGCTGTCCGTGGCGATCCGCCGGTCTGCGCTCCGGATCACCGACCAGCCCAGCCACAGGAAGAAGGCGCAGGCGACCCACCGCAGCACCGTCAATGCGCTCTCGAACTCCGACGTGATCCAACTCAGCCCCAGGATCGCCAACAAGGGCCAGACGACGTCGCCCACCGCCACGCCGAAGGCCAGCGGCCAGGCTGCCGAAAAACCGCCCGACACCGTGCGCGCCATCAGCGCGAGCCAGACCGGCCCCGGCGTCAGGAACAGGATCAGCAGCGCCACCGAATAGAGCGCGAGGTCGAAGACGGTCACGGTCATCGCGCCGTCACCTGCGAGACGCCCTGCGCCTCCGTGACCTCCAGCCGCTGCGCGCGATCACCCAGATCGTCGAACAGCTCCGGCCCCGTGCCCGTCATCCAGGCCTGCGCCCCCAGCGCGCAGATCTCATCATAGAGCGCGGCCCGCCGGCCGGCGTCCAGATGCGCGGCGACCTCGTCCAGCAGCAGGATCGGCGGCGCGCCGAAATCCTCCGCCAGCGCGCGGGCATTGGCGAGGATCAGCGACACCAGCAGCGCCTTCTGCTCCCCGGTCGAACAATCGCGGGCGGTCAGGGCCTTGGCGGTGTAGATCCCCTGCAGATCCGCCCGGTGCGGGCCGACCAAAGTACGTCCCGCGGCCATGTCCCGGCTGCGCCCCTCCGCAAGTGCCTTTCTGAAATCGTCAATGGTGTCAGGCATCTCACCCTCTGTCCCGGTCAGGATAAGCTTCGCCTGCGGGAACGCCGTCTCCGCCCCGGTCTGCGCAGCATCGATGCGGTCCACGGTCCTGAGCCGCGCATGGTGGATCGCGATGCCCGCCTCCGCCATCTGTCCCTCCAAAGCCCCGTACCAGCCCGGATCGCGCACCATGTCCTTCAGGAGGCGGTTCCGCTCCCGCATCGCCTTTTCATAGGCCAGCGAGGTCTCCGCGTGTCCCGGCTCGAAGCTCAGCACCATGCGGTCGAGAAACCGCCGCCGCCCTTCGGTGCCCTCGATCCAGAGCCGGTCCATCGACGGGATCAGCCACAGGACCCGCGCCACCCGCCCCAACGCGGTCTGCGGCGCAGGCTTGCCGTCGATCCGGACCTGCCGCGCGGCGCCCCCTTCCGACCAGGTCTCGATCTCGTGCACCTGGTTCAGCGCTCGCAGCACGGCCGCCACCTTCCAGCCCAGCGCCTCGGGCCGGCGCGTCATCTCCTCCGCGCTCGCCCGCCGCAGACCGCGCCCCGGGGAGATCAGCGAGACCGCTTCGAGGATGTTCGTCTTGCCCGCACCGTTGGGTCCGAAGATTGCCACGGGCCGTCCGTCCGCCTCGATCCGCGCGCGCTTGTGGGACCGGAAATGCGACAGGGTCAGATGCCCGATCGAGAGCGTCATGCCCGTCTTCTCTTTCCAAACACGCGCGCCGCCAACCTCGCGCTCGCGCGGGTCAGACGCGCATCGGCATGACCACGTAGACCGCGCTCAGATCGTTGCCTTCGCGCATCAGCGTGGGATCGCCCGAGGAGTTGAACAGGAATACCGCGTTCTCCCGATCGACCTGGCTCGCGATCTCGAGCAGGTACTTGGCGTTGAACCCGATTTCGAGCTTCTCGTCGCCATAGGCCACGGCAAGTTCCTCTTCGGCCGCGCCGCTGTCGGGCGCGTTCACCGACAGGATCAGGCGATCCTCGTCGATGGCCAGCTTCACCGCGCGGGAGCGTTCAGAGGACACCGTCGCCACCCGGTCCACGGCCTTGGCGAAATCGGAGGCGTCGACCTCCATCTTGCGCGAATTGCCTTGCGGAATGACCCGCGTGTAGTCGGGAAAGGTGCCGTCGATGACCTTGGAGGTCAGCGTGATGTCGGGCGTGGCAAAGCGCACCTTGGTCTCGCTGACCGACACCGCGATCTGCATCTCGTCATCTTCCAGAAGCTTGCGCATCTCGCCCACGGTCTTGCGCGGCACGATCACGCCCGGCATGTCCTCCGCGCCCTCCGGCAGCGCCGCGTCGATCCGAGCCAGCCGATGGCCATCGGTGGCGACGCAGCGGAGCACGCGACCGCTGTCGCCTTCGGCGACATGCATGTAGACCCCGTTGAGGTAATAGCGTGTCTCTTCGGTCGAGATCGCGAATTTCGACTTGTCGAAAAGCCGGCGCAGCACCGGCGCCGGCGCCGAGAAGTTCGAGCTGTACTCCGATGACGCCATCACCGGGAAATCTTCCTTGGGCAGGGTCGCGAGCGTGAAATTCGACCGCCCCGCCTCGACCATCAGACGACCGGCGGTGGCGTCCGCGCTCAAGGTGACCTGCGCTCCGTCCGGCAGCTTGCGGACGATCTCGTGCAGCGTCGTCGCCGACACCGTCGTGGCACCCGCCCGTTCGACCATCGCCGGCGCCTTGTCCACCACTTCGATGTCGAGGTCGGTCGCGCGGAAGGACACGTCGGACCCCTCCGCCTCGATCAGGACATTGGCCAGGATCGGGATGGTGTTGCGCCGCTCCACGACCGATTGCGCCTGCGCGACTGCCTTGAGCAGCGCCGCCCGTTCGATGCTGAGTTTCATGTCCCTCTCCCCTCTGGACCGCAGGGAGGCACAAGCTACTCCATGGCGGGCCGGGCACAAGCCTTTTGTTTGTTTGTCGAAAGTTTCGCCCGAACGGTCAAGGCCCGCCGAAAACGGCGGGCCATTCGGGTCGGAGCGTGATGCAGTTTTACGCCTCGAGAGCCCGGCGAAGAAGCTCCAGATCCTCGGCGATCTGGCCATCCTGCTGCTTGAGCTCCTCGATACGCCTCACGCCGTGCATTACCGTCGTGTGGTCGCGCCCGCCGAACCGCCGCCCGATCTCCGGCAGCGATCGCGAGGTGAGTTGCTTGCAGAGATACATCGCCACCTGCCGCGGCCGGGCATAGGAGCGCAACCGCTTCGGCCCGATCATGTCGGAGAGGCGGATGTTGTAATGCTCCGACACCCGGCGCTGGATCTCCTCGATCGAGATCTTGCGTTCGGATACCCGCAGGATGTCGGCAAGGCAGTCCTGAGTCAGGTCCATGGTGATTTCCTTGCCCACCAGAGATGCGAAGGCAAAGAGCCTTGTCAGAGCGCCTTCGAGAACCCGTACGTTGGTCGAGATCCGGTGGGCGAGAAACTCCAGGATCCCGTCGTCGAGCTGCAGTTCGGGATAGGTCTGACGCTGCTGTTCCACCTTGGACTGGAGGATTCCGAGACGGAGTTCGTAATCCGTCGGGTGTAGATCCACCACCAGCCCGCATTGCAGGCGGCTCTTCACCCGGTCCTCGAGATCCTTGATTTCCCCCGGAGCGCGGTCGGCGGAAATGATGATCTGCTTGTGCTGATCGACCAGCGCATTGAACGTATGGAAGAATTCGTCCTGCGTGCTGTCCTTGCCGGCGATGAACTGCACGTCGTCGACCATCAGCACGTCGACGGAGCGAAAGATCTCCTTGAAATCCATCATCTTGCGGTCGCGGAGCGCCTGAACGAAGCGATACATGAACTGCTCGGCCGAGAGATAGAGGACGTTGAGGTCCGGCCGCCGCCCCTGAAGCTCCCACGCGATCGCATGCATCAGGTGCGTTTTGCCCAGGCCCACGCCGCCATAGAGAAACAGCGGGTTGAACGTGACGGGGCCGCCTTCCGCCACGCGTTTCGCGGCCGCATGGGCCAGCTCGTTGGGTTTGCCGACAACGAACGTGTCGAACGTGAACCGGCTGTCGAGGGGTGCCGGGTTCAGCGACGACACCGCCGTCGGCTTTCGCGGGGCGTGGATTGCGCGCGCTCTCTGCGCCCGCGGCGCGTCCCGCGGGCCTGCCTCACCGTTCGCGACGGTGAAGCTCAGCCTTCGGATCTCCGCGTTCTGGAAGTGCAGTTCGTGCAGGATCAGATCGGCAAAGTTCTGGGACACGTAATTGCCGAGAAAGGTGGTCGGTACATCGAAAATCGCCACCCCATCCTGCAGATCCCTGAATTTGAGCGGTTCGATCCATGTCGTGTAATTGTTCTGACCGACGGTCTTGCGAAGCTTTTGGCGCAGTTCGCCCCATTGTTCCCTAGTCATTGGCAGCTCTGACTATCCCATTTTTGTCGCGCATCCAGGTGTCCCTGCCGCGCTGTTTTTCCTGTCGTCACCAGCCACAGCTTACCCGGCCCGTCACGACGCGACGGACAAGCCCCGACCGGACTTCCCATGCAGCGCGCGACAGTCCGCAGCGGACCGACGCACGTCACACGTGCTCGTTCTCCCACAGGGCCGCTGCATCGAAAAACAATGCCAGCAGCAGCGTTCGGCGCATGAAACAATTCAACGTTTGCGCCACCCGGTCTTTGATCGGCAATCCCCACCCGATCTGTCCGGGACCTGTCCCCCAATATTGTGCGACACAAGTCGCGTGCTTAGAGGTAGCAATTTCGTTGAGCTTCCATCAACAGAACTTACAGCTTAACTCATTAATTGAAGAAAAGAATCTCCAGCCCCGGAGCGCTCGCGCGCAATAAAAAAAGGCGCTGCACAGCGGCAACGCCTTTGGCTGCAATCGAATTTCGGGGTCAGCCGAGCGATTTCACTCGAGCGTTCAAGCGTGACATTTTTCGCGCTGCCGTGTTCTTGTGATAGACCCCTTTGGTCACCCCGCGCATAAGCTCCGGTTGAGCTGCGCGCAAAGCTGCCGAGGCTGATTCTTTGTCGCCCGACACGATCGCTTCCTCGACCTTGCGCAGAAATGTGCGGATCCGGGACCGGCGCGCCTTGTTGACCGCCAGACGCTTGTCGTTCTGGAGGGCGCGTTTCTTGGATTGTCTGGTGTTTGCCATCTGGGTGGTATCCTTCGTCTTCGGTATCTCTGATTCACGGCGCACGACACCTGAAGGCTACCGGATCGGACCACCGGTTTTTCTCTTGCCTGAGCGGGCATCACGCGCATGTTTCCGCGGGGCGTATAGGTCAGGACGCCGTCGAAGGAAAGAGGTTTCTTCGCCGTCCTGCCGGCGACCCTACCTGTCCCGAAACTGCGCCTGGCGCTTTTCCAGGAAGGCCTGCATGCCTTCCTTCTGATCCTCGGTCGCGAAGAGGGAATGGAAAAGCCTGCGCTCGGCCAGCAGCCCTTCGCCCAGCGGCACTTCGAAGCTGCGGTTCACGGCCTCCTTGGCCATGCGCGCGGCGATCAGCGATTTCTCCGCGATCTTCTGCGCCGCGGTCATCACCTCTTCCATCAGTTTCTTGGCCGGAACCACCCGGCTCACCAGCCCGGCGCGTTCCGCTTCCTCGGCATCCATGAACCGTCCGGTGAGGTTCATGTCCATGGACTTGGCCTTGCCCACCGCCAGAGTCAGCCGCTGGGATCCACCCATGCCGGCGATCACGCCGAGGTTGATCTCGGGCTGGCCGAACTTCGCGTTGTCGGCGGCGATGATGAAATCGCACGCCATCGCCAGTTCGCACCCGCCGCCGAGGGCGTAGCCCGCAACCGCGGCGATGATCGGTTTGCGGATCCGCACGATCCGCTCCGATGCGTCGGCAAAGAGGTTGACCTGATTGACCTCGGCAAAGGACATGTCCGACATCTCCTTGATGTCGGCGCCGGCGGCAAAAGCCTTGTCGGAGCCCGCCACGACGATGCAGCGGACGCTGTCGTTGCCGTCCGCCGCCTCCAGCGCATCCATCAGCTCGCCCAGCAGATGCTGGTTGAGGGCGTTGAGGGCGTCGGGGCGGTTCAGCTTGATGAGGGCCACGTGGTCATCTACGTCGACGGTTATCGTCTCATAGGCCATTGTCTCTTGCTCTCTTGCAGTTGGCACGAGATCCAAACCCTTAACACGGGCAGGGCTGGTTTCAACTACCTTTGGCAATGCGGGCAATAGAAAGACGATCGTCCCGATTGCGCGACCCGCACGATGGTTCCACTGCAGTCCGGTGTCCGGCACGGTGTGCCCTCGCGCCCGTAGACATCGAAGCTGTGCTGAAAATATCCAAGTTCGCCATCGGCTTGCCGGAAGTCGCGCAGGGAGGATCCACCGGCCGCGATGGCATCGGTCAGCACTTGCCGGATGGCGGGGACCAGCCGTGCGATCCGAGCGGCCGCAATCCGCCCCGCCTTGCGGCGCGGCGAAATGCGCGCGCGGTAGAGCGCCTCGCACACGTATATGTTGCCGAGGCCCGCAACGATTCTCTGGTCGAGGAGGGCCGATTTGATCGGCGTGTTCCGCCCGCGCAGGGCCGCCACGAGGTGCATCTCGTGAAATGTGTTGCCGAGTGGTTCCGGACCCAGACCCGCGAGCAGACGATGGGCCTCGGCGTTGCGCGTCGGCATCAGGTCCATCGCCCCGAACCGGCGTGGGTCGTTGAACGTGATCCGCGCCCCGCTCTCCATATGCAGGATCACGTGGTCATGCTTGACGGGCGCGGGATGGTCATGCACGAAACGGCCCAAGGGATCACCGGAGACCATGATGCGTCCCGACATGCCCAGGTGCATCAGCAGAGTCTCGCCGCCAGCAAGGTCGGCCAGCAGATATTTCGACCGGCGCCGCAGCCGTTCCACCACCTGTCCGGTCAGACGGTCGGCCATGCCCAGGGGAAACGGCCAGCGGAGATCGGGTCGGTTCACGAGCGCCTGCGAGATGCGCACGCCTTCCATGACCGGCGCCAATCCGCGACGCACTGTCTCGACCTCTGGCAATTCAGGCATTACGCGCAGACCTTCGGGCGTTGGGGCGGGTGTTAAGACGACGCATTGTGCGCCCTCCGCAGCGCTCTATAACAAGGACGAATTCCAACGGACCGCAAGACCATGAACGACACCGATCAGAAAACCACGCATTTCGGCTATCAGACGCTGCCCGAGAACGAAAAGGCGGATCGGGTGCGGGGCGTGTTCAACTCCGTCGCCTCGAGATACGACATCATGAACGACGTGATGAGCGGCGGCATCCACCGGCTCTGGAAGGACGCCATGATGGATTGGCTGGCACCGCGGCCCGGGCAGCAGTTGCTCGATGTCGCCGGCGGCACGGGCGACATCGCGTTCCGCTTCCTGAAACGCGCCGGGCGCGGCCACGCCACCGTGCTCGATCTGACCGAGCCCATGCTGGCCGCCGGCCGCAAGCGTGCCGAGGCCGAAAGCCGCGCGGGCAGTCTCGACTGGGTAGTGGGGGACGCGATGGCGCTGCCCTTCGCGGATGCGAGCTTCGACGTCTACACGATCAGCTTCGGCATCCGGAACGTCACGCGGCCCGCCACTGCGCTCGGCGAGGCGTTTCGCGTCCTGAAATCCGGCGGGCGGCTCATGGTGCTGGAGTTCAGCCAGGTGCCCAACGCGGCCCTGCGCCGGATCTACGATCTTTACTCCTTCAACGTGATCCCGCGCATGGGGCAGGTCATCGCAGGCGACCGCGACAGCTATCAGTACCTCGTCGAATTCGATCCGCAAGTTCCCCGACCAGCAGACATTCCTGCAGATGGTCAGCGATGCGGGGTTCGAGAATGCCAAGTTCCGGAACCTGTCGATGGGTGTGGCCTGCCTGCATTCGGGCTGGAAGCTCTAGGTCTTGCGCGGACCCCACAACATCCTGCGCCTCGTTCGGACGGGCGCCACGCTGGAGCGCACCGGTGCGATGAACGTGGTGCTCGACGCGTTCGACGCGCCGAAGCCGCTGCGTGTGATCGCGCGCCTGCTGGGCTGGCCGTTCACCTGGCTGGGCTACAAGGGCGATCCGTCGATGCCGCCGGCCACGCGCGCCCTCACGGCGCTGGGTCCGGCCTACATCAAGTTCGGTCAGGTCCTGTCGACGCGTCCCGACGTGGTCGGAGATGAGTTGGCTTCGCAGCTCCGCGTGCTGCAGGACAAGTTGCCGCCCTTCCCGGCGGAGGTGGCAAAGAAGGAAGTCGAGCGCGAACTGGGCATCGAGGTCGACAAGGTGTTCGTCGACTTTTCCGAACCGATTGCGGCCGCCTCGATCGCGCAGGTCCACAAGGCGCGGCTGGCGGCGTCGGGCGAGGCCGTGGCGATCAAGGTCCTGCGCCCCGGGATCGAACGGGCGTTCCGCAAGGATGTGGACGCGTTCTACCTCGCCGCGCGGATCGTGGACCTCTTCGCACCCGGCGCACGGCGGCTTCGGCCGATGGACGTGATCGCCCATTTCGACGGAGTGGTGCGGGGCGAGCTCGACCTCCGGCTCGAAAGCTCCGCCGCTTCCGAATTCGCCGCGAACACCAGGAAGGACGCGGGCTTCCGCCTGCCGCCGATCATCTGGTCTCTCTCCGCGCGCCGCGTGATGACCCTGGGCTGGGCCGACGGCGTGGCGCTGGGCGACAACGCGGCGTTGGACGCGGCCGGGCATGACCGCCGCGATCTCAGCCAGCGGGTGCTGCAGCTCTTCCTGCAACACGCGTTGCGCGACGGCTATTTCCATGCGGACATGCACCAGGGCAACATGAAGGTCGCGCCCGACGGGGCCATCATCGCCTATGATTTCGGGATCATGGGGCATATCGACGAGTATACCCGCCGCGTCTATGCGGAGATCCTCTTTGGCTTCATCCGCCGCGACTACAAGCGCGTGGCTGAGGTTCATTTCGAGGCGGGCTACGTTCCCCCGGACAAGGATGTCGACGAATTCGCCCGCGCCCTGCGCGCCGTGGGGGAGCCGATCTTCGGCATGGACGCCACCAAGATCTCCATGGGGCGATTGCTGGCCTATCTCTTCGAGGTCACCGACCGTTTCGGGATGGAAACCCGCACCGAACTGATCCTGCTGCAGCGCACGATGGTGGTGGTCGAAGGCGTCGCCCGCAGCCTCAATCCGCAGATCAACATCTGGGAGGTCGCGTCGCCCATCGTCTCCGATTACATCCGCAAGTCCGTCGGACCCCGCGCATTCCTCTCGGACATGACGAAGACGGCGCGCGTCATGGCCCGCTTCGGCCCGCGCCTGCCCGGTCTGGTCGAGGCCGCGCTGATCCGTCAGGCCGAGGACCTGCCACGCTTCGATCCCGGTCGCTGGCGCTGGATCGTGCTCGTGGCGGGGCTGAGTGCCGCAGCGACGGCGGCCCTGATGGTGCTGGCGCAGAGCGTTCTCTAGGACTTAAACAGCGACCTTACCTATCGCCCACGGTCGAGCGTTGCGCTACGCTCCGTCTCATGCCGAGAGACAATCCGCATCGCCCCTTCGTTCCCGACCCCGACCAGATGGCGCGGGCGCCCACGATCAGCGGAAACGCGATCAACGGGCTGGGTGAGAAGGCACCGCGCCGTCCCTCGGTCATCTATTGGGCGCCCGACCCGGACGACATCCCGCACGGGCATATGCAGCGCTGGTTCTATACCGTGGATCCGGGCGACGCGCGGTTCGGCGCCGCGCGGCAAGAGCGCATGGCGATGCTGTCCGCACCGCTGCCCGATGTCGAAGGGCCGGCCGTTCAGCGGAGACCGCAGGAGTGGACCGACGCATTGCACCGCTTCGTCGAGGATGGCGCCTGCGACAAGATCGGCGTCGCCGAGATGCAGCCCGCATGGGTTTTCGAAGGCTGCGAGCTTCCGCAAACCCGCGTCATCGTGGTCGCTGTTCAACACGACTACATCGAGATCTCCACGGCGCCCGAACCGCCGGCCGGGGTCGAAGTCATGGTGCAGTACAACCGCGCCATCTCCGCAGCGCTCGAGATCACGCGGTGGCTCCGCTCCCAGGGTTGGAATGCGGACCCCGTCACCGGCCCGATGACCGGCAGCCTCGCGCTGGTCCCGCCGGCGCTGGCCTGCGGCTTCGGCGAACTGGGCAAGCACGGCTCGATCATCGACCGCGACATGGGTGCGTCCTTCCGCCTGTCCGCGGTCCTGACAGACGCGCCGTTCGAGCCGACGCCGCCGCAATCCCATGGCATCGATGCCTTCTGTGCCAATTGCCGGATCTGCGAGGACGCCTGCCCGCCCGACGCCATCTTTCCGGAAAAGCAGATGGTCCGCGGTGTGCGCAAATGGTACGTCGATTTCGACGCCTGCCTGCCCTTCTTCAACGAACACCAAGGCTGCGCGATCTGCATCGCCGTCTGTCCTTGGTCCCGCCCTGGCATCGGGCCGAACCTTGCCAAGAAACTGCGCAGGCGTGCTGCCCGCCAAGGCGACTGACCGGCTTCACTTGACCCGCAAACTCCGGAGTCCGGGCCGAAGCCCCGGTCAGAATTGCGCCATCAGAGCCGCTCGAGCGCCAGCGCGATGCCCTGTCCGCCGCCGATGCACATCGTGATCAACGCCTTGGAACCACCCGTCCGCTCCAACTCGTAGAGGGCCTTGACCGTGATGATCGCGCCGGTCGCACCCACCGGATGGCCGAGTGCGATCGCGCCGCCGTTCGGATTCACCTTCGCGCTGTCGAAGCCCAGCTCGCGCGCCACTGCGACAGCCTGTGCGGCGAAGGCCTCGTTGCTTTCGATCACGTCAAAATCCTCGACCGAGAGGCCGGTCCTTTCCAGCAGCTTCTTCACCGCCGGCACCGGCCCGATCCCCATCACCTCCGGCCGCACGCCGGCGTGGGCATAGCCGAGAATGCGCGCGCGGGGCACCAAGCCGGCCCTTTCGGCCGCCTCGGCCGAGGCCAGCACGAGCGCAGAAGCGCCGTCGTTGATGCCCGATGCATTGCCTGCCGTGACCGAGCCATCCTTGCGAAACGCCGGCCGCAGCCCGGCCAGAGCTTCGGCACTCGTGGATTTCGGATGCTCGTCGATCTCGAAGGGCACCATGTCGCGTTTCACCCGCACCTCGACAGGCACGATCTGGCTCGCGAAGCGTCCTTCGGAAATCGCCGTGGCCGCGCGTTGCTGGCTTTCGAGCGCGAATGCGTCCTGGTCCTCGCGGGTGATCTGATGCTCGTTCGCGACGTTCTCCGCCGTCACGCCCATGTGCCCGGTGCCGAAGGGACAGTTCAGCGCGCCCAGCATCATGTCGAGCGTCCTGACGTCCCCCATCTTCGCGCCGAAGCGCTGGTCGCGGCACGATGTAGGGGCTGCGCGACATGTTCTCGACGCCGCCGGCCAGAGCGAACTCCGCATCGCCCATTGCCAGCGACTGCATGGCCGACACGATCGCCTGCACGCCCGATCCGCAGAGCCGGTTGACGTTCATTGCGGGCACGGTGTCCGGCACCCCGGCCTCGATCGCCGCCACGCGGGAGACATACATGTCCCGGGGCTCGGTGTTGATCACGTGGCCGAAGACGACGTGGCCGATCTGCCCGCCCTCGACGCCCGACCGCTCCAGCGCGGCCTTCGCGACCGTGGCACCCAGCGTGGCCGGCGGCGTTCCGGCCAGCGAACCGCCAAAAGTGCCGATGGCGGTCCGTGCGCCGTCCAATATAACGATATCGCGGGTCATGTGATCCTCCTGCGTGGTCGGGTCCGGGATTAACCCAAGGTTACAGCAGGTACCAGAGTTGACGTTGCGACATGGGCGCCGTACCGGCTAAGTGATCGCACTGGCCGCAAAGAACCGAGGAACGACATGGGTTTGAATTCCGTGCTGGACGCCATCGGGGGAACGCCGTCGGTCTGGCTCGACCGCATCGTGGCGCAGGAAGGGTGTCGAAGGGCGCATCCTGGCCAAGCTCGACTACCTCAATCCCGGCTTCTCCAAGAAGGACCGCGCGGCGCTGGGCATCATCCGCGCGGCCGAAGCCGACGGGTCGCTCCGCCCGGGCCAGACGGTGGTGGAGCTGACCTCCGGCAACATGGGCACCGGCCTCGCCATTGTCTGCGGTGTGTTGGGATACCCGTTTGTTGCCGTGATGAGCCGCGGCAACTCGCCGGAACGCGCGCGGATGATGCGGGCGCTGGGCGCGGAGGTGGTGCTCGTCGATCAGGCACCGGGTGCGCGGATGGGCGAGGTGTCGGGCACCGACCTCGCCCTGGTGGAGACGGAGGCGCAGCGGATCACCGCAGACCGCGGCGCCTTCCGCGCGGATCAGTTCAATCATCCCGGCAACGCCGCGGCACACGAAACCGGTACCGGCCCGGAGCTTTGGGAGGAGAGCGGCGGCACACTCACCGCCTTCGTCGATTTCGCGGGCTCCGGCGGCACCTTCGCCGGCACGATCGCGGCGCTGCGCGCGCGGAACCCGGCTTTGCGCGGCTACGTCGCCGAACCCGAAGGTTCCGCCGTGCTCTCGGGCGCCACGGTCACCGACCCGGCCCACCCGATCCAGGGTGGCGGCTATGCGATGCCCGACCTGACAGCGTTGCGGGACGTCGCGGCCGACGGGTTCGTTCCGGTTCCCGGCGATGCCGCACGCCACACCGCACGCGTCCTTGCCCGCATGGAAGGCATCTTCGGCGGGTTTTCGGCAGGTGCGAACGTCTGGGCCGCGCTGCAGTTGCTGAATGGACCGGAAGCGGGCGGGATCGTTGGCGTCGTGATCTGCGACAGCGGGCTCAAGTACCTTTCGACCGACCTATGGCCGGAGTGACGTGCGCCCGTGCGCGGTCAGCAGGCTGCACTCGGTGCCCTCGAACGCGGCGACGGTAATCGGCCGTCCATAGCCCGCGCCGGTGTCGAGGTTCACGCGGTTGCCGTAATGCGTCGCCCGCTGCACCGGTGTGTGCCCGTGCACCACCAGCCAAGGATATGCGCGTCGGTCATCGTGAAATTCGGCCCGGATCCAGATCAGGTCATCCTCGGATTGTTTGGCCAACGGGACGCCGGGCCGGATACCGGCATGCACGAACAGCAGGTCGTCGGTTTCGTGGTACGGGGCCAGCCGCTCCAGGAACTGCATATGGTGGTCGGGAACCGTTTCCTGCGCCCGCGCATGGATCTGAAAAAGCCGCGTGCTGTCTTCAACATCGAGCCCATAGGAGGCCAGCGTCTCCCGGCCGCCGATGCTGGGGTGGAACCAGTTGTGCGTCACGAGCATGTAGGGGTCGGACCGTGGCTTTTCCTCCAGGAAATGGCGCATCATCCGGTCATGATTGCCCATCAGGCAGATCCAGTTGCGCCCCTCCTCCAGTCCGCGCGCCAGGATCTCCAGCACGCCCGAGCTGTCGGGACCGCGGTCGACATAGTCGCCCAGGAACACCACCTGCGCGTCCGGGCCGCCATCCGTCTCGATCCGCTCGAGGGCAGTCTCCAGCATTGCGCGCTGGCCATGAATGTCGCCGACGGCATAGGTGGTCATGCCGCCGGGCTACTCCGGTTTGGGCGGGCGGACAAGGTTCAGCCCGCCAGATCGAATTCCAGCGGCCGGACCTGCAGGAACATGCCGGTCCCCTCCAGGGTCTTCAGCACGTCCTGCGGAATCGGGTTGTCGACATAGAGCATCGCGATCGCCTCGCCGCCCACGTTGGACCGGCCGAGGGTGAAGTTCGCGATGTTGACGCCGTTCTTGCCCATGGTGTTGCCCAGCAGGCCGATGATACCCGGCACGTCCTCGTTGGTGGTGTAGAGCATGTGCCGGCCCACCTCCGCCTCGATGTTGATCCCCTTGATCTGAATGAAGCGCGGCTTGCCGTCCGAAAAGACCGTGCCGGCGATTGAACGTTCGCGCTTGTCCGTCACCACGTTGACCTTGATGTAGCCGTCGAAGACGCCCGACTTGTCCTGGTTGGTGGTGGAGATCTGGATCCCCTTCTCCTTGGCCATGAAGGGGGCGGAGACGAAGTTCACGTCCGGGTTCGCCCGCTTCATGATCCCGGCCACGACCGAGCAGTTGAGCGCATCGAGGTTCATCGACGCCACGGAGCCGTTGTAGAGGATGTTGATCGCCTTGATCGGCTCGTCGGTGAGTTGCCCGATGAAGCTGCCCAGGTGTCCGGCGAGCTTCACCCACGGCCCCATGATCCGCGATTCCTCGGCGGTCATCGATGGCATGTTGAGCGCGTTCTCCACGGCGCCGTCGAGCAGGTAGTTCGACATCTGCTCGGCCACCTGAAGCGCCACGTTCTCCTGCGCCTCGCTCGTCGCGGCGCCCAGATGCGGGGTGCAGACGACGTTGGGCAGCCCGAAAAGCGGGTTCTCCGTGGCAGGCTCGACCGAGAACACGTCGAAGGCCGCGCCGGCGACATGGCCCGATTTCAGCGCCTCGGCCACCGCCTCCTCATCCACCAGCCCGCCGCGGGCGCAGTTGATGATGCGCACGCCCTTCTTCATCTTCGCGATGGCCGCGGCGTCGATCATGCCGGCGGTCTTTTCGGTCTTGGGCACGTGCAGGGTGATGAAATCCGCGCGCGACAGAAGCTGATCGAACTCCACTTTCTCCACGCCCATCTTGTCGGCCTTCTCCCGGCTCAGGAACGGGTCGTAGGCGATGACCTTCATCCGCAACCCGCGCCCCCGGTCGCAGACGATACCGCCGATATTGCCGGCGCCGATCACGCCGAGCGTCTTGCCGGTAAGTTCGACGCCCATGAATTTCGACTTCTCCCATTTGCCCGCATGGGTCGACGCGCTGGCCTCCGGGATCTGTCGCGCGACGGCGAACATCATGGCGATGGCGTGCTCGGCCGTGGTGATCATGTTGCCATAGGGCGTGTTCATCACGATCACGCCGCGCTTGGAGGCCGCTTCCTTGTCGATGTTGTCGGTGCCGATCCCGGCGCGGCCGATCACCTTCAGCCTTGGCGCGGCCTCGAGGATCTTCTCGGTGACCTTGGTGGCCGACCGGATCGCGAGCCCGTCATAGTCGCCGATGACCTCGCGCAGCTTCTCCTTGTCCTTGCCAAGGTCGGGCTGGAAATCGACGTCGATCCCGCGGTCGCGAAAGATCTGCACGGCGGTTTCCGACAGCTTGTCGGAGACGAGTACCTTGGGTTTGCTCATTTCAGCTCTTTGCCCCGGACCTGCGCCGGAGCCTCCTGTTGAGAAAAGGGAAATGGTCCCGGGTCGCGCCCGGAACGGGAAATCTCACGCGGCCTCGGTCTGCGCCTCGATTTCGGAGGCGAACGACCAGTCGATCCAGGGCAGCATTGCCTCGATATCGGAAGTCTCCACCGTGCCGCCGCACCAGATGCGCAACCCGGCAGGCGCATCGCGGTAGGATCCGACGTCCAACGCCACGCCCGCCTCCGCCAGCCGGGTCGCCACGGCCTTGGCGAATGCCGCGCCATCGGTGATGCGGTCATCGGTGAACTTGAGGCAGACCGAGGTGTTCGACCGCGTCGCCTTCTCGACGGCGAGGTTGTCGATCCAGTCGCGGGAGGCGCAGAAGTTCCAGACCGCCTGCGCGTTGGCATCGGCCCGCCCGATCAGGCCCCGGAGCCCGCCGACGCTCCGCGCCCATTTCAGGCAGTTGAGGTAATCCTCCACTGCGAGCATCGACGGCGTGTTGATCGTCTCGCCCTTGAACACGCCCTCGATCAGCTTGCCGCCCTTGGTGAGCCGGAAGATCTTCGGCAGCGGCCAGGGCGGCGTGTGACTCTCCAGCCGCTCCACCGCGCGGGGCGACAGGATCAGCATGCCGTGCGCCGCTTCGCCGCCCAACACCTTCTGCCAGCTGAATGTCGTCACATCGAGCTTGTCCCACGGCAGATCCTGCGCGAACGCAGCCGAGGTCGCGTCGCAGATCGTGAGGCCCTTGCGGTCCGCCGGGATCATGTCGCCGTGGGGCATCCGCACGCCGGAGGTCGTGCCGTTCCAGGTGAAGACGATGTCGGTGTCGTAGTCCAGCGCGCTCATGTCCACGATCTCGCCGTACTCGGCGGTGCGCACGTCGGCGTCGACCTTCAATTGCTTCACCGCGTCGGTGACCCAGCCCGCGCCGAAGCTCTCCCAGGCGACCATGGTGCAGGGGCGTTCGCCCAGCAGGTTCCACATCGCCATCTCGACGGCGCCGGTGTCGGAGGCGGGCACGATGCCGATGCGGTAGTCTGCCGGGACGCCGAGCAGATCGCGCGTCTCCTCGATGGCGGCCTTCAGCTTGTCCTTGCCGACCGCGGCGCGATGCGACCGGCCGAGCGCTGCGCCAGCGAGGTCGTCAAGCTTGAATGTGGGGGGTTTGGCACAGGGGCCGGAGGAGAACCGCGGATTGACCGGCCGCGATGCCGGTTCGTCAATAGCCATGTCTGCTACCCTTCCAGATAAGCGCCCCTCGTTGGGGAGGGGTGTCCCGTCGCCGGAGATACAGCCGGTCCCGGACTGGCGCAACGGGAAAAACGTCGCTATAGCGCCGCCTGATCGCGCTAAAGCGACATGCCGCGCCCATTATCGGAAACTTGCATGTTCGTCACGACCCTGCTCACGCGGCCCGGCTCCTCCTCGCTCGATCCGGCGCTTGTCTCCTCTCTGCGCAATGCCTGGGGCGGGGGCGAAATCGTTTGGCTGGCCCCGGACGAGGCAGCCGAGTTCCCGCTGCCGCGGATGCCGGAGAACCGATGGGAGGTCTGGGCGGACCTTCAGGACATGCAGGTCGACACGGTCATTCAGCCGGCCGCGGGACGCCGGAAGAAGATGCTGCTGGCCGACATGGATTCGACGATGATCCAGCAGGAATGCATCGACGAACTGGCAGACGCGGCCGGCGTGGGTGACCGGGTCAAGGAGATCACCGCGCGCGCCATGAACGGGGAGCTGGATTTCGAGGGCGCGCTGATCGAGCGGGTCGGGCTGCTGAAGGGCCTGCCGGAGCGCGTGATTGGCGAGGTTCTGAACGAGCGGATCACATTGATGCCGGGTGGGGATGTGCTGCTGGCCACGATGAAGGACAATGGCGCTTTTGCCGTTCTGGTCTCGGGCGGGTTCACCGCCTTTACGGCCCGGGTGGCGGACCGGCTGGACTTTGACGAAAACCGCGCCAACACGCTGCTGATCGAAGATGGGCATCTGACCGGGCACGTGGCGGAGCCGATCCTCGGGCGGGAAGCCAAGGTCGCCGCACTGGAGGAAATTACGCGCCGGCTTGGGCTGTCAGAGGAGGACGTGATCGCGGTGGGCGACGGCGCGAACGATCTGGGCATGCTGCACCGAGCTGGGACGGGTGTCGCGCTGCACGCCAAACCGTCAGTCGCCGCCCAGTGCGACATCCGCATCAATCACGGGGACCTGACTGCGCTGCTCTACCTGCAAGGATACACGCAGACAGAATTTTCGTCACCGACGGTAGCGTGATTCGCGGTATGCTGCCGGCGGATATCGCGATGGAGGACGTGACATGCCGAAATTCTTACTGGCCTATCATGGCGGCAAGGCGCCCACACAACCGGCGGAGATCGAGGCGACGATGGCCGCCTGGCAATCCTGGTTCGGCGGCATGGGCGCGGCGGTCGTGGATGGCGGCAGCCCGGTGGGCATGTCCCGCACCGTGACGCCGGACGGCGTGACCGGGGATGGCGGCGCCAATCCGATCTCCGGCTATTCCGTCGTCGAGGCGCCCGACCATGACGCGGCCTGCGAGATGGCCAAGGGTTGTCCGATGGTCACGGACGGCTCCGGCTCCGTCGAGGTGGCCGAGATTCACGAAATGTAGCCGCGCGAGGTCAGGGAAAGCCGGCCGCCGCCTTCTGCCGTCCGACCTCGGATCCGCGCCGGTTTGCAAGCGGCGCATCAAGGTACCGCCGCGTTTCCGGATCTTCGGCATCCAGAAGCCCGAGCTTGACGAGGATCGCCGCGATGGCGCATTCGCTGGCCCGCGAAGCGCCGTCCGCGATCTTGAGCGCCACGCCCAGCTTGCGCTCCGGAACGATCGCGACGAAGAAGCCTTCCGCGCCGGTCTTGATCGCCACGCGGCCTTCCATCGCGCGCATCAGCCGGGTGCAGGCCCGCCCTTCTCCCGCCACAAGCTCCGGATGCCGGGTGATCGCGTCCACGAGCCTCTCGGCGGGGCTGTCCGCCGGGGACGCCGCGAACCGGGCCATGGCGCGTGCCACGCCGTGCAGCGAGGTCGCGAAGTTCGGGGCCGAGCAGCCGTCGATGCCAAAGCCGGCGACGCTCTCGCCGGTCATCCTCTCCCACGCGTCACGTGCCGCTATCTGGACCGGGTGATCCGGCTCCACGTAGTCCGGACCGGCCTTCAGGTGGCGCGCCAGGGTCAGGAATCCCGCGTGCTTGCCGGAACAGTTGTTATGCACCTGGCATGTCGGCGACCCGTCCCGGATCATCTGCGCGTGCAGGTCGGCGTCCCGCGTCGGCTCCGGGCCGCAGCGAAGGTCGTCATCCGAGAGACCCAGATCCGTCAGCCAGGCTCTCACGCGATCGACATGGATTGCCGCGCCCTGATGCGATGCACAGGCGAGTGCAAGCTGTTCGGAGGTGAGCCCGAATGTGTCTGCGGCCCCGCTTTCCAGAAGCGGCAGGGCCTGGATCATCTTGGCCGAGGAGCGGGGCAGCACGATCTGGTCGGGATCGCCCCAGGCTTCGATGATGTCGCCGGCCGCGTCGCAGACGACGGCGTGACCGGCGTGGACACTTTCCAGCACCGGGCCCCGCCAGAGTTCCACCATGGAATATGCAGCCGTCATCGGCGCCTCACGCTTTGTCGAAAACATGCCCGAACCCCTTTCGTCGGGCTGTTGTTTTACGCTAGTCTTGGTGTAGTTGAGCGAAACGTCGCCCACGTGCAAGCAGGAAGGTCGGACAACCGGCCTCGGCATGGGCGGCATCTGAGGCAAATGACAGTCCGGAGGCTGTGAACATGGGAGTATCGAAGACCCTCGGCGCGGTCGCGTTGTGCGCTGCGATGGCCGGCGGTGTGGCGGCACAGGAACAAGACAGCAGTTCCAATCGTGTCGCCGCGAAGACCGACTGGAGCGTGTTCGTCGAGGAAAATCCGAATGAATGCTGGGGCGTCTCGACGCCCAAGGAAATCGTGAACACGCGCGACGGACGTGTCGTGGCCGCCCGACGCAGCCAGATCCTCCTGATGGTGTTCTATCGTCCTACCGCCGGTGCAACCGGGCAGGTCGCCTTTACCGGCGGATACCCGTTTGCCAGCGGGTCGACGGTGAACGTGGAGGTCGATGGCACCGAGTTCGAGATGTTCACCGAGGGAGAATGGGCGTGGCCCGCGACCACGGCGGATGATGCCAAGTTGATCACCGCGATGAAGCGCGGCACGCAGGCCGTGGTTTCAGGCGTGTCGAGTCGAGGCACCGCGACCAAGGACACGTTCAGCCTGCTGGGCTTTACCGCCGCGATCGAAGACGCCGAGCAACGCTGCACCAGCTGATCTGCAGGTGCGGGCCCGGAGCGAAATCGCGGATTGTCCTCCAGCGCGCGAGCGGTTTCCAGAACGCGGTGGTTTCGGCGCTGCGAGTTCTTTGCATTTCCGGACAAAACCTATATACGGCGGGATCTCGAGGATGGAACCGAACCCATGACCGCCAACGCCCCGATCACGCAGGATGTCCTGACCCTTCCCCGCAAGGCGCCGGAGGGCCGGTCGAACCTTGTCGGCCTGACCCGCGACCAGCTGCGCGAGGCGCTGATCGCGCATGGCACGCCCGAAAAGCAGGCGAAGATGCGCGCCGGGCAGATCTGGCAGTGGATCTATCAGCTGGGGCGTGCGCGATTTCGACGCGATGACCAACCTCGCCAAGGCCTACCGCGCGGATCTGAACGGAAAATTTCGTCATCCGGATCCCCGAGGTCGTCGTCGCAGCAGGTGTCGCACCGACGGGACGCGCAAGTACCTCGTCCGCATCGCCGGCGGGCACGAGGTCGAGGTCGTCTACATCCCCGAGGAAGGGCGCGGCACGCTCTGCATCTCGTCCCAGGTGGGCTGCACGCTGACCTGCTCCTTCTGCCACACCGGCACGCAGAAGCTGGTGCGCAACCTGACCGCGGGCGAGATCGTGGGGCAGGTCATGCTGGCGCGCGACGATCTGGGCGAATGGCCCGAGCCGGGCGCGCCCAAGGATGAAACGCGGCTTCTCAGCAACATCGTGCTGATGGGCATGGGCGAGCCGCTCTATAATTTCGAGAACGTGCGCGACGCGATGAAGATCGTGATGGACGCCGAGGGCATCCAGCTCTCCCGCCGCCGGATCACGCTGTCGACCTGCGGCGTCGTGCCCGAAATCGCCCGCACCGCGCAGGAGATCGGCTGCCTGCTGGCGGTCAGCTTCCACGCCACCACCGACGAGGTGCGCGACAAGCTGGTGCCGATCAACAAGCGCTGGAACATCGAGACGCTGCTGGACGCGCTGCGCGACTATCCCAAGGCCAGTCGAATTCCGAGCGGATCACCTTCGAATATGTGATGCTCGACGGCGTGAACGACAGCGACGAGGACGCGCGCCGGCTGGTCAAGCTGATCGACGGCATCCCGGCCAAGATCAACCTGATCCCGTTCAACGAATGGCCCGGCGCGCCCTACCAGCGGTCGTCCAACAGAGCGCATCCGCGCCTTTGCCGACATCATCTACAAGGCCGGCTACGCGTCGCCCATCCGCACGCCCCGCGGCGAGGATATCATGGCGGCCTGCGGGCAGTTGAAATCCGCGACCGAACGCGCGCGCAAATCACGCCGCCGACATCGCGACGGATGCCGGTCTGAGCGGGTACTGGCCCGCTCAGCGCGCTGTCGTTTCAGGTCAGCGACCCGGGATCTCGTTTCGCGCTTCGTCGTTCTCCGCATGGGCCCAATTATCGATCCAGTCGATCGCCTCTTCGCGCGGTCTCCACGAATCGGAAGAGCTCCAGATCCTCCGCGGAGATCGTGCCGGCATCTGCCAGCGCGTCCCAGTTGATGATCCGTTTCCCAGAATTCGCGGCCGAACAGCAGGAAGGGAATCCGCTCCATCCGGCCGGTCTGGATCAGGGTCAGCGACTCGAACAGTCTCGTCCATCGTGCCGAAGCCGCCCGGAAAGACGCAGATCGCGCGGGCGCGCATCAGGAAATGCATCTTGCGGATCGCGAAATAGTGGAAGTTGAAGCACAGCTCCGGCGTGACATAGGCGTTCGGCGCCTGTTCGTGCGGCAGAACGATGTTGAGCCCGATCGACCGGCCGCCCGCGTCGGCGGCCCCGCGGTTGCCGGCCTCCATCACGCCGGGGCCGCCACCGGTCGAGACCACCAGCTCGTGCCCGCCGCTCCGAAGCGACTTCTCGGTGACCAGCCGCGCGAAGTCCGCGCGCTTCGTCATAGAAGCGCGACAGGTCGGACAGCGTCTTGGTGCGCGCCCTGTCCTTCTCCGCCGGAGCGGGAATACGCGCGCCGCCGAACAGCACCACGGTGCTTTTCACCTGGGCCTCGTTCATCGCGAGTTCCGGCTTCAGCAACTCCAGCTGCAGTCGCACCGGCCGCAGCTCGTCGCGGCAGCAGGAAATCCTGATCGTCGAAGGCGAGCCGATAGGCGGGCGCCCGCGTCTGCGGCGTGTCCGGCACGCCCTCGGCTGTGTCGCGATCGGTATGTGCGTCGCGGAAGCGGCTGTGGCGGTCGTCGTTCATGCGGGATCCATCTCTTGCGTGTTCCCGACACCCATATAGGTTGCCGGTTAACAACACCAGAAAAGGGGGAATGGGGCATGGACTGGCGCAAGGAGATCGAAACGGCGGCGGACCGCATCGCCGGTCACGTGCGGATCACGCCAGTGATGCGGGTCGAGGGGTTCGGGCTCGATCGTCCGGTGGAGTTGAAGCTCGAGCAGCTCCAGCATACCGGCTCGTTCAAGGCGCGGGGCGCGTTCAACACATTGCTGGCAGGGCCAGTGCCGCCCGCAGGGCTGGTGGCGGCGAGTGGCGGCAACCACGGTGCCGCGGTCGGTTTCGCGGCGGCGCGGCTGGGCCACAAGGCGGCAATCTTCGTGCCCGAGATGGCCGGGCCCGCAAAGATCGCGCTGATCGAACGCACGGGTGCGGATCTGCGCGTGATCAAGGGCGCCTATGCCGACGCGCTGGCCGAGGCGCAGGCGTATGAGGCCGAAACCGGCGCGGGGCAGGTCCATGCCTATGACGCCGAACCCACCGTGGCCGGTCAGGGCACGTTGATGCGGGAATGGGAGGCGCAGGGGCTCGAGGCCGATACCGTGCTCATCGCCGTGGGCGGCGGCGGGCTGATCGCCGGGTCGCTGGCATGGCTGGGCGGACGGCGCAAGGTCGTCGCGGTGGAGCCCGAAACCTGCGCCGCGCTGTCGGAGGCGCGCCGCGCGGGCGCCCCGGTCGATGTGGAGGTCTCGGGGGTGGCGGCGAACGCGCTGGGCGCGAAGCGGATCGGCGAGATCTGCTTCGGTCTCGCGCAGGCACAGGACGTCACCTGCGTCACTGTCACCGACGACGCGATCCTGCAGGCGCAGACTGCCCTCTGGCAGGAGTTGCGGCAACTGGTGGAGCCGGCGGGGGCGGCGGCGCTGGCGGCGCTGATGAGCGGCGCGTACCGCCCTGCGCCCGGCGAACGTGTGGCGGTCCTGGTCTGTGGCGGAAACATCGCGCCGGACCCGTTCTCCTGAGAGTTGCCTCCGGCGCGCGACACGGCTATGCCGCCCGCTGACCGGACGAGGGAGAGTCACATGTCCAACGCCGCACTGGAAAACGCCATCGAAGCCGCCTGGGAGGCGCGGGACGGCATCACGCCCGCCACGACCGGCGAAACCCGCGAGGCGATCGAGGCGACGCTCGACGCGCTCGACAGCGGCGAGTTGCGCGTGGCGGAACGGCAGGATGACGGCAATTGGCAGGTGAACCAGTGGGCCAAGAAGGCCGTCCTGCTCGGTTTCCGCATCAAGGACATGGAGCATCAGGCTGGCGGTGCCCAAGGCGGCGGCTGGTGGGACAAGGTCGACAGCAAGTTCGCGGGCTGGGGCGAGGACCAGTGGAAGGCGGCCGGCTTCCGCGCCGTTCCGAACTGCGTCGTGCGCAAATCCGCCTATATCGCGCCCGGCGTGGTGCTGATGCCCTCCTTCGTCAATCTCGGCGCCTATGTGGACAGCGGCACGATGGTCGACACCTGGGCCACGGTCGGCTCCTGCGCGCAGATCGGCAAGAACGTGCACCTCTCGGGCGGCGTCGGCATCGGCGGCGTGCTGGAACCGATGCAGGCCGGCCCCACGATCATCGAGGACAACTGCTTCATCGGTGCGCGGTCCGAAGTTGTCGAAGGCTGCATCGTCCGCGAAGGTTCGGTGCTCGGCATGGGCGTCTTCATCGGCCAGTCCACCAAGATCGTCGACCGCGAGACGGGCGAAGTCTTGTATGGTCGAAGTGCCGCCCTATTCGGTGGTCGTCGCGGGCTCGATGCCGTCGAAGAACAACTCAACCTCTACTGCGCGGTGATCGTGAAGCGGGTGGACGAACGGACCCGCTCCAAGACCGGCATCAACGAACTGCTGCGCGACTGACGTGAAACCGGAGCGGCCGGTCGGACGTTGATCGACATGATCGCCGCCGCTGCCAACCTGCCGGGCCAAAGGCCCAGCCGATGATTTCGTCGCTTTCGCTCCCGTTGCTGCTGGTCGTTTTCGGACTTGCAGCGGGCGTGGTCATCGCCGCTTCCCTGAAGGCGACGGGACTGGCCGACATGATCGCGGATCGCACGCAGCTTGGCGAAGCGGTCATCGGCGGCACGCTGCTCGGCGCTGCCACGTCGCTCTCGGGCACAGTCGTTTCCGTGACCGCGGCCAGTTCGGGCGATGCGAGTTTCGCTGTTTCGAACGCCATCGGCGGCATCGCGGCGCAGACGTTGTTCCTTGCCGTCGCGGACCTGCTTTACCGGCGCGGAAACCTCGAACACGCGGCTGCCGAACCCGCGAACCTCTTCCAGTGCGTGGTGCTGATCGGGCTCCTGAGCCTGCCGCTCGTCGCCATGACAACGCCCGAAATCACGTTCATCGGGTTGCATCCGGTGTCTGTGGTGCTGTTTCTCGTCTACGCGACTTCCGTGCGGCTGACGTCGCAGATGCGGGAGGAGCCGATGTGGCGGCCGGTGCAGACGAACCTCACTCGCGACGACGAGCCGGAGGACGAGGAGGAACCCGAGCGGTCGGTGAAAGGTCCGGCGCTGATCTTCGCGCTGCTCGTCTGTGCGATGGGCGCCGGCGGTTGGGTCATCAGCCAGGTCGGCGCGGAAATGATCGCGCGCTACGGTCTGGCCTCCAGCCTTGTCGGCGCGCTGATCACCGCGGTGGTGACGTCGATGCCGGAGCTCGTGACGACACTTGCGGCGGTCCGTCGCGGCGCGCTGCAGCTTGCCGTCGGCGGCATCATCGGCGGGAACACGTTTGACGTGCTGTTCCTCGTCATGTCGGATGCCGCCTATCGCGAAGGGTCGATCTACCATGCCATGAGCCCGGAGGACGTGTTCTGGATGGCCATCAGCCTGGTGATGACAGCGTTGCTGCTGGCGGGCCTCCTCTTGCGGCAGCGGCAGGGGCCGGCGCGGATCGGCGTGGAGAGCGTTCTGCTCTTCGTCGTCTATGCCGGCGCGGTCGCCATCCAGATATTCGCCGCGGGCTGAGTGGCGGTCGACGGTGCTCCGACTTGACTTGCGGCGGCCGGCAGCGCATGCCGCGCGAGTGGAGAAAAGCAAGCGCATACAGCAGATCTACACGCTTGTCGTGGAGGTCGGACGCAAGGCCGGGGACGGGCTGCCGGAGCGCAGCACGGGGGCTGCGCTGATGGTCTATGCCAGCGGCGTGGACGAGGCCGAGGCGGTGCGCGAGACGGTCGCGATCCTGAAGCAGGCGGACATGGCGCCGCTCGATGTGACCGGGCATGGCACGCCGGAGGAACGGGTCGAGCAGGGTCAGGAGATCGAGGCGGAGGAACGCGCGCTGATGGACCGCGCGCTGGCCGAAAACGCAGTCATCGTGGCACAGGTCACGCCGTTCTACGACTGACATCGAGAAGCGAATGGTGGGGGAGTATCCGGAATGATTGTGGATCCTGTGGATCTGACCGCGGCCCTCGTGCGCTGTCCCTCGGTCACGCCCGAGGACGGCGGCGCGCTGGAATTGCTGCACCGGCTCCTGAGCGACGCGGGTTTCGACTGCGCGTGGGCCGACCGTGGCGGCGTCCGCAACCTCTTTGCCCGTTGGGGGCGCAAGGGGCATCCGCGCAGCTTCGGGTTCAACGGGCATACTGACGTCGTGCCGGTGGGGGATGCCGACGCCTGGACACACCCGCCGTTCGGCGCCGATATCGTCGATGGCGTGCTGTACGGTCGGGGTGCGACCGACATGAAATCCGGTGTTGCCGCCTTCGTCGCGGCCGCGGTCGATCTTGTGAGGAGGCGCCGCCGGACGGGGCGATTATCATCGCGATCACCGGCGACGAGGAAGGGCGATGCCGTCGATGGGACGCGCGCTCCTCGATCACATGGCTGCGTCGGGCGAGCGGATGACGGCGTGCCTCGTCGGCGAGCCGACCTGCCCGTCGCGCATGGGCGAAATGATCAAGATCGGCCGGCGTGGGTCGATGACCGCCTGGTTCGAGGTGATCGGCCGGCAGGGCCATTCGGCCTACCCGCACCGCGCCCGGAACCCGCTTCCGGCGATGATGCGCCTGATGGATCGGCTGGCGTCGCACGAACTCGACCGGGGGACGGAGCATTTCGATCCGTCGACCCTGGCGGTCGTGACGGTCGACACCGGCAACCCGGCCACCAACGTGATTCCGGCGCGCTGTCGCGGTGCGGTGAACATCCGGTTCAACGACACGCACAGCGGCGCTGAGCCTCGCCGACTGGTTGCGGGCCGAGGCGGCATCGGTGGCCGATGATTTCGGCGTCGAGATCGAGTTGCAGGTGAAAATTTCCGGCGAAAGCTTCCTCACCCCGCCGGGCGAGCTCTCTGCCCTGGTGGCGTCGGCGGTTGAGGCCGAGACCGGGATCATGCCGGAGCTCTCGACCACAGGGGGCACGTCGGATGCGCGCTTCATCAAGGATCACTGTCCCGTGGTGGAATTCGGGCTGGTCGGGCAATCCATGCACCAGGTGGACGAGCATGTGGCGACCGAGCATGTGCATCAGTTGAAGGCGATCTACGGGCGCATCCTTCGGGAGTACTTTGCGTCGGGCTAGACTTTGCTCAGCGGAGCGCCTGGCGGCGCACGCCCTTGCGTTTCGTGCTGACGAGGGGGCGTTGCCCCCTCGAACTCCCCCAAGGTATTTGAAGACCCAAAGAAGCTGTTTGGCACGCTGATGCGCAGGACACTCTTCATCATGGTCAAGGAACCGCGTCCCGGTCGGGTGAAGACGCGGCTTGCCCGCGATATCGGGCGGGTCGATGCGGCATGGTGGTTTCGGCACCAGGTGGACGGTCTGCTGCGCCGGGTGAGCGACGCGCGATGGCAGACCGTGTTGGCGGTGAGCCCGGATACTGCCTTGGCGGGGCGTGTCTGGTCAGAGCATCTTCCGCGCGTTGCGCAGGGCGGCGGCGATCTGGGAGAGCGGATGGGGCGTCTCCTGCGGTCGGCGCCCAAGGGGCCGGCCTGCCTCATCGGCGCGGACATTCCGGGCGTGGGTCGCGGGCATGTTGCACGTGCGTTTGCGGCATTGGGTCGGGCGGATGCGGTTTTCGGCCCGGCGGAGGATGGCGGCTACTGGCTGGTCGGGCTGAAGCGTGTGCGGGCGGTTCCGCCGGCGATCTTCGAGAATGTGCGGTGGAGCACCGAACACGCGCTAAGGGACACGATGGACACTCTGCTCGGTCATCGCGTCGCGTTCGCCGACCGGTTGCACGATGTCGATACCGCCGAAGATTTGGCCATGACCTCCGCCCGGCAGCGTGCTAGCTCTGCCCCATGAGCAGGATCCCCAGCAAGACAGACATCCTCGACTGGGTCTCGGACCATCCCACGCAGACCTCCAAGCGCGATATCGCCAAGGCATTCGGCATCAAGGGTGCCGACCGGATCGACCTGAAGCGCGTGCTGAAGGAACTCGAGGCCGAAGGTCACCTGGAAAAGCGCAAGAAGACCTATCGCGACCCCGACCGGCTGCCGCCCGTGAGCGTGCTGCAGGTGGCCGCACCGGGCGTGGACGGGGACCTTTTCGCGCGTCCGCTGGAGTGGCACGGAGAGGGTGTCGAACCCGTCGTGCTGATCATCCCGCGGGCGTCCGACCCGGCGCTGGGCGAAGGCGACCGCATTCTGGCGCGGCTGACCCCGGTGCGGGGCGGCGACGTCAATTACGAGGCGCGGCTGATCCGGCGCATCGGAGCCAATCCGCGCAAGATCGTGGGGGTGTTCCGCAAGTCATCCGAAGGCGGGCGCATCCTGCCCATCGACAAGGGCACCGATACCGAATGGCTGGTGCCGGAAGGGGCGATGCACGGGGCGAGGGACGGCGAACTGGTGGAGGCCGAACAGTCCGGACCGAAGGACCGTATGGGCCTGCCGCGGGCGCGCATCGTCGAACGGCTGGGCGATCCATCGGCACCAAGGGCCGTGTCGCTGATCGCGATTCACCAGCACGGAATTCCGGACGATTTCCCGGACGAGGTGATGGCCGAGGCGGATCGGGCCAAGCCGAAGGGGTTGAAAGGGCGCACGGATCTGCGGGACCTGCCGCTGATCACAATCGATCCCAGCGATGCGCGTGACCATGACGACGCCTGCTGCGCGCTGCCGGACGAGGATCCGAAGAACGCGGGCGGATACGTGGTCTGGGTCGCGATTGCGGACGTGGCGGCCTATGTCCCGCCAGGCTCCGCGATCGACCGGGAAGCCCGCAAGCGGGGGAATTCATCCTATTTTCCCGATAGGGTGGTGCCGATGCTGCCGGACCGTCTGTCGGGAGATCTCTGTTCGCTGCATGAAGGGGTCCCGCGCGCCTGTATCGCGGTCAAGATGGTTCTCGACGCGCACGGCACGAAGCTGCGGCATGAATTCGTGCGCGGGCTGATGCGGTCGCCGGCGTCGCTGCACTACGAGGAGGTGCAGGCGGCGATCGACGGGCAAGCCAACGCCCGCACCGAGCCCTTGTTGGAGCCGGTGCTGAAGCCGGTTTATGCAGCCTATCACGCGCTGGTGGAGGCGCGGCGCAAGCGCCAGCCGCTGGATCTCAATCTGCCCGAACGGCGGGTCGAGCTGTCGGACGAGGGCAAGGTCGTGTCGGTCGCCTTCAAGGACCGGCTCGATGCGCACCGGCTGATCGAGGAATTCATGGTGCTGGCCAACGTGGCCGCCGCCGAGACGCTGATCGCGAAGAAATCGCCGCTGCTCTTCCGGGTGCACGAGGAGCCATCGCCGGAGAAGCTGGAAAGCCTGCGCGACACCGCGGACGCGGCCGGGTTCACGCTGGCCAAGGGGCAGGTGCTGAAGACCGCGCATCTCAACAACCTTCTGGATCAGGCCGCGGGGTCGGACGACGCGGAGCTGATCAATCTCGCGACGCTCAGGTCGATGACGCAGGCGTACTACAGCCCGAAGAATTTTGGTCATTTCGGGCTGGCACTGCAGTCCTATGCGCATTTCACCTCGCCGATCCGGCGGTACTCCGACCTGATCGTGCACCGGGCGCTGATCTCGGCGCATGGCTGGGGCGATGACGGTCTCAGCGAGGACGATATCGACCGGATGGAGACCACCGCCACCCACATCTCCGAGACCGAGCGGCGCTCGATGGTTGCCGAGCGGGACACGACCGACCGTTACCTCGCCGCGTTTCTGTCGGAGCGGGTGGGGCAGGAATTCCGCGGCAGGATCAGCGGAATCGCGCGGTTCGGCGTCTTCGTGAAGCTGGCCGAAACCGGGGCCGACGGCCTCATTCCGATGCGCAACCTCGGCAACGAGTATTTCCACTTCGACCGCGATGCCTCGACTCTCATGGGTGCGGATAGCGGAACCGAAATCCGCCTTGGACAGCGGGTGCTGGTGAAACTGACGGAGGCGGCGCCGGTGACGGGCGGGCTGGCGCTGGAACTGCTGGAACTCGAAGACGAAGCCTTGCCCTCCGGTCCGGCGAAGGGCCGGGGCCGTGGCAACCGGCGCGGATCAGGTGGCGCCCGTCCGACGCCACGTCGCAAGCCGGCGAAGGCCAAGCACAAGAGCGAGAAGCTGAAACGCAAGGTGGTCCGCAAGCGTCGTCAGAGGTGATAGCGCAGCGCGTGCGCGATCAGGCGGGAATGCCGCGCGGGGTCGATCTGGGATGGATCGTCGAACAGGATCGCGCGGTTCCCTTCCACGCGGTCCTCGCCGGGGAAGGTCTCCGTGAAATCGGAGATGATCGTGGTCTGGCAATGGGCGTAGAGCGCGAAGCCGCCGGTTTTCGGACAGCCGATCCGCAAGGTGGAACCCGCCCGCGTTTCGGGCGTGGTGAAGGCCGGCTGCCCCCATTTCAGGCATTCGTGCACCCTGCCGACTTCGGGCAGGTCGGCGGCCGTCTCGAGCACCAGCCGCCGCAGTGCCCAAAGTCCCGGGCGGGCGTCTTCGGGCGCGTGTTCGATCGCGCGCAGCACGTCCGGAGGCGGGTCCGGCAGCGTCATGCCGCCATCGCCGTATGGCCACGGTCGACATAGGCGCTGAGCTGCGTGTCCTCGCGCAGGCGGCGCGCCACCGGCGTCTCGCAAGGCGTCGCGCGCATCGCGTCCAGTATGGGAACCACGGCGATGTCGGCCAGCGTCGGGGTCTCGCCGAAGAGGAACGCGTCGTTGGCGAGGTGTACGGAGATCGCAACCAGATCCTGATCGAGCCGTGCCATCCGTTCATCCCATTGCAGCCGTCCGAGGCCCTGCGAGCGCAGGCCTTTCAGCACCGTGCGCCGGATGCCTCCGGCGATCAAGTCGCGCAGCGGTTTGGGAACCTCGGCGAAGTACGTGTCGCGCACGATCGGCCAGACCTCCGGCCTTTCCCACCGATCCAATACTAGCAGGAAATAGAGATGCTCTTCCGCCATCCGGATGATCGCGCGGGTGCGGGCCTGGTCCATCATCGACAGTCCCGGCATGAAGTCGGCGCCGTTGTCCTCCAGGTACTGCCGAATACCGTCGCTGTCATGCACCAGACCGTCTGGCGTTCGCAGCACCGGCAGCTTGGCGCGCGGCATGCGGCGCGGGTCGCGGCTGTCCTCGCGCTGCCATTCCACGCGCGCGGCGTTCAGCAGGTACATCGCCTTCACGCAGAAGGGGCTGACGCTTTGCGCGCCGAAGCCGGCAGGATATGTGAGCAGCGTGAGCATCGGGCCTCCATCGCGCCGTGGTTCGACGCTAAACTTGGGTGCTGACGGTTTCTGACAGCAATGCTAGATGGTTGATAATGTCTCGCACCGCACGATTGTTCCAATTGATGACCGCCCTGCGCAGCCTCGAGCCGCCGGTCACGGCCGAGCGGCTGGCGCAGGACCTGAACGTGTCCGTGCGCACGATCTATCGCGACATCGATGTGCTGCGCGGTCTCGGGGCGGTGATCGACGGTGCCGCGGGCTTCGGCTTCACGCTGATCGAGGATGTGAGCCTGCCGCCGCTCGCCTTCGAGGATGACGAACTGGAAGCGTTGGTTCTGGGCCTGCGCGACGTCGCGGTGATCGGCGACCCGTCGCTGGCCAGGGCCGCGCGGTCGGCGCTCGCCAAGATCACCGCACGGGTGCCGCAACGGCAGGCCCACCGGCTGGAACACGCGGTGCTGGATGCGCGGCGCTACCTCAGCCCACCGATACCGACGATCGACGTGGCACAATTGCGGGCGGCAACCTGGGCCGAAGTCGCGGTCGAGTTCTCCTATGTCGATGCCCGAAGCGCGCCCAGTCGGCGCCGCGTATGGCCGCTGGGCATCGTCTACCTGGAGGCGTCGAGCGTCCTGAGCGCGTGGTGCCATTTGCGGAACGATTACCGGACCTTCCGGCTGGACCGGATGAGCGAACTGGCGATCCTGGAGGAAAGTTTCCGGCCACGACGCGTCTCGATGCTGCGGGAGCATATCGACCGTTTGCGCAGGGAAGCGCCGGAAACGCACCAGTCATGATTGCATCTTGGTCCACGCCGCGATTGCCGCTAGACTTCGGAGAAAGTCGCAAAACGAACGGCAGATGAGGCAACGATGCGGTGGACAGCAACATTTCTGGCTGGGGCAATTTGCGCACCCGGCGTCATGGCGGAAACGCCGGATAATTCCCTTCGGCCCCCTGAACGGCTGGTGCAGGCTGCCAGCTTCGTTGCGGCGCCGGATGTGGTGCGGCCAAAACTTCGGCCAAGGGAAATTGCCACGTCGACCGCCGAGAGCGACACCGAGACCGGGACCGAAGCGTTCGGGTCCTGGACGCAGGAATTTCGCGCGCGGGCGATGCAGCAGGGGATCTCGCGCCAGACACTCGACCAGGCGTTGAGCGGCGTGAGTTTCGATCCGGACGTCATCCGACGCGACCGCAATCAGGCGGAGTTTTCCAAGACGATCTGGGAGTATCTCTCCACCGCGGTCAGCGACACGCGCATCGCCAACGGCCGCGCAGCGCTATCGACGCATCGCGACGTCCTGCAGCAGATCGAGGCCCGCTACGAGGTGGATCACCAGGTGGTTCTGGCCATCTGGGGACTGGAAAGCGCCTTTGGTGCCTACAAGGGCAATGACAGTACGATCCGGTCGCTGGTGACGCTGGCATACGATTCGCGCAGGGCGGAGTTCTTCGAAGAACAGCTGATGGCGGCTCTGCAGATCCTGCAGGCCGGCGACGTACCGGCCGGCGACATGAAGGGAAGTTGGGCAGGTGCTATGGGGCATACTCAGTTCATGCCGACGTCGTTCCTGCAATACGCGGTGGATTTCACCGGCGACGGTAAGCGCGATGTCTGGGGTGACGACCCGTCGGATGCGCTCGCGTCCACTGCCGCCTATCTCAAGGCCTTCGGATGGACCAAGGGCCAGCCGTGGGGCGTCGAGGTCAGGCTTCCGGACGGATTCGACTTTGCGCTGGCCGACCGGGACATCATGAGGTCTCCGTCCGAATGGGCGACACTCGGTATCCGCGACATGGGCGGCAAACCGGTGCCGGACCACGGAAAAGCGTCGATCCTTCTGCCGGCCGGCGCTCAAGGGTCGGCGTTCATGATCTTCGACAACTTCAAGGTGCTCGAGCGGTACAATACCGCAGATGCCTACGTCATCGGCGTCGGCCATCTGAGCGACCGGATCCTCGGCCGTCCCGCCATTGCCGGCGGCTGGCCGGAGGGTGACCGGGCGCTGAGCTATGACGAGCGGATGGAACTGCAGACCCGCCTGACCAGCGCCGGTTATGACACGCGCAAGATCGACGGCAAGATCGGTCCGCTGACCATCGGCGCAGTGCGCGCGTGGCAGAAGGCGACAGGCGAGGTGCCGGATGGATACGCCTCGCTCCGGCTGCTGGAAAAGCTGCGCTGATCAGCGTCGTCGCTTGCCGGGCACCTTCGACGTGAAGTCCGGCGGGCGATTCGCGACCCAGTCGAAGAAGCGTGCCAGATCGGGGTGCCCGCGCAGGGCCTCGGGCGTGGCATACTCGCGGGCAAGCTCGGATTCGGTCAGCGTGGCATGGACCTGCTTGTGACATATGTGGTGGACCAGAACGGTGGGTCCGCCCTTTCCACCCTTGAGTTTCGGGATCAGGTGATGCTCCGACTGCGGCACACCCGGCGGGATCGGGCGAAGGCACAACGGACAGATCGGGACTTCGTCTTGCATGGCGGTGTTCCTGATCGAATGGTGATGCGTCCGCCGACCGCGGCAAGGGGAGCCGGCATTTGAACGAGGATACAGGAGCGCGCGTGACCCGAGATCCGGATCGGTTTCACGCAACCGCGGCCGTTGTCGGCGCGGGGCCCGCCGGTCTGATGGCCGCTGAGGTCATGGCGCGTGCCGGCCTTGAGGTTGTGATCTTCGAAGCCAAGCCATCGCCGGCGCGCAAGTTCCTGATGGCGGGCAAGTCGGGGTTGAACCTGACTTTCGAGGGCGATTTCACGAATGTTTTGGACGGTTACGGTGACCGGGCGGAGGTGTTGCGTCCGGCGCTGGAAGCCTTCGACAACCGGGCAGTACGCGCCTGGGCGGAGGCCTTGGGGGCGGAGACCTTCGCCGGCTCCACGGGCCGTGTATTTCCGCGCGCGATGAAGGCGTCCCCGCTGCTGCGGTCATGGCTGTCGCGGCTCGACGGGTTGGGCGTGGTTCTGCGGCGCCGATGGCGCTGGACCGGCTGGAAGGGCGGAGCGTTGACGTTCGAAACCCCGGACGGACCGCATCAGGTCGCCGCCGACGTAACCGTTCTGGCCTGCGGCGGTGCCAGCTGGCGACGCCTCGGATCGGATGGCGTCTGGGCAGAGTGGGTGCCCAGCGTTCCGTTTCAGCCATCGAATGTGGGGCTGGATCTGGAGTGGACGCCGCACATGGCGCCGCATTTCGGTACGGCGGTGAAATCCGTGCGATGGCAGGCCGGTGACATCACGTCGCGCGGGGAGGCCGTTATCACGGCGCACGGTCTGGAAGGCGGCGGGATCTACGCGTTGACGCCGGCGGTGCGGGACGGACATGCCGTGACGGTCGATCTTCTGCCGGACCTGGATCATGCCGAGATCGCCCGGCGGTTCGCTCTCAAGCCGCAGAAGGCCAAGCTGACCGACTGGCTGCGCAAATCCCTGAAACTGACACCGGAGAAGGTCGCGCTGGCGATGGAGGCGACCCGGGGTGCCCAGACGCTCGCGGCCGAGGACTGGGCGTGGCTCCTGAAGAACGTGCCGCTGCCGGAAGCAAGACCAAGCGATATGGATGGCGCGATCTCCACGGCGGGCGGAGTCCCGTTTTCCGTGCTGACAGAGGGCTACATGCTGCGCCATCGTCCGGGCGTGTTCTGCGCGGGCGAGATGCTCGATTGGGAGGCGCCGACAGGCGGCTGGCTTCTCACTGCCTGCTTTGCCACCGGACGCTGGGCTGGGAAACACGCGGTTCTGTGGCGGCGGGACCGGGATTGAGAGCAGCGGGTTTCGCAGAGCGGCTCAGGCGGGTTCCTGTGGCGCGAGCGCGCGCACGGCCTTGAACGCGTCCCGGGCGCGCAACCGCTTGGCGTAGTCGTTCACGGCCGCGTTCTCGACCGGGAATTTGGCGCCGATCGCCCAATTGAGGCAATGGACCGCGAGGATGTCGGGCACCGTGATCCGATCGCCCATCACGAACTCGCCGCGTATTCGCGTGGCGAAATGTTCGAGGCTGCGCGCGAACTCGGCCTTCAGGCTGTCCTTGATCGCCGGCACGCGATGTTCCTCCGGCAGCGCGAAACTGTGCTTCGCCGCCATCCAGAGGATCGCGTCGAATTCATCCACCAGCCAGAAGGTCAGCGCATCCTGCCGCGCGCGATCCACTGTCCCGGCCGGCGCGGTCAGCCCGCCATGCTTGTCGGCGAGATACGTCATGATCGCGGTGCTGTCGGTGAGCGCGTCCTCCCCGTCGAGCAGGACCGGGATCTTGCCCAGCGGGTTGTGCGCCCGCGCCTCCTCCGACCGTGGCCCTGCGGGTGTGTGATCGTAGTCGAGCCCCAGTTCCTCGAGGGCCCAGAGTACCCGGAACGTGCGGCTGTTGAGGGAACCGATGACGGTGTACATGGCGCGTTGCCTCCTGTGGACATGCGGAGACGATGGCCGCTTCGGGTGTGCGGCGCAAGACGTCGCATGATCTTGACAGAAATCGGCAAGACGGTCGGCTATGAACGAGCTGTCTCAGCAGGAGGGAGAGCGATGACAAGAGAAGGTGGATGCATGTGCGGCGCGGTCCGATTCGAGATCGGAGCTGACCTCAACGAAACGGGCGCGTGCCATTGCGGGATGTGCCGCAGAATTCTCCGGCGGTGTCTATCTCGCCGTGCAGGTGCCGGCCGATGGAATGCGCTTCACGAAGGAAGACGGGTTGGCGATCTACACCTCTTCGTCCTGGGCGGAACGCGGGTTCTGCAAGACGTGCGGCAGCAGCCTCTTCTATCGCGTGACCGTGCCCGGCCCGATGCAGGGACAATGTCACGTGGGCCTCGGCACACTCGACGATGCGAAGGGCATACCGCTCACCGGAGAGATCTACATCGACCTGAAGCCGGACGGATACAGCTTTGCCGAGGACACCCGCAAGATGACCGAGGCGGAGGTGGTGGCGATGTTCGTGCAACCCGACGCCGGATAAAGATTAACGGTTCGTGCCCAGCATCGCGAGCCGGATGAACGCGCGCTCGACCCGCGCCATCTGCGGCGCCGTCTGAGCGGCGGAGCGCAGGGCGAGGTCGGTGTCGGTCAGGATGCCCAGCGCCGTTTCCAGCTTGTGCATCCCCCAGTTCTGCGCCTGCCGCACCATCCGGTCGCGGCGGGGACCGAACACGGGCGGTTTCACCCGGCCGATCCCGCGCGCGGCGCCTTCGGGATCCGTGACGGCGGCATGCAGCGTGCGGAAATGGCGGGTCGCAGAGATCGTGAGGAACACCGGGTTCACGCCTTGCGCCTGCAGGCGACCCAGGAGCGGCGCGATGTCGGCCACGCGCGCTTCGGCCACGATGTGCAGAATGTCGTCGACATCCGCCTCGGTGGAGGCCGGGGCGCAGGCCGTGATGTCGGCACCAGACAGTGGCGCGTCATCGCCGAGCTTGTAGATCGCGAGCTTGTCCATGGTCTGACGGAAATCGCCCGGGTCCAGCGACCGCGCGAGATCGGTCAAGCGCCGCCATGATGTCCCCGTCGGGAACGCGGAGGCCGGCGTCGGTCAGCATCCGTTCGATTTCCGCGCGGCTCGGCGGGTCGTCGTAGATGCCGGTGGCATAGGCCTTGGCATGCGCCTCGAACGCCTTGCGCAGCTTCGATCCGGCGCGCAGCCCTCCCGCCGTCACGATGAGCTGCGCGTCACCGGGCGCCCACGCCTCGAGAGCGGTGAGGATCGGACCGGCGGTCTGATCCGTGGCATCCTCGACGAAAACGGCGCGCGGGCCCGGAAAGAACCCGATCGCCTTCAGCGCGTCCAGCGCCTGTGCCGGGTCCTTGCGCAGATCGGCCGCCGGCAGCCGGGTCAGCCGCATCTCCTCCTCGCCCGACGGGCCGATCAATGCCTTGACGACCTGCTGGCGCCGCAAGGCGATGCGCATCGCGTCAGCGCCATAGATCAGCAGGCCGGCGCTCTTCGGGTCGGGCTTGTCGAAATAGGCGGGAGCGTCACGCGGCGCGAGTTTCATGCTCTGCCTCCATGAGGGTCACGCCGCGCGCATCGCGACGTCAGATGCGGCCTCATTCCGGGATGTCGGCGGCGAGCAGCCGTGCGACCAGTTGATCGCCGATGATCACCATCAGCCGTTCGCGGGCATCGCGTTCGGCGGCCAGCGTCTGGACGGTCGACCCGGCCGCGAAATAGCCGGTGAAGTTGTTGATGCTTCCGGAAACGATGGCCTGGCCGGAGCTGATATCCGACAGCGTGTATCCGGCGAGCCCAATGAGGTTGTACCGGTTCGTGTTGCCGGCCGGGTCGATCCCGAGGCCGGCGATCCACGTGGACAGGTTGAGCGTCAGATTGTACGCGGGATCGGTGGCCCGGCCCAGACGCTCTTCGATCTGGCGCACGAGGAGATAGGTGCTGCGGTCGTTGGGTTCGGAGACTTGCACCCGATTCTGGAGCCGCGTGCCCGATCCGCCAGGCGCATAGACCGGCTGGAACCCACAGGCGGCGAGGGCCAGCGGGGCAAGCAGAAGAAAGCGGCGATCACACGACGACATTCACGATCCGGCCGGGGACGACGATGATCTTGCGCGGCACTCCCCCGTTCAGCGCCTTCTGGACAGCATCGTTGGCAAGGGCCGCCTTTTCAACCTCGTCCTTGCCGAGATCCTTGGGCACCTCGATTTCCGCCCGACGCTTGCCGTTGATCTGGATCGGCAGGGTTACCGTGTCATCGACCAGCATCGCCTCGTCTGCCACGGGCCAGGGGGCCGCAGAACACAAGCTGTCGAGGCCGAGCATCTCCCAGAGTTCTTCCGAAAGATGGGGCGTCATCGGCTGCATGAGCTGTGCCAGGGTCTGCGCCGCCTGCCGCTTGGCCGCAGTTCCGGCCTGCGACTTCGCCATCGTGTTGGTGAAGGCATAGAGCTTGGCGATCGCCGCGTTGAAGCCGAAGGAGTCGACGCCCATCGTGACATCGTGGATTGTCTTGTGCATCTCGCGCAGCAGGTCGGTGTCGCCGGAGCCGTCGGTGTCGCCGTCCACGATCTCTGAGACGATCCGGTGGACGCGGGCCAAGTGCTTGTAGGTCGCCTCTGCGCCGGCAGCGGTCCATTCCACGTCGCGCTCGGGCGGGCTGTCGGAGAGAACAAACCAGCGGGCCGTGTCGGCGCCGTACTGCGAGATGATGTTGACCGGGTCCACCACGTTGTTCTTGGATTTCGACATCTTGGCCGAGGGGATGATCTCGAGTTCCGATCCGATCTCCGATCCTTCGAGGAATCGCTCTTGACGATGTTCTCGGCACTCATCGACCACTTCTTCAAGGAAGCCTCAGATTGGGCTCATGAAGTCAACTCTTCGGGCAGCATAGCCGGCTCGGACTCACCCTGGCCGTCGCAAAGTGGCTTCTGTTAACCGTTCATAGATCTCGTGGGTCACCATGCCCTGGGTGAAGAGCGCGTCGAAGGGCTCGCGGGACTTCTCGGGCAGGTGCCCGGTCATGTGCATGCCCCGGGCGAAGAAGCGGGAATAGAGCAGGTGCAGGATCGCGTGCTCGATCCCGCCGATGTACTGGTCGACGTTCATCCAGTAGTCGGCGTCCGCCATCCGGGTGGGCGTGTCGGCATCCGGCGCCGTGAAGCGGGCGTAGTACCACGACGAATCGACGAACGTGTCCATCGTGTCGGTCTCGCGCTTCGCAGGCTTGCCGCAGGCCGGGCACGGTACGTCGCGCCACGTCGGATGGCGGTCGAGCGGGTTGCCGGGCACATCGAAGCTCACGTCGTCGGGCAGGCGGACGGGGAGGTTTTCCTTCTTCTCCGGCACCACCCCGCAGCTCTCGCAATGCACGACCGGGATCGGGCAGCCCCAGTAGCGCTGGCGGGACAGGCCCCAATCGCGCAGGCGGTACTTGGTGACGCCCTGACCGATGCCTTTGGACTCGCAATGCGCGATGGCAGCTTCGACCGCGTCGAAGCCGGTCTGCCAAGGTTCCCCCGCGAAACCTCTGTTGAAGTAACCTTCTCCGTCTTCGGCGGCACGAAGGCTTCCGACAGGTCTTCGTCGGAGCCTTCGGACGGCAGGAACGTCGAGATGATCGGCAGGTCATACTTCTGCGCGAAGTCGAAGTCGCGCTGGTCATGGGCCGGGCAGCCGAAGATGGCGCCGGTGCCGTAATCCATCAGGATGAAGTTCGCGATGTAGACCGGCAGCTCCCACGACGCGTCGAAGGGGTGGCGGCATTTCAGGCCGGTGTCGAAGCCGATCTTCTCGGCCTTCTCCAGTGCCTCCTCGGTCGTGCCGCCCTGGCGCGCGCGCCTGCAGAACTCCGCGACCTCCAGGTTGTCCCGCTCCAGCAGTTTTGCCAGCGGGTGATCGGGCGAGACACCGATGAAACTCGCGCCCATCAGCGTGTCGGGCCGGGTCGTGTAGACCTCGATCCGCTCAAAGCCTTCTGGGCCGTCCACCGTGTCGAAGGAGAATTGCAGCCCGCGCGACTTGCCGATCCAGTTCTCCTGCATCAGCCGCACCTTGGCCGGCCACTCCTCCAGCTCGTCGAGCGCGTCGAGCAGTTCGCCCGCCATGTCGGAGATCTTGAAGAACCACTGCGTCAGCTCGCGCCGCTCCACCTCCGCGCCGGAGCGCCACCCCTTGCCATCGATCACCTGCTCGTTGGCGAGCACGGTCATGTCCACGGGATCCCAGTTCACCACAGCGTTCTTGCGGTAGACCAGCCCCGCCTCGAGGAAATCGAGGAACAGGGCCTGCTGCTGGCCGTAGTACTCCGGATCGCAGGTCGCGAACATGCGCGACCAGTCGAGCGAGAAGCCCATCGGCTTCATCTGTGCGACCATGTCGTCGATGTTGCCGTAGGTCCAATCCTTCGGGTGGCCTCCGCTCGCCATCGCCGCATTCTCGGCCGGCATCCCGAAGGCGTCGAATCCCATGGGGTGCAGCACGTTGTGGCCGGTGGCGCGCTTGTAGCGGGCGATCACGTCGCCCATCGTGTAGTTGCGCACATGCCCGATATGGATGCGGCCGGAGGGATAGGGAAACATCTCCAGCACGTAGTATTTGGGCCTGGTTTCATCGCGCACAGCCTGGAACAGACGTTCCTTGTCCCAGGCCTCTTGCCACTTGGCCTCGATCTCGGCTGGGGCATATCGGGTCATCGGTGTCGTCCTCGGGTCGCGCACGGGCACGCGCAGGTTCGGTTCAGCGCCTGCTTAGGGCGGATGGCGGATCAATGGAAGCGTCTAGCGGTCTGGAGGACCATTGGCCATCGTCCGACACCCGGTTGCTGCGCGTCGGCGCGAGGGTCCAAGCGTGGCGGGATCAAAGCCGGCTGTCGGCAACTCGCAACTGGCGCGCCCGCGTCAGGATCGCGTCCTCGATCGCACGAACGGTGGCCGCGCTCGCCGGTCCGGACTGCGTCTGGAGCGCGACGTTCAACGACCGGGCGTCAAGTGCCGGGTCGTTGATCAGTACCGTCGCACGATATGCCCGTCCACCGCCAGGAGGAGTGCCATAGCCGGTAGCGATCACACCGGTAAAGGGATCGACCGTCTGGACCGGCAGGAAGTTCAGAACCTCGAGCGACGCATTCCAGATGTAGCGGTTGACCAGAACGACGTTTTCGCTGGATGGGCGATTGAAGATCGACCAGATCGTGTTTTCGGTCTCCAGGTTGTTCGGGTTCGAGGAGGGATCGGTGTATTGCGATGGCAGTTCGCTTTCGAAATTGCGCCCGCCGCCGGCACTGTTGCCGCAAGCGGACAGGGCAACCGCGCACAGAGCTGTCATCACGAAGTTCAGAAGGATCCGCCGCATTCGGGTCAATCACCTTGCTTTTGTCACGGTTTCACCGAGGTCTAACGGAGCGGGCCATAGGCGGCAAGACCCATGTAACAGGGGTGGTTCAGACCACCTGCTGAAGCCACTGTGGCAAAGCTGCACCATCCGTGGCGATGTTGTGTCGAGGCCGGTGGCAGCGCTTGCCAAATGACACCCAAAAAGGCGAAAGAACTTGGCATGCCCTCGCCGGTCTGCCCGGTCTGGGGTACGAAATGAAACCGAGGGAAAGCTCATGAAAAAAATTCTCTTCGCCACGACAGCACTGGTCGCCACAGCAGGCGTCGCTGCTGCTGACGTGACCTTCGGCGGGTACGCCCGCTTCGGTCTTGGCTATGATGGTGGCAACGATCTGCCCGGTGAAAATGATACCTTCATCACCAGCCGTTATCGTCTCCAAATCGATGCAACCGCAGAGTCCGACAATGGCGTTCAGTTCGGTGCACGCGTTCGTATTCAGCAGGATCAGGACGACCTTGCAAACGAAGTGGTAAGCACCTGGAATGACGACAACCTCAACGGAACGGTTGATCCCGGTGAGATCGGCCCTGTCCAGATTCCCGGCTCCGCACCTAACGGCTTCTACAACAACCGTGAAGGTACCGGCATCAACGGCGCGCGCTTCTTCGTACGTGCCGCAGGTCTCGAAGTTGGCGTCGGCAATATCTTCGGCGCGCTGGAATTCATGCCGGGTCAGTACCCGATCGACCTCGGTTTGACCGGTCTCGGCTATGATTACACGCCTTATGCGTTCTCCGGCGATGCCTACAGCTCGGACGACAATGGGGCCGCTGGTCTGAACGGCATCGAACTCATCTACTCGTACGGCGACTTCTCCGTCCACGCGTCGGCTTCCGATGACAACGACCGTCGCGCAATCGTCGGTGCCTACACCTGGACCGGTTGGACGTTTGCGTTGGGCTTTCAGGACTCGAACGCGGCGAATGACACCGATTGGAGCGCTAGCGCTGGCGGCGACATTGGCCCGGTTTTCGTGAGCCTTGCCTTCGCGGACAACGGTACGGCTGGTGATCACTGGGTTCTGGCAGGTCGTTTCGACATAAACGCAGTAGCCAACATCGAAGCATACTATGCGTACGCGGACTACGCTGACACTGGCATCAACCCGACCGGATATGGCTCGCTGAATGTCACTCGGGATGAATTGTACGGCATCGACTTCTTCTACGACCTGGGCGGCGGTACGTCAGCTCGTGGTGGTGTCGCGAGAGAGTTCGACGGCGACACCGTCGCAGACCTCGGTGTGCGTTTCGACTTCTAAGTCGAACGTCATCTGAACGGATCGGGGCAGGGCCACACGGCGCTGCCCCTTTTCTTTTGCGCGCCGACCCGGCATCAATGGACGCATGACAGGACTGACCGACATTCAGGCACGCATTGCCAAAGCCGAGACCGATGCAGGCCGCGCGCCGGGGAGCGTGTCGCTGATTGCCGTCAGCAAGCTTCAGCCGCAGGACCGTGTGGAGGCCGTTCTGGAGGCCGGCCACCGAGTTTTCGGCGAAAACCGCGTGCAGGAGGCGCAGGGCAAGTGGCCTGCCTTCCGGGAACGTTTCGACGGGATCGAGCTGCATCTGATCGGCCCGCTTCAGACGAACAAGACGCGGCTGGCCATGGATCTGGCGCAGGCGATCCATTCCGTCGATCGCCCGAAGCTCGCGAAATCCATCGCGCGGATCGCTCAGGAGATCGGCACCTGTCCCGACCTCTTCATCCAGGTGAATACCGGCGAGGAACCGCAAAAGGCGGGTGTCCTGCCGAGCGACGCGGACGGGTTCGTCCGTGACTGCCGCGACATGGACTTGCCTGTGCGAGGTCTGATGTGCATCCCGCCCGTGGACGAAGAGCCGAGCCTGCATTTCGCGCTCCTGGCGAAGATCGCCGCACGCAACGGGCTCGACGGTCTCAGCATGGGAATGAGCGGCGATTTCCCGAGTGCAATTGCGCAGGGTGCCACGCATGTCCGGGTGGGGTCTGCGATCTTCGGGGAACGTCCGACCGATGAATGAGCGTCCCTAGGGCACGATCAGACATGCGCCGTAGCCGATCTGCGGCACTATTGCGTGCAGGTCCGCGCGCGACAGCCCCACACATCCCGCCGTCGGATAGCCGGGCCGTCGCCATTGGTGGATGAAGATGGCGGATCCCCGTCCCTTCACCGCGTAAGGCCAGTTCCAGTCGGTTATCAGGATCAGATCGTACATCGGATCGGCGCGGCGCAATGCTTCGTGGCTATGCGCGTAGGGCGCGCGCACCATCGTGTTGTAGTCGGGCGCCGCGGGATCGTCCGACCACAGATCCCTGGGCCGGATCGGCACCGCCCAGTCGCAGGGACGCGCCAGCCGGTCCGGGCGGTAGAGGCAGCCCACGATCCGGTGCGTGCCGCGTGGGGTCGCCCCGTCGCCTTCCCGTTTTCGCGTCGTCATCCCGGTCCGTCCGATCGTGGCCGGATAGGTTCGTCCGCCGAACCGCAGTCCCTTGGGCGTGAGGACGAGATCCGCCGGTGTCACGGTCGCGCTTCGACGCTATGCCCGGCTTGGGAAAAGGCGTCCATCCAGAGCGACTCGAGCCGGTCGATCTCATCTGCGTCGAACCGATGCGCTTCCTCCCAATAGCGGCCCGACGGCACAAGGTAGCCCAGGCGCGCCTCCTCCGCGAGAGGGGCGGCGACGATCGATTCACCTTTTCGGGGGTTGGAGATGCCCGACAATCGTTCCGGCGACGAGCGGGGGAACACCAGCCGGCTCCTGCCTTCGGAGAGGTTCACGCAGGCGGTCCCGTGCTGCGCCGCGATCAGCATGAGCCGAGCGGATTTCGCCTCCAGCGACCGGAGCGAGATATCCTCGCGCAATGGATCCGGATCGCCCTTGCCATAGAAATGGGTCCGTTCGCCACCGTCATAGATCATGTCGCAGCCGAGCCAGGCGATGACCCGTGGCCTGAGCGCATGCAGCGCCCAGTACCCGGCGGTGAACGCCATCGTGCCGCCGGCATAGACGAAGCCGCCAAGTTCGTTCTGCCGCGGGACGTAGTCTTTCGCGGTGATGACCTGCTGATCCGTGCCGATGTCCCTGGGGCGGTTTACGGACGGGAAATCCTCCGGGTGGATGTGCCAGTCCCAGTCCCGCCGCACCCGCCAGGCGTTGTTGATGGCCACGATGTCGGTCACGTTGCCGCGCGGCCAGTCTCGCGCTCGCATCGCGTCCGGCGCGCTCCCGAGGATCAACACGATGCGCTGCCGGTCGGTCATGGTGGTCCCTCGCTCCAAGCCTTCACGGGTTCTAGGACGTTCGCCACCTATGGCAAACCATTCCCGCACGGTTCACAGAATGTGGCCCGATTTCCTGGCCTTGGTGTCGAGATAGCGCGCATTGAGCGGGTTGAGCCCGACCTTGAGCGGCACGCGTTCCACCACCCGGATCCCGCATTGGTCCATCATCGCGACCTTGGCCGGATTGTTGGTGAGGAGCCGAACCTGGCCGAACCCCATGCGGCGCAGGATCTCCGCGCCGAGGCGGAAATCCCGCTCGTCATCCTCGAACCCCAGCCGGTGATTGGCTTCGACCGTGTCGAACCCCTGGTCCTGCAGGCTGTAGGCCCGCATCTTGTTGGCGAGCCCGATCCCGCGCCCCTCCTGATTGAGGTAGAGCAGCACGCCTGCGCCTTCTTCGCCCATCTGCGCCAGTGCGCCGCGCAACTGGGGTCCGCAATCGCATTTGAGCGACCCCAGGAGGTCGCCCGTGAAGCAGGCCGAATGCAGGCGGGCGAGAACGGGTGCGGCGCGATCCGGGCGGCCGATCTCGACGGCGTAGTGCTCTTCGCCGCCATCGTCGGGCCGGAAGACGTGCAGCCGCCCCGCTTCGGACACGGCCAGCGGAAGCCTGGCCGAGACGACGGGGGCAAGGCTCGGGGCCATCGTGAGCGCGGGGATCACGGCCTCCACCGGAATCTCGGTCAGGTCGTTCTCCGGCGCGAAATCCGCATTCGGCAAGGGGGCGAGCAGCGCGGCGGGCAGAAGCCGCGCGGATTTCGCCAGCAGCAGGGCCGCCCGGTGCGCCGACGCATCACCGCCGCGCGACGTGACGAGGGGCCCCTTCATCGGGGTCTTGAGATCGTCGGCGGGGTCCGCGACCCCCAGGACCCAAGTCAGCCGCGCATCGGACGGCACCGGAATACGCGCGAGATCGCCGTCATAGGCGCGCGCCTTCAACGTGCGTGCCCGGTGATCCGTGATCGCGAGGACCGTCCGAGTGCTCAGCGCCTGCAGCGACGCCAACCGCGCAGCGGAGATGGTCTCGGCCGCGAACACCAGAACCGGCTCCGGCCCGGTCAGCACGATGGGCAGCCCCATGCGAAGGTCCGACCGTGCCCGTGCCAGCTTTTCCGTGATGTCGGGGGCGAAACCCATGAAAACTCCGCGGCAATTGGCGCCGGTCTAATCGGTTGCGTAGATAAATTGAAACATTTCCGCCTCAATCGGCCAGCCGCTACACGAGGCTGTGAAGCGTCTGTCGCAAAACTTGTGGGCTTGTGAGGACAAACGCATCTGAAGTCCAGTGCATGCAAGAGGATGCTGAAGATGGCACAATTGAAGAAGATCCTGCTCGTGGACGATGACGAGGATCTACGCGAGGCGTTGAGCGAGCAACTCGTCATGACCGAGGACTTCGATGTCTTCGAGGCGGGGAACGGCGCCCAGGCGATGGAGCGGGCCCGCGAGGCAATCTACGATCTGGTGATTCTGGACGTGGGATTGCCGGATACCGACGGACGCGAACTGTGCCGGTTGATGCGCAAGCAGGGCGTGAAGAGCCCGATCGTGATGCTGACCGGGCATGACAGTGATTCGGACACGATCCTGGGGCTGGACGCGGGCGCCAACGATTATGTCTCCAAACCGTTCAAGTTCCCGGTCCTGCTCGCGCGGATCCGCGCGCAGCTGCGCCAGCACGAGCAGTCCGAGGACGCGATTTTCCAGCTTGGTCCCTACACGTTCAAGCCGGCGATGAAGATGCTGATCACCGAGGACGACAGCAAGATCCGGCTGACCGAAAAAGAGACGAACATCCTGAAATTCCTCTATCGTTCGTCCGAAGGTGTCGTGGCCCGCGACGTGCTGCTGCACGAGGTTTGGGGCTACAACGCCGGTGTGACGACGCACACGCTGGAGACGCATATCTACCGTCTGCGGCAGAAGATCGAGCCGGATCCGTCGAACGCCCGGCTGCTCGTGACCGAATCCGGCGGCTACAGGCTTGTGGCGTGACGTCAGTATTGACTTAGGTCACACCCATAGCGTGTAACTTGTGTTAAGGATTGAGTTCCCGCCGCGAGCCCGGGCAATGGCTTGCAACCTCCCTGTTGGACTGGCCGGGCCTTCGTGCCCGGCCTTTTTTTGCCCGGTTTTCTTTGGCGGTGATCTCGATGCCGCGCCGTCGGCGCGATGCCATCGGTCGAATGGGGGGCGCTGCCCCCAAACCCCCGAGGTATTTCCGGACCCAAAGAAGCGGCATCGCGCGTGACGCGAGGTCGGGCTTTCGGTCTTCGGGATGGAGGTGCAAGCTGCCGGCACCAACGGGAGCGAGTGCACATGAAGAAGGTCATCTACGAGGAATTCGGCAACCCGGCCGACGTGCTCAAGGTCGTGGAAGAGGCGTCCGAGCCGCTTGGTGCGGGCGAGGCGCGGGCGGAGGTGCTGCGTGCGCCGATCAACCCGTCCGACCTGATCCAGATCGCGGGCGACTACGGGGTGAAGCCGCAATTGCCTGCCATCGCCGGCAACGAGGGGCTGGGTCGGATCGTCGAGGTGAATGGCGGTGGCCTCGAGGTGGGGCAGTTGGTGCTCTTGCCGGCCGGCGGTGGTACCTGGGTAAGCGAGGTGGCGGCGCCCATGGCCCATTTCGTGCCGTTGCCCGAGGGCGACATCGACCAGTTGTCGATGCTGATGGTCAACCCGGCGACGGCCTACCTGATGCTGGAGCAGTTCGTGACGCTGCAGCCGGGCGACTGGGTGATCCAGTCGGCGGCGAATTCCGGGGTCGGCGGGTATGTCGTGCAGCTGTGCAAGGCGCGGGGCGTGAACCTGATGAACGTGGTGCGGCGCGAGAGTGCTATCGCCGGGCTGAAAGACCTCGGCGCGCGGCATGTCCTGGTCGACGGCCCGGATCTGGCCGAGCAGGTGCGGCTGGCGACGGGCGCGAAGATGAAACTGGCGCTCGACGCGGTGGCGGGCGAGACGTTCGGCCGCCTCGGCGACACGCTGGAGCGGGGCGGGACGATGGTGAATTACGGCGCGATGTCTATGCAACCCTGCCAGATGATCGCGGGTTCGCTCATTTTCCGCGACATCCGGGTACGGGGCTTCTGGTTGGTCAATTGGTTCGAGAGCGCGACGAAGCAGGAGCGCATGGAGACCTATGGCGCGCTGACGCAGATGGTTCTGAAGGGCGAGCTTTTCGCGCCGATCGACCGGCATTTCACGCTGGACGAGATCCAGGAAGCCGCGGCCTACACCGGGAAGGGCGAAAGATCGGGTAAAGTGCTGGTGGCGCCGAACGGTGTCTGACGTTAGGGTCCCCCGAAACTGACTTGCGGGGGCATTCATGGCGTTCACTTTGGCCACGTGGAACATCAACTCGGTCCGGCTGCGGGCGGGGCTGGTCGGGAAGCTGCTGACCGAGGAGGCGCCGGACGTGCTCTGCCTGCAGGAATGCAAGAGCCCGGTGGAGAAGATCCCGGTGGAGGCGTTCCAGGCGCTGGGCTACACCCACATGCTGGCACGGGGTCAGAAGGGCTACAACGGCGTCGCGATCCTGTCGAAACTGCCGATCGAGGAGGTCGGGTCGGAGGATTTCGCGAGCCTCGGCCACGCCCGTCACATCGCGGGGCGACTGGAGAACGGGGTCACGATCCATAATTTCTACGTGCCCGCGGGCGGCGACGTGCCGGATCGGGAGGTGAACGCGAAATTCGGGCAGAAGCTCGACTACCTGACCGAGATGCGCGACCGGTTTCACGGCGAACGGCCCGAAAGGTCGATCCTGGTGGGCGATCTCAACATCGCGCCGCGCGAGGACGACGTGTGGAGCCACAAGCAGCTTCTTAAGGTCGTGTCGCACACGCCCGTGGAGGTCGAGCACCTGGGGGAAACTCAGGATGCGGGCAAGTGGGTGGACATCACGCGGAAGGATATCCCCGACGGTCAGCTCTACTCATGGTGGTCCTACCGGGCGAAGGACTGGTCTGCCGCCGACAAGGGCCGCAGGCTGGATCACATCTGGGCCACGCCGGACATTGCAGGTGCGGGGCACAACAGCCACATCCGGCGGGATGTGCGCGGCTGGGAGCAGCCGTCCGATCACGCTCCGGTTTTCGCGGCATTCGATCTTTGACCCTCTTTGGCGGCTGACTTTGGCGGCCGACCCTTGGCACTTGCCGGCATTCGGTCCATATAACCCGACAAATCCATCCCGCACGGAGGGAAATCACCATGGTTGAACTGAATTTGGGTGCATCGCAGCCCACGGATGCCGATCTGATCAAGGACGGCAGCGAACAGACCTTCATGGCGGACGTGGTCGAGGCGTCCCAGGAGACGCCGGTCATCGTCGACTTCTGGGCACCCTGGTGCGGGCCCTGCAAGACGTTGGGCCCGATGCTGGAGGATGCCGTGCGTGCCGCACGCGGTGCCGTGAAGATGGTCAAGGTGAACGTGGACGAGGCGCAGCGGATCGCGGCGCAACTGCAGATCCAGTCGATCCCGACCGTCTATGCGTTCCACAAGGGGCAGCCAATCGACGGATTCCAGGGCGCGGTGTCGGGTTCGGAGCTGAAGGCCTTCGTGGAGCGGGTCGTGAAGGCCGGCGGCAAGGAGGCGGAGTCGGATCCGCTCGATGAGGCGGTCGAGGCGGCCGAGGAGATGCTCGCCGAGGGTGCTGCCTCCGATGCAGCGCAGACGTTTGCGGCGGTGCTGGGCGAGAAACCCGACCATGCGGCCGCATATGGCGGTATGGTTCGTGCGCATATCGCGCTGGGCGAACTCGAACAGGCGGAGGCGATCCTGAACGGCGCGCCGGTCGAGATTTCCCGCACACCGGAGCTCGATGCGGCCCACGCGCAGCTTGAATTGGCAAAGCAAGCGGCGAATGCCGGACCTGTGGCCGAGCTCCAGGCGCAGGTGGAGGCGAACCCGGACGACCACCAGGCGCGGTTCGATCTGGCGCAGGCGCTCCACGCCAAGGGCGACGCAGAGGCTGCCGTGGGCGAACTCCTCGAGCTGTTCCGGCGTGACCGGGACTGGAACGACGGCGCGGCCAAGACGCAACTCATCACGATCTTCGACGCGCTCAAAGCTAACGACCCCATTGTTCTGAGCGGTCGGCGCAAGCTTTCTTCGCTGATATTTGCCTGACCTCTCGGCGGGACTACGTAGGCACGTATGATCAAAGTTGGCGACCTGCCTGAAACGATACCCGTGTTCCCCCTGCCGGGTGCATTGCTGCTCCCGCGGGCCCGCCTGCCGCTCCACCTCTTCGAGCCGCGTTACCTTCAGATGCTGGAGGATTCCTTGAAAACGCCGGAACGGCTGGTGGGGATGGTACAGCCCAACGAAGTCCCAGGCCGCGAGGGGCCCGGGCTGCACACGATCGGCTGTGTCGGCCGCGTGACGCAGTTTTCGGAGACCGAAGACGGGCGCTACCTGATCACGCTGAGCGGAGTGTCGCGGTTCCGCGTCCAGTCCGAAGTGGAAGGCTTCGCGCCCTATCGCCGGTGCAAGGTGTCCTGGGACGGGTTCGCGCGCGACCTGGGCACGACCGAACACGATCCGGCCTTCGATCGCGATGCGTTCATGGCCCTGCTCAACCGGTACTTCGAATCGCGCTCACTATCGGCCGATTGGGAAACCCTGCAGGAGGCCGAGGACGAGTTGCTGATCAATTCGCTGTCGATGATGCTGGATTTCGACCCGGAGGACAAACAGGCCCTGCTCGAAGCGCCGTCGCTCTCCACGCGTCGCGAGACGCTCATCACCCTGATCGAGTACAAGCTGCGCGGCGGCGAGAACGACGAGGTCATGCAGTGACCCATCCGCCGGAGGGTAAGGTGGACCACAAGCCGCCGGAGTTCGACCGCCGCATGCTGGAGGCACTGGTCTGTCCGCGCACAGGGTCGACGCTTCGCTTCGATGCGGAACGGCAGGAGCTGATTTCGGAAAACGCGGCACTGGCATTTCCGATCCGCAACGGCATACCGATCATGCTCGTGGACGAGGCGCGAACCCTTGAATGACACGACCGGTTCAAACGGTCAAAGCGGGCGCCCCTGCATCAGGCGCGGCAACTCTCCGGTCAGGCCGGCAGCCTCGCGGATGAAGCCGCGGCGCAGGGCGGGAATGGCCTGAACGGCTCCCATGCCCAGATCGCGCGCGAGGCGCAGCAGGGCATTGTCGTTGGAGAACAGGCGGTTGAAGCTGTCCGTGGCGAGTGCGAGCATGGTGTTATCGAAACGCCGCCACTCTTGATAGCGGTCGAGAACGGCGGAACTGCCGATATCCTCGCCCCGCCGCGCGGCGTCGGTCAGGACTTCGGCCAAGGCCGCCACGTCGCGCAGTCCAGCGTTCAGCCCCTGTCCGGCGATGCGGATGCACGCCATGCGCCGCATCCCCCAGCAGCGCCACCCGCGGCGCGATCATGGTACTTGCGAGGCTGAAGCCCAGCGGATAGCAATATCGATTGCCCGCAAGACGGATCTCGCCGAGAAAGCTGCCGAAGCGCGGGCGCAGGTGATCGAGATACCGATCAGGCGGAAGAGCGTGGATCCGCGCGGCATCGGCGGTCTTTTCCGACCAGACGATCGAGGATCGGTTGCCCGTGAGCGGAAGGATCGCCAGAGGGCCGGGCGGCATGAAGAACTGGTGCGCGATGCCGTGGTGCGGCGTCTCGTGCTCGATCGCGCAGACGAGCGCGGTCTGGTCGTAGGGCCATTCCGTGCGGGTGATGCCGGCGCGCTGCGCCGGTCCCGCTGCTGCGGCCGTCGGCGCCGACCAGAAGCGCGGTCCGCAGCGAACTGCCCGAGCCCAGCGTGACTTGCGCCGCAATTGTGTCGGCCGTTTGTGCCGTGACGGTCTCTCCCGCCAGATGCGTGATCCCCGGCTGATCCGCGATGGCGTCGAGCAGGGCGCTGCGCAGGTGGCGGTCCTCCACCATGTAGCCCATCGGGCCTTCCTCGATCTCGCCATGGTCGAAATGCATGAAGAAGGGCGAGGCTCCTTCGCCCGCGCGGCCGTCGGTGACCTTGATCTCCAGCATCGGCTGCGCTGCGTCCGCCACCGCCGCCCAAAGCCCGATCGCGTCGAGCAACCGCTGCGAGCCCAGGGCGATGGCGTAGGAGCGGCCGTCGAACGCGGCATCGCGGCGCACATTTTCGCGCCAGCGCGTCGATGAGGATCACGGAATGCCCGGCCTGTGCAAGCGCCAGGGCGAGAGCCGTGCCCCCGAGGCCGCCGCCGGTGATCAGGATGTCGCTGTCTTTCGCCATGGTTCAGATATGCGGGTCAGAGCCGCATTGTCCATGAGCCAATGGGTCGCTACCGTCGCGCAAACGACACCAGCATGAGGGGCATCGATGCAGGATTGGCGAGACAAGAGCGCGGCGGAGTTGGGCCGTGCCATAGAGGTTGGCGCGACGGATCCGGTGGAACTGGCGGAGTGTTTTCTCGACGCGATCGAGGCGCATGAGCTATCCCCCCGGATCTATGCCCGCGTGACGCGCCGACCGGGCGCTGGCGGAGGCCGAGGCTGCGCGCAAGCGTGCGGAGGCCGGACAACGTCTCTCCCCGCTCGACGGCGTACCGGTGTCGTGGAAGGATCTCTATGACACCGCGGGGATCGCGACCGAGGCCGGGTCGAAGCTGCTGGAGGGGCGCGTTCCGGACCGCGACGCCGTCGTCCTGCGCGCTGCGACGGCGATGGGGCTGGTCTGTCTCGGCAAGACGCACATGAGCGAGCTGGCGTTTTCCGGCCTGGGCGTGAACCCGTCGACGGCCACGGCGCCGAACGTGAACCACCCGGACTGCGCGCCGGGCGGGTCGTCGTCGGGTGCTGCGGCATCGGTCGCGTTCGGGCTGGCGGCCGCCGCGATCGGGTCGGACACCGGCGGTTCGGTGCGCCTCCCGGCGGCTTGGAACGACCTCGTGGGGCTGAAGCCGACGCATGGGCGGCTGAGCCTCGAGGGCGTGGTGCCGCTTTGCCTCAAGCTCGACACGGTCGGGCCCCTCTGCCGGACGGTCGAGGATGCCGCGCTGCTTTCGGGGGCGTTGGAGGGGACGACGGGTCCGGATCTGCGGGGTGGCAGGTTGCGAGGCGTCCGGCTCGGAATTCTGGAAAGCGTGGCGATGGACGACCTCGACGATCGAGTGGAGACGGGCTTCGACGATGCGGTCGCGCGTTTGTCCGACGCCGGGGCCACCGTGGAGCGCTTCGAGTTCCCGTTGATTGCCGAGGCCATGTCCTTCAGCGCGATGATCTACACCGGCGAAGCCTACGGCCTCTGGCGGGACGTCATCGAAGCGGCGCCGGACAAGATGTACGGGCCGATCCGCGACCGGTTCCGACTGGGGCGAACGTGTCCGCCCCGGATTTCGTCGCGCATTGGGCACAGGGTCGACGCGATCCGTGCGAGCTACGATGCCGTGACGGCGCGCTACGATGCGGTGATCCTGCCGACGGCGCCGAACATGCCGCCGGAACTGGTGCGCCTGGAGCAGGACAACGATTACTACGTCGAACAGAACCTGCTGACCCTGCGGAACACGCGGATCGGAAACCTGCTTGGCGTGTGCGGGCTGACGTTGCCGACCGGTGTCCCGTCCTGCGGGCTGCAGATCATGTGCGCGCCGGGGCTGGACGAGCGGCTCCTGCGGATCAGTGCCGCGGCCGAGGCAGCCCTCGCCTGATCTAGGGCGCCGCCGCTGTCCCAAATGCCACAATCGCGGGGGAACGGCGTCGATTGGCTGGACGGGAACTCTCGCGCTCTGCTAGCTTGCGATCAAGCGGGGCGAACAGGATCCCGCATATGAGGCAAGTGTATGTTCCCCGCGCGGTTTTCGAACCTTCCGGCCTATGCTTTCCCGCGTCTGCGGGCGCTGCTGGATTCGCATGCCCCGGGCGGTGACGTCATCCACATGACGATCGGGGAGCCGAAGCATGGCTTCCCCGCGTTCGTTACCGATGTGATTGCGGCCAATGCGGCCGGTTTCAACTCCTATCCGCCCAACGAGGGCACGCCGGAATTGCGCGCGGCGTTCTGCGACTGGGCCGGCCGGCGCTATGGCGTGTCGCTGGACCCGGAGTTGCACGTGATGCCGCTCGAACGGGACTCGCGAGGGGCTCTACAACGCGGTGATGGCGCTCTGCCCCGAGACCAAGCATGGGCAGCAGCCGACGATCCTGATGCCCGAATCCGTTCTACCAGGTCTACATGGTGGCGAGCCTGTCGGTGGGGGCGGAGCCGGTCTTTGTCAACGCCACCGAGGAGACGGGCCATCTGCCGGACTTTGCGCGACTTTCTCCGGAAACGCTGGATCGCGCAGTGGCGGCCTATGTCTGCTCGCCGGCCAATCCGCAGGGCGCGGTGGCGGATGAGGCCTACTGGTCGGACCTGATCGATCTGGCGGAGCGTCACGATTTCCGGATCTTCGCCGACGAATGCTATTCCGAGATCTATCGCGACCTGCCGCCGCCGGGGATCCTTCAGGTGGCCGCGGCGAAGGGCACGGATGCCGAGCGGGTGGTCGCGTTCCATTCGCTGTCCAAACGGTCCAACCTGCCGGGCCTGCGGTCCGGGTTCATCGTCGGCGGTCCGGAGACGATCAGGGCGGTCCAGCAACTGCGCAACTATGCCGGGACCCCGCTGCCCCTGCCGCTTGCAGGCCGCCGCGACGGCCGTGTGGCAGGACGAGGAGCACGTGATCGAGAACCGCACACTCTATGCGGAAAAATACGAACTGGCCGACCGGATCCTCGGCAACGTCCCGGGATACCGGCCGCCTGAAGCCGGGTTCTTCCTGTGGCTGCCGGTCGAGGACGGCGAGGCGGCCGCGCTGGAGCTTTGGAAGAAGACCGGAGTGCGGGTCCTGCCTGGAGCCTACCTGGCGCAGGATGCGGGTGGCGGAAAACCCCGGCAAGAGATATATCCGCGTGGCCCTCGTGGCCCCGAAAGATGAGACGGAGGCCGGGCTTCTGGCCCTGCGCAGCTGCTTATACGAGTGAAGGGACGAAAGATGGCATATCAGACACGGCAACGCGAACCACTTCTGGACAGCGATACGGCGGCGGCGATCGAACGGCGCAGCAAGGAGCTGATCGGACTCGGGTTGCTCGCTCTGGGTGCGCTGACCGCGGCGATGATCTGGTCCTACAGCCCGGACGATCCGAACTGGATGGTGTCGACCGACCGGCCGGTGCAGAACTGGCTGGGGCGCACCGGGGCCTCCATCGCGGGCATGCTCTTCACGATCGTCGGCTGGGGCGCGGCGTCGCTCGCGCTGATCCTCGCGGGCTGGGGCGTGCGGCTTGTCCTGCACCTGGGCGCCGACCGCGTGATCGGGCGGCTGATCTTCGGGCCGATCTGGGTCGCGGCCTTTGCCATCTATGCGGCGACGCTTCATCCGGGGTCCGAGTGGCTCCAGACCCACAGCTTCGGATTGGGCGGGCTTTTCGGCGACATGGTCATGGGGGCGATCCTGACGATCCTGCCCCTGGGATCGGCGCTGTCGGTCAAGTTGATGTCTCTGCTGATGGCGCTGTCGATCATCGTCTTCGGCGCCTTCGTGCTGGGGTTCACCCGTGCCGAGCTGTGGCGGATCCTGCGCTGGCTTCTTGTGGGATTGGTGATGGCCTACGCGGGAACGCGCGCCGCTCTGGGGCGGGCGGCTTCGGCTGTGGCCGGGGGCTTGCGTTCCGCGCTGACCGGTCTGGCCCACTGGCGTGCCCGACAGGGAGAGGCGGAAGACGACATCGACCACCGGGCCGCGGAAATGACGGAGGCCGATTTCGCGCGCATCGAGGCTCCGCGGACGGGTTTTCTGTCGCGGATGCCATCGCTGATCCGGCGTTCCACGCCTTCGGACCAGGAGATGCCGGTTTCCGAGCTTGTCGAGTATGACGATATCGATATCGACGTGTCCGAGCCGGACGAGGGGCGGGTGCGCGCGCGGATTGCCGATGCGATCCGGGCACGGATCCGGACGCAATCCGAAGGCGCCGGGCCGGGATCGGCCGGTCACGCCGACCAATCGCTCCGCAAGTCTGTCGAGTTGCCGCCCGAACCGCCACTGACCCGCCATCGCGCGCAGCTGCCGCCGGAGCCGCCCCTGACGGGTGGTCGGCAGCAACCGCAACCGGGGATCGATGCCTTCGACAATGACGACGACTTCGATGACGATGATGCGGGTTTGCCGATCGAGGACGTGCCACAGCGCCAGGCCATCCCGGCGGCCCAGCCCACGCGCGTGGTCGAGCAGGCGCCGCGCAAGAAGGCGCAGCCTTCCACGCGTGCCCAGGCCGAAGCGCAGCCAAATCTGTTCGACGACAAGAGCCAGGACTTCGACCTGCCGCCGCTGAACCTGCTGACCGACCCGGCCACGATCCAGCGCCACCACCTCAGTTCCGAGGCGCTGGAGGAGAATGCGCGGATGCTGGAGGCCGTGCTGGACGATTACGGGGTCAAGGGCGACATCGTGGCGATCCGGCCGGGCCCGGTCGTCACGATGTACGAGCTGGAGCCCGCGCCCGGCCTGAAGGCGAGCCGCGTGATCGGACTGGCCGACGATATCGCGCGGTCGATGGCGGCGCTGTCGGCGCGGGTGTCCACGGTGCCCGGCCGGTCGGTGATCGGCATCGAGCTTCCGAACGAGAACCGCGAACGCGTTGTGCTGCGGGAGATCCTCGCGGGCCGCGAATATGGCGACAGCAACCAGTCGCTGCCGCTGGCGCTGGGCAAGGATATCGGCGGCGACGCGATGGTGGCGAACCTCGCCAAGATGCCCCACCTGCTGATCGCCGGTACAACGGGTTCGGGCAAGTCGGTGGCCATCAACACGATGATCCTGTCGCTGCTCTATCGCCTGACGCCGGACCAGTGCCGGTTGATCATGATCGATCCCAAGATGCTGGAACTCAGCGTCTATGACGGCATCCCGCACCTTCTCTCCCCCGTGGTGACCGACCCCAAGAAGGCGGTCGTGGCGCTGAAATGGGTCGTAGGCGAGATGGAGGAACGCTACCGCAAGATGTCGAAGATGGGCGTCCGGAACATCGACGGCTACAACGCGCGGGTGAAGGACGCGCTGCGCAAGGGCGAGATGTTCTCGCGCACGGTGCAGACAGGGTTCGACGACGACACCGGGGAGCCTGTGTTCGAGACGGAGGAGATCGAACCGAAATCGCTGCCCTACATCGTCGTGATCGTCGACGAGATGGCCGACCTGATGATGGTCGCCGGCAAGGAGATCGAGGCCTGCATCCAGCGGCTGGCGCAGATGGCGCGTGCGAGTGGCATCCACCTCATCATGGCGACGCAGCGTCCGTCGGTGGACGTCATCACCGGCACGATCAAGGCGAACTTTCCGACCCGCATCAGTTTCCAGGTGACGTCGAAGATCGACAGCCGCACCATCCTGGGCGAGATGGGCGCCGAACAGCTTCTGGGCATGGGCGACATGCTCTACATGGCGGGCGGGGCCAAGATCACCCGCTGCCACGCACCTTTCGTCAGCGACGAGGAGGTGGAGGAGATCGTCAACCACCTCAAGGGCTATGGGCCGCCGGATTACGTGGGCGGTGTCGTCGAGGGGCCGGCCGACGAGAAGGCCGACGGGATCGATGCCATCCTGGGCCTTGGCACCGGCGGCAACACCGATGGCGAGGATGCGCTTTATGATCAGGCGGTCGGCATCGTGATCAAGGACCGCAAGTGCTCGACCTCCTATATTCAGCGCAAGCTGGCGATCGGCTACAACAAGGCCGCGCGGCTGGTGGAGCAGATGGAAGACGAAGGTGTCGTGTCGCAGGCGAACCACGTGGGCAAGCGCGAGATCCTCGTGCCGGAGCAATAGGTGACGGATCTCGCGGCGCTGGAGGCGGAGATGACCTCCTGGCGGCGCGACCTGCACCGCCATCCCGAATTCGGGTTCGAGGAGACGCGCACGGCCAAGTTCGTGGCGGAGACGTTGCAGAGCTTCGGACTGGAGGTCGAAACGGGCATCGGCGGCACCGGCGTGGTCGGCACGTTGAAGCGCGGGAGGTCGAACCGCGCAGTTGCACTCCGGGCGGATATGGATGCGCTCCGGATCACCGAGGCGACGGATGCTGCGTGGGCCTCCGGCTCTCCGGGCCTGATGCATGCCTGCGGGCATGACGGCCATACGGCGATGCTGCTGGGCGCGGCGCGGTTCCTGGCGGAGGAAGGCGGCTTCGATGGCACCATCCGCTTCATCTTTCAGCCGGCAGAGGAATGGGGTCGCGGCGCGCAGGCAATGCTCGATGACGGGCTGATGACGCGATTTCCTTTCGACGAGATCTTTGGTTTGCACAACATGCCGGGGCTCCCGGTGGGTCATGTGGCGACACGGCCGGGTCCGCTGATGGCGGCCGAGGACATCTTCGAGATCACGCTCATCGGGCAGGGCGGGCATGCGGCGCGGCCGCATGTGGGACGCGAGGTCCTGGTGCCGGCCTGCGCGCTGGTGCTGGAGTTGCAGACCATCGTCGCCCGCAGGCTCGATCCCGCGGATGTGGCGGTGGTGTCGGTGACGGAACTTCTGACCGATGGCACGCGCAATGCGCTGCCGGGGCGGGCGAGAATTCTCGGCGATGCGCGCAGCTTTTGGCCGGAGGTTTCAGAACGGATCGAGGCGGAGATGCGGCGGATCGCGCAAGGCACGAGCCACAGCCACAGGATCGAGGCGAGTGTGGAGTACTCCCGCGAGTTCGTGCCGCTGGTGAACGATCCCGCAGCCGTGAGCGCCTTGGCCGATGCCGCCGAAGGTGTGTCCGACCATGTGGATGCAGCAGCCCGCCCGATCGCCGCGTCGGAGGATTTCGCGCGGTTTCTTACCCATGTTCCCGGCTGCTTTGCATTCATCGGCAATGGCGAGGTGTCGGCGCCGCTCCACAATCCCGCCTACGATTTCGCGGATTCGGCGCTTTTGCATGGCGCGCGACTGCACGTCGCCGTGGCGCGGCACCGTCTGCCGGAGGTCTGACCGGCGCGCTCACGCCATTGCTATCGCATAACCGCACCGCCATCCCTATCTTTGCCGGAACGAGCAAAAATCGAAGGACCGCCCAACCGATGCGTGTCACAGCCATTGCCCTTTCCTGCCTCATGGCCCTGCCGGTCCCCGCGCTGGCCGAGAAATTGTCGTTGAACGCGATTTCCCAGTATCTCAACGGGCTCCGCACGGCGCAGGGGGAGTTCACGCAGATCAACGACGACGGCACGATTTCCACCGGAGAGATCCTCATCAAGCGACCGGGACGGATGCGGTTCGAATACAATCCGCCGGACAGCTCCGTGGTGGTGGCCGGTGGTGGCGCGGTCGTCATTCTCGACGAGAAATCGAACCAGCCCCCGGAGAGCTACCCGCTCAGCCAGACACCGCTGTCGATCATCCTTGCCCGCAATGTCGACCTGGGCCGTGCACGGATGGTCACGGGCCATTCCTTCGACGGGACCGCAACCGTGGTAACCGCCCAGGATCCCGAGCACCCGGAATATGGGAACATCGAGATGCGGTTCACCAGCAACCCAGTCGAATTGCGTCAATGGGTGATCAATGACGGCAACGGGGTTTCGACCACGATGGTGCTGGGCGACATGGCGACTGGCGGCAACATCAGCAACTCGAAATTCGATACCGGACGCTTTTCCGCGCGCGGAAACTGACGCAGGTTCCGGAGCTGCAGCCCGGACGACGCGTCAGCGCGCGTTGCAGGACGCCAGTTGCACCCGATATATATCGGACCGTGCATCGACCTGACTCGCAACCCGTATCAGCCAGGCCTTGCTGTTGTAGGACCCGCGGGCATACCCGGTGTGTCCTTCGTGATAGGCGAGGTACTGGTTGCGCGCATCGGTCAGCGCGATGCCGTTCCGGGTCCGAGTCTGGTTCATGTACCATCCCATGAAATCCGTGGCGTCCCGCATCCGGTTGCGCTTGGCGCGCCGCTGCCCGGTGTCGCGGAGGTAGTCGTCCCAGGTCCCGTCCAGCGCCTGCGCATAGCCATAGGCCGAGCTTTGCCGGCCCATGGGAATCACGCCCAGCACATACTGGAACGGCGTGCGCGCGTTCGAGATGAACTTGCTCTCCTGGTAGATCGTCGCCATCTGGACATGCACCGGCACGTTCCATTTGCGTTCGGTCGCACGGAAGGCGCGTGAATACTCCGGTCGTTCCTTCAGGATCGCACAGGCATTGTCCAATTGCCGCGGCGCGGAACTGTAGCTGCTGCCACAGGACGCCAGGACTCCCGCCAATGCCAATGCGCGAAAGGTTCTGCTCATCTGCCTCTCTCGCTCTTTTTTTCGTCTTTTTCGGCAGTGTAACGCAGAAATCCCGCCGTTGGAATCACGATTTCTACAGCAGCAACGCCAGCAGCAGCGGCAGCGCGCCGACGGAGAGGAGCGTGGAGACCACGACGAGGCCGGCGACGGCCTGCGCATCGGCGCCCAGTTTCTCGGCGAGAAGGTACGATGTCACCGCCACCGGCATGGAGCATTGCAGCACCAGGGTGCCGAACGCCACGCGGTCGAGCCCGAACCAGATCCCAACCGCCCAGCCAATTCCCGCGCAGATCAGGAGTTTCACCAGGGACAGACCCAACGCCTTGCCGAACCCGCCCGGGCTGAGGCGGGCTACAGCCACGCCCAGTGTGATCAGCATGAGCGGGATGGCCATCTGCCCGATCAGCGACAGGGTGTTGGTCAGGAATTCGGGAGTCTCCCAGCCCCGCCACAGGAACAGCGCGCCCAGAAGCGTGGCGCCGACCATCGGTTCGCGCAGGGTCTTGAACACCGATCCACCGCCGGCGACGACCCAGAGCCCGTAGGTGAAATTCCAGACGGCCATGATCGCGAAGAGCACGATCGCATAGCCGAGCCCCGTCTCCCCGAAGGCGAAGAGCGCCAGGGGCAGACCGAGATTGCCGGTATTGCTGAAGGTCATCGGCGTGATGTAGGTGCGCGCCTCGAGACCCAGGACCTTCACGAGCAAGATGATCGCAACGGTGATCAGACCATAAGCCGCAATCGCGGCGATCGACAGGGTCCTGAGTGCGGCGGGCGCGATCTCCGTTTGCATCAGCGACGTGAAGATCAGGCAGGGCACCGCGAGCGTCATGGCGAGACGCGTGACGAATTGCATCCGGTACTCCAGGCCCGCGCGAACCCACGCGAACCCCACTCCGGCCAAAAGGAAGACCGGTGCGACGATTTCGATCACTGTCAAGGCGAGGTTCACAGACTGTTTCCCGAAAATTTTCCGCACACAAATGGACAATGCACATGGTTTTTGGATAAGTTGCGTCGTCAGGGGCACTCCATGTTACGCACACGCGCGAAATATCATCTTGGGCAGGTCGTCCGCCACCGGAAGCATCCGTTTCGTGGCGTGGTTTTCGACGTGGATCCCGAGTTTTCGAACACGGACGAGTGGTACGAGGCGATTCCCGAGGGCAACCGCCCGAAAAAGGAGCAGCCGTATTACCACTTGCTCGCGGAGAACGACCAATCCTACTACGTCGCCTACGTGTCGGAGCAGAACCTGGTGGCGGATTACAGCGGCGAACCGGTGGATCACCCCGATATCGCCGATCTCTTCGGTCCGTTCGAGGACGGGCACTACCCGCTGCATTTCCATCTGAACTGACGCCGGACGGTCCCAGGACGCGGCGTCAGTAACCGATCGCGCAGCCGTCCTTGCGCGGATCCGACGCGCCCTCCAGCAGGCCGGTCTCGTGGATCCTGATCGCCTGCGCGCCGCCGAGGGGGGTGTCCGGCACCGCGACCTCGTGCCCCATCTGCGCGAGTTCTGAACGTACCGCCTCGCTGTACCCGCGTTCGATCTTGAGAATACCCGCGTCGGAAAAGGCGCGCGGTGCATCGATCGCGGCCTGCGGATCCATCCCGTAGTCGCGCAGGTTGCTGACGAACCGCGCATGACCGGTGCATTGATAGGCGCCGCCCATCACGCCGAAAGGCATCGTCACCCGGCCGCCTTCGCGCAGCATGGCGGGGATGATCGTGTGCATCGGCCGCTTGCCCCCGGCCATTTCGTTCGGATGACCCTCTTCCAGCGTGAAGCCGGCGCCGCGATTCTGCAGAAGGATGCCGAATTTCGGACTGGCGATGCCCGAGCCGTACCCGTGGTAGATCGAGTAGATGAGCGAGACCGCCATGCGGTCGCGATCCACCACGGTGATGTAGATGGTGTCCTTGTGCACGGCCTCGGTCAGCGGTGCGGGGGCTGCCATGGCGCGCTGTGGATCGATGAGCGCGGCCAGTTTGCTCGCGGTCTCCGGGTCGAGCATGTGATCCAGCCGGCGCGTATGGTCGGGATCGGCGATGAACCGGTTGCGCGCGTCGTATGCCAGCTTCGTCGCCTCCGCCTCCAGATGTGCGCGTGCGGCGCCCAGCGGGTCCAGCCCGGCAAGGTCGAAATGACTCAGGATGTTCAGAAGCAGGATCGCGGCGGCCCCCTGACCGTTGGGCGGATGTTCCAGCAGGTCCACCCCGTTGTAGGCCCCCGCGACAGGATCGGTCGGTGTGGCGGCCGTGCCCCCGAAATCCTCCGCAGTATGGACTCCGCCCAACGCCGTCAGCGCGGCCAGCATGTCGTCGGCGACTTCGCCCGAATAGAATGCCTCGCGGCCGTTCTTGGCAACGCGTCGCAAGACCTCCGCCTGGCCGGGTGCGCGGAAGACCTGTCCGAGAGCCGGCGTCTGGCCGTCGATCAGGTAGTGCTTGCGCGCACCGGGGTGCAGGATCTCGGCAGCCTCCACGAGGTCGAACGCGACGCGGGACGCCACCGGCACGCCTTCGTCGGCATAATGAATCGCCGGGGCGAGGACCCGGTCGAGCCCGATGCGGCCCTCGGTCTCGCAAAGACGGCAGAACGCGTCGACGGCACCGGGCACCGTTACGGCTTCCGCGGCGTAGGGCGGCACGACGGCCTCGCCCCGCGCACGCAGATCCGCGGCGGAGGCGGCAGCCGGCGCCCGCCCGGACCCGTTGAGGGCGCGGACCGGCTGATCCGGACGCGACCAGAGCACGAAGCAATCCCCGCCGATCCCGGTCATCTGCGGCTCGCAGATCCCCAGAAGCACCGCGCCGGCAATCGCCGCATCCATCGCGTTGCCACCGGATTTCAGGATATCGACCGCGGCCGACGCGGCGAGCGGATGGGATGTGGCGCAGATGCCGTTCTGAACCAGGACGGCAGAACGGCCGGGGGATTGAAGGTCGCGCATGCAGGAAGCTCCAGTCGAATTCCGGACCTACCTACACTGCGGTTTCGTCAATTCCAACGCCCTGGAAACAAGTCCCCGGCGCCGCACTCTGGGTGGGGGCTATCACATACGACGCCGGGGGAAGCTTAATGCAGCTACAAGGACATGTATGGCGTTCGTTTCGGGCGAAAATGGGGAGAGAACCGGGTTCTTTCGACCAGGAATGTGGCATGGTTGACGGACTGCTAACCTGCCGCTGTCGTCGATGAACGGGCAGCGCGTACATCGGCGGACCGGACCGACAAGCCGTTAGGCGCGTGCGGTGGAGGCCTGTCCGCGCGCTCAGGCCGACAAGAAGACCGGAAGCCGGAGGTCGAGAATGTTCTGCTCGTTGCAGCGTCGGTACTCCACGTCCTGCGCGAGTTGACGAATCAGGTGCCAGCCGAACCCGCCTTCGGGCAGGGTCGACAGGTCGTCCGTCAGCGTGGATTGCAGGCCGTTCGGAATCCGGCCTCCCGGCATGGCCAGCCCGTCGTCGATGATCCGAATGTGCAACCCGTCGGCGGCCGAACTGCAATCGAAATCGATTGGACCGGACGCTTGATCCGCGGGATAGGCATGTTCGACGACGTTGTTCAGGGCTTCGGCGAGGACGATCTCGATGGTCCCGAGGTCATCGCTGCCGAGACCCAGCGGATCCAGTTCCGACAGGATCTGCGCGATTGCCTCGCGCACCGCCAGGGGACCGCTGCGGAACTTCATCCTGATCCTGACAGGCGGTTCCACCTGTTTCATGAGGATGCCCCCGAATTTCAGTGGCCCATCTGGCTCAGTGCGTCATCGAGCGTCGGGTACATCTGAAACACGGAATCCATGCGGGTCAGACGAAAGACCTTGTCGACGGTGGGGTTCAGCCCCGCGAGCGCCAGCGTGCGGCCATGTCCCATCGCCTTCATCGACGCGACGATCGCGCCAAGGCCGCTGGAATCGACGAACTGAACCTGTTTTAGGTCCAGAACGACGCTTTCCGGACCGTCTTCGGTCTGGGTGCGCATCTGATCCTTGAAGGCGAGTGCGACGGCCGCGTCGATCCGGTTTTCGTTGACCGTGACGATGCGATGGCCCCCATCAGTTATGCTGCTGAGATTCATGATATACCGCTTCCTGCAATTGGTGATGCGGGTATAGATCGCATTCCTTACCAATTGGTGAGTTCGGTCCGACGATAGAACAATCACCCGCCGGATCGCGGATTTCTCGAACGAGCGGCTGCAGGCAGTTCGGCAAGCCTCGGTCTTCGCGCTCGCACGTGCCAGCCCCGTCCGCGCACGGCATCAGGCGTATCAGCGCTCCGGATGAATTTCCGTCATCGCATGTGTGCAGGCGCGGCATTCGTGCACCATCCCTCGTCCCGGCGCATCCACAGCACGTCCTGCTCGGTCGCGTGAATCGTGATCCGGTCGGGCTCGGACGTGACAATTTCCGGTCCGAGCAGCGACAGAAATAGCGCGAAGGCTTCGGTTGACAGACACATGGGTTTTCCCTTCGTTCCGGGGTTCCAATGACCTCCTCTTGAAGAAAGCTTGGCAGATCGCGCGTGCCAAGTCCTCAAGCAATCGGGCGTACCGACAGGCGCGGATCACTCAGGGGCAAGATTTTCAACGCAAATCGTGAAAAATCCTCTTGTTTTTTCATTACATCCAGTCAAGGTGAAATTGAAGTCCTGAATTTCACGAAGCACCCATGTTCCACCCCACGCCGCAGACCCTTGGTGCCGACATTCGTGCCCTGCGCAAGGCGCGGGGATTGACGCTTTCGGACCTGGCGCGGCGCCTCGACCGCTCCGTTGGCTGGCTCAGCCAGGTGGAACGTGACCGGTCCGTGCCATCGATCGCCGATCTGCGTCATCTTGCAGCGGAACTCGACGTGACGATCTCCATGCTCGCGCGTCACCAGGCGGTGTCCGCCGAGGAGGACGGGTTCGTGGTGCGGCGCCAGACTTGCCGGCCCATCGGTTCGTCGGTCTCCGGGCTGGTGGAGGAGTTGCTGTCGCCCGATCTCACGGACGATTTCGAGATGGTGCATTCCACCTTCGCGCCGCATTCGGAGATCGGAGAGACCGTGATCCGTCCGACGCAGGAACTGGCTTTCCTCGTTTCAGGCAAGCTCGACCTGACGATCGCCGGGCACGGCTTCACCATCCATCCGGGCGACAGTTTCCGCATCCGCGGGGAGCCGTTCCGCTGGTCCAACCCCTACGACGAGCCGGCCGTTGCGATCTGGGTCATCGCGCCGCCGGTGTATTGATGGGAGCCCGGATGATGCGTCGCCGAAATGCGTGGACCCTTTCCGGAATTGAGCTGGCCCCTCTCCGCATCCCGTCGCGCAGGAGGACGTCGTGATGCTGCGAGGATCCTGCAATTGCGGTGCCGTGACCTTCACCGTGGAGGACGGAGACTACAGCGCGACCGCCTGCCATTGCGGCCAGTGCCGGAAACAGTCGGGTCATTATTGGGTCAGTGCACCCGCCGACGCGTCGAGACTCCACATCGCCGGCGACGTGCGGTGGTACCGGGCGTCACCCCAGGCGCGCCGCGGGTTCTGCGGCATCTGCGGCTGTTTTCTGTTCTGGAGCGCCGACGACGAGGACCGCATGAGCTTCTCGCTCGGGGCCATCGACGGGCCGACCGGACTGAACCTGCAAGAGCATATCTTCACCCGGTTCAAGGGCGACTACTACGACATCGCGGACGGCGTTCCGCAGCGGGAGGACTGAGACATGGCGGAGTTTCCAACCACGGCCCGCGTGGTCGTCATCGGCGGCGGCGCGGTGGGCGCGTCGGCGCTCTATCACCTGGCCAAGGCCGGGTGGAGCGATTGCGTCCTGCTCGAGAAGAACGAACTCACGGCCGGCTCCACCTGGCACGCGGCCGGCAACTGCCCGTCCTTCAGCACGTCCTGGGCCGTCATGAACATGCAGCGGTATTCGCTCTCGCTCTATGCCCGGCTGGCGGACGAGGTGGATTATCCGATGAACTACCATGTCACGGGTTCGATCCGCCTCGGCCATACGCGGGAACGGATCATGGAGTTCGAACGCGCCCGCTCCATGGGCCGCTATCAGGGCTTGAAACTCGAGATGATGCAGGTGGCGGATCTGAAGGACCGCTACCCGTTTCTTGAGACACATGACCTCGCTGGCGCTCTCTGGGATCCCGATGACGGCGATATCGATCCCGCGCAGCTGACCCAGGCGCTGGCGAAGGGCGCGCGCCAGATGGGTGCAAGGATCGAGCGGTTCTGTCCCGCGACCGGCGTGTCCCGCGAGAATGGCGAGTGGATCGTGCACACCGAGAAGGGTGATATCCGCTGCGAGTACGTCGTCAATGCCGCTGGATATTACGCGCAGCGCGTGGGCGAGTGGTTCAAACCCTACGGCGGGCGCACGGTTCCCATGGCGGTGATGAGCCATCAGTTCTTCCTGACCGAGCCGATCGCGGAGCTGGAGGCCTGGTCGGCGGAGCATGGTCGCAAGCTGCCGCTGCTGCGGGACGTCGATTCGAGCTACTATCTGCGGCAGGAAAAGACCGGGATGAACCTCGGGCCCTACGAGCGAAACTGCAAGGCGCACTGGATCACGCCAGACGATCCGATGCCGGAGGATTTCTCCTTCCAGCTCTACCCCGACGATCTGGACCGGCTGGAATGGTATATCGAGGACGCAATGGCCCGCGTTCCGCTGCTGGGCACATCCGGCGTGGGGCGCGTGATCAACGGCCCGATACCCTACGCCCCGGACGGATTGCCGCTGATCGGCCCGATGCCCGGGGTGCCCAACGCCTTCGAGGCTTGCGTCTTCACCTTCGGCATCACCCAGGCCGGCGGCGCGGGCAAGGTGCTGGCCGAATGGGTGACCGAAGGCCGGACGGAATGGGACATGTGGGCCTGCGACCCGCGCCGCTACACGGATTACACGGACGCGGCGTATTGCACGGACAAGGCAGTGGAGGTCTACGGCCACGAATACGCCATGCACTTCCCGCGCCACTCCTGGCCCGCCGGCCGCGACCGCAAGCTCTCGCCCGTGCACGACAGGATCAAGGCGCTGGGCGGACAGATGGGCGCCTACAACGGATGGGAGCGGGCGAACTGGTTTGCGCAGCCGGGCGACGACACCGGCGAGGAGGCGACGCAAACCTGGGACCGCGCAGGGTCCTTGGGCCGTGCGCGTCCGCGAGGAATGCGAGGCCGTTCGGGATCATTGCGGCATCCTCGCGATCTCCGGCTTCACGCGGCTGAAGGTCGAGGGACCGGGCGCGCGCGACTTCTGTCGACGGGTTGACCGGCTCGCGCCTGCCCGAGGAGGGCCGGATTGCGCTTGCTCTACTTCGCCGACAACCGTGGCCGGATCGTCACCGAAACCTCCGCACTGGTGCATGGCCCGGACGATGTGGGGCTCATCACCGCCGCCGCGGCGCAGTGGCATGACGCGGAATGGCTCTGGCGGCGGGCGCCGGAGGGAATTGAGATCGACAGATCACTCGGCGGAGGTCGAGTGCCTGCTGGTCACGGGCCCGGCCTCCCGCGATCTATTGGCGCCGCTCACCGATGCGGATCTGACGCTGCCCTGGCTCTCGGTCCAGTACGACACGCATGTTGCCGGCCGGCCCTGTGCGCTGATCCGCGTCTCCTTTGCAGGCGAACTCGGGTGGGAACTCCACTGCGGCACCGACGATGCGCCCGCGATCTGGGACGCGGTGGCTGGCGCGGGCGCGAAGCCCTTCGGCATGTACGCGCTCAACGCGCTGCGAATCGAGAAGGGCTACCGCGCGTGGAAGGGCGATCTCTCCACCGATTACACGCTGCTCGAAGCCGGGTTGGACCGGTTCATCCGGTTCGACAAGCCTCACGCGTTCCCCGGCAAGGCAGCACTGCTGGCGGAGAAACAACGGGGGTCCGCGAAGCGGTTCGTCACACTGATCGTCGATGCCGGCGATCAGGATGCGCCCTACATGTCCACGCTCTGGCATGGCGGCGAGATCGTGGGCGAAACCACCTCCGGCGATTACGGCCACCGCGTCGGCGCCTCCGTCGCGCTGGGCATGCTGCGCAGCGACCTTGCCGTGACGGGCACCGAACTCGACGTCGACATCTATGGCCACATGCGCAAGGCGGTAGTTCAGCCGGACGGGCCGCTCTGGGATCCGCAGAACGCGCGGCTCCGGGCATGAGCAACGTCACGCTCCTTGACGGTTCGATCGGGCAGGAACTGGTGCAGGCGCTCCGGCGACCGTGCGACACCGCTCTGGTCGACGCAAGTCATGATCGATCATCCCGATCTGGTGACGGCCGTGCACCGCGACTACATCGACGCGGGCGCGACGGTGATGTCCACCAACACCTACGCGGTGCATGTTTCGCGGCTGGAACGCGTGGGCCTCGAGGATCGGCTGGGGGAGCTTCAGGACATCGCCTTGAGCGCTGCGGAACAGGCGCGCGCCGACCGGAGCGGGATCCGCATCGCCGGCTGCATGGGACCGCTTCTGGCGACCTACCGCCCGGATCTGGACGCCGACGAGGATCTGGCCGAACGCCGGTTCGGCGACATCGCATTGGCCCTCGCGCCCCGGGTCGACCTGCTCCTGCTGGAAACGGTGTCATCCTGCCAGGAGGCGCGAGGCGCCCTGCGCGGTGTCGCGAAAGCGGCAAGACCGGTCTGGATCGCGTTCACCGTCGATGACGACGATGGCACGCGGTTGCGCTCGGGTGAGCCTTTGGCCGATGCACTTCCGGTGATCGACGGCAAGGTCGCTGCGGTTCTGCTCAACTGCTCCCGCCCGGAGGCGATCTCGCAAGGATTGTCCATCATCGCCCGGTCCGGCGTGCCGTTCGGCGCCTATGCCAACGGCTTCACCAACATCTCCGCCGGGTTCAAGGAGGAATTCCCGACCGTGGACACGCTGGAGGCGCGCACCGACCTCAGCCCGGCCGCCTACGCGGAATTCGTCCTGTCGTGGGTCGATGCCGGCGCGACCATCGTCGGCGGCTGTTGCGAGACAGGACCTGCACATATCGCCGAAATCGCCCGCCGCCTCGCCGCCGCCGACCACCACATCACCTGACCCATGCTTCTTGGGGTCGTCAAATACCTTGGGGGAGCGCGAGGGGATGCGCCATTGGTCCGAGCGACAATGGCGAATGCCCCCTCGCTTCGGTCGGATCGCACGGCGATCCGAAACCCCTTCTCAACAGACCGGAACCGACATCATGCCTGACCTGCCCGCCCATGCCCGCGTCGTCATCATCGGCGGCGGCGTCATCGGCTGTTCCGTCGCCTACCACCTGGCGAAACTGGGCTGGACGGACGTCGTGCTGCTGGAACGCAAGCAGCTGACCAGCGGGCACCACCTGGCACGCGGCCGGGCTGATCGCGCAGCTGCGCGCCACGGCGAACATGACCCGGCTCGCGAAATATCAGCCAGGAACTCTACGGCGCGCTCGAGGACGAAACCGGCGTCGCCACGGGCTTCAGGCGCGTGCGGCTCGATCACCGTCGCGCTGACGGCCGAGCGGCGGGAGGAGCTGCTACCGCTCCGCCGCCATGGCGCGCGCCTTCGGCGTGCGAGATCGAGGAGATCGGCCCGGACGAGGTCAAGTCGCGCTATCCGCATCTCAACATCGAGGGCGTGACGGGCGGCGTCTAGCTCGCCAAGGACGGGCAGGGCGACCCCGCCAATATCGCGCTGGCGCTGGCCAAGGGCGCGCGCCAGCGCGGCGCGCGTGATCGCGGAGCGGACGCAAGTCACCGGCATCGGCCGCGACGGGCCGCCGCGTCACCGGCGTCGACTGGGCAGGCCGAGGATGGCAGCGCGGGCCACATCGCCTGCGAGCATGTCGTCAACTGCGCCGGCATGTGGGGGCGCGAGGTCGGGCGCATGGCTGGGCATCAACGTGCCGCTGCAGGCCTGCGAGCATTTCTACATCGTGACCGAGCCGATCGACGGGCTGCAGCAGCTGCCGGTCCTGCGCGTGCCGGACGAATGCGCCTATTACAAGGAAGACGCGGGCAAGATCCTGCTGGGCGCGTTCGAGCCGTGTCGCAAACCCTGGGGCATGGACGGCATCCCCGAGGACTTCGAGTTCGACCAGCTGCCCGAGGATTTCGACCATTTCGAGCCGATCCTCGAGACGGCCGTGCAACCGGATGCCCATGCTGGCCGAGGCGGGCATCCACACCTTCTTCAACGGCCCCGAAAGCTTCACCCCCGACGACGCCTATCACCTCGGCCTCTGCGCCGGAGATGGACAACGTCTGGGTCGCGGCCGGCTTCAACTCCATCGGCATCCAGTCCGCCGGCGGCGCGGGCATGGCGCTGGCGCAGTGGATGGAGGCGGGCGAGAAGCCCTTCGATCTGGGCGACGTCGACATCGCGCGCATGCAGCCCTTCCAGGGCAACCGCCACTATCTGTTCGAGCGCGTCGAAGGAGACGCTGGGCCTGCTCTACGCCGATCACTTCCCCTACCGCCAGAAGGCCACGGCGCGCGGCGTCCGCCGCTCGCCGTTCCACGCGCAACTTGCTGGAGCACGGCGCGGTCATGGGCGAGCTCGCGGGCTGGGAGCGCGCCAACTGGTTCGCGCGCGCCGGGCCAGGAGCGCGAGTATCGACTACAGCTGGAAGCGGCAGAACTTGTTCGACAACGCCGCGCGCCGAGCACATGGCCGATGCGCGAGGGCGTCGGCATGTACGACATGTCCTCCTTCGGCAAGCTCCGCGTCGAGGGGCCGGACGCCGAGGCCTTCCTGAACCACGTCTGCGGCGGCGATGTCGACGTGCCGGTGGGCCGGATCGTCTACACGCAGTTCCTGAACACCCGCGGCGGGATCGAGGCGGATGTGACCGTCACCCGCCTGTCCGAGACCGCCTATCTGGTCGTCACCCCGGCGGCCACGCGGCTGGCCGACCAGACCTGGCTGCGAGCGCCACAGGGGCGATGCTCAGCGTCGTCATCACCGATGTGACCGCGGCCGAGGGCGTGCTGGCCGTCATGGGGCCGCAGGCGCGCGAGCTGATGCAGGCCGTGTCGCCCGACGATTTCTCGAACGACGCCAACCCCTTCGGCACGGCGCAGGAGATCGAGATCGGCATGGGCCTCGCCCGGGTGCACCGCGTCACCTATGTCGGCGAACTGGGCTGGGAGATCTATGTCTGCGCCGACATGGCCGCCCATGTCTTCGAGACGCTGCACGAGGCGGGGCAGGACATGGGCCTGAAGCTCTGCGGCATGCACATGATGGACAGCTGCCGGATCGAAAAGGGCTTCCGCCATTTCGGCCATGACATCACCTGCGAGGATCACGTGCTGGAGGCCGGGCTCGGCTTTGCGGTGAAGACCGACAAGCCCGACTTCATCGGCCGCGACGCGGTGCTGCGCAAAACGCGACGAGGGCCTGCCGCGGCGCCTGGTGCAGTTCCGGCTGACGCGACCCCGAACCGCTGCTCTATCACAACGAGCCGATCCTGCGGGACGGCGAGATCGTGGGCTATCGTCAGCTCGGGCGCCTACGGCCACGCACTGGGCGGCGCGATCGGGCTGGGCTACGTGCCCTGCGAGGGCGAAACCGCGGACGAGGTGCTGGCCTCGACCTACGAGATCGACGTCGCGGGCACGCGGGTTCGAGCCGAGGCCTCCTTGCGCCCCATGTACGATCCGAAATCGGAGCGGCCGAAGGCCTGACGCGCGGATCGGGGCCGCTCTCCGTGATGCAGGCCATCACGAAAGACCATCGCCACCGGTCTTGACCGCAGCCCCGCGCCCTGCGCTCATCCCGACCATGTTGACGCTCGACGAAGATACCCCGCGCGGCCTTGCCTTTGCCGTCTCGGCCTATGTCCTCTGGGGCTTTCTGCCGCTCTACATGAAGGCCCTCGACCATGTGCCACCGGCCGAGGTCGTGGCGCACCGGATCATCTGGTCGGTGCCGGTCGCGGCGCTGGTCCTGATCGTGCTGCGCCGGACGCAGGACCTGAGGATCGCGCTTCGGACGCCGCGGATGCTCGCCATGGGCTGCGTCACAGCCGTGCTCATCTCGGTGAACTGGGGGATCTACGTCTGGTCCATCGCCAGCGGCCGCGCGATCGACGCGGCACTCGGCTACTACATCAACCCGCTCTTCTCGGTCGCGCTGGGGGCACTTGTGCTGCGCGAAAGGCTGGACCGCCCGCAGATCCTTGCCATCGCCCTTGCAGGGGCAGCGATCGCCGTGCTCACGATCGAAGCGGGCAACCTGCCCTGGGCCGCCGTCGGCTTGACGCTGTCCTGGGGATTCTACGCCTTCTTCAAGAAATGGCTGCCGATCGGTCCGAACCAGGGCTTCCTGCTGGAGGTTCTGATCCTGACCCCGCCGGCCCTGGGTTACGCGTTCTGGTCCTGGACCACCGGACAGAGCGCGTTTCTGGACTCCGCGTCGGACAGATGGCTGCTTCTGGGATGCGGCATCGTCACGGCCATCCCGCTCATCCTCTATGCCAACGGCGCGAAGGGATTGAAGCTGTCGACGATCGCGATCCTGCAATACATCGCGCCGACCATGATCTTCCTTGTGGCGGTGCTGGTCTTTGACGAGGAATTCGACCGCGCGCGACAGATCGCGTTTCCGATGATCTGGGCCGCGCTGATCATCTACAGTTGGTCGATGATCCGACAGATGCGCCGGCGTAAAGGCGGCGCTGCGTCAGCGCCACCGTGATCCCGCTCAGCGCAAGGCGTCACGGTAATCCAGGAAGCGGGCATCGCGCACGACCGCCGCATTCATCGCCTCACGCAACGCACCTACGGACTTGTAGGGGCGCATGACGACTTCGAAACGGCGGACGAGACCGGCCGCGTCGAGCGTGATCAGATCCACGCCGACCGCGTCCAGATCGCCGACCTTGCACTGGAACTCGAGCGCCCAGTCAGAGTCCGCTCCCATGACGCGCCGGTAGCGGAAATCGGAGAACACGCGCGCCACGTGGCCGAGAACGGCTGCGACCGGCTCTCGGCCGGTCCAGGTCTTCCAATATGTCGGTGGCAGGAATTCCACATCCTGCGCCAGAAGCGGTGCGATCTCCTCTTCACGGCCGTGCGCTACGACCTGCCGGATGCGCGCGATTGTGGGATGCATGTCTGTCTCCGCTGGTGGGATCAGCATGCGCGGACGGGGTTGCAAATCCAAGCGGGATCCGCATATCGCACCGAATGGACGATTATCGACCGCCGGAGGACCCGCCGGAAATCCTGCACGAAGACGCAGAGCTTCTGGTGGTGATGAAACAGGCCGGACTTCTGTCGGTGCCGGGCAAGGGCGACCATCTGGCCGATTGTCTGCTGACGCGGCTGCGGTTGGTGTTCCCGGAGACCTTGCTGGTCCACCGGCTCGACCGTGACACGTCCGGCGTGATGGTCTTCGCCAAGACCCCGCACGCACAACGCCACCTCGGCCTTCAATTCGAGAAACGGATGGTGAAGAAGGCTTATGTCGCGCGCGTCTGGGGTGTGCCGGACGCGAAATCCGGCACGATCGATCTGCCGCTGATCGTGGACTGGCCGAACCGACCGCGGCAGAAAGTCTGTCACGAAACGGGCCGGAGCGCTGTCACGGACTGGAAGAGGCTCCGCGATGATGGAGAAACGGCACGACTGCGACTATTCCCGCACACCGGCCGCAGCCACCAACTCCGGGTGCATTGCCTCGCGATGGGCCACCCAATTCTGGGCGACCCGTTCTATGCCACTGGCAATGCTGCGGATTTCCCGAGGCTGATGCTGCACGCGGAGGAGTTGCGGGTGAAACATCCCGACGGTGGGCGGTCCATGCGCTTCCGCTCCCCGCCGCCGTTCTGATCCAGCAGCGCGCGCGTCCCGCGCGCACGTCATTGCAAATGGGGGCTCTGCCCCCGTCCGCGGACGCGGACTCCCCCGAGGTATTTCAGGACCCAAAGAAGCTTGGAATGAAAAAGTCACCCCCTGCGCCATGAGGCGGCAGGGGGCTTCTTCGGGTCGCGGTCATCGGCGCCTCCGCCTGTACCGCCAAGATTGCATAGCCTCTGTTCGCTAATAGTTTCTGTCTTCTTTGGGTCGAGCAATACCTTGGGGGGCGGCGCGGCACGCGCCGGGGGGCAAAGCCCCCCGAACTCCAGACAATCGCGCCGCGCGTCAGCGCGTCCGCTGGATCACTCGGCCGCCCATCCGGAGACAGCCTTGACCTCCATGAAATCCTCGATGCCCCAGACGCCGCCTTCGCGGCCGTTGCCCGACTGCTTCATGCCACCGAACGGAGCACCCGCACCACGGGACTGGCCGTTCATTTCGACCATGCCCGACCGCAATTGTTGCGCAAGCCGGTTCGCCCGCCCGCCGTCCTGCGTCTGGACGTAGTTGGTGAGGCCATAGACGGTGTCGTTCGCGATCTCGACCGCGTCAGCCTCATCCTCAAAGGGGATCATCGACAGGACGGGGCCGAAGATCTCCTCCCGCGCGATGGTCATGTCGTTGGTCACATCGGCGAACACCGTTGGCCGCACGTAATATCCCTTGTTGAATCCTTCCGGGCGCCCGGTGCCGCCGGTGACAAGCCGCGCGCCTTCGTCGATGCCCTTCTGGATCAGGTCCTGGATCTTGTTCCACTGCACCTCGTTCACGACCGGGCCGATGTGGCGGCCTTCCTCGGAGGCGGGGCCGACCGTGACCTTCTCGGCGACGGTCTTCGCCTCGTCCACGGCACGATCGTAGATCGACCGCTGCACAAGCATCCGGGAGGGCGCGTTGCAGGACTGGCCGGTGTTGTTCATCATGTGCAGCACGCCGCGCTTGATCGCCTTGTCGTCCGCATCCTCGAAGACGATGTTCGCGCCCTTTGCCGCCCAGTTCCAGATGCACGCGCTTGAGCGTGTCGGCCGCGTTCTTGGAAATCAGCCGTGCCGGCGCGCGAGGAGCCGGTGAAGCTGACCATGTCGACATCGGGATGCGCCGGAAAGCACGGAACCCACGCCCGCGCCGTCGCCGTTCACGAGGTTGAACACTCCCGGCGGAAAGCCGGCCTCATGCATCATTTCGGCGAAGAGCATCGCGTTGAGCGGGCTTTCCTCGGATGGCTTCAACATCATCGTGCAGCCGGCGACAGCAGCCGCGCCGACCTTGAGCGTGACCTGGTTCATCGGCCAGTTCCACGGCGTGATCAACGCAGCGACGCCGACCGGCTCGTAGATGATCCGGTCGCCCGGCGCATGGTCTCCGAGCGGCCGGATGAAGTCGAAATTCTTCGCCGCGCGCACGAAGTTCTTGAGGTGCCATGTTCCGGCGCCGACCTGCTGCGACCGGGCCATGTCGATGGGCGCGCCCATCTCGAGGCTGATGGCCTGGCGCCATGTCCTCGCCGCGGCCGTCGTAGATCTCGACCAGTTTCTCCACCAGCGCGATCCGCTCCGCGACGGGCGTGTTCATCCACGCCGGAAAGGCTGCCTTGGCGGCGGCCACGGCGGCATTCGCGTCGGCCTCGGATCCCAGCGTGATCACCGCGCAAGGTTCCTCCGTCGACGGATCGATCACGTGGTGCTCGGTTCCACCCTGTAGTCGACCCATTCACCGTTGATGTAAAAGGCGCGTTTTTCCAGCATGTTTCATGTCCTTCTGTGGGGATGCCCGGCAGCGGCTGTACTCGTACTGCCGACTTTGGTGGAGACTCTGTCACCGCATGCATCGGTTAACAAGTCGATTGATCACGCCCTGCAAGTACCCCTGCAGTTCGATCAGTCGATGGGGATTTCCGTGGTCGACTTCAATTCCTTCAGAACGAAGGAGCTGTGGACCTCGCGCACGAACGGGCTCCGGAGCAGCGTGTGGGTCATGAAGCGCTCGTAGGCTTCCACGTCCTTCACTCGGATCTTCAGCATGTAGTCCGAAGCGCCGGACGTCGCCATGCACTCCACGATGGAGGGATGCCCTTCGATCAACCGCGCAAAGCCAAAA
>CAVRIG010000013.1:0-46571 GCA_963721175.1 uncultured Alphaproteobacteria bacterium | reverse complement strand
GAGGATATCCTGGGTGGGATTTCTCACTTTTCCGACCTCGCCGTGCCGCTTGACCCTGGTGGCTTCGCGCCGCCCGCACCGCCGATGCCGATCTCGGGCGTCGAGCCCGCGACCGGGCTTCTCTACCTCGTGCTGCCCGCGGGCTGGGGCGGCGCGCAGCACCCGTCGCCCCGACGGCAGGCTGGTGTTTTGCCTCTCGGGCCGGTTGCGGGTCGAGGCGGGCGACGGCGAGGTGCGCGAATTCGGCGCCGGCGCGATCTGGCGGATGGAGGATGTGGCAGGGTCGGGTCACACCAAGACGGTTTCGGGGGTGACGATGTGCGCCTGGCCATCGTGCAACTGCCGCGACAGCACGGCGACCCGGCACCATGACCTGACAAAGCCAAATCGAAAAGTTAGAGAATTCATGATCTACCATAGCCCCATGCCGCCCGTGCCCCTTACCGGGCGGACCATCACCGAAAGGGTGCTGGACGGCCTTTCGGTGCGCCCGGATGAGACCGTCATTGTCGATGGCCCGTCAGGCCGGGGCCTGACCGCGCGCGACTTGACCCTCGGCATCACCCGGCTGGCGAGCGGGCTGGTCGCGCGCGGCATGGCAAGGGGCGAGGTCACCGCGGTTCTGCTCCGAACCTGCCGGACTATGCGATCGCCTGTCACGGTCCGCTCTACGCGGGTGGCACCGTCACCACGATCAACCCGGCCTACACCGCCCCCGAGGTCCACCACCAGCTGGCCGACACCGGCGCCACGCGGCTGATCACGATCCCGGATCTGCTTGCCACCGCCTGCGCGGCCGCCGTGGGTACCGACGTCACGAACATCGCCGTGATCGGCGCGCCGGACGATGCGCCGGACGCGCCGCCCGTCGGACTGGATGGCCGACCCGCTGCCCGCACAGGTGCCGGTGGACTGACCGGCCATGTGGCGGTGCTGCCCTATTCCTCGGGCACCACCGGCCTGCCCAAGGGCGTGATGCTGACCCATCGCAACCTGGTCGTGAACATCGACCAGGTCCAGCCTGCCATCGCGAGTGCAGCCCGGCGACCGGACGGTGGCGTTCCTGCCGTTCTTCCACATCTACGGTCATGACACGTCATGATCAACCTCCACCTGGCGCACGGCGCACGGCTGGTGACGATGCCGCGCTTCGACCTCGCACTGTTCCTGCGGCTCTGCCAGGACTACCGGGCCCGGCAGCTCTTCGTCGTCCCGCCCGTGGCCCTTGCGCTGGCCAAGCATCCGATGGTCGCGGATTACGATCTGTCCGCCACAAGGCGGATGATGTCGGCGGCCGCCCCGCTGGGCGCCGATGTGGCCGCCGCCCTGGCGCACCGCCTTGGGCTCGAGGTGTTCCAGGGCTATGGCATGACCGAAATGAGCCCGGTAAGCCATGTCTGCCGCCCGGACAGGCGCGCGCAGGCACGTGCGGGGTGACCTTGCCGAATACCGAATGCCGCATCGTCGACCCGGAAACCGGGCAGGATGCGCCCTCGAGACGGCGAGTTGTGGGTGCGGGGGCCGCAAGTGATGAAGGGCTATCACGCCAACCCCGAGGCGACCGCGACGGCGCTCATCGCCGGACGCTGGCTGCGCACCGGCGATCTGGGAGCTTCGACGCGGAGGGCCACCTGTACGTGCATGACCGGCTGAAGGAGCTGATCAAGGTCAAGGGCTTTCAGGTTGCCCCCGCCGAAGTGGAGAACTGGTTGAGCAGAACCCGGCTGATGAGCCAGCGGCAGATTTATTAAGACGTGTAGAAACGGAAAAACAATCACGCGCACTCAAGGCGCGCCACAAACTTAGGGTCAGGACCCATTGATTTTCGTTTGTTTGCGTGATTCACCGATCGAAAATTGAGCGGTGAACATGTCTGATCTCTTCTGGCTGTCGGATGCGCAGATGGCGCGTCTTGAGCCCTGTTTTCCGAAGTCCCACGGCAAGCCACGCGTTGATGATCGGCGTGTTCTGAGCGGGATTATCTTCATCTATCGCAATGGGTTGCGTTGGCGTGACGCGCCTGCGGAATACGGTCCGCACAAAACGCTCTACAACCGTTGGAAGCGGTGGAGTGACAAGGGTATCTTCGCGCAGATTATGATCGGTCTGGCCGCAGGGCACGGCGAGGAGAAGACCGTGATGATTGACGCGACATATCTGAAGGCCCACCGAACAGCGACCAGCAAGGGCGTGAAAAAGGGGGGCGCAATGACCAACGGGGACGCCTGATCGGTCGGACCAAAGGCGGCATGAACACAAAGCTGCACGCCATCTGCGACAGCCAGGGCCGCCCACTCGACTTGTTCGTCACCGCCGGACAAGTCAGCGATTACATCGGCGCGCGGGCCATGCTCAGCAGTCTGCCAAAGGTCGACTGGCTTCTCGGGGATCGCGGCTACGATGCAGATTGGTTCAGAGAAGCATTGGAAGACAAAGGGATACGAGCCTGCATCCCCGGTCGCAAGCAGCGCAAGATAACCGTCAAATACGACAAGCGCCGGTACAAACGCCGCAACCGCATCGAGATCATGTTTGGCAGGCTCAAGGACTGGCGGCGTGTGGCTACCCGATACGACAGATGCCCCAAGGTCTTCCTGTCGGCGATCGCGCTCGCTGCAACCGTGATCTATTGGTTATGAGTCCAGACCCTAGCAACTTTAGCGCGTGAGGGAATGAACGATCTGGAACGCCGCCGAAGCTGCTCTTCTGTATTCCGGCTTGACGCGCCACCTCGACCTTCTCTTGTAACGTATCGAGTAGTGCCCTCTCAACTATCCGGTTGTGGACAGATGCCATGACGATGCCGCGCTTGCCGCCGCTGCTTTTAGACTTCAGGACACCTTTCTGTGGGTCAAATTCAAAGGTTCCCTCACGAAGGCGTCGCTGAATTCTCAATATGTCCCTGTTTGCAGTGCGATCGACGTCCTCAATCGCACTACGGGTCTCCTCAGACTTTGACCGGGCACCGTTCGCGCGAATTCGGCGCCAAGCCTTATGAAGCGAATCTTGTTTGCGGCAGAGTTCGAATAACTTTCCCACGATCGCTTGTTCTCTCTGGCAGACGTATCGGTATGCCTCGTCCTGCCTCTGAAGTTGCCTGTCGCTTCCACGGACCGCTTCCGGCATCGCTGGGATGCTCGGTCACGGCGACCGACACGGGCTGTCGGGGCGCGAGGCCCGTCGACCCGAGGCCGCCCCCCATCTGATCGGCGCTCAGCATGAACCCGGCGATGAGGATGACGGCGAAACAATTTCAATGATAACCAGGAACGCTACGGCGGCAACTAAATACTGTGCTCTATGCTAAATCTTGCGGCTTACACGCGTGACGATTGGATATGTGGTGTCAAAACCCGCAGCGATGGACACGAATTGACTGTCCGATGGACATTTGGACAGTCCTGTTGGTCAAGTTTTGATTGTCGCTTCACGGGCGCGATGTTCGGCTACCCGCATTTGGAGTAGCCACAGTCGGCGCATGTCATGCACCCTTCGACCATTCGCATCTCGTAGCTGCCGCAACTCGAGCATGACGGGCCCCGCGGCGCGTCCAGGCCCACGACCTGTGATTTGGGATCGGTCTTGAGGCCCAGTCCCTCGCCGTCGATGAAGCCGATGGAGATCATATGCTGCTCGATCACGCCGCCGATCGCCGCGAGGATGGAGGGGATGTACTTGCCTTTCACCCACGCGCCTCCGCGGGGGTCGAAGACGGCCTTCAACTCCTCCACGACGAAGGACACGTCGCCGCCGCGGCGGAAGACGGCGGAGATCATGCGGGTGAGGGCCACCGTCCAGGCGAAATGCTCCATGTTCTTGGAGTTGATGAAGACCTCGAAGGGTCTGCGCCGTTCGCCCACGACGATGTCGTTGATGGTGATGTAGAGGGCGTGCTCGCTGTCCGGCCACTTGACCTTGTACGTGTTGCCTTCGAGCGTGCTGGGGCGGTCGAGGGGTTCGGACATGTAGATGACGTCCCCGTCGGGGCGGGGGGTCCGATCGATATCTTCGCTGAGAGCGCTATGGGAACTCTCGTCTACTCCCTGCATCAGAAAGCCAGTGGAGACGCCCAACGCGCGGGCGACTTTTTTGAGGTTGCCTACAGTCGGGGATTTGCTCTTGAGGCTACTGACGTAGTTGCGGCTTAGTCCGGATTTTTCCGAAAGAGCATTGAGCGAAATATCCTGCTCATCGGCAAGCGCGACGATTCGCTCATAGACTGATCCTGGCATTTCATTTTCCGCACCGCCGTTTTGCTTCTCCTCCGGCACGCTCAGAACACTCCCCGTCACCGCATTCGGACGGTAGGTCGTGCAGCCCTTGCACCCCGTCTCATAGGCCTGCATGTAGACGTCCTTGAAATCCTCGAACCCAATATCCTCGGGACAGTTGATGGTCTTCGAGATCGACGAATCCACCCATTTCTGCGCGGCGGCCTGCATCTTCACGTGCTCGGACGGCTGGAGAGTCTGCGCGTTCACGAAGAACCCGGGCAGCTCGGCGTCGCCGAACCTGTCGCGCCACATCTGCACGGCGTAGTCGACGACCTCCTCCTCCCTGACGCTGCCGTCCTTCTGCAGCACCTTGCGGGTGTAGGCATAGGCAAAGACCGGCTCGATCCCCGAGGAGACGTTGCCGGCATAGAGCGAGATCGTGCCCGTGGGCGCGATGGAGGTCAGGAGCGCGTTGCGGATGCCGTGCGCGCGGATCGCCTCGCGCACGTCCTCGTCCATCTGCATCATGGTGCCGGAGGCCAGGTACTTCTCCGCATCGAAGAGCGGGAACGGACCCTTCTCCTTCGCCAATTGCACCGACGCCAGATACGCGGCGCGCGCGATTGCGTGCAACCAGCGCTCCGTCTGACGCGCCGCCTCGTCGGTGCCGTAGCGCAGGCCCAGCATCAGGAGCGCGTCGGCGAGGCCGGTGACGCCGAGGCCGATGCGCCGCTTGGCCTGCGCCTCCTCCGCCTGTTGCGGCAGCGGGAATTTGGAGGCGTCGACGACATTGTCCATCATCCGGATGGCGGTGCGCCACGAGTTCGGCCAGCACGTCGGCGATCCAGCAACGCGGCCTCCTCGAACGGGTTCTCCACCAGCCGGGCGAGGTTGATCGAGCCCAAGAAGGCAGGCGCCATAGGGCGGCAGGGGCTGCTCGCCGCAGGGATTCGTCGCGGCGATCGTCTCGCAATAGCTCAGGTTGTTCGTCTGGTTGATCCGGTCGATGAAGATCACGCCCGGCTCGGCATAGTCATAGGTCGCGCGCATGATCCGGTTCCAGAGATCGCGCGCCTCCACCGTGTGATAGACCTTGCCGTCGAACTTCAGGTCCCATGTGCCGTCGGCCTTGACCGCCTCCATGAAGGCATCCGTCACCAGGACGGAGACGTTGAACATCCGCAGCCGCGCGGCGTCGGACTTGGCGGCGATGAAATCCTCGATATCCGGGTGGTCGCAGCGCATCGTCGCCATCATCGCGCCGCGGCGCGAGCCCGCCGACATGATCGTGCGGCACATCGCATCCCACACGTCCATGAACGAAAGCGGCCCGGAGGCGTCGGCCGCCACGCCCTTTACATCCGCGCCCTTGGGCCGGATGGTGGAGAAATCATAGCCGATGCCGCCGCCCTGCTGCATGGTCAGCGCGGCCTCCTTCAGCATGTCGAAGATGCCGCCCATGCTGTCGGGAATGGTGCCCATGACGAAGCAGTTGAAGAGCGTCACCGGCCGCGCCGTGCCCGCGCCCGCCGTGATCCGCCCCGCCGGCAGGTACTTGAAATCCTCGAGCGCGGCGAAGAACTGGTCTTCCCATAGATCCGGATCCGCCTCCACCTGCGCGAGGGCGCGGGCGATCCGGCGCCAGGTGTCCTCGACCGTGCGTCGACGGGCGTGCCGTCCGCCTCCTTGAGGCGGTACTTCATGTCCCAGATCTGTTCGGCGATCGGGGCGGCGAAGCGGGTCATGGGCCGAATTCCTTTGGGTCAGGGCGTCCAATCTACGCGGAAGTCGATTGTTCCAAACCTCTTGCAGTCCGGAGGCGAGGATCTACCATATCGTGCGTGACGGAGCGAGTTTCTGGAGAAAGGCGTGGATAACCCTCGGTCAACTGCTGAAGCTTTGTGTCGGCACCGAGGCCGTCGAGGAGCTGGCGGATGGCAGGCGACGCGCCGGCGCAAAGACCGCCGACGGCTGCCGCGGCACGTGACGCGGATGTGGCCCAAGCGGGCCGAGGGCTGCTGAACGGCGGGTCGCTCTACTGGGTGATCAAGGGCCTGATCCTGTGCCGGCAGCGCGTGCTTCGGCTGGACGAGGTCGACGGGCAGCGACGGCATCCCGCGCTGCGCCATCGTGCTCGACCCGGAGATCCAGCGCGTGACGCCGGTCCCGAGCCGGCCGTTCCAGGGCTGGCGGTACCTGACTCCGGAGGACGCGCCCGCCGATCTGCGCAAGGGACGCGAGACGGAAGCGAGCCTGCCGGCGGAACTCGACCGGGCGCTGGCGGAGATCGGGGTGTTGTAGAGGTGTGCGCGCTGCGGCTTTCGCGGGGGAGGATCGGCCTCGGCTGAGCATTCGACCAAGCTCCTGCGCGGATCAGAGGTGCGCAGCACCGCCGCGCTTCCCCAGGCCGCCCCCCGGCACAGCGATCTTCCGCCACCAGCGCGACACTCCCAGTCCGGATCAATGTGGCCGCCATCATGCGCGCCGTTCCGTCATCGGATCGCCGCACTGCGGCCCGGTCCTTGCGCGGCTCGACAGGGGCATGCGCAGGCTCCGCGGTCAAGCTGAGGGCGGACCTCCCTGACCAAGCCGCTCCGCGATCGCCCGCAGGCTCGACTCCTCCTCCGGCCCCCAGTCCGCCACCAGAGATCGCCAGAGCGTCGCCTGCGACCGCAGGATCAGCCCGTCGCTAAGGATCTTGAGGTGGTTCGCGCGCAGCGTTTCGCCCGACGACGTGATGTCGGCGATGGCCTCGGCCGTCTCGTTCAAAACCGTGCCCTCGGTCGCGCCCTGGCTGTCGACCAGCGCGTAATCGGCCACGCCGCCCGCCTGCAACGCCTCGCGCACCAGCCGGTGATACTTCGTCGCGATCCGCAGACGGTGCCCGTGGACGGCGCGGAACTGCGCCGCGGCGGCGTCGAGATCGTCGAGGCAATCCACGTCGACCCAAACCTGCGGCACCGCCAGCACGAGGTCGGCATGGCCAAAGCCCATTTCGGTCACTGGCGCCACCTGCCGCTCCCGGACGGGGAGTTTCTCATGGATCAGATCGATGCCCGTGACACCGAGATGCAGCCGGCCCGCCGCCAGTTCGCGCGGCACCTCGCCTGCGGAGAGCAGGACCAGCGCCACGCCCTCCACGCCCTCCACCGCACCCGCGTATTCACGGTCCGACCCGGTGCGCGACAAATGAATGCCCCGTTGCGCAAACCACGCGAACGTCTGCTCCATCAGCCGGCCCTTGGAGGGGACGCCAAGCTTGAGCGTCATGGCCTGTCCTCCAGTTCCAGCATCAGGTCCGGGCGGAGCACGCCGCCCACGGCCGGGATCTCCGCGCCCTGCCCCAGCCTTCGCGTCAGCGCGTCATACCGCCCTCCGGTCGCCACGGGTGGCAGATCAGGCCGCGCTTCGGCGTAGAAGCCGAAGACGAAGCCGTCGTAATACTCCATCGAGGTGCGGCCGTAGCTGGCCTCGAAATCGAGCGTCTCGACGTTCATGCCCCGCGCGCTCATCGCGTCCGGTCCGCGCCGCCAGCCGGTCCACGGCCGCGGCGATCGCGGGCATGTCGCCGGCGAGGTCGCGCAGGTGGCCAAGCGCGGCCGGAACGGTCTCGCGGATGGCCAGCAGAGCCTCGATGCCGCGCGATCTCCTCGGCGGCGATCGGGCCAGCGGCGGCGTCTTCGCGGAGCGCGTCGATCCGCTCCTCGATCTCCCACCGCGTGCGACGGCCGATCAAGGGCGCCGCAATTGCCATCGGGTCGGGTTCGGCCAGCAGCGTCGGCGCGCGCTTCCGGCACCGGCGACTTGCCGGAGAACCGGTCGAGCAGCGCGCGGAACCGCCGCGGCCGCCAGATATGGCGCATCAGCGCGGCCTTGCGCCGGTCGGTCGTGCCGAGCCCGCCAACCGCCGCCATCAGCAGCCCGATATCGCCGGTGGCGGCGCGCAGCGGCAGATGGGCCAGCGCATCGGCGAAAAGCGCGAAGACCTCCGCGTCGGCCTCTGCCGGGGAGGTCCGGTCGAAGACCTCGTAGCCGACCTGGACGTATTCGTTGGCGCGGTCGGGGTCCTCCTCCTGCCGCCGAAACACCTCACCCGCGTAGGTGTAGCGCGCGGGTTCGGCGCCCACTGCCATATGCATCTGCACGACCGGCACCGTGAAATCGGGGCGCAGCATCTGCTCGCCCCGCAGCGCGTCCGAGGTGACGTAGGCGCGCGCGCGGATGTCCTCCCCGTAGAGGTCCAGAAGCGTTTCGGCAGGCTGCAGCAGGGGCGGTTCGACCACCGCAGCACCCGCCGCCTCGAACCGCGCCCGCAGCGCGTCGGCGCGGGCGTTCGTCTTGCGGCGCCCGTCATAGGTGGCTGGCATCAGAAACACCCGCAGCCGGGTCCATGCTCGTGATGATCCTGCGCGTCGCGCTGATGGTCGCGCAGGATGCGTTTCACCTCCGCCACCAGGCGCTCGCGCGGCACCTCGACCTGGCTGGGGCGGTCCTTCCATTCCTCGAGGCTGGCGGTTTCGGCGATCTTCGCGCCCAGCACGAGGTCCTTGATCTGCACGACCCCGCTGGCCTTCTCGTCCCCGCCTTCGATAATGGCGATGGGGGAGCCGCGCCGGTCGGCATATTTGAGCTGGTTGCCGAAGTTCTTCGGGTTGCCGAGATAGACCTCCGACCGGATCCCCGCACCGCGCAGTTCCGCCACCATCGCCTGGTAATCCGCCATCCGGTCGCGGTCCATGACGGTCACGACCACGGGGCCGTCCGCCTGCGCCTGGACCTGGTTGCGCATCCGAAGTGCCGCGAGCAGCCGGTCGACGCCGATGGAGATGCCGGTGGCCGGCACCGCCTGCCCGGTGAAGCGCTTCACGAGGTCGTCATAGCGCCCCCCGCCCGCCACGGAGCCGAACTGCCGCGGCCGCCCCTTCTCGTCCTTGATCTCGAAGGTCAGCTCGGCCTCGTAGACCGGCCCGGTGTAGTAGCCGAGGCCCCGGACGACGGAGGGGTCGATGACGATGCGGTCGGGACCGTAGCCTTGGGCTTCGAGCAGTTTGGCGATCTGCTTGAGCTCATCCACACCTTCGACGCCGACATTGCTGAAGCCTTCAAGTTTCCAGTTTGCTCGCAAATTGCCAGCCATGGTTTCTGAGTCCATGTACTCGCGCCGCGTGCGAGCATGGAACCGATGAAATTGTCGGCTTTCTGCTCAGAGCGGTTCCTACGCCGTCAATGAATGCTCCGGATTCGTCCAAACGACCCTTGCCCAGCAGTTCGCGAACGCCTTGCTCGCCGACTTTGTCGAACTTGTCGATGGTCCAGCAGCATCGCAAGCCTGCATCGTCGGCCGCCAACGATGCACCTCAGCGGACTTGGTTCGAATCGCTCCAGCAACGCTCCAGCACCCCGTTCAGCACCTTCCGGTTGTTGATCCGGATCACGTAGTCGCCCCGCGCGATCCCCACCTCCTCCAGCGCATCCGCCAGCATGGCGCAGATCTCCGCATCCGCGGCCATCGACGGCGGTGCCCACGGTGTCCGCGTCGATCTGGTAGAACTGGCGGAACCGGCCCGGGCCCGGCTTCTCGTTGCGCCAGACCGGGCCGAAGGTGTAGCGGCGGTAGGGCGTGGGCAGGTCGTTGCGGTGCTCGGCGTAGACACGGGCGAGCGGCGCGGTCATGTCGTAGCGGAGCGCCAGCCAGTCGCCGGGTTTCTCGCCCTCGGCATCCTCCTGCCAGGCAAAGACGCCCTCGTTCGGGCGGTCCACGTCGGGCAGGAACTTGCCCAGCGCCTCCACCGTCTCCACGGCCGAAGTCTCCAGCGCGTCGAAGCCGTAGCGGTGATAGACCCCGGCGATCTTGCCCAGCATGTCGGCGCGCTCGGTCACGTCCGCGCCGAAATAGTCGCGGAACCCCTTGGGCGTTTCGGCCTTCGGGCGCGGGGTCTTCTTGTCTTTGGCCATGGGGTGTCGGTCCTTCGGGGTGCCGGTCGTCGCGCGCGTCAGTAGCCGAAGGGGCGGAGCGGGGCAAGCGGCGGGGTGGGCCATGGCCATTGCGGCCGGCCTTTCCCGACGGAGTGCCAACGGCGGCGTGCGGGATGCGGCCGCAATGGCCGGGCGACTGCGCTTTGCCCCAGCCAAGCCCATCTACTGGCCGAGCTATGCGCAGGTGTCGACAAAGCGGCAGCCCGTCAGCGCGGGCCGCCAGTGGCGCGGTGGCACTGCGTGCATTGTTCCGGGACGGACGCTCGATGTCCTAATCGGCCGCCGTGCCCCCCCGCCCGGCGCCGGCGGCGAAGCGCGCGGCGCCGGCGACGCCTTCGGCGCGCACCATGGCCGCGCTTTGCCATTCGCGGCGCAGGGCGGCGGCCAGTTCCGCGGGAGGCATCCTTGCGGAGGCGTGGTCGGCGCGCAGACAGCCTTGCGGCAGCTTTGACAGTGCTTCCGCCAGCTCAAACGCCGCATCCAGGGCGCCACCGGCGGCGACGACGCGATCGGCGAGGCCGATGGCGTGCGCCTCGCTTGCCTCGACCTTGCGGCCGGTGAGGATCAGATCGTTCGCCCGGCCCTGCCCTACCACGCGTGGCAGGCGCACGGTGCCGCCGTCGATCAGCGGCACGCCCCACCGACGGCAGAAGACGCCGAAATAGCCGGTGTCCGCCACCACCCGCATGTCGCACCACAGGGCCAGTTCCATGCCGCCCGCGACGGCCGGCCCCTCGATCGCGGCGATCACCGGCTTCGTCAGCCAGAGCCGGGTCGGCCCCATCGGCCCCGGGCGCGGATCCGCCACCGGATCCCAGTCCTCTGGGATATCGAGCCCGTCGATCCAGGTCGCTCCGTCACCCTCTGCTGCGGATTTGAGGTCGAACCCGGCGCAGAAGGCGCCACCGGCTCCGGTCAGGATCGCGACATCGCTCGGCGCATCGTCCTGGAAGGCTCGAAACGCATCGAAGAGGGCCCGCGCCATGGCAGGATGCACCGCATTGCGCGCCTCGGGCCGGCTCAGGGTGATGACCCGAACCCGGCCACGGTTCTCTTCCGACACGTCCATGCTTGCGCCTCCTCCGCTCATGGCCCACATCGTGAGAAAAGCCCGGGAGGTGTTCCAGATGCAAGCATTGGAAGAGAAGCTCGCTCATCTGCAGCGCGTGGTCGACGATCTCTCCGACGTGATCGCACGGCAGGACCGGCAGATCGACCGGCTTCGCGAGCAGGTGGATCGTTTGGTGCTGCGGGAGGCGGAGCGGGAAGATGCCTCGAGCGGGGCTGTGCATTTCGGCGACGAGCGGCCGCCTCATTACTGATCGGCGATGTCAGTCGAACAACCGACGAAAAACGGCGCGCTGCTACAGAGCGCGCCGCATGTCAATTCGACTTCCAGGCGTCGACGGCCTCCTCAGGCAGCCTTGCGGCGCCGGCGAATTGCGGCGAATGCGCCGAACCCGGTGAGCAGGAACGGCAGCGCCGCTGGAACCGGAACAGCCTGCAGTTCGAGCGAGTCGATGCCGCCCGAGCCGCTATAGGCCAAGGTGATCGAATCGCCGACTTTGAGGATCGACGACTTGAATGTCGCACGGCCGGTGCCGTTTTCGCCCGGAATGCTCACCTGACCGAGCTGGCCATCCGCCAGCGTCGAGAAGGTGAAGACGCCGTCGTCGATCGCCGATGCGCCTTTCCAGACGAACCGACCGCCGCCCGTGAGCGTGAGCGTGATCGTACCGCCGCTGGCATCGTCGTTCGGGAAAAGCGCGCCGCCGCTGTTCTCCTGCAGAATCAGCACATTGTCGAAGATTCCGTTTTCCCCTTGGACGACGGGAACGAGGTCCGCGTCGCCGTTGCAGCCATCTCCACCGCCATAGCCTGAGCACGTGGTGTCGAAGATCGCCGCACCGTTGTTGTTGCCGCTCGAGCTCACGGAGAAGGTATAGCCGCCCTCGGTAAAGCTTGCCAAAGGCGAGGGCTGACCTGCCGATGCATCCAATGCATCAAAACCGATCGTGGCCGCCGCAACCGCCCCAGGCAATGCCAGAACAGCGCTCGCAAGGACAATCGCCTTAAACGGAATTCTCATAGTTCCACACTCCAGTAACCAAAAATCGTGCTCCCACCTGACTAGGCGTAGTGGTGTTTGTGGACGCAAGTCCAGTCCCGTTTGACCGAAAAAAGCGGCAAAACACGTGAGTAATGCGGCTTTTTCACGACAGCCCCGCTTTTTGCCACGCGAGACACCACCTTGGCGCGAAACAGAAATCTTATCCGGCGGGAATCAGTAATCCTCGACCTCGAGCACGCCGCCCAGCGACTTGATCGCGCCCTTGATCTGCGGGGTCACCGGAAAGTCCTCGCCGAGGTCCAGTTCCACCTCGCCCAGATCGCCGGCGTTGATGCAGACCTGCACCGGGCCCTTGCCGGAGCCCCGCACCGCCTCGCGCGCGCCACACAGCACCGACTGAACGGAAGTGACGGCGCGGGCGTCCTCGATGAAGACGCGCAGTCCGGCGCAATCCACGTCGGCCACGATCCGGTCGATGGCACTGACGCTACGGCCCAGCAGTTTCAACTGCTCGGCCTCCATCGTCGCCTCGACGGTGACCACGACCTGCGCACCGGATTGAAGCTGATCCTGCGCGGCCTCCAGTGTATCGGCGAAGAGAGTGACCTCGAAGGCGCCCGACGGGTCGGACATCTGGCAGAAGGCAAAGCGGTTGCCCCGCGCGGATTTGCGGATCTGCAGCCCGGCGACGACGCCGGCCATCCGCGCGACCAGCGCGCCCTTGCGGCCGGTCTCCGCCGTCAACTCCTCCAGTGTGAAAAAGGGCGTCTGCCCGGTCGCGTGCTTGCGTCGAAGCGGGCCAATGTAGTCGTCGAGCGGATGGCCGGACAGGTAGAACCCGACTGCGGTGAACTCCTCCTTCAGCCGCTCGGCCGGCAGCCAGTCCTGCACCGGAGACAACCGCGGTTCGGGCAGGTCGTCGCCGGCATCGCCGAAGAGCGACACCTGGTTCGAGTTCTTCTGATCGTGCACCGCGGCCGAATAGGCGGTGAGCGCATCGAGGCTGTCGAAGACGCGGGCCCGGTTCGGGTCGAGTTGATCGAACGCCCCTGCGCGGGCCAGCATCTCCAGCGGACGCTTTCCGATCCGGCGCAGGTCCACGCGGCGGGCACAGTCGAAGAGATTGACGAACGGTTTCTCGGTCCCGTCCTCGCGGCGGGCGTCGGTGATCAGCCGCATCGCCTCCGCGCCGACGTTCTTCAGCGCGCCCAGCGCATAGACCAGCGTGCCGTCCTTCACGTCGAACGTGGCCTCGCTGCGGTTCACGCAGGGCGGCGCCCAAGGCAGGCCCATGCCCTTGCGCACCTCCTCGAAATAGATCGCGAGCTTGTCGGTGAGGTGCAGGTCGCAGTTCATCACACCCGCCATGAACTCTACCGGATGATTGGCCTTGAGCCAGGCGGTCTGGTAACTCACCACCGCATAGGCCGCCGCGTGGGACTTGTTGAAGCCGTAGTTGGCGAACTTGTCGAGCAGGTTCCAGACCTCGATCGCCTTCTCCTTGTCGACCCCATTCTCCGCCGCCCCCGCAAGGAACTTGGGTCGTTCCTCGTCCATCGCCGACTGGATCTTCTTGCCCATCGCGCGGCGCAGCAGATCCGCACCGCCCAGCGAATACCCCGCCATCTCCTGCGCGATCTGCATCACCTGCTCCTGGTAGACGATGATGCCTTGCGTCTCGTCCAGGATGTGATCGATCGAGGGGTGGATCGAAGCGCGCGGCTTCAGCCCGTTCTTGACCTCGCAATAGGTCGGAATGTTCTCCATCGGCCCCGGACGGTAGAGCGCCACCAGCGCCACGATATCCTCGATGCAGGTCGGTTTCATGCGCTTCAGAGCATCCATCATGCCCGAGCTTTCCACCTGGAACACCGCAACCGTCCGCGCGCGGGCATAGAGTTCGTAGGATTTCGCGTCGTCGAGCGGGATCTGCCCGATGTCGTTCTCGGCCCCCTCGAAGGGGTCGTAGATCGCCTGCCCATCTGCGGCCATGTGCAGGTCGCGGCCGGATTTCAGGATCAGGTCGACAGCGTTCTGGATCACGGTCAGGGTTTTCAGCCCGAGGAAATCGAACTTCACCAACCCGGCCTGCTCGACCCATTTCATGTTGAACTGCGTCGCCGGCATGTCCGAGCGCGGATCCTGGTAGAGCGGCACCAGCTCGTCGAGCGGCCGGTCCCCGATCACCACGCCCGCCGCATGGGTGGAGGCGTTGCGCAGCAGCCCCTCGACCTGCTGGCCATAGGTGAGCAGCCGGTCCACCACTTCCTCCGCCTTCGCCTCCTCGCGCAGACGCGGTTCGTCGGCCAGCGCCTTCTCGATGGAGACCGGTTTCACCCCTTCGACCGGGATCAACTTCGCCAGCCGGTCGACCTGGCCATAGGGCATCTGCAGCACCCGGCCGATGTCACGCACCGCGGCCTTGGACAGCAGCGCGCCGAAGGTGATGATCTGGGCCACCTTGTCGCGGCCGTATTTCTCCTGAACGTAAACGATCACCTCCTCGCGCCGGTCCATGCAGAAGTCGATGTCGAAGTCCGGCATGCTGACCCGCTCGGGGTTCAGGAAGCGTTCGAAGAGCAACTGGTAGCGCAGCGGATCCAGGTCGGTGATCGTCAGCGCGTAGGCCACCAGTGAACCCGCGCCGGAGCCGCGCCCCGGCCCCACGGGAATGTCCCGCTCCTTGGCCCACTTGATGAAATCGGCGACGATCAGGAAGTAGCCCGGGAACCCCATCCCCTCGATGATGCCAAGCTCGAAGTCCAGCCGCGCCTCGTATTCCTCCACCGGCGCGGCATGCGGGATCACGGCCAGCCGCTCCTCCAGCCCCGCCTTCGCCTGCCGGCGCAATTCGTCCACCTCGTCATCGGCAAAGCGCGGCAGGATCGGATCCCGGCGATAGGCCATGAAGGCGCAGCGCTGTGCGATCTCCACCGTGTTCTCCAGCGCCTCGGGCAGGTCGGCGAAAAGGGTCGCCATCTCCTCCGGGCTCTTGAAGTAGTGCTGAGCAGTCAGCCTGCGCCGCGGCCCCTGCTGGTCGACATAAGCGCCCTCGGCGATGCAGATCAGCGCGTCATGGGCCTCGTACATCTCCGCATCCGGGAAATAGACGTCGTTCGTGGCCACCAGCGGCAAGCCCATCGCATAGGCGATCTCGACATGACCGCGTTCGGTCAACTGCTCCGCCTCGGGCTGGCCGCTTTCGCCCGGATGACGCTGCAGCTCGACATAGAGCCGGTCGGGAAACGCCGCCGCCAGCCGGCGCACCAGCGTCTCCGCCTGGCCGCGCTGCCCCGCCGCCAGCCATCGGCCCACCGGCCCCGTCAGGCCCGCCGGTCAGGCAGATCAACCCGTCCGCATGCGCCTCCAGCTGCTCCAGACGTTATCTGCGCCCGCCCCGCGGCCTGGTCGAGATAGAGGCAGGAGTTGAGCTTCAGCAGGTTGCCGTACCCCACCTCCGACTGCGCCAGCAGCACTACGGGCGCGGGATCGCGCGGTTTTTCCCCGGGCTGCACGCGGACGAAATCGAGGTCGATCTGGCACCCGTGGATGGGCTGGATTCCGGCGCCCGCCATGGCGACCGAAAATTCCAGCGCGGCGAACATGTTGTTGGTGTCCGTCAGCGCCAGCGCCGGCATGCCCGCCTTGCGGCAGAGCTCCGGCAGCGACTTCAGCCGCAGCGCGCCTTCCAGCAGGGAATATTCGGAATGTGTGCGGAGGTGGATGAATCGGGGGGAACTGCTCATGCCCCGACTTTAGGCAAGGCGGAGCGGCGCCGCCAGTGTCCTTGCCGCCACCTCTTGCCATTCCGCGCCGATCCCGATTAGCGTTGGGCGAAATGGCCTGGCCGCCTTCTACGCCGCATCGGAGGCAGGCCGCACCGGGGCGGGCGTAACGCGGCGGGATTGCACATGAACATCAGGTTTCTTCTGAACGGAGAGACTGTGGACCTGGGTGTGCCGGACCCTACCGTCACGCTGCTCGACTGGCTGCGCGAGGATCGCGGTCTGACCGGGACCAAGGAAGGCTGCAACGAAGGCGATTGCGGCGCCTGCTCGGTGATCGTCACCGACGAGCGCGGCGCGCAGCCGCTCAACGCCTGCATCCTCCTCCTGCCGCAGCTCGATGGGAAGGCGGTGCGGACGGTGGAAGGTATCGCCGCCCCGGACGGCACGCTGCACCCGGTCCAGCAGGCGATGATCGACCACCACGGGAGCCAGTGCGGCTTCTGTACGCCCGGCTTCATCACGACCATGGCCTGCAACCACCTGAACGGCATCAGCGACCATCACACAGCACTTGCCGGCAATCTCTGCCGCTGCACCGGCTACGCGCCGATCCTGCGCGCCGCCCGTGCCGCCGAACAGGCCGCGGCTCCCGGTCACCTGCGCGACACGCCCCCGGGTCATTCGGCGGAAGAAACTCCAGCAGCCGGCGGGGGCAAGCAGCCCCCTTCGTGGGTCCAGCCGAAGACGGCGGACGAGTTGGCCGGGTGGTATCTCGACAACCCCGACGCGACGCTGGTCGCCGGCGCTACGGATGTGGGACTCTGGGTCACCAAGCAGTTCCGCGATCTCGGGCGGGTCGGGTTTCTCAATCGCTGCGCCGACCTGCGCGGGATCACGGAAACCAATGAAGCGTTGCGTATCGGCGCGATGACGACGCTTGCCGATCTCGAACCGGTGATGGACCGGCTGCATCCCTCCTTCGCAGCTATGATCCGCCGCTACGGCGCGGCCCAGGTTCGCGCCGCGGCGACGATCGGCGGCAATATCGCGAACGGGTCGCCCATTGGCGACGGCCCGCCCGCATTGATCGCGCTCAGCGCGACGCTTCACCTGCGCCGCGGCGAAGTCAGGCGCGCAATCCCGCTCGAGGATTTCTTTCTCGACTACGGCAAGCAGGAACGCAAACCCGGCGAATTCGTCGAGGCGATCACCGTCCCCAAGGCGCCCGACCGGCTGAAATGCTACAAGATCTCCAAGCGGTTCGACCAGGACATCTCCGCCGTCTGCGCCTGTTTTTGGATCGAGATCGAAAACGGCACCGTCGTCACCGCGCGCCTTGCCTATGGCGGGATGGCCGGGATCCCGAAACGCGCAGACCAGGCAGAGGCCGCGCTGGTCGGACAGCCCTGGCTGTCCGAAACCGTGGATCGCGCGATGGCGGCGATGGAGAACGATTTCACCCCGCTCTCCGACATGCGCGCTTCGGCCGGATACCGGCTCCGGACGGCGCAGAACATGCTGCGCCGCTACTGGCTCGAGGATCAGGGTCAGCTCGCGCAGGTCGCGCCATGAGCGTCACGAAGCCCCTGCCCCATGACGCCGCACGCCTGCACGTGACGGGTGCGGCGCGCTACGTCGACGACATCCCGACGCCGACGGGAACGCTGCACCTGGCCTTCGGGCTCAGCAAAGTCGCGGCCGGAACGCTCACGGCGCTCGATCTAAGTGCGGTGCGGCAGGCGTCAGGCGTCGTCGCGGTGCTGACGGCGCAGGACCTCGCGCGGCCCGCGGACTGCTCGCCCTCGAATCATGATGAGCCGCTGCTCTGTACCGGGGAGATCCATTACCTCGGTCAGCCGCTCTTCCTCGTCGTCGCCACCTCCCACCTCGCCGCGCGGCGCGCAGCACGGCTCGGACGGGCGGAAGTCGACGAACGCGCACCGGTGCTGACCATCGCGGACGCTCTCGCCCGGAACGACAGGTTCGAAGATGGCCCGCGGATCTACGCCAAGGGTGACGCAGCACGCGCGATCACCGCTGCGATTCAACGGATCGACGGCCGCATCGAGATCGGCGGGCAGGAGCATTTCTACCTCGAGGGCCAGGCGGCGCTGGTGCTGCCCACCGAGGACGGCGGCGCGCAGGTCCATTCCTCGACCCAGCACCCGACGGAGATCCAGCACAAGGTGGCCGAGGCGCTGGGCGTGCCGATGCATTCCGTGCGGGTGGAGACGCGGCGCATGGGTGGTGGCTTCGGCGGCAAGGAGAGCCAGGGCAATCACCTCGCCGTCGCCTGTGCCGTCGCCGCACAGATCACCGGCCGGCCCTGCAAGATGCGTTACGACCGCGACGACGATTTCCTGATCACCGGAAAGCGCCACGATTTCCGGATCGACTACCGCTGCGGTTTCGACGACACCGGCCGCATCCTGGGCCTGGAGTTCCTGCATTACGCGCGCTGCGGCTGGTCGCTGGACCTGTCGCTGCCGGTGGCGGATCGGGCGATGCTGCACGCGGGCAATGCCTATCATCTCGAACACATGCGGATCGAAAGCCACCGGCTGCGAACCAACACCCAGTCCGCGACCGCCTTCCGCGGCTTCGGCGGGCCGCAGGGCATGCTGGGGATGGAGCGCGTGATGGATCATGTCGCGCATCATCTACGCTTGGACCCGGCCGAAGTGCGCCGACGCAACTTCTACGCCTCCTCCACGCAGGGTTCGGCGAAGGCGCAGACCACGCCTTACGGACAGCCAGTCGAAGGATTCCTGCTGAACGAGATGACGGAGCAGCTGCTGGAGAGCAGTGACTACGCGCTCCGGCGCGACGGCGGTCGAGGCGTTCAATGCGCAAAGCCCGGTGCTGAAGCAAGGGCATCGCCTATTCACCCGGTCATGTTCGGGATTTCCTTCACGCTCACCCATCTCAACCAGGCGGGCGCGCTGGTGCACGTCTACCAGGACGGATCGATCCACCTGAACCATGGCGGCACGGAGATGGGACAGGGACTGTTCCAGAAGGTGGCGCAAGTGGCCGCCCAAAGCTTCGGCGTGCCGCTGGAGATGGTCAAGATCACCGCCACCGACACCGGCAAGGTGCCCAACACCTCGGCCACCGCAGCCTCCTCCGGATCGGATCTGAACGGAATGGCTGTAAAGGCCGCCTGCGACGAGATCCGCGATCGGATGGCCGGGGTGCTGGCCGAACGTCACCAGTGCGACCCAAGCGAGATCCGCTTCGTCGAGGGTCGCGTGATGACGCCAGGCGCGGACTACTCCTTCGCCGAGGCCGCAACGATGACCTGGACCGCCCGCGTGAGCCTCTCCGCGACCGGCTTCTACAAGACGCCAGACATCGAATGGGACCGGATCCGCGGCCAGGGCCGCCCGTTCTTCTACTTCGCCCATGGCGCCGCGGTGACGGAGGTTCTGGTCGACACGCTCACCGGCGAGAACCGCATGACCCGCGTCGACATCCTCCACGACGCAGGCGCATCGCTGAACCCTGCCCTGGATATCGGCCAGATCGAAGGCGGATTCGTGCAGGGCGCGGGGTGGCTGACGACCGAGGAACTCGTTTGGGACGAGAAATGTGCGCTTCGGACCCACGCCCCCTCGACCTACAAGATCCCCGCTTTCGGTGATCAGCCGGAGGTCTTCAACGTCGCGCTCTACGAGGCGGAGAATCGGGTCGACACCATTTTCCGCTCGAAGGCGGTGGGGGAGCCGCCGCTGATGCTCGGCATCTCCGCCTTCCTCGCGCTCTCCGACGCGGTGGCCGCGTGCGGACCCCACTACGCCGATCTGCAAGCGCCCGCGACTCCCGAGGAGGTGCTGCGCGCCGTGGACCGGGCGCGCGGCCGTGCCCCGTCATGAGCCGACAGTCATGAGCCGATGGATGACAGTCACGGTGGCAGAGACCCGCGGCTCGGTCCCGCGCGAGGCGGGTGCTTCCATGCGAATCTGGGCGGATGGACAGGACGGCACCATCGGCGGCGGGGCGCTGGAATGGGAAGCCACGCGCATCGCCCACAATATGCTGGCGAACGGCGAGACGCATGCGCGCCGGACCCTGCCGCTCGGCCCCGCCATGGGCCAGTGCTGCGGCGGTACCGTCGTGCTGGATTTCGCCGAAGGCACGCCTGTCTCAACACCACCCGGCCAGCCGCTCTGGATCTGGGGCGCAGGCCATGTGGGCCGCGCCATCGTCGCCACACTGGCCCCCCTGCCCGATTTCGACATCACCTGGATCGACACCGCACCCGACCGGTTCCCGCATCCGATGCCGGAGCCCGTAGCACCCCTCGTCGCCGCCGATCCGCCGCGCGTGATGCCCCGGTCCCCCGCGATGCGGCCCACCTGATCCTGACCTACAGCCACGACATCGACCTCAAGATCTGCGACGCGGCATTGCGTCATGGCTTCGCCTTCTGCGGCCTGATCGGATCGGCGACCAAGTGGGCGCGATTCCGGTCGCGCCTCGCAGCACTGGGCCACGAAAACGCGCAAATCGACCGCATCACCTGCCCGATCGGCGATCCTGCCCTCGGCAAACACCCACAAGCCATTGCCGTGGGGGTGGGGGCCCAGCTATTGAGGATCAAGGCGCATGAAGACGCGACAAGGGACGGGGACAGATGACGACGCCATTGATCCGGCTTGACGGGCTGACGAAAGCCTATCCAGGCGTCGTGGCCAATGACGGCGTGTCCTTGCAGATCGCACCGTCGGAAGTCCACGCGCTGCTGGGCGAAAACGGCGCGGGCAAGTCCACGCTGGTCAAGATGATCTATGGCCTCGTCAAGCCGGACAGCGGCCGGATGGAGATGATGCGGCAAGCCTTTCGCCCCGCCCGAACCGCGATCGGCGCGCCTGGCTGGCGTGGCGATGGTGTTCCAGCACTTCTCGCTCTTCGACGCGCTGACGGTGGCGGAGAACATCGCGCTCGGCATGGAGAACCCGCCGCCGATGCGCGATCTGGCTGGGCGGATCCGCGAGGTCTCGGAGACATACGGATTGCCGCTCAACCCCGACCGGCAGGTCGGCAACCTCTCCGCCGGCGAGCGACAGCGGGTGGAGATCATCCGCTGCCTCCTGCAGGACCCCAAGCTCCTCATCATGGACGAGCCCACCTCCGTCCTGACCCCGCAGGAGGTGAAGATCCTCTTCGAAACCCTGCGCAAGCTTGCCGCCGAAGGCACCGCGATCCTCTACATCTCCCACAAACTCGAGGAGATCCGCACGCTCTGCGACGCCGCAACGGTCCTGCGGCTGGGCAAGGTGGTCGGGACCTGCACCCCGCGCGAGACGACCGCGCGCGCCATGGCGGAGATGATGGTTGGCGGCGACCTGAAGGTTCCCGTGGGCAAGGCTGTCGGCGACGGCGAAACAGCACTGGAGGTCAGCGGCCTCTCGCTGCCCGCGCCGGGCGCCTTCGGCATGCCGCTGCGGGACATCTCGCTGCAGGTCCGCAAGGGCGAAGTCCTGGGCATCGGTGGCGTGGCCGGGAATGGACAGGACGAACTGCTGGCGGCCCTCTCGGGCGAGCGCCGGGCGCCCGCAGGGTCGATCCGGCTCAAGGGCCAGGACGTCAGCCGGCAGGGCCCGCGCGCCCGTCGCGTGCAGGGTCTTCTCGCGGCCCCGGAAGAACGGCTGGGTCATGCCGCGGCGCCCGACATGTCGCTGACCGAGAATGCCATGCTCACCGGCTCCATCCGGCAGAAGCTGGAACGCGGCGGGTTCCTCGACTGGTCCCGCGCGCGCAGCTTCGCCGAGGAAATCATCGCCGCCTTCGATGTGCGCACGCCGGGCCCGGCGAATGCCGCGCGGTCGCTCTCGGGGGGCAACCTGCAGAAGTTCGTGGTCGGGCGCGAGGTGCTGCAGCGCCCCGACGTCCTGGTCGTGAACCAGCCGACCTGGGGCGTCGACGCCTCCGCGGCGGCATCGATCCGCCAGGCGCTGCTGGACCTCGCGGCGGATGGTGCCGCGGTCATCGCCATCAGCCAGGATCTGGACGAGTTGATGGAGATCTCCCACCGTTTCGCCGCGCTGAACGAAGGCCGCCTCTCCGCTCCGCGCGATACCGCCGGCCTCACCATCGAAGAAGTCGGCCTGATGCTCGGCGGTGCCCACGGCATGGAGGTCGCCCATGTCTGACCTGCCGCCCGCCCCACCTTCTTTGGGTCGTGAAATACCTCGGGGAGAGCACGAGAGGGGCAGCGCCCCTCTCGGTCCCGCGCCGTCGAAGGCGGCGCAAACCATCGCGCGCGGGCAAAATGCCCGCTCCGTTCGGGCCCCGACATGATGACGCTCGTCAAACGCCCGCAGCCCTCGCGACGCTGGTCCTACGGCGCGCCGGTGCTGGCGGTTCTGGCCACGATCTTCTTCGGCGGGCTGCTCTTCGCGGCACTTGGCGAGAACCCGGTGGACGCCATCGTGACGATCTTCTGGGACCCGCTCTTCGGCAAGAACGCCTTCTACTACCGTCCGCAACTGCTGGTCAAAGGCGCGCCGCTCGTGCTCATCGCCATCGGCCTCAGCCTCGGCTTCAAGGCGGGCATCTGGAACATCGGGGCGGAGGGGCAATACATCATCGGCGCGCTCTGCGGCGCGGGCGTGGCGCTTGCGCTCTATCCGCTCGAGGCCGCCTGGATCTTTCCAATCATGGTCTTCGCGGGCGCGCTGGGCGGTTGGGCCTGGGCGATGATCCCGGCGCTGCTCAAGACCCGGTTCGGCACCAACGAGATCCTCGTCTCGCTGATGCTGGTCTATGTCGCCGAGCAGTTGCTGGCCTCCATGGCGCTGGGCCTGATGAAGAACCCGGAAGGCTTCGGATTTCCCGGCAGCCGCAATCTGCAGCAATACGCGTCTGCGCATAATTCGGAGATTTTCGGCGGGACCGGCATGCATTGGGGGGTCGTCGCGGCCTTGATCGCCGTGATCTTCGCATATGTCCTGCTGACCCGCCACCGCCTCGGATTCGCCATCCGCGTGACGGGCGAGGCGCCACGCGCCGCCGCCTTCTCCGGCGTCGATCCGACCCGGCTCGTGATCTTCTGCCTCGGCACCTCCGGCGCGCTCGCGGGTCTCGCCGGGCTCTTCGAGGTTGCGGGACCGGCGGGACAGGTCACCATCGACTTCAACGTCGGCTACGGCTTCACGGCGATCATCGTGGCGTTCCTCGGGCGGCTGAACCCGATCGGCATCCTGCTCGCCGGGGGATTGATGGCGCTGACCTATATCGGCGGCGACATCGCGCAGTCCAATCTCGGCCTGCCCGCGGCCGCCATCCAGGTCTTCCAGGGGATGCTGCTCTTCTTCCTGCTCGCCATCGACCTCTTCACGAATTACCGGCTGCAGATCGGCCGGGCGGAGGTGGCCTGATGGATCTCTCCGTCATCTCCCCGATCCTGCTGCTGGCCGCGCTGATGTCCGCGGCGACCCCGATCCTTCTCGCGGCGACGGGAGAACTCGTCGCGGAACGTGCGGGCGTGCTGAACCTCGGCGTCGAGGGGATGATGATCACCGGCGCGATCTGCGGCTTTGCCATCGCGGTGGAGACCGGCTCGCCTTACCTCGGCTTTCTCGCCGCCGCGGTCGGCGGGGCGGCCTTGTCGCTGCTCTTCGCGTTCCTCACCCAGATCACGCTCGCCAACCAGGTGGCCTCCGGTCTGGCGCTCACGCTCTTCGGCCTGGGCCTGTCCTCGCTGCTGGGCCAGTCCTATGTCGGGGTGAAGCCGCCCAGGACGGCGGACGTGAATTTCGGCCCGCTGGCCGACATTCCGGTGATCGGCCGGATCCTCTTCCAGCACGACGTGATGCTCTATATCGGGCTGCTTCTCGTCGCACTTGTCTGGGCGTTCCTGAAATTCACCCGCTCCGGCCTCGTGCTCAGGGCCGTCGGCGAGAACCATGACGCCGCCCATGCGCTGGGCTACAAGGTGGTGCGGGTCCGTGTCCTCGCGATCCTCTTCGGCGGCGCCCTCGCCGGCTTGGGCGGCGCCTATATCTCGCTCATCCGGGTGCCGCAATGGACCGAAGGCATGACCGCCGGCGTGGGTTGGATCGCGCTCGCCCTGGTTGTGTTCGCGTCGTGGAAGCCGTGGCGCGTGCTGCTGGGTGCCTATTTGTTCGGCGGCATCACCCAGCTCCAGTTGAATCTGCAAGGGGCGGGCGTTGCCATCCCCGTCGAGTATCTGGCAATGTCGCCCTACATCATCACGATCGTGGTGCTGGTCCTTCTTTCCGCGGACAAGTCCAGGGCGCCTGCCTCGCTTGGCCGCATTTTCCATGCCTCGCAATGAGGCCAATAAACCGGGGATATGAACACCTATGACATTCACCAGATTTCTCGCCGGCGCGGCCGTCACGCTGGGCCTGGCGACCGCAGCATTGGCACAGGACGATCCCGTCAAGGTCGGCTTCGTCTATGTCGGTCCCGTGGGGGACGGCGGCTGGACCTACGAACATGACCAGGGCCGCCTCGCGGTCGAGGAGCAATTCGGCGACCAGGTCGAGACCGTCTACGTCGAGAGCGTGCCGGAGGGTCCGGATGCCGAACGCGTCATGACGCAGATGGCGCTCGACGGTGCCGACCTGATCTTCACCACCTCATTCGGCTACATGGACCAGACCGTCAACATCGCCCAGAAGTTCCCGGACGTGAAGTTCGAGCACGCCACCGGCTACAAGCGCGCCGACAACCTGTCGACCTACTCCGCCCGTTTCTACGAAGGGCGCGCGGTTCAGGGGCACATCGCGGGCAAGATGACGGAGTCGAACATCGTGGGCTACATCGGGTCCTACCCGATCCCCGAGGTGATCCGAGGCATCAACTCCGCCTACATCCACGCCAAGAAGGTCAACCCGGACGTCCAGTTCAAGATCGTCTGGGCCTATACCTGGTTCGATCCCGCGAAGGAGGCCGACGCCGCCAAGGTCCTGATCGACCAGGGCGCCGACGTGATCCTGCAGCACACCGACTCGACCGCACCGCAGGCGGCAGCACAGGAGGCGGGCAACGTCATCACTTTCGGTCAGGCCTCCGACATGGCGGAGTACATGCCCACGCCGCGCGTCTCCTCGATCATCGACAACTGGGCGCCCTACTACATCGACCGGGTGCAGGCGGTGATCGACGGCACGTGGGAGAGCACGGACACCTGGGACGGAATCGGTCCGGGCATGGTGAAGATCGGCGAGATCACGGATGCCGTTCCGGCGGATGTCAGGGAGGAGGCGATCGCACTGCGCGACTCGATCGCGAACGGCGAATACCACCCCTTCACCGGACCGATCAACAAGAAGGACGGCACCGCGTGGCTTGCCGAAGGTGAAACAGCCGATGACGGAACGCTTGCTCGGCATGAACTTCTATGTCGAGGGAATCGAAGGCGATATCCCGGAATAGACGCCGCCCTGCGACCGTCACATCATTGTCAACGACAAGGCCCCGCCGGGATGAGCGGGGCCTTTTCACCAATTACCGAAAAACACCACTGGTTATCGACAGGGTCGCGAACGCGGCGTCACCTATTCCGCGGCCATGGTGCAGCGCCATGCGACATAGCTGGCGGACATTGACTTGTATTCGAACGGAATGTCGTCGGACGACAGCAGACCGACGACCTTGCCCCCCAGATCGACCACGGGAAGCCGATTGCAGCCACTTGTCTGCATCAGCACGAACGCGTCGGGAATGCTGCTGCGCGTCTCGATGCTGACCACGTGCCGGGTCATGGCTTCGGCCACCCTGGACGTCGCGAACCCGCCACACTGCGAGACATGCCGCAGGATGTCCTGTTCGGTGAGGATACCGACCAGTTCCCCCTCAAGCAGTACCGGCGTGGCGGATGTCCGATGCTCCAGCATGAGGTCACTGGCAGTCTCCAGTGTCATGTCTGGCGTAACTGCCACGAATTGCTTTCCGTCAATAATCTCTCGAATAGACTTGAAGTACATCTCAATCACTCCTTGCGCCCATGAAATAACTTTACGCCGCGTTAACGCAGGAGTGTAGGTCTGGAATACCTGACCTTTGCTGTGCGCGGCAGTGGACCCAGGGCGTGGACTCAGGGCGACATGGCCTCGACCACCGGACGCAGATCGTCGATCCGGCGATTGACCGCCGCGACCAGCCCGATGTAGCGCCAGTTCTGCGCCATCTCGACATTCACGGCGAGGGCGCGGCGTCGAAGCAGATCGCCGTGCGGATGATCTGCGTCGTAAGGCTTGGGGACGCGTTTCAGCGGCTCCGGTCCCCAATCCGAAATGGTCACACCGCGAGCTTCGGCCCTATCGAGCGCGGCCTGTAACTCATCGCCGTTGGCATCGACATGAGCGCGAAAACGCGCGAGCTCAGCGCCCTGCAGCTCCATGATTCCGGCCCCCAACATGAAGTAGCCGGGAGCGAGCCCGAAGAACCACGCGGGCGTCAGCGCGTCACCCGCGGGATCCGACCACAGGATATGCAGATGCGCGTTGAGCGGCGTCTTGTCCTTGGAAAACCGCACGTCGCGGTAGATGCGAAAGATCTTGGCGGCGTGGGTGCGGCCGGTGGTGCGGGACAGGTCCTCGGCGATGAGGTCGGCGAAGAGTTTGGCGGGTCTGGCGATCTCCGCCTCGTACTGGGCCTTGCGCGGGTTGAACCAGTCCTTCGAGTTGTTCTTCTCCAACCCCGCGAAGAAACTGCGCGCGTCATCCACCATCGCCTCGAAACCATCCGCCATCCCACCGTCTCCCGTTGCCACCGCTTCGGGGCCATGCCATCCCTTGGCGCATGACCCGCCTTTGCACATTTTCCGGCGTTCCTCTGCGCCCGCATGCCTTCGGTACCATGCAATTCGGCGGCCGGGCAGATGAAAGCGCGTCACAGGCGATGTTGGAGGACGCGCGCGCAAGGGGGATCGCGCATTTCGACACGGCCTGGGTTTATACCGATGGCCGGGCGGAGGAGATCCTCGGGAAGCTGATCGCTCCGGTGCGGGAAGAGGTCTTCGTCGCGACCAAGGTCGGGTATTCCGGCGGGGCGGGCCGCGACAACCTCGTCGCCCAATTCGAGCAATCGCGGCAGCGGCTGGCGCTGGACCAGGTGGACCTGCTCTACCTCCACCGCTTCGATCCCGCGACGGACCTGCGCGAGACGATCGAGACCTTCGCCCAGTTCCAGTCCGCCGGGCAGATCCGGCATATCGGACTCAGCAATTTCGCCGCCTGGCAGGTGATGAAGGCGCAGGCCATCGCGGCGGAGTTCGGCACGCGGATCGACGCCGTGCAGCCGATGTACAATCTCGTGAAGCGCCAGGCGGAGGTCGAGATCCTGCCCATGTGTGCCGATCAGGACATTGCCGCCTGCACCTATTCGCCGTTGGGTGGCGGGCTCCTCACCGGCAAGTATGCGGAGGGCGGCACGGGGCGCCTGACCGAAGATGAACGGTACGCAAGCCGCTACGGGCAGAAAGCGATGCAGGACGCGGCCGCGGGCCTGGCCGCGCTGGCCCGGCGGGAGGGGCTGCACCCGGCGACACTGGCCGTGGCATGGGTCGCGGCGGGACCGTTCGGGGCGCAACCGATCCTGTCGGCGCGGAGCCGCGCGCAACTCGCGCCGTCGCTCGCGGCGCTGGATCTGACCCTTGCAGCCGGAGCTTTACGCGGAGATGTCGAGTCGCTGATGCCGGCGCCCGCTGCGGCCACCGACCGAACCGAGGAGACATGACCGATTTCATCGTCATAGGCGGCGGCGTGGCGGGCCTGTCGGCGGGCGCCCGGCTCTCCGAACACGGCCGCGTCCTGTTGTTCGAATCCGAACCCGCCTTCGGCTACCATGCGTCCGGGCGGTCGGCGGCGCTCTGGGAGCCGAGCTATGGCAACGCGGCGGTCAAGGCCCTCAGCCGCGCGAGCGAAGATTACTACCGGAGCGCAGGGGATGGCGGGTATCTCACGCCGCGCGGGTTCCTGCTGCTGGGCGCGGAGACGGAGCACGCTGCGTTCGACGAAGATCTGGCCGGGATCGGCTGCGACGAGATCACGCCCGCCGAAGCCGCGGCCATGGTCCCGATCCTGAACACGAACCACATCGCGCGCGTGGCCTACCATCCGACGCCGGAGGATATCGACACCGACCGCCTGCTGCAGGATTTCGTCCGCATCATCCGGTCGAACGGCGGCGAGTTGCGCAGCGGCGCCGCCGTCTCCGCCATCACGCGCACGCCCGATGGCTGGGAGGTGACGGCCGGCGGGCAGACGGCGACGGCCAAGGTACTGGTGAACGCCGCCGGCCCCTGGGCCGATCGGATCGCCGTCATGGCCGGGCTGGACCCGATCGGGCTCATCCCCTACCGCCGCTCCATGGCCCGGATCGCGGCGCCGGGCGGGCATGACGTGTCGCGCTGGCCGATGTTCTTCGGCGCGGGCGAGACCTGGTATGCGAAACCGGATGCGGGGCAACTCATCGTGTCCCCGGCGGACGAGGATCCGATGGATCCCATGGATGCCTGGCCCGACGACATTGTTCTGGCCGAAGGTTTCGCGAAGTACCAGGATTTCGTGACCGAGGAGGTGACGCGCCCGACAGCCATCTGGGCGGGGCTGCGCACCTTTGCCCCCGACCACACGCTTGTTTTGGGACCGGATCCCACCGATGCCCGCGTTCGTCTGGTCCGCCGGACAGGGCGGATACGGCTTCCAGACCGCACCGGCCGCGTCGGCGCTCGTCGCAGCGTTGGCCGTCGGGAATGCGCCGGACCTGCCGCAGGACATCGTGGCCGCGTTGTCGCCGGCGCGTTTCAGGTGAGTCCTGTCCGGCGGGCTCTCCTGCGCGAACCGCAAATCCGCGATCCGATCGCGCCCAGATATACCGTCGCTCAACCCCCACGCGCAAAGGTTCCCCAATGATCCGCATCCTCCTCGCCTTCGCGCTGGTGCTCCTGTCGGCCTGCGGGTCGGAGCGGCCGTCCGGGCCGATCGGCCCCATGGTCATCGGCGACCGCGATCCGGTGGATTTCAAGGGTCGCCCGCCCTCCCGCTACCCGGTGCGGGGCATGGATGCCGCGCGGTTCCAGAAGTTCGTGGACTGGCCCCGCGCCAAGGCGGTCGGAATCGAGTTCGCGTTCATCAAGGCGACCGAAGGCGGCGACCTCGAGGATCCGATGTTCGAGGATCACTGGCGCGGCGCCGCGCAGGCCGGGATCCGGCGCGGGGCCTATCACTTCTATTATTTCTGCACGCCGCCCGAGGAGCAGGCACGGTTCTTCATCCGGAACGTGCCGCGCAGCGCCGGCAGCCTGCCGCCTGTGCTCGACATGGAATGGAACCCGTTCTCGCCCACCTGCCGGATCCGCCCGCCGGGGGCGGAGGTGCGGCGCCAGATGCGGATCTGGCTCGACCTGGTGGAGGCGCATTACGGCCAGCGCCCGATAATCTACACCACGCCGCAATTCTACGAGGATGCGGGCCTGTCCGCGATGCGGCGCGAGGAATTCTGGTTGCGCGCCACGGCACGGCGGCCGGATGAGGCATACGACAACCAGCCCTGGCGCTTCTGGCAGTATACGGCCACCGGCACCCTGCCCGGCACGCCGGGTGACGTGGACATCAACGTCTTCAACGGCACCAACGTCGAATGGCAAGCCTGGCTCGCAAGACGCGCGCGATAGCTGGATGAGGATGCTGCGATTCGTCGTGCAGATTTGCCTCGCCGACGTGCGGTCACCAATGCGGCTTGGCGCGACACATTGTTTCCACAAGACATGCTCACTCACACACCCGTCGCTACCTTGACGCGAATTACGTGACGTTACTCAAGTCTCAAAACCCGCCGTACCGATTTTCTGGCATGCTTTCGAACTCTGGCAAAAGCCAGCGTAGTAATTGGTAAGGACGATGTGATGTACATTAAATTTCTGGCAGCAGCTGTAATGGCCGCAAGCATTGCCAGCGGCGCAACAGCCTCAACCGTACAGAATGGGAGCTTCGAGGATATCGGTGCCGGTACGCTGAACGGAAGTGGTTGGAACCATTTCAGTAATATTCCCGGATGGACCGGCGATCCCAATGTGGAAGTGCAGTCCGCAAAAACTCTGGGCAGCATCGACGCGCAGGACGGCGATTACTACGCCGAGCTGGACACCAACCAGGATGCCGGGATCTACCAGGACATTGCTTTGACGGCCGGGCGCTATCTGCTGAGCTTCTGGTACAGCCCGCGTGTGAACGATCTGTCGACCTCAACGAATGACATGATCTATTCGATCTCCAACGGCAGCACCCTGTTGTCGGGCGCCATCAACGGTGCGCCCAATGCAAGCTACCCGCACGGTGTCTGGACCGAAGTGACCGGGAGTTTCAAACTCACTACTCAACTCGGCTGTCCGCCTTTTCTTCGGCGCGACCGGCGGGTCACAGTATGCCGGATGCGGAAACTGCGGTGCGCTGATCGACAACGTGTCGATTTCAGCGGTTCCACTGCCGGCCGGAGGTCTACTGCTTCTGGCGGGAATCGGCGCTTTCGGCGTGATGCGGAGGCGGACGCAGACTGCCGGCTGAAACGGCGACCCTCACGCAAGACGCTGGAAGGGCGGCATCACTGGCCGCCCTCTGCATTCGAGCCAACCGCCGGCCTGCTCGCCCAGTCGTCATGCGCGGCGACGTGGCAGCGCGACTGCCTCAACCGTCCTTGCGGATGGCCTCGTTTTTCGGATCGTAGGGGCTGTCCTCCACAATCTCGGCATCCCAGAGCTTCGTCTGCATCCGCACCTTCAGCCTGGTGCCCGGCACCGCGATGCTCCGGCTTGACATAGCCCATGCCGATCGACTTGCCGAACGCCACCGAGTAACCGCCTGAGGTCAGCCGTCCGACCCGCGTGTCGCCATCATAGAGCGCCTCGCGGCCCCAGGGATCGGCATCGTCCGGCCCGTCTATCAGCAGCGTCACGCATTTCGACGCGGATGCCGGTCTCCTCCAGTCTGGCCTTGCCATGGAACTCCTTCGACAGATCCACGAAGCGCGGCAGATCGGCCTCCAGCGGCGTCGCGTCCCGGCCCAGCTCGTTGCCGAAGGCGCGGTAGGATTTCTCCTGCCGCAGCCAGTTCTGCGCCCGCGCGCCCACCAGTTTCATCCCGTGCGTCTCGCCAGCCGCCATGAGCTGGTCCCAGAGGTAATTCTGCATCTCGATCGGGTGATGCAGTTCCCAGCCGAGCTCGCCGGTATAGGCCACGCGGATCGCGCGCACCGGACACATGCCCAGTTCGATGTTCCGCATGGAGAGCCAGGGAAAGCGCTTGTTGCCCAGCACCGTGTCGGGGTCCGCGTCCTTCACGATCTCTTTCAGCACGTCGCGGGATTTCGGGCCGGCGAGGGCGAAGACACCCCATTGCGTGGTCACGTCGTGGATGTCGATCCAGCCGAATTCGCCCATCCTGTCCTCGGCGGCCTTGCGCAGGAAATCGCCGTCATAGGCGGTGAGCGCGCCGGCCGAGATCAGGTAGTATTCGTTCTCCGCCAGCCGAACGATCGTGTATTCCGTCCGCGTGGTTCCTGCCTCGGTCAGCGCGTAGGTCAGGTTGATCCGGCCCACGCTCGGCAGCTTGTTGCAGGTGAACCAATCCAGGAACGCGGTCGCACCCGGCCCCCGCACCAGATGCTTGGTGAAGGCGGTGGCGTCGATCAGGCCCACGCCCTCCCGGATCGCTTTGGCCTCATCGACCGCGTATTGCCACCAGCCGCCGCGGCGGAAGCTGCGCGCGTCATGGTCGAAACTCTCGGGCGCATCCTTGGGGCCATAGTAGTTGGGCCGCTCGAACCCGTTGACGCAGCCGAACTGCGCGCCGCAGCGCCTTCTGCCGGTCATAGGCCGGGCGCCGGTGCGCAGCGGACGGCAGGCCGGGCGCTCCTCGTCGGGGTGGTGGAGGATGAAGACGTGGTCATACGCCTCCTCGTTCTTGCGCGCGGCATATTCGGTGGTGATCCAGCGACCGAACCGCTTGGGGTCGAGGCGGCCATGTCGATCTCGGCCTCGCCCTCGACCATCATCTGCGCGAGGTAGTGCCCGGTGCCGCCCGCGGCGGTGATCCCGAAGGAGAACCCCTCCGCCAGCCACATGTTGCGCAGCCCCGGCGCGGGGCCGACCAGCGGGTTGCCGTCCGGCGTGTAGCAGATCGGGCCGTTGTAATCGTCCTTGAGCCCCACCTCCTCCGAGGTCGGAATCCGGTGGATCATGGACATGTACTCCTCCTCGATCCGCTCCAGGTCGAGCGGGAAGAGGTCGGCGCGGAAGCTCTCCGGAACGTCATAGAGGAAGCGCGCGGGCGCGTTGCGCTCGTAGGGCCCGAGGATCCAGCCGCCGCGCTCCTCGCGCACGTACCACTTGGCATCGGCATCGCGCAGAACGGGATGCTCGGGATGGTCCTTGCGCCATTCGACCAGCGCCGGATCGGGCTCGGTGACGATGTACTGGTGCTCTACTGGGATCGCGGGAATCTTGATGCCCAGCAGCCGCGCGGTGCGCTGCGCGTGGTTGCCGGTGGCGGTCACGACGTGTTCGGCAGGGATCACCACTTGCTCTTCGGAGGCACCAGGTTGCCGCCCTTCTCGACCATCTTCGTGCAGGTCACGTCCCAATCGGTCGCCGGTCCAGTGATAGCCGTCGACCTGCCACTTGCGCTCGATCGTGACGCCGCGCTGCCGGGCGCCCTTGGCCATCGCCTGCGTCACGTCCGCGGGATTGATGTAGCCATCGGTCGGGTGATAGATCGCGCCCTTCAGATCCTCGGTGCCGCACCAGCGGCCAGCGCTCCTTGATCTGCGCCGGGGCTCAGCCACTCGAAGGGCACGCCCACCGTCTCGGCGGTGGCGGCATAGAGCATGTATTCGTCCATCCGCGCGTCGGTCTGCGCCATGCGCAGGTTGCCCACGACGTAGAAACCGGCGTTGAGCCCGGTCTCCTCCTCCAGCGTCTTGTAGAACTTCACCGAGTAGTCGTGGATCCAGCTCGTGGCATAGCCCATGTTGAAGAGCGGCAGCAGCCCGGCGGCGTGCCAGGTCGAGCCGGAGGTCAGCTCGTCCCGCTCCAGCAGCATCACATCCGCCCAGCCCGCGCGAGCCAGGTGATAGGCGATGGACGCTCCGACGGCCCCGCCGCCGACAACCAGTGCCTTCACATGCGTTTTCATGGTCCCGAATCCTCTGCTACCCGTTGGCAGAGTGTGTAGGACCATCGCGACGGCCGTGCGAAAGCAGGCCGACGCAAGGACAGCCAAAAACGACGCATGCCCACAGCGCGGACTTCACCTGCCCTGAGGTCAGCATCGGGCCTGACGGCTTGGGCCAAGAAGTCCACGGCCACTCAGGTCAGAATCGGCCGTCCGTGCGCATTCAAGGCGCGCCGGCCGCCGCGATCAGGCGATGGCAACGACGCCCAGAATGACCAGCAAGAACAGCACCAACGCGATGACGACGAGAATCTTGGCACCGTTCAGCGCCAAACCGGAGAGCCGCCCCATGCCCAGAAATGCAGCGATGGCGGCGACGACGAGAAGAATGAGGATGAGTTCAATCATGGTATGTTCCTTGCTTGTGTGAGAGACAGCGTTTCAGAATTCGTTTGGTTCCCGGGGGCGGATGCGATCACGCCATACCGCCCGCGAGAGTAGTTCCGGTCGGGCTGCAGCACCCCTCGCGTGTCAACATCACCTCCCGCGTGGGACCTCCGGTGTTCACCGGCCTCAGAGGGCCAATATCTTGCCGGGGTTCAGGATGTTGTCGGGATCCAGCGCGCGCTTGATCGTCGACCATGAAATCGGTCGCCGGCCCCAGCTCCCGGACGAGATAGGGCCTCTTGCCCTGCCCGATCCCGTGCTCGCCGGTGCAGGTGCCGTCCATGGAAATCGCGAGGTCGTTGAGCCAGCCGACGAATTCGTCCGCGCTTCTTCAGTTCCTCCGGATTGTCCGTGTCGACGAGCAGCAGCGTGTGGAAATTGCCGTCGCCCGACATGGCCGACGATGGGCGCAGAAAGCCCATCTCCTGCAGCTTGTCCTGCGCCGCGCCGACGCAGTCCGCCAGCCGCGAGATGGGCACGCAGACATCCGTGGCCATGCCGCGCGCGCCGGGCCGGAGCTGCAATTGCGCCCAGTAGGCGTCGTGCCGCGCCTGCCAGAGCTTGTTGCGTTCTTCGGTCGAGGTGGTGGCGGTGTAGCCTTCGCCGCCATGCTCCTCGGCCATCGCGCCGAACATCTCCGCCTGTTCGACCACGCCCGCCTCGGAGCCATGAAATTCCAGCAGCAGCAGCGGCTGTCTCGGGCAGGTCCAGCTTGGAATAGGCGTTGGACGGCCTTGACCTGCAGCGCGTCCAGCAATTCGATCCGCGCGACCGGCATGCCGTACTGGATCACCTGCCATCACCGTTTCGCAGGCAGCGTCGGACGGAGGGGAAGGAACAGCGGGCCGCGCTGATCGCTTCCGGAATGCCCTGCAGGCGCAGCGTGATCTCGGTGATGAGGCCCAGCGTGCCCTCGGATCCGACCAACAGGCGCGTCAGATCGTAGCCGGCGGAGGTCTTCTTGGCGCGCGCCGCCGGTGCGGATCACGCGGCCGTCCGCCATCACCGCCTCGCAGCGAGATCACATTGTCCCTCATCGTGCCGTAGCGCACCGCGTTGGTGCCCGACGCGCGCGTGGCGGTCATCCCGCCCAGCGACGCATTCGCTCCCGGGTCGATGGGAAAGAACAGCCCCTGGTCGCGCAGATGGGTGTTGAGCTGCCTCGCGCGTGACGCCGGGTTGCACGACGGCAGTCCAGATCGCCGGCATTGCACCGCCAGCACCTTGTCCATCTGCATCATGTCGATGCGAGACCCCACCCGCCGGTGCGTTCACGTGGCCCTCGAGCGAGGTGCCGGTGCCGAAGGCGATCACGGGCACCTTGTGTTGCGGCGCAGATCTTGACGACCTCGCGCCACCTCCTCGGTCGAGGTCGGGAAGACCACCGCATCGGGCGCCTGGTTCGGCGAGCCAGGTCGTCGTGTGCCCGTGCTGCTCGCGCATCGCCTGGCCGGTCTGGAACCGGCTCGCCGAATGCTGTTTCAGAACGCCCAGCGCCGTGCCGATCCCGTCCTCGTTGCGCGTCAGTATCGTGACTTCACCCATCTTGCTTTCCTCCCCTTGCGGCCATACGGTCGGCTCTCACTCGCCTAGCGCGATGCCTTCGCGGCGCGGATCGGCGCCGCCGCGCAGCCGTCGCCGATTGCAATCGCGTGCAGACCGGAAGTCAGCGCGCCGCACCTCGACCTCGAAGCCCATCTCCGTCAAGGCCGGTTGCAGTCCTGCGATGCCTGTGCCCTCCTCGATGTCGTAGGTGCCGAAGCGGTTCACCGCATGGGGCAGCGCCACGGCCTGCTGCACGTCCATGCCCCAGTCGAGATGGGCGATGATCGCATTCGTCGACATAGCGATGATCCGGCTGCCGCCGGGCGAGCCGACCGCCAGCACCGGCGCGCCGTCCTTCATCACGATCGTGGGCGCCATGGACGAGCGCGGCCGCTTGCCCGGCTCCACCCGGTTGGCGATCGGCACGCCGTCCTCGTGGCTGGCGAAAGGAGAAATCGGTCAGTTCGTTGTTCAGCAGGAACCCGCGCGCCATCAGGCGCGAGCCGAAGGCGTTCTCGATCGTGGTGGTCATCGACGAGCGACGTTGCCGAACGTGTCCACGATGGAGATATGCGAGGTCGAGGGCAGTTCGATCGCGCTCGTCGTCCGCCCAGAGCAGCGCATGATCGAATTCCGGCTGCGCCGGGTCGACCTCCTCCAGGCCATCGTCGCCCTGCAGCAGTTCGCGCGCGCGTCCGCGCAGATAGTCGGGGTCCAGCATGCCCTCCACCGGCACCGGCACGTAATCGCTGTCGGCCACGTACCGGCCCCGGTCGGCGAAGGCGAGCCGCGAGGCGTCGCCGATCAGGCGCCAGGCCTCGGGGCTGTCGGGCCCGATGCGCCCAGATCGATACCCCTCCAGCACGCCCAGGATCTGCCCCACCGCAAGCGCGCCCGAGGAGGGCGGCCCCATGCCGCAGACCTCGTGCGCGCGGTAGGGCGCGCAGACCGCCGGCCGTTCCTTGACCCGGTAAAGCGCCAGGTCCCACGCGTCGAGGCACGCCGGGATTGCCGGCGCGCGTTCCGCACCGTGTCGGACGATGTCCGCGCGATCCCGCCTCCTGAGTGTAGAAGGCGCCGACGCCGTCCTGAGCCATCGATTCGCAGCGTGTCTGGCATAGGCGGGGTTCTTCAGCGTCTCGCCCGCCTTGCAGCGGCTCCGCCGCCGGGCAGGAAATAGTCGCGCCGTCGCCGGCAAAGCGCGCCAGCGCGCTCGGCATCCTCGGCGACGAGTCCGGCCAGCCGCGGGGAGACGGCGAAGCCGTCTTCGGCAAGGTCCATCGCGCGGCTGCAAGCAGGCCCGCCCACTCCTGCGTGCCCCAGCGCGTGTGCTGCCTCGCAGCAGCGCGGGCGTGCCCGGAACGCCGACCGACCGTCCGCCGACGACCGCATCGAAGAATTCCAGCGGCTCGCCCTCGCCGTCCTGAAAAAGCTGCGGCGTGGCGGCCAGCGGCGCCGTTTCGCGCGCCGTCGAGCGTGGTCAACTCACCGCTTTCGGCGTCGTACCAGACCAGAAACGCGCCGCCGCCCAGCCCCGAGCTTTGCGGCTCCACCAGCCCCAGCACCGCCTGCACGGCCACCAACGCATCCGCCGCGCGTGCCGCCCGCGCGCAGCACCTCGCGCCCCCGCCTGCACCGCGTGCGGGTTGGCGGCGGCGACCATCCAGTTGTCGGCCTCCACCGGCCTGCCTTCGGCCTTGGCCTGCAGGGCGGCCTCGACTTCAGGCGATATGGCCTCGAATTGGCCGGAGGTTGCGGCCTCGGGAGCCACGGCATCTGCGGCCTGCTGGGCCGCGGCCGGCGCGGCCAGCAGCAGGGACAGGATCAGACTGGTTCGGCGCATGACATCTCCTTTGGCATATCCGCAATTCAGCATATTGCCGGCCAGCACGCCGACCGGCAGGGTCACAGCATCGACGGCACGACCTGATCCGGCGGGCGGTGCCCGTCGTCGAAGGTCTTGATGTTGATGATCACCTTCTCGCCCATCTCGATCCGCCCTTCCCGCGTGGCCGATCCCATATGCGGCAGCAGCACCACGTTCGACAGCTCGCGCAGTCGCGGATTGGCATCGTCGGTCTCATAGACGTCGAGCCCCGCGCCCGCGATCTCGCCGCGCGCAGCATCCGGGTCAGCGCGTTCTCGTCGATCACCTCGCCGCGCGAGGTGTTCACGATCACGGCGTCCGGCTTCATCAGCTTCAGCCGCCGCGCATTCATCAGATGGAAGGTCGAGGGCGTGTGCGGGCAGTTGATCGAGATCACATCCATCCGCGCCACCATCTGGTCCAGGCTTTCCCAGTAGCGCGCGCCCAGCTCCTCCTCGGTCTCCGGAGCGCAGGCGCCGGCGGTTGTGGTAATGGACCTGCATGCCGAAGGCGGCGCGCGCCGCGCGACCGCCTGGCCGATCCGGCCCATGCCGAGGATGCCCAGCCGCCGCCCGCCGACGCGCCCGCCCAGCAAGGCCGTGGGCGCCCAGCCCTCCATTGCCCGTCTGCATCGATCGCCAGGCCTTCGGGAATGCGGCGCGTGACGGCGAGGATCAGCGCCATCGCCATGTCGGCGGTATCGTCGGTCAGCACGCCGGGCGTGTTCGACACCAGGATGCCGCGCTGCCGCGCCGTCGCCACGTCGATGTGATCGACCCCGGCGCCGTAATTCGCGATCAGTTTCAGCCGGTCGCCCGCCTGCCCGATCAGCGCGTGTCGATCTTGTCGGTCATGGTCGGCACCAGCACGTCGGCGGCGCGCATCGCCTCTCCGAGTTCGGCCCGGGTCATCGGCTCGTCGTCTTCGCGGAGCGTCACGTCGAACAGTTCGCACAGCCGCGCCTCCACCTCCTCCGGCAACCGTCGCGTTACGACAACACTCAGGGCGGCTTTTGACATGGATGAATCCCTCTGCTCTTTTACGACAGGATCGCGCTGTCATGGTGGCCCAAGGCAGGAGCGGCACAAGAACCCCTCGCCGGCAAAACGCGGTGGCCGGGCAGTCAGGCAAGCATGGTGAAACGTACGGGCGGTATCGCGCTGGCATTCGTGGTGACTTCTGGTGGCGACGCTGGCTGCGGCCGGCGACCGCGGTCCGGTGACCAACCTGCCCCTTGCCGCGCTTCGTGTCGATGAAGGCCGCCGAAAGCAACGTCCGGCGCGGCCCGTCGCTCAGCCCACCGCATCGACTGGGTCTTCAAGCGCCGCGACATGCCGCTGCGGATCACCGCCGAACATGGCCACTGGCGCCGGGTCGAGGACCGCGACGGCGTGGGCGGCTGGGTGCATTACTCGCTGCTTTCCGGCATCGCACGGTGCTGGTGGAACAGGACATGCTGCCGCTCTACAACCGGCCGGATCCATCCACACCCGTCGTCGCCGCGCTCGAAATCGGCGTCATCGCCGAACTGGACGAATGCAACCAGCTGTGGTGCCGGGTGAAATCCGGTGGCTATCGCGGGTGGGCGGAAAAATCCGCACTCTGGGGTGTCGATCCCGACGAGGTGCGGGACTGAATGTCCATACAGCGCGCTGTGCCGGTTGCCGCTGTAGGATGTGTTCGCCCAGGACCCGACAGGCGTCGAGGCACAGTCGGTCACGGCCGAGCCCGACGAAGAATTGCACAGCAGCTTTCCGCTGGAACGGGAAACGCATGCACACCGGGACCTGCCAATTCGTGCCGTATCGTAGGCGCGGGGCTCGTGTTCCACGACCGTGGCTTGCACGTGCGTCACCGTCACGAACGTCCTGTGCGAACGCGTCAATCGGTATTGCTGCCGCAAGAAACCACCGCGTTTCGGTAACAATTTTCAGGCAATTGGGGTCTTGCGCCACGCGCCCACCCGGACTAATTAGCGCGGCACTGCTGGGGTGTAGCCAAGTGGTAAGGCATCGGTTTTTGGTACCGTGTACCGTAGGTTCGAATCCTACCACCCCAGCCATGACACCCAAAAAATCCAATGAAATCAACGATGGACGCCCGTCCGTCGGGTTCGAATCGCCGCGCCCCCTCTGGTCGTGTATCACAGCCTGTATCACAAGCCCGTCGCACGCGGTCGTCCGCGCCCCCTGTCCGACGCCGCGCGCGGCGTGCCGGAACCGGCTACTGCATCCAGCTCCGCGGCCGCTTTTTCCATTTCAGAAAGCGGGCGTTAACGGAGCTCGTGCATGAAGGCGCCCCGGAGTTCTGGGCGTTTTCGCTGCGAACCTCGGACCCCGCCGTCGCGCACAGGCGTGGAGCCCGGCTGGTATCGGCCATCATCGATCTGGAGGCGCAGGTGAAGCACGAACGGCTCGGTCAACCCAACGCAGATGCCGGGCGCATCGTGCGCGAACTGGTGCGCAAGGAAGCGGCGCGGATCATCGCCGATGCCGACGCGCCGTCGCCAGATCCCGAAGCGCCTGATCCTGGCACTTCACGATGACCTTCGATCCTTGCGCAACGAGATCCGCCAGAGGTCCTTCACGCGGTCGCCGCTCGTGTGGACGGGGCCGCCGACACGCTCGGCGTCACCGTCGCCGACCCGCCGCCACCGGCCCTCGCCCGCTCTGCGACATCTGCACTGGTGAAGCTCCGCGAGGCCGAACTGGATGTGCACGAATTCTGCGAAGACCCCTGCATCGCCGTGGCAGACACACTGCGGCAGCACGGCGTCGCTACCAAACCGAACGGCGAGGTCGCGCCGCTCATCCGGCTCTCGGACGCGGTGACGGCTGCCTGCGAACACGCGACGCCCGAGATGCGGAAGAAAACCGAAACCACGGGGCGCCTGGTCGCGGAGTTTCTGGGCGACGTCCCGCTCGAGGATCTCGAGGGACAGCTTCCCGACCTGATGCGGACCCTCAGCCGCTTGCCGAAGACACACGGCAAGGCGCATGGCAAGAACAGGTTCACATCCGACGGGGCGGTCAAGTCGAAGCTCGACGAAATCCGCGAGGCCGACGAGCGAGACCAGCACGTCTTCGACGAACTTGCCGCCGATCCGGACCTCTCGGAAGCCGACCGGCGGGCCCGTCTCGTCGACCGCCTGGTGCCACGGGTGACGGTCACCAACCTGAAGCGCCATCTGGACGGGATACACAGAATTCTCCGCGCCGCGGAGAAGGAGCTGGGCTACAACGGCAAGACCAGGATCATGGACTACCGGTCCCTCGACCGTCTCGTGGCGCGCGACACCGAGGAGCGCCAGAAGGAAAACCCGATCTACCTGCGCGCCACCCAGCCCAAGGAGCGCGACCGTTGGGACGATGCGCACCTGAAGACCCTTCTGACCTCGCCGCTCTATCGCGGATCTCACAAGGGGCGCCGCGCCATGCCTGGCAAGTTTCTTAGCCGCGACGCGATCTATTGGGTTCCGCTGATCCTGCTGACCATGGGCACCCGTGTGACCGAGGTGCTGCAACTGCGCCGGCGGGATCTGGTCCTGAAGAACGGCGTTCATTGCCTGCGGCTGTGCTGGGATGTCGACCAACAGGGAAAGACGGACGAGGCAACGCGGATCGTCCCGATCTCGCAAATGCTGATCGACCTCGGTTTTCTGGACTGGATCATGCGGCTCGGGCGATCCGATGCCTACCTCGTTCCCGAAATCGTCAACGCCAAGCCGAGCGACCCGGGCTCGATTTTCGGAGGGAGGATCGGGACGGTGCTCATGGGCTCGGCATCGACGATTCAGCCAGGATTTCTATGCGCTCAGAAAGACCTTCTCGTCCGCCCTGTGGGCCGCGAGGAGTCAGCGAAGACAACGTGCAGAAAATCATCGGCCATGTTTCCCACACGACTGTTGGCAAACACTACATCTACAGGGACATGGCCCGCTTGAAACAGCTGCTCGACAGCGCAGATTTCGGACTTCGTATCATGCAGTCACGCTTGCGCAAGCACCCGGTCATCGCGGACTGCACGCTTGTGCCGGAAACCATTGCTCGGGTCGAAGTCATCCTCGACGGCCAGGGAAATCTCGGCGCCTGTCGTATACGGAGGGCGAAAGATGATGCCCAACTTCTGGCACTGCGGATCGGCACGGCCGATCGTTCGAGTCTGCGGGACTGGTGCGATGTGGACGTCATGGATCATCGAACGGCCGCGGCAAGGCTGTGGGCTTGTAGCCAAGACCACCACTTCATGGTCACCGGCAGCCCCGAGATGAGAAGTGCTTTCGAGCATGTGCTTGCAGCCGGGAAGCATTCTGCCGCACCTCTCCCTACCCGAATAAACGCGCAAGGCGTTCAGGCTGCCAATCCCAAGCGACCCGATGCGGCCGAACCACTATGCGCCTTCTGGAACTTCGAGAACACCGCAACCGAGGAGCAGCAGGCGTTTTGGGCGCGTGGCTAAGCCGAGCGCCAGCATCGGCGGCGCCGTGTCCATGGTCAAGGCCTGGTCAGCCCGCAATCGCGTTGCCCAAACGAAACCAGGCCGAAGCAATGGCGGCGCGGAGAGAATAGCGGCGGAAAGATCGACTGCGTGCGCGACGACAAGCCGGTTGCGTGCGGCGTAAGCGTCGTCCTGACGCGTCTCGACTCGACCCGCACTTATTCACCGTCCCCATTTCTCCTTGGCTGGGAGCGGTGGTCGCGGCATGGTCGGGCCTGTAGGCCGTCTCGAACTGCGCGGCCGGCGTGTAACAGCGGGTTTGGCGCGGTTCTGTGGGAAGCTGATAGAGGCGCGCGGCATGTCGTCTGGTGCGATCCGGTGTTTTGGCACATGCAGGATAGACGCGCCGGGGCGTTGTCGCGCTTGCAGGCATCGGCGCATGCCGTCGCTACGGGTCTGCCCAGTGCAGCGCCATGAGCTGCGGCCAGATCGCGGCCCAGAACGGAGCGGCGGCCGAGGAGAGGGCCAGCGTCATCCGCCGTGCCGAGACGACCAGCCGCGCACCGGCCCGCAGGACCCGCTCACGCAGGCGGCGCAGGCTCCAGCCGGTGCCGGTCGCCGCGCGCCATCGCGCGGCGGGCGATGTGCATGACCTGGTAGGCGAGACACGCGATCAGCAGCCGGACTTCGTTGCAGGCGAAGGCATCGACGGCGGGCGTCGTCGACTTGGGCGTCCTGCCTCGCCAGTGCGACTTCGCCCGGTTGGTCGAGGAGAGCGCCGGGGCCAGCACGTCCTTCAACTCGCCCATGTGGCCCTCGGCCTTGCCGCGTTCGCGGTAGTGCTCCAGCACCTCGTGCCGCGTCTTCGCCGTCCAGGCGAGCGAGGTGACCAGGAAGAAGCGGTCGAGCAGCAGGTCGCCCTCGCGTTCCTTGACGACCAGGATCACCCGCCGGGGCCTGTCCCAGCTCGCGGCCTGGTAGCGCAGCTCGTGGAGCCACATCCGCGGCTCGGCCGGCCGCCGCCCCGGCGGGCGCTTCATGAACGGCGCGGCCAGCCGGTCGAGCGCGGCATTCGCCCGCAGGCGGGAGACGTAGTCGATGCCGCGCGCCTCGAGCCCGGCCAGCAGAGCCGCCGAGGGAAAGCCCGCATCGATGCGCACCATGGCCACGTCGCAGAGGCTCTTCTGTGCCCGGTCCACGACATCGAGGATCACGTCCAGCGCGCCATCCGCGGTGCCGACATTGCCCGCCCGGAGCCGGGCGTCGAGCATGTCGCCGGTCTCGGCGATCGAGGTGATCAGCGGGTGATAGATCCGGGCCCCGTAGTGGCCGTTCCACTCGGCCTTCGGCTGGTGGCCGTGGACTTCGATCGGGGCGCTGTCGACGTCCAGCGTGAGGAGCGCAGCCGCTTGCCGCCGCGCTCGGCCCGGATCCCGCGCCCGGCGAGCTCCAGCACCGCCTCGCGCAGCACCTTCAGGTTGGCGGGCGCCGCCATCATCGCCGTGAACCGCGACAAGGTCGGCTGCGACGCCAGCCCCGCACCCTCCGCGAGCGGCGTCAGCCCCGCCGACGAACTGCCCGCCAGTCGCAAAGCCGGATCGTGGCGCAGCGCATCTGCATCGTCCTGATCCCGCCAGCCCTGCGCGGCCAACAGCACGCTGGTGCGGATCAGCGAGGCGAAGTGGGTCACGTCGGCCTGCTGCGCGGATCCTCCATCCGCGCCGTCATCCACGGCACGATCCCGCTGGCCTCCAGGATCTCGCGCAACAGCACGGCACCGGGATCGCCGGTCAGCCGGTCCGCCCGCTTCGATCCGAAGAGAGCGGTTGAACCGCGCGGCCTGTAGCGTTTCACCCATGCGTGCGTCCGAAGCTGCTGAGGTCTCGTGTAGCAGCTTGATCTTAAAGCGCTTTCAGGCGCACGCAACTTTCCCGCGGATTTGGACGAATAAGCCGGGCTCAATGAAACGGGCTCTGCGGGAAGCATCGGCACACATCCTCGGCGGAAGCAATTTGACCTGGCCGCAGCGCGGTTGCAGGGTGAAGAGGAGCAGCGAAGAAATCCGCTTCGGTCTTTGCCGCGTCGACTCAATATCCTGTTCAGTCAATAACTCCAGGCAAGGACACCCATGACTGTTCTTTCGCATACCCGCTCCCTCCCCTCGGGTCTTCCCGATCAAGGAAAGCCGCCGCGGTCCACAGCCCGGTCTCTTTTGCAGACAAGAGGGGGCTCTTCGACTGGGCCTTCTTCGAAAGGTTCACCCTTGCGGAAATTGCCCGTGCCGCTGGGGTATCGGTTGCGACAATCTCGAACTGGAAGAAGCAGGTCGAGCAGGGCCAGCACGGATGAACGAGCGCAACCTTCGCCTGATCGATCCGACACCGCGCCTCCGGGTCGCCCCTGCCGCGGCCGAGGCCAACTCGCTACCAACTCTGACACTACCTGCGCCCTACACCGCTACGAAGGCCCGGCGAAACACTACTCCGGACTGGAGCAAACTCGAGAAAATCGAACTCTGGAGCGACAGCAGGCCGAGGGCTTTTCGAACGAAGCGGCCAAAAATCGCTGGGACGCACACGCCAACAATCTCAGAGATGGCGCCGTGAGTTCGGCTACGCCGCCGAGGGCAACTTCCAGCCCTCGTCCCTGTCAGAGGAGGAGCGCATCGCGTTACTTCAGCGTCAGAAAGAAGAAGGCCTGACCAACGCCGACATTGCCGAGATCGCCGGCGTCCATATCCACACGATCACCCAATGGCGCAAGCAGCTTGGTTTCGCCGGCATCCAAGGCCGACCGCGCAATCACAGCGACAAGGACAAGACCGAAATCCTCGAACGGATCGACAACGGTGAGCTGACTTGTCGCGCGGCTGCCCGAGAATACGGCATCCCCGATCACGCGGTCTATAAGTGGCGCGCCGACAGCAGACGAACACATTCCGTCTCCGCCGCGACGAAGGCGCCGGGGGTGATGCTGTCGGTTTCCCAGTCGATGCCGGCGTCGTCGTGCAGGATGCGCAGCAATGGGCGCAGCTCCTCCTGAACCGGCTCGAAATAGGCTTCCCGGGCGCCGTCCCGAGCCGCCTCCAGCGCGTCGCGCAGGCGGACCAGAGCCGCGACCTCGGCCGCGTAGCGATCTGCACGGGCGGTCATGCTGCGCAGCCGCTCGGCCACTTCGTCGCGGCGCTCCTCGACGCCTTCCTGGGCGCGCGTGTCGATGCGGGCGGACAGGTCCGCCCGTCGTTCCGCCAGGAGCTCGCGCCGCTTGCGCGCATTCTCGAAAGCGGCCTCGGCCCGCTTCAGGTTCGCGGCCGCAGTGGCGTCTGTCCGGCGCGTCCGCCTTCAGCGAGGCCAAGGCCTTTGCCTTTCCTTCAGCTTCCTCAGCGGCCACTTGCGCGGCGTGGGCAAGCTCGCTCTGCCGCATCTGCGCGTGCATCGGCCGCGCCCGCATGCGCCTCGGCCCGCCCCTGCGGTCGCGCGCCGCGGCGAGGGCCGCGTCGGAGGTCGCCGCCTTTTCCCGCGCATCGGCCACCGCCTCGGTCGCGGCGCGCAGGCGACCGCGGAGCTCGGCTTCCCGGATCTCGGCGGCTTCGAGCTCCAGGCAACCTGTTCGGCGGAGCGCACCGGCGTTTCGACACGTCCTTTATCGTCTCGCGGGCATCCGCGAGCGCCTGGTCCAGCGCCTCGACGCCGGAGGGCGCCAGCGAGCGGAGCATCTGCGCGGCCAGCTTCGCCGCGTTCTCGTCGGCCTGCCGCTGCCGCGCCCGGTCGCGTGCCTCGGTCAAGGTCCGGACCTCGCAGCGCGCCAGCAGGTCGGCTTCCGCCGCCAACGCCTCGGCGAAAGACGGTTTCGACGTCGTGGTCCTCCGTTGCGTCCGGCAGCTCGAAGCGCAGGGTGGCGATGCCCGGCACCTCGACCTCGGCGCCGTCCTCCAGTGCGACGGCGTCGCCGCCCGTGATCTCCGCACCGGCGAGGGAAAGCCGCGTTTCCCCGGCATACGTCCACATGCATGCGCACCGAACTGGCCGCGATGAGGCTTTGCAGCCGCGCAGTCTCCTTCGCCGCATCTTCGAGGTCCGCCAATGCCTGTTCCGTGACAGGGTTCGCCGCGATCCGCGCCCGGCACTCCGAGGCGGTCGCTGGTGGCCCCGTGCCTGCTTGAGCAAGTCGCCGATCCGCTCGACCTCTTCCCGGGCGCGCTGAATACGCCCTGCGCGTTCGGCCCGCTTCTGCTCTTCGCGCAGGGTCCGGGTCGCACGTTTCGGCGTCTTCCAACTCCGTGCGCAGTGCGCCCTCGGCGGCGCGCGCGTCCTTCAGGGAATCGAGCCGCTGGGAGTTCAGCTGGTCCGCTGTCATCAAGGGCTTTGGAGGCGCCTTCGGCCTCCGATATTGCATCAACGAAGCCGTTCCGTGCGCGCTCGGCCTCGGATTGCTGCATCAGGGCGAGGTCCAGTTCCCCCTGCGCCGAGGCAATCTTCTGCGCGTAGCTTTCGGCGGCGTGGGCTCCTTGCGCGCCTCGGCAAGGTCCGTGTCGCGTTGGGCTTTCGCTTCCGGATCGTCAAGCCGCCGAAGTTCGGCCTCGGCGGCGCGACGCTCGTTCAGCGCGTCCGAAATTCCGCGCATTGACGCTCCAGCACATCCAGTTCGACTTCAAGGACCTTGGCCGCGTCCACCGCATCCTTCCACGCGCCCTTGGGCGAGAGCCGGCTGCCGGTGGCCAGCGCATCGAGGTCCTCCTGGCAGCGCCGGAGGATGCGGTCCATGGTCCGGCCGCCGGTGACCTGCTCGATCTCGCCGGCCACCGAGCTCAACAGGTCTCGACGCGCCTCGGCGAGCCGCTCCGTTCTCGTCTTGGTTCCATCCAACAGGTTCAAGCCCGAAACGCCCTGACGGACCCAGAGCAGGCCCGCCGGACCATGCTCCGAGGCCCCGACATGCCGGGCGATCCAATCTTCGGCCTCGCCATCGCGGGCAATGGCGGTCCGCGAGCCATGTGGTGACACTCGCGCATTTCTGCGCGAGGAAGCGTTTCTCGATCGCGTAACACGTGCCGTCGATCTCGACCTCCAACCCGATGCGGACGCCACCGCCGGCGCCCGGGCCGCAGGCGAAGTGGATGCTCTTGCCGCTGGCGGTGTGCTT
>CAVRIG010000012.1:0-86050 GCA_963721175.1 uncultured Alphaproteobacteria bacterium | reverse complement strand
ATGTTTATGTTACATGTTCACTTAACAGTTTCGTATTGCTTAGACGGTGAACTTCAGTTCAGGTTACTCATCAGTTTTTCCTTAAGAAAGTTGTGCCGTCGCGCGAAATCTGTCGCGCAGTCGTCAGTGGGTAGATTAGGAGTGTGGGCCTGCTGCGCCGTACGCCGGAAGGCGTGGAAGCTCCGGTGGATAGTTCAGCATGAACATGAACTGACATGAGCACTGGTTTTCCCCAGTCCTCAATGTCGAGAGACGCCAGCGCGTCGTACGTCCGCCGAACTTCAGCGGTGCGGGAAAGTCCCCGTCCCGGCACCAGCGCCAGATCAAGTCCTTGGAGACGCCCAGCCGCGCAGCGACCTGCTGGGCGGGAAGGTAGATGGAGGTAGGAGTGGTCATCTTGTATGGCTCACAGATAGGAAAACGAGAGATACCCTGCGATCGGACGTGGCCACATTCGCGGACGTTCCGAGGCCTGATACCTACTCTATAGCAACGAGTGAGCCGGACTGACGAAAAAGTTCAGTGGGCGCTTATTCTGGAGTTAGGCGATGCTCTGGCGTTCATACGCGCCGATGACAATCAACTTCTGATAGTCTGCTTCTAAGTGAAAATGACTGCAGGAAGCTGTATCCAATAGCAGTAATAATGGTGGCAAAGATGGTGGTAGAGTCAGTCCCAATGGGAAGATTTCTACTTAAAATCAAAATACTGGGGAGAAACTGCTGGCGGAGGAGGAGGGATTCGAACCCTCGGATCGCTCTCACGATCAACGGTTTTCAAGACCGCCGCAATCGACCACTCTGCCACTCCTCCGTCCCGGTCGTGGGTGGGTTCGTCTAACCGCCTTGATCGCGATTCTTAAACCGGCAAATGCGGCGGCGGGCAAGAGTCGTGTCTAGCAGAGAAATACGCCAAAGGAGCATACTCAGCCTTTTCAGACGGTCCCGGTCGCGGTACAACGAACATACCCACCGGTTGAACCGCCGGACTGCGGCGGCGCCGATGGAAGAGCAGGAAACAGGCGAAGAATCGCCGGGATCGGGGCAAACGATATGGGCATCACGCGCAAAACAGCGGCCGCCTGGGCGACCGGGACACTCGCAATTCTAACGCTGTCGGCCTGCGGCGAGGACAGCCGGTTCAATCTGGTGGAAAGGCTCAATCTTCAGGCCACGAAAGGCGAGGCGTCCGACACGGCGACCGGTGCCGGCAAGACGGTTCAGGAGGATGTCGAGGCGCCGGAAGTGTTCTTCGTCTCCGAGGAGGGGCTTTGGGACGGGCGGCCGTCATTGGGTGGTATCTGGGTGGCACATCCCGACGTCACGGAACCGGAGCGGGTCATCATCCGCAACATTTCCAACGGCAAGGACATCGTCGGCGCGCTGTTTCGCCGAGAGATCGAAACACCGGGACCGCGGCTGCAGGTTTCGTCGGACGCCGCCGAGGCGCTGTCCATGCAGGCCGGGACGCCGCAGGAGCTCAGCGTGACCGCGTTGCGGCGCAAGGAGGTGCCCTTGCCGGAAACCGATCTCGATCCCGCTGATGTCGAGGCTGTCGACGCGCCGGACGAAGTGACCCAGACGACTCTGGATCCGGCTGCGATCACCGAGGCCGCCGTGGATGCCTCGTCCGAGGAAATCCGCAACCCGACCAAGGAGCGCAACGATGCCGGTTGAGCGGACGGGAAGCCTTTGTGTCTGCCGTGCTATCGTCGCCCGGGCCTTTGCTGTGCGCTCGTGCCGCAAGAGGCTTTCCGGGTCATATTGCCTCAACGGCCTTGCCAGAATTCACGCCGTGACCGAATGATGCTGCGGTGACCAGACCAAGGAGATTGCCGTGACCCGCATTTCTGTTGCCCTTTCCGCGCTCATGTTCGCCGCGCTGTCGGCGGTTCAGGTGCTCGCGTTCGAGACCCAGGCGTCGTCGGCCTTCGTGATCGACCAGAACACCGGCACTGTGCTGCTGAGCAAGAATGCCGACACGCCGCTGCCGCCCGCATCCATGTCGAAGCTGATGACGCTCTACGTCGCGTTCGAGGCGATCCGTGACGGCCAGCTTTCGATGACCGAGGAACTGCCGGTGTCGCAGCACGCGATGGATTATGGCGGATCGACGATGTTCCTGCGGACGGGCGAGCGGGTGACGGTCGAGGATCTGATCCGCGGCATCATCGTGCTGTCGGGCAACGACGCATGCGTGGTGATTGCCGAAGCGTTGAGCCCGGACGGGACGGAGGCCGGATTTGCCCGGATGATGACCCGGCGCGGGATCGAGATGGGGCTGACCAATTCCACCTTCATGAATTCGAACGGCTGGCCGCAGGCAGGGCACCTGATGTCCGCGCGGGATCTCGCGCTGCTCTCGCACCACCTGATCGTGGATTTCCCGGAATTCTATCCGATGTTCGCGGAGCGGGAGTTCCTGTTCGATGCCAACGAAAGCCAGAACCGCTTCAACCGCAACCCGCTTCTGAGCATGGATATCGGAGCCGACGGGCTCAAGACCGGGCATACGCAGGAAGCGGGTTACGGGCTTGTCGGCTCCGCCAAGCAGGGCACGCGGCGCGTGATCTTCGTGCTCAACGGGATGGAAAGCCAATCCGCGCGCGCCGAGGAGGCCGAAGCGATCGTGAACTGGTCCTTTCGCCAATTTGCCGAGCGTCCGATGATCCGCGCCGGCGACCGGTTGGCCGAGGCGCCGGTCTGGATGGGACAGTCGCACCGCGTGGGTCTGGTGCCGGCCAAGGATCACGCGGTCCTGATGCCGGTTCTGGGCGGGACCAGCATCGACGCGGAGGTCGTCTTCCAGAGCCCGATCCAGGCGCCGATAGCCCAGGGGGAAAAGCTGGGTGAACTGGTGTTCACGCCTGAGGGCCTGGAGGAAGTGCGGATCCCGCTGGTGGCGGAGGAAGCCATTCCTTCGGGCGGTTTCCTGACACGGGTGACCACCGCGGTCCGGGTCCTCATCGAAGATCTGAGTTCACGTCCGCCGGAGGCCTCTTGAGCGACGCGCACCCGCGCAGACTGCCCGGGACATTCATCAGTTTCGAAGGGATCGACGGCTCCGGAAAATCCACCCAGGCGCGCAGGCTTGCCGACCATCTGCAGGCGCGTGGTTTCGACGTCGTCCTCACCCGGGAGCCCGGCGGCAGTGCGGGCGCCGAGGAGATCCGCGCGCTCGTCCTCCGCGGGGACCCGTCACGGTGGTCGGCCGAGACCGAGATCCTGCTTTTCACCGCGGCGCGGCGGGATCATCTGGAGCGTACGATCCTGCCCGCGCTGGAGGCGGGAAAGATCGTGGTCTGCGACCGCTTTGCCGACAGCACGCGCATGTATCAGGGCCTGTCACGCGGCGACCTGCGCGAGGTGGTCGACACGCTGCACGACCTGATGATCGGGCGGGAACCGGACCTTACCATTCTCATCGATCTCGATCCCGGCGCCGGGCTGGATCGTGCGCTGGCGCGTGGAACAGGAGAAGACCGGTTCGAGGAATTCGGCGAGAGCCTCCAGACACGGATGCGCGACGGCTTTCTCAAGCTGGCAAGTGACTTTCCGGGCCGCTTCCGCGTCATCGACGGGAATCGCGACGTGGAGCCGATCGCGACAGAAATCGCGGCCGTCGCCGACGATTTTCTTCGCAAGGGCTGACGGGATGCGGCATGTCCCCCGGTTCCTCGATCCTGACGGTCGCGGCTCTGGCCCCTCCCGGCTTTCCCGGCTAAACCGCGAAGCATGAGCGAAGACGCGACCAGACCCGACCAGATCCCCGGCGCCCCGCACCCGCGGAACACGCCGTGCCTGTTGGGACAGGCCGTGTCGGAGGAAGCCTTTCTCGACGCCCATCGGTCGGGCCGGATGCACCATGCCTGGCTGCTGCACGGGCCACGCGGCGTCGGCAAGGCGACCTGCGCCTACCGCCTGGCACGGTTCCTGCTCGCCACGCCCGCCTCGAACACCGGCCTCTTCGGCGCGCCACCCCCGCCAGAAACACTCGACATCGACCCGGATCATCCCGTCGCCATACGTATCCAGGCCCGGTCCGAGCCGGGCTTGCGGGTCATCACAAGGACGGAGAATGATCAAGGGCGACTGCGGGCCGAAATCGTCGTCGATGACATCCGCAGGTTGGCGGAGTTCTTCCAGCTCTCCGCGCCCGATGGCGGCCATCGCGTGGTGATCATCGATGCGGCCGACGAGATGAACCGCTCTGCGTCGAACGCGCTCCTCAAGACGCTGGAGGAACCGCCAGCGGCCACGACGCTCCTCCTGGTCTCGCACCAGCCCTCGCGCCTCCTGCCGACGATCCGCTCCCGTTGCCGCACGCTGCGCTTCGCACCGCTTGGAGCAGAAGACATGCAAGCCGCGCTGACCCAGGCCGAGGTGGAGCCGGAGATGGGTGGCGCCGCGCTGGCCGAGCTCAGCGGAGGATCGGTCGGTGCCGCGTTGCGGATCCTGCATCTGGACGGTCTCGCGCTCTATCGCGACCTTGCCGGGACCCTGAGCAGCATGCCCGACCTCGACCGCCCGCGGGCCCGCAAGCTCGCGGATGCCGTGGCGCAACGCGGGGCCGAAGAGCGTCTCGATCTTCTGATCGACCTCATCGACATCACGCTGGGACGCCTCGCGCGCAGTGGCGCCACCGGTCAGCGCATCACGGAGGCCGTCGATGGCGAGGCACGGGCCTTCCATCGCCTCGCCCCCGACGCCTGGGCCGCGCGTCATTGGGCAGACCGTGCCACCGAACTGTCGGCGCGGCTGCGTCACGGGCGGGCGGTGAACCTTGACCCTGCCGCGCTGGTGCTCGATACGCTGATCAAGCTCAACGACACGGCACGCGACACGACAAGCCGGGCCCTGGCCTGAACGAGACACCGCATGACCGACACGCCACGGATCACCGACAGCCACTGCCACCTCGACTTCCCGGACTTCGAGGGAGAACTCGGCCAGATCATCGCACGCGCCGCCGAGGCGGGCGTGACGCGCATGGTCACGATCTGCACGCGGCTGCGCAACGAACCGGCCGTTCGCGCGCTGGCCGAAGCGCATGAGCCAGTCTTCTATGCCGCCGGCACGCACCCGATGAGCGCCGCCGAGGAGCCGATGACCTCCGTCGAGGAACTGGTCCGCCTGTCGCAGCATCCGAAATTCGTGGGCCTGGGCGAATCCGGGCTCGACTACCATTACACGTCGGAGACGGCGGAGGTGCAGCAGAAGTCGCTTCGCATCCACATCGAGGCGGCGCAGGAGACCGGGCTGCCGCTCATCATCCACGCCCGTGCCGCGGACGCCGACATGGCGCAGATCCTGCGCGAGGGATACCGGCGCAAACCCTACGCCTGCGTCATGCACTGCTTTTCGTCCGGCGCAGGGCTCGCACGGGCCGCACTCGACATGGGGTTCTATCTCTCCATGTCCGGCATCGCCGCTTTCCCGAAAAGCAAGGAGCTGAGGGACATCTTCGCCGCGGCACCGCTCGACCGGATCCTGGTTGAAACCGACAGCCCCTATCTCGCGCCGCCGCCCCATCGCGGCAAGCGCAACGAACCGGCCTACACGGCGCACACCGCGCGAGTCGGCGCCGAAGTCTTCGGTCTTTCCTATCCCGACTTCGCGGCTGCCACGCAGGCCAATTTCGACCGGCTGTTCTGGAAGGCCGCCCGGTACGAGGCCGCTGCATGAGCCAGATCCGCTTCACGATCCTGGGCTGCGGGTCCTCCGGCGGCGTGCCGCGGCTGGGCGGCAACTGGGGCGCCTGCGATCCGAAAAACCCCCGCAACCTGCGCCGCCGCTGCTCGGCGCTGGTGGAGCGGGACGGCCCCGACGGAACGACCTCGGTCCTGATCGACACGTCGCCGGATCTGCGCAATCAGCTCCTCGATGCCGGGACGGGTCGGCTCGACGCCGTCGTTTACACCCACTCCCATGCCGACCACGTCCACGGCATCGACGACCTGCGGATGATCGTCATCAACATGCGCGCACGCCTGGCTGTCTGGGCCGATGGGGACACGCAGGACGCGCTGCTGAGCCGGTTCGGATATGTCTTCGTGCAGCCCGAAGGCTCCCCCTACCCGCCCATTCTCGATCTCAAGACCATCAAGGGCGCGTTCGAGATCGACGGCCCCGGCGGACCCATCCCGTTCCAACCCTTCGAGGTCGACCACGGCGCGATCGACGCCCTCGGCTTCCGGATCGGCGACCTCGCCTATCTGCCGGACGTGGCGCAGATTCCCGAAGACGTGTGGCCGGTCCTGCGGGACCTCGACATCTGGGTCGTCGACGCATTGCGGCGCGATCCCCATCCGACCCATTCGCACCTCGCCCAGACCCTCGACTGGATCGAACGCGTCCGGCCGAAACGCGCGATCCTGACCAACATGCACAACGATCTGGACTATGCGACGGTGGAGGCCGAGACTCCCGGTCACGTCACCCCGGCCCATGACGGGATGTGCATCACGATCGACGCCCCGTGAACGACGCCGGCGCCCCAACGAATTGCGGGGCACGCGCGTGATCCAGACCCTGCTGGAAGTCATCCTGCCCGTCTTCGTGGTGATCGGTTTCGGCTATGTCTCGGTCTGGAAGGGGTTGTTTCCCGTTTCCGGCATCGACGGCGTGATGAGATTCTCGCAGAACTTCGCGATTCCTTGCCTTCTCTTCCAGGCCATCGCCAAGATCGACATCGCGTCAAGTTTCAACCCCGCGCTTCTGACGTCGTTCTACGTCGGCGCCACCGCCGGGTTCTGCCTCGGATTTCTTGCGGCGCGCATGATCTTCAAGCGCGACACCGAGGACAGCATCGCGATCGGCTTCTGCTGCCTCTTCTCGAATTCCGTGCTGCTGGGCCTGCCGATCACGGAACGCGCCTATGGCTCGGGTGTGCTGGACGCGAACTATGCCATCATCGCCTTCCATGCGCCGTTCTGCTACCTCGTCGGCATCACGGCGATGGAACTGACGCTCGCGCGTGGAACCGGGACGTTGGGTGCCATGCGCAAGGTTCTGAGCGCCATCGCGCACAACGCGCTCTTCATCGCGATCGTGCTGGGCTTTGCATGGAACATCGCAGGGTTTCCAATTCCGCAGGTCGTCGATGACGGTCTTTCGCTCGTCGCCCGTGCCGCCCTGCCCGCAGCGCTCTTTGCGCTGGGAGGCGTGCTGATCCAATACAAGCCCGAAGGTGACATGGCGCAGATCGGCGTCGTCTGCCTGATCACGCTGCTGGTGCATCCGGCGATCACGTATGGCTTGGGTACCGCGATGGCGCTGCCGCCGGAGAGTTTCAGACCCGCCGTCATCACCGCGGCCATGGCACCAGGCTTCAACGCCTACATCTTCGCCAACATGTACGGGCGTGCTAAGCGGGTCGCGGCGTCCTCTGTCCTGATCGCGACGGGGGCATCCATCCTGACGGCATGGTTCTGGCTCACCATCCTGGGGTAGCTGCCGGCGCAAGGGGATAAGGTGGGGTGGTACCGCCTCCCTGGCTTGAACAGGGGACCTCTGGATCCACAATCCAGCGCTCTAACCAACTGAGCTAAGGCGGCACATGAGGCATCCGCGCCCGTCACCCCAGCGGATGACAGGCCGGCAATAAACATGTTTCCCGACCACATGCAAACGGTAATTGCGCCATCTCGGACGATGGATTGGCGGTGGTGACGAAGTATTCGAGCGCGCTCGTTTGATGGCTTCCACGGCCACCTGTTCGTTGCCATGGCCGTACACCATGATGACGGACACAGGAGATCCCGTTGCGGACTTACCCACGTCGTGCCCGATGCTGGCACTGCGGTTCAACGAGCAGGTCGGGTTTTTATCGGTCTTCCTGATTGTCATCTACAACCAGGAGGGAATTCATGGCGCCCGCTCGGCGTGCGGCAGAACCGCCAGATCGAACCAGTACTCCCGCAGACGGGTGATCGCCTTGTTGAACTCCGACCACGACACCGGTTTGCAGACATAGGTGTTGGCGCCCGCGTCGTAACAGGAGCGGACATCCACGGAATCGTTCGATGTCGTCATCACGACCACGGGAATCGGCCGCAGCGCCTCGTCCTGCTTCATGCGGGCAAGAAACTTGCGCCCGTCGAGCCCCGGCATGTTGAGGTCCAGCAGGATGAGGCCGGGCAACCGGCTGCGGTCACGCGGATCCGTCGCCATCTCTCCCTGCAGGTATTGCCAGGCTTCGAGGCCATCGCGACAGCGCCGCACCGGCTGTCTCACATTGTCCGCCTTCGAAAGCGCACGTTCAGTCGCCTCGAAGTCGTCATCGTTGTCTTCGATGACCAGAATGTCATGATAATCGCGCGAAAATGGCATGTCTGTTTCCTGTCCTCAAGCGCCGACCGCGCGCAGCGGGGCCGGTTCCACCGGCTCGCTTTGCGGCCGTTCCTCCTGTTGTGGCTGCTGTTGCGTAAACGAAAAGTAAACACTCGTTCCCATCCCGGGCTCTGAGAGCAGACGCACCCAACCGCCGTAGTTGTCCACGACCTTCTTGACGAAGCTTAGTCCAGCCCCGGCGCCGGGACCGAAAGCATCGTCGTGATGCAGCCGGCGGAACATGCGAAACACGTCCTCGTGGTGTTCGGCATCGATGCCGATCCCGTTGTCGCGCACATAGAACACGTCCTGCAGAACCTCGCCGTCGATGTCGGCTTGCGGAAGGTAACCGATGGCGACTTCCTTCGAGGTGGCCTTGTTGTAGGTCAGCCCGTTCTCGATCAGTTTCTGCAGGACCATGCCCAGGTCGAAACGCTTGCAGCGCACCGATGGCATGACGGTCTCCACCGTGATGATCCCGCCCGAACCCGTCAGCCGCGGTGCGATCCCGACCTCGATCTCCTCGATCACGCCCAGCGGGTCGACCTCGTCCACATGCACCGGCGGTGCAAGGCGCGCGTAGCGCAGCAGGATCGCCATGACCCTGTCCAGCCGTTGGCACAGTGCCTGGATGTGGATCAGACGTTCGGTCACGTCCTGTTCCAGCCGGTCGCGGAAGGCCTCGACCAGGAATTCGGCCTCGTGGGCGATCCCGCGCAGCGGCGTGCGCAGGTCATGCGCGGCGGCGTGGGCGAACTCGTTCAGTTCGGCATTCATCGCGGTCAGGGCGCGGTTGGCGGCCTCCAGCTTCTCGTTCTGGCGATCGAGACCGGCGTTCAGCGTCTCGATCCGCGCAACATGTCCGCGCTCGGATCTGCGTTTCAGCCAGAGCAGCGCCAGTGCTGCCGCGGGCAGGAGCAGCATCAGCGGGGTGATCACGATCGTCATGATGGCGATCTTGCTCCTGCGGTCCGTGACTTCGCCGGCAATTGCTGCGGCGACGTGATCATGCGCCGCCCGCAGATCCCGCAGGGCCGGCAGATCCGGAATCCGCACCCGTTCATCGATCTCGTCCACCGGCAGTCCATCCGAGGCGGCCCGATCAACCTCTGCGATCATGTCCCGGTATCGGCCCAATGTAGCGCGAAGGTCGGCAGTCTGCAAAGCAAGACCCGCCTGCGCGGCGACGGCTTCGACCTCCTCCAACGCCGCCAACGCGGCATCATGGTTCGCGGCGGCAGCAACGCCGAACCTCTCCTCGTCGCTGCGCAACACGTGGTTCTTGAAGTTGTGGATCAGGCCGCCATAGCCAATCGCCCTCTCGAACGACAGCATCGCAGCCGGCAACCTTTGCGCCACCACGTCGATATCCCGGCGCGTGTCCGACAATAGCACGAGGAAAACGCCCAGAGCGCCCACGTAGACGAGCCCGAAGCAGCCGATGACCATCCAGCCCCAGGGCAAACCTTGCATCTTTTTCTTCATCATCTTCTCACGCAATCTGAATGGCCTCGCCGCTTGGCCTGGCCACCGAGGCAGGCTCGTTCGACGTCATTGCCAGGGACACGTAGAATGTGGTGCCCTGACCGGGCGAGGAGACCAGACGGATCCAGCCGCCGTTCGCCTCGATCACTTTCTGCACGAACGCCAGGCCCGCGCCGGTGCCGCCGCCGTATTGTTCCGGGTGATTCAAGCGTTTGAACATGCGGAACACGTCCTCCCGGTGCTCGCTCGCGATCCCGATCCCGTTGTCGCGGACGTAAAAGACGTTCCGCTCCGGTTTCCCATCGATGTTGGCGAACTCGAGAAAGCCGATCCTGACGCTCTTTGTGTCCGACGTGTTGTAGGTCAGCCCGTTCTGAATCAGGTTGCGGAACAGCGTGTCGATGTCGGCCGGATTGGCCGAGATCTTCGGCAAGTCCGTCTCGATCTCCACCGTGCCACCCTGCTCCGCGATGAATTCCCGGAGCGACGCCTTGACGGACTGGACGACGCGGCGGGTATCGACGGTTTCACGCGCCTCCAGCCGTCCGATACGCGAGTATTGCAGAAGGGTCGCGATCAGCGCGTCCGCCCGGCTGCAAAGTTCCCTGATGCGATCAAGGCGGCTGGTCGCCTCGGGGACCAGGTCGTCGCCATGGTCTTCCTTCAGAAACGCGACCTGATTGCCGATCCCACGCAGCGGCGCGCGCAGATCATGCGAGACGATATTGGCGAACTCGTTGAGTTTCTCCTGCGCGGATCGTGCTTCTTCCGCTTCGAACTGCCGCAGCATGATCTCGGCATCCTTGCGGGCCACCTCGCGCCGGCTGGGATTTCGCAGGAAGTGCGGCAGGAGGCGGACAAGCTGGACCGCCGTGTAGATCGAGACGATCGCGGTTGTGAGCTTGATCAGACCCTGGATCCCATAAGCCGGGATCCACAGCGTCACCAGGCCCGCCAGATGGCTGCAGGCACAGGCGGTGATGAAGGCCGCAAAGAGCCGCGCGACCTTGGCGTCGATCAGATCCGGACGCAGCCGGTTGGCCTTGAGGATGACGAGCGGGATCGTGAAATAGGCAGCGGCGATCATGACGTCGGACGCACCGTGCAGAATCAGCAGGTCGGGACGCCAGAGCAGGCACATTCCGTGCGGAACAAACTGCGCCGAACCGAAAAAATCTTGCAACATCTGAAGCATGCGGACCCCTTGCGCCCGGTACCGTCATTCGTTTGACGCAGAGTCTGGGCATGCCAGGGTTAGGAAAGGATTAACCCGAACTTACAAATCGTGAATCGACCGTACGGTGCGCGGTCTTTCGCCTTTTTCCGGGTGAGCGCCGAAGCGGAACGTCCATGTCTGCTCGACGAGCGGCCTGCCGAAGGAGACCACAGGCTTGGAGTTCTCCAGCACCCAACCGCTCCTCAGGTAGAGCGCGCAGGCGGCCTCGTGGCTCTCGTGTGTCCACAGCGTCATGCCGTGGTAGCCGGTGGCTTTGGCGAACGCCATGCAGTGATGCAGCAGTCGGCGGCCAAGCCCCCTGCCCCGCGCCTCCGGAACCAGCAGGAACAGCCGCAGCTTGGCCGTCGCGTCATCATGTCGGACGCAGAATATTGACCCCAGCCGCGCGCCCGCGTCCTCCGCGATCCAGCCGGCCTCGCGGGCGGGATCATGTCCCGCCACGAACTCATCGAGGATGGACCGGACGAGCGGGCCGAAGGTCTCGTCAAAGCCTTCGTCCGCCGCGTAGAGCGCCTGGTGCCGGTCGACCAGCCACTCGGTGTCCTCGGGATCGAACGTGCGGATCATGGCAGCAGTCTTGCGGCAAACACCTTCGCTTGCAATCGTCCCCGACTTGCGCCATGAGACCGCGCCATGGGCATCAACACAGAACGCGACCTCGAAGCGAACCTGCAGATCGGGCCGACCGATCAGGGCATGGTGCGGCTGTTCATTGCGGCCGGCGACGTCGAGATTCCGATGGATTTCGAACCGGAAGAGGCCGAGGAAATCGCGCAGGAGATCATGGCGGCCGTCCGCGCCGCCAAACAGCGCAGCAAACGCTGAGCCGGTCGGGGGCCTTCTACGCTGTCTCTCGGCTGCACACGCGGTGCAAAATCCGCTTCACTTCTTACCGCGGCGAAGGCGCTTCAGAAGTCGAGACCCGCTCCGGGATCGCGCAGAGCCTGTAGCCGGCGCGCGGCGTGCGTCGCGAATTTCTGCAGGATCACCTTGCGGCGCGCACCGGCCAGTTTCGTTTCCGGCCCCATCCGGACGATCTCCGCGTCGTAGGCATCCGCCACGATCAGCCCGGTCCGATCCGGCAGCAGCTCCACCGGAAACGCCGCATCCACGGCCCAGAAGAACCGGTCGCACCACTCGAGGTAGCCGGCCCATTTCTGGTCCGAAGTGAAGTCGGCGCGGCACGATTTGCACTCCACCACCCAGATTTCGCCCTTGGGCCCCAGCGCCATGACATCGACTCGCAACCCGCGGGTCGGCACGAACTCCTCGACCGTCGCGTGGCCGAGGTTCGCCATGTGCCGAGCCACGCCCCGCGCCAGAAGCTGCCCAGGCATCCGGACTTCGAGAGTTGACGTGTGATCGACCATTTCGCGATGGTGAACAGAAAGGGAACGCGGGTCAAGACCGACCGCACGGATTTTTGCTTGACATGATACCAAATGGTTTTACAATTTTGATACCAAAAGGTATCACATCAGTAAGGCCTCATGACACCAAATCTTCCCCAAGCCGCCTTCCGCGCCCTCGCAGATCCGACACGCCGCGACATCCTGCGCATGCTGGCAGACCGCGACATGACAATCGCCGAAGTCTCCGAGCATTTCGACATGACCCGCGCGGCGGTGAAGAAACACCTGGTCGTGCTGGCCGATGGTGGCCTGATCGCCGTCGAACCGCAGGGGCGCGAACGGATCAATCGCCTGGAGCCTGCCGGGTTCGTGCCCGTGCGCGACTGGCTCGGTTTCTTCGACCGCTTCTGGGATGACAGGCTCGCCACCCTGAAGACCGCGGTCGAAACGAACGAAGAAATTCAAACCCAGAGAAAGGACAAGACATGACCGAGACATTGACCAAACCGATCACGACGATCCGGAAATCCGTCTTCCTGGCGGCTGACGCCGAGACCGTGTGGGACCACCTGACCGATGCGGATCTGCTGGGCAGGTGGTTCCATCCTGCCGAGGCGGCCCTCTGCTGAAGGGCAGGATTTCACTCTGGTGTCGCAGAAGGATGGCGGCCGGATGTGTTGGGGCAAGGTGATCGAAATGCGCAAGCCCGAGTACATGCGGTGGGATTTCACCGTTGGACCGTTGAACGGCCGGATGACCTGCGTGGAATGGCGGATCGAACCCGCATCGAGTGGCGTTCGGCTGAGCCTCGAGCATTCCGGCCTGCCGGAGGGCGCGGAGGCCTTTGGCCTCATCCTGGCGATGGACAAGGGCTGGCACGGCTTCCTGCTGGGATTGCGTGAACTGACCGACGCATGACCCCTTGCCGAGAGGCCCGCGCAGGATTACCTCTGTGCGTGACGGGTTCTGCCCTTCTCGTGCAAGGTTGCATTCCGGTGGCCTTAAGCAATTCCGAGGGAATTGGCTCTGTCCGGATCCTGGTCCGGTTACCCGATGCCCACCTGTACATACAGGTCCTCGGGAATGAGAGAACCGAACGGTTGTGGTGGTTCCCGTCGCTTTCCCTTGCAGAACGAATTCAGGCCGGACCGCGTGAGCGGTCCGACCCGATTGTTTCTGGTGTCTGTTTCTGGTGTCCTGACGGCGATCAGGAGAAGGACCAGCGCTCCATCCAGCGATGCCCGTCCTTGTCCCAATGGGTCGAGAAATCGTCCCCGTTGGTATCGATGTCCGGACCGGTCGCAAAGACGTAGTTGGCGAACATCGGGATGACTGAACTGCCGTCCTCGTTCAGGATCCGCTGCATTTCGTAATACATCTCGCGGCGCTTGACCTCGTCGAGCTCGGCGCGTGCAGAGACAAGAAGCTCGTTGAACCGCTCGTTTTCGAATGCGAATTCATTCCACGCCGCACCGGACGAATACGCCGTCGACAGCATCGCATCCTCCACGGGTCGGCCGCCCCAATAGGACGCACACCACCCATCCTTCATCCAGACATCCGCCCAGTAGCCGTCATTGGGCACCCGGTTGATCTTGACGTTGATACCGGCGCCCTTCGCGGAATTCTGGATCAAGGCGCCTGCATCGACAGCTCCGGCAAAGGCCGCGTCGGCCACCGAAAGCTCGACATCGAGACTGTCGAGACCCGCCTCCTTGAGGTGGAACTTTGCCTTGTCCGGATCGTACTCCGTCTGCGGCAGCTCGCTGTTGTAGAAGCGCTGCCCCTGACCGATGGGATGGTCGTTGCCGAGCGAACCATAGCCGAAGAGGATCTTGTCGACCAGTTCCTGGCGGTTGACCGCGTATTTCAGCGCCCGGCGCACGTTCACGTCGGTGAAGGGGTCCTGGTCCATCCGCATCGGGAACGTGTAGTGCTGGTTTCCCGCGACCGAATGCACCGAGATGCCCGGATTGCGCGACATCAGGCTCACCGTCTTCAGGTCGAGCCGGTCGATCATGTGGACATCGCCCGCGACCAGTGACGTGGTCCGCGCGTTCGCGTCGACGACGGCCACAAGCTCGACCCCGTCGAAGAAGCCCCGCTCCGAATCCCAGTCGTTTTCGTTCTTTTCCAGGCGCGACCCGACGCCGGGATTGAAATCGACCAGCTTGTAGGGCCCGCACCCGTCGGCGGACCGCCAGTCGACGCCGCGGTCCTCGCCGACGGGCAAGACCGGGATGTGATAATCGGTGAAGGTGAAGGGGAAGTCCGCATTGCCGCTCGACAGCGTGAAGACGATCGTGTCGCCATCCACGGAGATGTCGGTGATACCTTCGACAAGGGGTTTCGCGGCCGATGTGGAATCATCGCCGCGGTGATAATTCACCGACGCGATCACATCCTCCGGCGTCACCGTCTTTCCGGAGTGGAACGTCACCCCGGGGCGCAGTGTGAAGCGCCAAACCGTGGCGTCCGCGCTCGCGTCCCAGCTTTCGGCGATCTGAGGCTCCAGCGACCCATCGCGCCGAACGCCCGTGAGGTACCCGCAGAAGCCATAGGCCTGAGTAATGACGAAGTCGTTCTCCCAAGTGCCCGGATCGAGCGTGTCGGAAGTCGAGCCGTGGCCGATGGCGGCACGGATGGTGCCGCCCTTCTTCTGCTGAGCGCGGAGGCGGCCGGGGGCAAGACCCAAGCCCGCCGCACCTATGGCTGCCCCGGCGGCCGTCGTCTTCAGAAACCCGCGGCGGTCCAGAAATCCGCCCTTGATCAGTGACATTATCCGTTTCTCCCGTCCTTGATTTTTATTGCGGCTTACCGTGGCCTGAATCCGGCCACGGCGCAATATCAGCAGTACGGGAAACGAGGTTTTTACCTGTGCGGCCCAGGGCCAGCTCAGGGCCGCCGCGGACTGTCGCGATCGGCGTCAGGAACGCCCGAAACCGATGGGGCGCCTTTGCGCCCGCAATGCCGCCTCGTCCCGGGACCGATCCCACTGCCAGGCGGTCATCGTCGCCCCACGCGGCGCGCGTTGGTACATCAGGGACCCGGGCACGCTCCGGCGGCGGCTCGCTTCCGCCGCATCGAGTTGCGCCTTGGCCCATTGCCATACGGCGCCCGTGCCGCGCCGCGCATCGCCGGCCCGGTACTCGTCCTCGCCGGGCAGCGTATACTCATGCGCGCGGTCCTTGGCGGCCTTCTTCGCCTTCATCCACTGCAGGGTCTGACCGATCCTGCGGCGCGGACCCGGCATCTTCGGGTTCGGTGTGTTGGTCGTCTTCCTGGTCATAGACATCTCCTTCCGTAGATATCCGTTTCTGCCCATCCAACGCGAACATAGAGGGTTGGTTTCAGGTTTGCCACATTCAATTCAACCGTGCATTCGCCCCACCTGCACCAATCTTGCTCAAGTATCTGGGGTGGCTCAATGTCCCGGTTTCGCCGGCGCGCGGCCAGCGACCTCAATCTTCCGTGGGGTCCGCCATGGTCATGACGGCCACGCCGAACTGTACCCCGGCAAACACGATCCCGTTGAAGAACCAGAGCATGAACAGCGCCAGCGCCCAACTCGGTGAAGACAGGATGAGGTGGGCGAGGTTCGCCACGTTGAACCAGAGCAGCAAAGCGACGAACACGCCCGCCACGGCGAAACCGATCAGCGAATGGAGGATGTAGAACCGTACGATCTGGGACATTCGGCCTCCTGTTCGGCGAAGACGCTAGCGCAATTCGCAAAGAAATTCCAATTTCCGTTGCCGGCGCCCGGCGGGCTCACGATCCGACGCAGAATGCCCTTCAAAAGGCTTCGGGCCGTGCTTCGCGCGCCATGTGATCCAGAACAGCGTTGACGAACTTCGGTTCCTTGCCGTCGGGGAAAAAGGCCTGCGCCACCTCGACGAATTGCGAGATCACGACCCGCGGCGGCGTTCCCGGGTCGCGCAATTCCGCACCTGCCGCCCGAAACAGCGCCCGCAGCGTCGGATCGATCCGCGCGATCGGCCATTTCGCGACCAGCGCCCGGTCGGTCATCTGGTCGATCGAAGCCTGGTAGTTGACGGCCGTATCAAGGAGCTGGACGAAGAGATCCACGTCGCCATCGATCATCTCCTCGCCATCATAGGTGGCGCCGAAGCGGTGATCGAGAAACTCGCGGCGCACCGTGTCGGCGCTCTGCCCTGCCGCCTCCATCTGAAAGAGCGCCTGCACCGCGTAAAGCCGCGATGCGGATTTCATCTTGCGCCTGGCATTGCCGGATAGGGTCGTCATCTCTTCGCGTCGCCTCCGCCGGAGACGAGCCCCATGTCCTCGGACGGTGCCCGGAACCCGATGCCCTCGCGCTTGTCGGCCCATTTCCGGCCGAGTGCGATCAGATGAAGCGCCGCCGCTGCCGCACCGCCCCCCTTGTTCTGCCCCTCCGGATCGGCGCGCACGACGGCCTGATCGCGGTTCTCCACGGTCAGGATGCCGTTGCCGATGCAGAGCCCCTGCAGCCCCAAGAGCTGGATCGCGCGCGAACTGTCGTTGCACACGGTCTCGTAATGCGTCGTCTCGCCCCGGATCACGCAGCCCAGCGCGACATAGCCGTCGAACTGTGCCCGCCGGTCGGAAATGCCGATGGCCGTGGGCACCTCCAGCGCACCGGGCACTTCCACCAGCTCCCATGTGCCGCCCACGGCCTCGATTTCGGTCTTTGCGCCGGCGATCAGGTCATCGGCGATGTCGCGGTAATAGGGCGCCACGACGATCAGCAGCTTCGGCGGCGTTTCGAACTCGGGCCGCGGCAGGACGTAATGCCTCTCCGTTCCAGCCATTCACTTGCTCCCCATGATCGGGCGCGTGCCCTTGATCGTCAGGTCATAGGCGTCGAGCCCCACATACCGCGTGGACGGGCTGTCGGTCAGCAGGATCAACTCGCGCACGCCCAGCTTGGCCAGCATCTGCGCACCGAGGCCGGTCTGCTTGATCGTGCGCGGCCCGTCCTCCTCCTGCGCGAAAAGCTCCTTGTGGGGTTGACGGAAGAGGCAGATCAGACCACGCCCCTCGTTGGCGACGATCTCCATCGCCCGGGCCAGCTCGCCTGCCGGTTTCGGCCCCAGGCCCAGAACATCGGACCCTTCGTTGAGCGCGTGCGTGCGCACCAGAACCGGCTCCGGCGTGGTGATGTCGCCCTTGATCAGCGCGACATGCTCGACCCCATAGGTGAAATCGGTGAAGATCCGCATGTCCCAGCTGCCCCCATACTCCGAGGTCACGTGGTGGCGATCGGTCTCGCGCACGAGATTGTCGTATCTGCGGCGGTACGCGATGAGATCACTGATCGTGCCGATCTTGAGCCCGTGCTTGCGCGCAATCTCGATCAGCTCGGGCAGGCGCGCCATGGTGCCGTCTTCGTTCATGATCTCGCAGATCACCGACGAGGGATAATGCCCGGCCAACCGCGCCACGTCGCATCCCGCCTCCGTGTGGCCCGCACGCACCAGCACGCCGCCACGCCGCGCCCGCAGCGGAAAGACGTGGCCGGGTGTGGCGAGATCCGCGGCCCCGGCCTGCGGGTTGATCGCGGTGGAAATGGTCAGCGCCCGGTCGGCGGCGGAGATGCCGGTGGTGACGCCCTCCCGCGCTTCGATCGACACGGTAAAGGCGGTCTCGTGGCGCGAGGAATTGTGCGTCGACATCATCGAGAGACCCAGTTCCTCGATCCGCTCGGGTGGCAGCGTCAGGCAGACCAGCCCGCGCCCATGCGTCGCCATGAAGTTGACGGCCTTGGCGTCCGCGAAATTCGCGGGGATCACGAGGTCACCTTCGTTCTCGCGATCCTCGTGGTCGACCAGGATGAACATCCGGCCAAGCTTCGCGTCCTCAATGATCTCCTCGATGGGAGAAATCGCGCCTTGCAGCGATTCCTCGACCGGTCCCGGCGTCTCATAGCCCATGGCGCACCTCCAAGCAGCCTTGCCCTGTCCCATACTTGCAAGCCAGTCAAAGCGCCAGCCCTACACCCCGCATTGTGACCCGACGACAGGCCACCTAGTCTGCGGTCAACAACCGGAGTCATGCGATGGAAGCCAAGATCAGATTGTCCGCCGTGGAGGCCCATGCCGAGGGGGAACCGGGGCGCGTCATCACCGGTGGCCTGCCGCCGATCCCCGGCGAGACTGTCTTCGACAAGATGTGCTGGCTGCGGGACAACCGCGACGACCTTCGCAAGCTGCTGCTGCGGGAGCCGCGCGGGTATCCCGCACTCTGCTGCAACCTGATCGTGCCGGCCTGCGACCCAGCGGCAGACGCGGGGTTCATCATCATGGAGCAGACGGAATACCCGCCGATGTCGGGATCGAACACGATCTGCGTCACCACCGTGCTGCTGGAGGGGGGCATCCTGCCGATGACCGAACCGGTCACGCGGCTGACGCTGGAGACGCCGGCGGGTCTGATCACCGTGGAGGCCGCTTGCGAGGACAGGAAGGTCACGCAGGTCCGGTTTCGGAATGTTCCCGCCTTTGCCGTCGCCCTCGATGCGGAGATCGACGCCCCCGGGCTTGGCAGTATGACCGTGGATATCGCCTGGGGCGGGATGTTCTATGTCATGGCGGATGCGGACCGGCTCGGCATCTCGCTGGAGGCCGAGAACGGGGCGGAGATCGCCCGCGTGTCCGAGGCCCTGCGCCACGCCGCGGCAGAGCAGTTGCCGGTTGCGCATCCCGACAACCCGAAGATCACCGGCCCGACGATTTCGTATCTGTTCGGTGCGCCGGTTGCCGACGGGACGGACGGACGCGGGGCGGCGACCGTGTCGACCGGCAAGTTCGACCCCGTCCGTCCGCAGGATGCGGCCGGAATTCTCGACCGCTCCCCCTGCGGCACGGCGACTTGCGCCCGGATGGCGGTCCTGCATGCGCGCGGGAAGCTCCGGCCTGGCGAGCCCTTCGTCAACGCCGGGCCACTCGGCACCACGTTCTCCGGCGTGATCGAGAAGACGACGCAGGTCGGGCCCTACGCCGCGATCGTCCCCAGCATCGCGGGGCAAGCCTGGATCTATGGCAACACGCAGTACCGGCTGGATCCGACCGACCCGTTCACCGAAGGCTACACCGTGGGCGACATCTGGTAGGATCCGGCGCTACATCTGCTCCTGCAGCCGCGCGACATAGCGGGCCAGCGTGTCGATCTCCAGGTTCACGCGGTCGCCCACCGTCACGTCGCCCCAGGTGGTCACGTGCTTGGTATGCGGGATGAAGTTTATGCCGAACGTATCGCCATCGACCTCGTTCACCGTCAGCGAGGTTCCGTTCAGGGCCACCGAACCCTTCGGCGCGATGAACTTCGACAGGTGAGACGGCGCGCGCAGCGTCACCCGCGTGCTGTCGCCTTCGTCGGCAACGGAAACGACCTCGGCGACGCCGTCCACATGCCCCGACACGATATGCCCGCCCAGTTCATCCCCCACGCGCAACGCACGTTCCAGGTTGACGCGCGACCCCTCCCGCCAAGCCCCGAGATTGGTGTGCGCCACGGTCTCCGCGCTGATGTTGACGTCGTACCAGTCCGCGCCCAGCGCCACGACCGTCAGGCAGACCCCGTCCGACGCGATCGACGCACCAATCTCGATCCCGCCGGTGTCGTAGCTGCAGGAAATCCGCGCCCGCAGATCCCCCTTCTGTTCCAACTCGGTCACGGTGCCGATATCGGTGATGATCCCGGTAAACATGGCGGATGTCCCTGGCTGCTACGGCTCACCTAGCCACCTTGGAGGCCGAGAACAAGCCACGGCGAGATTGCGATGACAGAGATGGTGGAGCGGGCCAGCCATACTCAAGCCATCACCGGCGCCACACATGCATCACGTCGCCACCCACTGCGCGCACGTCTTCCAACTCGAACCGCGGCGCCTCCGACAGGTGCGCCACGCCCAGCGCACCGATCGATGGCAAACCCTCTGCGCCGATTGCCAGACCCGCCGTGAACATGACCAGCCTGTCGGCGACGCCCGCCTCCAGCAGGGAGGCCGCCAGCATCCCGCCGCCTTCGCAAAAGACGCGCGTCAGGCCCTCGCCGGCAAGCGACGCAAGAACGGCCTCGGTGTCCAGTTGCGCGCCCCTCGCCGCGCAGGGCAGAAGCTTCGCGCCCAATTCCTCCCATGTCCGGTGCAGGTTCGGGTCCACGTCGGTGCCGTGGCAGATCCAGACCGGGACGTCCGCAGCCGTCCGCGCCAATTGCCCCATCAGCGGCAGATCGAGCCTGCGGGAGACGACGATGCGTACCGGCTGGCGCGCGACACCCAGGCCCCGCACGGTCAGCGACGGGTCGTCCTGCCGCGCCGTTCCGCCGCCCACCATCACGGCGTCGTGGGTGGCGCGCATGGCATGCACCACGCGACGTGCCTCCGGTCCGGTGATCCATTGGCTCTGTCCCGTCCCGGTGGCGATCCGGCCGTCGAACGAACTCGCGAGCTTCAGCGTGACCATGGGACGCCCTTGCGTGATCCGCGTGAAGAACCCCTGATGCGCGGCGCGTGCGGCGGTCTCCATCACGCCGGAGGTGATCTCCACGCCGGCTTCACCGAAGACGCGCAAGCCCGCTTCCATTGACCCTCGGATCCGGATCCTCGCACCCGACCACGACGCGCGCCACACCGGCGTCAATCAGCGCCTCCGTGCAGGGGCCAGTCTTCCCGTGGTGATTGCAGGGCTCGAGCGTGATATAAGCGGTCGCCGCTCGCGCTGCCGCGCCGGCTTGCGCCAGTGCCACGACCTCCGCATGGGGTCTACCGCCATCGCCGGTCCAGCCGCGTCCGACGATGCGGCCGTCGCGCACGATCACGCACCCGACGGCAGGATTGGGCCACACGCGTCCCCATCCCCGGCGCCCGAGGGCCAGAGCCGTGGTCATGAAGCGGATATCCTCGCGGCTCACTCTTCCGACGGGACATTGGGCCGCAGTTCGCTCACGAACCTGTCGAAATCATCTGCGGCTTGGAAGTTCTTGTAAACGCTCGCGAAACGCACATAGGCGACCGTGTCGATCCGGGCCAGCGCCTCCATCACGATCTCGCCGATGACCTTCGACGGGATGTCGGTCTCTCCCATGCTTTCCAGCCGCCGCACGATGCCGGAGATCATCTGATCGATCCGTTCGGGGTCGATGGGGCGCTTCTGCATCGAGATCCGGATCGACCGTTCCAGCTTGTCACGGTCGAAGTCCTCGCGTTTGCCGGACGTCTTGATGACGACCAGATCGCGCAGCTGCACCCGTTCATAGGTCGTGAAGCGTCCCCCGCACGCCGGACAGAATCGCCGCCGACGGATCGAGACGTGGTCCTCGGCCGGCCGCGAATCCTTCACCTGAGTGTCGATGTTGCCGCAAAAAGGACAGCGCATGCCAATTCCCCCTGGTCGTTTTCCCGCCTTATCGTGGGGTTCGTTGCCCACTTATCCACAATCTATAGGATATAGACCCAGCCTTGGGTAGACCGGATTTCGCGCGCCGCTGCATCTGCGCGGGCAACCGTGGCACAGGCGAGACGCTACGGGGTGCGGTCCGGCTGGAAGTGCGCGGCGACCCGCCGCTGGTGCGGTCGGCGTCGATGTTCCACGAGGTAGATGCCCTGCCACGTCCCCAGCATCAGCCGCCCGTCCCGGACCGGGATCGACAGGCTGACCGGTAGCAGCGCCGACTTGATATGACCGGGCATGTCGTCCGGCCCCTCATAGGTATGGCGGAGATAGGACATCGATGGATGGTCGGAAGGCGGCACCAGCCGTTCGAAAAACGCTTGCAGGTCCGACTGCACTTCGGTGTCCGCGTTTTCCTGGATCAGCAGCGACGCGGACGTGTGTTGCACCAGCAGGGTCAAAAGCCCGTCCCCTTGCCCGGCCACCCAGCCGGCGACCCGGTCCGTGAACTCCGTCAGGCCGGGCCCGGGCGTGGAGAACTCGAAGTACCGTCTGCATGGAGCCACTTGACCCTATTTCGTGGAGCGACTGAAGGCGTCCCGGCAAAATCCCCGCGCCTGATAGGCCTTGAGCATCTGTCCCGGGCGGTTCACATCGACGCTGATCATGTCCGGCTCCTCCGCCAATCCCCGCGCGTCCGTGGTGAACACGACGCCGTTGCGGCCAGGCGTCGTCACGCTCGGCCCGCGCGGCGACTTGAGGTAGATCGCCGTCGTTCCCGGCCGCCCCTCCCGCCGTTCGAGGAAACTCGCCGCCCCGCACCAGAAGGCGCGCGCGTCCATGTTTTGCATCTCCACGACTTCGAAATCCGACGCATCGATCCGGTTGATGGTCAGACGGTCTTCGTCACCTTCGGTACCGGCCTTCACCGCACCCGCCACGCACAACGAAACACACACAACTGCAATCATTCGACGCATATCGATCCTCCATTGTCCGGGGAACGTAGATCGCGGATCTGCAACGGCGAGCCGGAAATCGGCATTGCAGATGTTGCCAAGTTGCCCGATCCGCTTAGCATCGCGTCGCACGGGCTCGGTCGGTGACATGGCGCGTGGAAGACGACGCCAAGCGTTACAATGCATCTGGCCGGATCAGAGGGGAGGCACCATGAGAACACAGGTCTGCATCATCGGTGGCGGTCCGTCCGGCCTGCTTCTCGGCCAGCTTCTGCACCTCAAGGGCATCGACACCGTGATCCTGGAGCGACGGACCAAGGACTACGTCCTGAGCCGGATCCGCGCGGGAATCCTCGAACGCGGCATGGTCGGGCTGCTGCGCGAGGCGGGGGTCGCCGGGCGCCTCGACCGGGAGAGCTTCGTTCACGACGGGACGATCATCGCCTATGACGGCGATACCTTCAGGATCGGCTTCAACGATCTGACCGGCCACAGCGTCGTGCTCTACGGCCAGACCGAAGTGACGCGCGATCTTTATGCCGCGCGCGAGGCGGCGGGTGGGACGACGCTCTTCGAGGTGGATCACGTGCAGATCCACGGGCAGGAGACCGACACTCCTACAGTCAGCTTCGACCAGGACGGCGCGCAAAAGGAAATCACCTGCGACTACGTGGCCGGCTGCGACGGGTTCCACGGCGTCAGCCGCCAGTCGATTCCGTTGCCGGTCCGCAGAGAGTACGAAAAGACCTACCCGTTCGGCTGGCTCGGCATCCTGTCCGAAACACCGCCGGTGAACGAGGAGTTGATCTACTCAAACTCGCCCCGCGGGTTTGCCTTGTGTTCCATGCGGAACGAGAACCTCAGCCGCTACTACATCCAATGCGCGCTCAGCGACACGCCGGGCGATTGGTCGGACAAGAATTTCTGGGACGAGCTCAAGCGGCGCGTTCCGGAGGAGACCGCCGACACGCTGGTCACCGGGCCCTCGATCGAGAAGTCGATCGCACCACTTCGGTCCTTCGTGACCGAACCGATGCAATGGGGCCGGCTCTTCATCTGCGGGGACGCGGCGCACATCGTCCCGCCGACAGGCGCCAAGGGACTGAACACCGCCGCCTCGGATGTGCATTACCTCTACCAGGGGCTGTTGCAGCATTACGAGGCGCAGGAAGACGAGGGGCTGGAAGCCTACTCCTCCAGGGCACTCGCGCGGGTGTGGAAGGCCGAGCGGTTCAGCTGGGCCACGACCAACATGCTCCATCGCTACCCCGATCAATCCGAGTTCGACCTCAAGATGCAACTGGCCGAGGTCGACTTTCTGCGCAGCAACGCGGCCGCGCAAGAAGCCTTTGCCCAGAACTACGTAGGTTTGCCCTACTGAAGCGCCGGCCGGTCGAAGGCAGACCGTGCCTCAGAAGCTGTTGCGCAGCCTGTAATCCGCACAGAAGCCTTGCGCCTGTCCCACCGAAAGGCTCTTTCCCACGTTGCGGATGCTCAGACCCAAGACGGCGACCCCGAACTGCGGTTCCGCATCCGGATCCGCCACGAAACCTACCCGGCGATGGCCCTTGCCATAAGGTTCGGTCACCGCCAGCCGCGCCGTGATCGGCAACCGCAAGACGCGCTGCGCGTAGTCGCCAGCCGCGCACCAGTAGTCGCGGGCGAATATCTCCGCGTCGCCGCTGACCACGAATGCATCGGTCCCTTGTGACGTGACTGTCATGTGGTTTACGGCGCGAAAAGCCTCCGCGGAGGCCGGTGCGCACAGCAAGGCGAAAGCCATGAATGAGCTGATGAAGCTTTTCCGTTGCATGGTCTTCAATCCTCGCGTTCCCTGATGTTGTTCGTGCAAAATTGCAGCGCATGAAAGATCGGCAGGTTCATGCCCGGCTCCTTGACGGAAACGGACACCGAAGTGAACGCGTCCGCGGTCGGTTGCGTCGTGAAGACCACACCCTTTCGACCGCGCACCGTCTCTGCCGGACCGATTGCCCGTGCTACGTACATGCGACCGCGTCTGATCCCGAGCCTGTTCTGCGCGTAGCTGGCTGCCGCGCACCACATATCCTGCGCGCCGGCACCGCCGGATTCGATCACCTCGAACGACGTCGAAGAGACCGGATTGACCGCGAGCCGAGGCGCGAAGTCGAGGTAGAACCCGATCGCCTGTCCGGTTGCCGCTGCAGGCAGACAGAAGATCAGAAGAAAGGTGCAGAGTCTGCGCATGAGTGCCCTCCGGAAATTCGTCCAAGCCTAGACGACATCGAATTGCGCGCCCAATCACATAATGTCACATCCACACTCGCATCGAGGGACGCGGCAAGAGTGCAAGCCAGTGCACGATCGGCCGCGTCGGTGGACAGGCTGCTGCGGCGCGAAAGCTCCGCACACGGGGCGACCCCTCATGCGGCAGCGAAACTACTGGTCGAGGAAACTGCGCAGTTTGCGCGACCGGCTGGGATGTTTCAGCTTGCGTAGCGCCTTTGCTTCGATCTGACGGATCCGCTCGCGCGTTACGCTGAACTGCTGGCCGACCTCTTCCAAAGTGTGGTCGGTGTTCATCCCGATCCCGAAGCGCATCCGCAGCACGCGCTCCTCGCGCGGCGTGAGCGAGGCCAGCACGCGGGTCGTCGTCTCCTTCAGGTTCTCCTGAATCGCCGAATCCAGCGGCAGGATCGCGTTCTTGTCCTCGATGAAATCCCCAAGCTGGCTGTCCTCCTCGTCGCCGATCGGCGTCTCGAGGCTGATCGGCTCCTTGGCGATCTTCATCACCTTGCGGACCTTCTCGAGCGGCATCTGCAGCTTTTCGGCCAGCTCTTCCGGGGTCGGCTCGCGGCCGATCTCGTGCAGCATCTGGCGCCCGGTCCGGACCAGCTTGTTGATCGTCTCGATCATGTGGACCGGGATCCGGATCGTCCGCGCCTGGTCGGCGATGGACCGGGTGATCGCCTGGCGGATCCACCACGTCGCGTAGGTCGAGAACTTGTAGCCCCGACGATACTCGAACTTGTCCACGGCCTTCATCAGGCCGATGTTGCCTTCCTGAATGAGATCAAGGAATTGCAGCCCGCGGTTCGTGTATTTCTTGGCAATGGAGATCACGAGGCGCAGGTTCGCCTCCACCATCTCCTTCTTCGCCTGGCGGGCTTCCTTCTCGCCCTTCTGCACCTGATTCACGATGCGGCGGAATTCGCTGATGTCGAGGCCGACATATTGTCCGACCTGGGCCATGTCGGCGCGCAGTTCATCCACCTTGTCGGCGGAGCGTTCGATGAACATCTGCCAGCCACGGCCGGACCGCCCGCCCATGTCCGTCATCCAGTTGGGGTCCAGCTCCCGCCCGCGATACGCGTCGACGAATTCCTTGCGGTTGATCCGCGCCTGATCCGCCAGCTTCACCATGGAGCTGTCGATCTGCATGATCCGGCGGTTGATGCCGTAGAGCTGGTCGATCAGCGCCTCGATCCGGTTGTTGTGGAGGTGCAACTCGTTCACCAGATCCACGATTTCCTGCCGCAGCTTCTGGTAGCGGGTCTCTTCGCTCTCGCTGAAGGATCCGTCCTCGTTCAGCGTGGCGCTGATCCGGCTGTCCTGCATTTCCGACAGATGGGCATAGTCCTCGGCGATACGGTCGAGCATCTCCAGGACGCGCGGTTTCAGCGCGGCCTCCATCGCGGCGAGCGACATGTTGGCCTGGTCGTCCTCGTCCTCGTCATCCTCGGTGACGATGGGATTGCCGTCCGCGTCAAGCTCCGGGCTGCTTTCGTCTTCGGACTTGGGCGAGGTCTCGGCCTGACCGGCAGCGTCGATCACCGCCTCCTGGACGCCGCCCTCCTCGTCGAGCTGGTTGCCGAACGTCGCTTCGAGGTCGATCACGTCACGGAGCAGGATGTCCTCGCTCAGAAGTTCGTCGCGCCAGATGGTGATGGCCTGGAATGTCAGAGGGCTCTCGCAGAGCCCGGCGATCATCGTGTTCCGGCCTGCCTCGATGCGCTTGGCGATCGCGATCTCGCCTTCGCGGGACAGGAGTTCGACCGAGCCCATCTCGCGCAGATACATGCGCACCGGATCGTCGGTGCGGTCGAGCTTTTCCTGGCCGGTGGAGCCGAGCGTCAGATCCCGCGCGCTCTCCGTCGTGACGACATCGGTCGAGCCCTTCGCATCGTCGTCGTCCGCCTCGTCATCCTCGATCACGTTGATGCCCATTTCACTGAGCATCGACATCACGTCCTCGATCTGTTCCGATGACACCTGGTCGGGCGGCAGGACCGTGTTCAACTGATCGTAGGTGATGTAGCCTTTCTCGCGCGCCTCGGCGATCATCCTCTTGACCGCCGTCTGGCTCATGTCGAGCGAGATTTCCTGTTCGGCTACGTCGGTCTTGGTATCGTCGTTGTCCTTGGCGGCCATGCAGCTCTCCTCATGCGCACTGAAAGGATAGATTTGATTCGTTAAACGCGAATCATCTCTTGATTCGGGCGATTCGGCCACCCGTTTGCCATTGTTTTCTCAAGTTTTCCTAACGATCGTGGACTTAGTGCCCCGGTTTGGGAAAGCGAATCGATTCGAGGAGGTCATTGAAGGACTTGCGTTCGTCACGACTGATCTGCGCTCCATTTGCGGCAACGTCATATTCCGTCTTGTCCTCATGACCGGCAGCCTGCGCCCTCTGCAGGGCATCGGCCGCCTGACGCAAGCGCCAGGTCAACGCCTCGGCGTCGCTGCTGGCGAGCTCTTCCTGAGCCTCCGCGACTTCGGCAGCGAGGCCCCGCTGCGCCCCGAGCTTGGTCAGTTCCTCGGACACCGTTGCCCGTGCCATATCCGCATCGTCCGGATGACGGAGGCAGGGCATGATGCGCAGATGGGACTGCGACAGAAACGATTTCAAGTGTTTGCGCCCCGACGATTTCGGAAACGCGTTCGCGCAAGCTGGTGCCGCTGTCGAGGTGGCGCAGCATGGCGCCCCGCACCGCCGCAAGATCCCTGCTCCGACATTGCAGCGTTTCCAGCCCGGCTTCGAACTCCGGTCCGATGGCGGGGCAGTGCAGGATCGCGGCCAGAATGACGGCTTCCCTCAGATCCTCGGTCGCCTGTTCCGGCCCGGCAACCAATAGGGACGCGCGGGTCGAGGGGTGCGCGGACGGCGGCGCACGCCAATCCCGGCGCCGGTACTTCTGCTGCTTCGGGCCAGAGTTCCGGAACAGCTGCCATCGCATCTCCTTGATCGCGGCGCCGTAATGCTGGCGGAGCGACGGATCGCGGATCAGCTTGATCCTCTCCCGCAGCGCCTTGTCGAGCGCCGCCTTGCGTTCCGGGCTGTCGAACGTCCGGTTGGCCGTCTCGCGTTGCCACAGCAGTTCGACCATCGGCATGGCCCGGTCCAGCACCTTGCGCATCGCCCCGCTGCCACCCGCGCGCACGAGGTCGTCGGGATCCTGTCCCTCCGGCATCATGGCGAACCGCAGCGACTTGCCCGCCTCCAGAAGCGGGAGGGCCGTGTCCACGACACGGAGCGCCGCGCGCAGCCCGGCTTCGTCCCCGTCGAGCGCCACGATCGGCTCGTCGGCCACGCGCCAGATCATGGCCAGTTGATGCTCCGTCACGGCGGTTCCAAGTGGGGCGACGGACGCTCCAAACCCCGCCTCCGACAGGGCGATCACGTCCATGTACCCCTCCGCCACGATCAGTGGCTGACCCTTGCCCGCCGCCTCTCGTGCAGGTCCGAGGTTGTAGAGGCTGCGGCCCTTGTCGAAAAGCTCGGTATCGGGCGAATTGAGATACTTGGCCTGGTCGTCCGGATCCATGGCACGACCGCCGAACGCGATGCAGCGGCCACGCGCGTCGCGGATCGGGAACATGATCCGGCCCCGGAACGTGTCGTAGGGTTTACCGCCCTTGCGACTGGGCTTGCCGAGCCCCGCGTCGAGGATCAGGTCCTCTGCCACGCCCTTGCCCGCGAGGTGGTCCCAAAGCCCCTGCCAGGCGTCCGGCGCGAAACCGATCTCCCACCGGTCGAGGGCCTCTTCGCAAAGTCCACGGCCCGACAGGTAATCCCGCGCCGCCGCACCCGCCCCGCTGCGCAACTGGAGCCGGAAATGGCGCACGGCCATCTCCATCACCTCGGCCAATTCGCTGCGCCTGTCGGCCTTCTCCTGCGCCTTCGGGTCGCGCTCGGGCATCGTCATGCCCGCCTCGCGCGCAAGGATCTCCACCGCCTCGATGAAGCTTACGTTCTCCGTCTCACGCACGAAGGAAATTGCGTCCCCCTTGGCGTGGCAGCCGAAGCAATAGTAATACCCCTTCTTGTCATCGACATGAAAAGACGGGGTTTTTTCCTGGTGGAACGGGCATGGTGCCCAGAGGTCACCGCTGCCCTGATTGGATTTCCGCTGGTCCCAGATCACCTTGCGCCCGACAACCTGCCCGATGCTCAGGCGGCTGCGCAATTCGTCGATGAAACCGGGTGGCAGACTCATCGCTCCAGTATCCGCCTCCACATCTCAGGAGTCCATCGCCCCGCTCAGTTGGTAACCGATTCTTTCAGCGACTGGATCTGGTCGTAGTTCTGCAGGCAGGTCGCCTCGGTCTGCGCCGCCAGATCGACCTGCTGAAGCTCCCGCCGCTTGATCGAATAGACGTAGTCTGTCACCGCGGGCAGCGCCTGAGCCACCCCAGCCGGCCAGTCCGGGTTTTCGGCGATCAGCCGGTCCGTCACGCGGCTCTTGCGCACGCGGTCGAGCCGCGCCGTCTGCACCGCGCCCATCAGTTCGGCCTGGAACGCGCACGCGGCCTCTTTCTCCGCCTCGGTCGCCGCACCGGCCGGAACCGCAAGTCCCAAGCCCGCGGCGAGGATCACCATTCGAAACATCGCCTGTCCTTTTCTGTTCGAGTCCGTCGAATATAACGACCGTGAGATGCTCCGCCACCCCCTCGTTGCGGCGTTTTCAAATGTCGGGGGTCCGGGGCAACGCCGCCGCGGCCCGCGTGGCCCGAACGCGAACTGAGGCAACGCGCGCGAAACGCGTTCCGGTCAGTCCCGGGCCGCCACGGTTTCCATCGCCGATTTCAGATCGTGCACCAGAGTGGCGGTCATCGAGCGGAAGGCCATCAGCAGGAATTGCTCCGGCCCCAGGCGCGTCACCGACCCGTTCATGTGCTGGATGAGGGTCCGCACCGTATGACCCGTCTCGAACACCCTCGCCCTCAGATCGACGGGCACCAGCCGCGCCAACACGTCCTCCGCGTTCGGCCCCTCGAGCACGACGCAGGCCCAGGCATCGCTCTGATCGCAAAGTGCTGCGTATTCGATCAGCGATGGATCCGGCGCCGGTCCGGTCAGGAGCACCTGTCCGCGACCAAACCAGAATGCACGGCAGCCATCCTCTCCCACGGACCGGTTCACCTCGGGCAATGCGACGCCATGCGCGGCCCGCAGAGCGCTTGAGAAAGCTTCGCCCTGCCCCCGGTACGGCATCATCGATGTCATGCTACCGAGTTCGGCTTCACGGACCTCCTGCGCGCCGATCCTGAGCGGCAGCAGGCGCGCGCACGGCGTTTTCGCTGTAAGCTCAGCCACGGACGCGCCCTCCCTCGGGATCGACCTGCACGGCGTGCACGATCTCCACCATCGTCTCGAGCCCTCGGACGTGGTCGACCATCCGCATGCGATCGCCGGCGCGTTTCATCCCGCCGCGGACAAAGCCCAACCCGATATAGGACTCCAGGCCGGGAGACCAGGCCACGGAGGTGACGTACCCCTGGTCGTGAACGCGGTGCGCCGGGTCGCCGTCGTCGAAGAGATGTGCCCCGGCCGTGAGCTGCTTCACCGGTCCCACCGGACGCAGCCCGACCATCCGCTCACGATCCTCCTCCAGCAATCCCTCGCGCTGCGACATCGTCTTGCCGATGCAGTCCTTCTTCTCCGACACCATCCGCTCCATGTGGCAGTCGAAGGCGGTCACCCGGCCGGTGATCTCTGAATGCGTGATGAACCCCTTCTCCACCCGCAGGACGTTGAGCGCTTCCATCCCATAGGCGCCGCCGCCAAGGCCTTCGGCTCGTTCGACCAGCAACGTGAAGAGGCTCTCGCCATACCGGCTCGGCACCGCGATCTCGTAGGCATGCTCGCCGGAGAAGGAGATCCGGAACAGCCGACCCTCGACACCCAGAACCTTCACCGGCCCGCACGCCATGAAGGGAAAGCTCTCGTTGTCGATGGGTTCATCCAACAGACGGTTCAGCAACTCGCGGCTCTTCGGACCCGCGACTGCGAACTGCGCCCATTGTTCGGTCACCGAGCAGATCCGGACATCCCACTGCGGATGGAGACACTGCAGTATGAACTCCAGATGACGCATCACCTGCCCCGCCGCCGCGGTGGTCGTGGTCATGACGTAGTGGTTCTCACCCCAGCGCGCGGTCGTCCCATCGTCCATGACATGCCCGTCCTCGCGCAGCATGAGGCCATAGCGGACGCGCCCCACCTTCAGCGTCGAGAACATGTTGGCATAGGCGAAGTCCAGCAGCTTGGCCGCGTCCGGTCCCTGGATGTCGATCTTGCCCAGCGTGGAGACGTCGCAGATCCCCACGGCTCGACGCACGTAGCCGACCTCGCGGTCGCAGCTCTCGCGCCAGGTCGTCTCGCCGTCTTTCGGGAAGTAGCTCGGCCGGTACCAGAGCCCCGCCGTGATCATCGGCGCTCCCATCTCCACCGACACCGCGTGGCTGGTAGTCAGCCGCTCCGGCGCGAACCCCTTGCCCTGCGCCCCCGCGCCAAGTGCTGCCATCGCCACCGGCGTATAGGGCGGCCGGAACGTCGTGGTTCCCGTCTCCGGAATGCCGCGGCCAGTGGCATCGGCCAGCACGGCCAGCGCCTGCATGTTCGAGTTCTTGCCCTGGTCCGTCGCCATGCCCTGCGTCGTGTAACGCTTCATGTGCTCGACCGACCGGTAGTTTTCGGTCGCGGCCATCTTTACGTCCTTGACGCTCACGTCGTTCTGGAAATCGAGCCACGCGCGGCCCTTGCCCGGCACCGCCCATAGCGGGCTCAGGCGATAGGGATCGTCTTTGGCCTCCGGCAGATCGACTTTTACCGTGATCCCCAATGCCTCTTCCGCGGCCGTCACGCCGGCCGCGAGGCACCCGGCGGTCGACATCACGCCGTTGCAGGCGCCCGCCGCCACCATCCCCGGGATCGCGCCCTGGCGTCGGCACGAAAGACGCAATCTCCTCCGACCAATGCGGCCGTCCGCCCAGATGGCATGTCAGGTGCACGGTCGGGTTCCAACCGCCCGAGACCGCCAGGCAGTCCGTCGCGATCTGTTCCGTGCCGGATGGCGTCCGAACGGTGATCGCTTCGAGCGACTTGCCCCCGGAGGTTCCGCAAACCATGGCCCCGGCAAAGACCGGGAACGGGCCCGACACGCTCACATCCGCACGGCTGTCGATCACCGCCGTCACGTGCACGCCCGCCTGCGCCAGGTCATGCGCGGTCTGGTGGGCATCGTCGTTGTTTCCGAAGACTGCAACCCTGCTGCCCGCGCTCACGCCCCAGCGGTTGAGATACGCGCGTACTGCGCCCGCCTGCATCACGCCCGGGCGGTCGTTGTTCCGGAACGCGATCCCGCGCTCGATGGCACCCGCCGCCAGGACCGCGGACTTCGCGGTGATCCGCCAGAACGTCTCCAGCGGCGCACCATCCCCGCGGATCTTGCGATGATGTCCGACCCGCTCCAGCGCGCCATAGACGCCCTGGTCATAGGCCCCGGTCACCGTCGTCCGCGCCATCCGCCGCACGTTCGGCAAGCTGTCGAGTTCGGCCAGAACCCCATCGACCCAGACATGGCCGGGCGCTCCGCCCACATCGTGACTCTCGGCCAGCAGACGCCCGCCCATCCGCGAATCCTCGTCCGCGAGGATCACGTCCGCGCCTGCGCGACCCGCCGCCAGCGCTGCCATCAGACCCGTCGGGCCCGCGCCGATCACCAGCAGGTCGCAGAAGAGATAGCCCTTGTCGTACTTGTCCTCGTTGGCCTCGCCCGACAGCGCCCCGAGCCCGGCCGCACGCCGGATGAACGGCTCGTACACCTTCTCCCAGAACACCCGGGGCCACATGAAGGTCTTGTAGTAGAAGCCCGCCCCCAGGAATGGCGCGGCCAGATCGTTGACGCTCAGCAGGTCGAAGTCGAGGCTGGGCCAGCGGTTCTGGCTGGCGGCCTCCAGCCCGCCGTAAAGCTCCTGTACCGTCGCGCGCACATTCGGCTCCGCGCCCGCGCCATGACCGACCGTCACCAGCGCATTGGGCTCCTCCGACCCGGCCGACCAGATGCCGCGCGGCCGGTGGTACTTGAACGAACGCCCCACCAGCCGGACCTCGTTCGCCAGCAAGGCCGAGGCCAGCGTGTCGCCGGCCAGGCCCTCCAGCCGCTTCCCGTCGAAAGTGAAGGATATCGGAGCGCCGCGGTCGACGAGCCCCCGTCCGGCAATCCTCATGCGCCCGCGCCCTTCACGTCGCCGGCAAGACGAACGCGCGTCGATCTCGTGCGTCGTCAGGTTGCGCCGCACGACGAGCCACGCGCCACATCCGGCCTCGTGCTGCCAGAGATCCTCATGCCAGCCGGCCGGGTTCTCGCGCAGATGCACGTAGTCCGTCCCAAGCCTCCGCACCCGCATCCGGATCCGGCCGATCCAGCGCGCACCGCCGCCCCCTGATAGTAGAACTCGCGCCGGTCCCGCGTTCCGCAGATCGGACAGTCAATCCGCATGGCACGCCCCCGCTCTCTCATCCGCGTCATCTTCATCTTGGCCCGAAAAACTCCCGCCGGAGGCATCCGATGCCGCCACGATTCAATGCAGGTTGTGCTGAGACCCGGTGGCCTCTTCGTCCATGATCCCGCGCCCCGTGCGGAACCGGTCCAGCCGGTACTTCGTCGGCAGCCGGATGATATTGGTCCGTAGCCAGCAGATGCGCCATCACGTGACCGCCGCCCGGCACCGCCTTGAACCCGCCATAGCACCATCCGCAGGAGACATAGAGCCCTTCGACGGGCGTCCGGTCGATGACGGGCGAGCCGTCGGGCGACATGTCCATGATCCCGCCCCAGGACCGCAGCATCTTCGCCTTGCCGATCATCGGCATGAGCGTCATCGCGGCCTCCGCCACATGCTCCATCATCGGCAGGTTCCCCCGCGCGGCATAGGAGGCGTACATGTCCAGATCGCCGCCGAAGACCAGCCCGCCCTTGTCCGACTGGCTGATGTAGAAATGCCCCGCGCCATATGTCACGACATGGTCGATGCAGGGCTTCAGCCCCTCGGTCACGAAGGCCTGCAGCACGTGGCTCTCCACCGGCAGGCGCAGCCCGGCCAGCGCGGCCACCTGCCCCGACCGGCCCGCAGCCATCATCGCGACCTGCTTGGCCCGGATCGGGCCGCGCGTGGTCTGCACGCCCTTCACCCGGCCGTTCTCGATGTCGATCCCAGTGACCTCGCATTGCTGGATCAGATCGACGCCGCGACTGTCCGCCGACCGCGCATAGCCCCACGCCACCGCGTCATGCCGGGCCGTGCCGCCGCGCGGGTGATAGAGCCCGCCGAAGATCGGGAACCGGGTCTGGTGGAAATCGAGGTAGGGCAGACCTTCTCGCGCACACCCGCAGGATCGAGCAGGATCGCGTCGTCGCCCTGGTTGATCATCGCGTTGGCGCGCCGGGCAAACCCATCCCGCTGCCCGTCCGAATGGCACAGGTTGATGACCCCGCGCTGCGAATGCATGACGTTGAAGTTCACGTCCCGCTCCAGCCCCTCCCAGAGCTTGAGTGAATGCGAATAGAATTCAGAATTGCCCGGCAGCCCGTAATTCGCCCGCACGATCGTGGTGTTCCGCCCGACGTTGCCGCCGCCGAGATAGCCCTTCTCGACCACCGCGACATTGGTGATGCCGTGTTCCTTGGCCAGGTAATGCGCGCAAGCCAGCCCGTGTCCCCCGCCCCCGATGATGACGATGTCGTAGGCCTTCTTGGGTTCCGGATCGCGCCAATGCGGTGTCCACCCGGCGTTGCCGGTCAGCCCTTCCTTCAGGATCCGTAGTGCCGAAAACCGCATGTGCTCCCTCGGGGTCCGCGTTTGGATCGCTCACACCTAGCAAACCGACCGAGAGGTGCCAGACCCTTTTCGACAAAACCTGTCGCATGCGCGACCCTGTCGCGTCCCGGACCATCAACGATGGTGTGCCAGGGAACCTTCCACTACCCTAGAAATAGCGAAACGATCGGGGAAGAGCCATGAACCGGCGCCTGTGCGCGATACTGGCCGCAGATATCGTCGGCTATTCACGGCTGATGCGCGAATTCGAAGCACAGACGCTGTCGCAGCTCCGAGACCTGCGCGCAGAAGTTCTGAACCCCGTTCTCGCAGATCATTCCGGTCGCATTCTGAAAAGCATGGGCGACGGGTGGCTGGTGGAATTCGCAAGCGCGGTCGATGCGGTCAGCGCGGCCATGCGGGTCCAGGATCGACTCGCCGAACGCGGCCACCTCTGTTTGCGCATGGGACTTCACATCGGGGAGGTGACGCAGGACGATGACGATGTCTATGGCGATGGAATTAACATTGCCGCGCGCCTGGAAGCCGAGGCGCCGGAGGGCGGGCTGCTGATCTCCGACGCGGTTCATGCCAATCTCGACGGCACGCTGCAGCCGTCCTTCACACGGTCCGGTGCACGACGGCTGAAGAATATCGACCGCGAGATCGTGACATGGATGCGCGCGCCCGCAGATCCGCCGCCGATGCCGCGGGCCGGACGGTCGGACGAGGCATTCCCGGTACTGTTGATCGCGCCGGTGGCGAGTTCAGATCCCCGTGCCGAGGTTCAGGAGCTCGCCAATTCGCTCACCGCCGATCTGCACACCTATTTCAACTCCGCGCCCTGGCTGCGCGCGACTGTCACGGCCACGGCGCCCGGCGGCACTTACGTGCTGCGCCCGGTCCTGCGCAGCCGCGGCGACAGGCTTCGGCTCGAGGCGCGGCTGACCGGGCCCGATAATGGCGCGATCTGGACGCACAAGTCCGAGACTATGCTCGAAGACAGCTTCGACTGGCAGGACAAGACCGTAGAGGCGGTCGCGAGCGAGGGCATCGACCTGGTGCTCGAGGCTGAATACATGCGTCTGAACGCGATACCACAGGACCAACTCACCGCGGAGAATCATCACTTGCTGGGCATCATGGCGTGGCGGACGTTCGGCCTGGCGGCCTTTGTCGACGCCGTCGGTCACCAAGAGCGCGCTATCGCCCTGAACCCTGAGCTTGTCGATGCCTATGCAGATGCGATCACCGTCTCGATTGCGGGCCGGACTATGGTAGGAGGGGACCCGCGACTTGCCGAGCAATATGCGCGCGTGCCCGAGTGGGTGGAAGCGGCGCGCCCACTTATCGCCGGACAACCCTACCTGATCTATGCGGTGGCGCTGGCCGATTTTATCCGGAATGGCAAGCTCGCTGCGCTCAACCGATCGGTCGAACAGGTCATCCGCCTGAGCCCCTTCGATCCTCGACTGCTGAGCTCCTGCGGCTGGGCGTATCTATGGTCCGGACAGACGCAGACTGCGCTGGACTGCTTCGAGAAATCGCTGCGCTTCGGACTGCGCGGCCCGTTTACAGTGTCCGCCAGCGGCGGGGCGGCGATTGCTTGCGTGCAACTCGGACGTGACGTCGCGGCTTTGCGCCATTGCGAGCGCGGCCTGAAATTGTCGGACGAGTATCCAACGCTCTACTCAGTGCGTGCCGCAGCCCTGGCGTTGAACGGTCAGTTGGACGCAGCCCGCGCGATCATGGCACAGTATCGCCGCCTGCTGCCCGACCGGACGCTGTCCAGCTGGCGCAAGACCAACGGTTACAACGGCGCACCTGGCGCGGAGCGCTACTTCGAAGGATTGCGGCTTGCGGGCCTGCCCGAAAGCTGACCCAGCGATGGAGTCTCAGAGACCCTTGGCGCGATAACTCGCCGCGACCTTTTCGATCGCCACAAGATAGGCCGCCGTCCGCAGATCGCGCACGTCGTCGCGGGAGTGCCAGACACGCCGCATCGACTGGTACGCCGCCCGCATCGTGTCGTCGAGACCGGAGCGCACCAGTTCCAGTTCGCCCGCGCCCTTGCAGATACTTGTCCTTGAAGTCGGGCGACAGCGTCCAGCCCAGATCCTTGTCCTTCGACAACCGCTCGAGTTCGTCCACCACGAGCTGGTGCCGGGATTCCTCCTGGCGTCGCTGCATCCGGCCAAAGCGGATGTGGCTCAGGTTCTTGACCCATTCGAAATACGACACGGTCACGCCGCCGGCATTGGCGTACATGTCCGGAATGATGACGATCCCCTTTTTGCTGGAGGATTTCGTCCGCACCCGCGGTGATCGGCCCGTTCGCGGCCTCGATGATGAGCGGTGCCTTGATCTCGATCGGCGTTGCCCATGTTGATCACACCTTCCATGCGCCGCCGGGATCAGGATGTCGCATTCCTGTTCCAGAATGACGGCCCCGTCGGCGTTGTGCGTCGCATCCGGATATCCGGCAATCGCCGCCATGCTTCATGAGCCATGTGCGGACCTTCTCGACATCCAGCCCGTCGGCGCTGAAAAGTGCGCCGTCGCGTTCGATGATCCCGGTGATGATGCACCCATCCTCTTCCTGGAGGAACTTGGCCGCGTGATAGCCCACGTTGCCGAGGCCCTGGACGATCACCCGCTTGCCGTCGAGCGTGCCGGTCAGGTTCGCGGCCTTGATGTCGTCGGGATGCCGGAAGAACTCCTGCAGCGCGTATTGGACGCCCCGGCCGGTCGCCTCGGTCCGGCCCTGGATCCCGCCGGCGTTGATCGGCTTGCCGGTGACGCAGGCCGCGGAGTTGATGTCGGTCGTGTTCATCCGCTTGTACTGGTCGGCGATCCACGCCATTTCCCGTTCGCCCGTGCCCATGTCGGGCGCGGGCACGTTCTGGGACGGGGTTGATCAGGTCGCGCTTGGCCAGTTCGTAGGCGAAGCGCCGGGTGATCAGCTCCAGCTCGTGCTCGTCATATTCGCGCGGGTCGATGCGCAGCCCGCCCTTGGACCCGCCGAAGGGCGCGTCCACGAGCGCGCATTTGTAGGTCATCAGCGCCGCCAGCGCCTCCACCTCGTCCTGGTTCACGCCCAGCGCGTAGCGGATGCCGCCCTTGACGGGCTCCATGTGCTCCGAATGGACCGACCGATACCCGGTGAAGGTCTGGATCTGCCCGCGCAGCCGACGCCGAACCGGACCGTATAGGTCGCGTTGCAGACGCGTGATCTTCTCTTCGAGGCCCGGTGGCAAATCCATCAGCGCAACGGCGCGGCTGAACATCATATCGACGCTCTCGCGGAATGTCGGTTCCTGCGCAGTGTCTTTCATTACTGTCCTCCTTCCATGCCCATCGAGTTCGTCAAGGCTTTTGCATTTTCTCGGGAGCCTATGACGTCGAGGCCCGAATGAACATGATTTTTCATGCCACAGTAGAAACGTCGGACTCCGAAAGTGGCGGATTGGACCTCTCCTGCCGTCAGGGTCCCGGTCACACCCATCCCCTGCACAATTCCACGCAATGCCACCAATCCGCCCAATTCAAGCCATCATTCCATGTGGAATACGTAAGGAGACAAATCCGTTCGACCGTGCCGAGTGGGGTGCAGAGTAAAAGGTGGAAAGCATGAGACCGATGAACACTGCCAGATTGCACGTGACGCGCATGCTCACCCGGTTCGGACGCGACCAAAGCGGCGTCGCGACGATCTTCGCCTGCTTCATGATCGTCTTGATGGTCCTGGTGGGCGGCATCGCCGTGGACCTGATGCACAACGAGATGGAACGCACCAAGATCCAGGCCACCATGGACCGGGCCGTGCTGGCCGCGGCCAACCTCAACCAGGAACTCGACCCCGAAGCGGTCGTGCGGGACTACTTCGACACCGTCGATCTTGCCGAATACCTCACCGGGGTGACGGTGGACCAGGGCCTCAACTACCGGAACGTCCACGCCACCGGGCATGTGCAGACGCCGACGCGCTTCATGCATCACCTTGGCGTGGACACGCTGCCGGCATGGACCTCCGCCACCGCCGAACAGGCTGCGCCCAACATCGAGATCTCCCTCGTGCTCGACATTTCGGGATCCATGCGCGATTCGGAACGCATGGACGAATTGCGGCCCGCAGCCGCCGCCTTCCTGAACATCGTGCTGCACGACGACTACATCGACGACACCTCGATAAACCTGATCCCCTACGCGGGTCAGACGAATGTCGGCCCGTTCATGTTCGGCCGCCTGGGCGGCGCACGCTATGCCGATATCCCGCTCGCCACCAAGGACGGCGGAACGGCGGCGGGCCGCTATCCCAACGTGTCGTCCTGCCTCGAACTCAATGCAAGCGACTTCGGGTATGTCGGCCTGCCCAATGCCGGGTCCTACGCACAGGTGCCGCACTTCATGAACTGGGACATCGCCGCCAACGTGATGGACTGGGGCTGGTGCCCGCAGGATGATACCACGATCCGCTATGCCTCCAACGATCGCCAGGGGCTGATCAATGCCGTCAACAACATCCGGATGCATGACGGCACCGGCACGCATTACGCGATGAAATACGCGCTGGCGCTGCTCGACCCGTCGAGCCGCCCGCACTTCGACGCGATGTACGCGGCCGGCCTGATCCCCGCCGAGTTTGCCGGGCGGCCGGCCGAGTACGACGATCCCGCAGCGCGCAAATTCATCGTGCTGATGACCGACGGCCAGATCACCGAACAGGTCCGTCCCAAGAACGCGATGCACCTGAAGAACCCCACGCGTCGAGTTGGCCAAGCGCACCGGCGACCGGACCCAGATCGCCAGCGCCAGCCAGAACGTCAACCGGTTCTACGCACTCTGCAATGCCGCCAAGGTGTCGACGCGCAACATCGTGATCTACACCATCGCCTTCGAGGCACCGAGTGGCGCGCAGACGGAAATGCGGAACTGCGCCTCCTCCCCGTCGCACTTCTACAACGTCGACGAGGACGACGACCTCATGGAGGTGTTCGACTCGATCGCCCGCCAGATCCGCCAGCTGAGTCTCCTGCAATGACCCGTTCCATCCTCGATCACCTGCGCCGGTTCGGCCGCGACGAAGACGGCAACATGACCATCGAATTCGTGCTGGCGGTGCCGCTGATCTTCACCATCTTCCTGACCTCGGTGGAAATGGGCATCTACGCCCAGCGCCAGATGTGGCTCGACCGCGGACTCGACATCGCTGCGCGCGAGATACGGGTCGGCACCGGCCAGGACCTGACGCATGACGAGCTGCGGACCACCATCTGCGAGAACGCGGGCTTCCTGCCCGACTGCGAACAGACGCTGCGGCTGGAACTCTTTCCGGTCTCGGTGCGCAACTTCCAGGGGTTCGACAGCACCGCCGACTGTGTCGACATTTCCGAACCGATCACGCCGCTGCGCCGGTTCGTGCATGGCGGCGAACAGCAGATGATGCTGATCCGCGCGTGCTACATGTTCAACCCCGTCTTCGCATCGACCGGGCTTGGCAAGCAATGGGTCAAGGATGGCTCGGGCCGCGTGCAGATGGTGTCCTATAGCGGGTTCGTACAGGAGCCAGCCCAATGACGACGACCGATCTGAAAACCCGCCTTGCCCGCTTCGTGCGAAACGAAGACGGCTCCATCGCCGTGGAGCTGGTGATCATCGTCCCGATGCTCTTCTGGGCCTATCTCGCGATGTTCGCCACGTTCGACGCCTATCGCGCGTACAGCCTGAGCCAGAAGGCGTCCTACACGGTCAGCGACATGATCTCGCGCGAGACGACACCGATTGACAGAAGCTACATCGACGGGCTGCGCAAGCTGCATTCCTATCTCGTGAACGAACGCCTGGATGAAGTCCAACTCCGTGTCACGTCGGTCAGCTACGATGCCGATCAGGACGAACTCAACCGCGACTGGTCCTACGGCAGCGGCGGGCGCCTGGCGCTCACCGATTCCGACGTGCGGGAATGGCACGACCGCCTTCCGGTGATGGCCGACGGTGAACGGCTGACGGTGGTGGAAACCTGGGTTCAGTACCAGCCGCCCTTCAATACCGGCCTCTCGGACCAGGAAATCCGGTCGTTCGTATTCACCAAGCCGCGCTATGCCGACCGGGTGCTGTTCACCGGCAGCTGATCAGCCGCTCTCCCGTTCCGCCAGCATCGCCTGCAGCATCTCGGCGGCGAACTTCGTCTGGGATCCGGGCGTGACGCCGCCGACGCCGATCCGGCGACCGATCCGCCACCAGAGCCCGGGATACCAGGCGCGCGGGCCCGCCGCGGACCGGGTCCGGATCAGGAAACCGTTCGACGGCTTGAAGGCGAACGCGCCACGCTCCACACTCTCGATGTCCGCCACCCGCGCGAGGATGGCGCCACCGCTGTCGCGCAACTCGGTTCCCGTGAGTTCGATGACCCGCGCGGACGCGCGACGCAGCATGTCCCCGATCCACACGGAGAGGCCCGCAAGCGCCAGCAGGAAAACCTGCCAGCCCAGCGCCGGCGGCTCTGCGAGCGCGATATACGCGAACAGGAAAGCCAGACCGAACAGGCAGCCGACCGCCAGCCATCGGCGCGGCACCGAAGCGGAAATGGTCGCCAGAACCTTGTCGTCCTCAGCCATGTCGCGCGCCTTAGCCGCTTGGCGTGGAGGTGGCAACTGCCGTCACCTGCGCACGACGACCTCGGCGCCCGGCTCCTCGGGCTCGTCATCGACCATCTCCGCCGGAAAGCCCGGTGCGCTGACGTCGAGCCCCGTCGCCTCCTCCAGCCGCTTGATGATGTTGGGGCTGAGTTCCCGGGGACCGAACCTTTCGATCGCGTCGTCGAAGAGCCGGATCAGCAGCGGGTTGAGATCGAGTGGCACCCCGGCCCGGTCCGCCACGCTCTGGAAAAGCCCGATATCCTTCTTCACCAGGTCCATCGTGAACGAGATGTCGCGCGAGCCGTTCAGGATCACCTGGCTTTCGGTCTCGTGCACGAAGGAGTTGCCAGAGGAAATGCGGATCGCCTCGAACGCCGTGCCGAGATCCATCCCCGCCCCTTTCGCGACCGTCAGCGCCTCGGCGCAGGAGACGAGATTGGCGGTGGCGAGGTAGTTCGTCAGCACCTTCAGAACGCTGGCCGTACCCAACGGACCCGTATGGAGCACGCGCCGTCCCATGATGGTCAGCAGCGGCAGAATCCGTTCGAAGGTTTCCCGGTCGCAACCCGCGAAGATCGAGATGTTGCCGGTATCCGCCCGGTGACAGCCGCCGGAGACCGGGCAGTCCACGGCGGCACCCCCCTGCGCGATAACGGCGTGCCCAAGGCGCGTCACCTCCTCCGCATCGGTCGTCGACATCTCCATCCAGATCTTGCCCAGGCCCACATGCGGCAGCATCTGCTGCAGGACCGCATCGCTCGCGGCGGGGCTCGGCAGGCAGGTGATCACCACATCGCAGGCCTGCATCATCTGCGCCGGGCTTCCGCCGGCCTCGGCACCGGCCGCCACCTTCGCTTCCACGAGTTGCGCATCGAGGTCATGGACCTGCACCTGTGCGCCGTTGCGGATCAGGCTGCCGGACAGCTTCGAGCCCACGTTCCCCAGTCCGACGAATCCGATTTTCATGTCACTGCTCCCCAAGGTTTCCCGGTCAGGCTTAGGGGACGCCCGCGACATGTCGCTTTCATTTGCGACGCCATGCCCTTACGATTCCGCAAAAAACGAGGGACAGCGAACATGCCCATCACCAGCGGCGACATTTCCGTCTATCTCGGTCCGCGAGAATTCGGCGCCCCCGACGATCTGTTGCTGCCCATCATCGAATTTATCGGCCGTGCGAAATCGCGCCAGAACCTGATGATCGCGATCCAGGAAATCGACAATCCGGCCATCGCCGAGGCGATCATCGAGGCCCGGCTGCGCGGGGTCACGATCGACCTCGTGATCGAACAGAGCTACCTGCTGGCGTCCCGCCGACCCAAGGATGTGGCGACGGCCCACCAACCAGGCGGCCAGCACGAGATCAACCGCGAGATCTTCAGCGCGATCCTGCGCTCGACCACCGACGTCAAGGTCGACTTCAACCCTGCGATCTTCCACCAGAAGTTCATGGTCCTCGGCAATGCCGTGCTGAGCGGGTCGACCAACTTCACCACCACCGGGGTGAGCCGGAACCTCAACCATGTCGTCGTGGTCGACGATGCCGAGGTCGCGAACGCCTACAAGCGCGAGTTCGCGGATATCCGTCGGGGCCGTTTCGGGATGGAGGGGACCAACCATGGCAAGGCCCCAAAGGAAGCCAACGTGTCGGGGCTGCGGGTCAAACCGCTCTTCGCGCCCGATCACGGGCCGGAGATGGAGATCATGAAGCAGATCCTGAAGGCGCGGGAACGGGTGGACTTCGCCTGCTTCACCTTCGCGCAATCCTCCGGCATCGATGATGCGCTGGTGGCCGCGCACCGCAACGGGATCAAGATCCGCGGCGTGCTGGACCGGATGCAGGCGAACCAGAAATGGGCCGCCAAGCACGTGCTGACCGCAGCGGGCATCGACGTGAAGGTCGCCGGGGGACGCAACGGCCTCGGCAAGCTGCATCACAAGCTGATGGTGATCGACGATCAGCTGACGATCTTCGGGAGCTTCAACTACACCCACCCGGCCAACAAGCTGAACGACGAGAACATCAAGATCGTCGGAGATCTGGAGGAGACGAGCGCCACCGCGATCGCGGAACAATCCCGGATCGCCCGCATGTGCCGCGAGGAGATCGACCGCATCATCGACCATTTCGCGGATTGACGCGCAGATCCGGCCGCAGCCCGACCGTGTAACCCCGGAAGTCCGGAACGGCGCCATCAAATGTCGGTCACGACCATCTCGAAGCGGGTGCCGCGCAGGGTCGTCACGTGGCGCAGCTCGCCTCCCACCTGCATGGCGAAGGCCGCCAGCAACGCGCCGCCCTGCCGGGTGTCGGCGGTCCGCGCGTGATCCAGACCGATGCCGTCATCTTCGACCGCGACGAATAGCCCGTCCTCTCCCTGCTTCAGCTCGACGGTGACGCAGCCATGCGCCTTGCCGACGAAGGCGTGCTTGGACGCGTTGATGCAGAGTTCGTTCACCACAAGGCCGATGGAGATCGCCGTGTCGCGCTGGCAGGAGATATCCGCGATCTCGGTCCTGATCGACACGTTCCTGTCGCTGAAGAGCCCATCCTCGAGCGAACGACACAGCGTGCCGAGATAGGATCGCATGCGCACCTCGCCGAAACCGTTTTCGCCGCGATAAAGCGCGCCGTGCGCCCGGGCGATGCTGTCGACACGGCCGGCGATTTTCTGGAGGACCTGCGTCCCTTCGTCGGATGTCGAGCCCCGGATCTCCATGCGAACGATGGACGACACGATGGAGAAGTTGTTCTTCACCCGGTGATCCAGTTCCTGCAGCAGGAGCAGGCGCTCTTCGGCGATCCGGTCGCGTTGCGCCAGCGCCTCCTGCACGACGCGCCGGAAGAACTCGCCCAGCGTGACGACCGCGGCCCCGGCCAGCACGTTGACCACGACGCGGGGACCGTCGGTCGAGTTGATGAAGCCAAAAGATCGGTGTTCCGGCAACACGAAATACCAGGCATGTGCCGCCAGCAGCAGGAGCGTCACCGCGCCGGCCTGCCAGCGCGCAAAAAGCGTCGCGAAGAGAACGAACGGCATCGTCAGGGCAAAGGGACCGGCGCCGGGGAGCACCAGATCGATGATCTCGCGCGTCAGTACCGCCGCGCCGCTGCACAAAAGTCCGATCAGGAACTGCGAGATCGGGACCGCCAGATTAGGCAGCAACAGGTCGGGCAGATCCATCGTTCTGAAGATCCGGGCGGCCAGTTGGCTCAGCCTGGCGAACCGGTTGTCTGTGCGGTCCTGCAACGTGCAAATGCTCCTGAAAACGACTACGATCGACTTGGACGTTCGTTTTTATCAAGCTCCGCGGACGGCTACCATCCGAAAAGCCTGCGGGCCCACAAAATCGGTGAGACATTCGATTGGCCGGAAGTGCGCGCAGTCCTGGTTCGACGGCCAAGCCGGGTCCCCCGACCTCTCTGCGCGGATGCACATCGAGGGTTCGGGACTGCAAGATTGCAGCGTCCGCGGGCGCAGCTTACCTACCGAAGGACGTTCCTCCAAGGAGACAGAAACCATGTCCCTACGACCCACACTCGAGACCCGGCGCGCCGTTCCGACGATGGAAGGCGCGGGCGTCAAGCTGCACCGCGCCTTCGGGTTCCAGGATCCGAGCGAGCTCGACCCGTTCCTGCTCTTCGACGATTTCCGCAACGAGCGGCCGGAGGATTACCTCAAGGGCTTCCCGTGGCATCCGCATCGTGGGATCGAGACGATCACCTACGTGCTCTCGGGCACCGTCGATCACGGCGACAGCCTCGGCAATACCGGGACGCTCGGCGCGGGAGACGTGCAATGGATGACCGCCGGGTCGGGCATCCTTCACCAGGAAATGCCCAAGGGCAACGGGGCCGGACAGATGCACGGCTTCCAGCTTTGGGGCAACCTGCCGTCGGCGCAGAAGATGACCGCACCGCGTTACCAGGATGTCAAGGGCACCGACGTTCCGGAAGTGATCGACGATGATGGCACCCGTGTGAAGGTGATCGTGGGCGAGTTCTGGGGCAAGGCCGGGCCGGTGGACGGTATCGCGGCAGATCCGCAATACCTCGATGTCTTCGTGCCTGCGGGGGTCAGGAAGACGTTCCGGATCGACACCTATCGCCGGGCCTTCGCCTATGTCTTCGAGGGTGCGGGCGCCTTCGCCGACGCGTCGGACCCGCAAGGCGTGCTGCTGGAAAAGGAAGTCGCCGGCGAGGAAGTAAACATCCGGGACATGTCCGGCGACCGAACGCTGATCCGCTTCGGCACCGGTGACGAGGTGACGGTTCAGGCGGGGTCCGAGGGTGTCCGCTTCCTGCTGATCTCGGGGGCGCCGATCGACGAACCGGTGGCCTGGCACGGGCCCATCGTGATGAACACGCAGGCCGAACTGATGACGGCCATGAAGGATCTGCGCAACGGAACGTTCATTCGTCCCGCGCACTGATCCGGCCCGCCCGGCATCGCACCCGGGCGGGCGCCTCCGGGCGAAGGGCGCGCTATTCGAAGGTCTTGTCGATGCCGACAATGGAAAAGGACGCGCCGACATCGGGCACACCATTGGCTTCGATGTTCCAGCCATGTCGCTTGCAGACGGTCTTGCAAATGGCCAGCCCGACCCCGCTTCCCTCGACCTGTTTTTTGGGAATGAGCCGCTTGAACGGCTCGAACAGCCGGTCCTTCTCGGTCGGATCGAACCCCCGTCCGTTGTCGCTGATGACAAGCTTGGACGGACGCTCGTTCTGCCGGACGCGCTCGATCCGGATCACGGGAGGGCGCGATGGGTGCCGGTACTTGATGGCGTTCGAAATCGTGTTCTGCAGGAGTTGCCCGAAAAGATCGGGGTCCGCCCGGACCGTTCCCAGATTACCGACCATGCGGATTTCGCCATCGGCTTCCCGAAGCTCGGCGGCCAGCGACTGCCGGACCTTGTCGACCGCTTGCGCCACATCGAAGGTCTGAAGCCTGAGATCCGCCGCGCCGGATCGCGCGTGGTTCAGAAGCGACGAGATCAGGTTCTGCAAGCGGGTCGCGGATTCCTTGGCTGCGAGCACGAGATCCTGCGCCGGACCGTCGAGGATCGCGCCATACTCCTCCTGCAGAAACTCGAGCAGCAGGGAAATGTTCAGCAACGGCGCCTTGAGATCATGCGCGGCGACCAGGCTGAACTGCTCGAGCGTCGCGTAATTTTCCTTCAGCTGCAGGTGCTTGCGATGCGTCTCGGCGGTCTGTTCGTTCGCCAGCCGGAGCCGGACGTTGATCTCCGAGAACATCCGGCTCATCGATTTGGTCTTGTCCTCGACCAGCAGGAAATGCTCGGCCCGACGGTGCGTGCCGGGTATCGCGGTGACGTGAAAGCACATGCGTCCCGACAGCCGTTCGGAGCCGCCGCGCAACCACATGATGAGGCGCCCGCCGCTCGCCGCCGTGCGCAGATCGGTCATCAGGTATTCCGCGTCGCGGGCGAAGATGGCATGCAGCGGCTGATCCAGGCAACTGGTTTCGCCGGTATGCTGTCGCAGTTTCGCGTTCATGCCCGCGTTCGAGATCATCACCGTTCCGTCACGGTCGACGACGAGCGCTGCCATCGGCAACCGATCGAAGGCTTCTTCGTGAAGCGATAGGTCCGTCAATGTGCTATCCAAAGTACTCGCGCCCCTGTCCTTCGGGTTTCAGGTAGACGACGACCCGGCATCCGGAGTGGCCGCGCGCAATCGTTTCCTCCAGATCGATCTGCGCGTACCCGAGGTTGTCGGCCGTGATCCGTCCGAACACGTTCGACGTCATCATGCACAGCGAGGGTCGGCCCACGACCAGCCTGCCGAAGGGACATGCGGTGTTGACCAGGACGATCTTGTCTTCATCGATGCTTTCCACGGAGAAACCGCCCTGGATGCGGGCCTTGAGGTCGACCAGTGCGGCGGCGACCTGGTTCACGTCCAGCCGGTCGGTCTCGGCGGCGGCACGGTAGTCGGCGTTCATCGCGACACCCATGCGGCTTCCGACCATGGCGATGAAGGTCTCCGCCTCCTCGACCCCCACCGAATCTTCGAGCATGCCGGACAGGTCGCGCAGCAACTCGCGCAGAAACTTGTCGCGGTCCCGGTCGATTTTGGCATCGGCGAACAGTGCCGCTTCACGTTCCATGGATTCCTCCTTCTTGCAGCATCCCATGATGCCGCCGGAGGCGTTAATGTCCGTTTAGATTTGCGTGCTGCCGGGTTAACGGGACGTGGTGCCCGCGACCGCCTTGCGGACCATGTCCCAGTAGATGCCCCGCACGTCTTCCAGCGACAAAGGTCCCCCTTCGCGGAACCACGTGTTCACCCCGTTGAGCATCGCGATGACCGCACGCGTCCCGATGCGGGTATCTGGCAGTTCGAACTGGCCCGTCGCCGCGCCGTCCCGCAGAATGGTTTCGAGCTTGCCCTCGTAGCGCTTGCGAAGCTTCTCCACCTGCGCGAAATTCTCCTCGCTCAGGTTGCGCAGCTCCATGTAGGCCACGAAGACCGCATCGGCGCGCAAGCGGTTCTGGTCGATGTGGAACCGCACGAAGTGATTGAGCCGTACCACGGGATCCGCGTCCGCGGGCGGCTCGTAGCTTTCCAGAAGATCCTCCAGATGGCCGATCATCAGCCGTGCCAGGAGCGTCTGCTTGTCGGGAATGTAGTTGTAGAGCGCGCCGGCCTGCACACCGACCTCGGAGGCGATCCGGCGCATGGAGACCGCCGCAAAGCCGTGCTGCGCGATCAGCCGTAGTGCCGCCGTTTCGATCCGGGGCCCCGTGATGTCCGAATGCGATCCTGCCGTGCGCGCCATGGCTCGGAGCTTAACTGAACGCGCGTTCATTTGAAAAGGGCCGCTTGCCACGACCGGCGCGCTCGTGGCAGATCTGCCCCATGTGGCGTTCCGGTCTTCTTGCCTTGGTCCTTGCGGGCTGCACCCAGTTTCCGGAACTGGATCGCACGATCGAACCGGGGGCAGAGGCGGCGGATTTCCCCGACCTGGTCCCGCTCGAACCGATCCTCGCCGCGCAGGCATCACCGGAGAAACGCAGCCAGCAGGCTCAGGAAACCCGCGAGGCCGAAGAGACCGTCGCGGCCCGCCAGGAAGCCCTGCGTGCGCGTGCGGACACCCTGCGAGGTGGCGTGATCGACCCGGAAACGCAGGACAGGATGCGGCGTGGCGTCGGTGGCGAGTAGTGCTTGGCATTGCTGCGTTGCAAGGCGCGGCCCGAGACGCTAAAGCCCGCGGGGACCGACTGCTCCCGGAAAGGACCCGCGCCATGACTGACACGCTTCGCCTCGGGATCGCGGGTCTGGGCACGGTCGGAACCGGTGTGGTGAAGATCGTGCGGCGCCAGGCGGCGCTGCTGACGGCGCGCACCGGCAAGACCATCGAGATCTCCGCCGTGTCCGCGCGGAACCGCGGCAAGGATCGCGGCGTGAACATCTCCTCCTACGATTGGGACGACGATCCCGTGGCCCTTGCCGCGCGGGACGACGTCGATGTCTTCGTGGAACTGATGGGCGGCGCCGACGGCCCGGCCAAGGCCGCGACCGAAGCCGCGCTGAAGGCCGGCAAGGACGTGGTGACCGCCAACAAGGCGATGCTTGCGATGCACGGCCAGGCGCTCGCCGAACTGGCGGAGGCGGAGGGCCGGAACCTCCGGTTCGAGGCCGCCGTCGCGGGCGGCATACCGGTCGTGAAATCCCTTACCGAGAGCCTCGCGGGGAACGAGATCACCCGCGTCCTCGGCGTGATGAACGGCACCTGCAACTACATCCTGACGCGGATGCAGGATGCCGACCTGCCCTATGAGGAGGTGTTCGAGGAAGCCAACCAGCTCGGTTTCCTCGAGGCGGATCCGACGCTGGACGTGGGCGGCATCGACGCCGCGCACAAGCTGGCGATCCTTTCGGCCATCGCGTTCGGTGCCCGCGTGGATTTCGACGGCATCGAGATCGAGGGGATCGAACGGGTCACCATCGAGGACATCCGCCACGCCGAAGACATGGGATACCGGATCAAGCTGCTGGGCGTCGCGCAGAAGACCGGCCGCGGGCTGGAACAGCGGATGATGCCGTGCCTGGTGCCGGCGATCTCGCCGCTCGGCGTTCTGCAGGGCGGGACCAACATGGTGGTGATCGAAGGCCACGCAGTCGAGCAGATCGTGCTGCGTGGACCCGGCGCTGGCGAAGGACCGACCGCGAGCGCGGTGATGGGCGACGTCTGCGACATCGCTCGCGGTCTGCGGCTGCCGGTCTTCGGTCAGCCCGCCGGCACACTGACCGCGGAACCTTCTGCCCGGTCCGTCCTGCCGGCGCCGTTCTACGTCAGGCTGGCGCTGGCGGACAAGCCGGGCGCGCTGGCCAAGGTGGCCGCGGCCCTGGAGAGGCCGGCGTCTCCATCGACCGCATGCGCCAGCGCGAACATACGGGCGACGTGGCGACCGTGATCATCGTCACGCATCGCTGCACGCGCGCCGCCCTTGACGCGGCGCTGGGGTCGATGGACAGTACCGGCGTGGTGCAGGATCCGCCCGTCGTCCTCCGGATCGAGGCCGTGTGATGAGCTACAAACCCGAACGCTACACCGACGTCTCGCCTTATCTCGTCGTTCCCGATATCGAGGCACTTCTGGATTTCCTCGAAGCTGCCTTCGGTGCGGAGCGCCTGCGCCTCTTCCGCCACGAGGATGGCAGCCCCATGCATGCCGAAGCGCGGATCGGCGACAGCGTCGTGATGATGGGTCAGATGCCCGAGGGCGCGCCCGCCAACGTGCATGTCTACGTTCTTGACGTCCGCGCCACCTTTGTGGCCGCCCTGGCCGCCGGCGGGGTTTCGGTGCAGGAGCCGACAGACAAGGGCGACGGCGACCTGCGCGCCGGCGTGACCGGCCCGGGCGGCGTCACCTGGTGGCCCTCCACCCAGATTTCGACACAGATTTCGACAGACTGACACATCGACGACAAAGGACAGACCCCATGACATCTTTGCCCGAATTCCACGACCGCATGCTTTCGCTGGGTCTGGCCCGTGTCGCCGAACAGGCCGCCATCGCGAGCGCAGACTGGATCGGGCGCGGCGACGAAAAGGCCGCCGACCAGGCCGCGGTGAACGCGATGCGGGACCAGCTCAACCTGCTCGACATCGCCGGCACCGTCGTCATCGGCGAAGGTGAGCGGGACGAGGCGCCCATGCTCTTCATCGGCGAGGAGGTCGGCACCGGCAACGGCCCCGAGGTGGACATCGCGCTCGACCCGCTCGAAGGCACGACGCTGACGGCGAAGGACATGCCGAACGCGCTGACCGTGATCGCCATGGGGCCGCGCGGCACGATGCTGCACGCGCCCGACGTCTACATGGACAAGCTCGCGGTCGGTCCCGGACTGCCCCGCGACTGCGTCAGCCTCGAGATGTCGCCCGATGAACGCGTGCGGGCGCTCGCCAAGGCCAAGGCCTGCGGGCCCAAGGACATCACCGTCTGCGTCCTCGAGCGGCCGCGCCATGACGACATCGTGGCCGCGATCCGCGAGACCGGTGCGGGCATCCGGCTCATCACCGACGGCGATGTGGCCGGCGTGATGCACTGCGCCGAGCCGCTGACCGGGATCGACATGTACATGGGGCTGGGCGGCGCTCCAGAGGGCGTTCTGGCCGCCGCGGCGCTGAAGTGCATGGGCGGTCAGCTCTGGGGGCGCCTCACCTTCCGCAACGACGACGAGAAGGGACGCGCGGCGAAGGCCGGGATCACCGATCTCGACAAGATCTATTCGCGTGACGAGATGTGCACATCCGATGTGATCTTTGCCGCGACCGGCGTCACCGGTGGCACGCTTCTGCCCGGCATCAAGCGCGAACCGGGCTGGATTGAAACCGAGACGCTGCTGATGCGCTCCAAGACCGGCTCCGTACGCCGGGTGCATTACCGCAACCCGATGCGCTGAACCTCCGCCGCAGCATTTGGCCGAGGCTCTGGCGCGGGGGCTCTGCCCCCGTCCCTGCGGGACTCCCCCGAGGTATTTTCAGACCCAAAGAAGAGGCGCGCACGCGATATCGGGTAGACTACGAGCCGGGCGTCGGATTATTTCGTGGAAGCACTGGTCCGACTCGCAATGCCCGGATATGGTGGCCGGATGAACAGCTACCCCCAGATGTTGCATCCCTCTGCCTTTCTCGGCGTCGACCTGTCTCTGACCGGCCGGCGATGGGTGGGTCCTTCGGTGGATGAGGACCGCGCCGCCGAGGCTCTGGTCCAGGACGCTTCCCTGCCGCGGCCCGTGGCACAGGTTCTGGCCAATCGCGGCGTTCTAGCGGGTGAAGCGCCCGGATTTCTTCAACCCGCCCTGCGCGATCTGCTGCCCGACCCGCGCTCCCTGCGTGACATGGAAAAGGCGGCACAGCGCCTTCTGCAGGCCGTCCGGAGCCGAGAACGCATCGCGATCTTCGCCGATTACGACGTGGACGGCGGTGCCTCGGCGGCACTTCTCCTGGTTTGGCTCCGGCATTTCGACCAGGTCGCGACGCTTTATGTGCCGGATCGGATCGACGAAGGTTACGGCCCCAATGCCCCGGCCATCGCGGACCTCGCCGCACGGCACGACCTGATCCTCTGCGTCGATTGCGGAACGCTGTCGCACGAGGCGCTCGCGGCGGCGGGGGACGTCGACGTGATCGTGCTCGACCATCACCTGGGCGGCGATATCCTGCCGGCGGTCCATGCCGTCGTGAACCCCAATCGGCAGGACGAGGACGGCGGGCTCTCTCATCTCTGCGCTGCGGCCGTCGTGTTCCTGGCTTTGGTCGAGGCCGGTCGGCAGTTGCGTGAGGCCGGGCAGTCGGGTCCCGATCTGCTCAACATGCTGGATCTGGTGGCCCTGGCGACCGTTGCGGACGTCGCTCCGCTCGTGGGTGTCAATCGCGCCTTTGTCCGGCAGGGGCTCAAGGTCATGGCGCGGCGCGACCGGGTGGGTGTTGTCGCGCTCTGCGACAGCGCGCGGCTGGAGAGCGCGCCGTCGACCTATCACCTCGGATACGTGCTCGGCCCCCGCGTCAATGCGGGCGGCCGCGTCGGCCAGGCGGACCTGGGCGCCCGGCTATTGGCGACCGACGACTTGGCCGAAGCGCAGGCACTGTCCGAACGGCTCGAAGCGCTCAACGTCGAGCGTCGCGAGATCGAGGCGGCCGTCTGTGCAGCGGCGATGACCCAAGCCGAGGATCGCGGGTTCGATGCCCCGCTGGTGTGGGCAGCGGGCGAAGGTTGGCATCCGGGCGTTGTCGGCATCGTGGCTTCGCGCCTGAAGGAAGCCTCCGGCCGGCCCGCGCTTGTCATCGGCCTCGAGGATGGTGTCGGCAAGGGCTCCGGTCGCTCCGTCTCCGGCGTGGATCTGGGCTCTGCGGTGCAACGGCTGGCGGGCGAAGGTCTGCTGATCAAGGGCGGCGGCCACAAGATGGCGGCCGGTCTGACCGTCGCGCGGGACAAGCTGGAACCGGCGATGGAGCGGCTCGAAGAGCTTCTGGCCCGCCAGGGAGCCGGAGAGTTGGGACCCGCCGACCTGAGAATCTCTGGCCTGTTGATGCCGGCCGCCGCGACGCTGGATCTTGTCGAAATGCTGGACGAAGCGGGCCCCTTCGGCGCCGGCGCACCCGGGCCACGCTTTGCCTTCGCGGACTGCCAGATCCTGACCGCGCGCCGCGTCGGTGACACGCATCTGAAGGTCACGTTCGGGGACGGCCTCGGCGCGCGCCTCGACGCCATTTCCTTCGGCGCCTATGACGGGCCGCTCGGTCCCGCGCTCGAACAGCATGGCGGAGCGCGCTTTCACCTCGCCGGCCGGCTGGAGGTGAACCTCTGGCAGGGACGGCAATCGGTGCAGTTGTGCCTGCAGGATGCGGCGCCAGCGTGAATCGGGGGCCGCGTGAATCGGGGATGTCGCACATTTTCCGCTTGCGTCACAGCACCGGAATCCCTAAACGACCGCTCACAGCCACGGCTGGCCCGTTCGTCTATCGGTTAGGACGCCAGGTTTTCAACCTGGAAAGAGGGGTTCGATTCCCCTACGGGCTACCAACTGGCGCTTTTTCGTTCGCCCTGTGACAAACAAATCCTTAAAAAGTGCAATGAAATCAATACTAGGGCCAAACTGCGCTTTAGATTGATGCCATGCGTCTCCATGCGACCCAAGCTTTGATGGTATCAGATCGTGGTATGGTCTGAAGGACCAGATACCATGACCATCAAAAAGGGCTTCACATGGCCCTTACTGATCCGAAGATCCGCGGCCTGAAGCCGCAGGAAAAATCGCATGAAGTGTCAGACGCGCAAAGGCTGTATCTCCTGATGCAAACGAACGGCTCCAAGCGTCGGCGATACAACTACCGCTTCGACGGAAAGCAGAAGACCCTTGCCTTCGGCGCCAAGCCTGCCACGTCGCTTGCCGATGCGCGCGCCCTTCGGGGACGCGCCAAGAAGGCGGCCGATGGGATGGATCCGGGGATTCACAAGGCGGGCGACGAAACTGCGCGTTGCAGCGCTGAAGCCGCTGCCGTCCAGCCGTTACGAATATGCCGACTGGCTCGAACGCAATGTCGGGCTCGATTACCACGTCGAGGTCGGCAAGCATCACTGCTCGGTCCCGTATCAGCTCCTGAAGAAGACCCTCTGGGTCCGGATCACGGCCCGGACCGTCGAGATCTTCCACGATGGCCAGCGCGTCGCCTCGCACGTCCGGACCTCGGGCAACCGCAAGCACACCACGGTGGCCGCGCACATGCCCGCCAGCCATCGCCGATACGCCGGCATGACGCCCGCCGCGATCCGCCGGAAAGCCGAGAAGATCGGCCCCAACACCGCCGCCCTCGTGGATGTCATCCTGCGAACGAAGCCACATCCCGAGCAGGGCTTCCGGGCCTGCCTCGGCATTCTCCGGCTCGCCAGGCCCCACGGCCGCGATGCGCTCGCGGCCGCCTGCCTGCGCGCCAGCGAGATCGGCGGGCTGACCTACAGCTCGGTGAAGTCGATCCTCCAGAACAACCTGCATCGCCGACGACCCGAAACGCCCGCGGAGGGGCCGGCGATCACCCACCCGAACATCCGTCGAAGTGCGCCAGCTACTTCCATTGGCGAGGAAACAGAATGCTTGATCATCCAACCCTGAACCGCCTGCGTGCGCTCAAGCGCATCGCACCGCAGGTGCGCCTCCGGCGCAATGGCATGGCCGACGCTCTTGCCGAGTTGCAGCAGCAGGAAGCCGCTGCCGACCTCAGCCATGCCGAATGGCTGGGCCTCCTGATCGATCGCGAGGCTGACAGTCGCAGCACCAGACGATACCAGAGCCGGATGCGGGCCGCCAAGCTGCGCCATGTCGGTGCTTCCATCGAGGATGTCGACTATCGCACCCCACGGCAGCTGGACCGGGATCTGTTCGGCCAGCTCGCCCTCGGTGGATGGATCGGGAAGCGGCAGAACCTGATCATCACCGGCCCCTGCGGTGTCGGGAAGACCTGGCTCGCCTGCGCCTTCGGCCAGAAGACCTGCCGCGACGGACGGACCGTGCTCTATCACCGGCTTCCGCGACTGTTCGCCGACCTCGAACTCGCCCATGGCCCCTCTTGTCTCATGACTTCCGCAGCTCCCGTTGCATGATGGGGGTCGCCGTGGGGATCATGCAGTTCCACGCGGCGGCGGGGGACGGATCGCACCCCTCTGGGTCGCAAGAGACCGTTGCAGCGTGAGGTCGCCCCCGCATGTTCTTCGGACCTGAACGGATACCTGGGCGCGAGGCCCGCATGACAAGACAAGATGGAGGAACATGACCATGCAAGACAGGATCGGCGTTGACGTCTCAAAGGATCATCTGGACGCCTGCGATGCGGGTCCGAAGGATCATCGACGGTTTTCCAGCGACGCGGCCGGGCTGACGGCTCCTTGCCGATGGGTTCGCGAGCGGGGCGACATGCGCGTCGTCTTTGAAGCATCCGGTGCCTATCACCGCGATCTCCAGCGCATACTGTCGCGCCGGAACGTGCCTCTTGCAAAGGTCAACCCGAGGCAAGCCTGCAGGTTTGCCGAGGCGGTCGGCCATGATGAAGTGACTTTGCGCTCACACGACGCACTGGTTTCATAGTGCTTTCTTCCATCCCTGTGAGAGGATCACGCCATCAACCCGTGGGATTGAACAACAGTCCTGCTTTACGGATTGAAGCCTGACAGAAAGCATCGGATGACAGCACGAAACCCTTAAAAGTCAATCTAAACGAACGCGCATTTCGCACATGCGGCGATACCTGCAGGGGTTGCTCACCGGACAGTTCTGCGCTGTGTGCAACCTATTCGCCCGGGCTGTACCAGATCGGCGAGGTGTAGGCGCGCTCGGTCGTGGTCATAGGCACTTCGTCAGGCATTTCCACACCGAAGCGTTTGGCCTCGTAGGCCGTCCAGCGCGGCGTCGGGATCTCGATCACGCGGGCGTAGTAGAAGGCCGACTGCGCCGGGTCGAAGTCCGGGTCCTCCCAGACGCCGATGAGTTCCGGCGCCCCGATGGTGTTGGTCCAGGTCGCGTTCTCCACGTCGACCGTGTTGCCGACCAGCGGCACCATGCCGTCGCCGTCAGGCTCACGGTCGCCGGACCAGACAACGTCATAGATGGCCTCCCGCATCTCGCCATCAGCGTCAAGCCAGCCCTTGATGATCTGGATCCGGTCGAGGTTGCCCGAGATGGCATCCTTCAGCGCCGCGACGAGGAACGTCGGCGACCCGCCGTCGGGTGCCGCGCTGAGATTACCTCCCATCGGCACGCCCTTTGCATAGCCCGCATCCGCCGGGAGCCGGCTCAAGGCATCCTCTTCGGTGAAGTCCCATCCGCCAAAGAAGCGCACCAGCATCCGCGAGCCCGTTGTGGCGTAGGTTTCCTTGCGCATCATCGCGTCGAAGATGCTCTCTCGCGTGTTCTCCTGTGCCCAGACCGCAGCGAGACCGCCTGCCGCCTGCTTCCAGCCGTAGATGCTCAGATTCGGGTCCGGCGCCGCGATGACGACGTGCTCCCAGCGCTCCGCTTCGGGTTCGACGCCGGAATGCTTGCCGAAGAAGTTGTCCTCCTGCGCGGTGGCGAGGCCGGTATGAGAGTCGGTCGATCCGATCATCCCGAACTTGAACGGATTTACACCAAGGTCCCGCTCGATCGCGAGTCCGCGCTTCAGACCCTCGCGCGCATACTCGGCCGCCAGCATCCACGGCTCCTTCGGCACGGTGCCGTTGAGGTTGGCCGCGTCCCATGTGTCGAAATCGGCGAACTCGTCCTCCGGACTGAGGAACGGGTGCGCCTCGCCATCCCCCTTGATCTGGGTGGCCTCGTAGAGCGGCTCGAAGCGCGCGCGCATCGAGGCGATCTCCTCGGTAGCGCGGAGCCGTCGTAGGCGTCGAACGAAAACATGCGCCCATTGGACAGATTGCCGTTATGGGCAATCGCCAGGACCTCGCCGCCGGTCCGCTCTTCGTACTCCGCGAGAAAGGTCCAAAGGTCCTCGGGATTCTTGCTGTCGTAGAGCGAGAAGGGTCGGGTCTGGTTCGCCAGGATCGCGCCGTTGCGGAATAGCACGTTTCGATGCAGGTTGTTGGCGCCCTCAGTCGTAAACTCGTAGCCGATTATGGCAGAGAATACGCCGGGATCGTTGTAGCGGTCGGCCAGCGCCGTGTAGTTCTCCCAAGCGCGCTTGACCGCCTTGGGATTGTCGATCGGCGGCTCGTCGGCCGCGAGCGTCGCGACGATTTCCATGGCGGTGTCGAAGGCGAGCTGGGCATCTCCTGCGGTCAGCGCCTCGTACCACGCCTTGCCGCGCGCCGTCGCGAGAATTTCCGGGTCCCCGGACAGAAGCTGCGGCATCAGGCCGTACATCTCGGCATGATCGGCGATGACCAACCAGTCGAGTGGGCGGGAGAGCTTCGCCCGGAGCCCGTGGGTGGTGGTCACTTCTTCGCCGCGCGCAAATCGGAAGGCATCCTCCTGGCTAAGCCGGGTCATGGTGCCAGCATCTACCGACACCATCGTGTGAAGGTGCGAGTCGCCCCAGAGGGGTTGCAGCGGGAAGTTGCGGCCAGCGTAGGGGGAGAACGCATCGGGAGCCAGGATCACTTCGGTGTCTGCCTGCTCGGTCGCGTATTCCTGCGCGGTTGCGCCGGTCGGGGAAAAGAGCAGCAGCGCGCTATAGGCCGCGATCGCCGTTGAAAGCCATTGTGCCATATTCTTCCTCCCAAATGCCGGCCGAAATCCAGCCTTCATTTTCGACCACATAGCATCCGAAGCAAGCGGCTGTCACCTTCCACATGATTGGTCGGATGCATTCCCCGTCGGCGGCCGCCGATCACCATTCTCCCGCTCGGCAGCGAACGACGCCATTTGCGCATTGCCGGTACTCGATCGGCCTCCACCGCTGCAATGCCTGAAAGCATGCGCCGGATGACGGCTGCGAGCCCAGCTCGGACCCTTGTAGATGCTGCATTCGTTTCGAGACGCAGGAACCCGGCCAATGATGGAGTGACTTCATATCCGATTCTCTCTTCCGAGAACGACCAGCCTCCCAAGATAGCTGAAACGGCGCGTCGGGCCCTACAACATGCCGATGCGCCGCAGCGCGGTCGATGGCTCCGCAGCAATCATGTCCGTGCCTGACGAACTTTGTCCTCAAATCTGAAGCGAGTTCGCAGGCGAGACGATTAACTTTCGGTACCTGCTCATTTTTCAAGGGATAATCAGATGCACAAGGCGATTTTGAAATCCGCTGTGTTGATCGTCTGTATGGCGACGGCTGCGACTGGAGCCAAAGCTCAATCAATTACAGGAACGCCAGGCTCGCCGGCCGCGAAAACCACAATCGACGGGCTGCAGATTCCCGCCCCACCGCAGACGTTTCAAGGCAAGATAGAGCGCAATGCGGCGGACTCCACGCCGTACTGGCCCGCGACAGTCGAGCCGGCTGAAGACGCGCCCAACGTTCTGCTGATCATGACCGACGACACGGGCTACGGCACGCCTTCGACATTTGGCGGGTTGGTTCCGACACCGGCACTGGACCGCATTGCCGCAATGGGCCTGAGTTTCACGAACTTCAATTCGACTGCCCTCTGTTCGCCGACCCGCGCTGCCCTGATCACGGGGCGCAACCATCATTCCGCGGGTTTCGGCGTGATCGCCGAGCAGGCGACGGGCTATCCGGGCTACAATTCGATCATTTCCAAGGACAAGGCCACCATCGGCACGATCCTTCAAGACAACGGCTACCGCACCTCGTGGTTTGGCAAGAATCACAATACTCCGGCCTTCCAGGTCAGTCAGAATGGCCCATTCGACCAGTGGCCCATCGGAATGGGCTTCGAGTATTTCTATGGATTCATGGGCGGCGACACCTCGCAGTGGACCCCCGGTCCACTGATGCGCAACACGACGCCGATCTACCCCTATATGGACGACCCTGACTACAACCTGATCACCGCCATGGCCGACGAGGCCATCGACTACATGAACCGCATCAACACGCTCGCTCCCGATCAGCCGTTCTTCGTCTATTACGTGCCCGGCGGCGTGCACGCGCCGCACCACCCCACGAAGGAGTGGATCGACAAGATCAGCGCCATGAACCTCTTCGACGAAGGCTGGAACAAGACGCGCGACACGATCTTCGCGAACCAGAAGAAAATGGGCGTCATCCCCGAGACTGCGGAACTGACCCCTTGGCCCGACGATCTGCTGAAATCCTGGGACACGCTGACCGCCGACGAGAAAAAGATGTTCGAACGGCAGGTTGACGTCTTTGCGGCCTATGTTGCCTACACCGATCACGAAATCGGACGGGTGATCCAGGCGGTCGAGGACATGGGCAAACTCGACAACACCCTCATCATCTACATCAGCGGCGACAATGGCGGCAGCGCCGAGGGGACCCTGATCGGAACTCCCAACGAAGTCGCCGCCTTCAACGGCGTGAATGTCCCGGTGGACGTGCAGCTCAAGGATTTCTACGACGAATGGGGCAGCAACGAAACCAACCCCCACATGTCCGTAGCCTGGTCGTGGATGTTCGATACGCCGTTCTCATGGACCAAGCAGATCGCCTCGCATTTCGGCGGCGTCCGCCAGGGCATGGCCATAGCCTGGCCGAAGGTGATCAAGGACAAGGGCGGTATCCGCCACCAGTTCCACCATGTCATCGACATCGCTCCGACAATACTCGAAGCCACGAACATCACACCGCCTGCGGTCGTCGACGGCATCGCACAAAGCCCGATCGAGGGGGTCAGCATGGCGTATCTGTTCGATGCAGACAATGCCGATGCGCCATCGACCCACCGCACCCAGTATTTCGAGATGATGGGGGATCACGCGATCTATCACGAAGGCTGGATTGCCTCGACCAAGGTGGTCCGCCCCCCCTGGATCATCACGGGCGCAGTCAGTCAGGACCCGGCAGGCTTCGAATGGGAACTCTATGACCTCAGCAAAGACTGGACACAGGCCAATGACGTGGCCGCCGCAAACCCGGAGAAGCTGAAGGAAATGGAAGAGATCTTCTGGCAGGAGGCGGCAAAATACCAGGTCCTTCCGCTCGACGCGACGGTGGCCACCCGTCTCGTCACACCTCGCCCAAGTCTGACGGCGGGCCGGGACGTATTTACCTGGAAGGGCACCTTCACGGGTACCCCGAACGGTGATGCACCCAGCGTACTCAACACCTCGTACACGATCACCGCGGATATCGAGGTTCCAGCGAACGGTGGCGATGGCATGATCATCACCCAAGGCGGACGATTTGGCGGCTACGGCCTTTACCTCGTGAAGGGCAAGCCAGTCTTCACCTGGAATTTGCTCGACCTCGATCGAATCCGCTGGGAAGGTGCAGACGCCCTGACAGCGGGCAAACACACGATAGAGTTCGACTTCAAATACGACGGGCTCGGCATGGGCACGCTGGCCTACAACAACATGAGCGGCATCGGCCAGCCCGGCACGGGCACGCTCTCCGTCGACGGCAAGGTCGTCGCGACACAGAAAATGGCCAAGACCATTCCCCTGATCCTGCAATGGGATGAAAATCTCGATATCGGTTACGACACCGGGACCGGAGTGGACGACGCAGACTATGACGCGCCGTTTGCGTTCACCGGCACCCTGAACGAGGTGTCGCTGAAGATAGACCATCCGGTTCTGACCGACGCTGACAAGACCAAGCTGAAGGATGCCATGGCAAACAAGGACTAATCGATGCGCGCGGGCATCCCGACCGCCATGGCCGAGAAGATGATGTCGCGGGAGCGGAAGAACCGGGAGCTGCCCCACGGTGAGGAGGATCAGGAAACGGTCCAGTGGACCGTTTCCACGACGAACGAGATCCTGCGCAAGGCGAGCGCGTATCTTGCGATGACGGAGCTTGACCGCCGGTCACAGTGATGGTTGGGTTCATCGGCGATCAAGGTTCCGCCGATCGCCCCGTCCACCTGTAACGATCACTTGGCGAAGCGGGCCGATCCGGCCCTGTTGTCGGGGCGCGCCCGGCATGACGCGGCCCTGCGGCCCGAGATCGAGCGCGTCTTCGAGGAGAACTGGCGGGTCCACGGCGTGCGCGAGGTCTGGCGACAGATGGACCGAGAAGACTTCGCTGTCGCACGTTACTCGGTGACCCGGCTGATGCAGGGCATGGGTATTCAAGTCGTCATCCGCTGCCAGCCGCACAGAACGACGGTGCCGGACAGAAAGGCTCCGTGAACGTTGTACAGGGTGAACCGGCAGTTCCGTATCTCCGTACCCAACATGCTCTGGCTCAGCGATTTCACCTATGTCGCCACCTGGAGGGGTTTGTTCATGTCGCCTTCGTCGCTCGAGAATTCAGCGCGCCGGCAGCTTGAGCATTTTGAGGGCTCCGCGCCCGAAGCGCTGGCTCGAACCAACGGCGACGAGTATGAAAACCAGACCGACAAACTCTCGTTATGCATGAGAGAGCCTTTGGGGGGGGCAGGTCAGACAGCATCTCGATGACGAACGGGGCTCGGTGTGCGCTCCGCACGCGCCGCTGGAAGCCCACATCGCGCTTCAAGAACCGATCGGCTGCCGCGTCACCCGACGAGCCAGGATCTCGCTTCCTCGAACTCCTCGGCTGAAAAGTGTTTGGCGTCGATCCCGAAGGCGCGCTTGCCGATCTGGACCGCCATATCCTGCCAACCGGCGTCTCCAACGATGGCGCGCCCTCTCGATCCGACTGGCGTGGCCGCGAACGAGATAGAAGTGATCCCTGAGTGCCCCGAAGCCCTGCCATCCGTCGAAGTTGCGCAGGTCCACCAGAAGCCGAACATTCTCGTGGCCCGCGATGAAGTCGTTCAGATCATCTATGTCGTTTTCATATTGCTCGGTGTCGAGCTTGCCCAGCAGCGACACATGAAGCACACCGTCTCCCATGTCTTCTTGCTGAATACTGCCAAGGCTCTCTCGCAGCCAGCGGCGCGCCTCTTCGGTGGCGCTCATCTTGAAGGTCGCGACAGGACAGGGCATGAAAACGGAAAAGGCGCCGATGGCCGTGGCGAGGGCGCTGTTGTCCGTCACCACTGCCACGCGATCGAAACCGCGCCAGTGCTTGAGACCCATCCGCGCGTCCTGCATCATGGCGCCCAGCGTGAAGTCGGAGAATCCAGCCTCCACGATGGCCAGCATGCGGAGGTGATCGCCACCGGCAATGGCCTTGTCGATTGCCGGCAGGAGCCTGTCCTTGTAATCGCTGTCCGACACCGGGGCGGTGATCCGGATCTCGACCGTGCCATGTTCATCTGTGTGTTCGACTTCTATCATGGTAATGAATGCCTCCCGAGCTTTGCCAGAATATCTCAGCCTTGACTGCGAAGCCCGCGCAGGATGAACGCAGACTGTCGAAAATCCGACCGATGCTTCGCCTTCCAATTCCTGCGCGTGTACGTCACGTATCGGATGCCTTGATCTTCGGCTTGGAGATAGTGCGCGATTCTGGGTCTCGTGGCTTTGACGCAGATCAACGTCAACTTCCGTACAAAAGAGTTCCGTGTTCACAAGACAAGCGGGCGAATGCCCGGAGTCAGCCCGATAACAAATCGTCGAGATAGCCGAGCACCGGAATGAAATCGGGGATCCGGTCGATCGGGCTGAGAGCACAGGCGACGACGGCCGGCGCCAGCAGCCTGCCACCTCGAGGCGTGCGCGGATCGGGCGACGCCAGCGCGATCGCGGCCATCACGCGCTTCAGTCGGCGCACATGACGCTTCAGGCGTCCTACCATTCCCCTCGTCACCGCCCACGGCGTGCCTGGGACAGGATCGCGGCCAGGATCGCCCCCATCGCGCCAGTCGTCAGCGCGAGGCCCACGAGCCAGCCGGGCGCTCCGGCGAGATGAAGCAGGCTGGCCAGCGCGACCGTCGCAAGGATCGCGAGCGTCAGCCGGAGGTCGGCGATGAACATGCCGAGCAGTGCGGCGACGACGTCGCGCAGCAAGCTCATGGCTTGACCTCCCGCCGCCGCAGGACTTGCGCCGTGCAGAGCCCGAGCGCCAAGTAGAGCCCGCCGAGCGGCACGAGCCCGAGGTCGCCGCCGGGCCAGGATACCGCCAGCGCCTCGCCTGTCCAGAAGGTGCCAAAGGCGCAGAGCATCACGCCGACGGCAAACTTGAGCGCGTTCTCGGGCACTCGGGTGAGAGGGCGGTAGAGCGCGGCGCCGATCAGCAGAACCAGCAGGCAGGCCGCGAGCGCCCCGAGACTCGCCGCTCCGACCAGCCCGCGCCCCGCACCCACGGCGATCACGATGAACGCGACCTCGAGCCCTTCCAGCAACACCGCCTTGAAGGCCGCCAGTCCTGCGATCCACGCGGCGGTGCCTGTGAGCAGCTCGCGCTCGCGCTCGAAGACCGCCGTCTCGTCGTGGAGCGGGATGATCCCGGCCGCGCGCAGGCTCGCCTTCCTGAGCCACCCCGCGCCGAAGAGCAGCAGCAGCACGCCCACGACGAATTGCAGCGCCGCTATCGGCACCAGGCCCAGGAGCGGCCCCAGCGCAGCGACGATGGCGGCAAGGACGCCGAGTGCGGCGGCCGTTCCAGCCAACGCGGGCCGCCAGCCATTCAGCGTGGCGACGGCAAGGACGATGGTGAAGGCCTCGACCACTTCCACCAGCGAGGCGAGAAAGGCGGCAGTCACCGCGGGGGCGGCGGCGGACCATTCAATCATGGGTGGCGCCGGAAATCTGCGCCTCGCCCCACAGGGACCCTCGCGTCTTTATCGTGATCCCCTGCATGAACGCTCCTATGACCGGTTCTCTTCGTGGGCCTCGAAGACGCGCTTGGCATAGTCATCGAGGGCCGCTTCGCAGCCTTCCAGGCGGTTCTGCGCTTCCTCGGCGCGCGCGGCGCCGTAGAAGTCAAGTTTGCCGATCTTGGCGAGCCAGCCTTGCAGCTTCTTCAGGTCCGCATCATTTTCTTCCAGCTCGGCAAAGGTGAAGTGGTTCGCGGAGACCTCCTTGGCGACCTCGCGCTCGAAATCGTCACACTTGTCGATGAACTCGCCATAGGCATCGTCACGGTCCGCCTTGAAGCGCGATACGACTTTCGCCTCCTGAACCGGGTCGAGCGCGACCGTGCGCAGCAGCACGCAATCCCCGCCGGCTTCGCCGATTTCGTTCTCGAGCATCTTGAGCCGGCGCAGATGATCGTCCGTTCCAGGCAGCAGGCAGACTCCGCTTTGGAGATAGATTGCGCCCATCCCCTTGAGCTTGCGCCAGACCGCCATGCGTTTCGCGGCGGGTTCGGGCCGCAACTTGTAAGTCAGTAGGAGCCAGATAACCTTAGTCATTCCACTGTTTGAATGTAACGGCGGTTACATTTCAAGGATTCTTTTCGCACGCTGCAAGCCTGCAGGTTGTCGCAGGACGAGCCGAACTTCGACAAGGATGAAGGTGACGAAGACGTCGAGACCGAAGACGATTGATTGCGCCGTGGCGCTCAAGCAACAGATAGGTGCGGCGGCACATATGCCGCCGGCCTTCGCAAAGGCGGACCGCGCATGAAAATTCCGATGATCGAAGACGACAAGACGCGGGGGCCCATATCGCCGACGACGTGAAGCGCGAAGGGCACTCGGTCGACCTGATCGAAGCGGGTCGGACGGAGCGGCGGCTTCTGAGCCTCGCCGGCACCCCGCCTGCACCCCTTGCCGCCCCGAGGCCCATCCGGAACTTGTTGTGGCGTGATCGCGTTACTGCAAGCAAGCAGTTAGGAGACAATATGCTACGCTCGATCCTGATGGGCCTCGTCGCCGGCCAGCGCTCGATGGCGCCACTTGCTGCGTTGGCTGGTGCCGCGCGTTTCGGCACACTTCCGCACGACAATCCCGAGGCGCGACTGATGGGTCACCCTCTCGTCGCGACAGGCGGAGTGGCGATGGCTGCCGCGGAAATGGCGGGCGACAAGATGAAGACCGCTCCCGACCGCACCGTGATCCTTGGTCTGCTTGCAAGAACCGTGACGGGCGGCTTCGCAGGTGCGGCCCTCGCTCCGCCGCGGCGTCAGTTCGAAGGAGCGGCGCTCGGCATCGGTGCTGCGGTGGTTTCGTCGTACTGCGGACTTGCAACCCGCAAACGGGCAATGCAGCACGTGGACCAGACAACTTCCGGCTTCATCGAGGATGCCTTCGTCCTCTCGGCAGCATTTGCAATCGCAAACGCGAGGTCGGGTTCGGCCCGAGCTGAATAACTGACGGAACCCGTGTATCTCAGAGCCCACCTGCGTCCGCTCAGTCCCATTGTCCCGGCAAACACCTGTAGCGGTTATTCTTGCTGCACCGGCGCCACGTTTCTGACGCTCGTCTCCAAAGTCCATGACCGCCCCCCATGACCGCCCCCGCCGGAACTGTCTGCCGAGGGATGCACGCGCCGCGGTCGGCGCGTGCTGTAGTAGCCGGGGCGGTGACCCGTCCGCGCGCGCTCAGATTTTGTTGCGCGACATATCCCCCGCAATATGATCGACCAGCGGGATTGCGCGCGCTGCAATCGCACATCAGCTTACGACCAAAGTCGATTTCGGCAAACATCCGGTGACGAAGCGGCACTTTCACTCAACCGAAATGACATGCTCCCCAAGGATGTTTCGGAGTTGACGTTACAGCTCCACGGCGCCGGGATATCGCGGCTTCCGAATTCTTGCCTTCATCATTGACGAAGATGACATGCCGCGCAATTCTCCAGTCATGGTTGTCGGCGCCGTTGTCTCAGCCGGCACAGAAAATCGATGCGAGACAACATTGGGAGGGAAAAATTCATGATGAAGCGCAGCCTCGCCGCGATGCTTGCCACGTCCATGTTGTCCACGCCGCTGGCGGCGCAGGACAACATGGAAAAACTCAGCAACATGCAGAAGACGGACGCAACGTTCACCTTCGTCGACCAGGACGGGCCCCGCGCCGACGCCCTGAAGGCGATCGTCGAGGACATCAACGTGCCCGACGGGTTCGAAGTGAGCCTCTACGCGGTCGTCCCGGATGCGCGTTCGATGGCGATGGCGCCGCAGGGCACCGTGCTGTTCGCGGGAACGCGCAAGGACAAGATGTGGTCGATCGTCGACCGAGACCGTGACCGGGTCGCGGATGAGGTGAAGGACTTCGCGCCCTCGATCACCTTCGACATACCGAACGGCCCGTGCTTCTCGCCCGACGGTTTCCTCTACATCGCAGAGCGCAACCGGGTGCTGGTCTTCCCGGCTGCCGAGTTCTTCTTCGAAGGGCCGGATCCGGCTGTCGGCATGGTCGTTCCGCAGGGCGAGTTGATCCCGCCCGAGGAGGAGAGCTTCAACCACACCGCGCGGGTCTGCGATATCGGCCCGGACGGCAAGCTCTACATCTCGCTCGGCCAGCCGCACAACGTGCAGCCCGAGGACAAGCTCGAGATGTACGACGAGATGGGCATCGGCGGCATCATCCGCATCAACACCGACGGAACCGGCCGCGAGGTCTATACCCACGGCGTCCGGAATTCGGTGGGCCAGGATTTCAATCCGGAGACGGGCGAGCTCTGGTGGACCGACAACCAGGTCGATGGCATGGGCGACAACATCCCGCCGGGCGAGTTGAACCGTCAGACCGAGGCGGGCCAGCATTTCGGCTTTCCCTGGGTCAACAGCGGGGTCGAGATCCCCGCCTACAAGGATGTGCCCCGGCCCGAGGGCGTGAGCTTCGTCGAGCCGCAGCTCGAACTCACGGCGCATGCGGCGGACCTCGGCATGCGGTTCTACCACGACGACAGCTTCCCCGAAAAATACCACGGCGGCATCTTCTGGGCACAGCACGGCTCGTGGAACCGGACCGAGCCGGTCGGCGCGCGGGTGATGTTCACCGCGCTCGACGAAGAGGGCAACGCCACAGGCGCGGAGGTCTTTGCCGATGGCTGGCTGAACGAGGACACGGGCGAGTATCGCGGCCGTCCGATGGACATCGAGTTCCTGCCCGACGGCTCGATGCTGGTGTCCGACGACTTCGCGGGTGCCATCTGGCGGATTGCCTATGCCGGCAAGCCTGCCGAATGAAGCATGTGACCATGATCATCCTCGGCGGGCTGACGCTCGCCGGGGCCTTTCCGGAACTGGCCGTGGCTGGCGATCCGGAGGCGGGACGCAAGATTGCCGGCATGTGCCGAACCTGCCACGGCATCGACGGGTACGCCGTGATGCCGATCGCCCCGCATATCGGCGGCGAACCGGAAGACTACCTCGAGACCCAGCTCATGGCCTTCAAGACCGGCCAGCGTGAACACGAGATGATGAGCGTCGTCGCCGCCGGTCTCAGCGCGCAGCAGATTTCCGATGTGGCGGCTTGGTACGCCGCCCACGAGGCGAGGGCGACCTTGCCCGAAGGCACCAGCGCGGAGGACGCGCCGCAGGCCTGCGTCTCCTGTCACGGCGCGGACGGCATCTCCCAAATCCTTGATGCGCCGAACTTGGCGGGCGAAGCGAACATCTACATCGACACGCAACTGAAGGCGTTCAAGCGCGGCAAGCGCCAGCACGAGATCATGTCCGAAGTGGCGGCCGATCTGTCCGATGCGGAGATCCGGGAGTTTGCAGACTGGTACGCCGCCGTGACACTCGAGATCGTTCCCCCTGCGGAGTGAAGGCAGGTGAGCTCGAGCCTGCGCGGCACGTATCCAAGAGGCAGCCTGTGAACGCACCACAGCCAAAGTCACATCGACCAGGCCGAGAGCATCGCGGCCGCGACAATGCAAAAAGCTTGCAAGGGAAGGAAAGCGGACCCCCCGCACGCTTCTTTGAATACCTGCACGATCAATCTTTAGAGCCATCGAACCGGACCTTTGCGTCCCGCCGGATCATTCGACCGAATGAACATCCAGCAGCTCCGAGAGTCCTTTCAGGCTCACTTGGTGGATCGTTCTGACTGCGACGGTCCCATCAAGGGCGTCTCGCGTCGTGTCGTCCACCAGGATCTGGCAGCCGGCGACCTTCGTGTGCGCCTCGAGCCGGGCGGCGAGGTTCACCTTGTCCCCTATGCACGTGTATGTCGCGCGGTCCTCGGTGCCGGCATATCCGGCGACCACCTCGCCCGTGGCGATGCCCACGCCGATCCTGATCTCGGATTTGCCACTGGCCACGCGGTCCAGGTTGAAGTCCGCCATCATCGCCAGCATGTCCCGCGATGCCGACACGGCGCATGTCGCGGGATCATCAAGTGGCTGCGGCGCGCCGAAGATCGCCATCAATCCGTCACCGATCATCAGGGTGACGATGCCGCCATGGCTGTCGATCGCTTCGAACATCAAGGTATAATAGATGTTCAACAATTCGATCGTGTCTTCCGGCGGCTGGTTTTCGGACAGCGCCGTGAAGCCCCGGATGTCGCAGAACAGCACCGAGGCATGCACCCGCCGTCCGCCCAGCGAAAAGCCGGACTGCTGCAGGTCTTCGGCCACCTCGCGCGTCGCAAAGCGCCTGAGCCAGGCTTTCTGTTGATCGCGCAGCCGCTTTTTCTCGAGGCAGGTGGAGAGCCGCGCCTTGAGCAGGGTCTTGTTCACGGGTTTGGGCAGGTAGTCCTCGGCGCCCAGTTCGATGCATCTGACGATGTTTTCGACACCCTCCACCGATGATGTGACGATCACGGGCATGTCGCGCAGGCGCGGGTCGCGCTTGATCGCCTCGAGCACCTCGAACCCGTCCATTTCGGGCATTTCGATGTCCAGCAGGAGCAGGTCGAAGACCTGGTCTTGCAGACGTTCCATTGCGATGCGGCCGTTTTCCGCCAGCGTGGCATGATACCCCAGCAACTCCACACCGCGCGACATGAGCAGGCGGTTGACCTTGTTGTCGTCCACGATCAGCAGGCGGGCCGCGGGCTCACCCATGCGCCAGGTCTTTCAAAATCGCGCTGGTGCGCAGGTATTCCGCGTCCAGGGTGGCAAGCGCCACATGCCGGGCGCCCGCGTCGGGTGCGATGCCGGCAATTTCCATCCGGCGCGCCAGATCGGCCAGCGCATGCGCGCCGAAGACCTCCGCGTTGGACTTCAACGAATGGACCGCGCGGCGATAGCTGTCGGTGTTTTCCGCCTCCGCAGCGGTCCGGAGGTCTGCGAGCATGACCGGCGCCTCGGTCAGGAAGGTATCGACGAGTTCCTGCACGAAGTCTTCGCCCATCGCCTCTTCCAGCGCTCCGAACACGGCCGTGTCTATCGCCTCGTCCTTCATCTCGATGTCCTGCCGCGCTGGGGAACGTGCATCAGGGCGGCGACCAGTTGATCGACGCGTATGGGTTTGGCGATGTAGTCGTCCATGCCTGCAGCCAGGCACATGTCGCGGTCGCCCTGCATGGCATTGGCCGTCATCGCCACGATCCTGGGGCGGTTCTGCACCGCCTGCGCGCCCGAGGTGATGCGGCGCGATGCCTCGAGGCCGTCCATCTCGGGCATCTGCACGTCCATCAGCACCACGTCATAGGTTTGCCGCGCAACGCTGTCCAGCACCTCGAGCCCATTGCTTGCCAGATCGGCACGATAGCCCATCTGTTCCAGCAGGCGCAGGGCCAGCTTCTGGTTCACCAGGTTGTCCTCGGCCAGCAGGATTTGCAACGGGTGCCGCTTGGCGATATCGGGCGCGATCTTGGGCTTTTCGACCTTCTTGCGGGCGGCCCTGTCGGCATCCTGCGGCACGAAGAGCGTCACCAGCGTGTCGAAAAGCTGCGACTGGCGCAGCGGCTTGGCCAGAAAGGCGCGGAACAGCCCCGCCTCCGCATCCACGTCGCGCAGACCCAGCGAGCTGAACAGGATCAGCGGCAGGTCGGGCGCGATACTTGCGATGCCGCGTGCCAGTTCCAGCCCGTCCATTTCGGGCATGTGCATGTCGAGGATCGCCAGATCGAACCGGCTCTCCTCCTTCAGCCAGCCCAGCGCCTCCGACGGCGAGCCGGTCGCCCTCACTTGCGCACCCCACTTTCCGATCTGCAAGCTCAGGATCCTGCGGTTGGTCGCGTTGTCGTCGACCACGAGGATCCGTTTCCCCTCGATTTCCGTCTGCGTCCCGAGCAGGCTGCGCGCCTGGGTCCGGGGCAGCGTCGCCACATCGGCGCGCAGGGTGAACTGGAAGGTCGACCCCTTCCCCGGCCCGTCGCTCGTGGCCCACATGGTGCCGCCCATCAGTTCCGCCAGCCGCATGGAGATCGCGAGTCCAAGCCCGGTGCCGCCATATTTGCGCGTGGTCGAGCTGTCGGCCTGGCTGAAGGACTGGAAGAGCCGGCTCATGCCGTCTTCCGTGAGTCCGATGCCGGTGTCGCGCACGGCAAAAGTCATTTCGACCTGCCCGCGCGGCGCCTGCGTGGCCGAGACGGTCAGCACGACCTCACCAGCGGGAGTGAACTTGACCGCGTTCGACAGCAGGTTCAGCAGGATCTGCCGCAGCCGGGTCAGATCGGCGCTGATCGCCGGCGGCACGCTGTCGTCGAAAAGATAAGCCACGTCCAGCTGCTTTTCGGCGGCTCGCGTGCTGACCAGATCCAGTGCCCCCTCGACGCAATCCCGCAGATCGAAGGGATGCCGTTCGATCTCCATCTGCCCCGCCTCGATCTTCGAGAAATCGAGGATCTCGTTGATGATCCCCAGCAGCGCATCGCCGCTGTCGCGGATGGTGCGGGCATAGTCGGCCTGTTCATCGTCCAGATCGGTATCCATCAAGAGCCCGCTCATCCCGATGACCGCGTTCATCGGCGTGCGGATCTCGTGGCTCATGGTGGCCAGGAACGCGCTCTTGGCCTCGTTGGCCTCTCTCCGCGGCGGTGCGGGCGTCCTGCGCCTCGCGGAACAGGCGCACGTTCTCGATGGCGATCATGGCCTGATCGTTGAAGGTCTGTGCCATGGCGATCTCTTCCGCGCTGAAGGCAGTCGGGGTATTGCGCACGAACGCGAGCATCCCAAGGCACTCCTCTGCGCGCATCAAGGGCAGGGCCAATGTCGCGCGATTTCCGAGCCGCTCAACGCGCTGACGGTCCCGTTCCGGCAGGTCGATTGCCGCCCAGTCGGGAATGTGCGACATTTTCTTCGTCACGATCACCCGCGATGGCAGGTTGTCATCGGGATCGACCGGCACTCTTGCCGACGGCAGATCCGTGGCAAGGCCGTGCCGCGTCGCTTCCGCCGCGTTCCAGAGTTCTTTGCCGTCCGTCTCGATGACCAGGGCTTCATCGCACGTCACCAGATCAATCGCGGCCTGAACGATCGCTTCGAACACAGGCGTCACATCCGTGGGCGAAGCGCTGATGACCCGCAGGATGTCCGCGCTGGCGGTCTGGCGCACCAGCGCCGTCTGGGTCTCGTTGAACAGTCGCGCGTTCTGGATCGCGATCACCGCCTGGTCGGCGAAGGTCTTCAAGAGCGAGATATCCTCCGCCGAGAACGGCTTGGGTGCCTTGCGGACAAAGCCGAGCAGGCCCACGCAGTCCTCGCCGCGCAGCAGCGGCATCAACAGCACCGAAGCGCTGCCCGCCCGATCTCTTATCGCCGCGTCGAACGGGGGCAACTCGACTGCCGACCAATCCGGCACATGCTGCATCTTGCGGCTGACGACGGCACGCGACATCAAGTTGTCATCGGGATCGAGCGGAACGGAAATACGGGAGTTTTCGCCTTCGAGTCCATCTGGCGTCGCCACCGCGACTTGAGTGATCCGCTCATTCGCAACCACCATCGCGGTCGCAAAATCGCACGCGACGACCCGCGTTGCCGCGCTCACGATGGCCTCGAACACAGGCATCGTATCGTTGGGTGACTGGCTGATAACGCGCAGGATATCGGCGCTGGCGGTCTGGCGCACCAGCGCCGTCTGTGTCTCCTTGAACAGCCGCGCGTTCTGGATCGCGATCACCGCCTGGTCGGCGAAGCCCTGCATGATGCGCAGTTCCTTGTCGCTGAAGGGCCGCTGCGATCGGGCCACGCCCACCACGCCGATGCCTTTGCCCTCCCAGATCATCGGCGCGAAGGCGACGGAGTGATACCCGGCCGCCTGGCCCATGCGCCGCAAGACGCGCGGTGTGTCGGGATCGTTCTGGACATCGGCGAAATTGGCGACGCGCATGGTGCGAATGGCCTCGCCCGGCGGGCGTGATCTCCCATGGGGCCGGGAATGTCTTCAACAGATCCTCGCGGAAATTTCCCAGGTACGCCGCGACTTGAAGCATCCCCTCTTCGTCGATCAGCAGAACGTCCAGTTCCTCGCCCCCGAACAGGGTTCGGCAGCTATCGAGGATCTTCTCGAACACCGGCTGCGTGTCCTCGACCGACTGGCTGATCACGCTGAGGATTTCGGCGGAGGCCTTCTGCTGTTCCAGCGCCTCGGTCAGGTCGGCGGTCCGGGCCTGCACCTCGTCGAAAAGCCGGGCGTTGTTGATGGCGATCACCGCCTGGTCGGCGAAGGTTTCCAGAAGCGCGATCTGTTTCGGCGAAAAGGCCGATCGCTGCGCGTCAGCCATTGCAAGAACGCCAACCGTCACGCCGTTCCGGACCAGGGGAACGGCCAAGGTCGACAGATAGCCGCCGCGACGGGCCGCCTCCTTCCATTCATAGCTGTCGTCATTCTCCGTATCTTCAATATAGACGGTCTGCCCCAGCAAGGCGGCCCGACCCGTACTGCTGCCGTGAACCGGGCGTACCGGATTGGAAGCGAGAAAATCCCTGAAGTCGTCATTTACGTTGTGCGTCGCAACCACGCGGTAGAGCCCGTCAGTCTCGTCAAGACGTGCTACATAGGCGGCTTGCGGTTGGCACAGGCGCGAGGCGACCTGAAGGATGGCCTCCAGCACCGGCTGCACCTCGTTGGGCGACCGTGAAATGACGCCCAGAACCTCCGTCGTCGCGGTCTGGTACTCCAGCGCCTCCTGCGTCTCGGAAAACAGTCGCACGTTCTCCAGCGCGATCATCGCTTGATCGCGAAACGATTCCGCCAGCGCGATTTCCGCCTCGGAAAACCGGCGCGGGGTCTTCTGTGCCAGCGTGAGCAGCCCGACGCAGTCATCCCCGCGCATCAGCGGAAGAAATATCGACGCGCTGAAACCGAACTCCGCCCGCCGTTGCTGTTCGTGGGGCGGCAGATCCACCTGCGACCAGTCCGGAAGATGCAGCATGGATTTCGTGCGAATGGCCCGCGACGGCAGGTTCAGCGCGGGATCGACCGGAAACATGGGCAGGCCGTCCGGGGTGGTCAGCTGGCTCGTCTCGCGCAATTTCGCGAGCACCGGTGCGGTATCGACCGCGCCGCCCTTCCGCGCGCTGGCCTGGGGCCAGTAGAACGTGCCGTCGGTCAGATGGACGAACGCGCCGTCGCAGCCCATCAGCGTGACGGCGGTACCGACGATCACGTCGAAGACCGGCTGCACGTCCGTGGGCGATGTGCTGATGACCCGCAGGATCTCGGATGTCGCCGTCTGACGCGACAGGGCTGTCTGCGTCTGGTCGAACAATCGCGCGTTGCGGATCGCGATACCGGCCTGTTGGGCGAATGAGTCCAGCAGCGCGTCGTGACCTTCCCGCGGGTGTTCGCCGTCCGGCCATCCCAGCACCAGGATGCCCCAGACCTTGTCCTCTGTCTTGATCGGCACGCCGATCATTTGGCGATAGCCGAAGGCACGCGCGGTCGCATGGTCGGAATAGCCGGGCTTCTGTGCGTCGGTCAGGTGCACCGTGCTTCTGGTCTGGATCACCCGCGCGGCCATCGAGCCGTCTACAGGAGGTGCGGGATAGGGTTTCAGATAATTTCGCATGAAATCGGCGTCGAAGCCGTCGCTCGCGCAGTAGTGGATCCGCTTGCCGTCGAACCGCCACAACATGCAGAAGCGGGCCCGGCACAGGTGCGTTGCCTGTCTCACGATGGTTTCGAACACGCCCTGGATGTTATCGGTGGAGGATCCGATCGCCGCGAGCACATCCGACATCGCGGCCGCCTGCGCCCTGTGATCCTCCAGCTCGCGCCGGAGCGATTGCACCTCGGCCGCGAGGTCGTCTGCCCGTTCCGGATGCCCGCCGTCCGATGCCATTCTGAAAATTTCTCAAACACGCGCGTACCGCCTCGCGGCGACACGCAGCCCAATCGCTGACCAGGATCATATCGCGCGGATCCGGCCGCGCATATCGGTTTGTTGGTGCTTTGCTCCGATGCTGGCTTCGGCCATCGGCGCCTCGAACATGACCAGAAGGGTCAGGTCGATCCGGTGAAGTTCAAGTTCCCTTCATGACCGCCGAATGTTTTTCGTTTGAGCGCGGGCGCATGATGGCGCAGAATACCCCCATAGCACACCGAAACTTTGAAGCATCAGACAGGGAATTTCACGCATGGGATTGAAAATCATCGGCTCCGGGTTTGGCCGGACAGGCACGATGTCGACGAAAATGGCACTTGAGCAGCTCGGGTTCGGCCCCTGCCACCACATGATCGAAGTCATGGAAAATCCCGCTCAGCCGGCGCATTGGGCGGCATTGAAGGCGGGTGAAGAGGTCGATTGGGCGGAGGTGTTCGACGGCTATGCCTCGCAGGTCGACTTTCCCGGTGCAGCGTTCTGGCATGAGCTGAGCGTCGCATTCCCCGATGCCAAGATCATCCACACCGAACGGCCGGAAGAGGACTGGTGGGCCAGCTATTCCGGCACCATCGGCAAATTCTTTGCCCATCGCAAGGACCTGCCCTTGCCGCCCCCGGTCGCCGCAATCTTCGACACCATGGACACGCTCGTCCTCGAACGGGTGTTTGGCGGCCTCGACAAGGAAAGCTCGCTCACTGCCTACCGGCGCAACAACGAAAAGGTGCGGGCGACGATCCCGGCGGACCGGCTGCTGGTCTTCACGCCTGCGGACGGCTGGGAGCCGCTTTGCCGATTTCCTCGACGTGCCGGTTCCGGCGGGCGACTTCCCGCGCAGCAACGCCCGCGAGGAATTCTGGGCCATCTTCGGCGGCGAACCCGCGGCGGCCTGAGCGCGCCTCTGGCCGTGGGTCAGAGCATAAATCAGGAACCTGCGGATGAACCTGGGCGTGGCCAGTCGCACCTTAGCCGGATCCGTCCCAATCAAACTGAGCATGAGCGGTCGAAGCCATGCTCAGACATTTACGCCGAACAGCCAGCCGACCCCCGCCGTGACAGCCATCGCAAAGACGCCCCATCCGACAACGCGCGAAATGGCCGGCAACAAGGGAGCGGCTCCTGCCTTGGCCCCAAGGGCTCCGAGAACAACCAGTGCGAGGATCGTGACCGTCAAGACGGCGGGAATGATGGCCGAACTTGGCGCAAGATAGGCGGCAAGAACGGGCACTGCCGCCGCGACGCTGAAGGTCGCTCCTGACGCGAGGGCCGCCTGAAGCGGTTTCGCGGCATGCACATCGGACAGGCCGAGTTCGTCCCGGACATGTGCGTCCAGAGCGTCTTTCTCGGTAAGTTCACGCGCAACGGTCTCGGCTGTGGATTTGCTCAGTCCCCGTTCTTCGTATATCGCGACGAGTTCCGCGAATTCGGCGTCTGGCATCTCTTCGAGAGCGGTCTTTTCGCGCTCGATATCCGCGCGCTCCGTATCGGACTGGGACGAGACGGACACGTACTCACCCGCCGCCATCGACATCGCGCCGGCCGCCAAGCCGGCAACACCGGCGATCAGAACCGCCCGCGGACCGGGGTCAGCTGCCGCGACCCCGACGACAAGTGAGGAAACCGACACGATGCCGTCATTGGCCCCCAGAACCGCGGCACGCAGCCAGCCACTGCGGGTGATGTAATGTGGGTCGTCGGGATGAGCGCTGGTGTCGGACATGGTTTTTCTCCGTGAATGCCGCGTCTTGCGCCGCAGATTTACCGGTATTTCGGCTGATTGACCCTACACGTCGGGTGAAAAATCAAGATACACTTCTCGGGTTCAGGGTTTCGTTTGACGCCGTCGTGTCCGACCGCCAAACGGATCCGCGTCAACGCGAAATCACGATATCGGCGCACAAGCCGCCGAGCCGCGCGCTTTCGCCCAGCCGCAGGACCCCTCCATGCGCCCGGACGATATCCGTTGCGATCGCAAGTCCCAGCCCGACTCCCACGCCCCGGTCCTGATTGCGCGCGCGGTCGAGTCGCACGAAGGGTTTCTGCGCTTCGAGGCGTTGATCCGCTGGAATGCCGGGGCCGTCATCCTCGACCCGGATGCGCAACGAACGGTCCGAGATCGCCACGGACACTTCCGCACGTGTCCCGTAGCGCACAGCGTTCGACACGAGGTTGTCCAGGGCCCGCCGGAACGCCACCTCGCGCAGCGTGACGTTGCCTTCACCTCGCTCGGATATCAGGTCGACATCGAGGCCCGCCCGTTGTGCATCCCCCACGACGCCGCGCACCAAGGCGATCGGATCGACCCGCGTCGACTTGCCTTCGGCTCCCTTCACGAAGTTCAGGAACTCGTCGACCAGACGCTGCATCTCGTCAAGGTCGTGTTCCAGCGGTTCGCGCTCCGCATCGTCCAGCAGGCTCAACGCCAACCGCATGCGCGTCAGCGGCGTCCGCAGGTCATGGCTCACGCCCGACAGCATCAGCGTCCGCTGCTCGATATGCCGTTCGATCCGGTGCCGCATCTCGACGAAGGCCGTTCCAGCCGCACGGACCTCGGATGCCCCGGCGGGATTGTAGGGCATGTGCTGCCCGCGCCCGAACGCATCCGCCGCGGCCGCAAGCCGCGTGATCGGCCGCAACTGGTTGCGCAGATAGAGGAACGCGATGATCGTCATCAGGCCGCCGAAGAACACCATGTTGACGTAAAGCTGGTGCGGTCTCGAGGCCGACAGGCGGTTGCGCGCCATCTGGAGCCGGGCAAGCCCGTGCCGCGTGTCCGCGTAAAGCACGACGCTTTTGTCATCCGCGAGCAGGATACGGCGTATTCCGGGAAACGCCTCGCGCAACATCGGCGCGAAGACCGTGCCCGAGAAATCGTACCAAAGCCGCGTGTCTTCGCGCGGCAGCGCGCCCTCGGAGACGAAATCGAACGCGATGTCGAGCCCGCCCAGCCGCTCCGCCAGACGATCGTCGACGCGTCCGGCGGCCGGCGTCTGCTCCACCGTCTCGAACACGAGCGCCAACTCCCGGATCATCGTCCTGGTCATCTGCTGGGTCACATCGGTAAAGTGACGCTGCGCGAAGACAACGAACACCACCAGTTGCACCACGACGACCGGCAGGATCAGGATCAGCGCCGCGCGACCGTAGAGTCCGCGCGGCATATAGCGTTTGAGCCATTGGAAGGACATGCGCTAAGCCTATCCGTGAGACTGGGGAAGGGAAAGCACGGCCATGATGCCACTGGACGATTTCGACCCGCCTGTGGGCGAAGCCATTGAACTTTCGCCGGGGCTGCGGCGGATCGTGGCGCCCAACTCGTCGCCCATGACCTATCGCGGGACGAACACCTACCTGCTCGGAACGGGCGCACTGGCCGTGGTCGATCCCGGTCCCGCGATCGACATCCACCTTTCGGCGATTCTTGACGCCGTGGAACCCGGTCAGAGGGTCAGCCATGTCATCGTGACGCACACGCATCTGGACCATTCGCCGCTGGCCCGATCGCTCTCGGAGGCAACCGGCGCACCGGTGCTGGCCTTCGGCACCGCGCGGGACGGGCGCAGCGCCGCCATGCAGGAGCTGGCCCGGGCAGGAGAGATCGGTGGAGGCGAAGGCGTGGACGAGACCTTCCGCCCCGATATCACGCTGGCCGACGGCGAGGTAATCGACGGCGACGGTTGGCGGCTCGAGGTGATGCACACGCCCGGGCACATCGGGAACCATCTCTGCCTCGGGTGGGGACACGCCTGTTTCACCGCGGACCATGTCATGGGCTGGGCCTCCTCGCTGGTGTCGCCACCGGACGGCGACCTGACGGATTTCATGGCCTCTTGCAACCGGCTCGCAGCGCGGACGTGGTCAGTCTTCCATCCCGGACACGGCGCACCGGTAACCGACCCGTCCGCACGGCTCGACTGGCTGGTCAATCACCGCCGCGCGCGCGAGGCGGCAATCCTTCGGGAGTTGGAGCACGGCCCCGCGAACGCCCGCGCCCTCGCACAACGCATCTACACCGAGACACCGCCCGCGTTGCTGGGTGCGGCGACCCGCAATGTCCTGGCTCATCTGATTGATCTCAGGGGAAAACTCCGCGTCGAACCCCAAGGAGCCCTGACTGCAGACGCCGATTTCCGGCTGAATTGACCTACATCGCCGTGCATGTCGAAAAAGCTGAATTCCGCTCTGGACGCAGGTCGAAGCCGTTGCTATATCGCGCGACACGGTTCCGGCGTAGCTCAGCGGTAGAGCAGTTGACTGTTAATCAATTGGTCGTAGGTTCGATCCCTACCGCCGGAGCCAGTTACCTCCAGCTATCCCCCTGAAAGCCTTAGAAACAAGGGCTTGCGGTGTCCCCGAGGGCTACTTTATGGGATACATTGGGGATACATACAAACATGGCACTGCTGATGAAGCTGCCGAACGTGGTCATCAACAAGGGGAAGTTTGTCTACCGCAGACGAATCCCTTCCGACCTTCGCCACCTCTATCCGAAGACCTTCTTCGAGACCCGCTTCAGGACGCAGACGGAAGGAGCCGCTCTGGTCTCCGAGCATGCCGCCCTGCAGGCTTCCTTTGAGCGGATGGTCGAAGATGCGCGGGACGGGTCACCCGATGCTGTCGGCAGGGCCGGTATCGACCGCTATGTCGCGTTGGCATGGTCAAATCTCGATGACCCCCGCACCGAGAGGGAGAAGTGGGCCGATCTCAAGGAAGAGGCTGAGGCGTTTATCCGGTCGGTCAGAGGGCTGGCGGGTTCCGAGCATACCAATGATGGCGGCGACCAAGAGCGGCGGGAGATCGTCGCAGACGAGATCGAACGCACTGGTGGCAGCAGATTGCTCTACCGCGCCGTTACTCAGCCCGAGGCTGCCCCGCCCCCGCCCTCCCTCGCGGATGCCGCCAAGGTCTATGAGAATGAGCGCCTTGGCGAGAACCCCGGAAAGTCCGCGAGGAACACCTTCAACAAGATCAAGCGGCGGCTGGAAACGTCCCTCGGGCCACTCGACAGCTTGCCTCTGGCGGCCCTGACTAGAGAGCACGCGAGAAAGGTCCGTGATGATCTTCTCGCTGCGCCGAAGGCCAAGGGAGGTGGCACCTTGTCACCTGCTTCTGCCGAACGAGAGATCAACAGCATCAAGGCAATGATCACAGTCGGCATCAGAGAGTTCGATCTCAGAGGAAAGGCTTTCAACCCCTTCGAGGGCCTGTCGCTTCCGGCATCAGTGACCAAGGCAGCGAAGAGCGAGTGGGAGGAACGTGATCCCCTGCCCGACGATATGCTGGTCGCCGTACGACGCCGGGTTATGACTCGCGTCCGCGTGCCTGAACTTCGGCTCATCTGGCGTCTTCTTCAGGCGACGGGTAGGCGTGGAGCCGAGATCACCGGCCTTCGGGTTGATGACATGGTCCTCGATCATGACATCCCGCACCTCTGGGTTCGCTGGAACGATGATCGCCAACTGAAAACCAAAACCTCCGTTCGCCCGGTACCGCTGCTTGGCGATGGTCTCGCAGCCGCGAAGGAGGCCGTTGAGGTGGTCCGTCAGTCACGGCAGAACATGCCCGCCCTATTCGTCCGCTATGCCAGAGAAGGCGGCCCTGACGCGGTCTCTGCGGCTCTCATGAGCCATGTCCGAAAGGAGACGGAGAACCCTCGCCACGTAGTCTATTCACTGCGGCACAACGTGAAGTCTTGGCTTGGGCAGTCTGGCGCGAGTGAGAGAAACGAGAACCGCCTGCTGGGGCATGCTGACGCATCCGTTGGCAACCGCTACTATGGCGGCTTGGATGATCGCCTGCGGGGCACCTCCGGCGCGCTTGAAGCTGCCCTTGCGCTGGCACCTGAGGGGGCTTGGGAGGTATAGCAGTCCAAAGTCAATTTCTATTGCCGACGCCGAACCTCCCCGTGGAGTGGCAAGCGGGACCTCGGTTGGACACCACCCTTCAGATATCGTTCGAATTTGCAGCGCGCTTAAACCTGACAGCCCAAAACGGACGTGCTCGCATGGAAGATGTGCCCCCCATAGGACGGAAAGCGGCGGCTCGAAACGACGAAGCGTATGGGCGCCGGCGCGACCGCCGGCAGTCGCTCGGCTTCGTACGCGTGCAATCCTGCGCGGAACTCACGGCAAACCTCGGTTTTATTACTCTTTTTGCGATGCAGGCCAAATGGGCTATTGGTGTGCCGCGGCGTGCAGAACTCCACCGAAGAGGGCCAAGACAGGGAGGCGGTGCTGACTGAAATCTCCCCAGACGTACCGCTGGCAGAGCCCGTTGGTCCAGCGTGAATTGGCTTTACGAAATGCGTATGACCGCAACCATTTTCCGATTTGATGCCCAGTTTTTCCGGATAAACGCATGACGACGATCACCAGCCGAGCCCTCCCATCGCCGAACGCATGGCAAGAATTCGAGGCCCTCACGTATGACCTCTTCCGTCGGGCTTGGAAGACGGATGACGCGCACATGCACGGCCGTTCAGGGCAGCAACAACACGGTGTTGATGTCTACGGAACTGACCGAGTTCGCGGAAAGTGGGTGGGGGTGCAGTGCAAGGGCAAGAACGGAGACTACCATGCCGAGGTGACAAAGGCTGAGCTTCAGGCGGAGGTGGCGAAAGCCAAGAAGTTCGAGCCTCCGCTGGATCGTTTCGTGCTCGTTACCACGGCCCCCAACGACCAGAAGATCCAACAGGAAGCCCGAAGGCTCAACACAGAAAACCTGCGGATGGGCCTCTTCGAGGTCGACATCATGGGGTGGGAAGAGATCAAGCATCTCATCCAGGATCATCCAGATGTCCTTGAGATGTACTACAGCGGAATAGCCCCAGGCCTTCCGCAAAAGTTCTTGGACGCGCTTGAGGATCACCACGAGCGAAATATTAGCGAGTTCGAGAGGCGGCTCCCAACGACGCGCGGCGACGTTAGGGCGTCCTTTGCCACTGCACCGTCGGAGGCAGAATCCACAGACTACTTGGGTCAGCGGATCACCGATATCGCAGACATGCTGAAGAAGAATCCAGAGCATGTACTCGAGCGGTTGTCCGCCCTCTGGGATAGCGACGCGACAAAAGCATCCGACAGGAACCGCTACCGGATAAAAGCCAACTTGGGCTCGGCCTATTGGATCGCGGGCTAGCGCTCGGACGCGGCGCGATACTTCCGAGAAGCCAGTGAAGAAATCCCCGATGAAGGAGACGGACTTGCTGTTCTGGCGACAGCCGAGATGATCGAAGGAAAATCCGCATCAGCATACAGCCTTGCGCGGCGCGCACTGGACCTGAAGCCGGATAGTGAGCGAGCCGCAGGAGTTCTCGTCGAGAGTGCCCCCAAGGAGACACCGTGGGACGATGTTCAGAAGGAGCTGTCTTCAGATCTTCAGCAGCACCCTGAGCTGCTCATTGCCCTGGCAGAACGGGCTTTCAACCAACGGGAAGAGAAGGCCGCGAACCGGCTACTCAAGTCTGCAATAAAGCGAGACCCGGACAACTGGATGATACTCGCCCGCGCAGGCCTGATACGCTTCGCAAAGGTCTCGGAGAAGAATGAAATACGGTTTCTCCGAATGCTTCGAGAAGCTGACCGGCAAGTCGTGAAAGAAGCCTCCGATCTCTTCGACCGCGCATGGTCCGCAATCAAGAGTACTGGATGGCCCCCTCAGGGCGACTGGGTGGCTGCCAATCGGGCGTCGACACTCCTCCTGCTATCCGACGAAGGCGCAGCCGACACAGTGCTGCAAGAGGCAATAGCCAGATGCGGAACGACGCCGTCCCTCCTACACGTGCGGGCGATGCGCCACATGGATCGCGGACAGTGGCCTGAGGCCCTGGCCGATCTCGGGGCCATCCCGGAAGCGTATATGGACAACAACGACCGCCTGATGCTGATCCAGGCGGAAGTTCGTGGCGGCGGCCCGCAAGCTCTATGAGGAGAGCGCCGACGATGATCTGCGAATACCAGCTGGCACAGCACGATACATAGCGGCTGCGGCGCTCTCGGAGGATGTCGTTGATACGGAGGCATCCACCATACTTGTGGATTACCCGAACGACCCTGTCCTCTTGGCAACCTACTTGGGAGTTAGGCCAGATGCAGAAGAGAGGGAGGATCTTCGTGAGCGCCTGAAAGCGAGCCTGCCGCCAAACGTTGACGGGTTTACAAAAGACCGCGCGGCCCACGCCCTCTACGGGATCGGAGATTTCTCTGCTGCCGGGGACATTTTCCTCTCCCTGTGCGACCCGAGCACGGACGACGATCACCTCCGGCTGGCGATAAAGTCTCTTGGACGGTGCCGACGACTGAAGGACGCAAGAAAGCTCTACAAGAAGCTCAGCAGCAGCGTTCTCGACAACCCGGACATCAGGCGACTCGGCATCTGGATTTCTGAAGAATCCGGGCAGCTCGAAATGGCTCGCAACGAATTCGAAGCCTACTCTCGGCTCGTAGACGTTGACCTCGGGAACCGCCTTGTATGGCTGGGATTTTGCCTCCGGATACCTGACCGCGAAGCGGTGGCCGAGTATCTGAAGAATGTGGATGTGGGAATTGAGGGTACGCCGCTGGGCGAACGCGTCGTCCACGGCTATCTCGTCGAAGCGGTTCATAGGATTTGGGGCAGTCTCAATGACCCGGACCATGTCCTCCCTGCCTTCGGCGGAAAGGATGACAGCAGTGTCCGGACCTACGACATCCCGGCGGTGGTCGGCGTTGCGACCGGCCCGTCCCATGAAAAACAATCCGATGATGCGGAGGATAGCTTCAATCCAGGGAATTGGCTCGACCTGGACGCAGGTCGCGCTCCAGAACGCTCGGAATGCGCGAAGACTGGACGGCGGCTCGTATGTCGACGCCATCCTGGCCATGCTGGAGGCCGACTATGCCTACACGAGCGTAGATACCACTTCGGTAATCCATGAGTGGCATGAAGCCGGCCATGAGACGAGCCCCCGCCTCGATAGACTTCTCGAGCAGGTCGCGGCGCCTGGCAATGATCGGGCCAGCGTTGCAGGCCTGCTGGGTAGTCTTTTCCTGGAGGCGTGGGGCGATGGAGGCCAGAGGGAGAGTTTCCTTAAACTAGTCCGATTGGTCCATGTAGCGCTTTGCGAAAGACAAGACAAAGATGCCACGGAAGAGCTGTTGCTCAACGCTGTCGTAGCCTCGGCTCGCCTAAATCAGAGGCATGGTCGGATTAAGGTGCTGCCTGGGCGCCTATTGTCAACTACTAACATGTCGGCGCCGCACCTCCTCTTTACCGACGTGAACGAGAAAGGCGCGACGATGGTGAAAAGGACGATCGGATGGTGCGTTGTGAATCCCGGAGACAAAATGGACAGCGGGAACGGTCGGATGATCTGACCGTCGCGGAGTAAAATTCCGCATCTTGCGCCTGAGGCAACGAGCTGAAGGCGGGGAGATGTATGCTGTGGATCTTTACAGGCGGGTGCGCCGGGCGTGCCATGTCGAGGGGATGGGCAAGAGCGAGGCGGCACGGATGTTCGGCATTGATCGCAAGACGGTGGCGAAGATCCTGAAGCATTCGGTGCCACCGGGCTATCGGCGTATGAGCGCTCTGCGTCAAATGCTGGTGCTTCAACCGCCAAGCAGATCAAGTTCCATCTGGCGTAGGAGGTCGGTCGGCGTGCCCTCGGTCGAGAGGAAGCCGCCGGGGTTGTCCTGGACGTCCGATCGGTAGGACCGCCAGCACCGCGCGTTCGGGCAGTCCACCCCCGCCGCGATGAACGCCTCCATTGCCGGGCGGACCCACCCGCGCGGGAACCGCGTGGAGCCGTGCACGTGGTACATCGAGGCCAGGAGACGGACGGCGTTCGCCCGCATCGTTAGGCCGGGTAGCGGCGGCCAGTCGGCCACGGCCTCCTCGACCAAGGCCTCGGCCTCCTGCTGGGTGGCCGCGTACCGGATCACGGGCAGCGATGGGACGGGTCTGGCCCGTGCGGCCTCAGCCATCGAGCGGGACCGGGTGGCCCATCTTGGCGAGACGGGCGCGCTTGCGCCGGATCAGGTCCCAGAGCTCCTCCTGCTGACGCTCCACCTCGTCGAAGTCCTGTTCCAGTTCGGCGAGAACCCCGGAAAGTCCGCAAGGAACACCTTCAACAAGATCAAACGGCGACTGGAGAAGTCCCTCGGGCCGCTCGACAGGTTGCCGCTGGTGGAACTGACCAGAGAGCATGCGAGGAAGGTCCGTGATCATCTTCTTGCCGCACCCAAGGCCAAGGGCGGAGGCACCTTGTCACCGGCATCTGTCGAGCGGGAGATCAACAGCATCAAGGCCATGGTCACAGTCGGCATTAGGGAGTTCGACCTAAGGGGAAAGGCGTTCAACCCGTTTGAGGGCCTGTCGCTCCCCGCAGCGGTTAAGAAGGCAGCGACGAGCGAATGGGAGGAACGTGACCCCCTGCCCGACGATCTGCTTGTTGCCGTGCGCCGCCGGGTTATGACCCGCACCCGCGTCCCTGAGCTTCGGCTGATCTGGCGTCTTCTCCAATGCGAGCCGAGACCGTGCCCGGACCAGCAGGAACGGCTTGTGCGTGCTGGTGGAGAAGAGCGCCCCGCTCTCGACGAAGCCCTCGTGCTCCGTGATGAAATCGATCGCGCGGTCGTGGCTCGCACGCACGGCCGCATCAAGGGTCTGCTGCCCACGCCCGGCAAGAAAACGCCCGAGAGAAGCGCGAACGCGCGAATTGCCACGATTGCGGGCTGTGTCCAAGTCCTTCGACCGGAACACAGCCCCGTAGGGCGACACCGCTACCACTTTCTCGAAGTAGCCAAGGTCGGCCGGAAGCAGACCCAGTTCCTCGTCGGTCAGATCAAGACGGGTTCCGACTTTCTCTATCTCGAGGATGGTGTCGCGGCTCTCGCCTGCGTCCTTTGCCCATTCCAGAAAATCCAGGAATGTAAGGCCTGCGGCAGTGGTCAGTGTTCTGTCATGTTTCATTTCGTTGATCTCCATATCCGGGGCCTCGCAGGCCGCCTTCACAGGGAAAGGCGGCTGGCGGGGCCCGGTGTATGGACCGGGATTGGTCCGATCAGGAGATCGTGCCCGGCGGGGCGTTTCGCACAGGCTGTCGCGATTTTCCCGCGTTTCGCAGGATCGCCCCCAAGCATAACGCCGATTTATTTTCGGGGACGGATGTGCGACAGCCAGGGTCGTCCCGCTCGTGTCGGGATGATCCCTGTCCCATCTGTGCGACCGCGAGGCGAGTTCACGTCCACCATCCCATGGGAAGATCGACGCCCCGCAGCTTCAGCCAGTCGGTCACGTCATGAGGGTTGCAGCGCACGGCGCCGAAGACGCGGCGCGTGGGCATCCCCTCATCAATCCACCGCTCGACGGTGCGCACGCTGACGCGGAGTGCCCCGGCAATCCGCTTCTTGCACAGCATGTCATCTTGGTAGCGCGTGATCCGCGCGCGTTTCGGCATCGGTCCGTCCTCGCAGGCCCACACATCCGGCCAAGTGAGGCGGAAGACCCGACCGATGCGGATCGCCTCGATATCACCGGTCCGGATCTTGCGCCGGATCGTGTCGGCACGCAGGCCGTAGTGTTTGGCAACTTCTTCAACAGACAGCATTTTTTCCTCCTCAAGTTGGTCTGAGAAGTAAATAGGCCCCGCAAGCGCGCCTCTGAAATGTCGAGAGCACGATCAAAGGTGTCATGCGCTAATTAGAAATATCAATTGAGGCGCGGCACCATTGCTGGCCCGTCATCGCTCACGGCGTCGTGATTGGATGGGTTTTTTCGCGACAGCGCCTGTTCCCAGTTCCTCCGAAAAGGAGGATGCAGATGAAGCACGCAACACCACCCGAAGCGGCTACCGAGGTCCCTCGATGGTCGACACCATCTGATGCAAGAAGGCAGCTTGATGACGTAATTGATCGATTTGTCCGCGACGCTGCTACTGCGAGCGCGGACCCAGGCGCGGCCCTTGCGCTGAGGGTGACTGCTGGTCTGGGCAAGACCGCGACGGCT
>CAVRIG010000011.1:0-301876 GCA_963721175.1 uncultured Alphaproteobacteria bacterium | reverse complement strand
GGGGGTGATGCTGTCGGCTTCCCAGTCGATGCCGGCGTCGTCGTGCAGGATGCGCAGCAGAGGGCGCAGCTCCTCCTGAACAGGCTCGAAATAGGCCTCCCGCGCGCCGTCGCGAGCCGCCTCCAGCGCCTCGCGCAAGCGGATCAGCGCCGCGACCTCGGCGGCGTAGCGGTCGGCGCGGGCGGTGACGCTGCGCAGCCTCTCGGACACCTCATCACGGCGTTCCTCGACCCCCTCTTCGGCGCGGGTATCGATGCGGGCGGACAGATCCGCGCGCCGTTCCACCAGGTGCTCACGCCGCTTGCGCGCGTTCTCGAGAGCGGCTTCGGCCCGCTTGAGGTTGGCGGCCGCCGTCGCGTCGTCAGGGGCCTCGGCCTTCAGTCTGGCCAGCGCCTGTTCCTTCGCCTCTGCCTCCGCGCGGCCATTCGGCGGCTTCGACAAGCTCGGCCCGCCGCGCCGGGCGGTCATCGGCCGCGCCGAGCTGCGCCTCGGCCCGCTCCTGCCGGTCGCGCGCCGCGGCCAGGGCCGTTTCGGAGGAAGCCACCTTTTCGCGCGCATCGGCCACCGTCTCGGTCAGAAGCGTGCAGACGACCGCGGTGTTCGGCTTCACGGGTCTCCGCGGCTTCAAGCTCCAAGGCAACCTGCTCGGCGGGCGCGCACCGGGGTGTCCGACACGCCCCTGATCGTCTCGCGGGCATCGGCGAGCGCCTGGTCCAACGCCTCGACACCCGAGGGCGCGAGCGAGCGGAGCATCTGCTCGGCCAGCTTCGCCGCATTCTCGTCGGTCTGTCGCTGCCGCGCTCGATCGCGTGCCTCGGCCAGGGTCCGGGCCTCGCACAGCGCCAGAGCATCGGATTCTGCCACCAAGCGCCTCGGCGAAGAGCCTTTTCGATGTCGCCATCCCCCGCCGCCTCAGGCAGGTCGAAGCGCAGTGTGGCGATGCCCGGCACCGTCGATCTCCGCCCCGTCCTCCAGCGCAACGGGGGCGCCACCCACGATCTCCTCTCCGGCGAGCGAAAGCCGCGTGTCCCCGACATAATCCACATGCATCCGCACCGAACTGGCCGCGATGAGGCTCCGCAGCCGCGCAGTCTCCACCGCCGCATCTTCGAGGTCTGCAAGTGCCTGTTCGGTGACAGGGTTCGCCGCGATCCGCGCCCGGCACTCCGCGGCGGCTTCGATGTGCCCGCGCACCTGTTTGAGCAGTTCACCGAGCCGCTCGGCCTCCTCCCGGGCCCGTTGTGCGCGCCCAGCCCGTTCGGCCAGCTTCTGCTCCTCGCGCAGGGTCCGGGTCGCCGCCTCGGCCTCTTCCAGCTCCGTGCGCAATGCGCCCTCGGCCGTCCGCGCGCGCCTTCAAAGACTCGAGCCGCTCGGACGTGCAGCTTGTCCGCGTCGGCAAGGGCTTTGGCGGCGCTTTCGGCCTCCGATACAGCGTCGACGAAGGCGTCCCGTGCCCGCTCGGCCTCGGATTGGCGCATCAGGGCGAGGTCCAGTTCCCCCTGCGCCGACGCGATCTTCTGCGCGTAGCTCTCGGCCGCGCGGGCTGCCTCGCGCGCCTCGCTCAGGTCCGTGTCGCGCCGGGCTTTCGCCTCCGGGTCGTCAAGCCGGCGCAGTTCTGCCTCTGCGGCGCGGCGCTCGTTCAGTGCGTCCGACAATTCGGAGCATTGCCGCTCCAGCACATCCAGTTCGACTTCGAGTGCCTTGGCCGCCTCCGCCGCCTCCTTCCACGCGCCCTTCGGCGAGAGCCGGCTGCCGGTGGCCAGCGCGTCCAGGTCCTCCTGACAGCGCCTCAGGATGCGGTCCATGGTCCGTCCGCCGGTGACCTGCTCGATCTCGCCGGCGACCGAACTCAGCAGGTCGCGCCGCGCTTCGGCCAGCCGCTCGCGTTCCGTCTTGGTTCCGTCCAACGGCTCCAGCCCCAGCACGCCCTGACGGACCCAGAGCAGCCCCGCCGGACCATGCTCCGAGGCTCCGACATGCCGGCCGATCCAGTCTTCAGCCTCGCCGTCCCGGGCGATGACGGTGCCGCGGGCCAGTGTCGGTGACACTCGCGCCCTTCTGCGCGAGGAAGCGCTTCTCGATCGCGTAGCGCGTCGCCGTCGATCTCGACCTCCAGCCCGATGCGGACGCCACCACCGGCGCGGGGCCGCAGCGACTGGACGCTCTTGCCGGTGGCGGTGTGCTTCTCGAAGACGACGGCATGGATCGCGTCGAAGAAAGTCGACTTCCCGAACTCGTTTGCCTCGCAGATCACCGTGATGCCGTCGCCGATGGCGCCGATCGCGACACGTTTGCCGCCGAATTTCCGGACGTTCTCGTGGGTCAGGGCGCGCAGTTTCATTTCACCTCCAGGGCATAGGAATAGAGCCGGGTGAGCGCTGCCGCCGCGACCGCATCGCCCGCGTCGGCCGCAGCGGCGAGCGCCTCGGCGGCGTCGCGCACGGCACCGCGATCGTCGATCAGCGACAGGTCGCCCGCATCATGCGTGACGGAGAGCGCCGAAAGTCGCTGTCGGCCCAGAGGAAATCGGGTGCGACATCCTCGATCGCCTGCGCGAGCGCCGCGTGGCCCGCGAGCCCGGTGCGACCGGTGGCGCGGATGTCGATCAGGGTGCGGTCGCGCGTGGCGAGATCGGGCAGAGCCTCCGACAGGCGCTCTGACGCATCTTCGCTGTCCAGGAGGTCGAGGATTACCCGGGTCCAGGCGATCTGCCCCGTGGTCACCTCTGTCACCTCGGGAGCGGCGCCGCGCGCCGCGAGCGAGACCAGCAGGGCGCCGGCGGGCCGGTGCGGCTTGAAACTGTCCGGCTCGGGCGTGCCGGAATACCAGGTGTTCGGCGTCACTTCGATCCGGCCGTGCCAGTCGCCGAAGCCGAGATAATCGAGCCCCGCCCGTGCCGCCCTGTCCGGCGCGATGACCGCGCCACCTTCGCCGCCCATCTCGTCGACGGAGCCGAAGTCGCGGATCGAACCGTGGGCCAGGCCGATGCGGATCGCATCGCCGGTTTCGGCCCCGTCCATCCATTCCGTCAGGTCGCGGCCCGGATTGCGCGTGGTGCAAGGCGCGGGAAGCAGCATCGCGGCCCCGCCCAGTTTCATCGGTTCGGGATCGAGCGCGAGCATGACGTTGCCCGGCAGTTCCCGCCGCAGTGTCCCCCAGATCTCCGCCGCGCCGAGGTGGTCGTGGTTGCCCGGCATCAGCACCCAGGTCAGGTCGCCATGTCCGGCCATCGCGTTCATTGCCTGCCGCAATGTCGAACGCGTCGGAGTCTCGGCGTCGAAGCTGTCGCCGGCCAGCAGGACGTGGCTCGCGCCTCCGTCACGCGCGGCAGTCGCGAGCACGCCGATGGTGTCCTGCCGGGCCTGCCGCAGGCGATGGCGCACCTCCTCGGGGAAGGCGCCGAAGGGCTTGCCGAGATGCAGGTCGGAGGTGTGAAGAAAACGGATCATGGCGTCGTGGTCCTTCCGCGGTAGAACTCTTCGGCGAGTGCGCGCGCCTCATCCACATGATGGAACATGTCGGCGTGCCGCCGGCCGAGAACGGTCAGACGGAAAACCTTCTTGCGGCTCGCGGTATGGGTGGCTGTGTATTCGATGCCAGCGACCTCCTTGTCGCCGTCGTAGCCGCGCATCAGCCACTGTCCCTCATGCGGCTCCCACGATAGCGCACCGATGGTGATACGTCGCTCAGCATAGAGCTCGCCCTCGAAACGGGAGATGTCCTCCAGAGCTTCGGCCCCTCGTTCGGCGTTCGGTCCGCCGTCTTCCACCCATTGGGATGCTCGACGCGCGATTTCCCACCGCTTGTTGGGCGGCATTGTCCTCAGCCGCTCGGCCAGCGATTTCACTTGCATGAAGATTGCCTCCTCCATCTCGCTCGGGATTTCCGTCGTCCCCTGTTCCGCGAGGGCGCAGAGCAGGTTCACCAGCGCCATCTGCTCTACGCTCGTGCAGTTCGCCTCCAGCAGGCGCGGCGACGCGAAGACCAGCGCCAGGCCCTTCGCTCGTGACACGGCGACGTTGATCCGCTCCCGCGACAGAAGAAATTCCATGCCGCGCGGCATCTCCTCGCCGGAGGAGGCCGTCATGGAGACGAGGCAGACTGGCGCCTCCTGTCCCTGGAACTTGTCGACGGTTCCGACGCGGATGCCCGGCGGCAGCGCCCGGCGCAGGGCATTGACCTGAAGGTTGTAGGGCGCGACGACGATGATGTCGGCCTCGGTCATCGGGCGCATGTCCCCTTCGCTGTTGGTCCAGGTGCCCGTCAGCAGCTCCGACGCGGCGGCGCGGATCGCCTCCACCTCCTCAGGCGCGGATTGCGAGTTGCCCTCGTGCGCGACGGGCACCAGGTGCGCGCCGGTCGCGGGCCGCGCCGGGACCCCGTCGACATGTTGTCGCGCGGTGTCTGGGTAGCTCTCGAGTCGCCCTTCGTAGACCTGATCCGAAATGAACCGGCAGACGTCCGGGTGCATCCGCCGCGTGACGGGCAGGAAGATGCCCCGGTCGGAACGGATCGCCGCGTCCCCGCCCTGTATCCAGTCGAGGCATGAGAGGTCGGCAGGCTCGGGATGCGCGCCCTGCTGGACCTGCGGCAACTGGCGCGGGTCGCCGACCAGAACGACATTCTCGGCGCAGGTCGACATGGCCAGCATGTTGGCCAGCCCCGGATGTTGTTGGTGGCCGGACGGTCTACGGAACAGGGCCATGACTGGCAAGACCATAAGAGCGTCGCCGATCCGCCACTCTAATGGGCCACCATGATGTGGCGCACGGCCGTGTAGTCCTCCAGCGCGTACATCGACATGTCCTTGCCGTATCCGGATTGCTTCAGGCCGCCATGGGGCATCTCGTTGGTGAGCATGAAATGCGTGTTGATCCAGGTGCAGCCGTATTGCAGTGCCGACGCGGTTTCCATCGCGCGGCCGATGCTACCGCTCCAGACCGAGGAGGCCAGCCCATACTGGCTGTCATTCGCCCAGTCGACCACCGGATCTGCATCCGTGAACCGGGTGATGGACACCACCGGTCCGAACACCTCGCGCTGCACGATCTCGTCGGTCTGCAGCGCGCCGGCCACGACCGTGGGCGCATAGTAGAAGCCCGGTCCGTCATGCACCGCGCCACCGGTGGTGATCTCGATGTGGTCCACCTCCGATGCCCGCTGCACGAAGCTCGCAACCCGGTCTCGCTGCCGGGGCGAGATGAGCGGCGGGATCTCGTTCAGCGTGTCGTCCGCGTCGGCATAGACGATGCTGGCCGCCGCGGCGCTCAGGTCGGCCACGAGCCGGTCGTAGATGCCGGCTTCGGCATAGATGCGGCAGGCGGCCGTGCAGTCCTGCCCGGCATTGTAGTAACCGAACGCCTTGAGCCCGCCGACCACCCCTTCGAGGTCCGCATCATCGAACACGATCACGGGCGCCTTGCCGCCCAGTTCCAGGTGCGTGCGCTTGACGGTCTTGGAGGCCGCCTGGAGCACCTTCTTGCCGGTCGCCACGTCGCCGGTGATCGACACCATGTCCACCCCGTCGTGGTTGATCAGCGCGTTGCCGACCGACCCGCCCTGCCCGACGATCACGTTCACGACCCCTTCGGGCAGAATTTCGGACAGGATGCGTGCGAAGGCGAGCGCGGTGAGCGGCGTCTGTTCGGACGGTTTCATCACCACGGTATTGCCGCCCGCCAAGGCCGGCGCCAGCTTCCATGCCATCATCATCAGTGGGTAGTTCCACGGCGCGATTGAGGCAACGACGCCGATCGGATCGCGCCGGACCATGCTGGTGTGGCCGGCCATGTAATTGCCCGCGATCGGGCCCGTGCATGTTGCGCACGGCCCCTGCGAAAAAGCGAAAACAGTCGGCGACCGCGGGGATTTCCTCATTGCGGACTTCGTTGATCGGCTTGCCGCAGTTCAAGGCTTCCAAGGCGGCGAGGTCTTCGAGACGCGACTCGGCGGCGTCGGCGATCGCCAGCAGCAGGCGGGACCGTTCGCCCGGTGTGGTGCGCGACCACGTCCTGAACGCGGACCGGGCGGCGGCGACGGCGCGATCGATCTGGCCCGGATCGGCTTCGGGCATCTTCAGGATCGTCTCGCCGGTGCGCGGGTTCAGGACCGTCTCCTCCTTGTCCGTCCCGGCCTCGAAGCTGCCGCCGATGAGCATGTTGATATCCATTGTGACCTCCCGTGGTTCACTTGCCCTGCCCGGCAACCGTGTCGGTGCCGCGGGTCAGGTAATAGGCGCCGAGGATCGGCAGGAACGTCACCAGCACGACGACCATGGCCACCACGTTGGTGACCGGCCGCTGCCGGGGACGGACGAGTTCTTCCAGCATCCAGATCGGCAGCGTCTGCTGCTGTCCGGCGGTGAAGGTCGTGACGATCACCTCGTCGAAGCTGAGCGCGAAGGCGAGCATCCCGCCCGCCAGCAGCGCCGTCGCGATATTGGGCAGGATGACGTAGCGGAACGTCTGGAAGGCGTTGGCGCCGAGGTCCATCGACGCCTCGATCAGGCTGCCGCTGGTGCGCCGGAACCGGGCCACGGCGTTGTTGTAGACCACGACGATGCAGAAGGTGGCGTGACCCAGCACGATCGTCCAGAAGCTGAACGGAATGTCGGCGAGGTTGAAGGCCGAGCGGAGCGAGATGCCGGTGATGATCCCCGGAAGTGCGATGGGCAGGATCACCAGCAGCGAGATCACCTCGCGCCCGAAGAACCGCGTGCGGGCGACGGCGGCGGCGCAGAGCGTGCCCAGCACCATGGCGATCACCGTGGAAATCGCGGCGACGCGCAGCGACAGCGACAATGCTTCCCAGACGTCGGGCCGCGACCAGGTGACGCCGAACCATTTCAACGTGAAGCCCGGGGGTGGCCACTGGTAGCTCGTCTCCTCCGTCGTGAAGGCATAGACGAAGATCAGCAGGATCGGCAGGTGCATGAACAGGAGCCCCGCGACCGCGGCGATCTTCAACCCCAGCGGCGCGCGGTCAGAGTGCATCGAAGGCCCCCATCCGCCGCGCGACATAGAGGTAGATGCCCATGATCACGATCGGCACCACGGCAAAGGCGGCGGCCAGCGGGATGTTCCCGGCGGTCCCCTGGAACTGGTAGACTGCCTGCCCGATCATCCGCGCCGAGGTGCCGACGATCTGCGGAATGATGTAATCGCCCAAGGTCAGCGAGAAGGTGAAGATCGACCCCGCGACGATGCCGGGCATCGCCAGCGGCAGGATCACGTGGCGGAAAGTCTGGCCAGGCCGCGCGCCGAGATCGCCGCTCGCCTCCAGGAGCGCGACCGGCACCCGTTCCAGCGCGGCCTGGATGGGCAGGATCATGAAGGGCAGCCAGACATAGAGGAAGACGAGAAAGGTGCCGGTCCAGCTCACCGAGAGCGAATTGCCGCCCAGCACCGGGATCGCGAGATACGCCTCGAGCAGCCAGGTGAGGTGCAGCGTCTCGAAGAGCCAGCCTAGGATGCCCTCCTTCGCGAGGATCAGCTTCCAGGAATAGACCTTGACGAGGTAGCTCGACCACAGGGGCAGCATGACGCCGAGGTAGAACAGCGCCTTCCAGCGCCCGCGGGCATAGCGGGCCGCATAGTAGGCGACCGGAAACCCGACGATCGCCGCGGCAACGGTCACCGCAGTGGCCATCGCCACCGTCCGCAGGATGATGTCGAAATTGGAGGGCCGAAACAGCTCCGCGTAGGTCCGCAGCGTGAATTCGTAGCGGACCATGCCCGAAAACGGATCGATGGCGAAGAAGCTCTGGGCCAGCAGCGCGAAGAGCGAGCCGAGATAGACGATTCCGAGCCACAGAACCGGCGGCAGGACCAGCAGCAGGATCAGCAGCCGCGGGCGGCGCCAGAGCCCATCCGAGGCCCTGCCCCAGGTTCCGGACGCGACAGCCTCAGTCATCGGACTTGTCCATGACGTGCAGCGCGCTCGGGTCCCAGTGCAGTCCCACCATGTCGCCCGTCGCGGGCACATGCGCGCCCTTCGGCAGGAGCGCCGCGACCTGCTGCCCTTCGAAGTCGAGAGCAAGCCGCGTGCTGGCCCCCAGGAACGCGTGGCCGATCACCCGTGCCTTGCGGTCGCTGTCCCCGATGCTGATCAACTCGGGCCGCAGGCTGGCCGGAAACCGTACACCGGCGAGCCGTTCGGTCAGCTCAGGCCGAAGGACATTCGAGGACCCCACGAAATCCGCGACAAAAGGCGTCTCGGGCCGATCATAGACTTCGGCCGGCGTTCCGATCTGCTGGATCCGGCCTTGGTCGAAGACCGCGATCCGGTCGGCCATCGACAACGCCTCGCCCTGATCGTGGGTCACGAAGACGAAGGTGATGCCAAGCTGCCGCTGGAGGCTCTTCAGCTCGACCTGCATCTGCTCGCGCAGTTTCAGGTCCAGCGCGCCCAGCGGTTCGTCCAGAAGCAGTACCTTGGGCTTGTTCACCAGTGCCCGCGCCAGTGCCACGCGCTGCCGTTGGCCCCCGGAAAGCTGCGAGGGCTTGCGGTCCGCGTAATCCGGAAGCGCTACCAGTTCCAGCGCCTGGCGGGCCGCGGCATGACGCTCCGTCTTGCCCCGCCCTGCCACCATCAGCCCGTAGGCCACGTTGTCGAGCACGTTGAGATGCGGGAAGAGAGCATAGTCCTGAAAGACGGTGTTTACCGGTCGCCGGTAGGGCGGGATCCGGGAGGACGAATTTCCGAAGATTTCGATCTCGCCCGCGCTCGGCTGCTCGAACCCGGCGATCAGCCGCAGGCAGGTGGTCTTGCCGGACCCGGACGGGCCCAGCATCGCGAAGAACTCGCCCGAGGCCACGTCGAGCGTGACACCGTCGACGGCCCTGATCGAGCCGAAATGGCGCGAAACGCCTCGGAAGCGAACTGCTGTCGTCATGTCTGTCCTGATAGGAACGCCCGCGCCACCTCCCGTGTCGCGGGCGTCTTTGGAGCGATCAGCGGCCGCCGATGACGCCGATGTAATCGGACACCCAACGGTAATAGGGTACGCATTCCGCCTGGCTTTCGCAGTCGGACACCGGCGTCGTCCAGAACCGGATCTTGTCGAAATCGTCGAGCCCGTTCCTGGTGCAGCCCTCGGCGGTCTGCATCCCGCGCCCATCGGTACAGGCCGCCAGAACGGCGGGGTTGGCGCCGAACCAGACCGACAGATCGCTCATCAGGTTGGAGCTGAGCGTGTGTTCCATCCACATGTAGGCGCAGTTCGGATGCTCCGCGTCGACATGCATCATCGTGGTGTCGGCCCAGCCGGTCGCACCCTCGACCGGAATGACGCTTGCGATCGGCTCCTCGTCGCCCTGCAGCAGGTTGACCTGGAACGGCCAGGAACCGGACGCGGCCATCCCTTCGTTCTTGAAATCGTCGATCTGGATGAAGGCGTCGTGCCAGTAGCGGCTGACCAGCTTGCGTTGCTGGCGCAGGAGATCCAGCGCCGCGGCATACTGGTCGGTGTTCAGCTCGTAGGGCGAAGTAATCGCCAGCTCCGGCTGATGGTGCATGAGATAGAGCGCCGCGTCGGCCACGTGGATCGGCCCGTCATAAGCCTGGACGCGGCCCGCATTCGGCTGGCCATCCGGCAACGTCGTCTCCTCGAAGACCACCGACCACGAGTTCGGGCGGGCTGTCGCCGAAAACTTCCGTGTTGTACATCAGCACGTTCGGCCCCCACATGTAGGGCACGCCGTAATGCTTGCCGTCGACGAAATGCCAGGGCGCCTCCTTCAGCCGGTCGTCGATCTCCGACCAGCTGGGGATCAGGTCGATGTTGATCTCCTGCACCCGGTCACCCGCCACCATCCGCAAGGACGCGTCGCCGCTGGCGGTCACGAGGTCGAACCCGCCTTCGTTCATCAGCGCGACCATCTCGTCCGAGGTGTTGGCGGTCTTCACGTTGACGGTGCAGCCGGTGGCCTCCTCGAAGCCGGTGACCCAGTCGAACTCGGCCACGGTCTCGCCCCGCTCGATGTAGCCCGGCCAGGCGACGATGCTGACCTCGCCCTCGCCGGGGCCGATTTCGGTCAGCATGTCGGCAAGGACGGGCTGAGAGGCGATGGCCACCGCGACCGTCAGGGCCGAGGTGGATCGGAGAAATGTTTTCATGGTGATCTCGCTGTCATGGGTTTGTTTTTTGAAATCATAGTCGCTTGTAAGTCCTGCCATCGCAAATACATAAATCAGAAGGTTCGATATCGAAATTTCCGAAGGCCGATCATCGTCCGCGCGTCGCCTGCTGCGCCAGGGTGACGGCGATGAATTCGGTTGCGGCCTCAGTGATCTCGGACCCGCGCCGCCAGACCAGACCGACCTGGATCACGGGCAGCGCGCCCGACACGTCGCGGCTGACGAGCCGATCGCCCTCCAGCGACCAGGGCCGGTAGACGAGATCCGGCAGGATCGTCACGCCGGCACCGGTGGCGACAAGGGACCGGACCGCCTCGACCGAGCGGGTGCGGAACGCGATCCTGGGCCGCTGCCGAAAGGCGGAGAGCAGCTTCATCGCCTCCCGCTCCATCTCGTCCACGTCGAGCACGATCAGCGGCTCTCCCACGAGGTCGCTCAGCGCGATGCTGTGCTGACGGGCGAGCCGGTGATCGACCGGCAGCCACAGGCGGAACGGCGACACCTCGAAGATCTCGGACTGCAGCGCGGACTCGTTGCGCAGGTTCGAGGTGACCATCACGGCGATGTCGAGTTCGCCGCCGATGATCAGGTGCTCCAGATACTCTCCGGAATCCTCGATGGCGGTGACCTCCACCTCCGGGTTCAGTCGGCGATACCGCGACAGGATATCGGAGAGAACGTAGCCCGCGGTCAGCGACGTCACCCCGAGGTTGAGCGACCCGCCGACACGCCGCGCGCCATCCGCGAGGACACGCGTCGCGTTCGAGACCTCGGCCATGATCGACGTCGCATGCCGCAGGAACTGCTGTCCTTCGGGCGTGATGTTGAGACCCCGCGGATGCCGGTCGAAGAGGCTGACGCCGAGGGTCGTCTCCAGATCCTTGATTGCCTCGGTCACGGCACTCTGCGAAATCGACAGCGACTGCGAGGCCCCGCTGACCGTGCCCTGCTGCGCGGCCGCCACGAAATACCGGATCTGCTTCAACGTGAACGTCATCGCACCCGCGCCGTCGGGTTCCCCCGCACCGTCCACTCCGGCCGCAGGACACCGCTGCAGATCTGCCCGGTCACACCGAGGCCACCCATCCGAACGATCACAAAACCCTTGGGCACGTGAAGTCGCGAAGTGCGGGATTGGCAAACGGGCTGATAGCCTGCGGAACGCTGATCTCGATTACATTCATGTAAAGGTTGGGGACGGAATACAGGACCTGGGGCAGCATTGGCGGCCCTCGGGTCTCGAGGCGGTCCAACAACCTGAAGAATGCCCAATCCCCTTCAAAGCTAACGCGGAGGGGCCGGCCGTCGACGTCCGTTTCCAGCCCCGCTCCGCCGGAGGGCCAGGGCCAGCTGAAACTCTGGGCCGTCTGCGAGACACCCGAATACTCGTACCAATCATCGCCGAGCCGTATCGTGATGTCTTCGGATGCAGGATCCAATGTTTGCATCGACAACTCGAACCGGACTTCGAGCCTTCCGCTCGCGAAGAAGGAGTTGCGGATTTCGGCGGCTTTCCGAAACTCCGCAAGGGCTGCGTCTGACAACCCCAGATCATTGCGCCATCGCCACTGTCGCGCGCCACGATCCACGTAAGGAGCCAAAAATTCATTGAAATAGGAATTGATCATGCCACCCGGGGCGAACAGGCGCGCGAAATCGGCCAGCGGAATGTCCTGTTCTGCCTCGCGGTCGAACGGGTATCTCCCCGCAGTTGCCTGGAGGCAGAACGGCAGGATATCGGATTGCCATCTCGTGTTGAGAGTCATGCGCACCGTTTCGCTCGATTGCCTTTCGAAATTGCCCAACAACTGGAGCGTCCAGTTGGCGAGCACCGGTGGCAGGTCTCGCGCCGACCTCCGCAAGGTGTCCACTGCGTCTTCGAGTTCCGCCGAAGGCGCGTTTCCGGGCGCCGTGCGGGTCATGGCAAACAAGACTTCGGACATACGCCGCTGGTACTTGACGATTTCGGACGTCACGTCCTTGAACAGGCCGTGCAGCCAGATGAACCGCTCCTCGATTTCAGCACCGAGAGCGTCTGGCGCAGCCCCTGTAACAGATAGCTTGTTCGCTTTTTCAACAAGAAGGGACAGCCGCGACAGCGAACGGTCTGTCATCGCAAGTATGTCTTCGACAACCGGACGCTCGTCTTGTGCAGTCAGGAGAGTTTGTCTGGCGGCTTCGCTCAGGACATTCGTGATGGGCGAATCCTCGCTCGAGACAATTTCGAAAAGTTCCACCAACTGAGTGTAGCTTTCGGTGGGGATCACCGTGAGATCGTCCAGCAGGGAGTCCCACTGCTCAACGAAGTCCTTGGAATAGAGGTCGAGAACCTCACGGGTGAGTTTCGCTGCTTCTGCGTCTCCGGGCGGTTCAGCGACAGATCTTCCACGCACCCAGGCTTCGCTTTGCATCAGGTTGGCCGACGCAAGCGCCAGACGCAGAAAGACGTCGTTGAAGCCTTCTCGCGTGAAGATGCCCGGGATTCCTTCGCCAAGCGGCTTGCCCGACGCGCGCATGAAGACGCGCGCGGTCGCCGGTCCGCCGGCCTCCGTCACCCGCCAGCTTTCCAGGTTGTTGACCAGCGGGTCACTCATGATCCGGTAGTAGAGCAACTCGCTCGCAGGCATGAACGAGAACTGTTTTCGCGCTTCGGCGACGAGGTCGCTACGGACCGGATACTCGTTCCACCGCTCGGACTTCACCAGCGTCTGGGTGTGGCGGGTCAGACGCTCGCGCAGTTCCTGGTTGTAGGTTCCTGGAAACCGCTCGACAAGATCGCCCTCGATCCAGCTCAGCACGTAATCGGCGTCCATCGGCCCTGCCTGGCCCAGCATCAGGTAGACCTTCAAAGCCTGGTAAAGCGCGGCCGGCTGGCCCAGATTGCTGGTGATCTGTTGCTCCAGCCGCTGCATCAGTTGGGGGCGCAGGTGGTTGCTGACCATCACCTCGTAATGCTCGTTCAGGTAGGCGCGGTCGGTTTCCGGGTCGAGCAAGGGAAGATTCGTTTCTCCCTCGAAGCCCTGCGTGAAGCCGTAGACCTGCGTCAGGAGCTCGGCGGTGCTCGCCGGATCGGACAACATTGCGCCGCGCTGGACCTCCCCGAGTTCAGAGAGCTCATCCAGCGTCCTGGTCATCTCTCCCGTCAGGTGCGAAATGTCGCGATACGCGCTTTCGATGACCCAGATGGACATTCCCGCGAGAAGGGCGATCGGCGCACTCAGCAAGCCCACCATGCGCCAAGTGGCGCGGAATGCGACACCCGCGGAAAGCTCTCTCTTCTCGGCCTTGAGCCGTTTCCGGCGGTTGATGGCGCTGACCGCAAGTGCGGCCGACACCATCAAGGTAATCCCCAAGACAAACACCCGGATGGGCTCCGACGCAAGAGGCCTCGACGGACCGATGGAGACGTAGGGACCGGCAACATTAAAGCCGACCCCAACGACAAGCAACAGAAGGATGATCAGCCAACGGAGCACGGGTCAGCTTGCCTTTCGCATGATGATCTCGACCCGCCGGTTCTTCGCGCGTCCGGAAGCGGTCGAATTGTCCGCGATCGGTTCGGTCTCGCCACGCCCCTCGGCCAGCAGGCGATCGGGCTGCGTCATGGTCTGGGCCATGACGTCGCGCACCTCTCTCGCCCGCGATAGCGAGAGATCGAGGTTGTTGCGGAACCGCGCGTTACGGATCGGGACATTGTCCGTGTGCCCGGCGATCAGGATGGTGCCCGACGCATCTTCGGCGACCGCCGCGATCTTCTCGAGAAGGGCCGGAGCGCCAGGAGCAAGTTCGGTCGAAGCGGATTGAAACAGCACGTTCTGCGGAATGATCACCGTGATCGAATTCGGATCGTCGCGCAGACGGACCAGCCCATTATCGATCTCCCGGCCGAGGATCTCCGCGAGATTTTGGGCGGCCGTCGTGTCCGGTTGCTCATCCGGCGGGGCCAGCGGAGGCGCCTCGACCTTGCTCGCGGCCTCACGGCGGGCAGCGAGGAATATGGTCTGGTGGGTGTCGAAGAACACCTGTCTCAACTCCGCAAGCTGCCGCCGCAGGCCAAGGCGCTGGTTTTCGATCTGAAGTCGCGCGGACGACATAGAACGCGCCCACAAGCAGGACCGCCGTCACCGCGAAGCCGAAGATGAAACGCGCCGCCGTGCGCAGACGGGCCTGGCGGCTCAGTTCGGCACTGTCGCGTTCGGCGAGTAGCGCCTCGGTCTGTGCCCGCATGCGGGTTTCGCGCTGCCATTCCAGGATCGCGCCGCCCAGCACGTCGTGATAGATCTCGTAACGGTTGGCATCCTTCCCTTCCGGAGAGGCGACCTCGCGCAGGATGCGCGATTCCCGGTCGCAGAGCCGCGCGAGAACCTCGGCGATCTGGCCTTCCTCGAGTTCGGTGTAGCTGGCCAGATCGGTCGCGGAATGCGCGATCTTGGCGCCTGAGGGCGTGACCAGATAGTAGAATATCTTGCGCGCGACCTTGCGCTGGTTCGATTCGAGATGGTCGAGCACGCGGCTCAGATGCGTGCGCAGGATCTCTTCCGCGCCACCCATGCGGTCGAGGGCCTCCTTGCGCAGGACGGCCGATCCCTCCTCGCGCTCTACGCTCCAGATCCGCTGCATGACAAGTTGCAGGAAAGGCGTCTCGATCTCTTCATGGGCAGCTGCGTCGTTTGCCGTACCGCGTCCCTTTTCGCCGAAACCCTGCCTGCCAACCCGAACCTGGTCGAGGACCGCCTCGCGCAGTGCCTCTTCGACCGACATGGCCTCGTTCGCCTGCCCTTCGGCTCCCGCAACCTCGTTCCAGCGGGAGACCGGCCCGTCGATGGCAAGCCGCCCCGCCTCGCGGTCCAGCCGGTCGATGCGCAGAAAGTTGGCGAAGAGGCCCGGAATGCGGCCCTTGAACCGATCCATCTGGGAAAGCGCATCGTCCCGCAACGACACCAGGACGTTGATCCGCAGGTCCCGCGCCGTGACGATGCCGGTCAGCAATTCGGCAAAATCTCCGGGTTCGTCCGTCGGATGATAGAGGAAATACTCCTCGAACTGGTCGAAGATCAGGAACAATTCGCCGTTGAGCCGCTCGCACCAGTTGGCCAGCCGCTCCAGCGGTGCGTCGCCCGGCACCGGGCCGCCGTCGCCCCCCATCGCATCGGCGACACCCGCGCGCACCGCAGCCTCGAGCGCCGCGGCCGGCTTGCCCCGCCATTGGCTGAGCCACACCACCGCGAATTCGGGCAGGCCGAGCCGGTCACGGTTGCGCCGGGTCTCCTCGCGCAGGTCGCGCACGACCCCGGCCCGCAGCACGGACGTCTTGCCGACACCGGAAGGCCCGTAGAGCAGCGTGAACGGCGCCGACGTCAAGTTGGAGGCAATGATGCGCCGGTCCCTGTCGCGACCGAAGAAGAATTCCGCGTCCGCCTCCGAATAGGGGACAAGTCCGCGGAAGGGGTCGGGTCTCACGAGCGACGCGCCTCCAGAACGTCCGCGAATTCCTGTGCCAGCTCGCTCGCGAAGCGGCAGACATCGGCTTGCAGCGGCATGGCGTTCCGGAAGTTCCAGAATTCGAGATCCTGCTCGTCCAGATCTTCGGCCACCACCCAGCTCCGCGCCGGCAGTCGCCCGCGTGCAAAGACCCGGCTGATGATCGACCGCAGCGTCCAATGCGACAGCGAATGCCCGAGGAAGACGTACCGGCTGCGTTGAAGCCGCGTCAGGATGGTCGGTGGCAGCAACTCCCGGATGCTTTGGTCCACGGCGTAGGAAAAATGATCGTCCTCGGTGACGACGAAATGCTCCGCCCCGCGATTGCTGCGGTCCACGGTCCCGGCGAGCTTGAGCAGCAGCGGATGCGCGTCCGAGGACATCGCCACGTATTCGTTGGGCCGGGTCAAGGCTACCGGAACCCCGCCGGGGGGCAAATGGCTGAAATAGCTCCGGCCGTTCTCGTCCACGACATAAGACAGCACGTCGAGGGGAACGCCCTCCTCGGCGAAGGCGCGCTCCAGCAGGTCGTCGTAATTGACGGTCAGGAACACCGGTTGATGCTGCGTCCGCTCCGATGCGCGGACGGCCTTGGTCAGCCGGGCCAGGCCGCGGTGCACATCCGTGAGGTCGAAATCCGCGTCGAAGGCCCGATGCAGGTCATCGTGGATCGGCGCTTCGCCACCCTCCCGAACCGCGACACGCTGGGCCACTTCCGCCAGCCCCACGTTCTCATGCGCGCCAAGTGCGTAGGTCTCGGCCATCGCCCGTGCCAGGTCGGCCCCGAGCGGCGGGAACGCCTTGTTCGATTGCGGCGCGCCCGCGGTCGGACAGTTCACGCCCTCTCCGATGAAGAAGGCGACCTTGCCCTTCTCCAGTTCCTCGAGGATGCTGGCATAACGCCGCTCCGGCTCCGGTTTCGCCGGGGCATGTTCCGCCCCGGTGGGCGGGGGCCTTGAGGCGACGGGGGATCCGTCGCGCAACCGGTCGACAAGTGCGGCGAACGCATCCCCCACATCCACCCACACCTTGTCCAGCAGGCCGCCTTCCCTGGAGTGGGAGAGCACGGCGAGGTTTCCGCTCGGAACCCGCTGCAATTGGGCGATCTCGGATTGTCTGTAGGAGCACTCCTTGAGGATGACCGGAAAGATCTCCACGCTGCCCTCCGCATGCCGATCCATCAGACGGCGGAACTCCACGGACCAGATGAAATCCGACCTGAGAAACTTCTGCGTGACGAGAAACACCGCTATGTCGCACTGGTCCAATTGCGTCTCGATCTCGGCCAGCCACTTTTTCCCGGGCTTGATCGCCCCGTCGTCCCAAACGGCGATCCACCCGTGCCGCTGAAGGTGGATGAGCTGGTCGCAGAAGACCTCCTTGTGCTCCGCATCCTCGTGCGCGTAGCTGATGAAGACCTTCAAGGGCGTCGCTTCAGTCTCGGAATGCATGTTCACAATTCATTTTCCCTCTCGGAAACCACTGTAGGTAATCCTTGGCTTTCGGTCTAGGAAACGCGTTTCCGGTCTGCGCGATTTGGACATGTTCCGGTTTCTGCGCCACGACCTGGCGCAGCCATCACTCCATTTCGTCGCACGCGCGCAGGTCCATCGCCGATGCGGCGAGGCCCGCACAGAGCAGCACCGATTTCGTCAGCGCCCCCTCGTCGAAGTCGAACTGCGGCGTGTGGTGGTCGTCCGCAAGGTCGGCACCCAGCACGAAGACGCCGCCGCTGCCGCCGCGCGCAGCGACCCGGCGCGCCAGCGTCGCCGCGTCCTCGCTGGCGCCGAAGGCGAGGTCCGGCAGGACCGTGGCGAAGGCGCCGACCGCGGCGTTGACGCCGGTCGCCCAATCCGCGATGTCGTCCGGGTTGGAGTAGCCGTCGGCGCCGCCGCCTTCCGAAAGGCTGCACTCCACGCCATGCGCCCGCGCCGTGGCCTCGACGAAAACCCGGCAACGGGATTTTAGCGCGTCCAGGTCGGCGGTTTCCTGCGCCCGCATCTCGAAAGTCAGCGAGGCCTCTTCCGGCACGATGTTCACGGCCGTGCCCGCATTCAGCAGGCCGACGTTCACGCGCATCCCCGGCCGAACTCGATTGCGCCATGGCATGCAGGCCCAGCGCGATCTGGCACGCGGCCAGAAGCGCGCTGCGGCCGGTCTCCGGAGACTTGCCGGCATGGGCCGCCCGTCCCGTCAGGTGCAGATCGTACCGTGCATTGGCAAGCAGGCCGTGAACCGCGAAGGCCGCGCTGTCGGACGGAACGCCAAGGCCGAGATGGATCGCGAAGAAGAGGTCGACATCGTCCATCCAGCCCGCATCGGCCACGGCGCGGCCTCCGCGACCCCCCTCCTCCGCCGGCTGGAACAGCAGCTTCAGCTTGCCCCGCCCGGTCTCCAGCAGCGGTCTCAAGACCCGCGCTGTCGCCAAGCCGATCGCCGCATGTCCGTCATGCCCGCAGGAATGCATGATGCCCTTGGTGCCCGAGGCGAACCCCTGCGCCGCCGGGGCATGATTGCCTGTGGCTTCCGCGATCGGCAGCGCATCGATGTCGACACGCATGCAGATCGTCGGCCCGGGGCGTCCGGTGTCATGGATCGCGATGCAGCCGGTCTCGCCCTCGCCCGGGATCGGGTCCGCGCTCATGCCGATCCGTTCGACGTCTCCCAGGAAATCAGGGCCGGACACCACCTCGTAGCCGGATTGCTTCAGGTCCTCGACGATCGCGGACGTGGTTTGGATCTCCCGCCAGCCGAGCTCCGGATTGGCGTGAAACTGTCGCCGGTGGCCGATCAGGCGGGCCTTCTCCGCTTCGGTCGCCTGGCGCAGACGCTCAGAGAGCCGGGGAGAGAGCCGAGGGTTCGGGATTTGTGACGGCATTCCGAGATGTTAGGAGACACGGGAGGCTTCGGCAACGGGCATCGGTCACGGCGTCCTCCGGATGATCTCCGGCGGGTCGAAGGCGGTGACGGCAGGCGGATCGTGAGCAACTTCGGCCTCGACGAGGCAGGAATGCGCGATCGGCCCCTGCGTCAGTTTCGATCCGCCCTTGTCGAGCGTCAGCATGTTCGGGTTGCCGTGCTTGCAGGCGGTCGCGGTTCCCGGGTGCTCCGGATCGAACCACGCCCCGGTCGAAATCCGCACGACGCCGGGCCGGATCTCGTCGCTGATCCTCGCACCGCAATAACTCGCGCCGCGGTCGTTGAAGACGCGAACGACGTCGCCGTCGCGGATCCCGCGCGCGGCGGCATCGTCGGGATGGATGACCAGCGGTTCGCGTCCGCCCACTTTGCCGGCGCGGCTGACCGCACCGTGGTCGAGCTGGCTGTGCAGCTTGTCGCGTGGCTGGTTCGAGATCATGTGCAGCGGGTAGCGTTCCGCATTGCCCAGCCATTCCGCCGGTTCCATCCAGGCCGGGTGCGGCGGGCAGTCGTCGTATCCAAATCCCGCGATGGTTTCGGACCAGAGCTCGATCCGGCCGCTCGGCGTGTCCAGCGGGTGCGCATCCGGGTCGGCCCGGAACGCCGCGAGCAGGACGTGCGGTTGCTTGGGCGGCGCAACCTCGAACCATCCCCGGCTCTTCAATTCGGGCAGCGTGGGAATGTCGATGCCCGCCTCGGCCGCGCGCTGGCGCGAGCGGTCATAGATGTGCCGGATCCAGTCGGCGGCGTCACGCTCCTCGGTGAAGGTCTCGTGGAGTCCCATGCGGCCCGCCACGCCGGCCAGCATGTCGTAGTCCGAGCGCGCCTGACCGGTCGGCGGCACGGCGCGATCCATCCACACGGCAAACCCGTCGCGCGGCGTGACGGCGATGTCCTCGCGCTCCAGATGCGTCGTGCAGGGCAGGACGATATCGGCATGACGCGCGAGCGCGTTCCAGCACCATTCATGCGCGATCACCGTATCGGGGCGGGACCACGCACGCACCAGCTTGTTGAGGTCTTGGTGATGATGAAACGGATTGCCGCCAGCCCAGTAGACCAGCTTGATCTCGGGATATCTCCGCCGCATGCCGTTGTAGTCGAATGGCGCGCCAGGGTTCAGCAGCATGTCCGCGATACGGGCCACCGGGATGAAATCGTCGACCGGATTGTCGCCCTGCGGCAGCGCGGCCCAGGGCGCGACGGTCATTTCGTTGCCCACCGAATTGACCGCGCTGTAGCCGAAGCCGATGCCGCCGCCGGGCAAGCCGATCTGTCCGATCATCGACGCCAGCGCGACGGCCGCCCAGTAGGGTTGCTCGCCATGATCCTGCCGGGTGAGCGACCAGCTGACCGACAGCATGGTGCGCGTCGTCGCCATCCGGCGCGCGAGGTCGCGGAGCTGGTCCGCGCTCAGCCCGCTGATCTCCGCCGCCCACGCCGCCGACTTGGCGACGCCGTCCTGCGTCCCGTCGAGATAGGCAGCAAACCGGTCGAAGCCGGTGGTATAGCGACCCAGGAAGGCCCGGTCGTGCAGCCTTTCGACCAGCAGCGTATGCGCCAGCCCGAGGAGGATGGCGGTGTCGGTGGACGGCCGCGCGGCCAGCCATTCCGCGCACGCCTCGTCCATCACGTCGCTCCGTAAGGGCGAGACGTTGACGAAGCGCACGCCTGCAGCGGCCGCTTCGCGGATCGCGCCGGGCTGCCGGTGCCGGCCGACGCCACCCTGCGCAATCTGGCCGTTCTTCACCGGAATGCCGCCGAAGGCGACGAGGGTCTGCGTGTTCTCGATGATCGAAGTCCAAGCCGTGCCGTCGTAGATCATCGATCGCGCATCGCCCACGACATGCGGCAGGATCACCTGCGCCGCCGCAAAGGAATAGGTGTCCACCGACCGCGTGTAGCCGCCCATCGCGTTCAGGAAACGGTGGAGCTGGCCTTGCGCATGGTGGAACCGTCCGGCACTGGCCCAGCCATACGACCCCGCATAGATCGACCTGTTGCCGAAGCCCTCCCTGACGCGGTTCAATTCTTCGGCCACCAGCGTCTCGGCCTGCTCCCAGCTGACCTCGACGAAGGCGTCGCGCCCCCGCCGGTCGCTGGGCCCCGGACCGCCCTCCAGCCACCCTTTGCGGACCATGGGCGCATCGATCCGCGTCGGTCCGTCAAGTACGTCGACGATGCCCTGCCCGATGGAAGACGGGTCCGGGTCCGCGGCGAACGGATGCAGCGCCGTCACCCGCCCGTCGCGGGTCTCGACCTCGTAGGTGCCCCAGTGCGTGCTGGTCAGTGTTCGCTTGACGTCCGTCATGTCCGCTCTCAGTCGTAGTCGCCGCTGAACCAGCACGCAACGAGCAAAGCATGCGATCCGTGTCAGGACGTTCGTTCCGGCACTCTGCGTCTATGTCAGGTCTGCCCGTAGCCGTCGATCTTGGCCAGAACGGCGTCGATCTGCGCTGCGGTCAGAAGCGGCGGCTCCTGGCCCAGGGCAAGGCAGCCGTGATATTGCGCGGCCAGCGCCTCGACCTCCTCCGCCCGCCACATGGCCTGTTCCAGGGTCGCTCCCACTGCGATCATCCCGTGATGCGCCAACAGGCAGGCCGTCCGCCCTTCCAGGGCCGCGACGGCGTGACGGGACAGCTCTTCGGACCCGAAGATCGCATAGGGCGCGCAGCGGATGTCCGGCCCGCCGCAGACCGCCACCATGTAGTGCAGCGGCGGTATGGACTTGCCGAGGATGGCGAGTGTGGTGCAGGCCACGGGGTGCGCATGCACGACGGCATTCACATCCCTTCGGCTCTGCAGGATGTCGCGGTGGAACCGCCACTCGCTGGAGGCTTCGTTCCGGCCATGCGGGGCACCTGTCTCGTCGAGCCGGACGATGTCCTCCACGCACATGTCCTCGTACGCCATGCTGGTCGGCGTGATCAGCAGGCCATCGCCATGCCGAACGGAGATGTTGCCGGACGTGCCCCGGTTCAGGCCGGACCGGTTCATCTTCAGGCAATACGCGATGATGGCGTCGCGTTTGGCGTGTTCGTCCTCGTCCATGGCGGCACCTCGGCAGTGTGGAAAACCTCGCGATACTAGTACGGGTTGCGGTCCTGTTCGACCGCGATAAGGTTGCTCTGCAGGCTGGTACGCCAAACTGTGTCTTGTTGCGCGCTGCCACCGCCGGCGCCACAACAGCAGTCATGACCCGGCGCTCCGCCCGCGACGCAACCAGAACAGGCCGCACCGAATGCATACCTCAGACATCACGATCCGCGCGTACCGGTCAGACGACATCGAAAGCGTGATGGAAGTGTGGCGCCGCGGGAACGCCCTGGCCCATGCCTTTCTCACCGAGGCCTATGTCGCGCAGGTGGAACGGGACATCCGCGACATCTACATGCCCAACGCCGAAACATATGTTGTGGAAGTGGACGGGTACGTCGTCGGGTTCATCGCACTTCTCGAAAACGAGATCGGCGGGCTGTTCCTCGACCCGTCAAAGCATGGCAAGGGGTATGGGCGGGCAATGGTGGATCACGCCGTCGCCCTCAAGGGGCCGCTGAGAGTGAACGTGTTCCGCGACAACGAGTTGGGGCGGTCGTTCTACGAAAGGTATGGGTTTCAGTTCGTCGCGGATGAACCGCACGACGCGTCCGGCCAGATCAATCGCACGATGGCCATGCCGGGGTCCTGACCGCGCGCCGTCACGTTTCGGAACGCCCTCACACGCCACCAATCGAGCAGGAAGAGCCTACCATGACCAGCGACAGCCAACCCGCATCCGAAGCGATGGGTCGTTTCGAAAGGCTTCTGACGCTGTGGGTGGCACTGGCCATGGTCGGAGGGATCGTCATGGGCCTGATCGCGCCGGGCCTGGTTCAGGCCATTGCCGCAGCGGAGGTCGCGTCGATCAACCTCGTCGTTGCGGTGCTGATCTGGGCCATGGTCTATCCGATGATGGTCAACGTCGATTTCGGCGCGGTCGCGGGCGTGGCGCGGCAGCCCAAGGGGCTGATCGTGACGCTGGCGGTCAACTGGCTCGTCAAGCCGTTCACGATGGCGCTGCTGGCCGTGCTCTTCTTCGAGCACATCTTCGCGCCCTGGATCGCACCGGAGGATGCGGCGCAATACATCGCCGGTCTGATCCTGCTGGGGGCGGCCCCTTGCACGGCGATGGTCTTCGTCTGGTCTCAACTGACGCGCGGGGACGCGACCTACACGCTGGTGCAGGTCTCGGTCAACGACCTGATCATGGTCGTGGCCTTTGCGCCCATCGTCGCGTTTCTGCTGGGCGTGACCGACATCGTGGTGCCGTGGCAGACCCTGGTGCTGGCCACCGTGCTTTATGTGGTGCTGCCGCTGGTCGCGGGACTGGCGACGCGGCAGGCGCTGGGGTCGGCGGCGGCGATCGATCGTTTCTCGGCCCGCATCAAGCCGATCTCGGTGATCGGCCTGATCGCCACGGTGGCGATCCTCTTCGGCCTGCAGGGCGAGGTGATCCTCGCCAAGCCCATGGTCATCGCGCTGATCGCGGTGCCGATCCTGATCCAGAGCTATGGCATCTTCGCCCTTGCCTACGGTGCGGCCTATGCGCTGAAGGTGCCGCACCGGATCGCGGCGCCCTGCGCCATGATCGGAACATCGAACTTCTTCGAACTCGCGGTCGCGGTCGCGATAAGCCTCTTCGGCCTCAACTCCGGCGCCGCCCTGGCGACCGTAGTGGGCGTTCTGGTGGAGGTGCCGGTCATGCTGTCGCTGGTCGCCTTCGCGAACCGCACGCGCGATCGCTTCCCGGTTTCGGCGGCCTGAGCGTTACATGTCAGGGAGGTGGGGGGGTGCTGAGAAAGGTCGCGGTGCGCCATGCAGAGGGCGGAATGGTGGGTGATAAGAGATTTGAACTCCTGACATCTTCGATGTGAACGAAGCGCTCTACCACTGAGCTAATCACCCATCCGAGTGACGGTGGAGTTAGCCAATTCGCACGAGGCGTGCAAGAGGTCTCGCGCAATTTTCGGACATCGCCACATCGCAGACCGCGGCATGCACGGTGCAACCAGCGTTCCGCGTCAAAATCGGCTGCCATAGGATTTTGGCCGACGTGTGGACCTTCAAAAGCAAGACGCCCCGCAGTTGCCCGCAGGGCGTCCCGATGAAGTCTGCAGTCCGGCTCAGTGCGCCGTGGCGCCAACCCCGCCGTCCTTCGCAGCGGCCCGGGCCGCGGCTGCCGCCTCCTCCGCGGCTTCGTCCCATTCGATCGGCTCGGGCTTGCGGACCAGCGCCTGCTTCAGGACGTCCGAAACATGCTCGACCGGTATGATCTTGAGCCCGTTCTTCACGTTGTCCGGGATCTCGGCGAGATCCTTCTCGTTCTCCTGAGGGATCAGGACCGTCTTGATCCCGCCCCGCAAAGCCGCGAGCAGCTTTTCCTTCAAGCCGCCGATGGGCATCGCATTGCCGCGCAAGGACACCTCACCCGTCATCGCAAGGTCCTTGCGCACCGGGATGCCAGTCAGCACCGACACGATTGAGGTAACCATCGCGAGACCCGCCGATGGACCATCCTTGGGCGTGGCGCCGTCGGGGACGTGCACGTGGATGTCCATCAGGTCGAACTTTGGCGGCTTTACCCCGATCTCGGGCGCGATCGAGCGGACATAACTCGACGCGGCGTCAATGGACTCCTTCATCACGTCACCGAGTTTGCCGGTCGTCTTCATCCGACCCTTCCCAGGCAATCTCAGCGCCTCGATCTGCAACAGATCTCCGCCAACGGACGTCCAGGCGAGGCCGGTCACGACGCCGATCTGGTCCTCCTGCTCCGCAAGACCATAGCGGTACTTCTTGACCCCGAGGTAGTCGCCGACGTTGTCCGGCGTCACCTCGACGGTATCGGCCTCTTTCTTGATGATCTTGGTGAGCGATTTCCGCGCCACCTTGGCGATCTCGCGCTCGAGGTTCCGCACACCGGCTTCACGGGTGTACCGGCGGATGATCTCTTGCAGCGCATCATCCGTCAGCTTGAACTCCTTGGCCTTGAGGGCGTGGTTCTTGATCTGCTTCGGGATCAGGTGCTGCTTGGCGATCTCGCGCTTCTCGTCCTCGGTGTAGCCCGCAAGCGGAATGATCTCCATCCGGTCCAGAAGCGGCCCGGGCATGTTGTAGGTGTTCGACGTGGTCAGGAACATCACGTTCGAGAGGTCGTATTCGATCTCCAGGTAATGGTCGACGAACGTGTTGTTCTGCTCCGGATCGAGCACCTCCAGCATCGCCGATGCCGGATCGCCACGGAAGTCCTGGCCCATCTTGTCGATCTCGTCGAGCAGGATGAGCGGGTTCGTGGTCTTCGCCTTCTTCAGCGACTGGATGATCTTGCCCGGCATGGAGCCGATATAGGTCCGGCGGTGACCCCGGATCTCGGATTCGTCCCGCACGCCGCCCAGCGAAATGCGGATGAACTCCCGACCCGTGGCGCGCGCCACGGATTTTCCGAGGGAGGTCTTGCCCACGCCCGGCGGACCCACAAGGCACAGGATCGGCCCCTTGAGCTTTTTCGAACGCTGCTGCACCGCGAGATATTCGACGATGCGCTCCTTGACCTTCTCGAGGCCGTAATGGTCGTCGTCCAGGATCTTCTGCGCGCGGCCCAGATCCTTCTTCACCCGCGACTTCACGCCCCACGGGATCGACAGGATCCAGTCGAGGTAGTTGCGGACGACCGTCGCCTCCGCGCTCATGGGAGACATGTTGCGCAGCTTCTTCATCTCCGCGTCGCATTTCTCGCGCGCTTCCTTCGAGAGCTTGGTGCTGGCGATCTTCTCTTCCAGTTCGGCCAGCTCGTTCTGGCCGTCCTCGCCGTCGCCCAACTCCTTCTGAATGGCCTTCATCTGCTCATTCAGGTAATATTCGCGCTGCGTCCGCTCCATCTGGCTCTTGACGCGGGTCTTGATCTTCTTCTCGACCTGCAGCACGGACATCTCGCCCTGCATCAGGCCATAGACCTTCTCCAGACGCTCGCTCACGCTCAGCGTTTCCAGAAGATCCTGCTTCTGCTCGACCTCGATGCCGAGATGACCGGCCACGAGGTCGGCGAGCTTCGCGGACTCGGTCGTTTCGGCCACTGCCGCCAGCGCCTCTTCGGGGATGTTTTTCTTGACCTTCGCGTAGCGTTCGAATTCGTCGGTGACGGAGCGCAGCAGAGCCTCCGTCGTCGCCGTATCGCCCGGCATCTCCGTCAGGTAATCCGCCCGCGCCTCGAAGAACTGATCGTTCTCGAGGAACTCGGTGATCCGAACCCGCGCCTGCCCTTCGACCAGAACCTTCACGGTACCGTCCGGCAGCTTGAGCATCTGCAGGACATTCGCCAGAACGCCGGCCTTGTAGATGCCGTCGCTTTCCGGATCGTCCACCGACGGATCGACCTGGCTCGACAGCAATATGTGCTTGTCATCGGCCATGACCTCTTCCAACGCCCGGACCGACTTCTCGCGACCCACGAAAAGCGGAACGATCATGTGGGGAAAGACCACGATATCGCGCAGCGGCAGGACCGGGTAGGAAGCGTTGAGTGGCTCTTGCATGCTGTATCCTTGTGTCTGCAAGACAGCGCGGTCCCTCTCTTCAGGCAACCAGTGGCTGTCTCCTGTTATGGACTGATAACTGTGGCTGCGAACGGTCCGTTTCAAGCCGGTATGCGGCGCAGCATGCCGCGACATGGCACACTGCGCAACGGGTCACGGCGCCACCGAAGCGACATTTGCGGGAAAAACCCCACCATGCTGGGCGTTCGGCACCCTCATGCTGTCGCACGTGCTTCAAGCAAAGGTGATGGAAGCCAGGATCGCCACACATAACCAGACCGCCGAGAAAATCGCGAAAAGCATGACAGACGCCCCTGTTGCGGAATGACCCATCGTAGTCCGCGGGCACAGCGGAGTGAAAGTCTGGAATACCCGACCGGTCTCCGGGATGCCGCGCAGTGGCACTCACCGCCAGCTTGTCGAACGGGACTGCCGGCACGGTCTTTTGGCCCTCGATCGCTCTCGAATGATCGCAATGTCACATCTTTCTGCGCCGGTACCGTGCGGGGGTCTGCCCGTTTCTGTTGCGGAAGGCGCGTTCGAAGCCGCTGGTTTCGGAATAGCCCAGCCGATCCGCGATTTCGGCGATGGAGAGGTCGCTCTGGCACAGCAGTTTGCGGGCCAGTTCGTCGCGGCATTCTCCCAGCAGGACGGCAAAGCTGGTGCCCGCCTCCGCCAGGTGACGCCGCAGGCTTCGGCGCGACATGCCCAGGCTCAACGCAACGCTGGTCTGATCCGCGCAAGGTGTGCCCATGTGGCGCAGGATCAGGTGACGGGCCCGGTCGAGGACGCTGGTCCTGCGTTCGATCTCCTGCACCTTGTCGTTCAGCCGCGCCGAGAGGTGCACGAACAGGTTCCGGTCGCACCCGGGCAGCCGACGATCCAGCAATCCGGCCTCGAAACTGACACTGTTCGTGGCTGTTCGGTAGTGGACGGGACAGCGCGGGTCGCCGCCAACGAGGCGTTCCGCACCGCCCGGCGCGTGCTCGAACGCCAGCGAGATCGGCCGCCATCCCGACCCCGCGACGCTGGCCACCAGCGCGGTGAAGGTGCCGATCGTCAGCTCGGCGTCCTGGTCGCGCGGCCAGATGTCGGGATCGAGGATACGGTAGGTCAGGGTTGCGACCCCGTCTTCGATCTCGAGCCGCAGATCGGTTTCGCCTTGTACCGCGAGGAAACACCGCTCCATCAGGCGCAATCCCGCGCCCAGCGACGGCGCCGCAAGGGCCGCCCGTCCGGCGGCCCCGATGCTGGCAAGGTCGAAGCGCTGCCCCGCCAACCGCCCGAAATGCGGCGCCGCGAGGTCGAGGGCCGCAATCTGGTTAAGCGCGACATACCGCCGGAGCAGTACGGTCCCCTGCGCCTGGCCGAGCACCGATCTGTCGATGGCGGCGGCGTTCACCAGCCGTTCGATATCGCCCCCGAACTCCAATGCGGTCCGCAGCGGGTCGCGAATCGCCGAAGTCAGGATGTGGGCCGAATCGCTCATGTGTTGGGCTTTGTGTCCGAAGCGCGGCAAGCTCCGCCGGTATGTTGGCGACGATACCACTGCCGGCAAAGATTGCAAAACCACTCCATGACACGGGTCCGGAGCGACTTTTGCGAGGATCTGTCCGGAATTGTCGGATCGGCTGCGTGCCCGTGGTTCTAGTCTGACGGGACGAGAGGGTGAGACGTGCCAAACAGGACGGATTTCGCAATCGCCGGCGCCGGTCCGGCAGGTGCCATCGCAGCGATCACGCTGGCCCGCGCTGGCGGTTCGGTCACGTTGGTATCTGGACCGCCGGCACGGGCCTGGATCGAAGGGGCTGGTCTGCGCCTCGTCGCGGCTCTCAAGGCCCAAGGGCTTGCCGTGGACGGGCTGGGGCCGTTGGTCGATCGTCGGGTTCGCTGGGGAAGCCTGACCGGCACGCCGAACCGCGAGCACATCCTGTCGCGCCCGGAATTCGAGGCGGGACTTTGCGCGCAGGCCGCCGACGAGGGCGTCCGCGTGGTTGCCGGATCGATCCGCCGCGTTTTACCGGGTGCGATCGAGATGACCGACGGCGCTTGCATCTCCGCCGGGCTGATCGTCGAGGCGCGGGGACGTCGCGCGCCAGTGGCGCCCGGCAGACGACGCGGGCCACCCACGGTGAGCGTCTCCGCACCCGGTGCTGGAACCGAGCCCATGGCGGAGGTGCGCGCGCTGGACGACGGCTGGCTCTGGCGCATCGCCGGACCTGTCGGCGGCTGGACTCAAGTCACCGTCGATGCCGATGCGGCCCGCGATCCCGGCGCCGTCTGGCGGCAAGCGACAGGAACGGAGCCGTCGGGCGACTTCGTGGTCCGCGCCTCGGAGCTCCGTCTGACCGCGCCGGGGCTCGATCCCGCCCTGCCCCGTCTGGGCGACGCCGCCGTGGCGATGGACCCGCTTTCGGGCCACGGCCTCTTCTGGGCGCTCGGCTCGGCGTTGATGGCGGTGCCGCTGGCGGATGCGATCATGCGCGAGGAGGAGACGCTTGCTGCGCGCTTCTACCATGACCGGGTGGTGGGCACCTTCGAACGGCAGGCCCGCGTCGGCCGCGACTTCTACCGCACCGCCGGTCTGGACGGCCCTTTCTGGACTCGACGCAGCGCCTGGCCCGACGATCTGCCGGCCGAACCGCAGGCGCCGCACGCGCCCTATCTAGACCGCCGCGTGGTGGTCCGGGGCGGCAGGCTGGCCGAGGCGCAGGTGCTGGTGACGCCGCAGGATCCCGAAGGCGCGGCATTCGTCGGCGGAATCGAAATCGCTCCGGTTGTGGCGCGGCTCTCGCGCACTCCCGTACCGGACAGCGCCGCATTCGCCGCGCGGGTCCTTCCCGACGTGCCGCCCGGACGCGCGGCGCGAATCTACGACTGGCTTGCGGAGCGCGGCATCACCACCGCCTCCGCCATTCAACTGAAGGAGGTTCAACCATGAGAAAATCCAAGGTCGCGGTCCTTGCCGCGGCGCTTGCGCTGCCCGGCGGTGCCGCGTTCGCGCAGGACGCCCCGGAGATCCTGGCCAATTCCTGCGGCGGCTGCCATGCGGAAACCGACGACGGCCTCAGCCGCATCGCCGGACAACGCAAGACGCCCGAAGGCTGGCTGATGACCATCGTCCGGATGCGCATCGCGCATGGCATGGAGATCTCGCCAGAGGATCAGGCGAAGCTCGTCACCTATCTCGCCGACACGCAGGGCCTCGCGCCGTCCGAGGCGGCGGAGTGGCGCTATGCGCTGGAAAAGGACCCCAACCACGTGGAGTCGGTGGAGGAACCGCTGGGCGACGATGTGTGCCCGTTGCCACACGGCGGCGCGGGTCGGCCTGCAGCGGCGGACACCCGAGGAATGGGACCTGCACGTGGATTTCCACGTCGGCCAGTTTCCGACCATCGAATACCAGGCCCTGGGCCGCGACCGCGAATGGTACTCCATCGCCAAGGACGAGATCGCGCCGATGCTGGCCGAAACCTATCCGCTCGAAACCGAGGCGTGGACGGAGTGGCAGTCAGCCGAGAAGCCTGACGTCTCAGGTGATTGGGTGATCCTGGCGGAGCTTCCCGAGGGCGGCCCGGCGCATGGGACGCTCACTGTGGAAGGTGATGCCCCACCTTACAGCCTATCGGGGGAGATGACACTCTCCGACGGCTCGACGGTGTCCGTGGGCGGCCAGATGAACCTCTATACCGGCTACGAATGGCGCGCGAACCTGACGATCGGGGACACCGCCTACCGGCAGGTGCTGGCGGTCTCCGAGGACGGATCCGAACTCGCCGGGCGTCAGTTCCAGCGCGACAACGACAGCCTCGGCGGACGACTGAGCGGCGCCAAGGTGGGCACGGGTCCGGCCGTGCTGGGCGTCGTGCCGGAGGCGGCCCAAGGCGCCGAAACGATGGCGCAGGTCGTGGGCACCGACCTCGGGGACGTGCAGATCGAAGGGCAGAACGGCCTCGCGGATCAGGTCGCCGCGAACGACACGGGCGCGAGCGTCCGGCTGGCCGGAGAAAACGCGATCTTCACCTTCACCGCCGGCGACGACAGCGCGACGGCCGTCCTCTACGACAGCGTGGACAACCTGACGGTTGAGCCCCCGTTCACCATCGCCCGTGTCGGCGGCGGATCGGACCAGGGCCCGGCGCCGGTTCCCGCGCACTTCAAGGCGATCGGCTGGTGGAACGGGCCGGACGGCGAAGCGGGTACCGAAGACGATATCCGCATCGGCGCGATCCCCGCAGAGTGGCACGCGGACAACAGCGACGAGATCGCCGAGGCGATGGACGATGCGGCCTTTGCCGGGGAGATCGGTCCGCAGGGCATCTTCACCCCTGCCGTGGCCGGTCCGAACCCGGAGCGACCGTTCTCGACCAACAACGCGGGCGACCTGAAGATCATCGCCGATGCCGCCGGTCAGAGCGCCTCGGCGCGGCTGATCGTGACGGTGCAACGCTTCATCGATCCACCGATCCGCTGAGAGGACCAACATGGGAAACCTTCATTTTCAACCTCAGAACGCGCATCGGGTGCGGGTGGAGGAGCGCGACATGCTCTTCCACATCCCCACCACCTCGCTTTTCGAGCTGGACGCCCTGGACGGTGAGGTGCTGAGCCTCCTTGCCGAAAAGGGCCAGCTTGAGGAGGCAGACGTGCAAGCGCGGTTCGCCGGGCAAGATCCGGCGGAGCTCGACGCAACGGCTGCGCGGGTTCATGGATCTCGACATCGTGACGGATGGCCGAGCGCCGGTGGCGGAACGGCCGAATATCAAGATCGAGAACTTTCCGCTGTCGACGATCATCCTGAACGTGAACACGGGCTGCAACCTTTCTTGTTCCTACTGCTACAAGGAGGATCTCGACACCCCCAACGCGGGTCGCAAGATGGCGTTCGACACGGCTGTGCAGTCGATCGACCTGCTGCTTCGGGAAAGTCCCGACCGCGAGGCCTACAACATCGTCTTCTTCGGCGGCGAGCCGCTGTCGAACATGCCGCTGATCCGGGAGGTGGTGGCCCATGCCGAGCCGCGCTTTGCCGCCCTTGGCAGGCAGGTCAACTTCACGCTCACCACCAACGCGACGCTGCTGAACGAAGGCCTGGTGGATTGGCTCGACGAACACCGCTTCGGCCTCACAGTGTCGATGGACGGACCCAAGGCGCTGCACGACCTCAACCGCAAGACCGTCGGCGGCAAGGGCTCCTACGATGCGGTGGCCGCCAAGGCGCGCATGCTGCTGTCGCGCTACCGGTCGCGGCCGGTGGGCGCGCGGGTGACGTTGACCGCCGGCGTGACGCAGGTCGAGGAGATCTGGAATCATCCTGAAAAACGACATCGGCTTTGCCGAGGTCGGCTTCAGCCCGGTGACCTCCGGCGACATGACCGCGTTCAACCTGCAGGGCGACGAACTGCTCGAGGTCTTCGAGGGCATGAAAGCGCTTGGCCGCCGTTATCATCGCGAGGCGCGCGAGGGCCGCAACATCGGCTTTTCCAACATGCACCAACTGATGCAGGATCTGTGGGAAGGTCGGTCGAAGGCCCTGCCCTGCGGTGCGGGCATCGGGATGCTGGCGGTGGATCATGGTGGCAAGATCAATCTCTGCCACCGTTTCACCGGCACCGACCTTGTCTTTGGAGATGTCGAGAAGGGCATCGAGAAAGATCGGCTGTCCGGCTTCCTCGAAATCCCGTCTCGACCGCACCGACAAGGGCTGTTCCACCTGCCGGATCCGCAACCTCTGCTCGGGCGGCTGCTACCACGAGAGCTACGCGCATTTCGGCGATCCGCTGAAGCCGGCATATCACTACTGCGACCTGATGCGGGACTGGGTGGATTTCGGGATCGAGGTCTATGGCGACCTGATCGCCACCAACCCGCAGTATTTTCACGATCACATCGCACCCAGAAAGGCGAACCACAAATGAAACCGCTGAACCAGAAAGCCGCGCGGACGCTTCAGGCCGCGGAAGACGACAAGATGGACGAGGTCCGCGCCATGCAGACGGTGACCGCCGGCTGCACCACCACCTTCGATCCCGGCTGGGAGGTCGATCCCTTCGGCGGCGTCGCGGCCCTGTGTCAGCCGATGGAGGCCGACCTCTACGGGTGCTCGGACCCCTGCTGGTGGCCCGCGCAGGTGCCGGACACGATGGTCACCTACCCCGACTGGAGCGCGGACGCGCCGAATGCTGCCGACGATTGGCGCGCGCTCGGCTCCGTTTTCCCCAAGGACTCCAACACGTGAGGCGCACCATGAGACTTGCAATCATTCTCTCTGCCGCGCTGGCGGTGGCCTCCCCCGCCGTCGCCAAGGATCTTCTGGTCACCGTGGCAAAGCCCGGCAATCTCTATGTCTTCGACGCGGCCGAACGCGCGCTGATGAAGGATTGCCCGATCGACGTCGACGTCAGTCCCGGCGTCGTCCAGATGTCGCCTGATGGCGGGACAGCTTACGTGCTGGTGAACCACTGGCAGGACGTCATCGGGATCGACATCGACACATGCGAGACTGTGTTCTACGCCACGCAATCCGAAGGCGACGTCGTCCGGCGCTCGATCGCGTCCCTGGCCGTGTCCCCGGACGGGGCAGAAGTCTACACGATCCGCAACCCCACGCGGAAGCTCAGCGACCGTTACGAGGTGATGGAGCCCGAATTCGCCGTGTTCGACGCGTCGTCCGGCACCGAGGCGGAGCCCGTTCGCACCTTTCCCGCTCCGCGACGGTCCACCGTCATGACCTCGGCCGACGATGGGTCCGTGGTGATCGGCGGGCACGACATCTTCGCGTTCGATCCGGCGACGGGCGACATGGACGTGGCGATCGCCAACGCCAACTGGGATCGACCCACCTACAGCCCGCCGGACGTGCTGGCCTTCTGGCCCGTCGGCAGCCAGAACGACGAATTCATGCTGATGTACACGGCCGCGGTTTTCACAGACGAGACGCAAGAGGAGATGGCGGATTTCGTCTGGGGATTCTCGTCCGTCGATCTGCAAACCGGCGAGACGGAGATCCAGGATTTCGCCTCCCTCGAAGTGCTGATGTTCTCGGCGGTGCGGGATCCAAATCAGGACAACCTGCTCTACGGCGTCTATACGCAGCTTTCCAAGCATGACGTGGAGAAGCGCGAGCTGATCAAGCGCGTGGACCTGCCGCACACTTACTACGTGATCAATATCTCCACCGACGGGAAAGAGCTCTATGTGGGCGGCACCAATGACGACATCGGCGTCTACGATGCCGAAACGCTGGAGCGTATCGGCGAGATGCTCATTCCCTCGGGTGGCGACATGGGCACCTCGACGATCCAGGTCGTGCAGGTGGAATGACGTCCGAAACGGACATGCCCCCCGGCGGGGCGTCCCTGGGCGCGCGCCTCGGTCACTGGGCCGGGGCGCGGCTCTTCGATACAAGGTCCTGGGGTTGGTTGATGCCGATCCTACGGCCGCGTCTGCGCGTTCTGACCCTGCTGCTGGCGCTGGGTCTCGTCGCGGCTCTGGCGGCGCTGATTCCGCCCTACCTGACCAAGCTCGTCATCGACGAGGGGCTGATGGCCGGCGACCCGCGGGCGCTTGTCACCTGGTCGCTGGTTCTGCTCGCCGTGGGCTTTGCCAGCCTCGCCCTGGGTTCGCTGAACTCGATCCTGCACATGCGTGCTTCGGTCGACATGCTGGCCGACCTGCGCGCGCGCCTTGCCGCGGCGGTGCTCGACCGGTCGCCGGTGTGGCGGGCGCGCCGGCGCACGGGCGAGGTGCTGGCGCGGGTGGATGGCGACGCCGGCGAGGTCCAGCAATTCGCCTTTAACGCCCTGCTCACCGGGTCATCCAGCATCCTGCGGCTGGCGGGCGGGGCGGCGATGCTCTTTGTGCTCAACTGGAAACTTGCCCTGTTGGCCGTGGCGCTGGCGCCATTCGAGCTGGCGTTCTTTGCCTGGGCGCGCCCCCGGACAGAGCGATTGGCGCGCGAGACGCGGGCGGAACGTGGCGAATTCGCCGGACAGATCGCCGAGATGGTGGCGGGGCTGGGACCGATCCAGGCCGCCCGTGCCGAACGCCCCGTGCGCGATGCGCTGGCCCGCCGCCAGCACAGCCTGAATGCGGCGCTGCTGCGGGCGCAGGTCTGGGGCGAGGTCACCCGCTTTGTGCCCTCCGGCCTCACGGCCCTCGTGCGCTCGGCGATCTTCCTTGTCGGCGGGTTGATGGTGATCAATGGTGCGTGGCCGCTCGGGTCGCTGATTGCCTTCGTCGCCTATCTCGGCTTTCTCGTCGGCCCGATGCAGTCGCTTCTGGGGCTTTGGCACGCCCAGGCCCGAACCCGCGCCGCACTCGATCGCCTGTCGGGCGTCATGGCCGAGGACGACCCGCTGATCTGGCCGGCCAATCCCGCGCCGCTGCCCGAAGGGCCCGGCCACCTGCGGCTCGACGGGGTGGACGTCGTGCATTCGGGGCGTGCGCTTTCCCGCGGCGTGACGCTCGACATTCCGGCCGGGACCAAGCTGCGGCTGACGGGACCGAGCGGGTCCGGGAAATCGAGCCTGCTCGGGCTCCTGCAGCGCCACGCGGATCCCGCTTCGGGGCGCATTCTGCTCGACGGCTGCGACCTGCGGCGGCTCTCGCGCGACGATCTGCGCGGCGCGGTGGCCTATGTTCCGCAGCGGCCGTTCGTTCTGTCGGGCACCGTCGCCGAAAACCTGCGCCTTTCGGCACCCGGAGCGACACTGCCGGAAATGAAGGAGATGCTGGACCTCACCGGCCTCACGCCGCGGTTCGCGGATGGCGGAGGCCTCGAGGCCCGGATCGGCGAGGATGGTCTCACGCTGTCGGGGGGCGAACGCCAGCGCCTCTGCCTTGCGCGCACGCTGCTGCGCCCGTTCCGCGTCCTGATCGTCGACGAGGCCATGTCCGAGGTCGACCCCGCCACCGTTGCCCGCATCGTGTCGGCGATCGACACCCGCCACCGACACGCCACGCGCATCGTCGTGACGCACGGCCACGAAGCCGCCTATGGCGCCTTCGATCGGGTTGTGGACGTGTCGGATTGGGCCGCGCCGCCGTGACCCGGATCGCCCTGATCGACGGGCCGCTGCAAGTCGGCGAGTTCGGATGCACCGAAATCGTGGATCCGGACGGTCTCGCGGTGTTCCAGAGCCCGGCGGGCCGTCACGCCAGCGCCGTTGCCGCCACGATCCGCGCCGAAGCGCCCAGCGCGGAAATCCTGTCGATCCCGGTCTTCCGCGGCAAACTCTCGGCCCGCGTCCAGGACCTCTGCACTGCGCTGGACCTCGCCAGGCAAAGCCGCGCCCCGATCGTTCACTGCTCGTTGGGACTGGCACGAAACGACGCGGCCGTGGCCAGCGCTGTCCACGCGCTCTCCGGCCGCATCGTCGTCGCCTCCGCACCCGCTCGGGGGGATCCCGTGTGGCCCGCCGCTCTTCCCGAGGTGTTCGCGGTCCAGGGCGACGCGCGTTGCGCCCCGGGCGAGTGGTCCGTGCTCGACCTCCCCTCTGCCGATTACGGCGCATGTCCGCGCCCGACCGGCGCGGGACACATCGCCGGAGCGAGCATCGCCGCCGCCCGCATGACCGGCATCCTCGCAGCCCGAGGCGAGCTTTCGGCGGACGGCGCCAGGGCCTGGCTGCATGCGGCCGGATCGTTCTACGGGCGTGAGCGCCGGACCGAGACCGGCTGATGTCATCTTGCGCGGGGCAGGAGCAAATACCCTGCCCCACCCGTCACGCGGCCTGCGCGACCTTCTGCTTCGGCTGCCATTCAAGGCCGGGCCGGTAGCGTCCAGCGACCTGACCCTCCTTCAAGGCAAAAAGGTGAAGCCACCCGTTGTCGAACAGCGCACGCACCTCCGGATGACGCTCGAGCACGTCGATGATCGCATCCTCGCGGCGCCTCGATCAGGACCGAGAGCCGCAGCGGCTCGTGGGCCAGTCCCTCGCCGTCATGGACCGCCTGCCACGGCAGACCGGGGCGCAGCCGCCCGCCATTGCCTTCGATGACGCCGATGCCGCCCACGACGTTGTGGATCAGCTTGTTGCCACCCCCGAAGACTTCCGGGCGCCACGGAGGAGCCGTAGTATTGCAGGCTGATCCAGCTCGCCACGACGACGGGCGCGGTCAGGATCAGCTCCAGCGTTGCCGAATTCCGCGTCGGCCTGCCAGTCGTAGCTGTGCAGGAACGCCCGCCCGCCGCAGGTCGGCCGCCGCAGTCACGCCGCGCGGTGCGGCGATGAAGGCGGCGCAGCCGGCCAAGACCCCATTCCGGACGCATCTCGGCCCAGTTCTGCGCGCGCGCGGCCACGGTGCCGGCCGATGCGCCCGGCAGGCGGATCGCACGTTCCGCTCGCGCCAGCGCACCCGCCGCATGCAACCAGTTCCGGATCTGGCTCAGCGTCAGGACATGCGCGGCGTGGTTGCCGTCGGGATAGAGCCTGACATCGTCGGTCGTGGTGTCATGCAGCCCCGCCACGAAGACCGTGTCTTCGGGCAAATCGACGCCGTGATCCGAAAGCCCGGCCCGTGCCTCCGGATCGTTCAGCAGCGAGGCGAGCAGGCGCGCCGACACCTCGCCGGTATGTCCGCCGCAGGCCCCGCAGTGATAGGCGCTTTCGTGCGGGTTGTTCGTCACCTGCGCGCCGTGGCCGAGCAGCAGAACCACTCGGCCGAAGCCCTGCGTCATGCTCATCGCCTTCAGCACGGTGGCAGCGGTCTCGGACCTTCGCCTCGCGCGATCCGGTTCGTCCGCGAACTTGCGGCGCGGGGTCGGCCTCCGCTTCGGATACGCCCAATCCCAGCGCGTCCTTCACCAGCTTGGCACCGTAGAACGGCCCCGACGCCTCGACGAAGGCGAAGGAGGACACCGCAGCCTGCCGGAAACGGCCCCAGGCGCGGGAGGCGCGCGCGCCGATCCGGCCGATCGGTTTCGGCAGCCTCGCTGCCATGGCTGTTCGACGCCATGCCGGGTCTGAGCAGCACGGGCAGATGCGCCTCGACGACGTCCGAACCATGCGCCTCGTGCGCGAGCGGCAGGCCGAAGAAGCCCGCGAAGCCGATCGTCTCGATGCCGGGATCCTGCGCCTCGAGCGCGCGGCGGAACACCTCCGACCGCACGTCGATGCAGAACGCCGCCTGCAGCGTCGGACGGTCCCGAGCGGTGGCGGGACCGTTCAGGTCGAGAGCGAGCTGGCGCTGATACGCACGCTCCGACGCGTCCTGCAGGATGGCGTCGATCACCTGGTCCGGCGTCGGTTCGACCGGGGCTTCATGGGCCGCCACGGTCTCGCGCCACTTCGTCTCGATCTGCGGATACTGTGCGAGGAGCGCCTCGTCCCAGACCAGGCGGATCGCCAGAAGGTCGGGCAGCGCGCGCGTCGCTCCGGCCGTCGAGTTCGGCCTGCCAGAGTAGCCAGCGCGCATGCTGCGCCCAGCCGCCGAGATCCATACAGCAGCCGGTGGAACGCGGTTTCGGCGGCGGCTTCGGTGATGCCGAGCCGCGTCGGCGGCGCGCAGGATCGCGCGTTCCGCCGTGTCCGGCGCAGATGCCGCATGCGCGCAAAAGCCGGTCAGCCCCGCGATTTCCGGAGTGAGGTCGCGGCCGGCCCAGGCTCGCCAGGCGGCGATAGGCAGCCCTTGCCCGGCGCCGGGCGACCAGAGCGCCTGGCCCCGGTCGAAATGGCCGGCCGCCCACAGGCCGAAGGTCCGTTCGATCACCGAAGGCCAGTCGATTCCCGTTGCCTTCGGCGGCCAGGTCGGCCACAGTCGGAAGCGCCGACGGTCGGCTGTGCCAGTTGTCTTCAGCCTTGGCCTTCAGAAGCGCGAGATCGTCGCGGGCTTCAGGGGCGAGCGCGCTCGCGATCAGTGCAGCGGCGAGGTCGTCATCGGTGATGCGACCCTGCCGGATCCCGGCCGCGTATTCCGCGCGCGGCCGGGTCAGTGCCACGCCGGCGACGCGGGCCAGCCGCGCGGTCGCCGTCGCCAGATCCTCGCCGGTCTGGCCGAGGAACGGGTTGACGGCCACGGTCGCTTCGAGCGGGAAGGCCGGGGGGATGGCGCGGGCGGCGGCCTCGGCGGCCTGCAGGAGGCTGGAAATCCGGGCCGGCGCGATCTGGTCATGCTTCATGAACATGGCGGTGCTCCTCGGTTCAGTTTGATTTCGCGACCCGGAACCCGCCGATCAGCGCGGTCCAGAAGCGCGTTGAGGTAGAGGCCGTTCGCGAGGTGAACCCGCAGGCCGGCGGTGGCCGGATGATGCGCCCAGAGCGGGAACAGCGTCTGCGCGAAGGCGACCAGCCCGAAGGACAGGACGGCCAGCACGATCAGCGCCCATTCCAGCGCGCCGGGCACCGGTGCAGCCGGCAGGTACGGCCCCCAGAGCGCCTCGGCACCAAGCTGGAACGCGAAATAGGCCGTGGCCGCGCCGAGCGAGGCGCAGCACCGTGCGCTGCGTCAGCGCTTCCGGCGCGGCAGTCGGCAAGGCCCTGCGCCACGAGATAGGCGACGCCGAAGATCAGCATCGTGCCGAGCGCCAGCGCCTGCGGCGACTTTGGTCCCGCAGACCAGCGTGAACAGCGCCGCGATCGCGCCATAGAGCACCAGCGCCAGCGCGAAGGACTTGCAGCACGGCGCCGATCCGCGGGCACGGCCACCGGACCGGGCCGGCGCAGCGCCGCCGACCGCCCGCACCGCTCCGCCCGAGGACAGGAAGGCGTGCGCCTTGTAGAGCGAATGCGCCACGATGTGCAGCAGCGCCAGCGCCCAGAGCCCCAGCCCGCATTGCAGCAGCATGAAGCCCATCTGCGCCACGGTCGACCAGGCGAGCGCGGTCTTGATCGCGCTCTGCGTCAGCATCACCGCGGCCCCGAACAGCGCGGTCAGCCCGCCGATCATCACCAGTGCCGCCATCGCGCCGGGGCTCGCCTGAACGAGTTCCGCGGTCCGGATCAGAAGGAAGCCGCCGGCGTTGATGATCCCGGCATGCAGCAGCGCGGAGACGGGCGTCGGCGCCTCCATCACCTCGGTCAGCCAGCCATGCAGCGGGAAGGCCGCCGTCTTCAGCACCGCCGCGAGCGACGAGAAGGGCGACGGCAAGATGGCCGGCGAAGGTCAGGCCCGGCCCGCGCCGCCGTGGGCAAGCGCCGCGAACTCGGCGGTGCCGAAGGTCGCAGACAAGCAGCACGGCCGCGATGACGAGGACCGCGTCCCCGGCATGCCAGACGAGGGCGAACTTTGTCGGCGGCGCGGCGCGCAGCGCGCGCGATCCGGATAGAACAGCAAGAGCTGGCGCAGCGCAGATCCCGACCAGCGACGAAGGCGAGGATCAGAAGCGCGAAGCTGCCGGCCTGCATGAGGACCAGAACTGCCGCGAGCGTGGTGAGCATGAGGCCGTGAAACCGCCCTTCGCGCGCCTCGCCATCGAGATAGGTGCGGCGAGTAGCGCATCACGATCCAGCCGATGAACGCCACGAGCAGGGTCATCGTGACGCTCACCGCATCGAGGCGGAGGACCAGGGCCAACGGCCCACGCCGACGCGGCGATTTGTGCAGGTCCGTCCACAAGAGTTGCAGCAGCCCGACGACAGCCAGCGCAAGCGCGGCCAGGGACGCGATTTCAGCCATCTGTGGAACGGCACCGGGGCGGCGGCCCGGACGCGCGAAGGCAACCACGGCTGCGAGCAGCAGGACGCCGGGGGCCAGGAAAGCTCAGAGGCAGCAGGTGTGACATGACACGGCTCCGATTGGAAATTCGTTGTCCGGCAGAATTAGCCTCTCGACGACGTTCATAAAATTATATATTTTGTGGAATATCGTTCTGTTTTTTGGAAGTATGGCCGTCCTGAACCTGCATCATTTGCGACTGTTCCGCGCCGTGGCGCGCGACGGCACGTTGACCGGAGCGGCGCGGGCGCTGAACCTGTCGCAGTCCGCGCTCTCCACGCAGATCAAGGCTTTGGAGCAATCCCTCGGTCACGAGCTCTTCGAACGGCGCGGGCGTGGCCTGGTGTTGACCGAGGCCGGCGGCATCGCGCTCGACCATGCCGAGGCGATCTTCCGCACGGCCGAGGATCTGACCGCCACGCTGCGCAACGCCGGCGACCGTGCGCCGGGCGCTCCGCGTCGGCGCGCTTGCCACATTGTCGCGCAACTTCCAGATGGAATTCCTGCAACCGCTGATCGGGCGGCCGGATGTCGAAGTGGTCCTGCGCTCCGGTGCGCAGGCGGATCTTCTGCGCGCGCTGGAGGCGCTGTCGCTCGACGTGGTGCTGACGAACCTTGTGCCCGCGCGCGACGCGTCGAGCCCCTATCTCGTCCACGCGCTCTCGAAACAGCCGGTCAGCCTCGTGGGGGCGCCGGATCTCGCGAACCGGCCGTTGCACGAACTTCTGGCGCAGGAACCGTTGATCCTGCCGACGCCCGAAGCGGCCTTGCGCGCGTCCTTCGACGCCCTCGTCGAACGGCTGGGCGTCTTCCCGCGGATCGCGGCCGAGGCGGACGACATGGCAATGCTGCGTCTCCTCGCGCGGGCCGGCGCAGGGCTGGCCGTGATCCCGCCGATCGTGGTGCGGGACGAACTGGCCTCCGGTGTGCTGACGGAACTGGCGCGCCTTGATGGCATCACGGAGGGGTTCTTCGCGATCACTCTGCAGCGGCGCTTTCCGAACCCGATCGTCGGAGAGGTGCTCGATGCCTTCAAGTTGGCCGCTGAGTGAACAAACCAAGCGGATCGCACCGTCAACGTCGATCAGGACGAAAACGTCGCAACACCACTGGCATCCGCATGTTCAAGAACGGGAGAAAGTCGGTGGCGCACCCGAGAGGATTCGAACCTCTGGCCTCTGCCTTCGGAGGGCAGCGCTCTATCCAGCTGAGCTACGGGTGCGTGGCGGTGGATATAGCCCCCAGCAGCCGGCATCGCAATCGCAAATCGACGCCGATGATCCGGGGCGCCGGTTTCGCGGCGCAGTGAGTTCGATCAAGCTCGATCAGTCGAAAAGGTCGTGCGCCAGTTCCAACGCGTCGACCAGCGCGTCGACCTCGCCCACCGTGTTGTAGAGCCCGAAGCTGGCGCGGCACGTGGCCGTCAGGCCGAGGTGATCCATCAGAGGACCGGCGCAGTGGTGACCGGCCCGCACCGCGACACCCTTCTTGTCGAGAATAGTCGATACGTCATGTGCATGTGCAGCGCCATTGAGCGTGAAGGAAAAGATCGCGCCCTTGCCCGGTGCCTGCCCCTGCACATCGAGCCAATTCAGACCCTGCAGCCGCGACTTCGCATAGGTCGATATCTCTGCCTCGTGAGCTGCGACATCGGTCATGCCGAGCTGCATCAGGTAGTCCAGCGCCACACCGAGCCCGATGGTCGCGACGATACCCGGTGTCCCCGCCTCGAACTTCATCGGCGGATCGTTGTAGATCACCTCGTCTTTGCTGACCTCGCGGATCATGTCGCCGCCGCCCATGAACGGGCGCATCTCGGCCATGCGCTCGGCCTTGCAATAAATCGCGCCGGACCCGGTCGGACCGTAAAGCTTGTGACCGGTGATGGCATAGAAGTCCGGCTTCAGGTCCGACAGGTTCACTGGCATGTGGACTGCCGCCTGCGAGCCGTCGACCAGAACGCAAACGCCTCGTTCATGCGCCGCCTCGATGACCGGCTTGATATCGACGACCGTGCCGAGGACGTTCGACATGTGTGTTATGGCGATGAGCTTGGTCCGCGGCCCGATCGCATCGATCACCTTTTGCGGGTCGAGCGAGCCGTCGGGTTCGGTATCCACCCATTTCAGCACCACGCCCTGACGCTCGCGCAGGAAGTGCCAGGGCACGATGTTCGCGTGATGCTCCATCACCGTCAGGAGGATTTCGTCGCCGGCTTCCATCCGTGGGGCGGCCCAGCCTTGAGCGACCATGTTGATGCCTTCGGTCGTGCCGGAGTTGAGAACGATCTCGCGCTCGTCCGCCACGCCCAGAAAGCGGGCGATGGTGCCACGAACGCCTTCGTACTTCTCGGTCGCGAGATTGCTCAGGAAGTGAAGGCCGCGGTGCACGTTGGCATATTCCTGGGAGTAGGCCCGGGTCACGGCGTCGATCACCACCTGAGGTTTCTGCGCCGAGGCGCCGTTGTCCAGGTACACCAGCGGCTTGCCGTTCACTTCGCGCGACAGGATCGGAAAGTCGCGGCGGATTTCTTCGACGTCATACATCGGCGGTCACTCCCAACGGTCCGAAACCGGTCAGCGCCAGGAACAGCGACATGCCGACGATCAGACCCACAAATGTCACGAACAGGATGAGGGCGGCCGCCCCCAGCGAGGACAGGCGATGCCCGGCCTTGATGAAATGCAGCACGATCCAGATCGACAGCGCGGCGACGACCAGACTGTAGAGGCCGCCCAGAAGCGGCAGGAGAACCGTCAGCACCAGGCCCAGGACCTGCAGCGCGATGCGAACGAACTGCAACCAGACCATGAGCTTGAGGATATCGTCGACCTCGCCCTGCCCCCCCATCGCGCGACCGGACCAGGTCAGAAGATGCGCGAACAGCAGCAGACCACCGGCGACGAGCGCGAAATAGCTGAGCGGATTGGAGATGAAAGCCGGCCATTCCTGGGGCAACGGGAAGAGTTGCAGCGAGGCTCCTGTGATCACGGCATTGAGCGCCGCCCCGGCCACCAGCGCCATGAAGATGTTCGAACGCGACAGGGGTGTTGCCAGGATCACGGCCGCCGCCTCCGCAGGCTCGCGCAGGGTCCGAACGAAGAGGTCACGCCATGTCAGGGTCATGCGGTCCGTCTCCGTTCGACATGCCAGAGGCCAGTGCCCCAGAACCAGAGGAACACGGCACACCAGAGAAGGCCAACGAGCGTCAACTGCGGACCCGGCCCGATGAACCCCGCAACAAGCCCATGAAGCAGGATCAGCGGCGATGCGGCAAGCAGCGCCCAGAAGAGCGCGATGCGCGCCGACCAGAACGTTCCCTGCCCGCCGAGGAGGCGCGCCACGAGATGACTGATCCACGCCAGCGCATAGAAGATGAGCGGCGCTATGAAGACCAGCCCCAGCAATGATGCCCCCATGAGCATGTTCAGATCAGCCCCCGACAGATGCGCTTCGCGCGCGAGTTTGGGAAGTTGCCCCACGAACATCAGCGCACAGGCGGCCATCAGGTAGGCCAATGCACGGTCCTCGCGTTGCCCGTCCGCCAGGATCCGGGCGATGACGCCACCCGGGGACCTGTACGTGGCGGCGATGTTCCGCGTGACGCTCATGTCAACTCCGGTGGCGTTGCAACCATCCGTCGAGACGTTCGGTCAGTTCGTCCGCCAGCCGATCATCCTCGATTTCCTCCAGCGCCTCGGCCAGGAAGGCCAGGGTCAGAAGATTGGTGGCATCCTCGTGCGGAACCCCGCGGGAGCGCAGGTAGAAGAGCGCATCCTCGTCGATCGCACCAGATGTCGACCCGTGAGAACACGCCACGTCGTCGGCATAGATCTCCAGCTCGGGCTTGGCGTAGAACTGCGAATTGTCGTCGAGCAGGAGCGATTGGCTGATCTGGTACCCGTCGGTCTTCTGTGCCCCGCTCTTCACGAGGATCTTGCCCTGAAACACGCCGACGGCGCCGTTGCGCAGGACCTTCTTGAAGACCTGCCGGCTCTCGCAATTGAGCGCGTCATGCGTCACGAAGACAGTGTCATCGTGGTGAAAATCCCCATCGCCGACGCAGGCGCCGGCCACGTGCGCCGTGGCATCGTCGCCGGTGAACTCCACCACGCATTCGTTGCGTGTCAGCCGTCCGTTGACCGTCAGCGTGAAGCTCTTGAAGACGCTCTCCTCGCCCAGACGCGCAAAGATATGTGTCGCCGCACGGCGCTCGTGATCGCGGCCCTGCGCCCGAACATGGTGGAACGCCGCGCCGTCACCGACCTCGACCTCCATGCACTTGTTGAACCGTGCCGCGGCCGGTCCGGTTTCGAGCAGCGTCATCTCGGCTCCGGGATCCAGCTTGACCAGGTGGTGGAGGATCGCGTCCGACGTCTCGCTCTGGTGGTGGTAGATCAGCGATACCGGCTTCTCGGCCTGTCCCGTCACATGGATCAGGATGCCATCCGTGGCAAACGCCGTATTGAGCGCGGCCAGCGGGCGCGGCACGTAATGCCCCGCCGCCTCCAGCGTCCCGTAAAGCTCCGAGGCCCAGTGGATATCCTGACCTGCAGCGAGACGATCGATGCTGACACCTGCCAACTCGGGGTCGTCGGACGCTTCGGGATCGAACACGCCATCGACAAACACGAGGCGGAGCCGATCGATGCCGTCGAAGATCGGCTCTTCATCCGGTTCGAGCAGCGCTGCGGGCACGGCATCAGGCTGCACCAGCGTGTCGGGACGCGTATACTTCCAGTATTCGTCGCGCCGCCCGGGCAGGCCCATATCACGGACCCTCGCCAGCGCCGACTTGCGCGCCGGCTCCGACCAGTCGCTCGCCGGCATCGAGAGCGTGACCAGACGATCCTCCGTCGGGTCGGATTTCATCGCGGGTTCGGCCATCAAGCCACCTCCGCCATGATGTCGGCATATCCGTTCTCTTCGACCTCGAGCGCCAATTCTGGTCCCCCGGTCTTGACGATCCGACCGCCCGCCATGATGTGCACCACGTCCGGCCGGATATGGTTCAGGAGCCGCTGGTAGTGGGTGATGACGAGGAAACTGCGCCCGGTATCGCGCAGCGCGTTCACCCCGTCGGCCACCAGCTTCATCGCATCGACATCGAGGCCGGAATTTGTCTCGTCCAGGATGCACATCTTCGGTTCCAGGACGGCCATCTGCAGGATTTCGTTGCGCTTCTTCTCGCCACCGGAAAAGCCCACATTGACCGAACGCTTCAGCATCTCCGCGTCGATCTTCAGGTCCTTCGCCTTCTCGCGGATCAGCTTCAGGAAGTCGGCCGCACTGACCTCGTCCTGCCCGCGCGCCTTGCGCTGCGCGTTCAGCGACGTGCGCAAGAACGTCATGTTGCCGACGCCGGGAATCTCGACCGGATACTGAAATGCCAAAAACAGGCCGGCTGCCGCACGTTCCTCCGGGTCGAGGTCCAGCAGGTCATCCCCGAGCAACGTCGCGGTTCCTTCGGTCACCTTGTACCCGTCACGTCCAGAGAGAACGTAGCTGAGCGTGGATTTGCCGGACCCGTTCGGTCCCATGATCGCATGAACCTTGCCCGCATCCACCGAAAGATCCACACCCTTCAGAATCTCCTTGCCTTCTTCTTCAAGTTCGACCTTCAGGCCCTTGATTTCCAACATGTCTACCTCTTTCATTTCTCGTCCCGCACTGGGCGGTGAATTGCGTAATGGCTCAAGCCGTGCGGGTTTCCGACCGCACGACGCGTGGGCGGGTCACCCGATCACGACGGCCGTTCCGGATGCCGACACCATCATCATCGAGTTGATCACCTCGTAGTCGAGATCGACACCAACCACCGCATTCGCGCCCAGGGCGTGAGCCCGTTCCTCCAGTTCGGAAAGCGCAATGCCCCGCGCCTTGCCCAACTCCTGTTCGTAGGCGCCCGAGCGACCGCCAAGGATATCGGTTATCCCTGCGAACACGTCCCGGATCACGTTGGCGCCCAGAATCGCCTCACCCACGACGATGCCCTTGTAGTCCTGAATTGCATATCCTTCGACGGACTGTGTTGTCGTCACGATCATCTCGTCATCTCCGAACTCAGGCTCCCGGCCCAGTCAATGCGTTGACAATCATCATCACGCCCAGAGCCAGAAAACCGGCGGCGGCCGCAGTCAGGACCGCAGACCCCGCCAGAAGGCCCTCCGTCTTGCCGGAGCGCTTGCGGATCGAGAGACCGATGAGCGTCCCTGCGAAAACCCCCAACCCGGCGCCCGCGGATTGTACCAGAAGCGCCATCATGACGAACCGTCCGTCTTGTCGGACCCCGAGCGCGCCAGAACCCACGCCACCCGGGCCGCGCCGGCGATCAGCGCGCCGCCGATCAGCGCTGCCGGAAACAGCGCCGGAGCAACGAACCATGCCACCAGTCCACCTGCGCCAGCGCCGGCCACGACGGTCATGATCCCGGCGGCTGTCGAATTCTGCGCCCTGTCGGCCATCTACCCCACGGAGCCTTCCAGCGAAATGGCCACAAGTTGCTGAGCCTCCATGGCGAACTCCATCGGCAGCGCCTGCAGCACTTCCTTGCAGAAGCCGTTCACCACCAGCGCCACCGCCTCTTCCTCGTCCATTCCCCTGGACCGGCAATAGAACAGCTGGTCGTCGTCGACCTTCGATGTCGTCGCCTCGTGCTCCACACGCGAGGAGTTGTTCTTCACCTCGATGTAGGGGACCGTGTGCGCTCCGCACTGGTTTCCGATCAGGAGGGAATCGCACTGCGTGTAGTTGCGCGAATTCTTCGCCTTCGGATGCATCGACACCAGCCCGCGATAGGTATTCTGCGCATGGCCCGCACTGATCCCCTTGGAGACGATCCGCGACTTCGTGTTGCGCCCCAGATGCGTCATCTTGGTGCCGGTGTCGGCCTGCTGCCAGTTGTTGGTTATCGCGATCGAGTAGAACTCGCCCTGGCTGTCGTCACCTCGCAGGATGCATGAGGGATATTTCCACGTCACGGCAGAGCCGGTCTCGACCTGCGTCCACATGACCTTCGCCCGATCACCTCGGCAATCGGCGCGCTTCGTCACGAAGTTGTAGATGCCGCCCTTGCCATTCTCGTCGCCAGGATACCAGTTCTGCACGGTGGAGTACTTCACCTCCGCATCTTCCTCGACCACGATCTCCACGACCGCCGCGTGCAATTGCGAGGTGTCGCGCTGCGGCGCCGTGCACCCTTCAAGGTAGGAGACGTAGGATCCCTTGTCGGCGATGATCAGCGTACGCTCGAACTGGCCCGTATTCTCCGCATTGATGCGGAAATAGGTACTCAGCTCCATCGGACAGCGTACACCCGGCGGAACATAGACAAACGAACCATCCGAAAAAACGGCGGAATTCAGAGTCGCATAGAAATTGTCGCTGACCGGCACGACGGAGCCCAGATACTTCTTCACCAAATCCGGATGCTCGCGGATCGCCTCCGATATCGAGCAGAAGATCACGCCGGCCTTCTTCAGCTCCTTCTGGAACGTCGTTCCGACGGAGACGGAATCGAACACCGCGTCGACGGCGACCTTGCGCGAGGCCTCCTCCCGACCTTCGGCCGGAGCCTCGTTCTCGGCGCCCTCGACTCCGGCAAGGATCATCTGCTCCTTCAGCGGAATGCCCAGCTTCTCGTATGTCGCCAACAGCTTGGGATCGACCTCGTCCAGCGACTTCGGCTTCACTTGCATGCTCTTGGGGCGGGCATAGTAATACTGGTTCTGAAAATCGATCTCCGGGTAGTCGACCATCGCCCAGTCAGGCTCCTTCTTCTGCAGCCAGCGCTCATAGGCGCTCAACCGCCAGTCGGTCATCCACCCGGGCTCTTCATTCTTCTCGGAGATCAGGCGCACGATGTCGGGCGTCAGCCCTTTCGGCGCGTAATCCATCTCGATATCGGTGTTCCAGCCGTGCTTGTACGTGCCACCGACCTCCCGGACGGTGTCGATCGTATCCTGCTCGACGCCTTCCTTGACCTGAACCTTGTCCAACGCAGTCATGGCACTCTCCTCAAACCTGGTCACGCGGCGCGTGACATGTGTTTCCTGAGCTTGTCGCCCCACGCCCCGGCAAAGCGCAGCACGTCGTCCTCTGTCGTCTCAAGCCCCAGCGATACGCGAATCGCCGATGCCGCCTCTACCTCGTCATACCCCATCGCCCCGAGCGCGCGGCTTGCGCGGACCTTGCCGGATGAACAGGCCGATCCCGACGAGATCGCGTAGCCGGCCAGATCCATCTGCATCACCTGCGTTTCACCCTTCCACCCGGGCGTGAGGACGCAAGAGGTGTTTGGAAGCCGCGCGGCGCCTTTCCCGACAAAAATAGTCTCTGCCGACAGGCACTCAAGTGCGTTTTCTAGAATATTTCTAAGTTGCTCGGTCTTTTCCCAGCGCCCGGCGGCCACATCGCGCGCCGCGGCTTCGGCCGCCGCGCCAAATCCGGCGATCCCGATCACGTTCTCCGTACCGGACCGGCGCCCCATCTCTTGCCCGCCACCGCGCAGGATCGCGCGCGGGTCATCGCGCGTGAAATTTATCAAGGCTCCGACGCCTTTCGGGCCACCCAACTTGTGGGCAGACAAAAGTGCAAATGCCGGCCGTTTCTCGCCCTCGTAGCGAACCGGCACCTTTCCCGCCATTTGCGTGATGTCGCACACGACGCCGTAAGGGCCAGCACCCGCGTCGCCGCCGTCGACCCCGCCATTCGGAACCACCGCCCGGTCATGCTGCATCAAGCCGGTTTCGCTGTTTGCGGCGGAGACCGCCACCAGCGCGACAGGCGAAGCGGTTGCCTTACGATCGGATCCGGGAGCCGGTTGCACCCGCGCGAGATAACTGCGCAGTCCGGCCATGTCGACCGATCCATCGCGACCGAAGATCGACGGAAGATCGCGCTCGGACCACGCAAGCAGGGCATCGTGCTCTGTCGGCAAGGCTGCGAAGACATTCCCGAACCGCTCTTTCTGCGCGACCGCGAGCGCAGCGGCCTCCGTCGCCGATCCGGTGAAGATCACCTGTGCGGGCGTGCAGCCGACCAGATCGGCCACCTGCGCCCTCGCGCGCTCCACCAGCGCCTTTGCGGCACGCCCTTCGGCGTGTACGGAGGACGGATTGCCGGGCACATCCATCGCCGCACGCATCGCCTCGCGTGCCTCCGGCCGAAGCGGCGTCGTCGCGTTATGGTCCAGATACGTCCTCACGGCTTCTTTGGGTCCCTAAATACCTCGGGGGAGTCTTGCCACAGGCAAGACGGGGGCAGCGCCCCCGAGCGGCCAGCATCCCGGCGAGACGGTGGAATCACGAAACTCATTCGTCCACCACCGCGAACAGTCCCGGCACCGCCGGACACGGGGCAAGTTCGTTGCCGACAACGTCGCTCAGCCGCGTCTGGTGCAGGAACACGTAAACGTTCGCCGAAAGGCTCTGCCACAACCGGTTCGTCAGCGACTGCGCCTTGCTGCCCGACGTGCCGCCGGATGCGCCTGCTCCCTTCTTCATGGCATCGACCGTCTCGTCGACCGCCGCCAGGATTTCGACCACGCGGATTTCCGATGCAGACCGCGCCAGCCTGTAGCCGCCCCCCGGGCCGCGCACCGAGGCGACAAGCTCCGCGCGCCGCAACTTGACGAAGAGCTGTTCGAGATATGGCAGGGAGATCGACTGCCGGTCGGAAATCTCGCTCAACGTCACGAGCCGGTCCGCCGGTTGCAGCGCGATGTCCGCCAGAGCCACCATGGCGTAGCGTCCCTTCGTCGACAGTTTCATCATCGATCTCCTTCGACCAGCCCGTCGTCAGCCCCAGCACGAGCAATTGACGCGCCCCGCGCATTTGCCTACATGCAGAAAGCCCGGTGGACGCGCCATCGCATCAGTTAGAATAGTTCTAAGTTGCCCAACCGAATTCGTCAAGAAATTCGCGCGGCCAAGACGACAGCACAAGGGACACCCATGCCAGAGGTCATCTTTCCCGGCCCGGAAGGCCGTCTTGAAGGCCGCTACCATCCCCAGAAAGATCGTGATGCGCCGATTGCCATCGTCCTGCACCCGCATCCGCAGTTCGGCGGCACGATGAACCACAAGGTCGTGTACAACCTGCATTACGCGTTCTTCAAGATGGGCTTCACCGTGCTGCGCTTCAATTTCCGCGGTGTCGGACGCAGCCAGGGCGAGTACGACCAAGGCATCGGCGAACTTTCCGATGCCGCCTCGGCGCTCGACTACCTGCAGTCGATGAACAACAACTCCAAGCACTGCTGGGTTGCGGGCTTTTCCTTCGGGGCCTGGATCGGGATGCAACTGCTGATGCGCCGGCCCGAGATCACCGGGTTCATCAGCGTGTCCCCGCCGGCCAACATGTACGATTTCTCCTTTCTCGCCCCCTGCCCGTCCTCCGGTCTCGTCATCAACGGCTCCGCCGACCGGGTCGCTCCGCCCGCCGACACGGTGGCGTTGGTCAACAAGCTGCATGAGCAGAAGGGCATCATCATCACGCATGAGATCGTCGAAGGCGCGGGCCATTTCTTCGAAGAACCGTACATGGATACCCTGATCGACACGACGACCGAGTACGTGAAGCGCCGCCTGACCGAGAGCAGCCGCTGATGTCGGATCCCGCAGTCCTCGAGATGGCCAACAAGTTGGCGGAGGAATGCCTCTCCGTGCAGAAGGAGATCGGCAACGACCGTCTCTTCATGGAAGTGGCCCAGGTTCTGGGCGCTTCGTCGCAGACCCTCGAAGAGGCTTTCCTGACGGCGATCCGTACACGGATGGCAGAGATTGCCGGGCGCCAATTCCTGAAGACCAAACTGCAGGAGCACCGGACGGCCAAGTCGGAATAGTTGGCCGCACTCTGTTGGCCCCGCCGACCGGCCCGGTCGAAAGGCAGACCTGTTCGATGTGCCTTCATGATGCCGGAAGCTTCGTCTGGCAGGTCTCGAGGAACCAACATCGCCTACCGCGTCACATGTTGGGACAGCAATGATCGCCCCCGCACCGTATACCGCCGCATACCGCCTTCCCCCGTCTTGCATTTCGCGCTATCCCGCCTGCAACTAAGTCTGACAACACTGAAAGGGGCGGCGCCCGATGACCAAGATCAAGGTGGACAATCCCATCGTCGAGATGGACGGGGACGAGATGACGCGGATCATCTGGGACTTCATCAAGAAGAAACTGATCCTGCCCTATCTCGACGTCGACCTGCTCTACTACGATCTCGGGATCGAGAGCCGCGACGAAACGGACGACCAGATCACCATCGATGCTGCGGAAAAGACCAAGGAAGTCGGCGTCGCGGTGAAATGCGCCACGATCACGCCAGACGAGGGGCGCGTCGAGGAGTTCGGGCTGAAGAAGATGTGGCGGAGCCCGAACGGGACGATCCGGAACATCCTGGGCGGCGTCGTCTTCCGTGCCCCCATCATCTGCAAGAACGTGCCGCGCCTGGTGCCGGGCTGGACCAAGCCCATCGTGATCGGCCGCCACGCCTTCGGAGACCAGTACCGCGCCACCGACATCAAGTTCCCCGGGCCCGGCACGCTGTCGCTGAAGTTCGTGGGCGACGACGGCACCGTGATCGAGGAGGAGGTGTACAAGGCGCCCTCCTCCGGCGTCTACATGGGCATGTACAACCTCGACCAGTCGATCGAGGATTTCGCGCGCGCGTCCATGAATTACGCGTTGTCGATGGGCTGGCCTCTGTACCTGTCGACCAAGAACACGATCCTGAAACAGTATGACGGGCAATTCATGATCCTGTTCCAGAAGGTCTTCGAGGCGGAATTCGCCGACAAGTTCAAGGAAGCGGGCATCACCTACGAACACCGCCTGATCGACGACATGGTCGCCGCCGCGATGAAATGGTCCGGCGGCTTCGTCTGGGCCTGCAAGAACTACGACGGCGACGTGCAGTCCGATACCGTGGCGCAGGGCTTCGGCTCGCTGGGTCTGATGACCTCGCAGCTGATGACGCCCGACGGCAAGATCGTGGAGGCCGAAGCCGCGCATGGCACCGTCACCCGCCATTATCGCCAGCATCAGCGGGGCGAGCAGACCTCGACCAACTCGGTCGCGTCGATCTACGCCTGGACCGGCGGCCTCAAGCATCGCGCGACGCTGGACGACAATGACGCGCTGATGACCTTCGCCGACGACGCTGGAAAGGGTCGATCGTGGAGACCGTGGAGAGCGGGCACATGACCAAGGACCTCGCCCTGCTCGTCGGGCCCGATCAGGGCTGGCTCACCACCATGGGCTTTCTCGAAAAGGTCGACGAGAACCTGAACAAGGCGCTGGCTGGATGAAGCCCTCCGGAGATGCCAGTGTCCCGTTGGGCGCGACAGTCGCGGGGCATTGGCTTTGAACGTGTCTGACAGGATTAAGTTGCCGCGGCAACGATCACGGCGCGCGCGGACCTTCGAGCTCTGAAGAACGCGGATCAGTTCCACGGTGCCGACGCCGACATCGCCAGCATCATCGGCTTTTGGGATCCGTTCCCGAAGGCGAAACGGTGTTCGTGCCGGCAAGGGAATTTCGTCGGTCGAGGTCGCGTTTCTGGGCGTCGGGCGGCTCATGGCTTCCGCTACGCGGAGATCCGGGCCTTTGCCAAACGACACTGTCGAACTGTCCGGGACAAGCGTCCCGACGTGGCGGTCATCGCGACCACGATGCACGGCGCGGAGTATGGGCTGGACGAACGGGAGGCCTTCGTCGCGCAGCTCGCCGGGTACCTATCCGCAGTTGAAGCGGTCAGCTTCAAGACGCTCCTGATCGTGGAGGAGGATGCGCCGCGGCCGACCGGCTGAAGGAGATCCTGCAGACCTTCCGCGACAGCTCGGACTTCCTCACCGCGACCACCGGCAGGCTGATCGCGAAAGGCTATGACTGGCTGCTGCCGGCGTTGCAGGGACGGACTGACATCAACGGCGTGATCGACCCGATCTGAGCCCGGCGGAGCGGCCCGAAGCCTGCCGAACTCGAGGAAAAACCCAAGCTGTTCGTCGCCATGCCATTTTCGGATGAGCATCGGGACGAATCGACATCGCCTTCGTCGAGTTGGCGCACATGCATGGCTTCATCTGCGAAAGGCTCGACATGGAAAGCTATGTCGGTGACGTGACCGACGAGATAGCGAAACGGATCCGGGCGTCCTGCGGGATCATCGCCTTGCTGAACGACGCCAATCCCAACGTCTTCTTCGAAGTGGGATATGCCATGGCGCTGGAAAAGCCGATCATCTTTGTTGCCCGCGATGGTCAGAGGATTCCCTTCGACGTTCGCAATCACCGCCGCGTGACCTACAAGCGGATTGCCGAATTGCGCGACACACTGCGCAACCTGATCGGCGACCTGAAAGACGCTGGAACCTGGCCTGACGGTCGCGAAACGGAGTTGCGCTGCATGCCCATGCACTACCTCTACCTCTTCGCGCCGTCGTGGCAGAGACCATCGGCACGACGGCGCTTGCAGGCCAGCCAGCAGTTCACCCGGCTCTGGCCCGTCCATGATCGTCGTGCTGGCCTACGGCATCGGCTTCTACCTGCTCTCACTCACGCTCCGGTACATGCCGGTCGGTGTCATGTATGCGATCTGGTCCGGCCTTGGCATCGTGCTCATCGCGATCATCGGCTGGCTCGCCTTCGCGCAGCGGCTGGACCTGCCGGCGGTGATCGGGATGGGCATGATCGTGGGCGGGATCGTGGTCATCCAGGTCTTCTCGTCGACCGCGATCCACTGACGGCACGCGGCGTCAACAGGTTTCAGATTTCACGCTCTGCCCCCTCGCCTTTTCTGCGGGCGCGCGGTATGGGCCGGGCGCAACAGCAAGGAACGCGCAGGCATGGATCTTCGCAATATCGCCATCATCGCCCATGTCGACCATGGCAAAACCACGCTGGTCGACGAACTGCTGAAGCAATCCGGCGCCTTCCGGGACAACCAGGCCGTCGCCGAGCGCGCGATGGACAGCAACGATCTGGAGCGCGAGCGCGGCATCACGATCCTTGCCAAATGCACCTCGGTCGAGTGGAAGGGCACGCGGATCAACATCGTCGACACGCCCGGCCACGCCGATTTCGGCGGCGAGGTAGAGCGGATCCTGTCGATGGTCGATGGCGTCGTCCTGCTGGTCGATGCCGCCGAAGGCCCGATGCCGCAGACGAAGTTCGTGACCGTCCAAGGCGCTGGCCCTCGGACTGCGCCCCATCGTGGTGCTCAACAAGGTGGACAAGCCCGACGCCGAGCCCGACCGCGCGCTGGACGAGGTGTTCGACCTGTTCGCCAGCCTCGACGCCGATGACGACCAGCTCGATTTCCCGCATCTCTATGCCTCGCGGCCGGTCGGGCTGGGCCGATAACGAGCTGGACGGGCCGCGCAAGGATCTGTCCGCGCTTTTCAAGCTGATCGTCAACCACGTGCCGCACCCGCGCCAGATCGATCACGCAACGACGAGGATTTCCGCATGCTGGCCACGACGCTGGGCGCCGACCCCTTCATCGGCCGCCTCCTGACCGGCCGGGTCGAATGCGGCCAGCTGAAGGTCGGCGCGACCGTGCAGGCGCTCAGCCGCATCGGCCAGAAGATCGAGCAGTTCCGCGTCCGCAAGATCCGCGCCTTCCGCGGCCTTGCACCCCAGGATATCGAAGAGGCGCGAGGCCGGCGACATCGTCAGCCTTGCCGGCATGTCCAAGGCAACCGTCGCCGACACGATCTGCGCGCTGGCGGTGGACGAGCCGATCGAGGCGCAGCCGATCGACCCGCCCACGATCACCGTGACGTTCGGGATCAACGACAGCCCGCTCGCGGGCCGCGATGGCAAGAAGGTGCAGTCCCGCGTGATCCGCGACCGCCTGATGAAAGAGGCCGAATCCAACGTCGCCATCAAGGTCTCCGACACCCCGGGCGGCGAGGCCTTCGAGGTGGCGGGCCGCGGCGAATTGCAGATGGGCGTTCTGATCGAGAACATGCGCCGCGAAGGCTTCGAGCTGTCGCATCTCGCGCCCCCAGGTCCTGATGCGCGAGGACGAACGGCGAGTCGCTGGAGCCGATCGAAGAGGTCACCATCGACGTCGATGACGAGTATTCCGGCGCCGTGATCGAGAAGATCACCGGTCGCCGCGCAAGGGCGACATGGCCGAGATGAAGCCCGCCGGCGCCGGCAAGACGCGCATCATCGCCCATGTGCCGTCGCGCGGCCTGATCGGATATCATGGCGAATTCCTGACCGACACGCGCGGCACGGGCGTGCTGAACCGCGTCTTTCATTCGTGGGCGCCGCACAAGGGCCCGATCCCGGGCCGGCGCGCGGGTGTCCTGATCTCCATGGAGAACGGCGAGTCGGTGGCCTACGCGCTCTGGAACCTCGAGGATCGCGGCCGCATGTTCATCGGGCCGCAGGCCAAGGTCTACACCGGCATGATCATCGGCGAGCATAGCCGCGACAACGATCTGGAAGTGAACCCGCTCAAGGGCAAGAAGCTGACCAACGTGCGCGCGTCCGGCACGGACGAAGCGGTGCGGCTGACCACCCCTATCCAGTTGACGCTGGAAGCAGGCGATCGCCTATATCGACGATGACGAGTTGGTCGAGGTCACGCCGAACGCGATCCGGCTGCGCAAGCGGCTTCCTCGACCCGCACGAGCGCAAGCGGATGTCGAAAGCGCCTGAGCATAGGGCTCCAATCAGGAAGCGGCCGGTCACCGTCAGAGCTGGCCGTTTTCGTTTTGCGTCGACGATGATTTCGCCCGAACCGGGGAATACCCCGGTCAGGGCACTGATGTTGACCTGATGCGTCACGAGCACGGGCGCGCCGCCCGCTGGTCACGCAGCATCTCCATTACAGCTGCGGTCTGCGCGTCGCCGTCGCCTTCGGCGGCCGAAAATGCGAATTCGAGCGGCGGAATTTCCGTGACCTCGCCCAGGTCCAGCAGCTTCGCGGTTTCGCGACAGCGGCACCATTGGCTCGTCCACACGGCGTCGGAATCAACCCCCCGCTCCTTCAGGGCAGCGCCAATGCTCCGGGCCTGCTCGCGTCCACGCTCATCGAGATTGCGCTGCGTGCCACACTCGGCGAGGTCGAAACCCGCCGGATCACCGGTGCCCGGCGCCAGCGCGTGACGCATCAGCAGGATCGCATCCGGGTCGCGGATCGCGTCCCAATCGTTCGCCAAGGCCGTTGAGGGCAGCCACAGAACCAGCAGGCATGCAAAGATTTGGCGCAATGAAAACACTCCTTCCTTGGCGTGCAAGGCTAGCGGCGCCATCCCGAGACGGCCAGTGTCAATCCGTGGTTTCGACGACCATGCAGTTCGCGCTCGGAGGCATCGCGCGCATGGCTCAGCGCCTGCTGATACTCGGGCGAGTTGTAGCACTCCACCGCCGCTTCCACCGAGGGAAAGCGGGCCACCACGTTGCGCGGCCGTTCCTGGCCTTCCAGTTGAACGAACCGCCCGCCGCGCGCGATGAATTGCCCGCCATGCTTTGCGATCGCCGGCCCCGCGAGCTCGGCATACTTGCCATACGCCTCCGCGTCAGTGACCGTCACATGCGCAATCCAGAGTGCACCCATCTTATCCTCCCAGCACCGCCTCGGCGGCCTTGATCGCCGCATCCGCATTGCCGGCGTCCTTCGCGCCGCCCTGGGCAAGATCCGGGCGACCTCCGCCGCCCTTGCCGCCCAATTCCGCAACGGCGGCCTTGACCAGATCGACCGCGTTCGCGCGATCCGTGGCGTCATCCGTGACGCCAGCGGCAACGGCGACCTTGCCGTCGGCCTCGGCAATCAGAAGGACCGCGCCAGTGCCAAGCCTCGCCTTGTGCTCGTCGATCAGCGGCGGCAGGTCGCTTGCCCCGTCACACCCGACAGAACCTTGGCCAGGAATTTCAGCCCGTTGATTTCGACAATCTCCGGCGCGCTGCTGCCCGACCCGTTCATCGCATTCTCCCGACGAAGCTGCGCGAGTTCGTTCTCAAGTCGCTTGCGGTCGTCGAGCAGTGACCTGATCCGCGCGGGAACCTCCGCCGGCGCGGCCTTGAGATGTCCTGCGGCCTCCGTCAGCAAGCGGTCCTGCCCGCGCAGATAGTCCATCGCCGCCTGTCCGGTCAGCGCCTCGATCCGGCGCACGCCCGCACTCGACGCCGTGTCGCCGAGGCACACGAAGGTTCCGATATCACCGGTTTGCCGGACATGGGTACCGCCGCAAAGCTCGATGGAGTAGGTGTTGCCCTCCCCGCCCTTGCCGGACGAGGGCGCTTTGCCCATCGACACGACCCGGACCTCGTCTCCGTATTTTTCGCCAAACAACGCCTGAGCCCCGATGGCACGCGCATCGTCAGGCGTCATGATCCGCGTGTCGACCGGGGCGTTCTGGCGGATGTGGCGTTCACCTCGGCCTCGATCCGCGCCAGTTCCTCGGCGCTGACCGGCTTGGCATGGCTGAAATCAAACCGAAGTCGGTCGGGCGCGTTCAGCGATGCCCCGCTGCGCCACATGGTCGCCAAGCGCCTCGCGCAGCGCCTCGTGCAGCAGATGTGTCGCCGAATGGTTGGAACGGATTGCCGTTCGGCGCGCGTGATCGACTTGAAGGCGGACGGGATCGCCTACCTCGAGCCTTCCAGCGTCGACCGTCACGTAATGCGCGGACAATCCGCCGGCCCGTTTCTGAACATCGCTGACATGGCCGACGAAACGCGTCTCGTCGTCCTTGTGGGTTCCTTCGATGGTCCGGACGTAGCCATGGTCGGCCACCTGCCCGCCAGCCTCGGCGTAGAACGGCGTCTGGTTGAAGACCACCCATGCACCGTCGACTTCGGTTGCCAGCACTGGAATTTCCTGCCCATCCGAGATGATCGCCAGAACGACACCTTCCGCACTTTCGGTGTCGTAGCCCAGGAAATCGGTGGCACGTCAGCTTGTCGGCCACGTCGAACCAGACCGTTGCATCCGCCGATTCGCCCGAGCCGGACCAGGCGGCGCGGGCCTTGGCCTTCTGTTCGGCCATCGCCGCATCGAAGCCCGCGACGTCCACCGAACGCCCGTTCTCTCGCAGCGCGTCCTGCGTCAGGTCCAGCGGGAAGCCGTAGGTATCGTAAAGCTTGAACGCGGCCTCTCCCGGCAGATCGGCGTCCTGCGGCAACGCGTCCAGTTCGTCCTCCAGCAGCCGCAGACCCCGTTCCAAGCGTCTGCTTGAACCGCGTTTCCTCCAGTTCCAGCGTCTCGGTAATCAGCGTTTGCGCCCGGGTCAGCTCCGGATAGGCCGCACCCATCTTCTGCACCAGCGCGGGCACTAGCCGGTACATCACCGGATCCTGCGCGCCCAGCAGATGCGCATGCCGCATGGCGCGGCGCATGATCCGGCGCAGCACATAGCCCCGCCCCTCGTTCGACGGCATCACACCGTCGGCGATCAGGAAGGAGGTCGAGCGCAGGTGATCCGCGATCACCCGGTGATGCACGTTGCCCGCGCCATCGGGTTCGGTCGAAGTCGCGTTCGCGCTGGCCTCGATCAGGCTGCGCATCAGATCCGTGTCGTAATTGTCATGCTTGCCCTGGAGCAACGCGCCGATGCGTTCCAGACCCATGCCGGTGTCGATCGACTGCATGTCGAGTTCACGCATCGAGCCGTCCTCGAACTGCTCGTTCTGCATGAAGACGATGTTCCAGATCTCGATGAACCGGTCGCCATCCTCTTCGGCGCTGCCCGGCGGTCCGCCCCAGATCTCCGGCCCGTGGTCGTAGAAGATCTCGGTGCAGGGGCCGCAGGGGCCGGTCGGTCCCATCTGCCAGAAGTTGTCGGACGTGGCGATGCGGATGATGCGATCGTCTGGGATGCCGACCTTCTTCCAGATCTGCGCCGCGTCATCGTCGGTGTGGTACACCGTGGCATAGAGCTTGCCTGCGGGGATGCCGAATTCACGTGTGATAAGTTCGAAGGCGAAGGGGATCGCCTCGGCCTTGAAGTAGTCGCCGAAGGAGAAATTCCCCAGCATTTCGAAGAACGTGTGATGCCGGGCAGTGTAACCGACATTGTCGAGATCGTTGTGCTTGCCGCCTGCCCTTACGCATTTCTGCGCCGTCGTTGCCCGGGAATAGTCACGCGTCTCAAGGCCGGTGAAAAGGTTCTTGAACTGCACCATTCCGGAATTGGTGAACATGAGCGTGGGATCGTTGCGCGGCACCAAGGGGCTCGACGCCACGACCTCGTGACCCTGCTTCTCGAAGTAGCTCAGAAACGTGGAGCGAATGTCATTCAAAGAGGCCATGTCTGTCGGTCCGGCTTGCAAGATCCTGACCGCTCACATAACCGTCGGCTCGGGTGCTGTCCACTGCGGCAAGACCGAACAAAAAAGAGGCCGTTTCCAGCCCCTTCCTCATGTCCTCTCGATGCGAACGCGCATAATCATTCGGCAGTGACCGGTGCCTCAAGCCTCTAGGATATCGTCGTCCGCCGCGTCCGCCTTTTCAACCATGTTGAATTCGAGGCCGTGGGACGCGCGGATCTTGTCTTCGATATCGAAGGCGATGGCCTGATTTTCCTTGAGAAATTGCTTGGCGTTCTCGCGACCCTGTCCGATGCGCTCGTCGCCATAGGAGAACCAAGCCCCTGATTTCTCCACGATGCCGGCCTTGACGCCGAGATCGAGCAGCTCGCCCGTCTTGGAGATGCCTTCGCCATACATGATGTCGAACTCGACCTGCTTGAACGGCGGAGCAACCTTGTTCTTCACGACCTTCACGCGCGTTGCGTTTCCGACCACCTCGTCCCGGTCCTTGAGGGCGCCGATCCGCCGGATGTCGAGACGCACCGAAGAGTAGAATTTGAGCGCATTGCCGCCCGTCGTCGTCTCGGGACTTCCGAACATGACGCCGATCTTCATCCGGATCTGGTTGATGAAGATCACCATGCAGTTCGACCGGCTGATCGAGGCGGTGAGCTTGCGCATCGCCTGGCTCATCAACCGCGCATGAACGCCGACGCTCGAATCGCCCATGTCGCCTTCGAGCTCGGATTTGGGCGTCAGCGCCGCGACCGAGTTCGACGACGACCATGTTCACGGCACCCGACCGTACCAGCGTGTCGGTGATTTCCAGTGCCTGTTCACCTGTGTCCGGTTGCGAGATCAACAATTCGTCCACGTCGACACCCAGCTTGCGCGCGTATTGCGGATCGAGTGCATGCTCGGCATCGACAAAGGCGCAGACACCACCCTGTTTCTGCTGCTCAGCCACGCAGTGCAGCGTCAGCGTCGTCTTGCCCGAGGATTTCGGGCCCATAGATCTCGATCACGCGCCCCATGGGCAGGCCACCGATCCCGAGCGCGATATCGAGACCCAGCGACCCGGTCGAACTCGCCCGAATGTCCTGGACCGCGCCTTCCTGGCCCAGTTTCATGATGGAGCCCTTGCCGAACTGCCGTTCGATCTGCGCCAGCGCGCTGTCGAGCGCTTTCTGTTTGTCGGCGTTGCGCTTGGTGCTCATGTTCAAAAGATCTGCCGTTGCCATGTGTTTTCCGTCCCTTATTGTCACACCCGGTCGGGTGCGGCAATGCTGCCAATGTTCTCTTCCTGTTCTCTATGAGACCAAAAGCGGAACATTTCAATCAATTTGTTGGGACTTCGTTAACCGCGTGTCTCGTGCGGACCCAAAATTGCCACGTGAGTTTGCATCAACAACGCGGCACAAAGAACTGCTGTTAAAAGACTTAATTAGGAAACTTGCTTACGTGGCTGCTTGCGCTCCACGCATCTTATGAACAATCAAAGCGGGCGGCGATGCGCTGCTGCGATCGGTTGGCGGACGGCCTCAATGCAGTTGGCGATGCACCGTTTCGGCGAGATCCGTCAGCGAAAACGGCTTTGGCAGGAACACGGAATTCGGAATCCGCGACTGCGTCTCGTCGAAACTGTCTTCGGCGTAGCCCGACACGAACACGACGCGGGTCTCGGGCCGCGCCTTCAACGCCATCTGAACCCAGGACGGCCCGTCCATGCCCGGCATCACGACATCGGTCACGAAGACATCGACGTTGAGCGATTCGTCCTGCAGCGTCTCCAGCGCGGCCTCGGCGCTGTCCGCTTCGAGCACGGTGTAGCCCCGCATCCGCAACGCGCGGCTGGCGAAGGCGCGCACGGGGGCCTCGTCCTCGACCAGAAGGATGACACCTTCCCCGTGAGTCGCAGTCGATTTGCCGGTGGCAGGCTTGGACACCGCGGCTTCGACCGGATCTTCCTTGCGATCCTGCGCCGGCAGGTAGAGCGTGAAGGTCGTACCCTTGTTGACGATGCTGTCCACGAAGATGAAGCCGCCGGTCTGCTTGACGATGCCATACGCCGTCGACAGCCCCAGCCCCGTGCCCTCGTCCGTACGCTTCGTCGTGTAGAACGGCTCGAAAACCTTCTGCACCTTGTCGGAGGGTATCCCGATGCCGTCGTCGGCAACGCTCACGCAGACATAGGTCCCCGCGGGCACCGTCGCGTTGTCGCGCGTCAGAGGTTCGTTGAGTTCGGCATATTCGCACGTCACCCGGATTTCGCCACCGTCGGGCATCGCATCCCGCGCGTTGACGACCAGGTTCATCAGCACCTGTTCCAGCTGGCGCTTGTCGGCGCGGATCGGCGGCAAGACGGGATCGTAGCTCGTCTGCAGCGAGACGCGTTCGCCCACCAGGCGATTGAGCAGATGCGTCAGGTCGGCAAGCGTGTCGCGCATGTCGATCGTCTTGGGGCGCAGGGTCTGCTTGCGCGAGAACGCCAGGAGTTGGCTCACCAATGCGGCGGCGCGGTTGGCATTCTGGTTGATCTGCACGAGATCCGCGTAATCCGGATCGCCCTGGTCGTGACGCAGCAGAAGCAGGTCGCAATGCCCCGAAATCGCCGTCAGCAGGTTGTTGAAGTCGTGCGCGACGCCGCCGGCAAGCTGCCCGATCGCCTGCATCTTCTGGCTCTGGACGAACTGCGCCTCGAGCGTCTTGAGTTCGGTGGCGTCGTTCAGGACGGCGATCAATGCCCTGCCGTCTTCGGTGTGCACGGGGGTGAGCGTGACCTGGACAAACACCTCCTTGTCCAGCCGGCGCAGCCGCAGAAACTCCGAATTCTGACCGGACCGTCCGTCCAGCGTATCGCGCAGCCAATCCCGGATCGAGCGTCCAAGCCCTTCCATCAACTCCGACAGGATCACGCCCTCGGCAAGCTCTTCACCCAGGAGCGTCTGGGCGGACTCGTTGAAGGCAAGGACGTCACCCTCTGCCGACACGCGCAGCAACGGCACTGGCAGCTCCTCGATCGCCTGCCAGCCTTCGGAGCGCGCCGGCGGATCGGAAGGCAGCATGTAGAGCGCGCGGCGCCCCGCCCCGGCCTCGATCTCGCACGGGACGACATGACCGCGCCCGGCCTCCGAACAGATCTCGTTGATCTGGCCATAGCGCAGCGGAAGATGCGCAAAGACCCGATCGAGGGTCTTCACCCGCTGGCCGATCAGTTGCCGCGCGGCATCGTTCATCGACAGGATGGCATCGTTGCGGCCAAGGACCAGCATCGGCAATTGCGGCGCCGATGAGCGGGTGGCTGCGGGTGCCTCCTGCAGATCCTCGAGGCGCCAGACGAGGCGCGTGATGCCCATCCGATGCGCCGACAGCCGGATATGGCCCTTGCGCGTCACGATCTCCTCGCGCGCGGCACCGTTCTCGTCCACGGTCGACGTGAGGCGCTTGATGATCGGCGCAGGGTTGGCGAAGATCTGCTTGAGCGTGGAGGCGAGCGTATCGCTCATCCGGCCATCGCATCGCCGCCGCGCGGCCTTGTTGGTGAAAAGCACCGCGCCGTCGTCATCGGTGATGAAGCTGGGGATGACGTCTTCGGCTATGAATGTCGACATCGCATCGGCTTCAAGCCGGTCCAGAGTGTCGGACCGCCACCAGACGGCATAGAAGATCGCACTCAACGAGAGCAAGGCGCTTGCCGAAGCGATCATGGCGACGCGGGCCATACCGGCAGGCGCGAGAAACGCCAGTACGACGAACACGACGGCAGCCAGAAGCAGCACGCGATTCTTGCCACGCGACCGATTTGCAATGTCTGAAAGCCGCGTTGCCTTGCGAGCCGGCGTGTTCATGCCTGTCCCCGTGCTTCGAATCGTTATCCCGCATTAGCACGCGCATTGGTTAATTCGGACTTAACCAAATACGTGCCGCATTCCACAGTATTCGATCTAAAGTTGTATGTCTAACGGCTCAGCGTCGCACCATCGTCGACAGGAAAAACCCGTCGCCGTCGTCACTTATGGACCAGACCCGCTGCTGGTCCAGCTGCCAGTCCGAGAAGTTTTCGACAAACCAAGCGCATTGCGCACGGTTTTCCGCCGGCAGGATGGAGCAGGTGCCATATGCGAGGCTGCCGCCCGGCGCGACGAGGGCTTGCGCGGTGGTCAGTATGTTCCGCTGAGTTTCGATCAGCTCTCTCAGCCGCGCTGGCGTCAAGCGCCATTTCGCTTCGGGGGCTCGGCGCCAGGATCCGCTCCCAGAACAGGGCACGTCGAGGAGAACGAGGTCGAACGCACCCGGTGGCAATCGTCCGGCATCCCGTTCGACGGTGATCTGCACACCCGCGCGGTGCGCCCGGCTCGGCAGGTCCTTCATGCGGGCGGGCTCCGCATCATGCGCCGTAACGGGAGCCTTGGTCCGTGCGGCCATCGCCAGCGTCTTGCCCCCGCCACCGGCACAGAAGTCTAGGATCCGGCCACGCTCCGGTAGGTCCAAGGCCGCGACGACGGCCTGACTGGAGGCATCCTGCATCTCGAAAAGCCCGTCGCGAAAGGCTTCGGTCGCGCTCAACCCGCGTCCGTCTCCGATCACGGTCAAGGCATCGGGCGCGAGCGGGTTGTCGCGCAGGTCGAAACCATCCAGCGACCGCCGCAGCGCATCACGTGACATCCGCGCCGAATTCGCGCGCAAAGTTATCGGCGCACGTTTGGACAGCAGCCTCGCCTGCTCAAACGCGTGATCCGCGCCCAGCTCGGTCACCAACATCTCCCGCAGCCAGTCTGGCAGGTTCCACGCCTCATCGGGATTGCCGCCGCACACCGCCTCATCCGGATCGAGGGGCGATGGCGCGTGACCGACGCCGTGGAAGATCTCGCCCGGGTCGCCGCCACCCGAACGAACGGCCCCGATCATGAGCGCCCGGCCGGACGGCGGCCAACAGGCCTCGCCCGCCGCAGCCTGAAATCCCTGCAGGTTGCGAAGCGCGTCGAAGACATGATCCCGGACCGCCGCGCGATCCTTCGATCCTGCGAAACGGCTGCGCCGCGACCAGGACGACAAGCGCCTGCTCCGCGGCCGCACCGGCCATGATCTCGTCGAGAAGCTCGATGGCCGCCGCGACGCGCGCACCGGGTGTCATCGGGCGGTCACATCGCTCTGTAATTCGGGCTTTCGCGGGTGATCTGCACGTCGTGCACGTGGCTTTCCTTCAGCCCCGCGCCGGTGATCCGCACGAACTGGCAGTTCCGTGCGCATCTCGTCGACCGTGGCGCAGCCGGTATAGCCCATGGCGGCGCGCAGGCCGCCGACGAGCTGGTGCACCACCGCGGTGGCGACTGCCCTTGTAGGGCACCTGCCCCTCGATCCCTTCGGGCACCAGCTTGTCGCTGGCCGCGTCCTTCTGGAAATAGCGGTCGGCGGACCCGCGCGCCATCGCGCCGAGGCTGCCCATGCCGCGATAGCTCTTGAAGCTGCGGCCCTGGTAGAGGATCACCTCGCCCGGGCTTTCGTCGGTGCCCGCGATCATCGAGCCGACCATGGCGCAGGATGCGCCCGCCGCGATCGCCTTGGCGAAATCGCCCGAGAACTTGATGCCGCCATCGGCGATCACCGGCATGTCGCCCGCCGCCGCGGCGCAATCCATGATCGCGGTCAGCTGCGGCACGCCGACGCCCGCGACCATCCGCGTGGTGCAGATCGAGCCCGGCCCGATCCCGACCTTGACCGCATCCGCGCCGGCGTCGATCAGCGCGCGGGTCGCCTCGGCGGTGGCGACGTTGCCGGCGACGACCTGCACCTCGTTCGACAGCATCTTGGCGCGCCGCACCGCCATGGCCACGCCCTCGGAATGGCCATGCGCGGTGTCGATCACGATCATGTCGACGCCCGCATCGACCAGCGCCTCGGACCGCTCGAAGCCCGCATCGCCCACGGTGGTGGCCGCGGCCACGCGCAGCCGGCCCAGCTCGTCCTTGCAGGCCGTGGGGTTCAGCACCGCCTGTTCGGTGTCCTTCAGCGTCAGCAGCCCGGTCAGCTTGCCGTCGGCGTCGGTCACCAGCAGCTTCTCGATCCGGCGCGCCTTCATCAGGCTGATCGCCTCGTCCCGGTCGGCGGGCTCGTGCAGGATCGGCGAGATTTTCGGACGTCATCATCACGCTGACCGGCGTGTCGTCGTCGCTCGGCAAAGCGCATGTCGCGGTTGGTGACGATGCCGACGCACCCGGCCGTTCTCGTCCACCACCGGAAAGCCGGTGACGCTGTAGCGTTCCGTCAGCGCCTTGGCATCGGCCAGCGTCTGGTCGGGGCTGCAGGGTGACCGGGTTGTAGACGATGCCGGATTCGAACCGCTTGACCCGCCGCACCTCCTGCGGCCTGCTCGTCGATGGTCAGGTTGCGGTGGATCACGCCCATGCCGCCGGCCTGCGCCATGGCGATGGCCATGCGGCCTTCGGTCACCGTGTCCATCGCCGAACTGAGCAGCGGGATGTTCAGCGCGATGGAGCGGGTGACGCGGGTGCGCGTGTCGGCCGTCGAGCGGCAGCACCGAGGACGCGGCCGGAACCAGTAGAACGTCGTCGAAGGTGAGGGCCTCACGAATCTCCATCAGCTCTACCTCGCGGATATGTCGTTTGGCGGTTCCCTATTTCACGATGGCCGCATCGGAAAGGAAAGGGACAAAGCGCGATGCGGCTGTCGCGCCTTGTCGCAGGCTCGCGGCGCATCGGTGACCGGGCGAGAAGTCGGGCATCGGCCGTCATGGCCGACACCGCCAGGCGAACTGCCGTCGCAGATGGATGCGGCCGCGGATGACGCGGGTCGACCTGAATGTGCCGCCATTCGCCTTTCGAATTGCGCGTCCCCGTCTATGCTCCGCCGGAATCATCGCAAGGACCCGGCAATGAGCACGAATCCACTTGTCGTCTTCACCCCTTCCGGGCAAGCGCGGCCGCTTCCCCGTGGGCACGCCCATCCTGACCGCGGCGCGGCAGTTGGGCGTCGATCTCGATTCGGTCTGCGGCGGGCGCGGCATCTGTTCGAAATGCCAGATCACGCCGTCCTATGGCGAATTCTCCAAGCATGGCGTCACCGTGCGCGCCGACGCGCTGTCCGACTGGAACGCGGTCGAGCAGCGCTACGAGGACAAGCGCGGGCTGAACGAGGGCCGCCGGCTGGGCTGCCAGGCCACGGTGCAGGGCGACGTGGTGATCGACGTGCCGCCCGAAAGCCAGGTGCACAAGCAGGTCGTGCGCAAGCGGGCCGAGGCGCGCGCAGATCGTGATGGACCCGGCGACGCGGCTCTGCTTCGTCGCAGGTGGACGAGCCCGACATGCACGAACCCTCCGGCGATTTCGAACGCCTGGCCCGCGCGCTGAAGGCGCAGTGGCAGATCGAGGACATCCACGCGTCCCTCTGACGTGCTTGCGCAAGCTGCAGCCGGTCCTGCGCAAGGGCAAATGGCAGGTCACCGTCGCGCTGCACAAGGGGCACCGCGATGCGCGGACCCGCGTTCTCGACATCTGGCCGGGCTTTCACGAAGGCGGGATCTTCGGGCTGGCGATCGACCTCGGCTCCACCACCATCGCCGCGCATCTGTGCGACCTGCGTCACCGGCGACGTGCTGGCCTCTTCCGGCATCATGAACCCGCAGATCCGCTTTGGCGAGGATCTGATGAGCCGCGTCTCCTATGCCATGATGAACCCCGGCGGCGACGTGGAGATGACGCATGCCGTGCGCGAGCGCGATCAACAGCCTGACCCTCGAGATCGCGGCCGAGGCGGGCATCGATCGCGACCTGATCCTCGAGGCGGTCTTCGTCTGCAACCCGGTGATGCACCACCTGCTGCTGGGCATCGACCCGGTGGAGCTGGGCCAGGCGCCCTTCGCGCTCGCCACCTCCAACGCCCTGTCGCTCGACGCGCGGGAGCTGGACCTGACGGCGATGAACGCACATGCCGCGCAGTCTACATCCTGCCCTGCATCGCGGGCCATGTGGGCGCCGACGCCGCCGCCGTGGCGCTGTCGGAGGCGCCGGACAAGTCGCAAGACCTGGTGCTGGTCGTCGACGTCGGCACCAACGCGGAAATCCTGCTGGGCAACAAGAACCGCGTGCTGGCCTGCTCCTCGCCCACCGGCCCCGCCTTCGAAGGCGCGCAGATCAGCTCGGGCCAGCGCGCCGCGCCCGGCGCCATCGAGCGGGTCGAGATCGACCCGGTCACCAAGGAGCCGCGCTTCAGCGTCATCGGTCAGCGCTCTGGTCCGACGAGGACGGCTTTGCCGCGGAAACCTCGGCGCGACCGGGATCACCGGCATCTGCGGCTCCGGCATCATCGAGGCGGTGGCCGAGATGCGGCATGGCCGGGCTCGTCGATCGCAAGCGGCCTGATCGGCTCGGCGGAGCAGACCGGCACGGCGCGCTGCATGTCGACGGGCCGCACGCATGCCTACGTGATCCACGACGGCGAGCGCGAAGGCGGCCCGCGGATCACCGTGACCCAGGGCGACATCCGCGCGATCCAGCTGGCCAAATCCGCGCTTTATGCCGGCGCGCGGCTGCTGATGGACGAGATGGGCGTCGACACGGTCGACCGCATCGTGCTGGCCGGCGCCTTCGGCGCGCATATCTCGCCCGAAGCACGCGATGGTGCTGGGCATGATCCCCGACGCACCGCTCGACAAGGTGACCTCGGCCGGCAACGCCGCCGGCACGGGCGCGCGCATCGCGCTCTGCAACGTGGCCGCGCGGGCGGAGATCGAGGCGACGGTGCGGCAGATCACACAAGGTCGAAACCGCGATCGAGCCGAAATTCCAGGAGCATTTCGTCAATGCCTCCGCCATTCCGAACGCGGTCGATCCCTTCCCGATCCTGAACGCGCTGGTCGACCTGCCCAAGGTCAGCTTCAACACCGGTGGCGCGGACGGCGAGGCGGGCGGTCGTCGGCGCAGGCGGCGCGGTTGACGCAGCCAATCGAGATTGCCGTCACTTCGATGCTACGATCTGGTGAAAGTGCAGTGAGGCAGCTCCGGAGAGCGCGAAACGCAGTTTTGCGTTGACCGGAGTGGCCAGCGGCTTCCGCTAATCGCGGCGCCCCAGCAATGCCCGGACGAGCAACAACACCACCAAGGCTCCCAGGGCTGCCACCACCAGCAACAGCAACAGGCCACCTGCCGCCAAGACACCTATGCCGAGCGCCGCCAGGACGAACGGAGTTGCGATTGCCGCCACGACGCCCACGATCAGATAGAGTGCCATGTGGCGACCCGCGATCTTCCCCGCGATGAAACCGGCGGCCAGACCGATTATCGCGAGCAGGACGAGTGCAACCCCGCCGATTGTATCCAGAAGCCCTTCCATCTTTCCCTCTCAACGATTGAGCGCGCGGACCTGCAGCAACCGCATTGACCGCGTCCTGAAGCGTATCGCCCTGACAGAACTGCGAAACACTAGACCCGGTTCCTTTCCGGGTCGCAACAGCATTCGCCCATAGAGGCGGGAACATCTGGTCTCGTCCGCACCAATCCATTGTGACGGCAGGTCCATGCGCCTCCAGTCCGATCTGCACGGTTCGGGTGGGCAACCGCCCGTTCCGACCCCGCCGGGATCCGAATTTCCTGCAGTGCGGCTGCGTTGCCGTGCTAGATTGCGTGCACTTCAACAAGGGACGCCAGAGCGATGAAGATCACCATCAAGATCCCCGCACCGAAGGAAACCTCCTACACCGTCAAGGGCGCCTCGATCCCCGACGTCTTCAACGCGCTGGAGAAGCACGGCTTCTGGGGACGCTACCGGTCGAACGAGACCATCGCCTACGAGACCGACAAGAAGAACAAGGCCCTCTATGTCGGCGGCACCCTGTCCGGTGGGCCGGTGGTCATCCTGCCGAAATGGGCGAATTACGGGAAGGCCAGCAAGGACGAGAAGAAGTCATGGGACGACATGATGAAGGCGCTGACCAAGCACGAATACAACCACCACAGCAAGTTCGAGGACGCCGCCAAGGACTGGAAGAAGGAGATGGAAAAGGGCCAGGACCTGTCCAAGAAGGAAATGACGGCCGCGTGGGACAAGTTCGTCAAGGAGCTGCAGAAAACGCAGAACACTTATGACTTAAAGACCAAGAACGGCCTGAGCGAGGGCGTCGAGTTGATCGAGCCGTAGGACGGGCGCGCCATTCTGTCCGTGGCGTCAGCGGTGCCCCCAAGGACACCTTGCCCGCCTTGGCAACCGTTTTGACACGTTCCACCCCGGCGCAACCTACGGTTCGTCGAGCAGCCGATCTCTGGCGGCTGTGATCTGGGCTGTCAGGACTGCCGAACCTCCACTGTCCGGATGCAGCCTCTTGATCAGACGTCGATAGGCGTCGCGGATCTCGTCTTTGGACGATCCCGGCTCCAGCCCCAACACGCGGTAGGCGTCCTCGCGGCTCATGTCGCCTGCGTCGGGCGGCGGGCTCTCGCGCTCATCGGCGCTCCGCTCCGCATGTTCGTGCCACTCCGGATGTGCGCGATCGAGATAGGTTTCGAGCAGCTTCGACGACTGGTCGTCGGTTCGAATTTCAGAAAGGAGCTGCAGTAACTCCGCCAGCGACAGGTCGGAGAGGAGCTGCCCCTCGCGGGGTCCCGAGAGGATTCGTCCATCGATATCCCCGCTTTCGTGATCGAGGGTCATCTCCAGATGCACCGAGCGCACGCGGGATTTCCGTTGACCCGCGTTTCGAGGCGTTGTCGTTCTTCCAGGCAGAAGCATGCCCGCCCCGAGGGCGAACAGAAAAAGGGCCACAGGGATCAGGCGAAAGACCAGCAACCAGAGCGCGGCCGCGATCAGTGCCACACCGAGTAGGTTCCGCGACGCGGTCGGAAATACCGAGCGCACGACCCGATCGACGATCCAGACGGTGATGGCAAATGCAACTGCGCCCGCCACGAGGGTCAGAACCGGCTGCATCAGCGCATATCTGCCAGAAGTTGTCTCGCCGTGTCGCTGTCGATCGCTTCGAGAGCCTTGCGGCCGCCCGCCGCATAGGCGGCGACAGCACCGAGCAGCGCCTTCAATTGCGCCGCCGAGCTTCGGTCGAACGGTAGATAGGCGCCGCCGGTCAGCTGGGCGATCTGGCGAAATGCGGATTCGGCCACCGGATCGCGGCCGTCATGGAAGACGAACGCCTTGACGCCGCGCAGGCCCAACTCCCCGGCCAGCCCCAGCACTTCGTCGATGTTTTCCTCCATGCAGTCGCCCACATAGACCAGCGCCGCCAACTCTTGCTTTTCGGCTTCCTTCCTGGCATGCGCCAGAACCCGCGCGATCTGCGTCAGACCCCCGCGGCACTCGATCCGCTCCATGACGGTGCGCAAGCTCTCGGCGTTGTTCACCCAGCGGGAGGCACGTGATTCACGCTGGCCGCGAAAATAGACCAGTTGCACCGAAAGATTGCCCACGACGGCCGCCGACGAGAACATTTCCCCCTGCAACGCGCACGCCATGTCCCAAGTCGGCTGGCGGCTCATCGTGGCGTCGAGGGCGAAGATCAATCGCCCCGATGCCGCACCCGTCGACGGCGCCAGATGCCTCGCCTGCTGCAGGAATGCGTCGATTTCTCCCTGGCTCGACTTGGACCGGCCGGTGAGATCGGTCTTGCCCTGTCGAGAAACTTCGGTCTTTTTCATGGCCATGCAATTCTGTCTGTGTCCTGGGCGGCCGCCTTCACAAGGAGCCGCGCCGCAGATACGTTCGTTTTCGAATCACATATAGTGCGCGATGCGTCGGACCAACAATCGGAACGGCTTGGCAACGTCCCGACGGATCCGTGGTCACGCGTCAGTTCCGGTGTTCATGCTTGATGCCGGGCATCGGGCAACCGACCCCGCACAGCCGGCCGCACAGCAGGCATTCTTGCCGCTCTTCATGTCAGCCTCCCGCTGCATGACTGCACGGCACCGATGATCCGGGCTACGGCCGGTGCCGGCAAAAAACGCGGCCGTCGCCGCAACAGGGCGACATTGCCACGCAGATCAGCCGTCATGGCCGATACCTTTCTCAGCGGAAAATGCCTCGCCCGCCACGGCCGCGACAAGTCGCTCGAGGTCTCCGGTATCGTTGAAGCAATGCAGCGATGCGCGCACGACGGCATCGAGACCACGCGCCTCGAAATCGATCCGGGCGTAGGCGCGCGGGGTGACCGACACCATGATTCCGGCGCGCTTGAGGCGCAGCGCCGTCTGCACGGGGGCCTCGCCATCCAAAGTGAAGGTCACGATCCCGCACCGGCGCGCGCCGGTGTCGTGTAACCGGACCCCCGGCACCTGAACGAGGCGCTGGCGAAGATCATCGGCCAGTGCCGTGATGCGCGCCTCGATCTGCGGCAGACCGATGGCGCGGGCATAGCGGATCGCTTCCATCAGGCCGATCTGGCCTGCCACATTGCGCTCGAACGTCTCGAAACGGCGGGCGGTCTCCTGCATCTCGTAGGTGTCAGCGGTGGTCCAGTCTGCGGCCCAGAGATCCACGAAGGGCGGCTCCAGCCTGTCCATCATCTGCTTCCGGACACAAAGGAATCCGGTGCCGCGCGGCCCCCGGAGAAACTTGCGCCCGGTGGCGCAAAGCATGTCGCAGCCGATCCTGTCCACGTCGATGTCGATCTGTCCGACCGACTGGCAGGCGTCGAGCAGGTACGGGATGCCATGCTCCCGGGCAACGCAACCGATCTCTTCGGCGGGATTCACGAGGCCGCCGCTGGTCGGAACATGGGTCATGGCGATCAGCTTCGTGCAGGGAGTGATCATCGCCGCCATCGCCGTCACATCGGCCCCCCCATCGGCGTCGCTGGGGACGTAGTCGATCTCGACACCCGTCAGTCTTGCGCGCTGGAGCATCGCGAGAAGGTTCGACACGTATTCAGAGGCGTGTGTCAGGATCCTGTCGCCCGGCGCGAAGGCCAGTCCGTAGAACGCCATGTCCCAGGCACGGGTCGCGTTCTCGACGAAGGCGATTTCCTCGGGGGCGGCGCCGATCAGCGCCGCCGCTTCGGTGTAGAAGGCGGCGAGGTCCTGAGCCGCCGCCTCCTGCGCTGCATATCCGCCGATCCGCCGTTCCAGGTCGAGATGCCGCAGCACCGCCCGATGCACCGGCTCGGGCACCGGCGACGCCCCGGCGTTGTTCGCGTGGACGTAGCTGCGGCACGACGGCGTGTCCGCTCTCAGCATCTCGACGTTCATGCCGGCACCGTTTGCGGCAGGTGGCGCGCGATCTCTTCCAGATGCACATGCCCGGTGCCGCAGCAGCCGCCCCAGATGTCCATGTGCGGGTAGCGCCGGCCGACATCGGCCATCAGGCGGCCGAGCTCCTCGGGATCGCCTTCCTCGAGATGACCGAGCTTGCAGAGCGCGATCTTGTCCATCTTCGCGGCGTTCGGCCGGATCGAGCGGATGCGCCGCGTCCAGGCACCGCCATCGAGCGCGGGCTCGAACTCAAGCGGGTGCGAGCAGTTGAGCGAAAAGAACGCAGGGTAGCTGTCGGTCGCCGCGTCGACGATGGCGATCGCGTCGGCGAGCGGCACCCCGGAACTGAGGCGGTGCGAGCTGTCCAGTGAAAAGGACACGGCGACGGGGAGTCCGAAGCGCCGCGCGGCCCGCACCACGCCGATCGCTTCGGCCGGGTTGTTGAACGTGACCGCCCAGGCGAGGTCGACATCCGCCTCCTTCAAGGTTGCGAGTTGCACCGCGTGATACTCTTCCGCCTCGTCGACGGTGGTGCGCCGGTTGAGGCTGTAGGCATCACCGCGCGGACCGACATAGCCCGAGAACAGCGCCTGCGGGATCTGGCCGGCGTATTCGGCAGCGACGCCGCGCAGGAACTGGATCGACCGCAGGTTCGCCTCAGAGAGAGCGGCGGGCGAGTATCCCAGCTTCGCGCCCCAATCGGGACTGGCGCGGTAGTCGAAGCCGCCGATGAGCGCCGAATGGCGATGCCGCGCGACGACGTCGAGGTAACGGCGATACATGCCGCGGATCGCCTCTGCCGAGTCGCGTTTCTCCAGAAGCGGAAACATCGCGAATTCGGGCAGATCGAAGCCCCATTTGTACATGATCTCGGTTTCGATGCCGCCTTCGGTCAGAAAGTAGCGGCCCGGTCGGGGTGCGGGAAATGATCGGGTTGTCATGGGTGTCTCCTACCACTGATAGTAAATCTGCCGAACGGGTGTGCCGCGCGGCGGAAGGCCGATGTCCCGGCGCCGGTGGTCGTCGAGGTGCTCGACGATCCCTATTTGTCTGAGGCGCTGACGGCGGTGCAGTCGCGCTTGCCACAGCGCACGCAGGAGGTGCCCGATCGCGACAAGGCGAAATTGTCTTCGGAGCGCGAACGGGAGCGCCATGCGATTTCCGCTCGGAACCTGGCGGGTGTCGTCGGGGCAGCAAGATATGGTCATTGATTTTGTCCTTTGAATAGGAATTGCATGCGCCGGCGGCGCCGAGCTCAGCCGTCGCCAGCCGCGCTGGATGATTGATCGCTGTGGATACTTGCGGAGACCGCGACGATGCAATCCGTCCGCACGAAGCGGTAGCGGAGCCCCTCGCGGGTGTTGAAGCCGAGTGTGATCTCTTCTCCGTCGGCGAGATCGAATTGGATCCTGCCCGGCCGGTCGGGACGATCGCGGTCCGCATAGGTGGCGACGACGCCTAAAGCCGCTCCGCGCGGCAGGTAGTAGACCACCATGTCGATGTCACCCTCGTGCAGGGACGCGCCCTGCAAGGGGCCGTCGAGCCGGATGGCGGCCTTGAGGCGTGCCGTGGCGGGATCGGCCTGCGCGCCGGTCCCTAGGACAGCCATCGCCGCGATGGTGGAAAGTGCTCGTATCATTTGTCTGTGCCTCCGGACTCATTGCGCCGAATGTCGGCGCGGTGTGTTGCGAAGATTGGACGCAAGCTCCGGATCGGGATAGAACACCCGTGGTCGGGTACGAGCGGCATGCCGAAAGGCCTGTATACGAAGCGCCATGCGGGCAAGAGTCGGAGGCCCGCGAACCGGCGCGACTGTCGAACTGTACCTTCGGTAGGGTGCCGCGATGGAGAAGCAGACATGGAAAAGGTCAAATCGAAACGGGAACTCATTCTCGACATTGCCGAGACCGGCATCCTGTCGAAGGGCTTCGGCGCCACCTCCATCGAGGAGATCATCGCAGAAGCCGAGATCACCAAGAGCGGCTTCTTCTACCACTTCAAGGACAAGAACGAACTCGCCCGCGCCTTGCTCCAACGCTACCTCGACACCGAGGAAGCACTTCTCGACGACGTCTTCACCCGCGCGCGCGAATTGCACGGCGACCCGCTGCACTCGTTCCTGATCGGGCTGAAGATGCTGTCGGAGATGATGGGCGATCTTCCGAACGGCCATCCCGGTTGCATGGTCGCAACCGTCGCCTATTCCGAGCGCATGTTCGACCGGGAAGTCAGAACGTTGAACCGGCAGGCCATCCTGGTCTGGCGCGAGCGCTTTCTGGGGATGCTGCAGGAGATCGCGGCGATCTATCCTGCGCGCGATGACGTGGACCTCAGGACGGTCGCCGACATGATCTCGAGCACCGTGGAGGGCGGCATCGTGATGTCGCGCGCGGTCGGCGAGCCGAAGGTGCTGGCCGAGCAGATCGTCCTTCTGCGGTCTTACATCAAGTTGCTGTTCTCCCCGCAGAGCCGTGCCTGAACCCGGATTTCGGTGTACCGAAGGTCAAGTCGCGCGGGAATTCCATGATGGACTGAGGGCGGCGGATTTGTGCATCCCTCTGAAATAGAACTGATTTTCCTGCCAGCTGGCTTGACGGACCAGAGGTCGACTAGGTTCCGGACGCGGCTTGATCCAGAAAACGGCCAGCCAAGGACGAACTGTCCGAGGTGCCTCACCAACCAAATCTGGAGAAAGAAATGAAAACCGTTGTCATGGCCGCCGTCGTCGCGGTGACCGCCTTCGCAGCACCGGTTTCCGCGCAGGAAACTGCCGCCGAGACCTATTCCGAGATCAAGGACGCATTCGGCTTCGTGCCGAGCTTCATGCGGGACTATCCCGAGCACGGCATTCGCGGCGCCTGGATCATGACCCGCGACATGGAGTTCAGCGACAAGACCGAACTGTCGCCCAAGGTCAAGGCGCTCATCAACATCGCGGTGGGCGCGCAGATCCCCTGTCAGTACTGCGTCTTCGCCGACACCGAGGCCGCCCGTGCCGCCGGGGCCACCGAAGGCGAGATCAAGGAGGCCGTGGGACAGGCAGCACTGACGCGCCACTGGTCCACGATCCTGAACGGACTGCAGATCGACTTCGACCAATTCAAGGCGGAGATGGGCGGCTGAAGACCGCGGCCCGGATCGACGCGCATGAGATCTGGGACTTTCCCTGCCACGATGGTGGGGAGGGTTCCGGATCGCCGCGCCACTGGAACACGCTCCGACCGCCAGACCACAGTCCAGCGGCGACGACAGCCGCCGTCCTGGCGAACCAGAGGCAGGTTCAGTCCTGCCTCATCCCGATGTGGCTTCGGCCGCCTCGTTTAGGGCTGGACTGGCGCCGTGGGGTGCAAGTTTCTGCACGAGCTCTGCCGTGCCGAGGATGGCGCGGGCAAAGGGCGGACCGTTGATGTCGTGCGCGGCGTGCATCGGTTCCGTTGAAAAGGCGGCCGTTGCATCGCGGACCACCGTCACGTGGTAGCCGAGTTCGGAGGCAAAGCGCCCGCTCGGCTCGATGCAGGTGTTGGCGATCAGGCCGAGCAGGAGGACGTGTGTGATACCGTGCCGGCGCAACTGCACATCGAGGTCGGTGTTGGCGAAGCTCGACCTGCTCCAACGTTCCATGTCGACGATATCGCCGGGCCCGGGACCGAAGCCCGGGCACCACTCGCCGCCTCAGCCCTCACTGAGGGCGGGCGCTGCGGGCGCCGTGGCGGGCTCCCCCAGCCCGCGGACCTTTTCAGCGCGCCCCAAAAGCTGTGTGTGCAATTTCGGCGTCTGGTGGATTCGCATGCCCTCGAAAGCATCGAAATTGGTCTGCTGCACGGCGTGGCCCTCGTAAGTGAGTTCGCAGTTCATCGCGTGGCCCAGACCGAAGATGGCGGCCCCGGTCAACTGCGCCTCGGCGTTGACCGGGTCGAAGACGGTGCCGCAATCCGCGGCGATCCAGACCTCGTCGATGCGCAGGCCGCGTTCGGTCATGGTCACGTCGATGACCTCGGCGACAAGCACGCCGTGCGTGTAGGCAAAGGCGATGCCGCGACCGCGCCCCGGGCCGATGTCGGCGCCTGCCCACTTCATCATCTCGCGCACGGCCTCCAGCACCCGGCGCGAGTCCGGCGTGGTCGATCAGGCGCAGCCGTTCCTCCAGCGGATCGGCGCCCGCGGCATGGATCAGTTCGGACAGAAAGCTTTCGTGAAAGAAGCTGTTGGAACAGGCCCCGGGCGAACGCCACGAACCGATCGGCACCAGCGGCGGCGCGGCATAGGCCGTCACGCGATAGTTCGGGATGGCATAGGGGGATAGGTCCCGCAGCGACACAGGTTGCCCGACATCGCGGCGTCAATGTCGTCGTCGGTCGGCTCCGTGTTGCGGGCGAGCAGGTCCGCAGCCTGCATGATCTGACCCTACTGGCAGTACCCGCACTGCGCGACCTGATGTGTGATCCACGCGTGCTGCACCGCATGAAGCGCATTGGGCGTGCCCAGCCCCTCTATCGTGGTCACGGGACCCCAGACATCGCCAAGCGCCACCTGACAGGAGCGCACGGCCTCGCCGTCGATATGGACGGTGCAGGCGCCGCATTGGGCGATGCCGCAGCCACACTTGACGCCCGTGATGTTCAGCCCATCCCGCAGGGCCCAGAGGAGCGGCATGTCCGCATGGCAGATCGACGTCATGAGTTTGACCGTTCACCGTGAGTTCCATCGCTCTCTACATTCGGCTCGTGGGACGACGCTTGATCCCCCGTTAGCGTTCAAACTAGGTTGAGGGGGTCGCTGGACGACATGCAAATGTGGTCAGATGCAGGCAAATCGGGTCAAACGGCCGTCCGGATCTGGTCGTTGCCTCTCACCCGTGGCATTTTGGGCAAGCTCTTGCAGTACGCCGCACATGGAAAGCGCAGAAACCTATTCCCTCTTCATGGCGACCGACGTGGCGTGCCGGATCCTCGGGGTCGATCCGCCGGTGATGCTCGAGACGTCGGGACTTGCCGAAATCGCCCGCGGTCGGACCGAATTGCGGGTGACGGCGGGGCAGTATTTCGATGCCTGGAACAAGATGGAGGTGCTGTCGCCGCGCGCCGATTACGTGCCTTACCTGGGTGTCGCGATTTCCCGCGGACCGGTGATCCCGGTCTTCTTCACGCTCTCCTGTGCGCCGGATCTGAAAACCGGGCTGATGCGTCTGGCGCAATTCAAGGCGTTGCTGGGTCCGACCCGTATGCGCGTCTTCAGGGATGGTCCTCTTGTGCGCGTGGAGTTCGACAGCGCCGACACTAGCAGCCCGATGCCGCCAAGCCTCGGCGCTCTGCAGCTCGTCTGCATGGTGGAGACATTCGCGGAGCCAATGGTATGGACCCCGCCACCTCGGGCGGTGACCCTTCGAATACAAATCATTGGAGGATAACTTCGTGGAGCAGTTGTAGCGACAACAGCGGAGTACCGCTTGCACGTCAAAGTTCATCCGGGAGAGAATCACCTGAATTCATCTACACCTCGTGACGACGCTGGTTCGTTCGCCCGCGCGGAACTGAGGCCATACCTGATCAGAAGAGTCGGATTGACATATCCGACTCATTCACTCAGTTTTTCGTGAGGCTACCATCCACTTTGCCCCAGCGAGTTGGGACTCCGTGGAGGCGCGATTGGATCGACAAGAACGGAAGTGCGACATGGATGGCTCGTGGCGAGCGACAGATAACAAACCGAACCGTGGAGCATCGCCTTGGAAGCCGGTCACGGAATGGCGCCCGCCCCGCCCGAAAACTCGACCAGAAAAGGACAGCGAACTCATGAAGCAACTCGCATTCGGACTCGGTCTGCTGGTGCTCACCTCCGGCCTTGGACACGGCGCTCAGGCGCAAACGGCCGCCGAGGTGATCGATACCTATGCCGACATCGCCCAAGCGGAATACGAGGACAGCCTGACCGCCGCTCGCGCCCTCGAAGACGCCGTCGCCACGCTTGTCGCCTCACCCTCGGCCGAGACGCTGCACGCCGCTCGGGCGGCCTGGCTCGCAGCGCGCGTGCCCTATCAGCAGACCGAGGTATTCCGCTTTGGCAACGCGATCGTCGATGACTGGGAGGGTCGCGTAAACGCCTGGCCGCTCGACGAGGGGCTGATCGACTACGTCGACGGCGCCTATGGCGGGCCAACCGACGAGAACCGGATGGCGGCACTCAACGTCATCGCCAATCCGACCTTCACCCTGTCCGGCTCGGAAATCGACGCCACCGAGATCACGCCGGCGCTGCTGCAGGACACGTTGCAGGAGGCCGACGGAATCGAGGCCAACGTCGCCACCGGCTACCACGCGATCGAGTTCCTGCTCTGGGGACAGGATCTGAACGGGCATGGAGACGGCGCGGGAAACCGCTCCTGGACGGACTATGCGCAGGGCGATGCCTGCACGCACGGCAACTGCGCCAGGCGGGCGGACTACCTGTCTGCCGCCTCGGATCTTCTTGTGTCAGACCTCGAATGGATGGCGGCGCAATGGGCCGATGGCGGCGATGCCCGTGCGGCGCTTCTGTCGGACGAACAGGCCGGGCTGTCGGCAATCCTGACCGGCATGGGCTCGCTCTCCTACGGCGAGCAGGCGGGCGAGCGGATGCGGCTGGGGCTGATGCTGAACGATCCGGAGGAGGAGCACGACTGTTTCTCGGACAACACTCACAACAGCCATTACTATGACGGGCTTGGCGTGCAGAACGTGTATCTGGGCGAATATGTCCGGATTGACGGATCGCTGGTGTCCGGGCCTTCGCTCTCCGACCTCGTGGCCGCACGGAACCCGGAGCTCGATGCCGAGATGCGCACGCGCCTGTCGGGCACGATGATGGCGCTCGGCCGGATCAAGACCGCCGCCGAGGCCGGCTTTGCCTATGACCAGATGCTGGAGCGCGGCGACGCTGCGGGCGAAGCGCTTATCATGGGAGGGGTCGATGCATTGATCGCGCAGACGCGGTCGATCGAACGGGTCGTCACCGCGCTCGGCCTCGACGGCATCGCCATCGAGGGGTCCGACAGCCTCGACAAACCCTCCGCCGTCTTCCAGTGACCATCTGAAACAAGGAGCGAAACCAGTTGCGCTACCGCTCAAAGGCTTAAGCAACAGCCGGGCCGGGACCTGTGCCAGGTATCTCGGTGCCGGTGCATCCGATGGTTCGGATGAAACCGGCGGGTTGCTGGCCTTCGGTTCAGCATCAGGCAAACCGGGTGTCGGGGCAATATGTCGCGAATTTCCGACAATTTCACTTTGTCTTTACACATCACTTGCGGCAGTATCCCGACAGTTGAACGTGGGATTGCTGTTTCCAGCCAGCGGAGCCGCCGGATGATCGTCTGCCACTGCACCAACATAACCGATCACGAGATCCACGCCGCCATCGACTGGATGCGCGCGGCGGACCCCCACACGATCATCACCCCGACGAAAGTCTATCGTGCGCTCGGCAAGGCAGCCGATTGCGGCGGCTGCGTGGCGCTCTTCGTCGACACGATGCGCAAGAACGAAAACCTCGAGGTACCTATGCACCTGCGCGGCCTGCGCCGTGCGGCAACACGGAAACCGGCAAGGAACACATGAAGGGCGGGGACAAGGTCATCGGCGATGAAAAGTGTCTATTCGACATCCTCGAAACCCAACTGGATCTGCGGGACTGTGCCGCCAGAGTCTCATGCCCAACTCGACGCGACGCCGATGGATGAAGCCGCGTAACGCACTCCTGGCGGTCACCGTGTTGGTCGCCTCCGGTCTCGTGGTGCAGGCCGATCCCCCGCGCCCGTGGGCCGGGCTGGAGGACGTGCATCTCGACACGGTTCCCCGCACGGGGGCCGAGCGCGCGCGAATTGCCGCCGTCACGGCATTTCCTGAGGATTTCTCCGCGCCCTGGCCCTTCGAGGAAAACTCCGGCGGTGCCCAGACGGTGCGCGCGCGGGCGATGGCGGACGCGTTCTCGCAGCCGGCCGGCAATCTGACATTCGAGCAGGAGCTCGATTTCAAGGTCGGCAACGGGATGTTCCGCCGGGTCTGGGTCTCTGCACCGTCATCGACCATCGCCTCGGACGGTCTCGGGCCGCTCTACAACGCGCGCTCCTGCCAGCGCTGCCACCTGAAGGATGGTCGAGGGCACCCGCCAGAGGGGCCCGAGGACGACGCCGTTTCGATGTTCCTGCGGGTGTCCATCCCGGCGCCGGAGTTGGCCGCGAACGATGTCGCGGATATCGAACGCTATATCGCCGGCACCCACTCGACCGCACCCGAGCCGACCTACGGCACTCAGCTTCAGGATTTCAGCCTGCCGGGGCATGCCGCCGAGTATCGCCTGAACGTCACATATGACGAGATCGAGGTGCCGCTGTCGGGCGGCGAGGTCGCGCAACTTCGGCGGCCCACCTACGGCGCCGCCGATCTCGGCTACGGCCCGTTGCACCCCGATGCCATGCTGTCGCCCCGCGTCGCGCCGCAGATGATCGGCATGGGCCTGCTGGAGGCGATCCCGGCCGAGGACATCCTCGCCTGGGCGGACCCGGAGGATGCGGACGGGGACGGGATCTCGGGCAGCCCGCAGATCGTCTGGTCGGATGTCCATGACCGCCCGATGCTCGGGCGCTTCGGGCACAAGGCCGGGAATCCGACCGTGTTGGAACAGACGGCAAGTGCCTTCGCGGGCGATATCGGCATCTCCAACCCGATTCACACGGCGGGATCGGGGGAATGCACCGATGCGCAGACCGACTGCACCGCCGCGCGCGACGGTGGGGATGCGGAACAGGGCGGGTTCGAGATCGACCGGACCGGGCTCGATCTCGTGGCCTTCTACAGCCGGACGCTCGCCGTGCCCGCGCGGCGCGATGTCGGCGACCCGCAAGTGCTGCGCGGCCGGCAGGTGTTCCACGAGACCGGCTGCACCGCGTGCCACCGTCCGAACTACGTGACGCATCGCTTGCAAGGCGACGACCCGGCCAGCTTTCAATTGATCTGGCCCTATACCGACCTGCTTCTGCACGACATGGGCCCGGCCCTTGCCGACAACCGCCCCGAGGGCCGCGCCGATGGTCGGGAATGGCGCACCCCGCCGCTCTGGGGCATCGGCCTGACCGCGACGGTCTCGGGCCACACCAATTTCCTGCATGACGGCCGCGCACGCTCGCTTCTCGAAGCGGTGCTCTGGCATGGCGGCGAGGCGCAAGGCGCCCGCGATACCGTGGTGGAAATGCCGCCAGTGGACCGCGCCGCCCTGATCCGATACCTGGAGAGCCTATGAAATCCCTCACTGCCATCCTCGTCGCCTTAGGTCTCGCTAATCCCGCGCTCGCGGGCGTGGACGAGGCGCTCGACCGCCATATCCTCCCGTCCCTCGATGATTTCGCTGTGGCCGCAGAAGGGCTCGAAGACGCCGCCAGCGCCGACTGTCGGCCAGAGGCCGTGGCGCCCGCCTTCCATTCCGCATTCGATGCGTGGATGCCGGTCGCCGACCTGCGACTCGGCCCCTCCGAAACTGGCGCGCTTTCCGTCGCCTTCTGGCCCGATACCCGCGGATTCACCCAGCGCACGCTCTCGCAATTCATCGCCGAGGAAGATGCGATCGCCTTCGACCCGGAGAGCTACGAAGAGGTGTCGATCGCCGCGCGCGGGTTCTTCGCGCTCGAGATGCTGCTCTTCGATCCGGCCTTTTCGGATTACGACCCCGGCAGCTATACCTGCGCGCTGGTGCAGGCCGCCGCCACGGACCTCGCGAAGCAGGCCGAGGCGCTCGATACGGCGTGGCATGAGGTGTTCGCCGCCACGTTGACGGGTGCCGGGCAGGCCGGGAACGCCACGTATCTCGATGAAGACGAGGCGCTGCGCGCGCTCTACACCCAGCTCCTTTCGGGGCTCGAGTTCACTGCCGATCAGCGGCTCGGGCGGCCGATGGGCACGTTCGAACAACCCCGCCCCACCCGCGCTGAAGCGTGGCGGTCGGGGCGCTCCCTGCGCAACGTGCTTCTGTCGGTGGACGCGGCGCAGGCACTCGCTCACGCGCTGGCCGATGGCGCCTTGCCCGAAACCGACGCGGCCACCGCGCGCGTCCATGAAGTGGCCGGGCGCGTCTTTGATCCGGGCTTCCAGGACGTGACCGACCCGCAGGAGCGGCTGCATGTCGAGGTCGTGCAACAGGCCGTCCGCGCATTGCGCGCCTCGATCGAGGCCGAGGTCGGCGCGGCTCTCGGTATCACCCCCGGCTTCAATTCGCTGGACGGAGACTGACACGATGACGACCCGACGCACTTTCCTCGCCGCGCTTCTTGCCGCGGGCACGGCCCCACGCCTCGGATGGGCCGCCGTCGGCAATCCGGCGTTCCTCGCCGCCGCACGCGCGCCCGATGGCGACTTCGCGCTCTTCGGTCTCGACACGAATGGCGGCGTCACGTTCCAAATTCCGCTGGCCGCCCGTGGTCATGCCGGAGCGGGCCATCCGTCCCGTGCAGAGGCCGTGGCCTTCGCCCGTCGACCGGGGCGGTTCGCACTGGTGCTCGACTGCGCGACAGGCAGCGTGCTGCATCGCCTCACGCCCCCGAATGGCCTGCAGTTCAACGGTCACGGCGTATTCGCCAAAGGTGGCGCGCTCCTGCTGACAAGCGAGCAGCGCGCCGAAGACAGCGCGGGCATGATCGGCCTTTGGGATGTGGAAGCGGGCTACCGGCGGGTCGGCGAACGGCCGAGCGGCGGGATCGGCCCGCACGACCTGCGCCTGATGCCGGACGGCGCGACGCTTGTGATCGCCAATGGCGGCATCGCCACCGACCCTTCCGACCGGACCAAGCTGAACATCCCCACGATGCGGCCCAACCTGACCTACCAGGATCTGGAAGGCACGGGCCTCGATCAGGTCGAACTTGAATCCGATCTGTGGAAAAATTCGATCCGCCACCTCGCGATCCGCGCCGACGGTCTGGTCGGCTTCGCGATGCAATGGGAAGGCCGGGACGGCGCCGCACCGCCGCTCTTGGGACTTCACCGCCGCGGGATCGCGCCGGTGCTGGCCGAGGCGCCGCTCGCCGATGAACTGGCGATGCAGGGTTATGCCGGCAGCGTCGCCTTCAGCGGCGACGGCGCCGAAATCGCCATCACCTCCCCGCGGGGCGGGCGCTTGCACAGGTTCACGGCGGACGGCACGTTCACCGGAGCAGTGTCACGGACGGATGTCTGCGGGCTTGCGCCGAGGGGGAAGGGATATCTCGCGAGCGACGGGTTGGGCGGGCTGATCTCGATCGACGCGGCAGGACCGGCACCGCTCTCCCGCGTCGATTGCGCCTGGGACAACCACATCGTCGCGCTGTGAACCGGTTGGCGCGAAGGCGTCGCGCTTGATCCATAAAAGGCCAAAGGTTTTGGATCGCCGGCGAGGCTGGTACCGTCGCGCCCGGAGGCGGCAGCGAACGTCGGGGGCGCATCATCCTTTGATTGCCTGCCGCACACACCAAGCCTAAGCTCGCCGCCATGACCAAGCTCCGCGGCAGTGGATGGATTCGTTTCGCCTCAGTGCTGTGTGCGCTGTCGCTGACCCTCGTGTCGTTCGCGCATCGGCCCGTCCAAGCCGGCAAGGTCGATCCCGCACTCATGGTCTATCTCGCGGCTGGCGGGTCGCTGTCCGATATCTGTGGCTCTCACGATGGCGCGCCAACCGGCGGCAAATGTCCCGCGTGCGTCATCGCAAAGATCCTCGCCCAGGTTCCTGCGGCACTCGAGATCGTGGCCCAGGTGGAATGGGTGGCGGCTAGTCCTCCGCCTCAGACGACATTCCGCGGAACGGTCGATCCTTTGCGCAGGCCACCAACGCGCGGGCCTCCACTTACTCAAGCCGCCTGATCGCTTCCAGCCGGCCCCATCGAGGCCTGGTCCCGGAAGTCGTCGGGCGTCCGCCGCGCCTCCGGCATCGGCTTGCGCCGGTTTCCTCATAAATTGCTCGACTGGGGATGGCGACGTGCGCGGATCAAGTGCCCGATCTTTGCGCCGCATAAGCCTGGGCCTCCTGCGGCCCTGACCGGCAACCCAATCCAGATGAGACGAAATCATGAAAGCTGACATCATGAAACACATGCTGACGATGACCGCCTTCGCACTGCCGATGGCTTTTGCCTCGCAGGCGACGGCCCATGCCACCTTCGCCGAAGCCGAAGTTGTCCAGGGCGAAACAGCCCGCCTGACCCTGCGGGTGCCGCATGGCTGCGGCGAAGAGGCGACGTTGCGCGTGCGCATCCAGATCCCCGAGGGACTGATCGCGGCGCAGCCGATGGTCAAGGCGGGCTGGGAGCTCGAGACCGTGACCGGTGCCTACGAGAACAGCTACGACTACTATGGCAACACGCTCACCGAAGGCGTGCGGGAGATCATCTGGTCCGGCGAACTGCCCGAGGCGTATTACGACGAGTTCGTGTTCCGCGCCCGCGTGACCGATCGCGTGCCGGCCGGCGAGATGCTCTACATCCCCGCGGTCCAGGAATGCGCGAACGGCGCGGAGCGTTGGATCGAGATCCCGGCCGAAGGTCAGGACAGCCACGAACTGGAAGGTCCAGCGCCGGGCGTGATGGTCTTGCCGGCGAGCGGTGACAGTCACTGATCGGCATGGCAGCCGCGATGGGTCTTCCTGCGCGCCCGCTCCGCACCGCCTGACCGACATGCGCCCGCTCGCCGCACTCCTGTTCCTGCTGACGCTTGCCCTGCCCGGCGGGGCGCTTGCCCATGCGCAACTCCGGGCGTCCGCGCCCGCAGAGGATGCGGCGGTGGCTTCGGCGCCGACGGAGATCGTCCTGACGTTCAACGAGCCGATCTCGCCGCTCGGCCTGCGGCTGATCGGCCCGGACGGAACGACAAGGGAGGTCGAGGGTGCGGCCGCGAACGAGACGCTGACGGTGCCTCTTCGCGCGGCGCTGGGAAACGGCACGCACCTCCTGTCCTGGCGCGTCGTCTCCGCCGACGGGCACCCCGTGGGCGGCACGCTGACCTTCCACATCGGGGGCGCCTCGGCAGCACCTCCCGCATCGGTGGAGACCGCCAGCGGGACCGCGCGGGCGGTCGCCTTCTTGCGGTTGCTCCTCACAGCGGCCCTCGTCGTGGCGGTGGGTTCAGCCGTCTTCGCGGTGCTGGTCGCACGGGGATCCTCGGATCCGGGACCAGCACGCTTCGGCCGGCTCGCCGCCATCCTGTCCGTCCCCGCCGGGTTGGCACTTCTGGGCGCACAGGGGCTCGACCTGGTGACGCTTCCCCCAACCGCCCTGCTGACCATCACGCCCTGGCAGGCTGTGGCCACGGCCCCGCTTGCGCTCACGGTCGCCCTCTCCACTTGCGCCGCCGCCTTGGCTCTCTTCGCCCTGCAGGCTGGGCCCGGTCGGGCGGCCGTCGCCTTGGCCCTCGGCGCATGGGTTCTCGCGGGGGTTTCCTTCGCAGTCTCGGGCCATGCTTCGGCGGCGCCGCCCCGCTGGCTGACTGCGCCCGCGATCGCGCTCCATTCGATCGCGCTGATCTTCTGGCTGGGAGCGTTGTTGCCCCTCCTTTTCGCCCTGCGCGGTGCTGGTCGGCAGGTTGTGCTCCGGCGCTTCTCCGCTCTGGCGGTCCCGATGGTCGCGCTCCTGCTGGCGAGCGGTGCAGCGTTGATCTGGGCGCAGACGGGTGGCGACCTTCCCGCGCTCATCGGACCGGCCTACGGCACGCTGCTCGGCGCGAAGCTGGTGCTCGTCCTAATCCTTCTGGCCTTCGCCGCGCGCAACCGATTGGTGCTGATGCCGGCGCTCGCCGCCGGCGCCCCCGACGCCGCTTCCCGGATAATCCGCGCGATCCGCGTGGAGATCGTCCTTGGCCTTCTGATCCTCGCGCTCGCGTCGGCGTTCCGGCTGACGCCGCCGCCCCGCGCCCTGGTCCCGCCCGCCGAGCCGGTTTCCGTTCACATCCACACCGACCGGGCGATGGTCGACATGACGTTGACCCCGGGCCGCGCCGGGACCGTGGGCGTGGCGGTCGAATTTCAGACCGGCGCCTTCGAGGAGCTTGTTCCGCAGGAGGTCGCGGTGACCTTTGCCATGCCCGCCGCGGGGATCGAGCCGCTCCGGATCGACGCGCGACCCGGTGAGGACGGGCTCTGGCGCGCCGGGCCGGTGATGTTGCCGACGCCGGGTGAATGGGATGTCTCCCTGCGGATCCTCGTCTCGGATTTCGAGAGCTTGACCTTGCGGGACACCATCACGCTCGAGGAGTAAGGTTCTGGCATCTGCGAAATCGAGGGAGCCGGACTGCAGTGTCAGCCCAAGATTCTCGCCCGAGGATTGCGTGAGACAATGGGTCAGGGAGCCCTGAGATAATCGGCCGAGACATACCCGGTCACGTCCGGCGAGGTCGCGAGAGAAACCTGGCACCAGAGCTGGCCCAATTCGGTGACGCAATCGCGTCGGATCAACTCGGTACCGTCCGGCAGGCCCATCTTCACCTTGTACCCGAGGCTGGGTCCGTATCGCAATTTCAGGAGTTCGTCGGGCCCGGTGCCTCTGACCACGACACGATCTCCGGTGATGCCGCTGCATCCCATGACGAGCGCGAGTGCGCAGAAAATGGTGAATGTCGGTTTTCTCATGTCCTGCCCTTGATCCGCTTTCCGGCCTCGTGCGCTGCTGCACCATGTCCCCATGGATCATGATTTGCGCTCCCTCGTCGAGATCTGCCGTAAGGGTCAGTTTTGCACGCCGATCATCCCGAGACAGGGGTCGATGTTACACGGCCGATCCACGCTTTAGGAGACCGCGCGGTCATTGCGCCTGTCGCAGGAGCACGCTGACAAATCAGGATTTCACGCCGATCGCAGGATTCCGGGCCGCCGGCCCTCTGCCCATGCGCGCGCGGCGTCGCCGAGCGCTTCGAAGAGCGGCCGTGACACCGGGTCGTTGCCCGCCTCCCACTCCGGATGCCATTGGACCGCAAGCGCAAATCCCGGCGCGCCCTCGACAAAAATCGCTTCCGCCGTGCCGTCCGGCGCCTCGCCGTCGATCACGATCCGCTGCCCCGCCGTCTTGATCCCTTGACCGTGGAGCGTATTGGTCATGACCTCCTGTGCGCCCATCAGGCGGTGGAACGGGCCATCCTTCATGAACCGCACCACGTGGCGCAGCGCGAATTTCTCCTCAAGCGTTCCGTCCGGCGGCATCCGGTGGTTCATCCGCCCGGGCAGATCGCGGATCTCGGGATAGAGCGAGCCACCCATGGCCACGTTCAATTCCTGGAAACCGCGGCAGACGCCCAGAAACGGCTGGCCACGCTCCACCAGCGCACGCAGCAGCGGAAGGGCGATCGTGTCGCGCGCCCGGTCGAAGGCCCCGTGGGCCTCCGTCTCCGCCTCGCCATACTCCTCCGGATGCACGTTCGGCCGCCCGCCGGGGAACAGGAAGCCATCGCACGTGTCCAGAAGTTCCACCACCGATACGTATTTGGGATCGGCCGGAACCAGCAGCGGCATGCACCCGGAAACGGACGCGATCGCACAGGAAATCATCGTTCCGCCCACATGGACGGGATATTCTTCGTTCAACAGGTGCGAATTGCAGATGATACCAATTCTGGGGCGGGTCATCGCACTCCTCGATCGACTGGGTTGTTCCTGATGTACAGTGTTACGCCCCAAGAGTTAAGAGACAGCATACGCGCCTCCGCCCTGCATCTGCGCACATGCCCGCAAATCGGGCGTTCGCACGCGGCATGCCCGAGCCCACCAACCGCCTCGCCACCGCACATCTTCTTTGGGTCCCGAAATACCTTCGGGGGAGTGCGAGGGGGCAGACAGCCCCCTCGCGTCGGTCGGGCGGGCAAGGCCCGTCCGACACGCCTCTCTCAACCCGCGGCCTTCAGCTCGATCCGACGCCGGTGCAGCACCGGTTCCGTATAGCCCGACGGCTGCGAGCGCCCTTCGAAGACAAGATCGCAAGCCGCCTTGAAGGCGAGCCCGTCGAACCCCGGCGACATCGGATGGTAGAGCGGATCGCCTGCGTTCTGCTCGTCGACGACTGCCGCCATCTTCTTCAGCGCCGCCATGACGTCATTTTTTGACACCACCCCGTGATGCAGCCAGTTCGCGATGTGCTGCGCGGAGATCCGACAGGTCGCCCGGTCCTCCATCAGCGCCACATCGTTGATGTCGGGCACTTTCGAACAGCCGACCCCCTGGTCGATCCAGCGCACGACGTAGCCCGAGGATTCCTTGCGCGTTGTTCTCCACCTCGCGCGCAATCTGCGACGGCGTCCATTTCTGGTAACTCGCCGTCGGAATGTCGAGCAGCATGTCCAGATGCGCGCGCCGCCCGCCCTTCGCGAGCTTTTCTTGCACCGCGTGAACATCGACCTTGTGATAGTGCAGCGCATGCAGCACCGCCGCCGTGGGCGACGGCACCCAGGCGCAGGAGGCGCCAGCCTTGGGGTGCTCGATCTTCTGCTCCAGCATCGCCGCCATCGCATCGGGCGCGGCCCACATGCCCTTGCCGATCTGCGCCCGACCCTGCAGCCCGCATTCGAGGCCGATATCGACGTTCAGGTTCTCGTAGGCCTGGATCCACGTCTTGCGCTTGATGAAATCCTTGCGGCTGAACGGCCCCGCCTCCATCGAGGTGTGAATTTCGTCTCCGGTCCGGTCGAGGAACCCGGTATTGATGAACGCCACGCGATGCTTCGCCGCCCGGATGCATTCCTTGAGGTTCGCGCTCGTGCGTCGTTCCTCGTCCATGATCCCCAGCTTCACGGTGAAACGCGGCAGCCCCAGCGTGTCCTCCACGCGGGCAAAGATCTCGTCGGCAAAGGCCACCTCGTCAGGTCCGTGCATCTTGGGCTTCACGACATAGACGGAATCCTCGGTCGAATTGCCCCCCGCGCGGTTCAGGTCATGCATCGCGATGAGCGTGGTGATCATCGCGTCGAGCAGACCCTCGAATGCCTCGTTCCCGTCGCGATCCAGTACAGCCGGATTGGTCATCAGGTGGCCCACGTTGCGCACCAGCATCAGCGCACGGCCCTTGAGCCGCAGGTCCGAGCCATCCCGCGCGGTGAACAGCCGGTCCTCCTCCAGCGCGCGAGTCATCTCTTTCCCGCCCTTCTCGAAGGTCGCGGAGAGATCGCCCGCCATCAGCCCCAGCCAGTTGCCGTAGGCCGCGACCTTGTCCTCCGCATCGACGCAGGCCACCGAGTCCTCGAGGTCCATGATCGCCGAGACCGCCGCCTCCATCCGCACGTCGGCGAGCCCTGCCTGATCGCGCGCGCCGATCGGATGGGTCCGGTCGAAGACCAGCTCCACATGCAGCCCGTTGTTCTTCAGCAGCACTGCGTCCGGCGCCTTGCGGTGACCGCGATAGCCCGCGAACTTCGCCGGCTGCTCCAGCGGGTGATCGTCGACCAGCAGCGCGCCACCCTCGACGTGATACCGCCTTGCGTCGGCATGCGAGGTTCCGACCACCGGAAACGCGTCGTCTAGGAACACCCGCGCCCGCGCCACGACCCGCGCGCCGCGCCCCCGGTCATAGCCCCCCTTGGGCGGCAGCGAGCCCATCGCGTCGGTGCCGTAGAATGCATCGTAGAGGCTCCCCCACCGCGCATTCGCGGCATTGAGCGCGAATCGGGCATTGGTGATCGGCACCACCAATTGCGGCCCGGCGATCTGCGAAATCTCGGGGTCGACGTTCTCCGTCTCCGCCTCGAAATCCGGGCCTTCCGGCACGAGGTAGCCGATTTCCTCAAGAAACTTGCGATAACCTTCGACGTCGCGGGTCTGGTTCCTGTGCTCGAGATGATAGCTGTCGATCTGAGCCTGAAGCTCCTCGCGCCGCTCCAGCAGCGCCCGGTTCTTCGGCCCGAGATCGTGCACCAACTCAGACAGCCCGGTCCACACCGCATCGGCGGCAATGTTCAGACCCGGCAGAACCCGTCCCTCGACGAAGTCCACCAGCTGTTGGTCGACCTTCAACCCCTGCTTTTCCGTGTACATGCCCGGCCCTCTCGTTCCTGAATCGCGCGAGAGGTAGAACATTCGTTTCGCGACGGCAACAACACCTGACCGCTGTGGCTGAGCCCGGTTATTGCGCTTCGGAGTCCTGCACCACGCCGGCGCGCTCACGATCCGGCACCCGGCAGTAACGCTGCGACTTCAGCCAGTCGGCCATCTCCTTCCGCTTGTCCTTGCTCCGGAGCGGACCCCAGTCGGCGCTGACGCCCAGCCACTGGTCGTCCTTTCCCTGGATCACGCCATCGCGCGGAACGGTGACCGCCATGATCCGCAGCGCACAACTCAAGTTGTCCGCCCCGTCCTTCAGCGCATCGCCACTGCGCGCCCTGCAGTCGTAACTCTGAGCGGTCCCCGGCAGGATCTGCAGGAGCCCGTACCATTGCCCGTCGCCGCCAACTGCATCCGGCTTGTAGGTGCTTTCGTATTTTGCCAACGCGGAGAGAAACCCGACCCAGAAATGCCGCCGCCGCTCGTCGTCCTGCACCTGGTAGCCGGGACACCAGAAGGCGATGTCGTCCGGCACCATCTCGACCAGCGCGCGGCCATGAGTACGCAACGCCTGCAACGCGCCGCGATTCCAGCGCGGGTGCCGCTCGCGGTGCTCCCAACGCGTGCGCGGCCGCACGGACCCCAACGCCGCATCGCTGTCGGCGGCCTCCGCTACGGTGCCGACCGAAGAGTTGTTCTCGCCGCTCTCGCCGGTTGCCTGAGCCATCGAGGCCAAGCCACACGCAACGAACACAACCGCCGAACGGCGCAAACCTGTCATCATCCCCCACATCATTCTCGCAGTATGCCTCGCCCGCCCCGCCGCAGGCAAGCAGACCGTTCCCGTCGCGCCAAAACGGCGCATCTCCGCCAGCCTCCCCTCGCCTCGCGCCGCAGACGGCCTTGCCCGCACGTCCGCCCTGTCCTATCAAGCCGCGTGACATTGTGACCACGAGGCCGCGCCGATGCTTGACCTGACATTCGAGCCCCCGAAACCCAAGGTGATCGCCGGGGCGAAACAGGATTGGGAACTGGTGATCGGGATGGAAGTCCACGCCCAGGTCTCGACCCGCGCGAAGCTCTTCTCCGGCGCCTCCACGCAATTCGGGGCCGAGCCCAATTCCAACGTCGCCTTCGTCGACGCCGGCATGCCCGGAATGCTGCCGGTCATCAACGAGGAATGCGTGGCTCAGGCGGTGCGCACCGGATTGGGGCTCAAGGCGCAGATCAACTTGGCGTCAGCCTTTGACCGCAAGAATTATTTCTACCCCGACCTGCCGCAGGGCTACCAGATCAGCCAGCTCTACCACCCGATCGTGGGCGAGGGCGAGGTGCTGGTGGAGATGGGCACCGACGAGACCGGCACCCGTCGCGCGCGCCTCGTGCGGATCGAACGCATCCACCTCGAGCAGGACGCGGGCAAGTCGATCCACGACATGGACCCGGCCCTGTCGTTCGTCGACCTCAACCGCACCGGCGTGGCCCTGATGGAGATCGTCTCCCGCCCCGACATCCGCGGGCCGGAGGAGGCCGCCGCCTATATCGCCAAACTGCGCCAGATCATGCTCTATCTCGGCACCTGCGACGGCAACATGCAGAACGGCAACCTGCGCGCCGACGTCAATGTCTCGATCTGCACGCCCGGCGATTACGAGAACTATCAGGAGACACAGGATTTCGCCCACCTCGGCACCCGCTGCGAGATCAAGAACATGAACTCCATGCGGTTCATCCAACAGGCCATCGACGCAGAGGCGCGCCGCCAGATCGCCATCGTCGAGGGCGGTGGCAAGGTCGTGCAGGAAACCCGCCTCTTCGATCCGGACAAGGGCGAGACCCGGTCGATGCGCTCAAAGGAGGAGGCGCACGACTACCGCTATTTCCCCGACCCCGACCTCCTGCCGCTGGAGATCGAACAGGGCTGGATCGATGACCTCGCCGCCCACCTGCCCGAACTTCCCGACGCGCGAAAGGCGCGCTACATCGCCGATTTCGGCCTCTCGGATTACGACGCCTCCGTACTGACGGCGGACGTGACGAGCGCCGCGTATTTCGAAGAAGTGGCGACAGGCCGCGACGGCAAGCAGGCCGCGAACTGGGTCATCAACGAACTCTTCGGCCGGCTGAAGAAGGAAGATCACGACATCACCGAAAGCCCGGTGAGCCCCGCGCAACTAGGGCAAATCATCGACCTGATCGCGACGGGCGACATCTCCGGCAAGATCGCCAAGGACCTCTTCGAGATCGTTTATGTCGAAGGCGGCGACCCCGCGCGGATCGTAGACGATCGCGGCATGCGCCAGGTCACCGACACCGGCGCGATCGAGGCGGCCGTGGACGAGATCATCGCCGCCAACCCCGCGCAGGTGGAAAAGGCCAAGCAGAACCCAAAGCTCGCCGGCTGGTTCGTGGGCCAGGTCATGAAGGCCACCGGCGGCAAGGCCAACCCCAAGGCCGTGAACGAGATCGTTTCAAAGAAACTTTCTGTATGACACGCCTCGCCTGACAGCATGACCCACAGGATCGTGCGAGAACGCTCGAACCCGTGAACGAGATCGTCTTGGGGAAACTGAAACTATAGCCAAAGCGCAAAGCCAAGGTCAACTTGCTCCGCATGAGCATCGAAAAGACCGGGCGGCAGATTTTGTGCAAAGTTCAAATGCACCGTCTCGAAGCAGTTGGTGTGCCCCCCGCTGAAGTGGTCCACCAACTGGGATAGTCTTATCCCGATTTTCAGGAGGACCAAGAGATGGCTGGCAAGCGCGACAAACCCGAAGACATCGTGTTGAAGCTACGACAGGTGGAAGTTCTGCAAGGGCGAGGAATGGCGATCGGCGACGCGGTGCGCCAGATCGGCGTCACCCGGCAGACCTGCTATCGATGGCGCAAGCAGTATGGTGGGAGGAACCGTGATCAGCTCAAGCGGCTGAAGGAGCTCGAGACCGGGAACCAGAGGCTGCGGCGCGCGGTCTCGGATCTGACGCCGGACAAGATGATCCTGGCCGAGGCTGCCCGGGGAAGACATCTCAAGCCCTTCGCGCCGCCGCAAATGCATCGACCATGTGCGGCAGGCGCTCGGCGTATCCGAGCGCCGCGCCTGCCGCACCTTGGGCCAACATCGCTCCACACAGCGCAAGGTTCCGCATGGCCGATCCGACGAGGAACGGCTGACCGACGACATCATCGAGCTGACGCGCACCCACGGGCGTCACGGCTATCGGATGATCACCGGAATGCCGAACAACGCTGGCCCCCTCTCGGCAGAATTGCCTTGCAATTCGCCTGCCGGTCAACGGGCACGTGAACCACAAGCGGGTTGAGCGGATCTGGCGTCGCGAAGGGCTGAAAATTCCACAAAAACAGGCGAAGAAGGGCCGGCTCTGGTTGGGTGACGGCTCCTGCGTGCGTCTCCGGCCGGAGCGGCCGAACCACGTCTGGTCCCACGATTTCGTCCAGGACCGGACCCATGACGGGCGGGTGTTTCGAACGCTCGACATCATCGATGAATACACCAGGGAGGCGCTCATGATCCGCGTCGATCGCAAGCTCAACTCAACCGATGTGCTGGATGCCCTCACGGATCTCTTCATGCCTCACGCGGGCCGCCGGAATACATCAGATCCGACAATGGCCCCGAGTTCATCGCCCAGAGGGTCAGGGACTGGATCGGGGCCCCTCTCGGCAGATTGCTGCGCAATCGCCTGTCGGGCAATGGTCGGCGCGAAGACCGCCTTCATCGAGCCGGGATCGCCCTGGGAGAACGGCTGCTGCGAGAGCTTCAATGCCCGCTTCCGTGACGAGTTGCTGAATGCCGAGGTCTTCTGCTCGCTCAGGGAGGCCCAGATCCTCATCGACAACTGGCGCCGTCACTACAACACCGTCCGGCCGCACTTCGCTGCGCTACCGACCTCCGGCACCAGAGGCCTTCGTCCCGACAGACCAGAGACCAACGATGCATTAACAATCCACCCGGACCATTCGATGGGGGCAGTCCAGAGCAACACGCAACTTGATCCGAGGACCCGGTACCTTCCCGCGCTTATTACCTAAAATCACAGGCAATAATCGATTTGCGTTAGTGTCGGTTGTCACCCCGCGCGCACGCGCGATCCGAAATTATGTGCATGACACATCATGCACATCCCACCCCCGCCTCCAACGTCGATGCCTCTGCCGGCTCGGCTTCCCCGCTCCGCAATGCTCAGGGTCAGTTCTCTGGCAATGCCGCGATTACCGTGATCGACGCGCTCGGTGCAGAGCGCGACTTGTCGGCGCTTCCTTATCACGCGGACGATTTCCGCGCCTTCGCGAAGAAGGAGCGGGACAACGTCGACCAGTTGCCGGCGATCAAGCCGGACATGACTGACGAAGAGCAGATCGACGCGCTCGCCCGGATTCAGGCCTGCAAATCCGCCGCCCATCGCTATGCCGCCATCTGGGAGGCCCTGGCCGATGCCCGGGACGTCGGACGCGCGACGCCGGATCGCGTGACACTGCGCACCCGCACCTACACGGCCGCCGACGGCGGCACGGCCCAGGTCGAGGAGATCGTCTACCACGGTTCAAGGAAGGTCCTCGGCAACATCCGGCGCTGATCCTCGACGCGGATGCCAACGCGACCATTCTCGGCACCTTCTTTCCGGGGATCGAGGTCTGCACCCAGCGGCTGAAACCCCGCGCAGAAATCACCCAGGTCTCGAACCTCAGGATGAGCACGACGCGCCTGCTCGACTCGGCCGGCCTGCGCCGGAAGTGCAGGATGCTGATCGAAAATGAGGTCGCGCGCGACCTGAACGACCACGCCGGCGGTGTGCTTGTGGGCTGCACCAAGAAAGTGGCCCGCAGATTCTTCGAGGAGGCAGGCCTGGTATCCGCGACGACGCCCGATGCTGAGGCTGTCGCGATCATGCTCCGTGAGAAGCTCTTCGGGGCGAGCTGGCTCTGGTTCGTGGACCGGGCGCTCGGCTCGAACCGCTACGAGAACTACTCCACGGTCATCGTCCTGGGCCGGAACGAGTTGCCGGTGGGGGCCCTCGAGGACCAGGGCCGCAGCCTTTTCGGCGACCGGGATGACCAGCCGCTGGAATTCGTCGAGGCCGACGAGAACGGGCGCCGCCAGATGCCCGAAGTGCTTGTCCCCTTCGAGATGACGTCAGGGGAGAGCGTCGCGGTGCCAGTGCGGGTCCACCCCGACGAGCGGATCCGGGAAATCCAGATGCAGCATCGGGAGTGTTGCACCCGCCAGCTGGTGGAGCGCCTGCGTCTCGCCCGTGCGCCCTATTGCAAGCGGGTGATCCTGGTCTGCAATATTCACATTCCCGGGCTGCCGGTCGACAACCTCGTCTGTCTCGATGCTCTCATCGCGGGACCGGATCGGCTGGGAAAGGCGCTGCTGGAGACCGCGCGGCCACCGAACCCTGATCCTCGCCGCCAAGGAACTGCCGAAATGCGCCCCCGACGCCTTCTCCAAGGAGAAGAAAGCGGAAAACTGGCTGGGCCGCACCCGGAAAAACCCTCGCGCCGCTATGAATGATATCAATAGCGGTGTGAGGGGTTTTGGCCTTAACGCCGCCCGGATCCGCAGGGATGTGCCGCGCGCAAGGGTCGAGATCTGTCTGGTCCTCGTCCGGACCGGGGAAGACCCGCGGGACGTCATCGAGGCGGCGCATGGGCCGTTGCGCGATTTCGCACCAATCCCGGCGCTGGATGCCCCGAGCGTTTTCGGGAGCAAGGGGCTGGACCGGTGAGATCCGCAAGGGCGCGGTCGAACGAAGTGGGCGATGTGCCCGGTTCCCTGTCAGGACTGGCTGAGCAGTCTCAACAGGATGCGCGCCTCGTGGTCCTGGCCGCCGAAGAACACCGCCAGGATGCGGACGATCTGCTCGTCATCGTCGACCTCGAAATAGTAGACGGCGCGGCCCTTCGTGACATTGCGGATCCCGTTGCCCAGATGCGGCTTCAGCGTGCCCTGGTGGGGGACTTCGCCCAGACCTTCCATGCCGGCTTCGATCTCGTCGAGGCGTTGTTCTGCGCGCCGGAACGCGGCCTCCGTGTCTTCGCCGAACCCTTCCGCGGCATCGACGAGAAAATCGAAGATCAGTTCGAGGTCGAGAGCGACATCCGCGGCGCGGATGACCTCATAGGCCACGATCGCTGCGCTTTCGTGCGATCATGTCGCATGTCGCCTGCCGGCCCTCGTCCAGCGATACGAAGGGGCCCGCACGGCGCCGGTCGAGCACTTCCCGCAGAGCATCGGTGGTCCGGGACTGTTCGCGCAGAAGCTCCAGCCCTTGCTGAAGAACCGCGCTCAGGCTCGGGTATCTGCCCTGGGCAACGAGGTCACGCGCGTAGGCCTCCTGGGCATCTGTGAGGGAAATCGACGCTTTCACGCTCATGTCGGCTCCGACTATATGCTACTGGGTAGTATCTACGCGCAAGTGTCGCTGTGTCAACACGCGCCCGAGCGCGGTCAACTCTCCGGTAGCCAACTCCTTCGCTCATTTCATGCCTGGGTCTGACCTCAAGGAAAACTGGAAACGGACTGTCTCCCCGCCGAGACCCCAGATGCGTTTCCGCGGGGCCGCCATCGAAGCGATCTCCTGTTCAGTACACGTAAAGGAGATTGAGGCATGGAACCTGAGACGAAGCGAGGCGACCAACCGCGGAGGAGGCGATCGCCGCCATCGAGGAAGACGACAAGGAACTCGCACCGTTCTCGACCCTGCCGGCCAGCGTCGCGCTGATCGCGGATTTCGAGGAAACCGGTCCCGGCGGGCCGACCTGGCTCAAGACTTCGACCGATCTCGGCGAGGTCGCCAGTCTCGAGGAGGAGGGCTGAGATGATGAAGACGGCTATGGTGAAGCCAGGGAACTGGACTACAAACACAGCAAGAACATTGAGATGATGGTCCATGGTCAGCCCGCCAGCCGAAACACCCCGCCGAATGTCCCGGACACCTTGATGTCCGCGATTTCGTATGGGATTTGGCTCGTGGAACCCTTCCTCTCTTTCGAAGGCGCTCACAGGCGTGGCGGAAACCGAGCGGCTGCAGCGAACGGACGGAAGGTCCGGAGGCTGTGTGAAAACTCCCCCAATCTGACCAGACTGATGCTATGATTTCCGTATTTGATACGGAGGTTATTGTTGACGCGATTTATCGAAGGTTTGGATCGCCGGCAGACGATGTTGTTGCCTGAGTGTCTCGACGATCATGTTGACGAGAACAGCCCTGTCCGTGCGATTGATGCCTTTGCAGACATGCTTGGTCTGTCGACGCTTGGCTTCAACGCGCAGGCTGCTGCCACGGGTCGGCCGGGTTATCATCCTGGGCTGATGCTGCGGATTTATCTCTACGGTTACTTGAACCAGGTCCAGTCGTCGCGGCGGCTGGAACGGGAGTGCGGGCGCAACCTTGAGCTCATTTCTATTACAAAGGCGAAGAAATCGTCGCCAGCGAAGACGCTGGCATCTCGGTTGTTGTCCCCAAACCCATGACCTCAAACGCCGCTGCGCGTGGCCAGTTTGATAAGGCTGACTTCGCCTGTGACAGCGGCCTGGATGTCTATGTTTGCCCCGCAGGCGAGAGCCTGACTTACAGATTTACCGGCCAGCAGGACGGCAAAGCCATCGGGTCGTATTGGTCGGGGGCCTGCGCTGAATGTCCGATCAAAACCAAATGCACGACGTCAAAAGAGCGGCGTGTCCGCAGATGGGAGCACGAGGACGTGCTGGAGCGGGTGCAGGAACGGCTGGACGAAGATCCAACGCAACTGGCCGTCCGCAGCATGACCGTCGAGCATCCTTACGGCACGATCAAATCCTGGATGGGGGCCACACACTTCAAAATGAGACGGCTGAAAAACGTCGCCACAGAGATGGCGCTGCATGTGCTGGCCTACAACATGACCCGCGTGATGAAGATCATGGGCATTCCGGCAATGATCGACGGGATGAAGGCGTAAGAGCCCTCGTTTGCCCTGCAATTTGCGCCCAAAATGCCATATCTGCCCCAAGTGGCCACCGCCCGCCCGACAATCCATCCTGTCGATCGGAACGACGATCTCACGCCAAAAGGGACGCAAAAGTCCAAAACAACAGTGGGCATCGCGATCAGCGGAGTTTCCACACACCCTCCGGACCTTCCGTCCATTCGCTGCGGGCGTTCGATCTCCGCCGCGACCGCGAAGGGCATCGGAAGGGTTGGGCGGTGAACCGACCTTCGCCGCGATCGCGAGCTGCACCTGGCCAAGTCTCGGAAGCAGACATTGCCCCGATCGTGGAAAACAGCTTCATGCTGCGCTGCCGCAGGCGTGCACAAAGAGGCGAATGCTGCTCGCGAGTAAGCATCAGTGTCAGCTGTGTCCATCTTCAGACTTGACTGACGCGCACGAACACTTGTTGACTTCGCAGAGTGCCCGCAGCGTCAATGGAAAATCACTTGGTGCAAGTCGCAAACCTGAATTTTCATGTATTCCGCGGTTTGGTTGCTCGTCGAAGACATGGTTCTCAGGATGGATTCGATTGCGTAAGCCGGAATGACCCCCGGAAGAAACTTTCCTACACTCCCGACCTTTTCGATAAATGACGAAACAGAATAGGAAAAGTAGCATGTGGAAGAACTGTTTGCGGTCAGGAGTTCTTGTCGCTGGAATTGTGGCGACGTATCCCGCCTTCGCACAGCACATTGCGGACACGCTTTATACGGGCGGCCCGATCTTGACGGTCAACGACGATCAGCCCAAGGCGGACGCCGTCGCGGTGAAGGACGGAAGGATCATCGCGGTCGGAACGCTTGACGAGGTGTCCACGCATCAAGGTCCCGAGACGAGGATGTTCGATCTCGACGGCCGCACCCTTATCCCCGGGTTCGTCGATGCGCACGGACATGTCGTTATAGGCGGCCTTCAGGCGCTTTCGGCCAACCTTCTTGCGCCGCCGGATGGAGAAGTGACGGACATCGCCTCGCTTCAGGAAACCCTACGTGCATGGATGGAAGCAAATGTCGAAGCGGTCGAACAAACCGGCCTTGTCATCGGCTTCGGCTATGACAACGGCCAGCTTGCGGAATTGCGCCACCCGACCGTTCAGGAACTGGATGCCGTCTCGACCGACGTTCCGATCATCATCGTCCATCAGTCTTCGCACCTGGGTGTCGCAAATTCAAAGGCGCTGGAATTCGCCAACATCAATGACACTGTCGAGAATTCCGCCGGGCGGAGTGTTCCAGCGAGACGAGACCGGTGCGCTGAATGGTGTCATGGAAGAGTATGCCTTCTATTCGGTCATGCTGCCGCTGCTGACAAAGCTGGGACCGGACGCCTTTGCCGCCTTTGCTCAAGCGGGCAGCGATCTATGGGCCAGCTACGGGTACACGACGGCGCAGGAAGGGCGCGCATCGCCCGAAATCGTCGAGACGCTCAAGGCGCTTGATGACAAGGGCAAGCTGGATATCGACGTCGTCGTTTATCCTGACGTGCTCGAAGCGCGCGACTTCATCCTTGGGACCGCGTCGATGGAATACACCGGCAGGATCCGAATAGGCGGTGCCAAGCTCACGATCGACGGATCGCCCCAGGGCTTTACCGCCTTGCGGGACCGTCCCTATTACGATCCGGTCGGCGACTATCCTCCGGGGTATTCCGGCTACGCCTCCATCACCATGGAACAGGTGCGGGATGCGGTCAGCTGGTCCTATGAAAACGGAATTCAGCTTCTCACCCATGCGAATGGTGAAGGCGCCATCGACATGCTGCTGACTGCGATCGATGTCGCCCAGAAAGCGAACGAAGGCGTGGAGACGCGCCCGGTCCTGATCCACGGCCAATTCATCCGCGAAGATCAGGTCGATAAACTGAAGCGTCTGGGCATATTCCCGTCGCTTTTCCCAATGCACACTTTCTACTGGGGAGACTGGCACCGCGATCATACCGTGGGGCCGATCAATGCAGAGAATATCTCGCCCACCGGCTGGGTGCGGACGCGCGACATGATGTTCAGCTCCCACCACGATGCCCCGGTGGCGTTTCCAGACAGCATGCGCATCCTGTCGGCGACGGTGACGCGCCGCACACGTTCGGGTGACATACTTGGACCGCATCAACGCGTCGATGTAATGACCGCACTGAAAGCCATGACGCTCTGGCCCGCCTGGCAGCATTTCGAGGAAGATCGGAAGGGCAGCATCGAGGTGGGCAAGCTCGCCGACTTCGTGATTCTTTCCGACGATCCGACCGCAATCGATCCGGAAACCCTTGCCGACCTGAACGTGATGGCCTCGATCAAGGAGGACAGGATTGTCTTTGAAGCCGAGAAGGGCGTGAAAGAGGGGCGTCTGGAGCGCATGCCCTTCAATACCAATCCCGACGCAGCGCATTGGGTACTCCACGCACTCTTGGACGGTATGAGCGGCAACATCCGCGAGTGACACGCAAGTTCCTTCGGACCGAATCGAAGTTCCACCGCTATCTGGGCATTTTGTTACCGAACCTTTGAGGCTGCGCTTGTTCAGAAACTTTCATTGCCATTGCCTCGACAAGAGGAGGCGGGTGAGCTGCCTGCCGCGACTGCGGCGCAGAATAGTGGAACCGCCGCTCCAACTTGATTTAGATCAATTCAGGATCTTTGCGGCACCGTTACACTTGCTTTCGCAGCAAAGTTCGAAAAACTGGCCTGCCCCGAGGGCTCCGATATAGCTTGGAAAGAATTAGTCTTACGGGCGCCGGTGTCTCGCACTTTGCAGATGCCCTTTGTCGGACGCGCAAAAACCTCGGGAATTGTATGCGAAGTCCACGGAGCATCGCCACAATGCATAATTTTTTTCTTCAACATTGGTCGCCGTAGGGGCAGCGCTGCTCGCGCAGACTGCTCCGCCGGCCTCTGCGCAGTCGTCCTCCGGGGCGCCAAATGCCACCACAACCATCAACGGCGCGCAATTGCCGGCGCCTCCGATGCAGTTCGGGGGTGAGATCGAGGAGAGCGCGGACTGGACTGCCCCCATCGAGTGGTCCGGGTTGATTGTTAATGCATCGTTGGTCTCTGGTCTGTCGGGACGAAGGCCTCTGGTGCCGGAGGTCGGTAGCGCAGCGAACTCTGCGGCCGGACGGTGTTGTAGTGACGGCGCCAGTTTTCGATGAGGATCTGGGCCTCCCTGAGCGAGTAGAAGACCTCGGCATTCAGCAACTCGTCACGGAAGCGGGCATTGAAGCTCTCGCAGCAGCCGTTCTCCCAGGGCGATCCCGGCTCGATGAAGGCGGTCTTCGCGCCGACCATTGCCCGACAGGCGATTGCGCAGCAATCTGCCGAGAGGGGCCCCGATCCAGTCCCTGACCCTCTGGGCGATGAACTCGGGCCATTGTCGGATCTGATGTATTCCGGCGGCCCGCGTGAGGCATGAAGAGATCCGTGAGGGCATCCAGCACATCGGTTGAGTTGAGCTTGCGATCGACGCGGATCATGAGCGCCTCCCTGGTGTATTCATCGATGATGTCGAGCGTTCGAAACACCCGCCCGTCATGGGTCCGGTCCTGGACGAAATCGTGGGACCAGACGTGGTTCGGCCGCTCCGGCCGGAGACGCACGCAGGAGCCGTCACCCAACCAGAGCCGGCCCTTCTTCGCCTGTTTTGTGGAATTTTCAGCCCTTCGCGACGCCAGATCCGCTCAACCCGCTTGTGGTTCACGTGCCCGTTGACCGGCAGGCGAATTGCAAGGCAATTCTGCCGAGAGGGGGCCAGCGTTGTTCGGCATTCCGGTGATCATCCGATAGCCGTGACGCCCGTGGGTGCGCGTCAGCTCGATGATGTCGTCGGTCAGCCGTTCCTCGTCGGATCGGCCATGCGGAACCTTGCGCCGTGTGGAGCGATGTTGGCCCAAGGTGCGGCAGGCGCGGCGCTCGGATACGCCGAGCGCCTGCCGCACATGGTCGATGCATTTGCGGCGGCGCGAAGGGCTTGAGATGTCTTCCCCGGGCAGCCTCGGCCAGGATCATCTTGTCCGGCGTCAGATCCGAGACCGCGCGCCGCAGCCTCTGGTTCCCGGTCTCGAGCTCCTTCAGCCGCTTGAGCTGATCACGGTTCATCCCACCATACTGCCTGCGCCATCGATAGCAGGTCTGCCGGGTGACGCCGATCTGGCGCACCGCGTCGCCGATCGCCATTCCTCGCCCTTGCAGAACTTCCACCTGTCGTAGCTTCAACACGATGTCTTCGGGTTTGTCGCGCTTGCCAGCCATCTCTTGGTCCTCCTGAAAATCGGGACAAGACTATCCCAGTCGGTGGACCACTTCAGCGGGGGCACTCCACGTTTGGGGGCGACGTGATCATTGAAAGTGCCGGCCGTGCAGGTGGCAACAATCTGGTATGGTCTCCGCTGATGCTGATGTCGGAGCTGACCATCGGAGGAAAGCTCCCCGTCGGGCAACCAACGGGCGAGATCGGCTGGTCAGAGAACAACGGCTTTTATTGCATCACGCCCTACGGCCTGATCGGTGCGCCCCTGATGCGCAACGCTGTCTGGCAGATCGACTACGGTGCGCAGGAGATCACAGTCGCCGCCGACGTGAGCCAGCTTGACCACATCGAGGGCGCAATCGCCATTCCCTTCCAGATCAAAGAGAACACGGCATCTCCGACGCCGAGTATCGAACTCGGTGTGGGTGACGGAACATTGACATTCGTCGTGGACACAGGGGGCGGCATTCCGCCGACAATCAATACCGCTGATCTTGCGTCGGCGGGCGTGGAATTGCCCGAAAATGCACCCAAAAGCAACGCCCTTGCAGGTGGCGCTGCGGGCGCATTCGGGATGCAGATGACCGTGTCGACCCTGCCAATCCGCTTTGGTGACAGAGAACTGAAGGTTCCGGTCACGGTCGGGGACGGAATGGCGCCGGGTTTTGCCGGAAACATGGGTCATACCTTCCTGAAGAACTTCGTGACCACCTTCGACTGGGCGACCCAGACGATTCATCTCGACCTGCTGTTCGAGGGCGATACGCTTCCCGCGCTTCCCTCCCCTTCGGCCGCATCAATCGGCTTCAATTCCGACGGCGTCTATGTCTCGAGCATCCCGCAGGGCGGTCCAGCGGATCAGGCCGGGCTGACGCTCGGCGAGACGATCACCACAGTGGACGGAAAGGACGTCGTGGGCATCACGCAGGAGGAGTTCTGTGATCTGCGGGAAACAAGAGCCTCGTCGATCACGACGGAGGCGAAACCTACGATATCTCCCCGATTGAAGGCTTCTTTGACGGACAATGACCGGAGCGACCGAAACAAGGGCAAAGTGGAATGGAATGAAAATCCAGCCAAGCTGGCAGGTCGCGTTCGTCGTGTTCGTGATCTACAACCTCATCATCTACGCGACCTGGTACGCCACGGGCGCGAACTACATGAGGATGACCGAGGCAGACAACATTTCCGCGAACGTCGTTCTGCCTTTGCTTTTGGGGCCCTCTTCCTTTTTGCCGCCCTGAGGTATCTGGGATGGTGGGGGCCGGTGATGCGCGAGAAGACGCACGGCGCTCCGAAATGGACGATGTGGATCATCCTGCTGGTGGTCGCGGGCTTCATCGGGATCAACCTCGTGACGACAACGTGGTCGGCCATCACGGTGTTGCTGCTTGCGGCTGGCATCCTTGTCGGCTTCAACGAAGAGGCACTCACCCGAGGGATCCTGGTCGTCGGTTGGCGGGGCACGACGCAGAGCGAGACCATGGTCTGGTTTTTCTCGTCCCTGCTGTTCGGTCTTCTGCACCTGCCCAACGCGCTGTTCGGGCTACCCCTCGCAGGCGCGGTACTTCAGGTCTTCTTCGCCTTCATGGCGGGCACAGGCTTCTACATCCTGCGCCGTGCCAGCGGAACCCTGCTGGTGCCGATGATCGTTCACGGCGCATGGGATTTTGCATAATACCAACGGCCTTAGTCTTTGACCGTTTTGGCGTATTCTCGGGTGGTAATCGAGCGCACAGTGGCGATGTCCTTAGCGAAGAAGTTCCAAGCGTCGCAGCATCGTGCCACGATGTCTTCGTAGGTTTCGAACACGGAGATGGCGAGGCGGTTGGCGCGGAGGTAGGCCCAGACGTTCTCGACCGGATTGAGTTCCGGGGCGTATGGCGGGAGCGGCAGCAGGGTGATGTTGTCGGGCACCTTCAGAGCCTTGGCGCCATGCCATCCGGCACCGTCGAGCACGAGAACGGCATGTGCGCCCTCGGCGACGGTGCGGGAGATCTCGGCGAGGTGGGCGTTCATGGCGGCGGTGTCGGCGTTGGGCATGACCAGCGCGGCGGTGGCTCCGCGTTCGGGGCAGACGGCGCCGAAAATGTAGGCCCAGGTGTAGCGGGTGTCGCGAGGCGCGCGTGGGCGACTGCCGCGCGGGGCCCGGATGCGGGTGAGCGTGCCCTGCTGGCCGACCCGTGCTTCATCCTGGAACCACACCTCCAAGGATTTGTCCTGGGCGTGATCCGGCAGGGCGCCGGTTACGGTCGCGGCGAAGTTTTTTTGAACGCCTCCTGGGCCTCGGGATCGGATTTCGGGTGCTGCGGGCGCACCGAGAGGCGGCGAAATCCGAGCGCGGCCAACTGCTTGCCCACCGTGCGCTCGTGCATGGTGACGCCGAAGCGCGCCTCGATCCTGCGCTGAAGGTCGACGCGCCGCCAACGCACCACCCCGTCCACGGCGGGGTCGGGACCCTCGCGCACCATCCGGGCCAGCTCGGCCTTCTGCCCAGGGCTCAGCCGCGGCTTCGGCCCGGCCGAGCGGCGGTCGGACAGCCCCTCCAGCCCTTCGGCGTTGTAGCGGTGCCCGTTCGTCGGGAAAACCGTCCACTGGACGGTTTTCCGATCCTCCTCACCCCGTAGCGTCTGCCGGTCCATCCCGCAGCTCTCGGCGGCGGTCTTGCGGTCCACCCCCTCCAGCACCAGTGCGATCGCCAGCATGCGCCGCGCCGCCTTCGCATCCTTCGTCTTCGCCGCCGCAACCCGAAGCTCACGCGCCGACAAATCCGTTCGTGTGATCGCAACCGCCATCGAAACCTCCATGCTTCCATGGAAGGGAATCACAGCGGCGAACCGAAGGGAATCCCGCGCGAGTCACGGACCGGGGCCGTTGGTATAATTCGCGCATGGCTCCTCCGGTGCCCCTTTTGAGAACACGCTCATGCCATTTCAGTTTGGCCTGTATATCCTGTCGATGGTGCTCATCGTGCTGGTTCTACGTCGAGGCGCGCGGAACTAAACGCATTCCGCGAAATCTCAGTGAGGTCTCTGATCACAGGAGCTTGGTTTAACTGTTGAAACCTGCTTTGTCGGTCATCATTCCAGCCTGAACCAGAAGGGGGGGGCACAATGCAGGGGTACGGCACCGGACGACATTCCGGCACGCGTATCGTGGACGCGGCACGCGCAGACACGCGGCGCCGGATGCGGGCGCTGCCGTCCGGAAGAGCGCACCGTCTGCTGGCCGTTGATCTTGCACGCACATCGGCGCTTTTTGGCATGGTCGTCTTTCATCTTGTCCGGGATCTCGAGATCTTTGGCATGGTGCCGCAAGGGACAACATTGACCGGCGGGTGGGCGATATTCGCCCGTCTGATCGCCGGCACGTTCATTTTTCTGTCGGGCGTCAGCCTCGTCCTGGCCCATGGCGAGAAATTTCGTACAGAAGCCTGGCTGCGGCGTACGAGCACTGTTTTCGTGGCCGCTTTTCTTGTGAGCGCGGCGACTTTCATCGCGTTTCCGGAGCAGTTCGTCTTTTTCGGAATTCTTCATGCCATTGCGTTCTTTGCCCTGCTCGGGCCGGGCCTGCTACGTTTGCCTGCCTGGTGCCTTGCCGCCGGAGCCGTCGGCGTTCTGGCCGTCAGCAGCCAGTTCGGTCGCGTTGTTTTCGACGCTGTCTACCTTGCCTGGACCGGTCTTGGCGCGACTGTGCCCGCGTCGTTGGACTTCATTCCGGTCTTCCCCTGGTTGGCGACCTATCTGCTTGGTATGGCCGCCGCCCGCATGTTGCCCCGGGATATGCTTGCCATCATCCCACCAACCTCAGCGTGGAAGCTGCTGGCAGCCCCCGGCCGACACAGTCTGGCGATCTACCTGATCCATCAGCCTGTTCTATTCGCGATTTTATGGATCGTCTCAAAAGCCTTGTAACATCGGCGTGCCCAAACCGGCAAATCTGGGTCCGGCAAAGCGGAGCCTTCTTTCTTCCGACACTGCAAAAATCAGAGTTCATTGGACTGGTGCGCACATGGATATTGGCAGTATCGGAGTTCTACTGCGATATCCTTTCGGTGCAAGATTTCAATGGGTTTAGAGTAGAGACGGGGTGGATGCGGTTCGCCGCTGAAGGCATGGCTATGTGCCAAGCTTGCTGCGTCAAAGTTCAAACTGACGGAGACGGCATGAATGGATATGTTACCATCATCGGAGTCGATTTCGCAAAGAACCTGCTCCAGGTTCACGGGGCCGCGGCCGACTGCTCCGTCCTGTCTTGCGACGAGAAGCTTCCACTGCCTCAGGCTGTCAGTTTCGCTGCCAGTCACGATTGAACTGGATGACCTTTTGAACAAGTAGAAGGGCGTTTTATAACAATACCTTGGATGCCAGAGAAGGTTTCGCTGCCAGTCGCGACGCCCTCCTCCGGGATTGACATGTGTATCACAAGCCCGTCGCAAACGGTCGTCCGCGCCCCCTCTCCGAAGCCGCGCGCGGCGTGCCGGAACCGGCTACTGCATCCAGCTCCGCGGCCGCTTTTTCATTTCAGAAAGCGGGCGTTAACGGAGCTCGTGCATGAAGGCGCCCCGGAGTTCTGGGCCTTCTCGCTGCGAACCTCGGACCCCGCCGTCGCGCATCGGCGCGGCGCCCGGCTGGTCTCGGCCATCATTGATCTGGAGGCGCAGGTGAAGCACGAACGGCTCGGTCACCCTCCTTCAGCCGCGTCTCCTGCTGCGGAAACGTGAAGCGCTGTCCGATCGACTGCTTGGTACGCACGGCCGCGCCCGTCCGGATCAGCCCGCCCAAGGCATCCACGCTCTCGACCAGGTCGTCCTCCTCCTTCGCGATGCTGTCATGGATCGACCAGTAGACAGGCTTGTCGTCGCGCCAGTGGTATTGCGCCAGGTCGAATAGCAGGCGCTGCCGATCGTCGGGCAGCTCGGACGCGGCCAATTGCGCTCGCAGGGCAGCCGTCCGCTCATCGGCCTCCGCCTCCTTCTCGCCCGCGCCCTCGTCGGCCAGCACCGGCCAAGGCCCCTCGGGCCGGATCGAGACCAACCAGTCGCGCAATTCCTCGGTCGAAACGCAATCGACCTCGTTGTAGGCGCGGATCTCGTCGAGGATCGCGGCGTCGCCGGTCCGCCGCCAACCGGCCTGCCCGAATAGGAAATCCTGGAGGCCTTCAACGCGGCGGCCGGCAACGAAGTCGAGAGTTGCAAAGTCGCAAGCCCCGAAAACTCGCCTGCCCTGGCCGTCAACACGTTCGGCTGGTTCCTCAATCCGCCGGCGGCCCTTCCGCACCTGCCCGGCCTGCACGCCGACTGGCCCGCGCGATTGGTGAAACCCGAAGCCGAGATGCGGTTCCCATGGTCCGGCGGTCGGCATCCACGGCTGGACGCCGTCGTCGTCACCGTCACGCACCTCGTCGGGATCGAGAGCAAGCACTACGAATCCTTCCGGCCGAGGAAGACGGAACCCGGCTTCTCCGACGCCTATCACCGAGCCGCCGCGGAGCTTGGAGACGGTGGCGCGCGCGTTGTCGGTGGCTTCCGCGAAGGAGAACCCGAATTCCGCCGGATCGAAAGAGGCCTTGGCAATCGCCTCGAGGGCATCGAAGATGTCTGTCGGGTTCATGGTCTCACTCAACTACTCGTCTTCGGAATGGATATTGCCCGCGGCGCAGTTGGTCTCAGAATACGACTCATGTTGCCGCGGTCTGCTCGAGGGCGGCCAGGTCGATCGCCCTGGCGGCATGTTCGGTATCGGCGAGGCCTCGGAGAAACCGACGATCGGCTGTGATCAACTTGCGGTCCAACTGCTCCGCGAGGGCCAGATAAACGCAGTCGTAGACCGGATGCCGGAGCTCGAGCGCGAGTTCCAAGGCTCGGCGCTCCTGGACCTCGTTGGCATCGACGATCGTGACCGGTGCGGTCTGTAGGAAGAGAAAAAGCTCGAGCGCATGGGCGTCGGATAGAGCCTTGCGCGCCGCGATGGTGCGGAGCACGTTCGCGGCTTCGATCCGGAGGAGAGCAGGCGCAACCATGTCCGACCCGCGGAGGAGATCAGCCTTGTCGCTGCCTTCTTCGTCGATGATCCACTTGATCGCGACAGACGTGTCGATGACAAGGCCCTGTGCGCCTGTCATCACGCCCGGTCTCGATCCCGGTCCTCGCGCAGGAGCTCGATCGTGGAGGGCGCGCCAGGCTTGAGTTTCACGCGGCGTGCCCGGGCCTCCGAGAAGAAGTCGGGGTTCTGCCCGGGGCGCAGCACCTCCTCCAGGATTTTGCGGTGCTCGGCTTCGGCCGAACGTCCGGACCTCATAGCTCTCTCCTTCAGAGCGGCTGCAATTGCATCGTCGACGTTCCGAACCGTGAGCTGTGCCATGATATCCTCCACACTTGAGCCAGCAAAATGCCTGCATTATGAAGGCGTCGCAAGCGAATTCTCCGACGACAGCTTTCGGCTTACCCGGTCATGTATTGAAGCGGCTGCGCGTGGACCACCTCGTGACCTTACGACGAGCTCGCCGGGACGCCCAATCGGCGCAGCGGACGCTGGACGAAATGGCCCGCTATCATCGGACACTGATCCTGACAGCGAAGAAACTTTCAATGCATGCCGGCAACACCTTCCCGACGACAAAAGCGGCTCAGGATTGGCTTGCGCGCACTTGAGAAAACCCGCGCACCGCTATTGATGTTCTTCATGATGGCGTGCGGGGTTTTAGCCTCAGAGGGTCACCGAACGGACGCGCAATCCGCGCGCATCACATGGCGTGGAACATTTCTCGTTTCCGTAGCTTGCCAAACGAACCCACTTCCCGCTATTCCTTCGTAAGCCATTGAAATTTCTGAGTTTCCTACCGCCCCAGCAGCTTTTTGAGCGATTTTATGCAGTTGCGGGGCCTTCGGCCGTGCATCGCCCGGAGGAGGCGCAGGAATTCTCTGGCGCGCACACCCAATGACACGCACACCGTAAAATCCTGCTGAATTTCCGGGCCATCGCTTTCCCCGGCGATCGACGTTCTATTCCTCGGGCGTGCGCCACTCCGGACATGTCGGGCGCCAGTCGGCGGCATCGCCGATGTATTGCCGCCACTCCTGGCGCGTGAGGTTCCGTCCAGCGCGAGTCTTGCACAACCGATCGAAAAACAATGACGGATCACCTTCGACGATCCGCGCTGTGCCGTCCCCGCTCGCCGTCGTGGACCCCTGGCCGGTTTCGAGACAGCGAACTGCTGCGTCACCTGTTCGAGGTGACGGTGGCGCGCTGCATCGCTGAGCGCCTGGTCAGCGGCCAGCGCATGGCGGTCGACGCCAGCCTCATCGAAGCAGACGCGAACAACCAGAACTCGACGCCGAAGGAGGAGTGGGACGCCGCACGGATTGACCCGGCCGAAGCACCCCGCGCGGTGCGCGAGTATCTCGACACGCTGGATGAGGCGGCCTTCGGGGCCGCCAGCGAGGTCCAGCCCAAGTTCACCTCGCATTCCGACCCGGCCAGCCAGTGGACCGCGGCGCGCAAGGGGCCAGCATTCTTCAGCTATTCCGACAATTACCTGATCGACACGGATCATGGCGTGATCGTCGATGTCGAGTCGACACGGTCCATCCGGCAGGCCGAGGTCGGCTCGACCAAGACCATGCTGGACCGGGTGAAGGCCCGGTTCGACCTGCATCCCGAGCGCCTGATCGCCCCCTCTCGGGACATTGCTACGCAATGCCCTGCCGGGCAGTGGACACCGCCTATGGCACCGGGCCGATGCTGGGCTGGCTGGTCGACCGCAAGATCGCCCCACACATCCCGGTGCTCGACCATTCCGGGCGCAGCGACGGCACCTGGACCCGCGCCGACTTCGAGTGGGACGCCGAGAACGACCAATACATCTGTCCGGAAGGCCAAGAGCTGAAGCAATTCCGCCGGAACTATTCCGATCCGAACCGGGGGCCGACCGGCAAGGGCGTCGCCAAATACCGCGGCCTCAAGCTCACCTGCCAGGCCTGCCCCTCGAAACCGCTCTGCTGCCCCAACATGGACTTCCGGTCCATCACCCGCGAGGAACACGAAGACGCCCGCCAGGTCGCCCGCGACATCGCGAAGACCAGGCAATACGAGATCTCGATGAAGCTCCGGAAGAAGATCGAGATGCTCTTTGCGCACCTCAAGCGCATTCTCGGCCTCGGACGGCTCCGACTACGCGGCCCGAATGGCGCAAACGACGAATTTCTGCTCGCCGCCACCGCCCAGAACCTCCGGAAACTGGCCAAGATCTTTCCCGCACCGCAGAAACTGCCAACCGCCTGATATCGAGCGCGTTCACGCCTTTGTCAGGGTCAGATTTCTGCGCGGGCAGCAAGGTGTTTTTCCACAGAATTGGCGGAACTCCAGACATTCTCTGCACGTTCGAGATGCGGATTTAGCGGGAGATCGGCGACATATTGCGGTCCGGGCAAGTAGGAAATTCACGCTCTTGAAGTGGTAAGCCTTCGGCAGGTTCTTTTTGCAAAGATTGCCGATTGGCGCAGTCCGCCAGCCCGCACGTTGGTCACTGGAACATCCAGCCGGTCGAGTTCGTGGCACAGAAGGCGCCGGAGATGGCTGCCGCGCAGGTCCGGAAATGAACCGCCGAACTCTTCGAGAATCCGGAGGAGATTCCCGACGCTTCAAACGCACAGCCAATCCTTCAGGATCCGCCCTTGCGACCCAGCAAGATCAGAACCTCAAAGACAAACACGACATACCGCCATCGAGCTTGGCACATTCAGAATTGTTGATTTCGGTCACCTCGTATCCAGCATTGCTCAGCATTTCAGCCGTCCGCGGGAAGCCCGCCGGGCAGAGCACGAGGCGGTTGAACCGAATGGTGTTGGCGGCGGGGTCTTCGCCCTCGGCGGTATGAAGCACGCGGTAGCCGTCAAAGCAGCCGGACGCGTCCAGCCGTCTGGTTGCAAGGATGGTGTCCCCGTCGAGCAGCGAACAGTCGGTCTTGAAGTGCAGGACACCTGGAGGGGTGAACATCTCGCGCAACCGGTACCCCCAGTCCGAGACTATTTCGGACAGTTCGGCCACACCGGCGGCATCTGTGCGGTCGGACCGGCCCACGAGGATCTCGCGCCCGGTCACCAGGATGTCGCCGCCCTCGATATGGCCCGGTCCCTCGATCCGGCGAACAGTGTCATAGACCTGGCGCAGGGCGGGTTCCATTTCATCGACTTCGCCCATGCGGCTGGGTGCGCCCGGGCGCATCAGTACGGCGCCCTTCGGCAGGCAAAGTGCGGTATCCTCGACAAAGACGGAATCCGGGAAGTCTTCGAGCGCGGGAAGTTCGATTACTTCGGCCCCGGTTTCCTTCAGGGTGGCGACATAATGCGCGTGATCTGCCAGCATCCGGTTGAGGTCGGGGATGCCGGTATCCTCGGCGCGCAATCCGTTGATGACGCTTGCAGCCGGCCGGCGGGTGATCGCATGGGAAAATTCGTATGTTGGATCCGTCATGTTCTGCTCCGATTGTCAAAGGCCGCGGGAGCGAGTGTCGGCCCGGATTTCAATGATCGTAGGGCCGCTGCTGCCCATCGCCGAACGGAGCGCGGCTGCCACGGCAGCAGGCTCTGGCCCACATTGCCAGAACGGCATACCGCATGATCGGGCGACGCACTCGAAATCGGGCGGGGTTGGGTCGCAGCCCAGCACGCTCACGCCCGCGGCCTGCATCGAGGTCGCGATTTCCTGGTAGCCATGGTTGTTCCAGATCAGAAGGCAGATCGGCAGGTTCTCATCCACCGCACACATCAGTTCGGGCAGGCTGAACTGAGCCCCGCCATCCCCCGTGATACAGAGCACAGGTGCCTCGGGAGCGGCCATGGCCGCGCCGATTGCGGCGGGAATGCCGTAGCCAAGTGCGCCGAATCCGGTGGCGGAGTTGAACCAGCCGCCGGGGCGGTCATGATCGTGATAGAGGTTGCCCGCATAGATCGGCTGGGCCGAATCCCCGACCATGATGGCATTCGGCACAGCCGTGCGCGCGGCGGCCAGCACATCGCAGAGGGCGCGCATCTCCGGGCCGATTTCCTCGAATGCGGCGCGGCGCGCCTTGTCGGCCCTCGCGATTCCGTCCGGGTTGGCCTCGCGGTCACCGACGCAATCGTTCAGGGCCTCCAGCGCGGTCGAAGACTCGCCCAGGATTGCCAGCGTCGCGGCATGGCGTGACAGCTGAGCAGGGCACAGATCCATGCGGATCAGACTGTTCATCGATGCCATGGTACCGGTGGCGTACATGTCGTAATCGGTCGGGCCGAGCTCGGTTCCGATTGCGAGGACGACATCGGATTGCGCGATCAGATCGCGCACCGCTTGCAGGCTGGGGCTGGCCGGAACGCCAAGCGGATGGTCGAACATGATCCCGCGCGCATTCACGGTCTGCACGACCGGCGCCCTCAGCTTTTCGGCGAGCGCACGAATCGCCCCGCCGGCCCGGCGCGCACCGCCACCGGCAAGGATAACCGGATGCGAGGAGCCGCTGAGCAGCGCCGCTGCCTGGGCGATCTGGTCGGGATCGACGAATTGCTCCGGGGCAGGCAAGACGGGTGTCGCGAGGGCGGTGTAGGGGGCGCCGGACACGTCGAGCGGAATCTCCAGATGTGTGGGCCCAGGTCGCCCGGATTGAAACGGTGCAAAGACCCGGTCCAGCATCGGCGTCAGGTCCTCCGCCTTTTCGACCCGTTCCGACACCAGTGCCACAGTCCGGGCCATTGCCCGCTGATCCGGCAGCTCGTGCAGATGGCCCATGCCCTTGCCGAGGTCCGACAATGCATTGACGCCGGAGACGACCAGCATCGGCACGGAATCGGCGCGCGCCTGTCCCATCGCGGTCAGGGTGTTGGTCAGCCCCGGCCCGGTGATGACGAAAGCGACGCCCGGCTTGCCCGACACCCGCGCATAGCCATCAGCCATGAAGCCCGCGCCTTGTTCGTGCCGCGGGGTGACATGTCGGATACCGGATGCGGCCAGCCCGCGATAGAGCTCGATCGTGTGGACGCCGGGGATGCCGAAGACGCAGTCGACGCCGCGGTTCGACAGCTGGGTCACCAACGCCTCGCCGATACTGGTCATGCGGTTGCCAGTTGAAGCTGGGATGCGTGACGGATGATCCGGCCGCACGCGGCGTCGAATGCCGTGTCCTCGGTGGTCAGCGCAACGCGGACCCAGCCGTCCAGCGTCTCGCCGAATGACGCGCCCGGCATGACCGCGACCCCGCCGTGTTCGAGCAGGTGCAGCGCATAGTCCTTGCCGCTCAGGCCGGTGGACGACACGTCGATCATGGCGAACATGCCCGCCTGCGGGCGGTGTACCTTCAGCTGGCTTTCCTGCGAGAGCCTGTGGTGAAGCCGCTCGGCGCGCGCAGCGTAGCGCTGTCGCATGCCCTCAGCGACACTTGAGCCTTCGCGAATGGCCTTTTCCGTCATGTCCGCGATGAAGGGCTGATTGCCGAAAAGCATCGTTTCCGAAAGCGGCAGCAGTGCCTTGGTGAACGCTGCGGGTCCGACACACCAGCCACTGCGGAAGCCGGGCGCGGCATGGGATTTCGAGATCGAGGAGACGACGACCGTACGGTCTGCCAGGTCGGATCGCGACAGCGGCGAATGGAAGACGGACGTATCGAAGATCAGCTCTTCATAGACTTCGTCCGAGACGATCCAGAGATCATGCGCGATGGCCAGTTGCCCGATCGCCGCGATATCGGCGCGGGACAGGATCGACCCTGTGGGATTGTGCGGGGTGGTCAGAAGGATGGCGGATGTCTTCGGTGTGATCCGGGCAGCCACATCCGCGGCATCGAGGCAAAACCCGTTCTCCGGTCTCAGCGGCACTGCCACCATGTCGGCGCCGCTGGCGCGGATGACCCCTTCGTAGGTGGCGTACATCGGATCGCCGACCAGGACCTCGCACCCGGCCTCCGCCGCGCCCAGGAGCACGGCATAGAGAGCGGTCTGCGTCCCCGGGAAACACAGGACCTGGTCGGTCGAGATGGTGCGCCCGCTGCTGCGCGTATAGCGGTCCGCCAGTGCGGCGCGCAGCCCTTCTTCGCCGCGCCCGTCGGAGTAGGCCGTGCGACCGCGGCGCATCGCATCCACCGCGGCATCGACGAGTGCGGGAGGTGTCGGCACGTCCGGCTCGCCGATGGTCAGTTCGATGACGTCGCGCCCTTGCGCGGCAAGTTCCCTGGCCCTGAGATGCACGTCCCATTTGGCGCCGCCCAGGCCCGCCAGACGTTTTGTGATATCCGTGTGTCTCATGCCTGATGCCCTGTCTCTTGCAAGTCGATCCCGATGATTGCGCCGACGGATCTGATTCCGATCGCCGGCAACTCGCCCGGCTCGAACGCGCCCGGTAGTGCGCCTCCCTCCATCCACAATCCGTCGATCACGGCATTGCAGGCGATCGCCAGCAGGCGCAGTTCCTGCGGCGTGGCGGCGACGTCTGCCGCGACCAGAACGGCGGCGATCAGCGCCTCGAGCCGGTTGCGGAACTCGGAATAGGTCCGTTCGTGAATGGCGCGCATCTGCGGATCTTCGTGGACCCTGTTCATGAAGCTCGCCCAGAGCGTGACCGAGCCCGCATCCACCACGGGCGGCGTCAGGCTGGCCACGACAAAGGCGATCAGGCGTGCGCGGGCTGATCCTCCCGCATGCGCGACCGGCGCCGACGTCAGATCCGTCATGTGGTTCATATGGTGTTCGTAAGCGGCGGTGATCAGCTCTTCCTTGGAGGTGAAATGATGCCGGATCATACCCTGCGTCACCTTGGCGCGCGTCGCGATTGCCCGCACTGTCGCCCCCTGCACACCCTGCTCGGCGATCAGCGAGAGGGTCGCCTCGATCAGCGCCTCTCTGCGCAGCTCCGCGGGCTCGCGTCTGAATTTGGGCAGTTGATCGGACACCGGGTTCGGCTTTCATAATTATACGCTTGCATAATTACGGAAGCCCGGCATTACTACAAGCTGGAAAGTGGCGAGACTTGATGAAAGCCGCAGAACCGGCCGTTGACCGGTCCGCGCTGCGACTGCATCAGGTCCTGAACACAGTTGGTCGAAGCAACCCAAGCAAACAAAACAGGGAGTAACTCCATGACATACAAGAAAATACTGATTGCAGGCCTTGCAACCGCGATGCTCGGTGCGGGCGCTGTCGCAGCCCAAGAGGTCAAGATCGGCATCGCCGCGGAACCTTATCCGCCCTTCGCGTCGCTTGACGCATCAGGCGAATGGAACGGCTGGGAGGTCGAGATCATCAAGGCGGTCTGCGACGCGGCCGAGCTTGATTGCGTCATCACTCCGGTGGCGTGGGACGGCATCATTCCGTCGCTGACCGGACAGCAGATCGACGCCATCATGGCCTCGATGTCGATCACCGAAGAGCGTCAGAAGACGATCGATTTCACGGATCCCTACTACAACACGCCCGCGGTGATCGTGGCGGACAAGTCCATGGATATCGAAGCGACGCCGGAGTTGCTGGCGGGCAAGATCATCGGCATCCAGGCCTCGACGATTCACCAGGCCTACGCCAATGAACATTTCGGAGATGCGGCCGAGATCCGCGTGTACCAGACCCAGGACGAGGCCAACCAGGATCTGGTTGCAGGTCGCATCGACGCCACCCAGGCTGACAGCATCGCGATGGCGGAGTTTGTCGCGTCCGACAGCGGGGCCTGCTGCGAGATCAAGGGGACCGTTGCCAATGACGAGGCCATTCTGGGCCGCGGTGTCGGTGCCGGTGTCCGGAAGGGTGACGATGCGCTGCGTGAAAGCCTGAACGAAGGCATTGCCGCCATTCTGGCCGATGGCACCCACGCCGAAATCACCTCGCGCTATTTCAACACCAGCATCTACAGCGAGTAATCCGCGGCCTTGGACCTGCTTTTCGAAACGCTCGGGCTGGCCGAAAGCGCGGAACTGTTGGCGCTCAACCCGCCCGGGTGGGGCGGGAACCTTCTGCGCGGCCTTGCCAACTCCTTGCAGATCGCCTTCGGCGCGTTCGGGTTTGGTCTGGTGATCGGGATGTTCGGGGCGTATGGCAAACTTTATGGTGGGGTGGTCGTGCGTGACCTCCTCGCCATCTACACCACCGTGATCCGGGCCGTGCCCGAACTGGTCCTGATCCTCATTCTCTATTACGTCGGCACAGATCTGATAAATCAGGTCTCGGGGGCCCTTGGCTACGGACGGGTCGAGATCAGCGGCGTGGTCGCCGGCATCTGGGTGCTGGGCATCGTGCAGGGGGCCTACGCGACCGAGGTTCTGCGGGGGGCGATCCAGGCCATTCCGCCGGGCCAGATCGAGGCGGCGCGCGCATATGGCATGCCGCCCTTCCTGCTGATGCGGCGGATCACCATTCCGGCGATGATGGCCTTCGCGACGCCGGGACTTGCCAATCTTTGGCTGATCGCGACCAAGGATACCGCGCTGTTGGCCATCGTCGGCTTCAGCGAATTGACCCTGGAAACCCGTCAGGCCGCGGCCAGCACACGGGCCTACTTCACCTTCTTCCTCGCCGCCGGGGCGCTCTACATGATCGTGACGCTATGCTCGGGCGTGGTTTTTGCCCGGATCGAGAAATGGGCGCGGCGCGGACAACCCTCACTGAAGGGGACCGGCCGGTGACGACCTGGCGCGCGATGCTGCAACCCCACCGGATCGTCCTGATGGTCTTGTTCGTCGGACTGGTGATCTGGTGTGCGGTCACTCTGCGTTGGGACTGGATCCCGCAATATGCGCCTCTGGCGCTCGAGGGGTTGTGGCGCACCATCTGGATCCTGGTGGTCACCTGTGTCCTTGGATTTCTACTGGCAATCCCGCTCGGCCTCGCCCAGGCGGTCGGGCCCTGGTATCTCTCGTCGCCGGCCCGCGTGTTCTGCACGATCATTCGCGGCACGCCGCTGCTGTTGCAGATCTGGCTCCTCTATTACGGGCTGGGGTCGTTGTTTCCACAGATCCCGTGGATACGCGGCAGCGAATTGTGGCCCTACCTGCGACAAGCCTGGCCCTATGCCGTGCTGGCCCTCACGCTGTCGTTTGCAGGCTACGAAGGCGAAATCATGCGGGGCGCGTTTTCGAGCGTCGACAAGGGCCAGCTCGAGGCGGCAAATGCCTTCGGGATGACACGCTTTACCCGGTTTCGCCGGATATGGTTGCCGCAGGCCATTCGCAACGTGTTGCCGACATTGGGTGGTGAAACCATCCTTCAACTCAAGGCGACACCACTGGTTGCGACGATCACCGTGGTGGAGCTTTATTCGGTATCGTCCCGCGTGCGCTCGGACACCTTCATCGTGTATGAGCCTTTGATCCTGCTGGCGCTATCCTACATGATCATAGCTGGCCTAATTGCCTTGGTGTTTCGACGGTTGGAGGATCGGGTCCCCCGATGAGCATAGCTGGTGGAACTTCAACCATCGGAAATCGAGCAACGGCGGCGGAGCCACAGCTTCACATCTTGCGCGGCCACGGCCGTAACCGCCTGTCGCAATAGACTACGATCCGCGCTGCGAGCTGGCGAGCGCACCGCCGAGTACGAGACGAATGCTGCCTCCGACCGCCTCGATCCACTCGATGACCCGCTCGCGCATCAGGCGGGCTGAAAAGGCGGACGCAAGGCCGTAGAAGACGAGGACGGGAAGTTCCAACAGGACGGAGACGACACCGAGGACGACAAAGTGGAGGACGAGGTTGCCGTCCGGAGATACGAACCGTGGAAGGATGGCGACGAAGTAGGCGATGTTCTTGGGGTTCGATGCCTGTAGGGTGAAGCCCTGCCAAAAGGACCGCACCGCCGTCTGGCGAACTCGAGGGGCGGCAGCCCAAGCTTCGGCGAGGTCCAATCCCCCACCAAGAGAACGCGCGCGCCAGAGGCGTTTCGCCAGTGGAGCGATCATCCCGATTCCGGGATGGACCAGGTATCCGGGGGTGGCAGCGCATGAGGAACTTTCCGGACATCTGGTATCTGACCGCAAGTCACCTGGCTCTTCTGGAAACCGACCCAGAGGACGTAATTGCGGTGTGGCAAACGGAGAGACGCAAACCGACCGGAAATAGAAGCGTTACCCGAAAACCGTCCCACCGAACTTCCCGAAGCGTCGGACAGGCTGACCTTGGGGAACCGGTGGGAGATAGGCACCCGGCAAAATCTTCTGCAACGCAAGGCGGGTTGGGCGTCAGTTCCTGATCACTGGTGTCGGAAGTCCAAATGCCCAGCGTTGCCAGACCCGGCTCCGCCTGCTCAACGAGGCCGTCGTGGTGGCGCTCTGGACGCTGCTGCCGCTGCGCCTCGGCGACGGACAGCTCCGATAGGGCCGGGATGTCCGGTTCGATTGCACCCGGTATCGGGTCGATATCGACACCGTCAGGGACGACGAGCGGTTGCGCAGCGCCCTGCACAGGGTCCTGACGCCGTTTCTCGCCGCGTTGGTTCTGCGCGGTCTCGATCTCGTTTGGCTACACGGCCGCCAACGGCGACACGACGGAGGTTGAGGAGATTGCTCTTCACGTATGAGGAAAGTCCTGCGCAAAATGCCGGCGATTTGCATTTCGCGGTGCAGCTTGAGCGAAATCCTTTATTGCTGCGAAGTCATGTCCAGCAGACGCTCCCGAGCCGCCAGCCCAGCCCCTCGAGAACCTCCTGGCGGAGCCGGTCCCAGTCACGACTTGATTTGGAGGAGTGGTAGCTCGCGCCATCACATTTCACCCCCAGGAGGACGCCGTAGGGCCAGCTCGGGTGGCGTACGCCGATGTCGATCCGGTATCCAACCGCACCCACCTGCGGCACCGCCTCGCATCCCAGCGCCTCGATCTGCACAGCCGAGTAATCCTCGAAGGGGTTCTCGGTTTCGCCCGAGCCGCCGACGGCGTCGGGAACGTGACCCGAGACGCAGTATCCCAGGCAGGCGCAAAACATGCGCACTCCTCGCGCGCCTTCTCCTCGCCGGCCAAGATGTCGGTCGGCTTGAGCGAGGTGAATGTGACGATCTTGCGCTTGGCGCGGGTGAAAAGAACGTTCAGCCGGCGATGGCCATGCACCGACTTGATCGCCCGAAACGCTGATGAACGCACGCGCCGGGGCTTTTCCGGGCCGCATAGCGTTGAGATGAACGTCGCGCTCGTCGCCCTGGATCGTCTCGAGGTTGGACCACGACCCGGATCGGGTAGAACTCCGCTTCGGGATTGTTTGGGCCGAGCAGCATGAGATGAGCTATGCCGGGAAATGGGTGACGGGGTTTGAGAAGGCGGCGTATCGTGGCGGGTGATCAAGCCTGCCAGAACTTCCAGAAGGAACGATACGCCTATGAAGAACGATACCGACATCATCGCCCTGCGTCAGCCGGAATCTGTTGACGATCCGCTGACCGAGATTGCCCGGGACGGCGCGCGCCGGATGCTGGCGGCTGCGCTTCGGGCTGAGGCCGATGCCTTCGTCGCGCAACATTCCGAAGAGGTCCTGCCGGATGGTCGTCAGCGGGTTGTGCGGCACGGGTATGGGCCGGAGCGCAGTATCCAGACCGGGATCGGCGCGCTCGATGTGCGCCGCCCGAAGGTGCGGGATCGCGCGGCCGATACGCCGGCCGACGAGAAGGTGCGGTTCACCTCCAACATCCTGCCGAAATGGGCGCGGCGCTCGAAGAGCCTCGATGCCCTGCTGCCGGTGCTTTACCTGCGCGGCATTTCGACCGGCGATTTCCAGGAGGCGCTGGGCGCGCTCCTGGGGAGCGGACGCGCCGAACCTGTCGCCGAGCGTGATCTCGCGCCTGACCGGCGAGTGGCAACAGGACTACGATCGCTGGCAGCGCCGCGATCTCTCGGCCCGGCGGTACGTCTACATCTGGGCGGACGGCGTCTATCTGCAGGCCCGGATGGAGCCTCAGGCCGAATGCATGCTTGTCATTCTTGGGGCCACGCCCGAAGGAAAGAAGGAGCTGGTCGGCTTCCAGGTCGGCATCCGGGAAAGCGCGCCAGAGCTGGCGCGAGCTGCTGGTCGACATCAAGGCGCGCGGCCTCGCGGTGCCGCCGGAGATCGCCGTCGGTGACGGGGCCATGGGGTTCTGGAAGGCGCTCGACGAGGTCTTCCCGGGCACGCGTCATCAGCGGTGTTGGGTTCACAAGACCGCCAATGTGCTGAACAAGTTCCCGAAATCGATGCAGCCGACGGTGAAGGCCGACCTGCGCGAGATCTGGCAGGCCGAGACCCGCGCCGCGGCCGAGGCCGCCATGGACACCTTCGCCGAGAAATACGGTGCCAAATATGAGAAGGCGGTGACCTGCCTGACGAAGGACCGCGACGCCCTGCTGGCATTCTACGACTTCCCGGCCGATCATTGGGATCACCTGCGCACCGGCAACCCGATCGAGAGCGTGTTCGCCACCGTCCGGCACAGGACCGTGCGGACCAAGGGCGCGCTGTCGCAGAAGACGGTCGAAGCTGATGGTCTTCAAGCTCGTTCAGGCCGCCGCGAAGACATGGCGGCGCCTGAAGGGCGCGAACCAGTTGCCAATGGTCATCGAAGGCGTCACATTCACCGACGGTGTCGCCGCAAACGACGCCGAAAACCGCGCCGCTTGATCAGGCCGCGTCACCCAAATTCCCGCATAGCTCCTGCGATGCACCTGCTTGGCGCCCGGCGAGTGGCGCGGCCTTGAGCGGGCGGAGCACGGCGGTCGACAGGGTGTTGCGCGCCGCGTCGTAACCTATCCGGTAGGTCGGCGTCTCGCCGGGAGGGGAAACGCGGCAGGATCGGATGCTGCGGCCATCCATGCCGGAGCAGGGCCGTGGAGAAGGCGAGCCGCTCTAGCGAGTCAGTCGGGTGTAGGTGCGGCAGGCACCACGTTCTGGTTCACGCGAAACAGGTTGTCGGGGTCATACTGCGCCTTGGCCTTCGCGAGGCGCCCAAGGTGTCCGGCGTAGGCCTCGTCGATGCGGCCCTCGCGTTCGGAGACGAAGTTGACGTAGGCGCCGGTCATACCATGCCGAGCCAAACGCGTCGCACCTTGCTTCGCCCAGGCCACCATGGCCCCATCTTCGCCCGGATCGCGCCAGCGCGCGGCGTGCGAAGACATGAACGGCACGCCACGATGCGGATAGGCGGTCGCCAGCGTCGGCACATCGTCGATGGCACCGCCCTGGGCAATCAGGAGGATGTCCGACTCCGGCGTCGGAAGCGATTCCGCCAGATCGACCACCTCCGCGATCATCGCGTCGCTGACCGCATCGTAGTTCGTTGCACCCCAGTAATTCCGCGCGCCCCTGGCGTAGGTCTGGTCAAGGAAGGTCTGCGCTTCGACATAGGGGCGTCGCGCGACGAAGCCGCCGACTGCGGCCGGATGGTCCTTGAGTGGCGCAAGAACGGCCTCGCCTTCCGCAGGGTCGCCGGCCCAGGATTGCATCAGGATCAGGACCTTCTGGCCATGCACCGCCTCGGGCAGGAATGGCGCGGGTGGCGCCGTCGCGAGGTCCGCCCAGACCGAGCAGCGGCGCGGCGCCTCCGCGATGAAGCCGGCCCAGAGCCGCAGCATCTCGGGTGCATCCCGCAACAGGAAGACGGTCGGGCCGAACAGCACCTCTGGCCCGACCGGGTGCAGCTGGTATTCGAAGGCCGTCGCGACGCCGAAATTGCCGCCGCCGCCACGCACGGCCCAGAATAGGTCTGGCTCATGTTCCGCGCTCGCGCGCACCCGCCGGCCGTCCGCCAGCACCAGATCGACGGCAAGCAGGTTGTCGATTGTGAGTCCATGAAGACGCGACAACCAGCCGAAGCCGCCGCCAAGCGTCAGTCCGCCGATACCGGTATCCGAGACCACTCCGGCAGGCGTTGCGAGGCCATGCGCCTGTGCCTCGACGTCGAGATCGTGAAGCGTCGCGCCGCCCTCGGCCCGGGCAATCCGTCGGTCGGGATCGACGACGACCCCCCGCATGCCGGACAGATCGATCATCAACGCGCCCGATCTCACCGCGTTGCCGGCCACGTTGTGCCCACCGCCGCGGATGGACACCGCGCATCCCATCGAGCGAGCGGCAGCGACCGCCGCCGCGACGTCGTCTTCATTCCGGCACTGCGCGATTGCGACCGGATGTTCGTCGATGAGCGAATTCCACACGATGCGGGAGTCGTCATATCCGGGATCATTCGGGGAAAGTATTGGGGCGCCCGCGATCCGTGCAGGCGCGTTCCGGGTTGCGGTGTTCATCTGTCTGCTCCCTCTCGGTATCCGTAGATGTTCGGACGCTACCGGCAAATCGGCCCGGCGGAATACTCAAGTATCTGGAGCACTCCAGATCTTGGAGTTGCCATCGATACCGTCGCAAGCGACAATTGATCATCAAAAACGTCAGAGGAGGCTGGCACCATGGCCAAGAAGGGATACGGACAATATTGTCCGTTGGCGCTCGCGGCGGAACTCCTGTGCGAGAGATGGACGCTTCTGGTCGTCAGCCGGCTGATCGACGGGTGCACCCGGTTCAACGAGATCCATCGCGGCGTGCCGAAGATCTCGCCCACGCTGCTCAAGCAGCGCCTCGATCAGCTCGAACGAGCCGGCGTGTGCGACCGGGTGCCCGTCGAAGGCGGTCATGGTCACGAATATCGACTCACCGAGTCCGGGAAGGAACTCGATCCGATCATCATGGCGCTTGCGGTATGGGGTCAACGCTGGTCCCGGGACTTGGAACACGACGACCTCGATCCGGCGTTCCTCGCCTGGAGCATGCACACGCGCATCAATCTAAAGGCGATGCCGCGCTCCCGAACGGTCCTCGAGTTCGAGTTCTCGGGCACGTCCGCCGAATTGCGCCGGTTCTGGCTGGTCGTCGAGAACGGGGTCGCGGACATGTGCCTCAAGCACCCGGGGTATGACGCCGACCTCATCATCCGCGCCGAAATTCGTCACTTCGTCGAGGCTTGGCGTGGCTTTCGCGATCTCAAGGCCGAAATCGGCGCCGGGCGCATCGCCGTGGAGGGGCCGACGGACCTCTGCCGAGCGCTTCCGGACTGGCTGCTAGGCAGCGCGTTGGCACCCTTCGAGCGCGAGCGGAAGGGTCGGGAGCGCGATCTCCAGAGAAAGGAAATGTCGGTGGCCGCTGAATGAAATGCTCCAAATCCTTGGATTCCAGTGATGCAGGACAGTGCAGTCTTTCACATGGCGTCCGACCCGTCTTCGCTCGACGGAAGACGCGCTGGATACCGCTCTCCGCAGCGAATGTCCTGTGTGGATGGCTCCTGCGTAGCAAGACAATTCTGAGATTGATTTTGCACTGGTCAGAAGCAGACGGGTGTCCGGCCTGCTTGCGCGGCGCAGGCGGCCGCTGGCCCTGATGGCTTCCGCAGGCCAAGTCCCATACGGCAATGCGGACAACAATGTGTCCCTGACATTCGACGGGGTGTCTTGGCTGGCGGGCTGACTGTGCTCCATCATCTCAATGATCTTGCTGTCTCTGTCGTCACATTCCTTCGTTTCAGGCGGAGTGCGGGCGGTAGTATTCGTTCCGGCTCAACACGGCCCGGATGATCCGGGCCGTCTTGTTGGCCATCGCCACGGTGGCCAGGCGCGTCGGTTTCCGCTCGAGCAGTCCGACCGCCCATGGATCAACCCGGTCCGGGTTCACCTTCATCTGTCGTAGCCGAGCGGTCATGCCTGTAATCAGAAGGCGCCTGACATACCGGTCACCCATCTTCGAGATCCGTCCCGGCCGCTCCTTGCCTCCGCTGGATCGATTGAGCGGCGTCAGGCCCAGCCAGGCGGCAAGTTCGCGGACGTTTCTGAACTGGCTTGCATCGCAGATGGTTGCGACCATGGCGGACGCCGTCACCGGACCGACCCCCGGTATCGTTCGAAGCAACATCACGCGGTGATCCTGTTTGGCCTGAAGCCGCATCCGCGCGAGCATGTTGCTGAGCAGGGTGCGCTAGCGAACGATCAGGTCGCGGGCCCGGTGCAGGAACAGGACGCCCTGCTGCTCTTCGGACTTGATCGCGACGAACCGCATCGTCGGACGTGTCACGGCCTCGCAGATCGCTTCGGCATCGGCCGCGTCGGACTTGCCGCGTTTGACGTAGGGCTTCACGTAATTGGCGGGGATCGATCGAGCATCGTGGCCCAGGGCAGAAAGCTGCCGCGCCCAGTATTGGCTGGACCCGCACGCCTCCATGCCGACAAGACATGCCGGAAGAGCTTTGAAGAAAGCCAGAAGCTGCGCGCGTCTGATCGTGCGGTTGAAAACGACCTCGCCGGTTTCGGCAATCCCTTGGACCTGAAATACGTTCTTGGCCAGATCTATGCCAACTGTCGTAACCTGCATTGGGAGCTTGCTCTCGTAGCAGTCAATGACAACTGCACTATGGCGCATTGCGACGCCGGTTGAAGCAGGAGCCATCCACCCCATCGGCTTCGGCGAAAGTCATTGAAACACGCAGACCAGTAGCGACGCTCCGCGCGCCGCTGCCGCAATCGACCACTATGAACAGGCGATTGACCGCGCCCTCGATCAAGGCCATTAGCCCGCTCGACTGTCTCCGAAAGCCTGCCAAGCGCCGGGTTTCTGCGGCGTCACGCTACCCGACCGCTTCGGTTTCGGCCGCAATGGCGCGACCACATGCGTTCTGCGCCACCTCCTCGCCAGCGATCGCTGTGTCCCGCTCTTCACAGTCGATTCCGCTGCAACGGCGCGGTCGCGATCCGCCTCTGCTCGATTCCGTTCCTGCCCGGCGCTTCACCAGAAGTAGCCGGTCGCGCTCAGGTTTTCCTTCCGTCCCGCTTCCGTCTCGCCATTCCTGACCGGCAAGTAGAGTGCCATCCAAAAAGGAGGGAAGCGTCGTCATGGTCGAGCTCACAGCGCGTAGCCTCGCGGTCGCTGGGGTCCAAACGTCCTGAGACGGCACGGGTCACGGCAGGTAGGCCGCCTCGAATTCCCCGAGGATCGCGCCGTCCGCGTCGAGCAGGCGCAAGGTTCGGCCACCGATTGCGTGGTCTGCTGTCGCGCCCAGAGCACTGGCCAGAGTCGCCTCCCACCTTGCAAGATCGTCCGGGCAGGCCATCAAGGTGCTTGCCGGCTCCGTGAACGCGAGGCCTGCCGCATCCGCGGTGAACCCGCCCATCATCGTGTTGCAGCCGACGGAGGCGTTGAACCGGCCCTCGCCGGCGCGCAGCACCAGGTAGGGCTCTCGAGCTGGCGGTGACCAGGAGACCGGTTCGCCGCCCAGTGTCAGGATGCGCCAGATCGTGCCCGCAAGCGCCGGCTCGGCGGCCGCTCGCTCGCATGTCTCTCCCGGCCATGTGGAGTGGAATTCCTCGACCGTGACGGTCAGCCGCTCCGGCCCCTCCATCTGTTCGCGCGGTGCGATCGTGCCGTCCAACGTGACGAAGAGCGGTTCCGCCGGGCCCGGTCGGTCTTCCAGGTATGCAGCTTCGAGAGCCGGGTATTCGCCCTCCTGAGCGACCGGATGCAGCTGCCCGGTTGCACAGTGAACGAGGGTTGGCGCGTCGGCGAAATAGGTGAACATGCCCGAGACCGGCAGCGAGATAGAGGTGGGTCGAAGCGTGCGGTCGGTCACGAGATCGCCGCTGCCGTCCTCGGGGGCGGCCGGCGGGCGCAGTCGTTCGGAATTGCGTACCACAACCGGTACAGCCGCGTCGCCGAGCGGCAGGACAATTGCCCCGGCCTCGCCATCGACGAACCAGCGCCCCGCGAAATCGGCGCCGGTTCCATCGGCCATGGTCCGCCGCAAGTGAAACGCCTGGTCCGGCCAGAGATCGAGGTGCCAGTCGGCATCCGGTCCCGATCCGGTGTATGTCGCGGGCACCGTGGCCCCGTGGCCACCGACAAAGGGTTCGACGGATTGCGCGGACGCGGATATCGCGACGGCAGCCGCGGTTGCGGCCAGGGCGGCAAGACGGAGATGTGGCACGCGTGTATCCTCCTGTTAGCATCGGGTAGGACGCCATCCGAGCAGACGGCCATTCCGATTTACCTGATTGCGGTTGTACTGCTCGGAACCGATGACGTCACCTGGCCTGAAGGCTCGAGGACCATGGTCGAGCGCCAACGGCAAAGATCATTCTGAACGATCCGTGCGAGTCCTCTCACCGATTTCGGGGTCAGAGCGTCTCCTTGAATCAGAGCGTCTCCTTGAAGACGCGTCCGCCCTTCATCGCGAGACGCAGATTGGCCTCCGGATCGGAGAGGAAATCGATCTCGGTCTCGGGATCGCCGTCCCAGACGAGAATGTCGGCCAGCGCTCCCTCGGCGATCACGCCGAGCCGTCCGTCGTAAGGCGCTCGTGGCCCCGACAGGGCAAGCAGATCCCCCGCCGCGCCCGTGGCCATGCGCAGCGCCTCGAGCGGCGACATGAACCGCGCGAGCTTGGCAAGTTGCCGGCCTTGGGTGCGCGATGCACCGGGGTTCATCAGGATGTCGGTGCCGAAGGCCATATTGACGCCCTCTCTCCGCCCCATCTCGAAGGCGCGCACGGTGCCGGTCGCGACCTCCTGCGCCTTGGCCTGCTGCACCGGGTTGCTGCGCGGGTTGGAATCCTCGTCCTGCAGGAAGGGCTGGATCGACCACCACGCCCCCTCCTCCCGCATCATCCGGACGGTTTCGAGATCGGCCAACTGCCCGTGCTCGATCGAACGCACGCCCGCACGGAGCGCCCGCTGGATCCCCTCGGGCGTGTAGACATGGGAGCAGACATAGGTGTCCCAGTCGGCGGCCGCGCGCACCGCAGCCCGCATCTCCTCCTCGAGGAACTGTGCCGTGTCGAGCGGATCGTAGAGCGAGGTCACACCGCCACCCGCCATGATCTTGACCTGGCTGGCGCCCTTCATCAGCTGTTCGCGGGTGCGCCTGAGCACCTCCGCCTCGCCATCCGCGATCGCGGCGACACCAGTGCTTTCGGTATAGTCGGGGGCGTTCCCGGGCATCCGCGGCAGGGTGTTGAGAAGCCGGAAATCGCCGTGGCCCGACGTTTGCGAAATCATGGCGCCGGAGGGGAAGATGCGAGGGCCGGCGATTACGCCCCGGTCGACCGCCATCTTGAGGCCGAAGACAGGCCCGCCGGTGTCGCGCACGGTCGTGAAGCCCCGCATCAGGGTGGCCCCGGCCTCCTGACCTGCGACCAGGTGGATGAAGGCGATATCCTGCGTCAGCGCGGCGATCTGGGTGACGTTGACCAGCGTGGCATGCCAGTGGCAGTCGATCAGGCCGGGCGTTACCGCCCTGCCCCCGCAGTCGATCACGTCGGCATCCTCGGGGCCTGTGCCCGCGGCCGGTAGCGCTGTGATGCGGCCGCCCTCGACCAGGATGTCGCGGCCCATCTGCATCGACAGGGTCAACCCGTCGAAGTAGCGGAGGTTGGTCAGCAGCGTCGGCCGCCCCGGCGTCTGGGCCCGGATTTCGCGCGGCGCGAGGCCGAACCCCGCGAACATGCCCATGACCGCCGCGGTCCCGCCGATGAATTGCCGACGCGAGATGTCCGCTTCGATCCGGTTCATGGCGGCCTGCGTTTCCGGCGCTCCGCAGAGGCATGGGTTGATTGGCGCGAGGCCATTCTCGACGCTTTCGCAACACGCGATGCACATCACGGATACTCCCCTATCCAGTCCGCAATGCCCGATGGCCCCGCCAGACTGTGTGATGGTAGGACAATTTCGCCAAACAGCAATGATGCCGATCCGCACTCACATGCTGCCGACATCGGCCAAGGCCGTTCGTGCAAGGCGTGGTGAAGTGGTGCCGTCGACACTGTCGGCGAGGCTGCGGTGAACTACGAAGAAAGTCCGAACACGCACGTCCCGCCGAACCTTGAATTCAGCGAGAGCAAAGCACTCTTCAATGGAAATGTTCCGGGTCTGGAAGTTCCGGTCGCAGCCCCAGTCCGACGATCCGGCCCGGCAGGTCTCGCAGGAGGGGAACGTGCACCATGAAGCGTAGCAGGAACGGCGCACGGAAGGTCGATCCGCTGCGCAAGGCCCTCAGCAGAACGCGGTTCTGGATCACGACCTGTAGCCTCTGGGTCACGCGCGTCGGCCACTCGCGACGGCGCTGGACGGCCACAAGGTCGGACTCGGACAGGGTTCCTTGCCGCAGCGGGTCCGCCAGAAGGTTGGCGGCCGCCACCGCGTCCTGCACCGCGAGGTTCACGCCGACGCCGCCCACCGGCGACATCGCATGGGCCGCGTCCCCGATGCAGAGCAGCCCCGGACGCCACCAGGTCTCCAGCCGGTTCACCTGCACGCTCAGGATCTTCACCTGGTTCCAGCTCTCCAGTTCCTCGACGCGCTTGGGTTCGAACGGAGCGACATCCGCCAGCTCTGCCCGAAAGGCCGTTATGCCTGCATTTTTCTTCTTCTCGAAGCTGTTCTTGGGCACGACGTAGGCGCACTGCCAGTAGTCACCGCGATTGAGCATGATGAAGATCTGGCCGGCGTCGAAGCGGCCCTGCGTCTCCTCCGTATCGGAGGCGTGGCGCGACAGCCGGAACCAGAGCACGTCGATCGGTGCGCCGAGGTCTCGCACGGTCAGACAGGCGTCGGCCCGGAGGCGTGACCCGCGCCCATCGGCGGCGACCGTCAGCGGCGCCCTGATGTCGATTGCGCCGTCATCGGTTTCCGCACGGACGCCCGCTGTCCGTCCGTCCTCGGTCAGCAACGAGCAGCCCTCCGCGCTCATGATCAGGCGGAAGCCGGGATACGCCTTCGCCTTCTCCGCCAGGAAGGACAGGAAGTCCCATTGCGGCATCATCGCGACGAATGGGGCGCGGACCGGAAGGCGGGAAAAATCCGCCATCTGCACCCGTTCCGGCCCGAATTGCGCGAAGAGCTTCGGCACGCGCTGGTGCGGCAGCTCCAGGAATTCGGGCAGAAGGCCGAGATCGTGCATCACCTCCATGGTCGACGGGTGGATCGTGTCGCCGCGGAAGTCGCGCAGGAAATCGCCATGCTTCTCGATCACGACCACGTCGATGCCGGCGCGGGCCAGCAGATAGCCGAGCGTCAGACCGGCTGGCCCGCCGCCCACGATGCAGCACTGCGTCGAGATCTCCGCCGCCACAGACCGTGCCTCCGCATCACAAAATGCTCTTGGGAGTATTGCACAGTCTCGCCATCCCCACCATGCTTGGCTGTTACAGTCGAGCCCACGACGGCGCGACGGTGGGGTCCGGACCAGTTCCGTCGGAGGCGCGCTCGAAACGGATCTTCGGGAACTTCATCCGAACATGCGTGTTCGACAGAGAATTCTGCAATTGAAGGATCCAGCATGGCACGCGCGGGAAGCATCAGAGTGTCGCGGGCGCTGCTCGCCAACAGCACGTGTGACCCGGTGGTGACCGCGCGTCCGGCTTCAGAACACCCATCGACACGTGCCGTCAAAACCGCTCAGGCCAAGGAAAACCAATCATGACCGACACTGCGTCTCCCGATCCGGCCCGCTACCCCCGGACAATCCGCATCCTCCATTGGGTCGTCGTCGCCCTCGTGAGCCTTCAATACCTCAGCGGGAGCGGTATGGAAGAGGCCTTTCCGGAACGCGTGTCGGTCGGGTCGCCCACGCCCGGTGCGGCCGTTGCCCATGCCCTCGTGGGCCTTTCCATCCTTCTGGTCATGATCTGGCGATTGAAGACCCGATGGGAGTCCGATGTGCCTCCACCCCCCTCGGACGAACCACGGTGGTTGCAACGGATCAGCCGCGGGACCCACTACGCCTTCTACATCGTCCTGATCGGAATGCCGCTTGCCGGCGCCACCGCGCTCCTGACCAAATCGGAGGCCATAGCCGAAGTCCACGCGCTGACGTCCTGGCTGCTGCTCGCGCTGGTGGTCGCGCATGTCGCTGGCGCCATCTGGCACATTTCAAAGGGCGACGGGATCATCCACCGCGTCACCGAGAGCGCCTTTACCGGCCGGAACCAGGCGGAGCGGGACAAAAGATCCGCGGCGCCGGAATAGCCGGGAGCGGCTGCCTGGCGGCGACAATGGTCAGGATGATACACTTCGCAGCCTGGACCGGTATGTCGCAGCGGACGTCTGCTGCGGCGGGCAGTAGCGCGAGGGAGGTGCAACTGACCGATACCGGCTCAGGGCAGGCCGCGTTTCTCACGTAACGGTCATCGTCTCGCTCGGCGCGGCACCCCGCGGGGGCTTTGCCTGTAGTGCCGCGGAAGGCGCGGTGGAAGGTCGATGGCTCGGAATAGCCAAGCAGATAGGAGATTTTCGAGATCGGCAGGCCCTCCTCCCCCAGCATTGCCCGGGCTTGCACGTCGCCACTTCTTCGATTGGACTTTCTCCAGCATGGCCGGCGCCACCCGATCCGGTCGCAGCCTACGGGTTTCCCGCTTTGGCCTTTCATCGCCGCGCGGCATGGGCCAACGTCCCGCCAATGGCGCAGATCGGCAACGTCCTCAAGGACGGCGAGGAGGCTGACATCCGGTTCTCGATCACCATCGCACTCATACTGGTGCTGTCGGCCGTTGGGCTCACCTACGAGGTCGCCGCCGGTCGCGTGCTCGCACCGTTCTTCGGCACGTCGCTCCTGACGTGGACGGCCGTCATCGCGACCGTTCTGGCAGGCTTCTCGCTCGGCAGTGCATTGGGCGGGCTCCTGGCCGAGCGCCAGCGCTCCGTCGCAGTCGGAAACGTCCGCAGCGCATTGGTTGCGACGGCCGTTCTGATGGCACTGTCTCCGACACTTCTGGGCCTCGTTCACGCGTCGGGCGCGCGGGGAACCGGGGGCATGCTGCTCAGCGTCGTCCTGACCTTCTTTCCGGCATCGGTTTGCGTGACACTGCCATCGCCGTTTCTGGCCAAGATCGCGATCGAAGCCCGGCCCGGCCGGGAGGGCTCGTCGCTGGGCTTCGTTCTGGCGGCGGGGTCGACGGGCGCGATCATCGGCGCGATCCTGGCCGGCTTCGTCGCGCTGCCGTTCGCGGGGTCGGTGGCGACCTTCGCGGGATGCGGTGCAGCGGCCCTGTTCTGCATGCCATTCGTACGAGATGGCGCGCCCGGCGGTGGCGGGCCGCGCGAGGGAACGGTGGAACCCGACGCAGCGCGGCACTCCGGCGTGGTGATCGCGGCGGCGGCATTCGTGGTGGTCGCGGGTGTCGCCGGCACTCCGGCATGCAGGTACGAGTCCGGCCTGTCCTGCATCCACGTCGCCCGCGAGGGTGGCGAGGTTCGTCTGTTCTCCGACCGCACCATGCAGGCGGCGGAACGCATCGGAACCGAGGATGAAACCGCGGACGGACCTGCGCTTGCGCTGCCCTACGCCCGGTGGATCTGGATGCGGATGGACCAAGACCTGGGCCCGGCGCCCTCCGTCCTGTTCGTGGGCGGGGGCGGCTACACCCTCCCGGCAAAGCTGCTCGCCGCGCGCCCCGAGGCGCACGCGGTCGCGGTGGAGATCGACCCGCTGGTGACGCGGGTGGTTCTGCAACACATGCCTTGGGCCGGAGAGGTGATCGCGCGCGAAGGATACGATGCCGGCGGCGGGCGGGAAAACGCTACGTCGGAAGGCCGGCTCGGCATCGTCCACGCAGACGGCCGGGTCTACCTTAACGAGACCGATCGCCGTTTCGACGCTGCCGTGATGGATGCCTTCTCGTCCGGCTCGGTTCCGGCGCACCTGGCCACGCGCGAGACCTATGAGCGCCTTCGGGAGATCGTCGACGGCGCGGTCTACGTGAACCTGATCGACACGCCCGACGGTCCGCTCGCACGCGGGGTCCACGCGATCCTCAGCGATCTCTACCCGCACGTGTTGGCGGTTCAGGGCCCCCTGAGTTCGCGCGGACGGGGCAATATCGTTCTGGCGGCCTCCCGAACGCCGCTCGCTCCTCTGGATGCACTGCCGGAAGAGTATGAGCCCGCCCGGATCTCGTCCGCCCGTGCCTTCACCGATGACCGGGGATGGGTCGGCCATCGGTAAGCTTCGTCCGGCACGCAGGCGCCCTTCGCTGCACGGCGCCGCAAGCTACTCTGCGGCTTGATGCGTCTTGGCGGCAACGTCGCGCGCGGCGGCCTCCAGCATGTCGAGACCTTCGTCGAGAACCTCGTCCGGAGTGGTGAGCGCGCCGAGGAACTTCACCACCTCGTCATCGGCGCCCGACGTCTCGATGATCAGGCCGCGGTCGAAGGCGGCCGCACAGATGCTCTCTGCCAGATCGCCCGAGCCCACGTTGATGCCCTGCATCATGCCGCGGCCCCGCAACTCCGCGCCCGGCACCATGTCGGCGATCCGCGACAGCCGCTCCTGCAGGTGTGCGCCCTTGCGGCGGACATCTGCGGCGAAGCTGTCGTCCTTCCAGAACTTCTCCAGCGTGACGCGCGCCGTGACGAAGGCGTGGGTGTTGCCGCGGAAGGTGCCGTTGTGCTCGGCCGGTTTCCAGATGTCGTGCTCGCGCTTCAGCAGCAGCGCGGCGAAGGGCAGGCCGAAGCCCGACAGCGATTTCGCCTGGGTGATCATGTCGGGGTCGATCCCGGCATCCTCGAAGGCGAAATAGGTGCCGGTGCGGCCGCAGCCGGACTGGATGTCGTCCACGATCAGGAGCGCCCCCAGCTTGTTGGCGAGCTTGGCCACGCCCTGCATCCATTCGGTCGAGGCGGCGTTCAGCCCGCCCTCGCCCTGGACCGGCTCGAAGATGAACGCGGCGGGCGCATCGACGCCGGAAGACTTGTTGCTGAACATGATCTCGAGATGCTTCAGCGTATCCACATCCTTGCCCAGCGACCGGTCGAACGGCATGTGCGTGGCCCCGCAGAGCGGACCGCCGCCCGCGCCCGCGCGCTTGCCCGCATTGCCGGTCAGCGACAGCGCGCCCATCGTCATGCCGTGAAAGCCGTTGGTGAAGGAGACGATGTTGCGCCGCCCCGTGACCTTGCGCGCCAGCTTCATCGCGGCCTCGACGGCGTTGGTGCCGGTGGGTCCGGTCATCATCACCTTGTGGTCCATGCCCCGCGGCTTGAGGATGATCTCCTCGAACGCCTCGAGAAAGCGCGCCTTCTCGACCGTGTACATGTCCAGCCCGTGGGCGATGCCGCCGGCCTGGATGTGCTCGATCAGCGCCGCCTGCATGTCTGGGTCGTTGTGCCCATAGTTCAGCGTCGAACACCCGGCGAGGAAGTCGATGTACTTGCGCCCGTCAGTGTCGAACAGGTGGCTCCCCTCGCCCCGCGCGAAGACGACCGGAAAGCTGCGGCAATAGCTGCGGACCTGCAACTCGCGCCGCTCGAATATGTCAGTGTGCATGGGTTTTTCCCTTTTCCGATGAGGCAGATGACGGCGATGCGTCGTCTGCGGACTTGCGGTCGATCTGGCCGATGGTGACCATGTATTCCGTCGCGTGCTTGCCGCCGAAATGCGCGTCTTCCTCGTAATGCGGCTCGTGGTCCAGCTCCGCGTCCATGTTCTCGGCAAAGCTGTTGAAGAGCGCCCAGCTCGCATCGTTATCTGCCGTAATCGTAGTCTTGAGCTGTTTCACGTCAACGCAGACCGGGCGTGCCAGCAGTTCCTCGAGCATCTTCTTGGCCACGCCGCGGCCGCGCGCCGATTCGCCCACGGCGACCTGCCAGACGAAGAGCGTGTCCGACCCGTCCGGCGGAATGAACGCCGAAATCCAGCCGACGATCTCGCCGCCAAGCTCGGCGATCACGCAGGTATCCGCGAAATGATCGCACTGCACGAGGTTGCAGTAAAGGGAGTTCTCGTCCAGCGGGCCGCTCTTGCGGATGAGCTCCCAGACATCCGCTCCGTCTTCGGAGGTGGGTGCACGGAAGGACAGGGCTTCTCGGGTTCGGTCGTGGGACATGGCGCAGATCCTAGAGTTGTTCGCAGCGAGCTTACATCATTACCCGATCCGCGGGTGATCTGCACCGCGAATTGTCTCGAAGGCTCGACAGGAGTTTCAATCGAACCGAAGCTGAACCTTGATGGCCCGGGTCCGGTCGGAGGCCAGATCGAAGGCCGCGACCGCCTCCGCCACGGGCAGGGTCTGGGTGATCAGGGGCGCCACGTCCAGCCGCCCGGCCTGCATCATCTCGACGGCGTTGAAGAACTCGGCATGAAAGCGGAAGGATCCACGCAGTTCGATCTCCTTGGCGGTCATGGCCTGCACCGGCAGGGTCATGTCGCCGCCAAGCCCCAGTTGCATCACCACGGCGCCGGGCCGCAGGGCCGGGATCGCACCGGCGAGCGCCGCCGCCACGCCCGCGCATTCGAACATGACGTCGAACCGGCCCTTGTTCGCCGCATAGCGCTCCAGCGCTTTCGGGTCTTCGGCGACGTCATGGGTGGCGTCGGCGCCGATCTCGCGCGCCTTGTCCAAAGTGAAGGGCGTCCTGTCGGTGGCCACGATCTCCACCGCTCCCGCCGCCCGCGCGACCATCACGGCCAGTTGACCGATCGGGCCGCAGCCGGTCACCAGCACCCGTTTGCCCATCAGATCGCCTGCGCGTCGTGCCGCATGCAGAACGACGGAGAGCGGTTCGGCCATGGCCGCCTCACCGGCGGATAGCCCGGTCGCGATCGCGCATTGCCGGGCGTCGGCGACCAGAAAGTCGCAAAACGCTCCCTGGATGTGCGGGAAGGGCATGGCGGAGCCATAGAACCGCATCTCCATGCAGTGGTTGTGCCGGCCTTCGAGGCAATAGGTGCAGGCAATAGCAGGGGCGCGAGGGAGAGATGGCGACGAGATTGCCGGTGCTCAGCCCGGCGACACCGTCCCCCAGAGCTTCGATCCTGCCCGACACCTCGTGACCGAGGATCATCGGCTCCTTCAACCGGACGGTGCCGAAACCGCCGTGGTTGAAGTAATGCAGGTCGGACCCGCAGATGCCACCTCGCTCCATGCGGATCAGCACCTCGCCGGCGCCGGGCGCGGGTATCTCCCGGTCTTCGATCCGGAGGTCCCGGGCGGCATGGGCAACGATGGCTTTCACGGCGGTCCCTTGCGGATGCGACTGCGGACGGATCGGCGGCATTCGGTGTTGACACCACTGGGAATGGGAAACATGCCCAAGTCAAGTGGAGCGAGAGCCGTCAGGGCCCGCTCAGGAACAGGGAGGCCGGAATGGGTGGACAGGATCTGTTTTCGCTCGCGGGCAAGCGGGCGCTGATCACGGGATCGTCGCAAGGCATCGGATTTGCGCTGGCCCGCGGGCTCGCCGCCGCGGGCGCAAAGATCGTTCTGAACGGGCGCGACGCAGGCAAGCTGGGCGCCGCGGCCGCAGACATCGACGGCGCCGAGATGCTGGTCTTCGACGTCACCGACCATGCCGGCGTCCGCGCCGCGGTGGACGGGTTCGAAGCCGCGTCGGGTCCGATCGACATCCTGATCAACAACGCCGGGATGCAGCACCGCACCCCGCTCGAGGAGTTTCCCGCCGACGCCTTCGAACGCCTTCTCCAGACCAATGTCGCCAGCGTCTTTCACGTGGGCCAGGCCTGCGCGCGCCACATGATCGGGCGCAAGGCCGGCAAGATCATCAACATCGCCAGCGTCCAGACCGCGCTCGCCCGGCCGGGAATCGCGCCTTACACCGCCACCAAGGGCGCCGTGGCGAACCTGACCAAGGGCATGGCGACCGATTGGGCCAGATACGGGTTGCAATGCAACGCCATTGCGCCGGGATATTTCGACACGCCGCTGAACGCCGCCCTGGTCGCCGATCCCGACTTCACCGCCTGGCTGGAAAAGCGCACCCCCGCGGGTCGCTGGGGCCAAGTCGAGGAACTCGTGGGCGCGGCGGTCTTTCTGTCGTCGGAGGCGTCGAGCTTCGTCAACGGGCACACGCTCTTCGTCGATGGCGGCATCACCGCGAGCCTTTGATCGCAAATCCAGGAGCTCAGCGGTGCACCGGTGGCGCACAGACGCATCAGCGGGACACGGGAGACAAGGGCCAAGGGCGGACTTTGGATGCGCAAGGCACTGGGCTCCCGGGCCGGGCAGCTGCCTCTTGGCAGCGCGGTTCGCAAGCTTCGACAGGTTTTCCGTCCGCACCCTTGATGGTGGAGGCAGGCTGCAGCGGCGAAAACCGAGCACGGACTACCTGATCGAGTTCAGACACGCCATCGGATCGGCCTCCCACTGCTCGCAAGCCTGCCTCCAGTCGACGAATTCGCGACCTTCGGCGAAGGTCATGAGGGTGCGCTCGACGATGCGCCGCAACGGGTGTTCGCAGCCCATGGCGCGGATCTCGTCCGTGAAACGGTTGCTGCTCTCGATCCCGGTCCGATTGGCATACCGGACGAACTGGCGCGGCAGTGTGGCATAGACGTCGAAGCCCTGGCTGCGGTCGACGACGCGGCCCGACAACGTGCGCGTTTCGGTGCCCGAGACCGACCGGATGACGAATTTCTCTACGGAATCGCCACAGGCGCCGATCAGGCGGAACCGGGAATGAGCGTAATGTGCGGCGAAGAAGTTGCGGCGGTTGTCCTCGATGCCCTGCCTGATCCTCTCTGCCTGGTACTCGCCGGCAAGAAGCCCGATCGTGTTCGCGAGATTGCCCGAATATTCGCGCCGCACGATGTCGAGCAGCTGCGCGTCGAGCGCCTCGAATTCGCCATCGACCAACAGGCGCAGCGGGCTGCCGGCCGGGAGGAGCGTATCGACCGCTTGCGGGGCCAGCCGTGCCGAAAGCCGCTCGGCGCCCTCGCGCAGGCGCGCCTCCGCCTCCAGTCGCTGCCGTTCCTGGCGTGCGGCCTCTTCGGCGCGTTTCTCTTCCAGCGCCGCCTGTGCCGCGGCGCGCTGCCGGCCGCGCTCCAGTTCCTGCGCGGCGACCGCGGCCATCCGTTCCCCGTCGAACGTCACCTGCGCGAGACAGGCCGGATCACCGAAGCAATCCCGCTCGCGGCGCGCGACCCAATCCTGCGGCGACTCGTAGATCCGCGTGAACGCATCCAGCGATTGCGGGTGCGGATCGAGGGCAGTCACCGCCGCGGTCCACGCGGCGTCGTAGGCCTCGGCAGTTGCCCGCGCCCGGCGGGCCAGATCCTTTGCCCGCAACTCCGCTTGCGCGGCCTGCTGCCGTTCGGCCGCTGCCGCATCCTCGGCCGCACGGGCTGTCCGGAAATCGTGCTCCGTCCGCGCCGCGTCCTCCGCGGCACTCAGTGCGGCCAGAGTGACGTCATCCAGCACCGCTTGTGGAGACGACCCTGTCCCGCCCGCGGTCAGCGGCGGCAAACCGGTCATGCCGCGCACCGTCTCGATGGAGAGCGTCAGGGTCTGGCGGACGCAGGCAGGGTCGCCCGCGCATTGCGCCAATGTGCGCTTCATCATGATACGGTCATGCATCAGAATGGAGTTGAGCGACGGGTCGACCTGCATCGCCTCCGCGAGCGAGGCGATGTTCGCCGCGGCCAGGGCACGTGTCTCGGGATCGTCGCAATGGGGCTGTGCACGCGTGCCGTCGCACTCCAGGAGCTGCAAGACATCGGTCTCGGGGACGTTCGGAAAGGAAGGTACGCCCGGGCCTCCGGCCACCGGCAGCTGGATCTGGGGCGTGGCGTCCGGATCGGGATAGGCCCAGCCGCGCAGGGTTCCCGCGCGTTCGGCCGCGGTCCGCGTGATGCAGGATCGGTCACCGCCACAGCTCATGACCCTGGTGCGATAAGCGCCTTCCATCTCGACCATGGTTGCCATCCCGAGGGTCTTCTGCGCAGCGGGCCAGGCCGCGGCCATCGCGTCCCTCAGCGCCAGAACCTGCGGATCGGTGCAGTAGAGGTGCTGGCTTCCGACCGAACATCCGATGACGGCGGCCGTCTGATCGGCGGCCGCCGGTGTCCCGTGCCCGGAAAGGACGAGAGCAATCGCAGCGACTGCGCGGAGCGCCGCCATTCTCGCCACGGGCATCGACGCGCTTCGGCACCTGCCGGCGAGGAAACGGGAAAAATCGAGCATCATGCAAAATCCATTGTCAATTATGTTGAATGGCCGGAGCGAATTGGACGCTGCTGCCCGCAAAGGAAGAATGCGACAGGAACGAAGCCGATCATCGAAAAACCTGCGTGGGCATGAACCAGTCTACATGGCTTCCGAATGTTAGAGAGCCTCTGCCCGCCCGGCAATCCTTTCCCGCATGGTCGACCATCGGCCAACAAAAGCCTTGACGCGGAGTTCTGGCTTCGGAGTACTTGCCGGCTCGGCCACAGACGCCCGCCGCCCGCTGACGCTTTGTCCCGGTGAAGTTCTGTAAAAGACTGATTTCTCGTCATCCTCGACGCATGTCGCGCGGATGGAAATGCGGGCCCCGTCCACATCTTGCGCGACTTGAAGCGAGAGGAGTTCGGGGCGATGTCATCCCATTCCAATTCTTTTCTGTCCGGCCCGCTGGGCCCGATCTACGCGCGGACCGCCCTGCCGATCATCTTCGTGATGGGCATGAACGGCCTTCTGACCGTCGCCGACGCCCTGTTCCTGGGCCATTTCGTCGGACCGGAGGCTCTGGCCGCCGTGACGCTCATGTTCCCGATCTACATGCTGATCGTGGCGCTTTCGACGCTGGTCTCCTCGGGCATGTCGAGCATCCTGGCGCGTCACCTCGGCGCGTGGCGCGTGCACGAGGCGCAGGCCGTCTTCGCCGGCGCGCACGGCTTGCGCGCTCGTCACGGGGCTGGTTCTCGTCGGCCTTTTCCTTGCGGTGGGGCGTCTGACCGTGCTGATGGCGGCGGGCGGATCGGAGTCCCTGGCGGGCATGGGGTTCGAATACCTTCGGATCACGGTGTTCTGCTCGCCGCTTCTCTTCGTGCTGTCGGTCAATTCCGACGCCCTGCGCAACGAGGGGCGCGTGGCCTTCATGGCGGCGATGAGCCTTCTGGTGTCGCTGGCCAACATCGGCTTCAACTACGTGCTGATCGCCTGGCTCGACATGGGCGTCGCGGGCTCCGCCTATGGCACGGCGCTGGCGCAGGCTATGGCGCTCTGCATCATCCTCGCCTTCCGCTGCCTGGGTGACACGAGGCTTCGGCTCACCACGCTCCTGCGGCATTCGTTGCGGAATTCGTGGGGAGGGATCCTGGCACTCGGTGCGCCGCAGAGCCTGAACTTCATCGGGTTGGCCCTGGGCTCGGGCGCGATCATCGCGGCACTGCAATGGGTCGGGCCGGAGGATTACGAGGCCACAGTCTCGGCCTATGGGATCGTCACGCGGCTCATCACCTTCGCGTTTCTGCCGCTGCTGGGGCTGGCCCACGCCATGCAGACGATCACCGGCAACAATTTCGGCGCAGGAAACGGGCGGCGCGTGGGCAAGAGCCTCCAGACGGCAGTCGGCACGGCGTTCCTCTATTGCCTTGGCATGCAGATCGGGCTGAGCGTCTTCGCGGCACCCCTCGGCGCCGCCTTCGTGGAAGACCCGGTGGTCATCTCAAAGGTGGCGCGCATTCTGCCGGTGATCGGTGCGGGCTTCTTCGCGGCGGGTCCGCTGATGATGATCGCCATGCATTTCCAGGCGATCGGCGACGCGGGCCGCGCCGCCCTGCTCGGCTTGTCAAAGCCTTATCTCTTCGCGATCCCGCTTACCTTCGTGCTGGCCGGCACCGTCGGAGAACGGGGCATCTGGCTGTCTGCACCCCTTGCGGAACTCATGCTGCTCGCGTTGACAGCAGCGGTCCTCATGCGGCTGGCGAGACCTCGCGTGCGGGAATGGGGACGGGTTCCGGCAATCGCGGAGGATCGGACATGAGCCGCCATCTGCCCTCGAACGCCGAAGCGAAACGGCAGGCCCGGCGGCTGCGTGAGGATCTCGCCGCCCGCGGATCCGACGTGAGCCACGCGCAGGCGCTCGAGATGGTGGCGCATCAGCACGGGTTCCGGGACTGGAATGCGTTGCATGCCGCCATCGGCAACCGTCCGCCCGACGGCTGGACGCCGGGCGGGCGCGTCGAGGGTCGCTACCTGTCGCAGCCCTTCAAGGCCACGGTCGTCGCCGCGGAGATGCTGCGACCCGGCTGGTTCCGCTTGGTGCTCGAGCTCGACGAGGCCGTGGACGTCGTCCAGTTCGACAGCTTCTCGAACTTCCGCAAGCGTGTCCGCGCCGTGATCGGGCCCGACGGCCATTCGAAGGAACGGACCTCGAACGGGGAGCCGCATGTCCGGCTGGACTTCTGACGGGGTCGCTGATCTCCCGCCGCCATTGGTTCGGCGGCGGGGATCGCGCCTAGTCCGGTAAGCCGTCCAACAGGGGCACTTCCCGCAGCCGCAAGGAGACCACACAGGCGATGACAGCCAGCCCCGCCGCGATCCAGAACACCGGATGCAGCGCGGTCGAGAAACTGGCGACCACATCGCTTTGCGCCTGGGGCGGAAGGTTCGACACCATCTTGGCGCTGATCGACCCGATGCCGGTGCCGGCGTCGGCCGGCAGGTCGCCAGCCAGGTTTCGGGCCAGGTTCACACTGAACAAGGCGCCGAAGCCTGCGGTGCCGACCGAGCCACCGATCAGGCGGAACATGTTGGCGCTGGCCGTGCCGACGCCCAGCATGCCTTTCGGAATGTCGTTCTGGATGGCGGCGACGCCGATCGAGAAGACCGGCCCCAGCCCGAGCCCGACCAGGACCATCGAGAGGGCGACGACCCAGAGCGAGGAGCCCGCCGAAAGTGTCGACAGCGCCAGCATCGACAGCGACAGCAGTGCCGTCGACACGACCGGCATCCATTTGTAGCGCCCGGTGCGGCTCATCACCCGGCCGGCGCCGGCCGAGGAGGCGATCAGGCCCACCATCATCGGCGTCAGGAAGAGGCCGGAGACCGACGGCGACACGCCCTGCACGACCTGGAGATAGAGCGGCATGAAGGTGATCGTGCCGAACATCGCCACGCCCACCATGAAGCCCACAGTGTTGACGACCAGAAAGGTGTTGTTGGAAAAGAGGCTGAGCGGCAGGATCGGCTCGGTCGCGCGCTGCTCCACCACGATGAAACCCGCCACCGCGGCAAGGCCCATGGCCACCAGCCCCAACAATTCCAAGCTGCCCCAGGCCAGCACCGATCCGCCGAGGTTCGACACGAGGACCGCCACCGACAGGATCGTGGCCAGAAGGAACGCGCCCGCGATGTCGAGCTTGACGCGGCTCTGACGTTTGATGTTCGGCAGTGCGAAGTGCAGCACACCCAGCGCCAGCAAGCCGATCGGGAAGTTGGCGAAGAAGATCCAGTGCCAGCTAAGCGCCTCGACGAGGAACCCGCCGATCAGCGGCCCGATCACCGTCGACACGCCGAAGACCGCGCCCAGAAGCCCCTGCGCCTGCCCGCGCTGCCGCGCCGGAAGAACATCGGCCACCACCGCCATCGACACCACGATCAGCCCGCCGCCGCCAAGCCCCTGGATCGCCCGGCCCGCGATGAGCACTTCCATCGACTGCGCCAGACCGGCCAGCGTCGCCCCGGCGAGGAAGACGAAGATGCCGAACTGAATGACCAGCTTGCGACCATAGAGGTCCCCCAGCTTGCCCGCCACCGGCGCGCCGATGGTCGACGCCAGAAGGTAGGCCGTGATGACCCAGGTCATGTGGTCCATGCCACCGAGGTCGGCCACCATGATCGGCATCGCCGTGGTGACAATGGTCTGTCCCAACGAGGCAAAGAGCAGCGTCACCGCAACTGCGACAAGCGCTATGCGAGTTTGATAGGAATTTTGCACGGCTTCGGCCGGGGTGGGTGTCGTTGCGGCGGTCATGGTACTCTCCGGCGGTCGCAGGCACGCGCCGCGATCGCATTTAATCGTTGTTGATTGCATATATGTGCCTGATGCATATATATGTCAACAGCACGAAATCGGGAGTTGCAAGGTGCCGGACCGCGACGAAGATCTGAAACGCGAGTTGGCCCAGGCCGGAATCGGCGAGGATCAGAGTCGCTCGGCGCTGGAACTGGACACGATCATGCAGCATTGGCGCCGCCGGGTGATCAAACGCGAACTGGGGCAGCGCGCGCTGGCGGACCTCGACCTCGACCTCGACATGCCGCTTCTGGACACGCTGATGGTGGTGTGGTCGCCGGTAAGGGACGTCGGCGAGCATGCCGATGGCGAGATCATGGTGGCGACCGTCGCCACGCGGCTCGGGATCGACCCGTCACGCGCCAGCCGGCTGACGTCGGAGCTGATCCGGCTCGGCCTTGCCCGTCGCGCGGTCAGCCAGGAGGACGCCCGTCGCGCCGTTCTGGAATTGACACACGAAGGCCTGCGGATCGCGGAGGCGGTTCATCATTACAAGTTGCTGATCCTCGGCAACTTCCTGAACAGCTGGACGGACGCGGAGCTGGCGGCCTTCATCCCGCTGCTGGAGCGCTTTTCGGCCTGGTCGGAAGCCTCCGAGGATCCCACCGGCCGGATCGCCGCCGAAATCGCCCGCCTGCGCGACAGCCTGGCCAGGCAGGAGACGTGAGATCCTGGGTCGTCGCTACCACAGCCTTCCGCGCGAGGTGACTTGAGCCGTGTGATCGACCGTCGAACCGCGGATGAGGTAGACTTCGTCGAAAAGGTTCGTGACCACGCAGGCGTGGTTGGGGATGACACGAACGGTCTCACCGATGGATGGGCGCGTTGCCGATGACGAGAGATCGACGACGCCATGTTCCTCCGACAGGGCAGTGATCGTGGCATCCGGGTATTCGACGATGTGCCCGTGGCCCGTGAACGGCGCCGGAACCGGATCGGCGGCCAGGGCCTTCGAGCCCGCGTCGAGCACGGCGCGCGTTTCGGTCGGGCGGCTGACGACGGTGGCCTTCACCGTGAGCGCGCAGTCTTCGAGCGTGCCATGCCCCCACGCCACCTGCATCCTGTCCGAGTAGATGTAGGTTCCGGGACGGTACTCGGTCGCCACGCTGACCTCGGCCGCATGCATCAGGTCGGGCGTGCCGCCGGTGGAGATGACCGGCGGTGGCAATCCTTCGGCCTCGAGCGCGTCTTTTGCCGCGGTCAGCCAGTCCTGCGTTGCCGCCATCGCGCCTCGCGGCGGGTAAGTCATCAATCCGCCGAAGCGCAGCCCGGCGTGCCCGGCAATCTCCAGGGCGAGCGCCACGGCCGCGTCCGTTGACTGCACGCCACATCGGGCCGCCCCGGTATCGCATTCGATGAGCACCGTCAGCGGATGGTCCTGTACAAAGCGCGCGGCCAAGCCGAACACCGTTTCAGGGCTGTCCGCCGTCACCGACAGCGCGACGCGGCCATGCAGCGCCGCAAGCCGGTCGAGCTTGGCTGGACCGAGGATGTTGTAAGGCAGGAAGATGTCGGTCAGCCCGCCATCCGCCATCGCTTCGGCCTCACCCAGTTTCTGACAGGTGATCCCGATGGCCCCCAGCGCCATCTGCCGCAGCGCCATTTCCGGCAGCTTGTGGGTCTTCACGTGGGGGCGGAGCTTCAGGCCGTGGGCGTCCGCGTAGTCCTGGGCGCGCGCAAGGTTGGCCTCGACCTTGTCCAGATCGACCAGGACCGCGGGCGTGTCGATTTCATCGATATTCATCCTCAAGCCTCCAGACCGGAAATCGCATCGACAAAGGGCAGGTTGCCGGCCGTCAGACCTGCATCGACGTTCAGTGCGACGCCGGTGATGCCGCTGGCAAGCGGCGAGGCCAGGAAGAGCGCGGCATGTGCAACCTCTTCTGGCGTGACCAGACGGCCCAGCGGATAGAGCCGCGAGATGCGGTCGAGGATCGTGGGGTCCACCTTCAGCCTGTGATCCCACGCGGCGGTCCGGATGGAGGAGGGAACGATGGCATTGGACCGCACGCCGTCGCGGCCCGCCTCGGTGGCGATGGCGCGCATCCAGGCGAGGACCGCCGACCTTCGCGGCCGAATAGGCCGGGTTCCCGAAATGCGACAAAGCGTTGATCGAGGCGATAAAGATGAAACTGCGGTCCCCGCCAGCGCGCCGCATCTCCGGCAGCAAAGCCATGCTGAATTTGGCCGCGCCGCCGAGGTTCCTGGCCATTTCGTCGTCGAAGTTCGCCGGATCCGTCGCGTCGAGCGTTTCGGCGCGGGTCCAGCCGGCGTTGGAGATGACGACATCCGGCGCGCCACCGTCCAGGATGCGCCGTGCGGCTTGCGCCAAAGCATCGTCGTCGCGGAGGTCGAACCCGTGGGCCTCGCCGCAGAACTTCGGCACGTCGCCGTGGTCGATGTCACATCCGACGACGGTCGCCCCGGCGGCATCGAAGGCGGCGCACAGCGCCTGACCCAAGCCGCCCCCCGCGCCTGTGATCACCACGCGTTTGCCGTCGAAACTCAACATTCCCTTGGCCTTTCGCATGTCTTCACGCCATAAATTCGCCTGTCATCACGCAGGAGGGTTCCATGACACGGCAGCATTTCGGATCTGCGCAAGTTCCACTTTCCCCCGCGGTTCGGGCGGGCGAATACGTCTTCGTGTCCGGCCAGGTGCCGGTCGGCGCGGACGGCAAGATCGTCGAGGGCGGCGTTGCGGCCGAAACCCGGCAGGTCCTCGAGAACCTCCGTGCGTGCCTCGAGATGGCGGGCTGCGGGCTCTCGGACGTGGTCAAGACGACCGTGTGGCTGCGTGACCGTGACGACTTCGCGGAGTTCAACGCGACGTATGCGGAGTTCTTCCCCGAAAACCCGCCCGCGCGGTCCACAGCCGAGTCGCGGCTGATGATCGATATCGCGGTCGAGATCGAGGCCATCGCCTACGCGCCCGCCTGAGCCGGCGCGGGGCGGCCGTAGACCGGGGTGGGGATGCCCTCCTGCCGGGCCTTGAGCTGCAGCGCCACGAAGCGCGAGTAGAAGCGCGACAGCGCCAGGTTGCCGCCGTGGAACCACAGCGCCTCGTGCGCCGTGGGCTTCCACATGTTGCGCAATTCGCCGAGCCACGGCCCCGGATCTCCGCGGATCCCCGAGCCGAGACCCCAGCAGGGCCCGACCGCGTCGGCGGTTCCGCGATCGACGACGGTCGCGACCGCTTCGTTCATCGACTGGTAGCCGATACAGGCGACGATCAGGTCGACCGGTTCCTCACGTCCTGAGGCAAAGCGGACGCCCGTCGGGGTGAGGCGGTCGATCTCATCGCCCGCGATCACGCGGATCTCACCGTCGGCGATCAGCGTGGAGGCGCCCACGTCGATGTAGTATCCGGATGCCGTGCGCATTGCCCGCATCATCAGGCCGGACTCGTCCTCGCCGAAATCGAAGTCGAACCCGGCGTCGGCGAGCCTGTCGTAGAAGGCCGCGTCCTCGCGCCGGATCACGTCGTGGATGCGCTTGTGCTTGTCGGCCAGCAGCGCAAACGGCGTCGCGGCCAACAGCATGTCGGCCATTTCAGTCGTGATCCCGTTTTCGACCGCGTCTTCGGAATAGATGTCGAAGCCGTGTTTCATCAGCGTTTCCGAGCGCACGACGATCGAGGGGCGGCGCTGGCACATGGTGACCTCGGCGCCGGCTTCCCAGAGATCAACGGCGACGTCATGGGCGGAACTGCCGGCGCCCACGACCAGCGCGCGCTTGCCCGACCAATCGTCGCCTGACTGGTAATGCGCCGAGTGCAGGATGGTGCCCGCGAAGTGCTCCTGTCCGGGGAAGTCGGGTTGGCGCGGCGGGCCGTAGGCGCCGGTGCAGAAAACCAGTTGCCGCGGCGTGATCGTGACGTCTTCGCCGGCGCGGTCGACGGTCACGCTCCACCGTTTGGCCGCCTCGTCCCAGTGCGCCTGCCTGCAGTCGGTGGAGGTCCAGGCGTCGAGTTCGAAGATCAGCGCATAGGCTTCCAGCCAGTCTCCGATCTTGTCCTTCGGGCAGAAGACCGGCCACGTCTCCGGGAACGGCAGGTAGGGGAGATGGTCGTACCAGACCGGATCATGCAGCACGAGGCTGCGGTAGCGGTTCCGCCAGCTGTCGCCGATCCGGGCGTTCCTCTCCACGATGAGGGCGGGCACGCCCAGCTGCTTGAGACGCGCGGCCAGCGCCACGCCGCCCTGGCCGCCGCCGACAATCAGGACCTCGGGCTGGTCTTCGGAGCCGAGCTTCCGGACAGTCTCGGCCCGCGCTTCGGCCCAGGTGGTGCGGTTGCGCCCGGCCCTGTGCACGAGGCCCATGGGGCGATTGCGGCCGCGCGGCTCCTCATGGCCCTTCAGGTCGTCGAGCGCGGTCAGCAGGATGTGACACAGCCCGTCTCGGACGTTGACCCTGCCACGGCACGGGCCCGTGCCCGTCTCGAACAAGATCCAGGCCGCAGTGCCGTCCTCGGTCTTTTCCGCAGGTCCTTGGCGGCGCCAGCCGGTGGGCGCGGTGCGTGCGAGGCAGGCGCCCAGCATGTCCGCGATGGCGTCGCGGCCTTCCATGGTGCGGATGTTCCAGGTGAAGCTCAAGAGATCGCGCCAGAAACCGTCCGGTTCGAACAACTCAACTGCGGCATTCGCATCGCCGGCGCTGAGTGCCGCCTCGAAGGCTTCCAGCCAGCCGTCGATCTCCCGGTCCATCCCCGTCACGTCAGTCCCCCAATGGTTCGAGCGTTTCGCTCGGCCTTGCGTGCATGATGTTGAACTTGATCCGCCGGAGGTTCTCCCGCGCCTGCGGCCCCAGGCGGTAGCCGGCGCCGGCGGCCACCACGTCGAGGATCGCGAGGAAGGCGAAGCGCGAGGCCGAGGGCGTCAGCGCATCGGGATATTCCCCGATCCGGACCACCAGCGCGATCGACGCGCTCGTGGAAAGCGGCGACTCCGGGCGCGTGATCGCGATGGTCGTCGCACCGTAGCGGTTGGCGATCTCCACCGCCTCGATCACCTCCGGCGTGCGGCCGGTGGCGGAGATCGCCAGGAACACGTCCCCGGGCTTCAGGATGGCCGCGGTCATGCGCGCCACGTAAGGCTCGCGGCAGACATCGACGGCAAGGCCGTACCGGAAGAGCCGCACCTGCGCCTCGAGTGCAAGCGATGCCGAAGAGCCGCCGACACCGAAACTCGCGACGCGCCCCGAATTCGCCAGCGCCTCGGCCGCCTTCAGCACGTCACCGGGTGCCACCTGCCGTTCGACCTCGCGAATTGCTGCACGCGCCTCGCCCAGGACCGAGACCCAGAAAGGCGGCAACTCGCCCGGTGCCGTCTCCGGCGTCTCGGCGGTCAGGAACGCCTCGCCGACGGCCAATGACTGCGCGAGTTGCAGCTTGAAATCCCGCACCCCTTCGCATCCGATCGACCGGCAAAAGCGGGTGACGGTCGGCTGACTGACACCCGCCCGCGCTGCGATATCGCCATTGCTGGCGCGCACCGCCTCCTGCACGTCGGCGAGAACGGTGTCAGCCACCGATTGCTCCGCCGGGCGAAGCTCGGAATAGGTGTCCTTGATCTTGCCGATGATGTCCGGACGCCGGTCGCCGTTCGGTGCGGCCTCTTTCGTCACTGCCATGCGCCGGTCCTTCGTGAAACGCAGTCTTGCGACTTGATTAGGTTTATTACACACAAGATGAAGTTTGTTGTCCATGTTTTGTTGGATAGGGCATCACACGTCCATCAAACTTGACAGAAATGTAAGTGAGTTACACAGTTTGAGGACCGAGTTGGCACGGTCTTTGCCAACGCGGAAAGGGGGCGCCATTTCATGGCAGATCGTGCAGCGCAGCCGAAACTGGCCGTCAGGCAGGCGGGCATGCGCTACGGCGACCGGGAGGCTCTCAAGGACTGCTCGTTCGAGGTCGCGCCGAACACGATCGTGTCGATCGTCGGCCCCTCGGGCTGCGGCAAGACCACCCTGCTCTGGGCGATGTCGGGCCTGCACAGCCTCACCGAGGGCGAGGTTCTGCTGGATGGCCGGCCGATCACCGGGCCGCACCCGGATATCGGGCTGGTCTTCCAGGACGCGAACCTGCTGCCCTGGCGCAACCTGATCGGCAACATCCTCTTTCCCTTCGAGATCAAGGGCCAGAAACCCGACCGGGACTGGATCGACCATCTGCTGGAGCGGGTGCAGCTCAAGGCTTCGAACGCCACTTCCCGCGCGAGCTTTCGGGAGGCATGCAGCAGCGCGCGTCGATCGTGCGCGCCCTGTCGCTGCGGCCCGCGGTCCTGCTGATGGACGAACCCTTCGGCGCACTCGACGCCTTCACCCGCGAGGAGATGAACCGGCTGGTCGAGGAGATCTGGATGGAAACGCACACGACCATCGTCTTCATCACCCATTCCATCGAGGAGGCGCTTTTCCTCTCCGACCGGGTTGTGGTGCTGAGCCCACGTCCGGGGCGCGTCCGAAACGCGTACAGGATGCCGTTCGCGCGGCCGCGCACGATGGACGTCATGGCCGGCAAGGACGTCTACGACCTGACCTACAGGATCAAGGCCGACATCTACGACACCAGGGCCGGCGACCTGTCCGCCGCTGCGGAGTGAGGCGATGAGCGAGGACAAGAGAAGCTTCGGATCGAATGTCGGGAAGGGGTTCCAGTCGCTCTCGTCCTTCGCCTCCGGGGCGCGCACGCGGCTGGAGATCCTCGCGATCATCGCGACCGCGGTCATCGTGATCGGCGGGATGGAACTCGCCCTGCGGATCTTCGAGGTGCCCCACTACATCCTGCCGCCACCCTCGGTCATCGCGGTGGCGCTGGTGAAGGACTTTCCGCTGATCCTGCCGCATCTGGGGCACACGCTGGTGGTCCTCTTCTCGGGCTTCGCGATCGGGGCCGGAGTCGGCATTGTTCTGGCGGCGGTCATCACACAGTTTCCGTTCGCGGAAAAGATCATCGCACCCTACGTCCTGATCCTCGTGACCACGCCGATGCTGGCGCTGGTCCCGCTCCTGATCCTGCGGCTGGGCTTCGGCTACGAGCCCCGGATCATCGCGGTGGCGCTGGCCTCCGGGCCGATGGTCATGATCAATTCCGCCACGGGGTTTCGGCGTGTCGATTCCCAAAAGATCGCGCTCGCGCGGTCTTACGGTGCCAGCACGCTGCAGATCTTCTGGAAGATCCGCGCACCCATGGCGTTGCCGATGATCCTCGTCGGGCTGATGATCGGGGCGATCTTCGGGCTGCTGACAGCGGTCGGCGCAGAGATGGTCGGCGGCGGCTTCGGGCTGGGCAACCGGCTGACGACCTATTCCTCGATGATCCGGATGCCGCAATTTTTCGGCGTGGTCCTGATCCTCTCGGCGCTCGGGATCCTGATCTACATGACGTTTTTTCTCATCGGCAAGAAATGGGCAAGCTGGGAGGCCTGAGGCGGCCTGACCCGGAACAGAAAATCAATATCCACCAGGGAGACATGAATATGGAATGGAACTCGAATTCGGGCCTGACGCGGCGCAGGCTGCTCCAGGTGACTGCGGGCGGAGTGGTCGTGTCCGGCCTGGGCGTGCCGCGGTCGCTTGCCGAACCCTATGACGGGACTTTTACCTGGATCTCGCCCCGCGGAACGCTGGAGGTCCTCGACGACTACGCCTACTGGATCGGCAAGAAGATGGGCTATTTCGAAGGGCTCGATGTCGAGATGCAGCCTGGCCCCTCGGACGGCACGGCGACCGTCAAGTTCGTCGACGTCGGCCAGGCGGACATGGGCTTCCCGAGCCCCGGCGTCTTCTCCTTCGCCATCGAGAACGGGATGGATCTGAAATCCGTGTTCCACATGGGCGCACTCGACACGTTCAGCCTCGCGTTCCGCAAGGGCGAGGGCCCGTCTGACATCAAGGAGCTCGAAGGCAAGACCATCCTCCTGGGCTCCGCCGCATGGCAGCCGATCGTCGATCCGATGCTGGCCGCGCAGGGCGTCGACATTTCGACCATCGACCTATCATCGAGGCCGGCTGGCCGACCTGGGGTACCGCGCTGGCCGCGGGTCAGGGCGACGCCGCGCTCTCGTGGGAAGGGCTGCGGGCGGAATGGATCTCCACCGGGCTCGAATTCGAGTACTGGCTGGGCGTCCAGAACTCGCCGTTGCCGGCCAACACCTTCGTGGTGCGGGCCGCCGACCTCGAGGATCCCGACAAGCAAGGCGTTCCTCGAGCAGTACCTGCGCGGATGGGCCATGGGCCTCGAATTCGCCGAGCACAATCCGGCGGCGGCCGTGCAGGCGGTGTTCGAGCAGTTCCCGACGCTTGCCTCCAACCTCGGCCCGGAGCTCGGGCTGATGTCGATCATCCAGCAGATGAACGTCTTCCGCGGCGACATGGCAAGCGCGCGAGGGCTGGGGCTGGCACGACATGGCGAGCTGGCAGCAGTTCTTCGATCTCTCGGCTCGAGATCGGCCAGAATTCGCGACGCCGATCGACGCCGGCGGAGGTCTGCACCAACGAATTGATCCCGGCGGCGAACGATTTCGACCACGAGGACGGTCAAGGCCGAAGCGGAGGCCGCCGAGGTCGAGTGAAGACCTTGCCGCCGTCGACGTCGAGGCGCTGCGCGCGTCGATGTTCGATCAGTCGATCTGACACCACGCCACGGGCGGCGGCCGCCGCCGCCCAGATGGCCACTCAAAAGAGGGGAGGACCAGTGATGAGCGATCCTGTTCGCATACTTGTCGTCGGGCTTGGAAACATGGGCGCGTCCCATGCCAGCGCCTATCACCGGATGGACGGGTTCGAGATCGTCGGCCTCTGTTCGCGCACGATCAGATCGAAGGAGGTGCCGGACGACCTCGCAGGCTATCCGCTCTTCGAGGATTACGAGGCGGCGCTGGCCGAGCTGAAGCCCGACGCGGTGTCGATCAACACCTGGCCGAACACCCATGCCGATTTCGCGATCAAGGCGATGGATGCGGGCGCGCATGTGTTCATGGAAAAGCCGATCGGCACCACGAACGACGAGGCCGAGGCGGTCGTGGCCAAGGCGCGCGAGAGGAACCGCAAGCTTGTTCTGGGCTACATCCTGCGCGTCCATCCGTCCTGGATCCGGTTCGTGGAGCTTGGCAAGACGCTGGGCAAGCCGCTCGTGATGCGGCTGAACCTCAACCAGCAGTCCTCCGGCGATGCCTGGTTCTGGCACAAGAACCTGATCGACAGCCTGATCCCGATCGTCGATTGCGGCGTACATTACGTCGACGTCATGTGCCAGCTGACCGAGGCGAAACCGGTCCGGGTGCACGGCATCGGCGCCGCTCTCTGGGCAGAGGCCGACAAGCAGAATTACGGCCATCTGCACGTCACCTTCGACGACGGCTCCGTCGGCTGGTACGAGGCCGGATGGGGGCCGATGATGTCCGAAACCGCGTTTTTCGTGAAGGATATCGTGGGTCCGAAGGGGTCGGTGTCCCTCGTCCCGAACGAGAGCGCGCGCAGGACACAGGCAAGCTGTCGAACAGCGCCGATATCGACAAGCACACCAAGACCGATGCGATCCGCTATCACCATGCGGATGTCGATGAGAACAAGAACTTCGCGAAGGCGGACGAGCTCACCTCGATGGAGGATGAGCCGGGTCACCAGGAGTTGTGCGACCGGGAGCAGGAATTCTTCCTGAAAGCCATCCGCGAGGATCTCGACCTGTCGGAGTCGATGGACGCCGCGGTGAATTCGCTGCGCATCGTGCTGGCCGCCGAACAGAGCATCAAGGAGGAGCGCGCGATCGCGCTCGATTGACGGATGGCGAATATCGACACCACCTATCGCACAACGGACGCAGTCGGATTGGCGGAGCTGGTCCGCCGACGGCGAAGTCACGCCTCTGGAGCTCGTGGAGGCAGGCGTCCGTGCGATCGAGGAGATGAACCCAACGCTCAACGCGGTGATTTACAAGCTCTACGACATGGGTCGTGACGCGGCGGAGAATGTGGAGCCGGGCGCCGGACCGCTGGCCGGGGTGCCGTTCGTGCTCAAGGAACTGGCGTCCTCCTGGAAAGGCGCGCCGCTGACCAACTCCTGCCGCTTCCTGAAAGACAGCGTGGCCGAGGCCGACAGCGAGATCAGCCGCAGGCTGCGGGCCGGCGGGTTGCTGCTGCTTGGGAAATCGAACGCGCCCGAGAATGGCTGGAGCATCACGACGGAGCCGGTCCTTTATGGCCCGACGGTCAATCCCTGGAACCCGGAGCGGACGGCCGGCGGGTCGAGCGGCGGCACCGCCGCGGCAGTGGCGTCCGGCATGTTACCGATCGGCGAGGCCAGCGACGGCGCCGGCTCGATCCGGGTGCCGGCTTCCTGCTGCGGCGTCGTGGGGCTGAAACCCTCGCGCGGCCGTGTCACGCTGGCACCCTTCGCCGACTACTGGGCGGGGTGCGCGTATTTCCTCTGCAATTCCCGCACAGTGCGCGACACCGCGGCGTATCTCGATGTCATCAGCGGGGCACTGCCGGGCGACCCCTACTGGATCGCGCCGCCGGAGCGGCCGTATCTCGACGTGCTTTCGCAGCCACCTGAACCGCTGAAGATCGGCGTCGTGTCGCAATCGCCCGACGGTCGGGCGATCCATCCGGAAATCCTCGCATTGCTGGAACAGGTGTCCGGCGTGCTCTCCGACATGGGCCATGAGATCCAAGATCATGCAATGGATTACGGCGCGGAGGCGAACTGGAAGACCTACACCGACATGACCTGCACGGAGACGGCGGCGATGTTCGGCTTTCTGGAGACAGTCATCGGCCGCCCCGTCACGCCCGAGGATGTCGAGCCGGTGACCTGGGCGATCATCGAGCGGGGGCGCAATTCTTCCGCCATCGACCATGCCACCCGGATCGAGGCGGTGCGCCAGATCGGCCGGTCCGTGGCGCAGGATCTCGACCGCTTCGATATCACGGTCACACCGGTGCTGACGCAGCCGCCGCGGCCGGTGGGGTACTACGACATGAACCTGACCGATCTAGACGCTTACAACGCGCTCTGGAGCGACGCCGTGTTCATGTCGCCTTTCAACATGTCTGGTCAGCCGGCGATCTCCCTGCCCTTGGGGGAAGCGGACGGAATGCCCGCCGGCATCCAGCTGATCGCCCGGCGCGGGGACGAGGCGCGGCTTCTCTCCCTCTCGGCGGAGCTCGAGCGGGCCATGCCCTGGGCGGACCGGCGGCCGCCGGCGCAATGACGGGCGTCGGCGATGGCCCATGACCTCGTTCTGAAGGGCGCACGGGTCGTCGATCCCGCCAGCGGCTTCGACCGGATCGCCGATATCGCGTTTCGCGGCGACCGTCTCGCGGCGATCGGCGACGACCTCACAGGAGACAGCGTGCGCGACGTCGCCGGCTGCATACTCACACCGGGACTGATCGACCTGCACACCCATGTCTACTGGGGCGGCACGTCGCTGAGCGTGGAGGCCGACGGTTATGCCCGGCGCTGCGCGGCGACGACGCTGGTCGATACCGGCAGCGCCGGGCCGGGGAATTTTGCCGGCTTCCGCAGCCACGTGATCGAGCGCGCGGAGGTTCGAATTCTGGCCTATATCCACATTTCCTTCGCGGGCATCTTCGCCTTTTCCCCTACCATCATGGTCGGGGAAAGCCAGGACATGCGCCTGATGGCCGGGGAGGAGGCCGCAGCGGTCGCTGCCGAGAACCCGGATCACATCGTGGGCATCAAGGTACGGGTGGGGCGGCACACCAGCGGGCAGAACGGGATCGAGCCGCTACGGCTGGCTCTAGCGGTCGCCGAAAAGACCGGTCTGCCGATCATGGCCCATATCGACGAGCCCGACCCCTCCTACGAGGAGGTGGTCCGCCTGCTGAGGCCCGGCGATGTGCTGACCCATTGCTTTCGGCCTGCGCCGAATGCCCCCGTAGACGAGGCTGGCCGTCTGAAGGGCGCGTTGCTCGAGGCCCGCACGCGGGGCGTGCTCTTCGATATCGGGCACGGCATGGGAGCGTTTTCCTGGGCCTCCGCGCGGGCCGCGATGGCCGCCGGATTTGCGCCCGACACGATCTCGTCCGATGTCCACGTCCTCTGCGTCGACGGCCCGGCCTGGGATCTTCTGCGCACGATGAACAAGCTGCTGGCGCTTGGCATGCCGCTCATCGAGGTCATCCGCGCCACGACCGAATCCCCGGCAAAGGCGATGGGCCGGCCGTCGCTGGGCCGCCTCGTGCCGGACGGGCCGGGCGACGCGAGCGTGATCCGCCTGGTCGACGCGCCCATCGATCTCGAAGACGTGACGGGCGAATGGCTGACCTGGGAGCAGCGTCTGGTTCCACGGGCGCGGGTGCTCGCGGGCCGCTACGAGGAACTCGCATGATGCAGGAGGTCTCCGTCTGGTCCTACCCTTGGGATCTGCACGACATCGGGCTCGACGTCGCAATCGAAAGGCTGACGAGCCAAGGCGTCAATACGATCAGCCTTGCCACCTCCTATCACGCAGGCCGATTTCTCCAGCCCGGAAATCCGCGCCGCCGCATCTGGTATCCGCAGGACGGGACGGTCTACTATTCGGTGGATCCTTCTTGGTGGACGGGCCACGAGATCGTGCCGCTAGAAGCCGACATCGTCGCGTCCGAGGGGGACTACCTCGCCCAACTGGTCGCGCGTCGCGACGCCGGCGGCCCGAAGGTGTCCTGCTGGACGGTCTGCCTGCACAACACGCGGCTCGGGATGCTGCACCCCGATCATGTCGTCCGGACCGCCCACGGTGACCCGCAATACTACGGACTCTGCCCTTCGAGTCCGGCCGCGCGCGACTACGTGACCACGATGATCGCCGAATTCAGCACGCGGTATCGCCCCGATCGGATCGAACTCGAAAGCCCCGATTTCATGGGGTTCGATCACGGGTTTCACCACGAAAAGGACGGGCTCGGGCTTCTGGCGGAAGACAGGTTCCTGCTGAGCGTGTGTTTCTGCGACCATTGCATGGAACGGGCCCGGACCGCAGGCGTGCCGGCCGATGCTGCGCGGGACACGGTCCGGCGGCTTCTCGGCGCCGCGTTCGCGCGCGAGTTGCCCGTTGCTGCCTTCCCGGAATTTCCCGCCAAGGGCGCCGCCGCTTTCGCAGATCTGCATGACCTCGAAACCTATCTCACGTGGCGGATCGAGCCCGTCACGTCGCTGATCCGCGAGATCCGACAGGCGGCGCATCCGCAAACACGCGTGCTGCTGATCGATGCCGAGGGCAGCTGGTGGGGCGGTGTCGATCTGCCATCCATTGCGCCGCATTGCGACGGCGTGGTTCATTGCGCCTACTTCACTCCTACCGAGGCAATCGGACCTGCCCTGCAGGACGCGCGGCGAATTCTGGGCGACGGCAAGACCCTCGTCGCCGGGTTTCAGCTCTTTCATCCGGAGGTCGCCGATCGCGATGACTTGCGGGATCGGACACACGCCGCTCAGGTCTTCGCGGATGGCGTCAACTACTACAATTTCGGGCTCGTGCCGGATGCCCGGCTCGACTGGATCGGCCACGCCCTTTCGAATTGAGCGAAGCTGTGCTCCCGAGACTCCCGAGACTCCGGGGGCTTCCGCCAGATCGGCGCCATGATCAGAGGTGAGGACGGTTCGATGCTCAGGGATCGCGCGTGGCTCGACGGAAGATGCCGGCGGGTTTTGAGGCGGTTTTGATCGGCCGATTTGCTGCACTCGAGCGGGTGGACGACATACGCCTGCCACCCCGTCCGGCGTAGCGCGGGCCTCTGGCCTGCCGAGCGCCAGCGATCAGGGCGGGCACTGCATACGCCTGCTGGGCCTTCAGGCGACCAGAAGACCTGCATCTTGCCGAGTTCAGGGGTCCGAAACGATCCGGACGAAGTTCAAGCCGCGATGCCTGCCCGACTTGCACGCACCACCGAACCGTTTCCGTCCCGAAGCGCCCAGTTATCACCACGGCCGCCGTCGGCTGCATGCTGTACCGTTCCGCCATTCGACCCTTGGGATGGCGGGAATGAGGTCAAACCCGCTATAGTTCGGACTCGCAGATTTTCACGCACGCGAGGAGCCGTTGCCCGGGTCGACCTGTCAGCTCACGCGGAACGCCGAAAGTGGGCGAGCATCCCCTGCTCGCCCGCCGGTGTCCTACTTTTTCTTCTTCTCGCCCAGAGAAATCGGTTTTACCGCGCCGGAGTTCGCCGTTGCCAAAACCTTGGGCTTCTCCTGCTTCGGCTTCTTCGCTTCCTTGTTTCCGCGCTTGTTGTTGCCTTTTCCCATCACGACCTCGCAAGTTATTAACCGGTCCGGCGACATGCCGGACGGACCGTTCTTCTCAGGAAAATCAGGGTTGCCTGATGCCAGTCAGGGCGATGACTTCGATGAGTTGCGCGCGGCATCGATCATCTACCGGCGCACATGACAAATATGCCCCTGCCCGCGCCTGCGCAAGACTTGCTTGCGCAACACTCGACGGTAACCGGCGCCACCACTCCGCCCGCCGAAGTCTTCCAAATCCCGCCCGATTGCGTAGCTTCATCCGAGTTGATGTCATTCGCGAACACCGCCTCGGTCGCGTCTAGAGTTTTCCGCATGGTATATCCCTGGCCCGGGCGAGGAGCGGATATGCATGAAAGCTTCGGACTTTATCAACGGGCGAGACAGGCTTTTACCAGTTCCCCAGTTGATGCATTTAAAGCGGAGGTGACAGCGTCGCCATCCTTGTTGCAAGACGGAAGCGCCTCGATCTCAGCGCACGAAAGAAAACATGCTGGAGTCCCCCCGATTTCGTGGGCAGGTGGGCAGGTGCCCCGCGGACTTCAGCGGTCAGATCATCGTCTTGGCGCGTGTCGATCGCAACGTAGAGCGCTTCGTTCTTGTGAATCCCGGAGACAAAATGGTCAGTGGAAACGATAGGGTGATCTGACCGTCGCGGAGTAAAAGTTCGCGTCTTGATCCCGAGGCGAAAGAACTGCGTGCGGGAGAGGTAGTCGGTGGAACTGTATGACCGGGTGCGCCGGGCGTGCCTTGTCGACGGGATGAGCAAGAGTGAAGCGGCGCGGCAGGCCTCGGAGCGGATGGCCGTGGGATCCGGCACCGTGTCGGCGACTGCGACGGTATCATCGGCATTCTCCGACACGGACGGCGGCGCGGGATCGGGCGCGGCGGGCGCGCCATCGGTGTCATCTTCAACGGTATCGGTCGCTGTGGCGTCGTCTTCCGGCTCCACTGCTTCAACAGCTTCGATCAGCGCAGGCGGGGCATTGCGGAACTGGCTGATGTCGAAGGCAGCGGCGATGCGAACGGGCTCGGCCAGCCGCGTGGCAAGGCCGGCCTCCAGCGCCTCGGCAGCATCGAACCAGGTCTCGGCCGCCAGAAGGGCCGCGATCTCCTCCTCGGGCTTGCCGGACCTGGACGCGTAGCCACGCAGCATGCTGGACGCGATCTTGTCCAGTGTCCCGGCCATGTCGCGCATGTCCGCCGCCGTGCCCATGACAAGCGCGGACGGATCATGGATCATCAGGAAGGCGTTCTCGGGCATGACGATCTCGTCGCCCGCCATGGCGACGTAGCTCGCCGCCGAGGCCGCGATGCCGTCGATCCAGACCGTGACCATGCCGGCGTGGCGGCTCAGGGCATTGTAGATGGCGACCGCATCGAAGACCGATCCGCCGGGGCTATTGAGCCGCAGGTCTATGGCCCTGTCATCCGGCAGCGCGCCCAGCTCGGCCAGGAAGCCCTTGGCGCTGACGCCATAGGCTCCGATCTCGTCATAGATCAGCACCTCCGCGCCGGTGTCCCGGGCGCGGATCGTGTACCAGCTCTTCATGATGTCACTCCTGATTGGTGTCGCGCTCGGCCGCAGCTGAGTTTCGCCCCTGTCTCCATCCGCCCCGTCGCCTGGATCGGGCCGCGTCGCCGGGGTAGCGCGGGCGCCTTGCGTCTCGCCCGGGCTGGTGCGGTAGCGCAGGCCGAGACCTTCGGCGCGCGCCGTGTCCGTCGCGTTCTCTCTGTCGAGAGGGTGTGTGGAAACTCCGCTGATCGCGATGCCCACTGTTGTTTTGGACTTTTGCGTCCCTTTTGGCGTGAGATCGTCGTTCCGATCGACAGGATGGATTGTCGGGCGGGCGGTGGCCACTTGGGGCAGATATGGCATTTTGGGCGCAAATTGCAGGGCAAACGAGGGCTCTTACGCCTTCATCCCGTCGATCATTGCCGGAATGCCCATGATCTTCATCACGCGGGTCATATTGTAGGCCAGCACATGCAGCGCCATCTCTGTGGCGACGTTTTTCAGCCGTCTCATTTTGAAGTGTGTGGCCCCCATCCAGGATTTGATCGTGCCGTATGGATGCTCGACGGTCATGCTGCGGACGGCCAGTTGCGTTGGATCTTCGTCCAGCCGTTCCTGCACCCGCTCCAGCAGTCCTCGTGCTCCCATCTGCGGACACGCCGCTCTTTTGACGTCGTGCATTTGGTTTTGATCGGACATTCAGCGCAGGCCCCCGACCAATACGACCCGATGGCTTTGCCGTCCTGCTGGCCGGTAAATCTGTAAGTCAGGCTCTCGCCTGCGGGGCAAACATAGACATCCAGGCCGCTGTCACAGGCGAAGTCAGCCTTATCAAACTGGCCACGCGCAGCGGCGTTTGAGGTCATGGGTTTGGGGACAACAACCGAGATGCCAGCGTCTTCGCTGGCGACGATTTCTTCGCCTTTGTAATAGCCCTTGTCCGCGATTGCTGTGAGCTGATCTGTCGTCATTTCATCTCGTGCTGCTACGGCCATCATCGATAAGGCCTCCCGGTCAAATCCAAGCATCGTAACTTCATGCGCAACGATCAGATGGTGATCGGCTTCGACGGCGGCTTGAACATTGTAACCGACAATGCGCGGCATGCGGGCCGTTGTTGCCATGGATCGGGCATCGGGATCGCTCAGCGAGACTTGGTTTTCACCGGTCTCATCCATGCGTTGCTCAATTGATCTGTAACGCGCAGCCTCCTTTTGCAGATGTTCCAGCTTTCGTCAGGGTCCGTTCCATTCGCGCCTCTGGCAGCACCGTGCCAGTCTGCTCGAACACCTCGTCGGCACGATCCAACTCGCCCAAGATAGCGCTCAATGGCTTTGTCGATCTCGCCCAGCTTCTGGCGCAGTTTGCCGCGCGTGTCATTCTTGGCCTTGGCATTCACTGCCTTGAACCGGCTGCCATCAATGGCGACCACATCCCCATCCAGCAAATCCATGTTGCGGCACAGGGCGACGAACTGTTGGCACACCTTGCGGATCGCAGGCCCGTTATCCTTGCGGAAGTCCGCAATCGTCTTGAAGTCCGGCTTCAACCGACCCGTCAGCCAAATGAGCTCAAGGTTGCGCCCGCACTCCCGTTCCAGCCGCCGCGACGACTGGACCTGGTTCAAGTAACCGTAGAGATAAATCCGCAGCATCAGCCCAGGATGATAACCCGGCCGACCCGTGGCAGCAGCCTGCGCGTTGAAGCCAAGCGTCGACAGACCAAGCATGTCTGCAAAGGCATCAATCGCACGGACAGGGCTGTTCTCGTCAACATGATCGTCGAGACACTCAGGCAACAACATCGTCTGCCGGCGATCCAAACCTTCGATAAATCGCGTCAACAATAACCTCCGTATCAAATACGGAAATCATAGCATCAGTCTGGTCAGATTGGGGGAGTTTTCACACAGCCTCTCGACTTCCTCGACATCGTAGCCGGTGGCCTCGACCACCTTGCGTCGCGAGGTAATGCCCGCCTCCATCGCCAGCACCTGTGCCTGGATGTCTTTCAGCGGATCGACCCAGTCCCAGCGGGACGGAATCCACTGCACCATGCGGGCAGCCGCCGGGTCGGACAGGTCCTACCGGCCCGCCAGTTGGGCGGCCTCCAGCCAGCGCGCCCAAACCGGGCGGCAGAGCTGATGCGCGATCACCCCGTGCTGCAGCTGCTGCACGCGGCGGCGGAACTCCACGAGCTCGGCCCGCAAGCTGGAATAGTTGGCCTGGCGCACGTCGCCGGTGACGAGGTGATAGGGCAGCCCCAGCGAGGCCGAGACGGCGAGAAGCGTCCGGTACTGGAGACCAGGAACACCTTGCGCCGGTGGGCGAAGGTCAACGACCGCGCTTCGGCCAGCGTCACCGGACCGCCTTCCTCGTCGGCCGAGGCCGGATAGGCGTCGACTTCGTCCAAGAAGATGTAGCGCGCCGGGGTCGAGCGCAGTCCGACCGCCGAGTTAGCCCCCGTCATGATCAGGATGCCGCCCGCGAGTTCCTTCGGCAGCATCGTGCTGCCCGCATCGCGCGAGGGTCGCGGCTTGATCGGCTCCCTGAGCTCCGGGCTCTCCTCGATCAGCGGATCGATCCGCTGACGCGAGTTGCGTTTCGCCAGTTCCACCGTCGGCTGGACCGCGAGCGTCGGGCCGGGCGCCTGGTGGATGGCAAAGCCGATCCAGTTGTTGCCCGCCTCCGTCGTGCCCACCTGCGCCGCCTTCTTGAACACCACCCGCTGAGTGGGATCGCCCGGCGACAGTCGGTCCATGATCTCGCCCATGCAAGGCGTGCGGGCCGTCCGATACAGCCCCGGTACGGCCCCCCCCTGTGTCAGGGAAGTTGTCCGCTGCTCTACTTTTCCTCTACTTCTCAGGCGGGCGGGATAGGACGATGACTTGGGATATTCACCGGAACGCAAGGCGGCTGTGCTGAAGCGGATGCTGCCGCCGAACAACATGGCCATTCGGCAGCTGTCGCAGGAGGAAGGGATTTCCGAGGCGACGCTGCACAAGTGGCGGGCCGAAGCGCGCGGCAAGGGGCAGCTTCTGCCCGATGCCGACGCCGGCCCCGAGGGCTGGTCCTCGCGTGACAAGTTCGCGGCCGTGCTGGAAACGGCGGCGCTGAACGAGGCCGATCTGGGCGAATACTGCCGCACGCGCGGGCTCTATCCGGCGCAGATCGCGGCATGGCGGGCTGCGTGCGAACAGGCGAACGACCGGGACCGCGCCAGCACGGCCCGGATCGGCCAGGCGACCAAGGAAGAGAAGAAGCGGGTCAGGGATCTGGAGCGGGACCTGGCGCGCAAGGAGAAGGCTCTGGCTGAAACCGCAGCTCTGCTTGTTCTGCGAAAAAGGGCTCGGGCGATCTGGGGGGACGACGAGGACGCATGATCAGCACCCCACATCGCCAAAGCCCGCGCTGCTGATCGAAGAGGCCGTCACTGCTGGCGCGCGGCGCGCCAAAGCCTGCGCCGAGCTGGACATCAGCGACCGCACCCTGCGGCGCTGGACAAGAGGCGGCGAGGTTCAGCCCGATCAGCGTCCCCTCGTGCCGCGTCCGGAACCGCGCAACAAGTTGAGCCCGGCGGAACGCGCCGCCGTGCTGGAAGCCTGTAATTCAGCGGAATTCGCCAGCCTTCCGCCCAGCCGGATCGTGCCGAAGCTGGCCGATCAGGAGCGGTATCTGGCGTCGGAATCCAGCTTCTACCGCATCCTGCGCGCAGAGGGGCAGCAGCATCACCGGGGTCGAGCCAGACCACCCGTCCGACGAAACCCTCCCGCCAGCTACAAGGCCAGCGCGCCCTGCGATGTCCGGACCTGGGACATCACCTGGATGCCCGGGCCGGTCGCGGGGATGTTCTTCCATCTCTACCTGATCGTGGACATCTTCAGCCGGAAAATCGTCGGCTGGGAAGTTCATGAGCGCGAGAGCGCGGAGCTGGCGGCGGCGCCGATCCGGCAGGCGGTCCAAGCCGAAGGCTGCATCACGCGCCCGCGGGTCCTGCACGCCGACAACGGCAGCCCGATGAAGGGCGCCACGATGAAGGTGACCATGGAGAAACTGGGTATCACCGCGTCCTCCAGCCGGCCGCGCGTCAGCAACGACAACCCCTTCTGCGAAGCCCTGTTCCGAACCTGCAAATACCGCCCGGACTGGCCGACCAAGGGCTTTGCCTCGAAGGCCGACGCCCAGGTCTGGGTGAAGTCCTTCGCGCGCTGGTATAACGGCGAACACCTTCACAGCGCCATCCGCCTCGGCACTGCCGCCTTGCGTTCCGGTGAATATCCCAAGTCATCGTCCTCTCCCGCCCGCCTGAAAAGTAGAGGAAAAGTAGAGCAGCGGACAACTTCCCTGACACAGGGGGAGAGCTTGCCACCACTGCGGACCTGGACATTCCATTTCCCCGAGGGGAGTTTGCGAATTGTTGCCATGACGACGTGTCTCCATTCATGGATTCTACATCGTAAGGCACTGTTTTCAGATACTTATATGGCCGGTGCCAAGGTAAGGGTCGTGAGTTCGAATCTCATCGCCCGCTCCAATATCACACCGCTTACGGGCTGTAGGTTACCCTCTCGAAACAACATTCTGGCGCAGAATGACACTGGCCTGCGTGAGTTTATTGTATGACTTGCGCGATGTCGCTCAATCCATGCAATTCAATGGGTTTGCAAGCCGTACGCAGGAGAGCTTCGACCGGTCAAGATCAGGAGCGCAGGTCCCTGAGCCTGCGGGGGCCGGACGCGAACGCATCACGTGCGGGCACCGCTCAATGCGAAACATCCTGCGCCTCGAACCAGTCAAGCACCAGTTCGGCCCACCCCGGGGGCACGGAATGGCCACCGGAATGCAGCGCGAATTCCAGCGCGGAGCCCGGCGCGCAATTCTCCCAGGTGCGGGTCCAGTATTGCTCCCCGATCTCGAAATGGTCCGGATCATGGTAGTCGCAGCGATTGGCGCGACGAAACACCTCCAGCACGGCAAAGACATCTCCCTGCACCACGGCATCCGGGTCATGCGCCAAATCACCGCGGATCAGCCGCCCCTCGAGCGGCACCGTGCCATCCGACCAGCCATGCGTGTGCAGCATCCGGACCGGTCCCGCACAGCTTTCGGGATGCGGCCGCCACATGTTGCCGCCGACCGGCGCATAGGCGGCGAAGCTGTCGGGGTGAAAGCAGGCAATGTAGGAGGCCATCGACCCTCCGATCGAAAAGCCCGACAGCAGCACCCGTTCGGGATCGAAATCGAACCGTGTCGCCGCATCCTGGCGCACCGCATCGAGGAACCCGTGCACGTCCCGTGCCGCGGGGAGATCCGGGTGGAACGACCACGTACGCCCGCTGCGCCCCTGCCGCGGCGACCCATCGGGCGCGATCACCACGAAGCCGCGATCGTTGAAGGCCTGCACCATGCCGGTCATCCGCAGGCTGCCCTGCCCCGACGAGCCCCAGCCATGCAGAAATATCATCGCGCCCGTGGCGGGGCCCTCGGGCGCTGCGGCGTGATACGTTCCGCCGTCGACCGTGCAGGCCGCTTCGTCGGGACCGCAAGCCGCCTCCGCTGCCTGCGCGACCCAAGTCAGCGCTGCCACAATCCCGCCGATCAACAGGCCAGGCTTTCGTTGCGTCATGAATTCACGTCCTCCATATCGACCACCGGCAGCCCCTTGCGGCGCCAGCCCGCCCCGGCGCCGGACCCCAGCATCCCCTCCGGCACGTCGCGAACGTTCGAAAACCCCGCTTCTGTCAGACGTGCCGCAAGATGACGCGACCGCACCCCGCGCGCGCAGATCAACGCGATCGACGCGTTTCGCCCGCCTGCCAGCTCGAGAAGTGCCGGCACGAAATCCGCCCGCCGCATGTCCAGCGGCGCCGCACCTGCGCCGACACCCGTGCGGACCCATTCATCCGGACGCCGGATATCGACCAGCACCAACGCGCCGCTCGTGGCAAGACGATGTGCGTCCTCGACGCTCAAGGCGCCATCAGCAAGGTCCGCCGACAAGTTGAACCAGTGCCCGGCGCCCAGACCCGCCACGACCGCCACAGCGACAGCGCCGACGATCAGGCCGCGGCGTGTGTTGAACCTGACAATCCTGGACAAACGCTCTTCACCTCTCAGCGACGGAGTGACCCGAGGCGACCATATGTGGCACGCGCCGTCTCGGGCAAAGACAACCGCTGCGACTCGCGGCCTTGTGACACCTATCGCAACTTTGGTGGGCGGTCCGGGTCCATTCCCGGGGCGACCGGCGTCGCCGAAGGCCGCGCAGGGGGCGACGGGATGTCAAACCTCATCGCCACCGTGTCGAGCCGCTCCACCACCGGGTGATCCGCGTCGAAGAACGCCACGTCGATGCCGTCCAACCCGAAGCTCGAAAACTTCAGCGCTTCGGTCACGGATTGCGCCAGCGCGTCTTGCGCACGCGGTTCGGCCCCAATGATCGCCAGCAGGTGGCCGGAGCTTCCGTCCCGGTACATCACCCGCGCCAGCATCGCGCGGCTCGCAACTCCTGCCGCCCGCACCAACCGTTCGGCCAGCGAATCGAGCAAGGCCTGCGGGAGACCCTCGGGCGGAGCCACCGCCGCGATCCTCTGATCGGTTTCCACCGGACCATCGCTGCCCAATATTTGCACCAGCCAGCGCAGATCACCCGGCGGCAATAGCATCGCCGACGGCGCCACATCCAGGTTCAGGCCCAGCCCCAGATCCTGAGACGACAACAGGTCCGCCAGGACCCGCCCCGGCAGTGCGGCAAAAGCGACCGGGCCGCCCGCGAACGCCGCAAGCCGCTCTTCGGTATCGAAGGCCAGGGCGACCTTGCCGCCCTCCAGTGGAAAGAGTCGCGGCTCGATCGCTTCGTGCGCCGCCTCCCGCTCCAGCAGCAGGAACAGCTCCGCATCCGCCAGCTCCGCAAAGAACCGCAGGCGTCCGGCATCGGCCTCCGTCATGCCTTCATGCGCCGCGTCGAGACGTGTCCGCTCCATCATGCCAGCGCCTCCTGCACCGCGACTTGCAGCGCTGGCACAGTTTCCGCTTCGAAGAACGGATTGCGCCTGAGCCACGCGGTGTTGCGCCAGCTCGGATGCGGCAGCACGAAGGTGTCCGGCGCATGATCGCGCCAGCCGCGAACCGCCTCATCGACCCGACCGGTCCACCCCAGATGCCAACGCATCGCGTAGGACCCGACCAGAACCTTCAGGCGCACGGAGCCCAGAGCTTCCATGACCCGCGCATGCCAGGTCCGCGAACAGAGCGTCGGCGGCGGCAGGTCGCTACCCTTGGCGCTATAGCCCGGAAAGCAGAAGGCCATCGGCAGAACCGCCACCCGGTCGCGGTCGTAGAACACATCCTCGCCGATCCCCATCCAGCGCCTCAGCCTGTCACCCGACGGATCGGTGAAGGGCCGCCCGCTTTCGTGCACCCGCGCCCCCGGCGCCTGCCCCGCCACCAGGATTCGCGCGCCGGAGCGCAGCCACACGACCGGGCGCGGCGCGTGACCCGTGGCGGTGCCGGCGAAGCGCTGCGCACAGAGCCGGCATCCACGGATTTCCGTGATCAGGTCATCCATGACAGGGCAGCTAACCCCACATTCGGCGGCGGGCAAGGCCCGAGCAACACCGCCGGCGCTCCGTCGGCGAAACGCCATATGCGAACTCATTTCGACAAAACTCGAAATGATCGTTGCAGGATCCAATTCATTTCGATACCACTAGAACTATGAAACAGGAATCGACTCAAGACCTCGATCTGGTGCAGGCGGCCTCGGCCTTCGCGGCACTGGGCTCCGAACAACGCCTCGCCGTTTTGCGCACGCTGGTGCGGGCGGGTGCAAACGGGCTGAGCATCGGCGAACTCGGCACGCGCTGTGGTGTCACCGGGTCGACCCTGACCCACCACATGAAGATCCTGACGCAGGCGGGACTCGTCACGCAATCGAAGCAGGGCCGCAGCATCATCTGTGCCGCCGTAGCCTTCGACGAGGTCAGGTCACTTTCTCAATTCCTGCTCAGGGAATGCTGCGCGGACGCCAAGGATGGAGAGCACGACCATGGCTGAGACCACCCAGACCGCCCCCAGACGGTTTCAGGTTCCGGGCAAAGCCTGGATCGCCAGCGCGCTCGTTCTGGCCGCGATCGCGGTTTTTGATCCAGGATATTTCTGGCCGGCCGTCACGTTCTCGGCAGGCGCGCTGGGGCATACTGCGGGCTTCATCGCCTTCGCCGTTCTCGCCGTGGCGTACCTCAAAGCCAGCGGCGCCGAAACGCTGCTCGCCCGCGCCTTTGAAGGCAACAAGGTGCGCATGATCGTCATGGCAGCCCTCCTGGGCGGGCTCTCTCCCTTCTGCTCCTGCGAGGTCATCCCGTTCATTGCGGCGCTTCTCGCGGTCGGCGCGCCGCTTTCGGCGGTGATGGCCTTCTGGCTGGCCTCGCCGCTCATGGACCCGGCCATGTTCGCCATCACATCCGGAACCCTCGGCTTCGATTTCGCGCTCGGCAAGACGATTGCGGCCGTGTCGCTGGGCATGTTCGGCGGATTCGGCGCCATGCTGCTGGCCAACACGCCCGTCTTCGCAGACCCGCTGCGCGAACGCCCGAAGGTCGGCGGCTGCTGCGGCGTGAAGAAGCCGTTCCAGGGTCGGCCGGTGTGGCGCTTCTGGCAGGATTCCGAGCGGACGCAGACCTTCCGCGACACCGCGCTCGACAATGCACTTTTCCTGCTGAAATGGCTGACGCTGGCCTATGTGATCGAGGCGGTGATGCTGCATTACGTGCCCGCCGAATTGATCGCGCAGGTTCTGGGCGGCGAAGGGGTGATGCCGATCCTGCTGGGCGCGCTGGTCGGTGCGCCGGCCTACCTCAACGGCTATGCCGCCGTGCCGCTGGTCGATGCGCTGCTGACGCAAGGCATGTCGCAGGGCGCCGCGATGAGTTTCGTGATTGCCGGCGGCGTATCCTGCATTCCGGCCGCCATCGCCGTCTGGGCGCTGGTCAAGCCGCGCGTCTTCGCGGCCTACCTGGGCTTTGCCATCACCGGCGCCGTCCTCGCCGGTCTGACCTGGCAGGTGGTGGCCTGACGCGCCGGTCCCGAGGACACGGTTCTTGGCATTTCGGATATTTGCAGGCATCTACCTCGTGCTGTCGCTGTGTTCGGCAGTATTGAGGGAGCAGGTCCCATCTTGACGAAAACCGTATCCGTCGCCGGTCTGGAGATCGCGAACGACCGACCGCTCACCGTGATCGCGGGGCCGTGCCAGCTCGAATCGGCCGATCACGCGCAGATGATCGCGGGCGCCATGAAGGAGGCCTGCGATGCCGCCGGCGCGCAGTACGTCTTCAAGGCGAGCTACGACAAGGCCAACCGCACCTCTCTCGCGGGCAAGCGGGGTCTCGGAATGGAGGCGGGGTTGAAGGTGCTGGACGACCTGCGCCATGCGCTGGGTATCCCGGTGCTGACGGACGTGCACGCACCCGACCACTGCGCCCCGGCCGCAGCGGCCGTCGATATCCTGCAGATCCCGGCCTTTCTCTGTCGTCAGACCGATCTCCTGGTCGCCGCGGGCGAGACCGGCGCCGCGATCAACGTGAAGAAGGGCCAGTTTCTCGCCCCCTGGGACATGCCCAACGTGATCGCCAAGATCGAGGGCACCGGCAACGAGCGCATCCTGCTCACCGAACGCGGCACGTCCTTCGGCTACAACACGCTGGTGGCCGACATGCGCGCCCTGCCGCAGATGGCCCAGACCGGTTACCCGGTGGTGATGGACGCGACCCACTCCGTGCAGCAGCCGGGCGGGCGCGGCGTTTCCTCCGGCGGCCAGCGTGAATTCGCCCCGGTGATGGCCCGCGCGGCCGTGTCGCTCGGCGTGGCGGCGGTCTTCATCGAAACGCACGAGGATCCGGACAACGCGCCTTCCGACGGGCCGAACATGATCCCGCTGCCGCAGATGAAACATCTTGTCGACATGTTGATGCGTTTTGACGCTCTGGCGAAGGCCGAACCCATTTCGATCTGACAAACGAGAGTCCCGCATGACCAAGCCATTGCCCGACTGCGCGCCCAACACATGGGCTTTCCTGCGCGATCCGATGATCGCGCCCACGGGGTTTCGCGAATATGACGCGCGCTGGAAATACCCCGACGAGATCAACCTGCCCGGCATGACCGCCTTGGGCCTGGGGCTTGGCACTCAGATACACGCCCGCGGGATCGAACCGGTGATCGCGGTCGGCAACGATTACCGGGACTATTCGCTTAGCATCAAGAACGCGCTGATCCTCGGCCTGATGCAGGCCGGCATCCACGTGAAGGATATCGGCCCGGCGCTGTCGCCGATGGCCTATTTCAGCCAGTTCCATCTCGACGTGCCCGCCGTCGCGATGGTCACCGCCTCGCACAATCCCAATGGCTGGACCGGGGTGAAGATGGGCTTCGAACGCCCCCTGACCCACGGCCCCGACGAGATGGCGGAGTTGCGCGACATCGTGCTGCAAGGCAGGGGCGCGCCGCGTCCGGGCGGCGGCTACGAATTCGTGGATGGCGTGCGCGAGGCCTATCTCGACGATCTGGTGGGCGATTTCCGCATGTCCCGCCCGCTGAAGGTCGTCTGCGCCACCGGCAACGGCACCGCCGCCGCCTTCGCGCCCGAACTCTTCGCGCCGGATGGGCGTGGAGGTCGTCGAAAGCCACAACCGGCTCGACTACACCTTCCCCAACTACAACCCGAACCCCGAGGCGATGGAAATGCTGCACGACATGGCGGCGACGGTGAAAGCCTCGGGCGCCGATTTCGCGCTGGGGTTCGACGGCGACGGCGACCGCTGCGGCGTGGTCGATGACGAGGGCGAGGAGATCTTCGCCGACAAGGTGGGCGTCATCATGGCCCGCGATCTGGCGAAGCTGCATCCCGGGGCCACCTTCGTGGCGGACGTGAAATCGACCGGCCTCTTCGCCTCGGACCCGGAACTGCAGGCCCACGGGATCAAGGCGGATTACTGGAAGACCGGCCATTCGCACATGAAACGCCGGGTGAAGGAACTGGGTGCGCTGGCGGGGTTCGAGAAATCGGGCCACTACTTCCTCGCCGAACCGATCGGGCGCGGCTACGACTGCGGCATGCGCGTGGCGGTCGAGATCTGCAAGCTGATGGACCGCAACCCGGACAAGAAGATGTCCGACCTGCGCCGCGCGCTGCCGCAAACCTTCTCCACGCCCACGATGTCGCCCTGGTGCGCGGACACGGAGAAATACGGCGTGCTCGAGCGGCTGGTGGAGAAGCTGGTGGCCAAGCACAAGGCCGGCGGGACCATCGGCGGCCGCGGCATCAAGGAGGTCGTGACGGTGAACGGCGCCCGCGTCATCCTCGACAATGGCGGCTGGGGCCTCGTGCGCGCCTCGTCCAACACGCCCAACCTTGTCGTGGTCTGCGAGAGCCCGGAAAGCGAGGCGGAGATGCGCGCGATCTTTGCCGATATCGACGCGGTGATCCGGACCGAGGAGGCGGTGGGCGACTACGACCAGACGATCTGAACCGGCGGCCGCTAGTACCAAGTGTCGCTCGGGCGTCAGGCGGATGTCGGCGGTCACGTCCAGCGTCCGACCCAGACCCGCGGGCAGATCGGCGCCCGGCACACCCAAATCCATTTGCGTCGCTGCTAGTCACCGTCAGCGCGACGGACGCCGTCCCGCCGGTCGCAGCTTCTCCAGCAAAGCGGCCGGTGCCAAGCGAACGCCCCCGCCGACGCAACGATCCGCTTGGCCCGGACGCCGACCATCGGTATAGGCGGGCGCATGAGCACCAACCCGCCCGACCTTCGCCCCGACATCGCGCCGAAACCCGCGCTGAGAGAGGCACGCCGCCCAGGCCAGCCGACCATCGGCATGGTCTCGCTCGGCTGTCCCAAGGCGCTGGTCGACAGCGAACGCATCCTGACGCGACTGCGCGCCGAAGGTTACGCGATCTCGGCCGATTACGGCGGCGCGGATGCGGTGATCGTGAACACCTGCGGCTTTCTCGACAGCGCGAAGGCCGAGAGCCTCGATGCGATCGGCGAGGCGCTGACGGAGAACGGGCGGGTGATCGTGACGGGGTGTCTGGGGGCCAACCCGGAATACATCACCGGCGCGCATCCCAAGGTGCTGGCCGTCACCGGTCCGCACCAGTACGAACAGGTGCTGGATGCCGTGCATGGCGCGGTGCCGCCCGCGCCCGATCCGTTCGTGGACCTGCTGCCCGCCTCCGGCGTCAGCCTCACACCACGGCACTACAGTTACCTCAAGATTTCAGAAGGTTGCAACCATTCCTGCAAGTTCTGCATCATCCCCGACATGCGCGGAAAGCTGGCCTCGCGCCCGCCGCAGGCCGTGCTGCGCGAGGCCGAGCGGCTGGTCGATGCGGGCGTGCGCGAGCTGCTGGTGATCAGTCAGGACACCTCCGCCTATGGCACCGACTGGGACCGCCAAACCCGGGCCGCGGCTGGGCGCGGTCAAGGCCAGCCGATCACCGCGCTGGCCCGGGATCTTGGACAGCTCGGCGCCTGGGTACGGCTGCATTACGTCTACCCCTACCCGCACGTGGCCGAGATCATACCGCTGATGGCCGAGGGGCTGGTGCTGCCCTATCTCGACATCCCGTTCCAGCATGCGCACCCCGACACGCTGCGCCGAATGGCGCGCCCCGCCGCCGCCGAACGGACACTCGACCGCATCGCGGAGTGGCGCGGGATCTGTCCCGGATATCACGCTGCGGTCGACCTTCATCGTGGGCTACCCCGGCGAGACGGAAGCGGAGTTCCAGACGCTGCTCGATTGGCTGGACGCGGCGCAGCTAGACCGGGTGGGCTGCTTCCAGTACGAGGACGTCGAAGGGGCCCGGTCGAACGCGCTCCCGGATCATGTTCCAGACGAGGTCAAGCAGGACCGCTGGGACCGGTTCATGGCCAAGGCGCAGGCGATTTCGGAGGCGAAGCTCGCCACGAAAGTGGGGAGCCGGATCGAGGTTATCGTGGATCTGGTCGAGGACGACGCCGCCACCTGCCGCACTCGAAGCGACGCGCCGGAGATCGACGGCAACCTTTTCATCGACGAGGGCCACGAGGTGCTGAGCCCCGGTGACATCGTGACGGTGGAGGTGGACGAGGCCGGCGATTACGACCTCTGGGGCCGACTGGTGTGACGCGCAGGCCTTGCATCCTCCGCGACCGCAACGTTATGCGCCCGTAACTCCCGCGCCGCGTCAGGCAGGGCCCAGCTCCAACCAGCCCGCACGGGCCGGCAACGAGGGATCCGATAGGTGTTGAACGAGGCGATCAACGATTTCACGACGCTCTTCGTCGTCATCGACCCGGTGGGCAACGTGCCGATCTTCCTCGCGCTGACCGTGGGCATGAGCGCGGCGCAGCGCCTGCGCGTGGCCCTGCGTGGCGTCCTGATCGGGGCCTTCATCCTGGTCCTCTTTGGCCTCGCCGGCGACGCGATCCTCAAATTCGTCGGCATCTCCATGCCCGCGTTCAAGATCGCGGGTGGCATCCTGCTCTTCGCGACCGCGCTCGACATGCTGTTCGAGAAGCGCACCGAGCGGCGCGAGGCGCGCGCCGAGGCACGGCTGGAGGACAGCGTCGACGATCCGTCGGTCTTTCCGCTGGCGACGCCGCTCATCGCGGGGCCGGGTTCCATCGCCTCGATCATCCTTCTGATGGATGGCCAGTCCGGCGACCTCGAGGGACAGGCGGCGGTTGCCGTTGCCCTGCTGGCGGTGCTGGTGGTGACGCTTGCGCTTCTGCTGCTGGCCGGACCGCTCGAGCGGCTTCTGGGGCGCACCGGGACCATGGTCGTGACCCGCCTGCTGGGCATGCTGCTGGCGGCGCTGGCGGTCCAATTCGTGATCGACGGGCTGAATGCCAGCGGCTTCGTCCCCTCCGGTTGAACGGGCATCCGGGCCGAATTGGTCTGGACCTCGCCGCCCCCCTGCCCCTAACGTGCGCCGCAAAACGAGGGAGAGGGTTCATGGCGACCGGCACCAACATCCGCACCTATTTCGACGGCACGTGGCACGATGGCGACGTGGCGATCATGCGCGCGGCGGACCACGGGGCGTGGCTGGGCTCGGGCGTCTTCGACGGTGCGCGCTATGTCGACGGGCTGGCCCCGGACCTGGCACCTCATTGCGAGCGGGTGAACAACTCCGCGCGGGCGCTGATGCTGGTCCCGACAGTTTCCAGCGACGAAATGGTCGACATCATTCGAGAGGGTCTGGGGCGGTATCCGACGAACAGCGCGGTCTACATCCGCCCGATGTACTGGGGCATCAACGGCGACGCGACCGCGATCGTGCCGCAGCCCGACGAGACCGGGTTCGCGGTCTGCCTCGAGGAGATCCCGATGGCGGCTCCCGATGCGACGGTGACACTCTGCCGGACCCGCTACCGCCGCCCGGTGCTGGAAGACGCGGTGGTGAACGCCAAGGCCGGGTGCCTCTATCCCAACAACGCGCGGATGCTGACGGAGGCGCGGGCGAAGGGTTTCGGCAACGCGCTGGTGGCGGACGCGATGGGCAACGTGGCGGAGACGGCGACCGCGAACATCTTCATGGTCCGCGACGGCGAGGTCTTCACACCGATCCCAAACGGCACCTTCCTCGCCGGGATCACCCGCGCCCGCCACATCGCGAACATGAAGGCCGACGGCATGGCCGTGCACGAGACCGTCCTGACATTCCACGATTTCGAGCTGGCCGACGAGGTCTTCATGTCCGGCAACATGAACAAGGTGACGCCGGTCACCGCGTTCGAGGACCGGCAATACCAGGCGGGCCCATTCACCAGGAAGGTGCGCGAGATGTACTGGGATTGGGCCGGAACGGCCGGCCGGCTCTGAACCGACAGTCCTGCTGCCCTCCCTGAATCCGACTGCGGATCCTCTGGCCTGCGTGGACTTTTCGGTCGGAATGGGCGAGACCATTGATAACTCAATTCATCGCGGGGGAGGCAAGGCGCATGGGGTGGATGTCAGATGAAACCGGGCTCGAAAAATCTCCGGCAAACTATGTTCCGCTGACGCCCCTTTCGGCCCTGCGCCGTGCATCCCGGGTCTTTTCCGACCGCACCGCGGTCGTCTATGGCGACCACCGGGTCACCTACCCCGAATACATCGACCGCTGCACCCGGCTCGCCTCCGCGCTCGCGGCGAAAGGCGTGAAGCCCGGCGATGTCGTGGCGACGATCCTGCCCAACATCCCCGCCCATGCGGAGGCGCATTTCGGCGTGCCCGCCTGCGGCGCGGTGCTGAACTCGATCAACACGCGGCTCGATGTGGGCACGGTGGGCTACATCTTCGACCACGGCGGCGCCAAGGTTGCGCTGGTCGACGCGGCGTTCATCGACCTCGCCGAGGCCGCGATTGCTGAAATGGAGGGCGACGGACCCGAGATCATCGAGGTGCCGGACGACGCCGCCGGCTTCCCCGCGACGGGCCGCCATCCGACCTACGAACAGATGCTGGCGGAGGCCGATCCGGCTTTCGACTGGATCATGCCCGAGGACGAGTGGGAGAGCCATCGCGCTCAACTACACCTCCGGCACGACCGGGCGGCCCAAGGGCGTCGTCTACCACCACCGCGGCGCGTATCTGAACGCGATGGGCCAGGTGCTGAGCTGGCGGATGGTGCTGCATCCGGTCTACCTCACCATCGTGCCGCTCTTTCACTGCAACGGCTGGTGCCACACCTGGATGATGCCGATGGTCGGCGGCACGGTGGTCTGCTGCCGCGACATCACGGCCGAAGAACATCTTCGATGCCATCGCGGACGAGGGCGTGACCCATTTCGGCGGCGCGCCCATCGTGCTCAACATGCTGGTGAACGCGCCCGAGGAGGAGCGGCGCGACTTCGACCACGTCGGTCGAGGTCTTCACCGCCGGCGCCCCGCCCGCGCCCGCGACGCTCGCCAAGATCGAGCCGATGGGGTTCAACGTGACGCAGGTCTATGGCCTGACCGAAACCTACGGGCCCGGCACCGAATGCCTCTGGCGCGCCGAATGGGAGCCGCTGAAGGGCGCGGAGCGGGCCGCGAAGAAGGCGCGCCAAGGCGTCTCCATGCCGATCTTCGAACATATCACGGTGATGGACGAAGCGATGGCCGAGACGCCGCATGATGGCGGGACCCAAGGCGAGATCATGTTCCGCGGCAACGGCGTGATGAAGGGCTACTACAAGAACCCCGAGGCCACGGCGGAGTCCTTCAAGGGCGGCTACTTCCATTCCGGCGACATCGCGAAACTGCATCCCGACGGCTACATGCAGATCGCGGACCGCGCCAAGGACATCATCATCTCGGGCGGCGAGAACATCTCGTCGGTGGAGGTCGAGGGCGTGCTGATGGAGCATCCCGACGTCATGCTCGCCGCCGTCGTCGCCAAGCCGGACGAGAAATGGGGCGAGATCCCCTGCGCCTTCGTCGAGCTGAAACCGGGCACGAACCCGACCGAAGCCGATCTGATCGCCTTCGCCCGCAAGACGCTCGCCGGGTTCAAGACGCCGAAACGGGTCGTCTTCCGCGAGTTGCCCAAGACCTCCACCGGCAAGATCCAGAAATTCGAACTGCGCCAGCACGCCGCCGATCTCTGACTAGGTCTCGCCTCACTGGAGATCATCCCGGTCAGGGTCGATGCTCCGCCTTGGCGGCGACACGCCGCGCGTGCTACATAATCCGGAAACGTCACGGCACGAGCAGCCTGCACGGACATGGTGGCCCTCAAGAAATACGCACGGATCGAATCCGTCGGCCTCTGGCGCCCGACGGCGGATGCGCAGCGCCGCGAGGTGATCGCGATGCTGGGCGATGCCACGCTCACCATCAAGACGTCGGCGGATCGGCCGCTGGCGCACTGGTCTATCGCCGCCATTGCCCGCGCCAACCCCGGCAAGACACCCGCACGGTTTCATCCCGACGCCGATCCCGGCGAGGAACTGGAGCTTGGCGAAAACGAAACCGAGATGGTGGAGGCGATCGAGACCCTGCGCCGCGCGGTCGAAAAATCGCGGCCGCGTCCCGGTCGCCTGCGCTGGCTGGGATTTGCGGCCTCGACGGCAACGGTGATCGCGGCCGCTGTCTTCTGGCTGCCTGGCGCCCTGGTTGATCACACGGTCTCCGTCGTGCCCGAGGTCGGGCGCAAGGAGATCGGGCAGGCGCTGATGTCCCGCATTCAGCGCGTGACCGGTCCGGCCTGCGGAACCTCGGCCAGCAATTCGAGCCTCGCGCGGCTGGGCGCCCGTCTCGGCGCATCACAACTCGCCGTGATGCGGGGCGGGATCGACACGACTCTGCACCTGCCGGGCGGACAGATCCTTCTGGCGCGGCAATTGCTGGAGGACCACGAGGAACCCGACGTCGCCGCAGGCTACATCCTCGCCGAACGCAGCCTCGCGCGGCAAAGCGATCCGCTGCGCGACGTACTTGACCACGCGGGTCTTGGCGCCTCCTTCGGGCTCCTGACCTCCGGACGCCTTTCGTCCGAGACGCTGGACGCCTATGCGGAACACCTGCTGACCGCACCAAGGCGCGAGCCCCCACAAGCGACGCTGATTTCCGCCTTCTCGGAGGCCGGGGTGCGCAGCACGCCCTACGCGTACGCGCGTGACATCACGGGTGAAAGTGTCCTGCCCCTGATCGAAGGCGATCCGGTGAACGGCGAACCGATAAGCCCGCTTCTGACCGATGCGGACTGGTTGCGGCTGCAAGCCATCTGCGGGGGGTGATCGGCGGGGCGCGTCGGATGAAACGCATCGTGGATGCCACTCCTTTGATGATGACCCGTCCACAATCTTGTCGAGAATTCGCCTCGCACCGTCCGCGGGAACATAGTCCTGCCACGCCTGTTCCGGAAACAGACGGACCTTGCAGACAGGAGATTTCATGCGACCCTTGGCAATGACCGCTTGTGCCCTGGCCCTATGCACAGCCAGCGTGAGCTGGCCGCATCACGGCATGGCGCAGACCCTGTCCGCGGTCGAGAGCGAAGAGCATGGCCCTTACCTCGCAGGGCCCGAAGGCCGTCCCGTCTACGCGTTTCTCACCAGCGTCGAAATCGGCGGTGACGGCCAGGACCCGCTCGAGTCCTGCAATGAAGGGGAGTGTCGTCAAAATTGGCCCCTGGTCACGGTCGACGGCGAGGTGAGCGTCGGCGACGGCGTGGACGCGGAGCTTGCCGAAACGATGCAGGTCGACGGTGAAACGGTGCTGCTCTACGCCGACCACCCGCTCTTCCATTTCTTCCGCGACATGCCCGGGGCGCCGCCGCAAGGTCAGGGCATCTACAGCTATGGCGGCTACTGGGCGCTGCTCACCCCGTCAGGCCAGATCATCAGGACCGGCCCGATGGATGACATCGACGATTATCCCCTGATGCCGGAGGAATAGAAGGGCGTCCGCCTTCGGGAGACGAACCGTACAACCATGTTGCCCTGCCGCGTGGACAGGCCCCACGGGCCGGACGGACCGGCAAAACACGCTTCACTTGGTGCCGAACATCCGGTCTCCGGCATCGCCCAGGCCCGGTACGATGTATCCGACGTCGTTCAGCCGGTCGTCGAGCGCCGCGGTGACGATGGGCACGTCCGGATGCGCCTCCTTCATACGCGCCACGCCCTCGGGTGCGGCCAGCAGGCACATGAACCGGATCGACCGCGCCCCGGCCTGCTTGAGCAGATCGATCGCAGCAGCGGACGAATTCCCGGTGGCCAGCATCGGGTCGACCGCGATCACCAGCCGATCCTCCAAGCCTTCCGGCACCTTGAAGTAATACTGCACCGGCTGCAGCGTCGCCTCGTCGCGGTAGAGGCCCGACGAACCCGACCCGCGCCGACGGGATCAGTTCCAGCACCCCGTCCAAGCAGCCCGTTCCCCGCCCGCAGGATCGACACCAGCGCGAGCTTCTTGCCCGCCAGGACCGGCGCCTCCATCCTCGCCATGGGCGTCTCGATCGTCTGCGTGGTCATCGGCAGTTCGCGCGTGATCTCGTAGGCCAGAAGCTGGCTGATCTCGCGCAGCAACTGCCGGAACACGGCGGTGGAGGTCTGCTTCTCCCGCATCAGCGTCAGCTTGTGCTGCACCAGCGGATGCTTCACCACGGTCAAATGCTCGGTCATCGGCGCCTCCGTCTCACGCCGACTTACTGCCCCGACCGGCGGATCAGCGCAACTCCCCTCCTTCTTTGGGTCGGAAAATACCTCAGGGGGTCCGGGGGACAGCGTCCCCCGGCGCGGCAATCCGCGATCTCGAAAAAACTCACGTCGGACGCGGCACCCCCAGATGCCCGCCGATCAACTCCGCCACGTCCGCAAACCCGATCTGCCCCAGTTCGCCCGGTCCGATCCCGGAAACCAGGACCGGAACCCGCTCGCGCGTATGATCCGTGCCGATCCAGGTGGGATCGTTGCCGTGATCGGCCGAGATCACCATCAGGTCGCCCGCCCGCAGCCGCGGCAGGAGCCGTCCGATCCCGGCATCGAACCACTCCAGATGCTCCGAATAGCCGGCCGGATCGCGTCGGTGGCCATAAAGGCTGTCGAATTCCACGAAGTTGGCGAAGGTCAGGCTGCCGTCCTGCGCTTCATCCACCAGATCGCCCAGATGCCCCATCAACGCCGCATCATCCCCCTTGCGCACCTCGTCGATGCCGCTCATCGAAAAGATGTCGCCGATCTTGCCCACCGCGTACACGCGGCCGCCGGCGTCCTGAACCCGGTTCGTCAGAACGGGCCGCGGTGGCAGCATCGCGAAATCCCGCCGGTTGCCGGTCCGTACGTAGCTCCCCGGCCCGCCGACGAAGGGCCGCGCAATGACACGGCCGACGCGCATCCCGTGCAGCATCGGTGCCACGTCCTCGCAAAGCCGCAGCAGCCGCGCCAGCCCGAATGTCTCCTCATGCGCGGCGATCTGGAAAACGCTGTCGGCGGAGGTGTAGCAGATCGGCCACCCTGTCCGCTGGTGCTGCTCCCCCAGACGCGCGACGACCTCGGTCCCGCTGGCATGGCAATCCCCGAGGATGCCCTTCGTCCCTGCCGCCGCACAGACCGCAGACGCAACCTCCTCCGGAAACGCAGGCGTCGCGTCGGGAAAGTAGTGCCACTCCCACGGCACCGGCAGCCCGGCCAGCTCCCAATGGCCGGACGGCGTGTCCTTGCCCTGCGAATTCCTCCGACGCGACGCCCCACGTCCCGGTGACTTCGGTCTCCAAAGACGGCGCGATATGCCCCGAGGCCGACCGCAGCGCCGCCCCCAGACCCAGCCCCGCCAGCACCGGCAGACGCAACGGCGCGCCACGCACTGCCGTACACCAGTCCGCCACGTGCCCGACGGTGTTGGCGCCGGTATCGGGCACCGATCCGTTGAAATACTCCCCGGCATCCGGCGCGCCGCCGATCCCGACCGAGTCCATCACAACGAGGAGCGCGCGAGGCATCAGCCCACCCGCGCGCGGATGAGGTCCGGCACGTGCGGTGCCTGCGGGCCGACGCGGATTGCCGCGCGCAGCGCGGCCTCCGCCCGGTCCGCCGCCTCCGGCCGTACCGCATGCACGACCCCCAGCAGGTCGCCGGCCGCCACCTTCGTCCCCAGCGGAACCAGCGCCGAAAATCCCACGGACGGATCCACGACATCGCTCTCCACCTGCCGGCCCCCGCCCAACGCCACGACCGCCAGTCCCAGGGCCTCACCGTCGATCTCGCAGACATGACCGGCCTCGCGCGCCTTCACCTCGCGGATCACGGTGGCTTCGGGCAGGAACCGCTCCCAGGTTTCCAGGAAGGACAGCGGCCCGCCCTGCGCGGCGATCATCCGCCCGAAGGTCTCCGCCGCACTGCCATCCGAAATCACGCCCGCGATCTGGTCCGCACCCGACTGCACGTCCGCCACCATTCCTGCGCCCTCCAACAGCACGCCGCCCAACGCAGCGCAGAGTTCGAAGATGCGGCCCTTCGACTGCCCGGTCAGCACGCGGGCGACCTCCGCCACCTCCAGCGCATTTCCGAGGCTCGGCACCAGCGGCTGGTTCATGTCCGAGATCAGCGCCGCAGTCGGACACCCGGCCGCATTGGCCGTTGCCACCAGCGCCTCGGCCAGCGCCGTCGCGTCCTTCATGTCCTTCATGAAAGCGCCCGATCCGACCTTCACGTCCAGCACCAGACCGTCGAGCCCCGCGGCCAGCTTCTTCGACAGGATCGACGCGGTGATCAGATCCAGGCTTTCCACGGTGGCCGTCACGTCCCGCACCGCGTAAAGCCGCTTGTCCGCCGGCGCGATATCCGCGCTCGCCCCCACGATGGCCGCACCCGCCTGTTCCATCGCGTTGGCCAGCCGCACATCGTCGAGCGAGGTGCTGACGCCGGGAATGCTCTCCATCTTGTCGAGCGTGCCGCCGGTATGCCCCAGCCCGCGGCCGGAAATCATCGGCACCGCGGCACCCGACGCCGCCAGCGCAGGGGCCAGCACCAAACTCACACAATCTCCGATTCCCCCGGTGGAGTGCTTGTCGAGCACTGGCTTGCCCAGCCCCGACCAATCCAGCACGCGCCCCGAATCCCGCATCGCCAGGGTCAGCGCCACCCGACCATCCGCGTCGAGCCCGGTCAGGCACACGCCCATGGCAAAGGCCCCGGCCTGCGCATCACTCACGGATAAATCCGCCAACCCCTGCGCGAACCACGTCAATTCGTCACGGTCCGGGCTCTGTCCACGCCTCAGCTTCGCGATGACCCGCGCGCGCATCCATGCCCGGTCAGGCCCCATCCATGTGTTCGGCCATATGCTCGGCGCCAAACGCGCCCGGCAGCAGTTCGGCCAGCGTCATCACCGTCTCGGCGCCCGCCAGCGTCGCCATCGTCACCCGCACGTCGCCTGCGCCGAACTCGGCCAGCTTCTGGCGGCACCCACCGCAGGGCGTCACCGGCACCGGGCTGTCGGCCACCACGTAAACCTCCGCGATCCGCGTCTCGCCGCCGGCGATCATCGCCGCGATGGCACCCGCTTCGGCACAGGTTCCCTCGGGGTAAGCCACGTTCTCCACGTTGCAGCCGACGTGAACGCCACCGCCCGCCCCCCGCAGGGCCGCGCCCACGTGAAAGCCCGAATAGGGCACGTAGGCCCGCGCGCGCACGGCCAGTGCCGCGTCCCTCAGCGACATCTCATGCCTCCACGTTCGTGGCGAATTGTCCGGGCAAGGCCACCTCGAGCCATTCCAGATCCTCCGACGGGTCCGAATACCGCACCTTCATGCCCGGCGGGATCACGAATGCATCGCCCGCCGCAAGATCCTGCATTTCCTGCCCCTCGCCCTCGAGCCGCATTGCGCCCGCCATGACGAAACTGAAATGGATATCGCAATCGTGGCTATGCCACGGCGATGCCGCGCCATCCGGCCGCACCACCTGCACCCCCGCCACGCCGCCGGTATTGGCGGCAATCCCAGTATCCCGCGCGACGAAGCCCGGCACCCTGAACGGCTCCCACCGGGCCACGTCCGCCTTGTGATGCACGAACCGCTGCCCGTCCCAGCGCCGATCCGGGTTCACAGTCGCGTTCGGCAGCAGCATCTCGTGGTCGAGCGTGGTGACATGCTCCGCCGGCACGCCGATTTCGATCACCTCCAGGTTGTCGCCAGAATGCAGCACCCGGTGGCGGATCTCCGGCGGCTGGATCACGCAATTGCCGGCGTGCAACCGGAACGGCTCGCCCTGGTCCTCGTAGACCAGATCCACCCAACCCCGATAGCAGAAGATCAGCTGAAATCCCGACGGAATGGAAATGCACCATGTCCGGCACCGGCCCGGCCTCGGGGATCCGGATGTGGCTCGCGATGATCGACCCGCCCAGCCGGTCGGGGATCAGGTCGCGGTACTGCATGCCCGCGCGCCCCACGATCCACGGCGCCTCATCGGCCAGCCGCCGGACGACGAAGTGATGCTGCGTCGCCGGCATCTCCACCGGCGGGTTCAGCCGTGCGATCTCGACCCGCGTGCCATTCGGCGCCGCCAACTCGGTCTCGCCGCCCGCGACAAGCACCGGGTCGTCAGCCAGGATCCTCAGCACGCCGGGCGTCACGTCCGCCCCCTTGCGCACCCGCACCCGGCATCCGTGACCGGAAAAAACCGCCTCGCGCGGATCATCGGCCGGAAAGATTTCGTCCATCCGCATGCCCAGCGTCTTGGTGAAGAACGGGATGTCGTCCCTCAACTCCTGCGTCGGCAGAAGGATCTCGGCTCGAATGTTCTGCATCGTCTCACCCGCTTCCCTGTGCTGGATGGGAATGCCATCTTTTCGTGCGGCAAGACAACATGCAAGCCCCGCCCTCGCGCTTCTTTGGGTCGGCGAAATACCTCGGGGCGGCTGCGCGTCTCGCGCAGCCTTGGGGGCAGAGCCCCCTCAAGAAAGGACTTGCACGCAGGACGCGTGCTCCGTTTGATGGCCGCTGCGGGCGTCCGACCATGCGCGCAGGTTCCGGTAACCAGTTCAACGTCAATCCAGTTTACCGGGGAGGAGGCCGTCACCATGTCCGACAATGCTAACCTGCGCGAAGCCGCACTCGACTATCACCGCTACCCCAAGCCCGGAAAACTGGAGATCCGCGCGACCAAGCCACTCGCCAATGGCCGCGACCTCGCCCGCGCCTACTCGCCCGGCGTGGCGGAGGCCTGTCTGGAAATCAAGGCCGATCCCGAGACCGCCCGCGACTACACCGCCCGCGGCAACCTCGTCGCCGTCGTGACCAACGGCACCGCGGTGCTGGGGCTCGGCAACATCGGCGCGCTGGCGTCCAAGCCGGTGATGGAGGGCAAGGCCGTGCTCTTCAAGAAATTCGCCGGCATCGACTGCTTCGACATCGAGGTGAACGAACCCGACCCCGAGAAACTGGCCGAGATCGTCTGCGCGCTCGAGCCGACCTTCGGTGCGATCAACCTTGAGGACATCAAGGCGCCCGACTGCTTCGTCGTCGAACGGCTCTGCCGCGAGCGCATGGGGATTCCGGTCTTCCACGACGACCAGCACGGCACCGCGATCGTCGTGGGGGCTGCGGCGACCAACGCGCTCTACGTCGCCGGCAAGGACTTCGCGGACATCAAGATCGTCTCCACCGGTGGCGGGGCGGCGGGCATCGCCTGCCTCAACCTGCTCCTCAAACTGGGGGTGAAGCGCGAGAATGTCTGGCTCTGCGACATCAACGGCCTTGTCTACGAAGGCCGGACCGAGGACATGAACCCCGCCAAGTCCGAGTTCGCGCAAGTGACCGACCTGCGCACGCTCGACGACGTGATCGAGGGTGCCGACCTCTTCCTCGGCCTCTCCGGGCCCGGTGTCCTGAAGCCCGAGCATGTGGCGAAGATGGCGAAGCGCCCGATCATCTTCGCGCTCGCCAACCCCACGCCGGAGATCCTGCCGGACGTCGCGCGCGCCGTCGCGCCAAACGCCATCATCGCCACGGGGCGCAGCGATTTTCCCAATCAGGTCAACAACGTGCTCTGCTTTCCGTTCATCTTCCGCGGTGCGCTGGATGTCGGGGCCACTACGATCAACGACGAGATGGAGATCGCCTGCGTCGAGGGCATCGCGCGCCTCGCCCGCGCCACCACCAGCGCCGAGGCCGCCGCGGCCTACAAGGGCGAGCAGCTCAACTTCGGCGCCGATTACCTGATCCCCAAGCCATTCGACCCGCGCCTCATCGGCATCGTCTCCGGCGCCGTCGCCAAGGCGGCGATGGAGAGCGGCGTGGCGCTGCGCCCGATCGCCGACATGGAGGCCTACAAGCAGAAACTCAACTCCTCGGTCTTCAAGTCCGCGCTGCTGATGCGGCCCGTGTTCGAGGCCGCCGCGACCGCCTCGCGCCGCATCGTCTTCACCGAGGGCGAGGACGAACGCGTGCTCCGCGCGGCGCAGGCGATCCTCGAGGAAACGCCCGAAAAGCCGATCCTGATCGGCCGGCCGGAGGTGATCGAGACCCGCTGCGAACGCCACGGGCTGACCGTCCGGCCCGGCCGCGATTTCGAGATCGTGAACCCCGAAAACGACCCGCGCTACCGCGATTACTGGGAAACCTACCACGAGCTGATGGCCCGGCGCGGGGTGACGCCCGATCTCGCCCGCGCTATCATGCGCACCAACACCACCGCCATCGGCGCCGTGGCCGTGCAGCGCGGGGACGCCGACAGCATGATCTGCGGCACCTTCGGCGAATACCGCTGGCACCTCAACTACATCGAGCAGGTGCTGGGCCGCGACGGGCTGAGGCCGGTCGGCTCGATGAGCATGATGATCCTCGAGGACGGCCCGCTCTTCATCGCCGACACCCATGTCCACACCACGCCCGAACCGCAGGCGCTGGCCGACATCGCAATCGGCGCCGCCCGTCACGTCAAGCGTTTCGGCATCACGCCCAACATCGCCTTCTGCTCGCTCTCTCAGTTCGGCAACCAGAGCTACGGCTCCGGTCTGCGGCTGCGCCAGGCGATGGAGATCCTGGATCGGATCCCGCGGGATTTCTGCTACGAAGGCGAGATGAACATCGACACCGCGCTCGATCCGGAGCTGCGCGCGCGGATCCTGCCCGGCAACCGAATGGAGGGTGCCGCGAACATCCTGATCTTCGCGCATGCCGACGCCGCGTCGGGCGTGCGCAACATCCTCAAGACGAAGGGCGGCGGTCTCGAGGTCGGTCCGATCCTCATGGGCCTCGGCAACAAGGCCCACATCGTCACGCCCTCGATCACGGCGCGCGGGCTTCTCAACATGTCCGCCATCGCCGGCACGCCGGTCGCGCATTACGGGTGACGAACTGGTCGTCCGCGCATGTCGCCCACTGATCGCGCCCGCAGATCTGGAATGGTCCACCCGGCATCGCTACTCTAGGATGACCGCATCATAGGGGAGATGATCGAATGTCAACCATGGAAGAACTGCACGAAAAGCTGGAAGATATCGGGGCCAAGGTCGCAAGTGCCAGAGAGAGAATGGACTTCAAGCGCGGCCTGAATGATGGTCACAACCTCACCAGCGGCGAGTTGATCGCGCGGTACCGTTTCCTCATGGAGGCTCTGAACAAGGAAGTGGCCGAGATCGAGACCCAAGATCGTCACGTCACTGCACTGGAGCAGGACGCAATCACCTGGATCAACGGCATCGACACGGGCATGTCCCGATAGGCCATCGGGTCGCGACCGCTGCTCGGGGCGAACTTGCCGGGATTTGCCGCCGATGCTGAATGCCGCCATCCTGATCGCCGTGATCCTGAGCGGCGCGCTTCTCATGTGGCCGCGTTTGGCGAATGCAGGATTGTGGCGGGCGACCATCACGCCGCTGGCGTCCATCATCGGCAGCGGCTTCCTCGTTCTCGGCCCGATCCTGGATATCAGCTACGGCGGCTATGCGCCCTTCGTCATGCTCGGATTGTGTGTGACGGCCTATCTTTTCGGCGGGGCAATCCGCTTCAACATCAAGAGGATCGACGCGGTCGAAGACCGGTCCGCGCTCGCGGAGCATGTCGAGACGTTGGCCTCCGCCGTTCTCGCCTTCGCCTACGTGATTTCGGTCGCGTACTACCTCAACCTCTTCGGGGCCTTCGGCGTCAGACTGACCGCTCTGGATGACCGGTATCACGCCCGGTTGCTGACGACGGGCGTCTTCCTTCTCATTCTCCTCGTCGGGTGGTCGCGCGGGTTTTCCGCGCTGGAACGGCTCGAACAGGTCTCGGTCGGGCTGAAGCTTTCGATAATCGCGGGCCTTCTGGTCGGCCTGGCGTTTCATTTTGGCGAAACCGCCAAAGCCTCCGGGCTGGTGATGCACGGTCCCACGATCTCCGGCTGGTCCGCCATCACCCTGGCCGCGGGTCTCATCATCACGATCCAGGGATTCGAGACGTCGCGCTACCTGGGCAACGAATATGACGCGGCGACGCGTATCCGGTCGATGAAGATCGCCCAGTGGCTGTCGGCGGCCATCTATCTGACCTATGTCGCTCTGCTGACCTACGCCTTCGAGATGAATGTCATGACACTCAACGAGACCGCGATCATCGATCTCATGAACGTCGTGGCCCCGATCCTGCCGGTGCTTCTCGTGGGCGCGGCGTTGAGTGCGCAGTTCAGCGCCGCGATTGCCGACACGAGCGGGTCCGGCGGATTGATCACCGAACTGACCCGCGGCTGGATCACATCCAGACAAGCCTATGCGCTGATCGCGGGTTCCGGGATTTTCCTGACCTGGACAGCCAACATATTCGAAATCATAAGCTATGCGTCCCGCGCGTTCGCCGCATACTACGCGCTGCAGGCCGGCATCGCTGCGGTGTCCGCACGCAGGACAGGGCAATCCGTCAAGGCGGTCCTCTTCTCCCTTATAGCGGTCATGGGAGCGTTGGCGACCATCTTCGGCACACCGGTGGAATGAGGGGTCGATCCCGGCCGGGCAGGACGTCGCCTGCCGATGCGGGAAACAAGTTGCTGCGCAGCCCAGAAATGCCGCCACGCCGCAGCAACTCGGCATGGCGGCCAACCGAGGGAACGGTTTACTTCTTGGTCGTCTTGTCACCGGGTTTGGACGGTTTTGCCTTCTTGTCGCCCATTGCTTTCATCCTTTGAAGCGGGACGGCCCGACGCCGCCCGTAGCTGAATCCTAAGCGCTTGCCCCGATGATTTGGCAAGCGGGATTCCGGGGCTGAAACAGATTTGTGATCACGCATCCGGCCCACCGCCGGATCCGCATGTCGGCGCCCGGACATGTCAACGAATTTACACTTTCGCGCCCCGCCCACTCGCGAGACCTTGCGCGGTTTGCCAAAGCGTCCGTAAATCCCGAGCGACGGTACTTGGGGAGGATCACATGGGATATCGCGAGACCTACGCGGCGTGGCAACGGGATCCGGAAGGATTCTGGATGGAGGCGGCGCAGGCCGTCGACTGGGACGAACCGCCCTCCCGCGCGCTTTTCGACCGGGGCGATCACCTCTACGAATGGTTCGCGGACGGCCGGATCAACACCTGCTGGAACGCGGTCGACCGTCATGTGGAGGCGGGCCACGGCGACAGGGTGGCGATCATCCACGACAGCCCCGTCACCGGCACGAAGCACCAGATCACCTTCGACGTGTTGCAGACCCGAGTTGCCTCCCTCGCCGGGGCCCTGCGCGCCAAGGGCATAGAAAAGGGCGACCGCGTCATCATCTACATGCCGATGATTCCCGAGGCGCTGGAAGCAATGCTGGCCTGCACGCGGCTGGGTGCGATACATTCCGTCGTCTTCGGGGGCTTCGCCGCCAACGAACTCGCCGTGCGCATCGACGACTGTCAGCCCAAGGCGATCATCGCCGCCTCCTGCGGGATCGAGCCGGGCCGCGTCGTGCATTACAAGCCGCTGGTCGACGGCGCCATCGAGATGGCCAAGCACAAGCCGGACTTCTGCGTGATCTTCCAGCGCGACCAGGAGGTTGCAAAGCTGGAGGACGGGCGCGACGTCGACTGGCACGCCTTCCAGTACGGTGCGGAGCCCGCGGAGTGCGTGCCCGTCGAAGGCAACCACCCCGCCTACATCCTCTATACCTCCGGCACGACCGGCGCACCCAAGGGCGTCGTGCGGCCCACCGCCGGCCACATCGTGGCGCTCAACTGGACGATGAAGAACATCTACAACGTCGAGCCGGGCGAGGTGTTCTGGGCCGCCTCCGACGTGGGCTGGGTCGTGGGGCACTCCTACATCTGCTACGCGCCGCTCTTCGCCGGCAACACCACCGTGGTGTTCGAGGGCAAGCCGATCGGCACACCCGATGCCGGCACCTTCTGGCGGGTGATCGCGGAGCACAAGGTCCGCTCCTTCTTCACCGCCCCCACCGCCATCCGCGCGGTGAAGCGGGAAGACCCGAAGGGCGAACTGGCCGCGCAATATGACCTCAGCCACCTGCGCGCGCTCTTCCTCGCCGGCGAACGCGCCGACCCCGACACCATCGAATGGGCGCAGAAGCTGCTCAAGAAACCCGTGCTCGACCACTGGTGGCAGACGGAAACCGGCTGGTCCATCGCGGCCAACCCGATGGGGCTGGAGCTGCTGCCGGTGAAGATCGGCTCGCCGTCCGTCCCCATGCCCGGCTGGGACGTGCGGATCCTGGGCGAGGACGGCCACGAGGTTCCCGACGGCGAACTCGGCGCCATCGCGGTGAAGCTGCCCCTGCCGCCCGGCACGCTGCCCACGCTCTGGAACGCGCCCGATCGCTTCCGCAAATCCTACCTCGACCATTTCCCCGGCTACTACGAGACCGGCGATGCGGGGATGAAGGACGCGGACGGCTATCTCTACATCATGGCCCGGACCGACGACGTCATCAACGTGGCCGGGCACCGCCTGTCCACGGGGGGCATGGAGGAGGTGCTGGCAGGCCACGCGGACGTCGCCGAATGCGCGGTGATCGGCGTCACCGACGACTTCAAGGGCCAGCTGCCGGTGGGTTTCATGATCCTCAACAAGGGCTGCAACCGCCCGCACGAAGACATCGTATCCGAGGTCGTGAAGATGGTCCGCGACCGGATCGGCCCCGTCGCCGCCTTCAAGCTCGCAGTGGTGGTCGACCGCCTGCCCAAGACCCGCTCCGGCAAGATCCTGCGCGGCATCATGGTCAAGATCGCCGACGGCGCGGAGTACAAGATGCCCGCCACGATCGACGACCCCGCGATCCTCGATGAAATGCGCGACGCGCTGCGGACGATAGGATATGCCAGAGCCTGAGCCTCCCGATTATGATGAGCGTGGTGCGGCCATCACGGCGCTCCACGACTGGATCCTGTGGCAAGGTATCCACGGCACGCCCTTCGACCAACTGCTCGAAGAACTCAGCCAGCGGCTCCTGGATCTCGGCGTCCCGCTGATGCGCCTGCATACCACCTTCCGGGCGCTGCACCCGACCTACGGTGCCGTCGGCCATCGCTGGGAGAGCACGTTGGGCAAGCATAGCGAGAATTTCGGCACCGACGGACTGGTCGAGTGGCATTCGAGCCCCCTCTACCACATGCTGGTCGAGAACCTCGATACCCTGCGCCTGCGCATTCCCGACCCGCAGGTCCGCGCACGCTTTCCGATGCTGCAGACTCTCCACGACCGGGGCGGCATCGACTACTTCGCGCGCCGCGTCGCCTTCGTCAGCCCCGCCGAAATAGCCGACTACGACGCCGACGAACCGCCGCAGGGCATGATGATCTCCCTCACAAGCAACGCCGTCGACGGGTTCTCCGAGCGCGATCTGGCGGACATGGAGCGCCTGCTTCCGGCACTCTCCATCGTCCTCAAATCCTCGGCCAACCGGCGCATGGCTGAGGATCTGCTCTCCGTCTATCTCGGTCCCGACGCTGGCACACGGGTCCTGTCGGGGGAGATCGACCGCGGTTCGGCGCAGCAACTCAGCGCCGTCATCCTGCTCTTCGACCTCTCGGGCTTCACCCGGATGTCCGAAACGCTGGCAGGGCAGGCGATCATCGGCATGCTCAACGGATATTACTCGATGGTCGTGGCCCGGATCGAGGAGAATGGCGGCAACGTCCTGAAGTTCATGGGCGACGGTCTGCTGGCGGTCTTCTCGCAGGAGGATGAGCACATTGCCGGCAGTGCCGCACTCGACACGGTGCGGTCGATCCGCACGGGCATGCAGGAGATCAACGCGACCCGCCAAGCGGAGGATCAGCCCGTTACCGGCTGCACCATGGCGCTGCACGCGGGCGACGTGCTCTACGGCAATATCGGCGGGCATACGCGGCTCGATTTCACGGTGATCGGCCCCGCGGTCAACACCGCCGCGCGGCTACAGGGCATGTGCGCGCATGTCGACCAGACAATCGTGATCTCCGCCCGCGTGGCGCGGCCGCACCTCTTTACCCAAGCCGACCTCGTGTCGCTGGGACAGTACCGAATGCGCGGCGTGTCGGAGCGGATCGAGCTCTTCACGCTCGACTGACACAACTCTCACAAAGCTTTCATTTCCGCGACCGGCCATTCCGCGTAGGCTCCCGGTATCTGAATTCGTCGGGAGACCCGAGACATGCGACACCTGCTGGCCGCAGCATTTCTGGCCCTGCCCCTGCCCGCGCTCGCCGCCGAGGGCGAACGGGTGCAGGTGAAGGGCGAGATCATCGACACCTGGTGCTACTACTCCGGCGTGATGGGCGGACCCGATGCCGTCGTGGGCTCGGCGCATCATACCTGCGCGCTCTGGTGTTCCGCGGGGGGCATCCCGGTGGGGCTGCTGGCCGAGGACGGCACCGTCTACATGGTGCTGAAGATCGGCGACGATGACACCTCCGCCGCCGGCGATACCGCGTTGCATCTCGCCGCGCACACGGTCGAGGCGGATGGCATTCTGCACCAGCGTGACGGGATCAACTACCTGCTGGTCGAGCAGGTCATCTCCGACCTCGATATCCAGAACCGGAGCCATGAGGATTATGGCACCGTTCCCCCCTTCGCCTTCCCGGATCCGAACGAATGAAACAGCTCGTCTTCTCCCTGTTGCTCGCTGCAGCACCCCTTGCCGCGCAGGATTTCTCCGAAGGCTCCGAGGCGAACTCCTGGAACCTCTATGCCGAACAGCCCGCAAGGTTCGAGGCGCGCGTGGTCGATGTCCTCTGCGAACTCACCGGCGACTGTCCGGCCGATTGCGGCGCCGGCACCCGCCAGATGGGCCTCGTGCGCAGCGCCGACGACGTGCTGGTGCTGGCCCTGAAGAACAACCAGCCGAACTTCATGGGTGCGGCAACGGAACTCGCGCCGTTCTGCAACCAGACGGTGACGGTCGACGGCCTGCTGATCGAAGATCCGGACCTCGGCGCGACCAATGTCTACCAGGTGCAGACGATCCTGCCCGAAGGCGCCTCCGAGCCGGTGAAGGCCAACACCGCGTCCAAACGCTGGGCCGAGGCGAACCCGGACGCTGCCGGCGAGGGACCGTGGTTCCGCCGCGATCCCCGCATCCAGGCGATCATTGCCGAGGAAGGTTACTTGGGGTTGGGGCTGGAAGAGGACGCGGCCTACGCCGAGGAGAGTTTCTGATGTGGTGCGGGCGCGTGCTCGCGGCCTGCCTGGCGCTGCCGTTGGCACTGCCAGTCGGGGCGGAGAGCCCGTTTCCTATCGATCTCGGCGGGCCGTACGAACTCACCGACCAGCACGGGAAGACCCGCACCGAGGCCGACCCGGACGGAAGGCCCCAGCTCATTTTCTTCGGATACGCCAATTGCCTCAACATCTGTTCCGCCGCGTTGCCGCTGATGGCGGAGGTGGCCCGCGCTCTGGAGGCCGAGGGCGTCGCCGTGACCCCGGTCCTGATCACCATCGACCCCGAACAGGACACGGTGGAGACGATGGTCGGTCCGCTCGCCGATCTGCACCCCCGGTTCGTGGGCCTGACCGGCGAAAGATCCGCGCTGAATGTGGCCTATGACGCGTTCAACGTGGAATTCGAACCTCTCTTTCAGGACCCGGAATATGGCTGGATCTACAGCCACACCGGCTTCGTGCACCTGATGGATGGCGACGGCAATCTGCTGACCCTCCTGCCTCCGGTTCTGAACGCCGACCAGATGACGGGGATCGTGCGCAAGTACGTCGCCGGCGAAAGCTGAACGCCGACATGCTTCGTGAATTATCTTGCCACGCTAGGCCGACACGCCCCGCCGCGTTTTTTGCTCTCGAAGGACAGGCAGACAGGCCGCAGCGGTGGCCACACGGCGCCTTCGATCCCGGCCGAGTTGGTGGTTACACCACCGATGTCAGAGACTTGAACCCTAGGGCCCGCGCGCCCCGGGCAGGACCCGGGGCCACGGTTAACCCGCCGCCGGTCAGAGCTTGGGATACAGCGGGAAGCGCCCGCACAGGTCCGCGACCTCGGCCTTCACCTTGGCCTCGACCTCCGCGTTTCCGTCCTCGCCATTCTCGGCAAGCCCGTCCACGACTTCGATGATCCAGTCGGCGATCTGGCGGAACTCGGGCTCCCCGAACCCGCGCGTCGTGCCTGCGGGCGAGCCCAGACGGATGCCGCTCGTCACCATCGGTTTCTCGGGATCGAACGGCACGCCGTTCTTGTTGCAGGTGATATGCGCGCGGCCCAGCGCCTTTTCGGTGGCGTTGCCCTTCACCTTCTTCGGCCGCAGATCGACCAGCAGCACGTGGGTGTCGGTGCCATGCGTCACCGTCTCCAACCCGCCCTTGTGGAGTTGGTCTGCCAGCGCCTGCGCATTTGAGATGACCTGGCGGATGTAGTCCTTGAACCCCGGCTGCAGCGCCTCGCCGAAGGCGACCGCCTTCGCCGCGATCACGTGCATCAGCGGGCCGCCCTGGATACCCGGGAAGATGGCGGAGTTGAACTTCTTGGCCAGCGCCTCGTCATTGGTCAGGATCATGCCGCCGCGCGGTCCGCGCAGGGTCTTGTGCGTCGTCGTCGTCGCGACATGCGCGTGCGGGAACGGGCTGGGATGCTCGCCCGCCGCGACCAGCCCCGCGAAATGCGCCATGTCGACCAGCAGGTACGCGCCCACGCTGTCTGCGATCTCGCGCATCTTGGCGAAGTCGATCTGGCGCGGAATGGCAGATCCGCCCGCGATGATCAATTTCGGCTTGTGCTCCGACGCCAGCGCCGCCACCTGGTCGTAATCGAGCAGGTTGTCCTGCTTGCGCACGCCGTACTGGATCGCGTTGAACCACTTGCCCGACTGGTTCGGGGCGGCGCCGTGGGTCAGGTGACCACCCGCGTCCAGGCTCATGCCCAGGATCGTGTCGCCCGGCTTCAGCAGCGCGGTGAATACGCCCTGGTTGGCCTGGCTGCCCGAATTGGGCTGCACGTTCGCGAACCCGCAGCCGAAGAGTTCGCACGCCCGCGCGATCGCCAGTTCCTCGGCGATGTCCACGAACTGGCAGCCGCCGTAATACCGCCGGCCCGGATAGCCCTCGGCATACTTGTTCGTCATCACCGAACCCTGCGCTTCCATCACGGCGGCCGAAACGATGTTCTCGGACGCGATCAGCTCGATCTCGTCCCGCTGGCGACCCAATTCCTTGGTGATGGCGCCGAAGATCTCGGGATCCCTGTCCGCGAGAGCTTGCGTGAAGAACCCGGTGTCTCGATGAGTGATGTTCATGGATCTGTCCTTTCAAACTCACATTGGGCGTTGCACGGTTTCCTATTGGAAACAGAATAGGCCGCAAAGCCCGAAATGCGACACATACAAAGGTATTTCCGCCGCCGCTGGTGCCTACCGGAAATATGTGCTTGTTTCAACGGCAGGAACGACGGTGCGGGACCGACAATGACGCTGAAAATCGCCTTTGCCGCGGCCCGCGCAGACGTCGCGCAATCCGCGCAGACGGCACTCGTGGAGCGCTACGGGGATATCCCGACGGAGGCGGCCGACGTGATCGTCGCCCTCGGTGGCGACGGGTTCATGCTGCACACGCTGCACCAGACCCAGGCGCTGCGCGTTCCGGTCTACGGCATGAACCGGGGCACCATCGGATTCCTGATGAACGAATACTCCGAGGATGATCTGCCGGAGCGTCTGGCCGACGCCGAGGAGGCCGTGATCAACCCGCTCGAGATGTCGGCCTACCTGGTGGACGGGGACGAGGCGCATGCGCTGGCCATCAACGAGGTTTCTCTGCTGCGCGCGGGGCCGCAGGCGGCGAAACTGCGCATCTACGTCGATGACCGCCTGCGCATGGACGAGCTTGTGTGCGACGGAGCGCTAGTGTCGACGCCGGCGGGGTCGACCGCCTACAACTACTCCGCCCACGGCCCCATCCTGCCCATCGGCTCCGACGTGCTGGCGCTGACGGCCGTCGCTGCGTTCCGCCCCCGGCGCTGGCGCGGGGCGTTGCTGCCCAAAAGGGCCAAGGTGAGGTTCGAAGTCCTGGAACCCGAAAAGCGCCCGGTGATGGCCGATGCCGATGGCGTGTCGGTCCGCAACGTGAGCATCGTCGACATCCGGTCTGAGCCCAGCGTGACGCACCGCATTCTCTTCGACCCGGGCCACGGCCTCGAAGAACGCCTCATCTCGGAACAGTTCACATGATCACCGGGAACTTGCGCCAGGCTGAGCCGCGCACGCTCTGCACCGATTGCGGCATCTCGCGCTCCTCGGATCCGGGGGCGTGCGGGCGGGCGTGCCAGTTCATCGCGCCCGATTATCCCGGGCTCGAAACCCGCGTCCACGGCCGGGCGCGCGGCGAGGGCGACGAGCTCTTCTTCGGCCCCCATCTCGCCATGTACCGGGCCGCGCTGACCCCGCCCGCCGAGGGCGCGCAGTGGACCGGCATCGCGACCGCACTCGGCGCGGCGCTGCTCTCCGCCGGCAAGGTCGACGCGATCCTGACAGTGATCCCCGACGCCGCCGACCGTTGGAAACCGGTGCCCGCGCTGATCACCGAACCGGCCGAGATGGCGCAGGCGCGCGGCATGCGCATGGGCTATGCGCCTGTGCTGGCGCTCTTGGAGGAGGCGAAGGCGCGCGGCTTCACCCGCCTGGGAGTGATCGGCATCCCTTGCCAGGTCTACGCGCTCCGGGCGCTGGAGCCGGAGCTGGGCCTCGACTCGCTCCACGTCATCGGAACGCCCTGCTCGGACAACACGACAACTGAAAATTTTCACGAGTTTCTGGCGCTGCTCGACGACGCGCCCGACACCATCACGTATCTGGAGTTCCGCGCGGATTACCGTGTCGAGTTGAGATTTACAGACGGCCGCCAACGCCTGATCCCGTTCCTCAAGCTGCCGATCTCCGAACTGCCGGCGGATTTCTTTCCGCTCACCTGCCGCACCTGTGTCGATTACACCAATGCGCTCGCCGACATCACGGTCGGCTACATGGGCGGTGAAGGCGAGCAGTGGGTGATCGTGCGCAATGAGCGCGGGAAAGCGCTGCTGGACAGTCTTGGCGATCGCATCACGCTCTCGGCGCCTGGTTCCCGCGGGAACCGCGCGGGCGCGGTCAAGGGCTTCGTCGCCAACACCGAACGCGCCGCTGGCGGGCTGCCGCTGCGCCGGATGCCGCGCTGGGTCCGCCCGATCGTGAGCTGGCTGCAGCCCCGCACCGGTCCGCGGGGTCTGGAATTCGCCCGGACGCGGGTCGAGATGAAGGCCGCCGAAACCGTGCTGCACCTGCGTCGCGCCGCCCCGGCAAAGATGAAGAACATGATCCCGGACCACGTCTGGAAGATCGCCGCGCCCTACGATCTCGCGCCACAGGACCGGGAGCGGAAATGATGAGCGCGGATTGCACGCATTGTTGACCTGACGCCACGTCCCGTCTTGATCGCTTGCAGGCACGCGGCACAATTTGTTTCAAATGCTGGCGCGTCCAAACATAGATACCGCGTTGACCCTGGCGCTGGCTCCGCTTCTCGCGGCGCAGACGGCCTGGGTGCGGCTGCGCGCGCTGGCTCTCCCCGAACCCTCGGGCGACCGGACGGGCATGGTCGGCGTCGGCCCCGGTCTGCGGCTTCTGGTCATCGGCGACAGCTCCGCCGCCGGTGTGGGCGTCGAGACGCAGGATCTAGCCCTGACCCCGCAGCTGGCCGCCCGGCTCGGCCAGAACAACTGCGTGACCTGGCAGCTTTGCGCGCGCAACGGCGCCACCACCGCGCATGTAGTCGGAGCTGCTCGCCCCGGTCGAGGACAAGAGTTTCGATCTGGCGCTGGTGATCTTCGGCGTGAACGATGCCAAGAACCTGCGGCCCGAACTGGCATGGCGCCGCGATCTCACCAGCCTGATCTCGCGGCTGCGCCAGAACCATGGCACGAAGCACATCTTCTTCTCCGGCCTGCCGCGGATCGGGGATTTCCCGCTGATCCCGCACCCGCTCCGGGCCATCCTCGCCCTGCGCACGCAACGCTTCGACCGCGCGCTGCAACAGGTCGCAGCGGCGCACGAGAACTGCTTTCACCTGCCGATCGACATCCCTCTCGAGCGCACTGGCATGGCGCGCGACGGCTTCCACCCCGGCGCGCCGATCTACGCGAAATGGGCTGAACTCGCCGCCGACGGGATCACCGCACTGATCCATCCGCGCTGAGACGAACGGCGGCCGGATTCAAAGCTGCCCCGTCCAGCGCAACCAGACCACGAACAGCACCGCCACGACGATCACGTTCACCGCGATGGCCCCGGCGATGCCCAGAAGCCGGCCGCGGCGCAGGTCCGCCACGTCGACCGATTTCAGATGCCGGGCCACCGCCTGATGCGTCGCGCGCGCCGCGTCGAAATCCACCATCCGCTCCAGCTTCGGATGGCCCAGCAGCGGCTCGATCTCCGCGAGGCGCAGACCCTCCTTACGGACGTGGCGCGGCAGGAACAGCTTCGACCGCCGCAGCGCCTGGTGCAGCGTGCGGCCACGAATGCCGTGTACCTCGCGCAATTGCTGGCGCAGCGCATCGATCCGCGCGCGGATATCGTCACCGTCGGTCATTGCCCGATCCATACCCCTCTGGCCACCCCGATGCCAAGCGGCTATGGCTGGTTCCATGCTCGCAACCCAGGAATTCGACGGCCCCGCCGGCCGCACCCCCTGCCTCATCGTCCACGGCCTCTTCGGCTCGGGCCGCAACTGGGGTGCCATCGCGCGCAAGCTTGCCGAGACCCGTCCCGTGCTGACCGTCGACATGCGCAATCATGGCGAGAGCCCCTGGGCCGACACGCACGGCTATGACGACCTCGCCGCGGACCTCGCGGAGGTCATAGACGCGCACGGTGCACGGATGGACATGATCGGCCATTCCATGGGCGGCAAGGCCGCGATGATGCTGGCGTTGACCCGGCCTGACCTGGTGCATCGCCTCATCGTCGCCGACATCGCGCCCATCGCCTACTCCCACACGCAGCAGGAGTTCATCGACGCGATGCGCGCCGTCGACCTCTCCGCCGTCACCCGGAGATCCGAGGCCGCGGAAGAGCTCGGGCGGCACGGCGTCGAGCCGGAACTGCAGGGCTTCTTCACCCAGTCGCTCGACGTGAAGGGCAAGCGCTGGCTCCTTAACCTCGATGTGCTCGAGGCCGAGATGCCGAAGATCCTCTCATTTCCCGACATCGATGCGACATTCGAAGGGCCCGTGCTTTTCCTCTCCGGCGGAAGATCCGATTACGTCCGGCGCGAGTATCGGGACAGGATCAAATCACTTTTCCCCGCCGCGCGTTTCGCCAAGATCCCCGACGCCGGGCACTGGCTCCACGCGGAAAAACCCGGCGAATTCCTCGCAGTGGCGGGAACATACCTATCCGCGAAAGGTTGAATCAGGGATCTTGACGCATTGTCAGGGTTGTGGCGAATTAACCGGTGGGGGTGACTGGCGATGTGGAAAACGCTTTTCGACCGCCTTCTGCGCGGTCTTGTTCAATGCGGCGAATTGACGATCCGATACCCGGACGGCGTATGCCGGACCTACGGGCACGGGCCGAGGACGGCGCCGCGACTCGAAATTCACGACGAGGCGACGCTGCGGGCACTTGTCCGCAACCCGGAACTGGGGCTGGGCGAGGGGTACATGAGCGGCCGGATCACGGTGGAGGCCGACCGGCTGGAAGACCTGATGAAGTTCCTCGTCCAGAACCGGGAGGTCGGCCGCATGCCTCTCTGGGTCCGCGCCCTGGACCGAGTGATGTACAACACGCGGCGCTTCATCCAGCACAACGCGCCATCGGCCGCGCGGCGCCACGTGGCGCATCATTACGATCTGTCCGACGATCTCTATCGGCTCTTCCTCGACCGGGACATGCAGTACAGTTGCGGCTACTTCCCGCACGACGACATGACTCTGGACGAGGCGCAGGAGGCCAAGAAGCACCACATCGCCCACAAGCTCCTGCTGGAGCCCGACATGCACGTGCTCGACATCGGCTGCGGCTGGGGCGGCATGGCGCTGACTCTGGCGCGCGACTACGGCGTGCGGGTCACCGGGGTCACGCTGTCGGAAAATCAGCAGGCCACGGCGACGCGGCGCGCGGCGGAGGCCGGGCTCTCCGATCGCGTGCAGTTCCTGCTGCAGGATTACCGGCACATCGACGGACCCTATGACCGGATCGTGTCGGTCGGGATGTTCGAGCATGTGGGCGTGCCGAACTACGAGACCTATTTCGCCAAGGTGAACGAACTGCTGGCACCCAACGGGATCGCGTTGATCCATACGATCGGCCGGTCCGCGCCGCCGATGTCGCATTCGTCGTGGATCAACAAGTACATCTTTCCCGGCGGCTACGTGCCGTCGCTGTCGGAGATCGCCCCTGCGATGGAGAATTCGGGCCTCTGGCAGTCCGACATCGAGATCTGGCGGCTCCACTACGCAAAGACGCTGCGGGCCTGGCGCGACCGCTTCAACGCAGCCGAGCAAAAGCTTCGGGCGATGTACGACGAAACCTTCATCCGCATGTTTCGGTATTATCTGACAGCCTGCATCATCAGCTTCGAGGACCAGCATCAACTCGTCTACCAGCTTCAACTGGCCAAGACGCGGGACGCGGTGCCGCTGTCGCGCGATTACCTCTATTCCCGGCACGACCTGGCGCAACAGCAGGCCGCGGAATAAGTTTCGCCCGTCAGAAAATGCCTCGCGCGCCCGAGCCGGAGGCGCGTGCGGTTAACGCTGTTTCTGACCGCGCCGGATGAAGAGCCGGGCCAGCGTTATCACCGCTACGATGACCAGCAGTCCAAGGTAACGTTCATAGAGCCCGTCGATGTCGGTGGGCAGGAAGAAGAAAATCGGTGCGGACACGATCCAGATCAGGGAAACGGCGATCAGGACCCGGCGGTAGTTTCGCCCCGCCCGACCTGCACCCCGCGCCATGAGCCAGGGGATGGCCGCCATCAGCACGCCGATCGCATAGACCAGGTAGATATGGATCACCACGCCCTCGGAATCGGCGTCCCCGTATTCGTTGCGGGCACCAACCAGGAAGACGATGAGCCCGAGGAGAGCGAACCCGACACCGCCGAGGCTCCAGCCCCATCCCCCCAGATGGATGTGCATGGCCAGCAGAGCGATGGAAACGAGCGCGGCGGAGAAGGCATAAAGGCCGACATCGACGATGAACTCGTATCGGCCGGCGCCAAGGTCGCTGATCGTGTCCGCGATCCAGTCGTGATCGGGCACGACGAAATCCGCGATCACGACCGTGATGACGAAGATGGCGCATCCGATGATCGCGTACCAGCCCAGCGCGAGCATCAGATCAGGCTCCTCCCTGATCATCGGAACTGCAGTTTCGTCACACATCGGACCTCCTCCTTCACCCAGAGCCTCAACGCGGACCGGCGGGATTCGTTCAGAGTTTCGGAACAAGGGTACGGGTCAAGCGCCCGGGCCCGTCCGACATCGCTGCAACGGTTAGGGACCTCCTGCCCCCCTGTCTCACTGCCGAAGGTCGGACCAGGCCAGAGGACGGCTCGGGCTCCTCCGGGCCGCGAAGCCCGGTGCAGGGGGCGCCACGGCGTCCCTGCACCGCAACTGGGCCAGACAGATTCCCGCCAGAACGCAGCAGATTCCGGCCAGCTTGACGTGCGTGAGCATGTCTGCCTGCAAGATTGCGGCCATCAAAACACCGAAGACCGGCACCAGTTGACCGAACACGCTCGTGCGTTGCGCACCGATGCCCCGCACGGCCGCCTGCCACGCGGCATAGGCCACCACGGATGCGCCAAGGCCAAGATAGATCACTCCCGCGATGCGGCCTGGCCCGCTCAGCGACGATGACCAGTCCAGTCCCAGCAGCGGAACCACCGACCCCATGATGGCCAGACCGATCCAGATCTCGACACCGAGGCACAGATCCTCGCGCAGCGGCACGGCGAAGCGCTGAACGGCCACGGTGTAGACGGCGAAACATGTCGCACCGGCCAGCACGAGCCAGACGCCCAGCGGGTCAAAACCTGCCGTGTGCAGGTCGGTGACGAAGAGGGCGATAACGCCCAGATAGGCCAGCAGGTCGCCCAGACCCACGCCGCGCGGCACCGCCCGCCCGCTCCACAGGCGCGACACGACGAGCGTCAGGATGGGAGTAAGGCCGAAGACCACGCCGGCTTGCGCGGCCGGAAGTCGCGCGAGACCCGCATATACGAAGATGTTGCATCCCACGATCCCCAGCAGCGACAGCATCAGTAACGCGAAGAAATGCGTGCCCAGCACGCACCGCACCCGGCGCCGGTGCCAAACCAGCAGCGGCAGGAGCGCCAGACCCGCAATCGCCCATCGAACCAGATTGAGAACCACCGGATCGATGTCGGAGACGGCATGGCCCACCGCGAAATTTCCGGCCCAGAGCAAGGGTGCCAGCACGGCGAGCAGATACGGCCTGAATGCCACCTGCCCTGTCGTGCTGGCACAAATGTCCTGCGTCATCGAAATGCATCCCGCCAAGAGCCAGCCACGCGAAATGTCCGGGGTGCGTGGCAGTCGAACCAAGGGAACTGGAACCGAACCGTAAAAAACAGGATCAGGATGCGGGCGGGACGCGATGACGTCGATGGAGGAATACCGGACCCGAGCGCTGTGACACGTGTCACAGACAGGCAAGCCACGACCACTTGCGCCCCTGTCCGCCTCCTCTATAACCCGCAGCAATTTGCGCAGCGGCGGCAGCGCACGCGTATGACGAGGGGACCCATGCCGAAGCGAACCGATATCAAGTCGATCATGATCATCGGGGCCGGTCCCATCATCATCGGACAAGCCTGTGAGTTCGACTATTCCGGCGCCCAGGCGTGCAAGGCGCTGCGGGAGGAGGGGTATCGGGTCATCCTCGTGAACTCGAACCCCGCCACGATCATGACCGACCCCGGTATGGCGGATGCTACCTACATCGAGCCGATCACGCCGGAGACCGTCGCCAAGATCATCGAGAAGGAGCGGCCCGACGCACTCCTGCCCACCATGGGCGGGCAGACGGGCCTCAACACCTCGCTCGCGCTCGAGGAGATGGGGGTTCTGGCGAAATACGGCGTGGAGATGATCGGCGCCAAGCGCGAGGCCATCGAGATGGCGGAGGACCGCAAGCTCTTCCGCGAGGCGATGGACCGGATCGGGCTGGAGAATCCCAAGGCAACCATCGTCACGGCGCCGAAGAAGAACGGCAAGGCCGACCTCGCCGCCGGCGTGGCGCTGGCGCTCGAGGCTCTGGAGACGGTCGGCCTGCCCGCCATCATCCGCCCCGCCTACACGCTGGGCGGCACGGGCGGCGGCGTGGCCTACAACCGCGAGGACTACATCCACTTCTGCCGGTCGGGCATGGACGCCAGCCCGGTGGGCCAGATCCTGGTCGACGAGAGCCTGCTCGGCTGGAAGGAGTTCGAGATGGAGGTGGTGCGCGACGTCGCCGACAACGCGATCATCGTCTGCTCCATCGAGAATGTGGACCCGATGGGCGTGCATACCGGCGACTCGATCACCGTCGCGCCGGCGCTGACGCTGACCGACAAGGAATACCAGATCATGCGCAACGGCTCCATCGCTGTCCTGCGCGAGATCGGGGTGGAGACCGGCGGCTCCAACGTGCAATGGGCGATCAACCCCGAGGACGGCCGGATGGTGGTGATCGAAATGAACCCGCGCGTGTCACGCTCCTCCGCGCTGGCGTCGAAAGCCACCGGATTCCCGATCGCCAAGATCGCCGCCAAGCTCGCCGTCGGTTACACGCTGGACGAACTCGACAACGACATCACGAAGGTCACGCCGGCGAGCTTCGAGCCGACCATCGACTATGTCGTGACCAAGATCCCCCGCTTCGCCTTCGAGAAGTTCCCCGGTTCAGAACCGCTGCTCTCCACCGCGATGAAATCCGTGGGCGAGGCCATGTCCGTCGGTCGCACGATCCACGAGTTGCTGCAAAAGGCGCTGGCCTCGATGGAGACCGGCCTGAGCGGGTTCGACGAAATCGCCATTCCCGGCGCCGACGATCCCGCCTCCGGCCATGCGGCCATCGTCAAGGCGCTCTCCCGCCAGACCCCGGACCGGCTGCGCACCATTGCACAGGCCATGCGCGAGGGACTGGAGGATGACGAGATCCAGGCCATCACGAAATACGACCTGTGGTTTCTGTCCCGCATTCGCGAAATCATCGAGGTCGAGCAAGAGGTGGAATCCTCCGGCCTGCCTGCCGATGCGGAAGGGCTGAGGGCGCTGAAGATGATGGGCTTCACCGACGCCCGCCTCGCGCACCTCACCGGCCGGACTGAGAAATCCGTGCGCCGCGCCCGCATCGACGCCGGAGTCACCGCGGTCTTCAAGCGCATCGACACCTGCGCCGCCGAGTTCGAGGCGCAGACGCCCTACATGTATTCCACCTACGAGATGCCGGCCTTCGACGAGGTGGAGTGCGAGGCCTGGCCCTCCAACCGCAAGAAGGTCGTGATCCTCGGCGGCGGCCCAAATCGCATCGGCCAGGGCATCGAGTTCGACTATTGCTGCTGCCACGCCTGCTTCGCGCTCACGGATGCGGGTTACGAGACGATCATGGTCAACTGCAACCCGGAGACGGTGAGCACCGACTACGACACCTCCGACCGGCTCTATTTCGAGCCACTGACCTTCGAGCATGTGATGGAGATCCTGCGGGTGGAGCAGGAGAACGGCACGCTGCACGGCGTGATCGTGCAGTTCGGCGGCCAGACGCCCCTGAAGCTCGCCCGCGCGCTAGAGGCGGAAGGCATCCCGATCCTCGGAACCACGCCCGACATGATCGACCTCGCCGAGGACCGCGAGCGCTTCCAGGACCTTGTGAACCGGCTGGGCCTGAAACAGCCCGTGAACGGCATCGCCCGGTCGGACAGACAAGCCATCGAGATCGCCCGCGACATCGGCTTCCCGCTGGTGATCCGGCCATCTTACGTCCTCGGCGGCCGGGCGATGGAGATCGTGCGCGACCAGGCCGGTCTTGAACGCTACATCGCCGAGGCCGTGGTGGTCTCCGGCACCAGCCCCGTTCTGCTCGACAGCTATCTCGACGGGGCCACCGAACTCGACGTGGACGCACTCTGCGACGGCACGGACGTGCATGTCGCCGGCATCATGCAGCATATCGAGGAGGCGGGCGTGCATTCCGGCGACAGCGCCTGCTCGCTCCCGCCCCACTCGCTCTCCCCCGCGATCATTGCGGAGGTGGAGATACAGACCCGGGCGCTGGCGCGCGCGTTGAACGTCGTAGGCCTGATGAACGTGCAATTCGCGGTGAAGCCGAACGATGCGGGCAAGGACGAGATCTACCTGATCGAGGTGAACCCGCGCGCCTCCCGCACCGTGCCCTTCGTCGCCAAGGCAACGGACTCGGCCATCGCCTCCATTGCCGCGCGGATCATGGCCGGCGAAAAGCTCGCCGATTTCCCGCAGCGCCCGCCCTATGACGCGGATGCGTCCTATGACACCGTGCTGCCGTTCGCCGATCCGATGACGCTCGCCGATCCGAACATGCCCTGGTATTCGGTGAAGGAGGCCGTGCTGCCCTTCGCCCGATTCCCTGGCGTCGACACGATCCTCGGGCCGGAGATGCGCTCCACCGGCGAGGTCATGGGCTGGGACCGCGACTTCCCCCGCGCGTTCCTAAAGGCGCAGCAGGGCGCGGGCATGAAGCTGCCCAGCGAGGGGTGCGCCTTCGTGTCCATCCGTGATGCCGACAAGACGCCGCAGATGCTGGAGGCCGCACGGATCCTCACCGGTCTGGGCTTCACGCTGGTGGCCACGCGGGGCACGCAATCCTGGCTTGAGGGTCAGGGCGTCGCCTGTGCCCGCGTCAACAAGGTGTATGAAGGCCGCCCGGATGTGACCGACCTGATGAAGGACGGTGGCGTGCAACTGGTGATGAACTCCACCGAGGGCGCCCAGGCGGTGGAGGATTTCGAAGTCCATCCGCTCGCTGTCGCTTTACGACAAGATCCCCTACTTCACCACAGCCGCCGGGTCGCACGCCGCGGCCCTCGCGATCAAGGCGCAGGCCGAGGGGAATGTCGGCGTCAAGGCGCTGCAGGACTGACCTCAGCCCCTGCAACCGCCCATCTGGCGACGGGTAACGGAAAGGAACCCTACGCAGGACGGTCGGCACCGGGTTGCAGAGGGTGTCGCGATTTCCGGAACCAGGACGCATCAGACAGGTTTCTTCCCGAAATGCAATTTTCTGGAGGAAATCGATGAGTGTTCGAAGCATCGCGGCGGTGGGAACGGCGGTTCTCGCTCTCTTCGTCACGGGACAGGCGTTGGCCGACACCGAAGACACGACGGCGCCCGACACGATGGCTGAGCAGCCCCAGACCCGTGGCGCATACGTGGCAAGGGCGGCCGGGTGCCGCGCATGCCATTCCGGCGAGGCCGGGGACTACGCGGGCGGCAAGGTCATCGAGACTCCCTTCGGCAATCTCGCATCGGCCAACATCACGCCGGATCCGGAGACGGGGATCGGTGGCTGGACCCTCGCAGATTTCGACCGGGCCCTGCGCCAGGGTCACAACCGCGAAGGCGAACCGCTCTATCCCGCGATGCCCTACATGCACTATACGAAGATGACGGATGAGGATCTCGGGCTTCTCTGGGACTACATCCAGTCGCTGGAGCCGGTCCGCAACGAGGTCGACGTCAATCGCCTGCCCTTCCCGTACAGCATCCGCGCCAGCGTCAACGTGTGGCAGGGGCTCTATTTCGAGGAGGGACGGTTCGAGCCCGACCCCGAGGAATCCGACACCTGGAACCGCGGCGCCTACCTGGTGCAGGCGATGGCACATTGCGGATCCTGTCATACGCCACGCGATGCGCTCGGGGGACCGAAGAAAGACCAGTTCCTGCAAGGACGGCAGCTGGGCAGTTACTACGCGCCCGACATTTCCGGCGGACCTGGTTCCGTGATCGGCGACCGGTCGGTCGAGGAATTGACCGCGTTCCTGCACGGAAATGGGGAGAACAACCACGTCGCCTTGTCCGACATGCGGCAGGTGACCTCGGATCTGTCTTCCCTGCGCGAGGACGATGTGCGCGCGATCGCCACCTACATCAAGTCTCTGGGCGACAGCGAGGCGCCGGTCGAGCAGACCGTCGCGGAAATCGACTCGGGAGTCGATGGAACGGGGCGCAAGCGTGTACGCGATCCACTGCAAGACCTGCCATCAGGAGGATGGGACGGGGCGCGAAGGCGTTGCTTCCTCCCTGGTGAACGGGGGCGCAGTGGAGGCCGCGTCGCCCAACAACATCATCGCGACACTTCTGCAGGGGATCGGCCCCGGCACCGGACCCTATGCGGAATACGGCGTGATGCCCAGCTTCCGCGAGGTCCTGTCCGATCAGGAGATCGCGGACGTGACCAACTATGTCCGGCAGAGCTGGGGTAACGACGCGCCGACCAACGCCACGGAGGGACGCGTCTCCGGCCTGCGGGCGGTGACGGAAACGGCCGAGCTCGCCTCCGCGGCCGCGTCCTGCGGGAATGTGCCCGAAGATGCGGTGGGCGACAGCTTCCGCCGTCGCATCCAGGACCTCGCATCGGCGCGCGAGCTGGACCCCGAGGCCGTGGCGACACTGGGCGAAGAGTTCGCCGAGGCCAACCCCGATACGGCCAACGCGAACCGCGTGGCATGGCTGAGCGGTCTCTACTGTCAGCAGGTCGCCAGCTCCGGCGCGCCCACGGCAACGGTGATCGAGCAGCACCTGACCTTCATGAACGCGCTTTGAGGGGCGGGGGTGGAAGTCCCGAGGATCAGGAAGCCTGAGGGATTGCGAAGCTCGCCGAACAGTCCAGAGCCCTATGAGGCAGTAGGAATGCAAGTGGCTATCCCGGCGACGGCGCCCGAGCGGTCAATACACCCGATGCATCCGCTCCCCCTTGCTCTCCCCCTTGCTCCATGAAAAGGTTACCTAATGCACTACCATCGCCGGCAGCCACGCCGCCGCCTTAGCGACCAAGGCAGAGGCAAAGGGGACTGTCGGCGTCAATGCGCCGAAGGATTGGACAAACGCGCGTCAAGACTACGTGGCTGATACGAGTTTTGCAGTATTCTTTGGATGTGACCTGCTTCGATCGCTGCTATCCTCGCACTGCACTGGCTTCAGAGTTGCTGAATTCGCATGTCGTGAAACAAGCTCAAGTTGAGAATGAAAAAAATTTTGCGCCGGCATTCCGAACCATGGCACCGCAGCGTCCCTGTCTCACTGCTAAGAATTGCAGTTCTTTGCCTTCCCGGCGGGGCGTTTGCTCAATCTGCGGCAGCGGGCAACGAAAGCTGGTCCAATGTTGTCTACGGCGGCCTGATGACCAGAAACAGGGCAGACGAGTTGTTCACGTCATTTGACTATGCCGACAATAATCTGATCGGGTACGCGCTGGCATATGACCGGCCTTTTTACGGCAGCAAATGGTCGGTGGGGTTTGAACTACAGTTTTCATATCATTTCGGCAGGCAAGAATACGGTGAAATCGGTCTTCCCGTGACGATCCGCTACCGGCCGGAAGATCCCTGGCTTGCGCAGATCGAGAGCTTTTCCTTTGGGCTGGGAATGTCTCATACGACCGAAGTGTCGGAGGTCGAGGTCGAAACGCGAGGCGGTTCACGGAAAGACCTTTTCTACTGGATGCTCGAAGCCGAATTTGACACGCCTTCACCTGAAACGAGTTGGTTCGTCCGCATCCACCACCGATCCGATGCATGGGGTACCTTGGAACCGGAAGGTGGCTCGAATGCCGTGGTTCTGGGCCTCCGGAAGGACTTTTAGACCCCATGATCGCGGAGTGAGCTGACTGGGTGGGCGGTCTCTCCCGCGGCATTCTTCGTTCGAAGGCTGCGCCAGATTGGCTGGCGCCCCGCGCCAGCTGATGGCCTATCGCGGGCTTACCCCATCCGAGCACTCCAGCGGCAATACTGTGCGTCGCGGCGGGATCACGACGGCCGGCAGCGGACTTGCCCGACGCGCCCTGATCGAGGGCGCGTGGAGCTACCGGATGGAGGCGCGCGTCAGCCGAAAGCGTCACGACAGGATCGAGAACTTGCCCAAGACCGTGCGTGACATCGCCTGGAAAGGACAGTTGCGGATGTGCCAGCGCTACCGCCATCCGGTCGCGGCCGGCAAGGCGAAGGTGGCTGTCATCACGGCGATTGCGCGCGAGATGGTCGGCTTCATCTGGGCTATCGCCCGGCCGGTGACGACCGCTCCTGCCCGAGAGCAGCGCGTTCAGGGCCGAGAAGACAAGAAACGCCCCGATCAAGCCGATGCGCAAGGTTGGGGACGGAACGCGGTGGGGAACCCTCGTGGCCTGTCATGAGCCGACACGGTCGACGCTCGCCTTTTAGAACGAGGCAGCCCCAGGACGAAACCACGGTCATGCGGTAACCAACCCGCGCATGAGAGCTTGCTCCACCGTCGTCTCAGTTCCGTCTCCTATCTTGCGCGTCCACATCACGCCAAGCCCGGCCCGCCGGATAATGGCTTTTAAACAAAGGCTTGACAGAGATTATTAGAGCAGGTCAAAGGTCTTCGGATCAATTTCTGCCTTTGAAAACAACCAACGCCCCGGGCTTCATCGGGATTTTGCACGTAGCGCCCGGCGCACGGCACGCGGGACCTTGCCGCGACGTCTGCCAAAATTGCAGTGACTACCTGCTCCATTGGCCCAAACAAACTCTGGCCTCTGAGCGCGCGGAGGTCCATGCTCCGCCCCATGTTGGAAAAACGCAGCATCGCCATCGACAGCATCCGTGTGCCCCTGAAACGCGGCAAGACGCTGGATGCAGGCAAGGTTCAGGCCATCGCCGAGGACATGATCGAGAACGGGCAGACCACGCCGGTGCAGATCCGCAAGGATGGAGAGGGCTACATCCTCGTCGAGGGGTTGCACCGTCTCGAAGCGCTGCGGGCGCTGGGGGAGTTGAGCGTAGAGGCCTACATCGTCCGGGCGCGCCTGCACTGACCAGTCGGCCTTGAGTGGCAATGGTCGCCGACCATCGCCCGGGGGCTCACGCGATCGCGCGAACCTGTGTTATGGTAACGAAACTCCTTGAGGACCACGCCATGCGCCGTCTCATCGCTCTCACACTGATATCCCTCCTCGTCGCCTGCGCCCCGCCGCCGGAACCGGTCGAGCCGCTGCCGCTCTTCGGGTCGGGCTACCGGTTCAAGGGCGATGCCTGCATGCGCGTCGGGGAGAACGCCTTCACCAACCAGTTCCTCGACGACAGCGCCGACCTCGTGGCCTGCCCTGAAGATCTCGAGAATCTCGGCGTCTTCGTGATCGACTTCAACGCCCGGGAAGTCGCGCGCAGGGACGGATATGTCCTTTACTCCGTACCCCGCCGGTAGGATTGCCGGCGCCACCTGATCGCGGGCGCAAGCGAAGAGGGGGCGGGTAACCGCAGCAACGTCGAATTGTGCAACGTGAGGTCTTCAGTCCACGCTTGCAGGGCTGGGCTTGCAACGGTCCGGCTACCTTCGCACGGATTGCAACGTTGCAATAGCTTGACCATCAGGTCGGTTTCCGGCGAAAACACCGGCCACGACGAGGGAGGTATCATGCACGTTCCAGCCATCACCGGATCGGGTGTCTTCACGCCGGAACTCAGCATTTCCAACGCCGAACTGGTGGATGTCTTCAATGCCTATGCGGACCGGTGGAACGCACAAAACGCGGACAAGATCACGGCCGGAGAGGTCCTGCCGATGGACCATTCGTCGGAGGAGTTCATCCTCAAGGCCTCCGGAATCGAAAGACGCTATGTTCTCGACAAATCGGGCGTTCTGGATCCGGACGTGATGCACCCGCGGCTGCGGCAGCGTAGCGACGACGAGCCGGGGGTGATGGCCGAAATGGGGGTGGACGCCGCGCGCAAGGCATTGGCACAGGCCGGGCGCGACGCTACGGACGTCGACGCCGTCATCTGTGCGGCCTCGAACCACGAGCGCCCCTATCCCGCGATCGCGATCGAGATCCAGGATATTCTGGGGATCCAGGGTTTTGCCTTTGACATGAACGTCGCCTGCTCTTCCGCCACGTTCGGGCTGCAGGCCGCCTGCGACATGATCCGCGCCGGCTCCATCCGCTCCGCGCTGATCGTCAATCCGGAGATCTGCTCGGGCCACCTGGAATGGCGCGACCGCGATTGCCACTTCATCTTCGGGGACGTGGCCACCGCCACACTGGTGGAGCGTGCCGAGGCCGCCAAGGGGCCGCATTTCGAAGTCAAATCAACGCGCTGCGCCACGGTCTTTTCCAACAACATCCGCAACAACAACGGCTTTCTCCGCCGCACGCGGCCCGATGGGCTGGCCGACCGGCGCGACATGCAGTTCATGCAGGAGGGGCGCAAGGTCTTCAAGGAGGTGCTGCCGCTGGTGGCGCAGCACATCGCCGACCACATGGCGGCCGAGGGCATCGACGCACAGGATCTCAAGCGTCTCTGGTTGCACCAGGCCAACAAGTCGATGAACGACTTCATCGGCCGCAAGGTGATGGGCCGCGTGCCCGAACGGTCGGAGCAACCGAACATCCTGCAGGATTATGCCAACACATCCTCCGCCGGGTCGATCATCGCGTTTTCCAAGTATTCCGACGATCTGGCGGACGGCGATCATGGCCTGATCTGCTCGTTCGGCGCGGGATATTCGGTGGGGTCGGTCCTGGTCGAGCGGCACGTCTGAGCGCCACGCCCGCCCACCGTTTCCAACTTGAGGCCATGCACCGGCTCGCGCTAGATGCGCGCCATGGCGAAGCTTCACTTCAACTACTCCACAATGAACGCGGGCAAGTCGACCGTGCTCCTGCAGGCGGCGCACAATTACCGCGAAATGGGCATGGTGCCCTATCTCCTGACCGCGCGTGTGGATGACCGCGCAGGAGAAGCGCGGATCGCGTCGCGGATCGGGATCGGCCAGCCCGCGGATACCTTCGAGAGCGACTCCGACATGATGGCCAAGGTCCGCGCACGCCTCGACACGGGTCCGGTCGCCTGCGTCTTCGTGGACGAGGCGCAGTTCCTGACGCCGGCGCAGGTCTGGCAACTCGCACGGGCGGTGGACGATCTGAACATCCCGGTCATGTGCTATGGCCTGCGCGTCGATTTCCGGGGCGAGCTTTTTCCCGGCTCGGCCACGCTGCTGGCGCTGGCGGACGAATTGCGCGAGGTGCGCACGATCTGCCATTGCGGCCGGAAGGCCACGATGGTCGTCCGGCGCGATGCGGACGGCAACGCGCAGCGGGCCGGAGCGCAGGTGCAGATCGGCGGCAACGAGACATATCAATCGCTCTGCCGCAGACACTGGCGCGAAGCGGTGGGCGATACCTGACCGGCCTCAGCCGCGCCCGACATACGGCATCCGGTTCGCCATCACCGTCATCGTCAGCACGTTGGTGTCGAGCGGCAGCGAGGCCATGTGCATCACCGACCGCGACACATCCTCCACCGCCATCGTCGGAAGATCGGGAACCTGCGCCTTCATCCGGGCCACCATTTCGGATTCGGCGTTGCCGATGTCGATCTGGCCGCAGCAGATGTCGAGGTCGCGCCCGTCGAGGCTGAGCTGCCGGGTCAGCCCGGTGATCGCGTGCTTGGTCGTGGTGTAAGTCACCGCGTTCTCACGCGGGACGTGGGCGGAAATCGATCCGTTGTTGATGATCCGTCCCCCGCCCTGCTTGCGCATCTGCGCGAAGGCCGCGCGAGCGCAAAGGAACATGCCGGTGAGGTTGACGCCCAGCGCCTTCTCCCAATCCGCAACCGGCGTCTCGTCGATCGGTGCGGCCGGAACGAAGATGCCCGCGTTGTTGAACAGCACGTCGAGGCGGCCGGCCCACTTCGCGAACTCATCGAAACAGCGGGTCACATCCTCCTCGCTGGTGACATCGCCGGGCAACGCCATCGCGTTGTCGGACCCGCCGGCAACCTCCTCGAGCTTGTCGGCGCGGCGCGCCATCAGTCCGACCTTCCAGCCCTCGGCCAGGAAATGCAGCGCGGTTGCCTTGCCCACGCCGGAACTGGCGCCGGTGATCAGGATGCTTTTCATATCTCTTCCTCCGTCGTCTGAAGTGTCAGCGGCGCGACGGGACTTGCGCGCAAATCGTCGACCCTTAAGCCCTGCGTCGGCTTCGACAGCCGCGCGCGCACGACCCAGTGCAGCCGTTCCGAGGCTCGCGTGATCGCCACGTAGGCCAGCCGTTTCCAGAGCGGCTGTCCCGCCTCCGACCGTCCCATCCGCGCTGCGGCATAAAGATCGGGGGCAAAGACCTGCACGGTGTCCCACTGGCTGCCTTGCGCCTTGTGGATCGTGACGGCCGCCCCGTGCAGAAACGTGGCGCCCATCCGAGCCGCGAAGGGGATGAAGGGCTCCTCCTCGTCCGGCTTTTCGATCTTCACGATGGACGCGGCCGACACCTGCGGGTCTTCCGCCCCGACGACGTGCAGCCGGGAGAAGCCCGGTTTGCGCCCTTCGCCGAGATAGACGACCTGCGCGCCCTTGATCAGTCCGCGCGCCTCCAGATCCAGCCGCTTCTTGCGGTGTTTCAGCGGCAGCTCCAACCCGTCGCAGATCAGCGGCTCCCCCGGCAGCAACCGGTCCTCGGGCGCGTCGTGGACGGCACGGAACGCGTTGATCAGCCGGATCCGCGTCGCATTGCGCCAGACGAGGACGGGCGAGCGCGCCATCAGGTCGACCTCGACCCGCTGCGCCCACTGGATCCGGTCGTCGGCCTTCGCGAAATCCTCGACCATCTTCTCGAAATCATGGAATTCCAGCGCCGGGTCCGACAGGGCATGCGCCAGGTCCAGGATCGGGTTGTCGGCCTCCTGCCGGTGGATGCGCGCAAGGCTCAGTTTGCGTTCTTCGGGCAGCTTGTCGAATACCATCGTGCCGGACTGGTTGACGGGCGCGAGCTGTGCGGGGTCGCCGAAGAGCAGCAGCGTGGGAAAGATATCCTGCAGATCCTCGAACTGCTTGTCGTCCAGCATGGAGGCTTCGTCGACGAAACCGATATCGAGCGGTTCTTCGCGGCGCTTCCACCCGGTGATGAAATCCGACCCGCGCAATCCCGCGGCGGCCAGCGCGCCCGGCACCGACGCGTTCGACTGGTAGAAGGCAAAGGCGCGGTCGAGCGCCTGGTCGGTCAATCCTTCGATGCTCGGCCGTTCGCCCTGCCCCGCCAGCCATTCCGCGACTCGCTCGTACTCGGGGTCGTAGACGGGCGTGTAGAGGATGCGGTGGATCGTCGTCGCCGGCACCCCGCGCAGGCGCAACACGCTCGCGGCCTTGTTGGTGGGTGCCAGGATCGCCAGCCGGCGGCGATCGCGCGCGCGCCGGTTCTCGTAATCGGCCGAGACCAGTTCCACCCCGGCCTCGCGCAGTGCACGCGTGAGTTCGGCCAGCAGCAGCGTCTTGCCGGACCCGGCTTTTCCGGTGACGGCCAGAACCCGGGAGTTTCCCTCGGCACGCGGGGTCAGCAGGCTCTCTTCGAGGTCGACGCCGACACCGCGCAGCATCTCCGTGATGCTGTCATATGCCGAAGCCTGGTCGTTGGAGAGGGAGAGTGCCGCCGTCATGGCGGCACAGTATCGGTCCAGAGCAGGCTGCGCCAGCGGACAAAGCCGCGTCGGCAGCGTTGGACTCAGGCGGCGAGCAGCAAGCTCTCGGCCGGCTGCTTGTGGCTGAACGCTTCGCGGATCCAGGCTTTCGACGTCTCGCGCGTGATGCCGAGGCGGTTCAGCGCGGTCTGCATCGCCAACGGACCCACATCCCACAACGCGACCTCGATCTGGTTCCGCCCGCCGCCATCGGCGCCGAGCACGTCGATCTCCATCCGGTTCAGTGCGAAGAGCCGCCGCATGTGCGCGAAGAATACGCCCACGAGATGTTCCACCGGGAATTCGTCTATCAACTCTCCTGCGGCGAGCACCAGCGCGGAGGTCGCATTGCGCGCGGATCGCGCGGAGATGCAGAGCCGCGTGCATTCCCAGATGAAGGGGCTGCGGATCTCGACGCCGTCGGTCAGGTGGGTGAAGTGTTCGTTGACCATCGTGCGGCCACTTGTCGGCAGGATCCGCATGGATCCGCCATGGCTGCCGTCCTCCAGTTCCCAGATGACGTAGAGCGGGTTGAGTGCGTCATACTGGTCGATCTCGTACCCGTTTTCATCGACCCTGACCGCTTCCCAGTGCAGACGTTCGGAGAACTGCGCCGCGCGATCACGGAACATCGTATCACGCAGCTTCGGGATATTTACGAGGTCGTTTCCGTAGATATAACGCAACATCCATGTCACTCCTGGTTCTGATATTTCCAGAAGTTTGCGCCATTCGGCGTTAATTTCATCCTGCCCGGGCGTCCGCGCGGGTTTCGCAATTCCGACGCCGGCGTCCGCCGTGCCAACGCGCCGTTAACCTGTCAGCCGACGATCAGGCCGGTGTTGAGGGCGCGTGCGACGGCGTGGGTCGTGTTCAATGCGCCCAGCTTGTGGCGCGCCGTTTCGATGTAGACCCGTAGCGTGTGCTCCGAAATCTTCATCATCTGCGCGGCCTGAGCCCGGCTGTGACCGCGCGCGATGTAGGTCATGGCCGCCGTTTCGCGCGGGGACAATGTCACTGGCGACATGTCCTTGCCGATGCGTTCGAATTCGAGGGCCTTCTTGTTGAACTCGTAGGCGACCACCATCAGATCGCGGCGATTGTCCTTGAGGAACTGCTCCCACTCGAGGTCGGTGGCCATCGCGCTGACCGTGAAGACCGCATATTGTCCGTTCGGCCCGCGAATTGGAATGGCTATCCCCTGCGACCCGATGCCGTGCGCGATCGCATCCTTCATGAACCCCTGTGCGGCCTTGGACGACCAGTCGAAATCCTTCCAGTTGGTGGGTTCGAACCGCTGGAAGCAGCCCAGAACGACCGGATCGATCTTGCTGTAGTCCTTTTCGAGATATCTCTCGACCCACTCGTGCGAATAAGTGCCGGCGCCAAACCTCTCGCCGACACTGTTCACCCAGTAGTAGACTATGTGGTCAACCGAGTAGTGGTCCCGCACCAGTCCTGCGATTTGGTTGAGATCGTCAAGCCCCTCGGCCCTATCCAGCCGATCCAGAATAGCTTCTAAAGGAGAGTTCGTCACCATGTGCTCGGCGAGCCTTTTCTTCGGCGGACGAAATCTCGACTGCGGCCAAGTCCGCGGTATCGGACAATTGCTCTGCCAAGGCCGGAAGGTCGTTTGCCCGGGCAAAGTTCTTCAAGTCAGCCAGAACGTCCAAGATCCACTCGTGCTTCATGATGAGAGCTGCCCTTTCATGGTTAAACTCCAAGTACATCAATATTAGCACTGGTTAACGGGCTGCTAAATTCGCGGATCTGTCTTCCCCGAAAATAGCGAGGCATCGAAGCTCCGGCTCTCACGTTCTGCACACTTCTACTGACGATAGAAAGAAGGATCCGCGATTTCAACTGGGTTTCCGCGGATCCTTGCATTTTGAACGGGACGCGAGGTTCAACTGCCCGCGGCAAGCACGTCCTCGAGCGTTCGCAAGCCGGTCTTCGGAGCCTGAACCAGAACCGACATGTTCCCCGGCTTGTGCTCGTTCCGCATCATCTTCATATGCGCCTGCGGCAGGTCGGCCCAAGTGAAGACTTCGGACATGCAGGGATCCAGCCGCCGCTCCACCATCAGCTGGTTGGCGGCCATGGCCTGCTTCAGATGGGCGAAGTGGGAACCCTGCAGGCGCTTCTGGTGCATCCACATGTAGCGGACGTCGAAGGTCAGGTTGTAGCCGGTCGTGCCCGCGCAGATCACCACCATGCCCCCCTTCTTGACGACGAAGGTGGACACGGGAAAGGTCGACTCGCCCGGGTGTTCGAACACCATGTCGACGTTCTTGCCCTTGCCGGTGATGTCCCAGATCGCCTTGCCGAAATTGCGCGCTTCCTTGAACCATTCGGCGTATTCGGGCGTGTTCACGGTGGGGAGCTGCCCCCAGCAGTTGAAATCCTTGCGGTTGATAACGCCTTTCGCGCCGAGGTCCATCACGAACTGGCGCTTGGACTCGTCGGAGATCACGCCAACCGCGTTGGCACCGGCCGTGTTGATGAGCTGGATCGCGTAGGACCCGAGGCCGCCCGAGGCACCCCAGACCAGCACGTTCTGCCCCGGTTTCAGGTCGTGCGGCTCATGGCCGAAGAGCATCCGGTACGCGGTGGCCAGCGTCAGCGTATAGCACGCACTTTCCTCCCAGCTCAGGTGCTTCGGCCGCGGCATCAATTGCTGCGCCTGCACGTTGGTGAACTGCGCGAAGGAGCCGTCCGGCGTCTCGTAGCCCCAGATCCGCTGAGACGGCGAATACATCGGGTCGCCGCCGTTGCAGTGCTCGTCGTCGCCGTCGTCCTGGTTGCAGTGGATCACGACCTCGTCGCCGACCTTCCAGCGCTTGACCTTGTCGCCGACCGCCCAGACGATGCCTGACGCGTCGGATCCGGCGATGTGATACGCCTCCTTGTGGCCATCGAACGGGGAAATCGGCTTGCCCAGGCGAGGCCCAGACGCCGTTGTAGTTGACGCCCGCGGCCATCACCAGAACCAGTACCTCGTGGCTGTCGAGTTGAGGCACATCCACGACCTCGATCTGCATCGCCGTGTCGGGCTCCCCGTGACGCTCGCGCCGTATCGCCCATGCGTACATCTGCTTCGGGACATAGCCCATGGGGGGAATTTCGCCCATTTCGTAGAGGTCTTTTTCGGGCGCCTTGTACGTCGTCAAACCGTCGGTATCCAATGCCATCCAATCCTCCATTCATGACGCGTGCTGCAATGCAGAATCGCAGCCTTCCAACGAGGGATATGGGTCACTACGAAATAAAGCAATAGATGAATTGGCAGTTTCGGTAACTTTGTAACCCTGCGGATGCAGCATTTACTGAGCAGCCGCAGAAAACGAAAGAGCGTTCGAGGACATCGATTGGGCATAGAAGCGCAAGGTGGGGCGTTCCGCTTCGACCACGACAACGCGACCCTCCCGGACTTCGACGATCTCGCGCTGCTGGAGCAGGTTCAGGGCTTCGCGCACCAGTTTCTCGGCCGTCTCGCCTTCGGCCATCAGGTATCGTTTGGGACGGCTTTCGATTTCGTCTCGTGCGGTCGCGCGAAGTTCTTCCGGCGTGAGCGGAGCCTCTGCCGCCATGATGATCTGCGCGAGAAGCGGGACGCTCAGATGCGGCATGGCCTGCTCGATCCGCTCCATCAGCGTCGCGGCCAGATCCTCCACCGGCCGCTCCGATCCGAATTCTTGCAGCGACAACGGCTCGCCAAAAACCACCGCGGCCGAACCGAAGCGCAGGAAGCGTCCGCGCAACCGCTGCCAGAGCTTTTTCAGGACAAACCCGGTGACGACGCTGATCCGGGCGCCAAAGCGGCGGTCCCCGCGTTCCTGCGCGGCGATCAACACCCGATCCTCCAGCACGCGATCGTAGTTGATGGCGACCGGTACGAAGGCCACGTCGCGGTCCGAAACCCGACCCGCCTCCACGACGTAAGCGAGCAGGCCCATCTTGGGTTGCGCCAGGCGGCCATCGAGGCTCAGCCCGCCTTCGGGAAAGATCGCCTGCGTCACACCGCCGGTGGTCGCCATCTGGACGTAACGTGCCAGCACGCGCCGGTAGAGTTCTCCGCGAGACTTGCGACGGATGAAATAGGCACCCATCGACTTGATCAGCCGCGATAGCGGCCAGATCCGCGCCCACTCCCCCACCGCATAGGAAAGCGCGGAGGCGCGCGCGGCGAGGTAGGTCACCAGAACGTAGTCCATGTTGGATCGGTGGTTCATGATGAAGACGACCGTGGCATCCTGGGGAATGCGCGCGATCATGTCATCGTTCTCCGCCCCTGTGCGCACTGTGTAAAGTTCGTTGGCCAGCCACCGGGCCACCCGGATCCCGAACCCGAAATACGCGAAGGCCGAAAAGCTGGGCACGATTTCCCGCGCGTACCGCCGCGCCGTCTCGAACGCCACGTCCTCCCGCACCTTGTTCTTGCGCGCATGCTGCACGATCGCCTGCGTGACTTCGGGGTCATAGATCAGCCGCTGTATCATGTCGTGCCGCTCGGCCAGTTTGAAGGGCTCGATCGGCCGGGTCAGCCGGGTGTTGAGCTGCGACACGGCACGCTCCAGACGCCGGCGGAAAAACCAGCGCACGGAGGGAAAGAGGAAATGCGACGCGAAGGTGACCGCGGCAAACAGCACGATCAGGACAAACAACCAGATTGGCAGTTCCACGGTTCCCGTCATGAGGCCGAGACTTGCAGGTCGCGGCTCCGGCGGCAAGCGGGCTTAGCCGCGGCGGCGCAGCATCATCGCCACAAGGCCGAAACCGCCGATCATCAGCGGCAAGCTTCCCGGAATCGGCACCGGCTCGGGAACTGCGACATCCACATAGACCGCACGGTGATCGGATGCCGCGAAGGGGAAATCGTTGGTGAGCGGAAACAGGGGACCGCTGTCCTCGAACCAGAGCACGCCGCCCCCTTCGATCGTCAGGTTCGCCGACGGAAGCACGTAATCCGCGCGCAGATTGCCAGGCGAGCCGTCGTTGAAGTCGGCGGTGTCGAATGCGGGGTTGCCGATATGCGCGAGGTTTGCTGCCCCCTGCCGGGCCGCTGCGTCCGGGCCGCCGGCGCTGGATGGGGTGAACGACGTGTTCACAAGCGGGTTTTCCAGCAATTGTTGCGCCGCTCCGGGCAGGGAATCCCCGTCGAAAGGATCGGAGTTCAGATCTCCGGCGATCACGAACTTCGCGCCGGCCGCCAGCCCGCCGGTCATGCCCATGTCATCATAGATGTAACCCGCACCATTGATGTAGTCGGCCCAGAACCGGATCTCGTCCGCGTTGCGCAAGCCATTGCGATCCTCCGGCCCGTCGAAGACCGGTGGCGTCGGATGGCTGACCAGAAAATGGACGATCTCCCCGTTGATGTTGATGGGCAGATCCCAGTGGCTCTTGGACGACAGCCGAATGATATCCAGTTCCGCGTCGGAGTAGAACCCGGTCGTGCCGCCGCCGCCATCATCGACAACCGGAAGACGGGCGCCGGGCATGTCCTTCCACAGGAACGTCTGGAAGGTACGCGCCTGGTCCGTCAGGATTTCGTACTTCGAATATACGGTCATTCCGAATTGACCTTCGAAGAATCCGAAGCCTTGCGCGTCGTTCGGACCTCCGATGCTTCCGTCATTGTCGAGGTCGAAGCCAGACGGCACGCCCGTATTCGATGGTGCGATGAAATTGTACGGATAGGTGACGGGCGTGCTGGCACCCGTTCCGGTCACGTTCTGGGGCTGGCTCAGATAATTGTCCTGGAAACGCTGCGGGGCCGCGGGGTCGAAGTCGAACTCGTTGATCAGAACGACATCGGCGTCGATGCGCTGCAGCGTCTCCGCAACCGCCGCGGGTTGTGCGCTTCCGGGCGTCGCAAGCTCCGTCGCGAGATCGCCTGCGTTAATCCGGTTCAACGATGCGTTGAAGGTCGCAAATCGGACAGTTTCCGCAGCGGACGCGGCCGCCAGGATCAAGGCCGGCACTCCAGCCAACGCCACGGACTTCAGCATGATCTTTCTCCCACCAGTTCTCTTTCGTACGACTATACCGATACCGTGTCAGCTTTGTATCGCGCCATCTGCGTCGCCGCATTGCAGCGAATTGACAACGCCAAAAAATGTCCGATATGACGTCTGAGACGAAATTTTATTGCTTTGCCAGCGAGGACAAGATGACCGAGCGACAGACCGACCGACCCTGGATCATCCGCACCTATTCGGGCCATTCGACCGCGGCCGCGTCAAACGAGCTCTACCGCTCCAACCTGGAACGCGGGCAGACCGGCCTATCGGTGGCCTTCGATCTGCCGACGCAGACGGGGTATGACAGCGACCATGTGCTGGCCAAGGGCGAGGTCGGCAAGGTCGGCGTGCCGATCTGCCATCTGGGCGACATGCGCACGCTTTTCGACCAGATCCCGCTGGAGCAGATGAACACGTCGATGACAATCAACGCGACGGCACCGTGGCTGCTGTCGCTCTACATCGCCGTGGCGGAGGAACAGGGTGCGGATACGTCGAAGCTGACCGGTACCGTGCAGAATGACCTGATCAAGGAGTATCTCTCGCGCGGCACCTATATCTGCCCGCCGAAACCGTCGCTGAAGATGATCGCGGACGTGGCGGAGTATTGCTACAAGCATGTACCGAAGTGGAACCCGATGAACGTATGTTCCTACCACCTGCAGGAAGCGGGAGCGACGCCGGAGCAGGAGTTGGCCTTTGCGCTCGCCACCGGGCAGGCGGTTCTGGACGAATTGCAGCCGCGCATTCCGCCGGAGGATTTTCCGACCGTCGTGGGGCGCATTTCGTTCTTCGTCAACGCGGGCATCCGGTTCGTCACCGAAATGTGCAAGATGCGCGCGTTCGTCGATCTCTGGGAGGAGATCTGCCGCGACCGCTACGGCGTGGAGGATCCGAAATTCCGCCGCTTCCGTTATGGCGTGCAGGTCAATTCGCTCGGCCTGACGGAACAGCAGCCCGAAAACAATGTCTACCGCATCCTGATCGAGATGCTGGCGGTGACGCTGTCGAAAAAGGCGCGCGCCCGCGCCGTGCAATTGCCAGCCTGGAACGAGGCGCTGGGCCTGCCCCGCCCCTGGGACCAGCAATGGTCGATGCGGATGCAGCAGATCCTGGCCTACGAGACCGACCTTCTGGAATACGACGACCTGTTCGATGGCAACTCCGTCATCGACGCCAAAGTGGAGGAACTGAAAGAAGGCGCGCGCCATGAACTGGCACAGCTCGACAGCATGGGTGGGGCAATCGGTGCGATCGACTACATGAAATCGCGGCTGGTCGAGAGCAATTCGGAGCGCCTCAACCGGATCGAACGGGGCGAGACCGTGGTGGTCGGCGTGAACCGCTGGCAACGTGGCGAGCCATCACCGTTGATGACCGGCGCAGGCGGCATCCTCGTCGTCGACAAGGGCGTGGAGCAGGACCAGATCACGCGGCTGGACGACTGGCGTGCGTCGCGCGATGCGTCGGCGGTCGAAGGCGCGCTTGCCGACCTGCGCGCTGCTGCGAGGGACGGGCGAAATGTCATGCCCGCGTCGATCGCCTGCGCCAAGGCAGGTGTGACGACCGGTGAATGGGCCACCGCGATGCGCGAGCAATTCGGCGAATACCGTGGTCCGACGGGTGTCTCTGCCGGGCGATCCAACAAGACCGAAGGGCTCGACGAAATCCGCGACGCCGTGGACGCGGTCAGCGATCGCCTGGGTCGGCGGCTCAAGTTCCTGGTGGGCAAGCCGGGTCTCGACGGTCATTCCAATGGCGCGGAACAGATCGCGGTGCGGGCACGGGATTGCGGAATGGACATCTCCTATGAGGGTATTCGCCTCACCCCGGAGGAAATCGTCAACGCGGCACAAGAAGACCCGGCCCATGTCATTGGACTTTCCATCCTGTCGGGAAGCCACCTGCCCCTTGTCGAAGATGTCCTGAAACGGCTGCGTGACGCGGGACTCGGAGAAGTTCCCGTAATTGTAGGCGGCATCATTCCCGAAGAAGACGCCGAAAAATTGCGCGCAATGGGGGTGGCCAGAGTCTATACCCCCAAGGATTTCGAATTGAACACGATAATGACCGATATCGTAGAACTGGCAGATCCGAAGGCCGTCGCGGCGGAATAGTGCACAAAAGGGACATTGTCACAAATTCGCGTCACAGGTACTATTGCGGAGGAACTTCTTTCCTTTTAAGTGAGTTACCATCCACACACTCACCCACTCACCGCAAGGACCAATTCATGACGGCCGATGACCTCACGACGATGTCGAGAAAGCAGCTCGAAAAGTTGCTGAACGACGTAAAAAAAGCCATCACCGCGATCGAGGCGAACGAAAAGAAGGAAGCCAAAAAAGCCGCTGAAAAAGCTGCGGCAAAGTACGGTTTCTCTTTGTCGGATCTGACCGACGGCTCGACCGGCCGCAGCGGCCGCCGGAAATCGGCCCCGAAGAACCCGGGCGTGCCGAAATATGCAAACCCCGAGGATCCTTCGGAAACCTGGACTGGCAAGGGGCGGCAGCCGCAATGGTTCAAGGATACCGTCGAGGCCGGCAAGGACCCCAAGGACCTCGAAATCTGAGCTCATGACTATCCATATTGGGGCCCAACCCGGCGATATCGCGGAAACCGTCTTGTTGCCGGGCGACCCGTACCGAGCGAAATGGGCGGCGGAAACCTTTCTGGACGATGCCGTGCGCGTTAACGAAGTACGCGGAATGCTCGGATTTACTGGTAAATGGAATGGCAGGCGCGTAACGATTCAAGGCAGCGGCATGGGAATGCCGTCGCTATCGATCTACGTTAACGAATTGATCCGCGACTATGGTGCGAAAACGCTGATCCGGATCGGATCCTGCGGCGGGATGCAGCCCCACGTTTCCGTGCGGGATGTGATCCTTGCCATGACGGCGAGTTCGGTTTCGACGCCCTCTTCGGCAATATTCCGTGAATTCAGTTTCGCCCCCTGCGCGAATTGGCAATTGCTCGAGGCGGCCGTCAATGCCGCCAAAAGGCGCGCCTCGCCTTTCCATGTCGGCGGAATCTACTCGTCGGACGTGTTCTACGGCGAACGTCCGGATCTGGACGAACAGATGGTTCGCCACGGAATTCTGGGCGTGGAAATGGAGGCCGCCGAACTCTATTCACTGGCCGCGCGACACGGCTGCAGAGCCCTCGCCGTGTTGACGGTATCCGACCATCTGCAATCCGGAGAGGCATTGTCCAGCGCGGATCGGGAGAGCAGTTTCGGTGACATGATCGAAATAGCGCTCGAGGCCGCCTTCGCATAGAGGCTTCCCTGCTGGCGCGAAGCGAGCCCGAAGGTCACGACCTTGCCTCGTCTGACGGGAAACGCCTCAGGTCCCGTGGCTGCGATCGTACCCGTTGACCGCTGGCTTCGACCAATTCGCGAGCGCGGCCGGGTCGGTCGCGAACACCTCGACAAACAATGGAAAGCACGCTGCCTCATCCGAGGAATGTGTCGTCGAGCAATCCCCTCCCGGGCAGGCCGAAAGATTGCCGAGAAGATCGATCTCGGCAAAGAACTCGATGAAATCGCCAGTCCGCACAGGGCTTGCTTTCATGAAGTACTGCCCCGTGTCCCGGGTGAAGCCGGTGCACATGAACACGTTCAGCACGTCGTGGACCAGCAATTCGGCCTGCGTGGGTTCCACGCCCATCCGCTCCGCCAAGGCCCGGGTCAGGTTCGAATGGCAGCAATGGTGATAGACGCCGCCGCCCGACAGGAGGTGATGCGTATAAGGGTCACACCTTGTGCCGATCACGTCATGTACCGACCCGCCGTGTTGGTCGATGCCGTACCAATCCAGCGTGTCCTCGATGATCGTCGCCATCGGCCGCAGGTGCGGGAACGACGACCAGAGCCGGTCGCCCGTGCTGACATGCGTGCCGTGCAGGGCGCGGGTCTTGCCGGAATAGAACCGCTCCTCGAAATTGTGGAGGGCGTGCAGGTTGAGGTCTCCGACCTGCGGACCTTCGACCGACGTGATGCGAAAGAAGCCGCCCGCGGGCACCTCGAATGTCGCCGCCTCGCGGGGCGGCACCAGCACCTCGCCTGTGCGAGACGCGGTCTTTCGCGCCGCGAAATAGAGCGCGAGGTCTGGCCGTGGCAATGTGTCGGGCGGGTAACAGACCAAAGGTGACAGAGCACGGTGGCGGTCAGCGAACTCGGGGGCGTCCGGCATGGCATCTCCTCACAGGCTCGAGTTCAGGACTGGTGGCCGGCCTCCCGCGTCACAAGTCCGAACCACCTTCATTGGCAAAGCACTTCTCGGGCGGTCCCTTGGTGGCCGTGAAGGCTTCGGCGCCGCACGCGGCACACCGGTACTTGCGCAACTGCCCCTTGTCGCCGCTGCGCTGCTCGCGCCAGCGACAATTCCTGCGCCCCCGGTTCCTGCGGGCGTAGATCGCCACGACGATGAAGGCAATGACCAGTCCGACGACAACAAGCATGGTTCACACCATCAGATGTCCAGCGAGGCCGAGTACGAACCCCAGAACGGCGCCGAATGGGGGCAGCCAGCTCGTCTCCAGCGCGACCTGGGGCGCGATGTCCTGGAACATCAGGTAGAGGATGCCGCCCGAGGCCAATAGCATCACCGCGCCGGTGACGGGTGACGCCGGATCAAGCGACAGGCCGAGCAAGGCGGCAAGCGGCCCCAGCGGCACCACGAGCACGAAGAGAAACATCAAGTGCCCGGCGCGACCGTCGCCCGGCTTCGTCATCTCGCGCATGGCGTTGAAACCTTCGGGCAGGTTCTGCAGCGCGATCAGGCCGGCCACGAGCAGCGCCGAGGCGACATCTCCGGTCACCAGTGCGCCCAGCGCCATCGCCTCGGGCAGGTAGTCCATCATCATCGCCATGAATTGCGCCGCGCGTCCGCCCTGCTTCGCGAGCGCCCAATCAGCCAGGGCAAATGCGATTGCTCCGGCCAGGAACCAGAAGAGCACGGCGCCGGCGGACAGACGCTCGCTTCCCTCGGGCACCAGCACCAGCGCCACGGCGGCGAGGAGCGCCCCCGCGCCGAAGGCGATCACGCCGTGACGCGCCTCGCTTTCCGCCCAGCCGGGCAGGATGCCGAACCGATGCATGGCGAGCGAAGCGCCGACGGGGATCGACGCCCCCGCAGCGGTGGCCAATCCGACGGCCAGCCAGAGGGGCTCCGCCATGCGATCAGACCGTGCGTTCGACCATCATCTTCTTGATCTCTGCGATCGCCTTGGCCGGGTTCAGCCCCTTGGGGCAGGTCTTGGCGCAGTTCATGATGGTGTGGCAGCGATAGAGCTTGAAGGGATCTTCCAGATCGTCCAGCCGCTCCCCCGTCGCCTCGTCGCGCGAATCGATGATCCAGCGGTGAGCTTGGAGCAGTGCCGCCGGGCCGAGATACCGGTCGCCGTTCCACCAATAGCTTGGGCAGGAGGTCGAACAGCAGGCACACAGGATGCATTCGTAGTCGCCGTCGAGCTTCTTGCGATCCTCGACGCTCTGCTTCCATTCCTTCGCGGGCGCCGGCGTCTTGGTTTGCAGCCACGGCATGATGGAGGCGTGCTGAGCATAGAAATGCGTCAGATCCGGGATCAGGTCCTTGACCACCGGCATGTGCGGCAGGGGATAGATCTTCACGTCGCCCTTGATCTCGTCCAACCCGTAGATGCAGGCCAGCGTGTTGATCCCGTCGATGTTCATCGCGCAGGATCCGCAGATCCCTTCGCGGCAGGACCGGCGGAAGGTCAGGGTCGGGTCGATCTCGTTCTTGATCTTGATCAGCGCGTCCAGAACCATGGGTCCGCACTTGTCGAGGTCGATGAAATAGGTGTCGACCTGCGGCGTCTTCCCGTCGTCCGGGTTCCAGCGATAGATGCTGAACTTGCGCACGTTCTTGGCGCCTTCGGGTTTCGGCCAGGTCTTGCCGGTGGTGATGCGGGAGTTCTTGGGTAGCGTCAGTTGAACCATCTCTTGGGTCTCCTTCGAGCTATGTCGTGAGGGCCGGACCTGCGCGCAGCAGGCAGGTCGAAATCTCGGGTCGCTGGATCATGCCGGTGATCAATGAAACCGTGGCCTCGTTCACGCCCGTGACAGCGGCGCGCGCAAGGGTCGCGATCTCCGACCGCGTGGCATTGTCGATCAGACAGTCGGTGTAGGGCGTCACGCGGGTGCCATCGATGCCCGGGAACCGCGTCACCAGCGCCTCGTCCACGGCGGCACGGGCGCTGTCGCGGGCGAGAGTATCCGCGCTTTGCCGCATCTCGGCGCAGCCCAGCAGGCCGACGCAGGCCACGAGTGGGATCGACGCCTTGAGCAATCGTCACGCCCGCCGCCGCGGGCCCGATCGGCCCAACGTGTCGTATTTACCAGCGGTGAATGCTTTTGTGGCCATCAGAACGTCCGTTCCTTGGGCGCGATCTTCTTGAGTTCGATGCCGCCCTGGCCTTCGGTGGTCAGCGGATCCTCGATGATCGGGCGATAGCTCAGGTCGACCTTCGCTCCATCGACGCGGGATATGGTGTGCACGCGCCAGTTTTCATCATCCCGCTTGGAATGATCCTCGTGCGCATGTGCGCCACGGCTTTCGTGCCGCGCCTCGGCGCCGACGATGGTGGCCAGCGCATTGGGCATGAGGTTGGCCAGTTCCAGCGTTTCCATCAGATCGGAATTCCACACGAGGCTGCGGTCGGTGACCTTCAGATCGTCGACCTTGCCCGCGATGTCGGTCATCTTCTCGACCCCCTCCTTCAGCGTGTCGGAGGCGCGGAAGACGGCCGCGTCGGATTGCATCGTGCGCTGCATCTGATCGCGCAGTTCAGCGGTGGGCACGGCGCCTTCGGCGTTGCGGAAGCGGTCGAACCGGTCGAAGGCGCGGTCGATGGAGGCCTTGTTCGGCGTGGGTACCGCTGCACCCGCATCCACCACATGGCCTGCCCGGATAGAGGCCGCGCGGCCGAACACCACGAGGTCGATCAGCGAATTCGAGCCCAGACGGTTCGCGCCATGGACCGACGCACAACCCGCCTCGCCCGCGGCCATCAGACCCGGCACCAGCGCGTTGGGATCGTCGCTGGTCGGGTTGATCACCTCGCCCCAGTAGTTGGTCGGAATGCCGCCCATGTTGTAGTGCACGGTGGGCAGGACCGGGATCGGCTCCTTGGTGACATCCACCCCGGCGAAGATCTTGGCGCTTTCCGAAATGCCCGGCAGGCGTTCATGCAGCGCCTCCGCAGGCAGGTGCGACAGGTTGAGGTGGATATGGTCGGATTTGTCGCCCACGCCGCGGCCCTCGCGGATCTCCATCGTCATCGATCGGGACACGTAGTCGCGGGGCGCGAGGTCCTTGTAGTTGGGCGCATAGCGTTCCATGAACCGCTCGCCCTCGGAATTGGTGAGATAGCCACCCTCGCCCCGCGCGCCTTCGGTGATGAGGCAGCCGGACCCGTAGATGCCGGTGGGGTGGAACTGCACGAATTCCATGTCCTGCAGCGGCAGGCCGGCGCGCGCCACCATGCCGCCACCGTCGCCGGTGCAGGTGTGCGCGGAGGTGGCGGAGAAATAGGCCCGGCCATAGCCGCCCGTGGCCAGCACCACCATCTTGGCGGCGAAGACATGCATCGTGCCGTCGTCGAGTTTCCAGCAGACCACGCCCTGGCATTGCCCGTCCTCGGACATGATCAGGTCGATGGCGAAATACTCGATGTAGAATTCGGCGTTGTTCTTCAGCGACTGCCCATAGAGCGTGTGCAGGATCGCGTGGCCAGTCCGGTCGGCGGCGGCGCAGGTGCGCTGCACCGGGGGGCCTTCGCCGAACTTGGTGGTGTGGCCGCCGAAGGGGCGCTGGTAGATCTTTCCCTCTTCGGTGCGGCTGAACGGCACGCCATAATGCTCGAGTTCGTAGACCGCCTTGGGCGCCTCGCGCGCGAGGTATTCCATCGCGTCGGTGTCGCCGAGCCAGTCCGACCCCTTGACGGTGTCGTACATGTGCCATTGCCAGCTGTCAGGGCCCATGTTCCCCAGGGACGCAGCGATGCCGCCCTGCGCGGCAACGGTGTGCGAACGGGTCGGAAAGACCTTCGTCACGCAGGCTGTTCGCAACCCCTGCTCGGCCATGCCAAGCGTCGCGCGCAGCCCGGCTCCGCCGGCGCCCACCACCACGACGTCATATTCGTGCGTCTCGTAGTCGTACTCAGCCATTGCGGCCCCTTCCAGAATTCAAAGCGCCCGAATTCAAAGCGCCAGCCGCGCGATAGCGAAGAGCCCGATCGCGGCAATGCCATAGCTCACGCAGATCATCACGAGGATCGTGACCTTCTGCGCCGTGCCATGCACGTAGTCCTCGATCAGCACCTGCACACCGTCCTTGAAGTGCATCATGCTGACGACGATGGTCAGTGCGGCGATCAGCGCCGGCCAGGGCCGCCCGAAATAAGTCGTGACCGACACGTAATCCGAGCCGAGGATCGGACCGAAGGTGAAGACGAAGAGCGGGACCAGGATCAAGAGCGCGAAAGAGGAAATCTTCATCGCCCAGAAATGCGCCGTGCCGGACTTGGCCGAACCCATGCCGACGGCGCGCTTGCGGTCTGTCAGATAACGCATATCAGCCCCCTCAGATCAGTATGACGGTCACGATGGTCAGCACGACCGATCCGCCCACGCAGGCCCAGCCCAGCATCTCGGCGGTCTCGATCTCCAGCCCAATGCCCGTGTCCCAGACCAGGTGCCGGATCCCCGCGAGCGTGTGATACCAGAGGCCCAGAAGGCTCAGCAGCAGCACCAGATCGCCGAACCAGCTGGTCAGAACACCGTTGGCCATCGCGAAATAGTCGGCCGAGGTGCTGGCCGCCAGGAGCCACCAGACGATCAGGATGACCGCCACCAGCAATGCGTTGCCCGTAATCCGGGTCAGGATCGAACTGATCGAGGTGATCTGCGGACGGTATACGGTCAGGTGCGGCGACAGCGGGCGATTGCCCCGATTTACATCGGCCATGAGGACTCCGTTGAAACTTCGATGACGCTGTTACAACGCAGTTTGACGACCATGTCACGAGGCATCTCGCGGACAGACCGCGGTTTTTTGGCGCGGGCACAGGCCTGTGATCACACATGCGGTGACTGTGATCACGTCATCTGCTGCGAACCGGAACGATCATTGCGTCTAACGGAGCCTGCGCCGCGGCGCGTGTTGTTTCGCGCTGAAGCTTGCGCAGGATCGCGGCGGGATAGTCTTCGAACCCCCAGGCGGTTTCCACGAACGCGCCTTCGCCGGTGATCAGGTTCTCGAAAAAATATGCCGTCAGATCACTGCCGTCGGTTTCGATCGCAAGCCCGTTGACGGTGATGCCATCCTGCCGCAAGTGGTCATGCTGTTCGCGCGGTTCGGCGCCTTCGTTGGAGGGCCCGTCGCCGGAGACGTCGATCACCTTCCGCGCACACTGCGGGACGCTGTCGAAGATCCGGCGGCTCACCTCCAGCGCCTCCCCGATCGCGGTCGAGTAGTTGCGCCAGATCCGTTGGTCCGCTTCGACGGCGTCCGCAAGACCGTCGATCGCCGCGAAACTGTTCATCGCGGTCCAAGGCAGGGTCTGGCGCTGACGGGAGGATCCGGTCCACTGGATCAGCGTGACCATGGCTCGCTGGCTCAGCAGCGCCTCGGCCACGACCCCGTCGCGCAGCGCGGTCGCCAGCCCATCCATCTGGGTGCGATACTCCGTCGGGTCGACGGACCCGGAGACGTCCACAGCCAGCACCAGCGCCAGATCGCAGCAGAGCGCCGGCTCGGCCGACAGGAGGAGAGAAACGAGGGCGCCGCGGATCATGCGGACACATTAGCCACACCGTCGCCAGAGTCGCAGGTCAATTTGCGGTGAGCGCGACGTTGCCACGAGTTTTCCGGAGGCCGCGGGACACCTGCAAACGTTCGGAGAAAGATCGGTCGCTCAGACCGGGCACAGTGCCCAGTAATCGAGGTCGAGAAGCACGTCCGGCAAGTACTTGCCATCCTCGCCCCTGAGGACGAACGGCTCGGCGCCCTTGGTCGCCACCAGCCGCAGGCGCAACGCGCCGACGCCGGGCGCTCCGGTCTCCGCCTTGTCGAGCACCTCCGACCAGGCGCGCACGGTGTCGCCGGCAAGGCAGGGATTGGCGTGAGCCCCGCCATTGAGGCCCGCCACGATCTGCGCATTTGCGAGCCCGTTGAAGCTGAGCGCGCGCGCCAGCGAGATCACGTGCCCGCCATAGATCAGCCGGGTGCCATCTGGTCGCGCCGCCGTGTCGAAATGGACCTTGGACGTGTTCTGCCACAAGCGCGTCGCCATCATGTGCTCGGCTTCCTCGACCGTCACACCGTCCACGTGGTCGATGCGCTCGCCGATGTCGTAGTCGCCCCAGCGGTAGGGCTCGCCGGCCAGCGCGAAATCGTAGCCGGTGAAATCGAGACCGGCGGGCACCGACAGATCCGCCGCCGCGACGACCTGGGCGAGATCCGGCACCACCGTCTCCGGCGCCGGCGCCTCCGCGTCGCGCTTGCGGACCATCACCCAACGGACATAGCTCAGCACCGCGTCGTCTGACTGGTTGAAGCCGGTCGTCCGCACCCAGACCACACCGGTGCGGCCGTTGGAATTCTGCTTGAGCCCGATCACCTCCGATTGGGAGCGCAACGTGTCGCCCGGCCAGACCGGCCGCAGCCAGCGCCCCTCGGCATACCCGAGGTTGGCGACCGCGTTCAGCGACACGTCGGGCACCGTCTTGCCGAACACCGTATGGAACGCGATCATGTCGTCGAGCGGCGCGGAGGGCAGACCGCAGGATTGCGCGAAGAGGTCCGACGAGTAGATCGCGTGCCGTGCAGGATAGAGCGCATGATAGAGTGCGCGCTCGCCGGAACCGACGGTCCGCGGAACGGCGTGGCGGATCACTTGGCCCAGTGTGTAATCCTCGAAGAACCGGCCGGTATTGGTCTTGACCGCATTTCGCACCTCGGCCTCCGCCATGTCCTTCATGTCCTTCTGCAACATCGTCTACTGATCTCCCAGTTTCACGTCGGGGTGATAGTTCCCCGGCGACTCCTTCACCACAGCCTGCCCGCAGCGCATGACCCCGCGCTTCGCATCGAAGGCATAGGTCGGCGGCCCGTGAAGATCCCAACCCTGCGCCAATGCCTCCGACACCTTGTGGCAGAAGGCGGAATTGTCGTCCTCGCTCAGGAACCGGTAGAGCCGCATGATCTCAGCCGAACACCGGGTAACCCAACCAGGTGTGGATCAATGCCACGACGCCATAGACGACGACGGTCGCCACGACGGCGATGATCTCCTTGCGCATGGGCGCAGTTGGCGGCGGGGTCCAGTCCGGCTGGGCCCGGTTGATGAGGATGACCTCGACCACCGCCCAGGCCAGCAGCCCACCGAACAGGACGAAGGACACCAGGTCCCCGTTCACCAGCAGGTGCGCGACGGCCCAAGTCTTGAACCCGATCAACTGTGGATGCCGGATCCGCCGCGTGATCGCCGTCTTCATGCCAGAGGCCGCGAAGAGATAGATCGCGAACAGCATCGCGAGGTTGTTGATCCCGACCAGCGCCGCGTTGCGGCCCCACCAGAAAGGTCCCTCCGCCCCGCGGTAGCCGATCACCATCAGCACCACGCTCAGCAAGACCAGGACAGTGACAAGGCCGCGGCCACGGTCCCCCATGTCCGCACGGCGCTCCGGCGCCACACGCTTGAAGAGATGCGCCGCCCACCAGAGCGCGACCCCGAGGATCAGGATTATCCAGGACATGACGCTTCCTCTTTCATTGATGCAATGGCCGCGGCCTTGGCCAGGGTGTGGCGCGCGGTGGTCGCATGCAGGTTCTCCACGATCCTGCCGTCCACGACCGCGACTCCCTGCCCGCCAGCTTCCGCCTCCTCGTACGCTGCGATCTGCCGGCGTGCGAGGTCAAGCTCTTCCTCGGACGGGGCGAAAACTTCGTTGACGACATCCACCTGTGCCGGGTGGATCACCGTCTTGCCGTCGAACCCCATGTCCCGGCCCTGCCGACTTTCCGCACGAAGCCCTTCGGTGTCCTTGAACGCATTGAAGACGCCATCGACGATGACCCGCCCGTGCGCCTTCGCCGCCAGCAGGCAGAGCCCGAGCCCGGTCATCATCGGCAGGCGGTCCGGGCGGAACTGCGCCTGCAATTCGTTTGCTAGGTCGTTCGTGCCCATGACCAGTCCGCCAAGCAGAGGATGGGCCGCGGTGGCCGCGGCGTTCAGCATGCCCATGGGCGTCTCCATCATCGCCCAGATGGGCAGATCTCCAGTGATCCGGGCCAGATGGTCCAGATCCTCCGGTCCCGACACCTTGGGCAGAAGCACGGCATCGGCGTTCATCCCCAGCACGGCCTCCGCATCCGCCACGCCCCAAGACGTATCGAGAGCGTTGATCCGCACGATCCTGACCCGCTGACCAAAGCCTCCCTCGGCCAGGGCAGCAGAGAGTGTGGCGCGCGCCGCGTCCTTCTCCTCCACCGAAACCGCGTCTTCGAGATCGAAGATGATCGCGTCCACCGGCAGGCCACGCGCCTTTTCCATCGCGCGCGCGCGGGAGGCGGGAATGTACAGAACCGATCTGAACGGGCGCTGGTCCGGCATGGTCACTTGAACCCCACGGTATACTGGCAACAATATTGCGCAATTGGGTGCCCAATTTCGACGAAATGATCAAGGCCGTTCTGCCGCGCTGCAGCGAAAACAGCTAAAAGTTGAGCGATCGCGCCAGCCGTTAACCATTATTTCAACGCTGCCTGACAGTCTCCAACTCCAGCAGATCAGCGGGAGGGCCGCACCGGCTGGGCCGCCGGACAACAGCACGGTGCTGGACTGCATTGGATTGGAACCGGGACCGACCCGACATCGCCGGACACATGTCCGGACAGGGCCAGATGCGCGTGTCGTCGCCACAAGCTAACGGACGGAAAGCTATGAAAGCAGCACTCACGGCACTCGTCGCGGCCTCTGGTCTGATCGCAATGACCTCTGGCACCGCAACGGCACAGAACGCACGCAACTGCGCCCCTCGCGAAGCGGTCGTCGACCGGCTCGCATCCGGCTACGGCGAAAGCCGCCAGTCGATGGGTCTTGGCGCCAACAACTCGGTGGTCGAGGTGTTCGCCTCCGCCGAAACCGGCACCTGGACGATCACGGTGACAACGCCGAACGGGGTGACCTGCCTCGTGGCATCGGGCCAGGCCTTCGAGGAACTGGCCGAGGCGCTGCCGATCGAAGAAACCGACGCCTGACCGCGCCGGCAATCCCGAAGCTCCAGAGCGGCTGCTATTGCGGCCGCTTTTTTGGGCCGGCGTTCTGTCCGCTCCTGATGCGCATTCCGCGAGGCCACGGGTCACGTCAGCCCGTCCCAGATCAGTTTCGCGCCAGTGACCGTCAGCAGCACGTAGGTCAGCCCGAAGAACAGCCGCTCCGGCACCGCGCGATGCAGACGGACGCCGATCCAGGCCCCGAGCAACGCGAAGGGCGCCAGGATCATGTCGGCCCTCAGCGTCTCCATCGTGAACATTCCCAGATAAGCATAGGGCACGAACTTCACGATGTTGATCACCCAGAACACCAGCACCGTGCTGGCCTGGTACTGCGTCTTCGTCATCCGCTGGCTCAACAAGTAGACGGCGGCCGGCGGACCGCCCGCGTGACTGACGAAGCTCGTGAAGCCCGCGACCAAACCCGCCAGAGCTCCCACCCAATTCGGCACTGCCAGACCTGAAAACGTGATGCGGCCGCTGCGTCGCAGCACCTGCCAGAGCACGAAGGCGAGCGATATCGTCCCGATCAGCAGACGGAACAGATCCGCGTCGGCAACGGAATAAAGCCACGCGCCCAGAACCACACCCGGCACGCCCCCTGCCACCAGCAGCACGCAGGACGGCCAATGCCACTGGCGCCAGTACGGCCCGAGCGTCGCAAGGTCGATCAGCATCAGCAGTGGCAGCATGACACCCAGCGCCACGCCGGGCTCCACCACCAAAGCCAGAATTGAGGCGGCGGCGAAGGCCGCGCCGGAGCCGAACCCGCCCTTGGAGATCCCGGCGAACAGAACGGCCGGTCCGGCGATCAGCAAAAACGAAGCGTCAAGCTCGAGCACCCACGGACCTCCGGTTCAGCGCCTGCTTTCACCGCATTAGCCGCTGGACCGCGGACCTGCCAGCCCCGCCGTGTCCAGCGCCCTGACTGAGGTCCGCACTTGCGCGCCGCCCCGCAACGCTCTACGCAGCGCCGCAGCCAAACACCACATTCGGAGACTAGAGCCATGGCCAGACCCAAGATTGCCCTGATCGGCGCCGGTCAGATCGGCGGGACCCTCGCCCATCTTGCGGCACTCAAAGAACTCGGTGACGTCGTCATGTTCGACATTGCCGAAGGCGTTCCCCAGGGCAAGGCGCTCGACATCGCCGAATTGGGCCCGGCCGAGGGGTTCGACGCGGCACTCAAGGGCACGCAGGACTACGCCGACATCGCTGGCGCGGATGTCTGCATCGTGACCGCGGGCGTGCCGCGCAAGCCGGGGATGAGCCGCGACGATCTGTTGGGTATCAACCTCAAGGTGATGAAATCCGTGGGCGAGGGCATCCGCGACAACGCGCCCGACGCCTTCGTGATCTGCATCACCAATCCGCTCGACGCGATGGTCTGGGCGCTGCGCGAATTTTCCGGTCTTCCGCAGGAGAAGGTCTGCGGCATGGCAGGCGTTCTCGACAGCGCAAGATTCCGCCATTTCCTGGCCGACGAGTTCGGCGTGTCGATGAAGGATGTCTCGGCCTTCGTGCTCGGCGGTCACGGCGACACGATGGTGCCGCTGACCCGCTACTCCACCGTCGCCGGGATCCCGCTGCCCGACCTGGTGAAGATGGGCTGGAGCAGCCAGGAAAAGATCGACGGCATCGTGCAGCGGACACGTGATGGCGGCGCGGAGATCGTCGGGCTGCTGAAAACCGGCTCGGCCTTCTACGCTCCCGCGACCGCGGCGATCGAGATGGCGGAAGCCTATCTCAAGGACCAGAAGCGCGTACTGCCCTGCGCGGCCTATGTGGACAACGCCTATGGGCTCAAGGGCTTTTACGTCGGTGTACCGACCGTGATCGGCGCGGGCGGCATCGAGAAGGTGATCGAGATCACGCTGGACAAGGACGAACAGGCGATGTTCGACAACTCCGTCAGCGCCGTGAAGGGCCTTGTCGAAGCCTGCAAGGGCATCGACGAAAGTCTGGCCTGACGCGACACAACAAAAAGGCCCCGCATACGTTTACGGGGCCTATAATTTTCAATATTGGTCGGCGCGATCAGGCCGCCTTGCGACGCTTGCGTCTCAGGGCCGCGAGGCCGCCGAACCCGGCCAGGAGCAAGGGCAGGCTTGCAGGAACCGGAACCGGGCTGACCACTGCGTTCGCCAGATAGAATTGCTCGGCCGTTGCGTTGCCGTCGTCAAAGTGGAACGAGAACGACTTCACCTTGTTGAAGGTGGCCGAACTCAGCGCCGCGAACGTCCACTGCGCCAGCGCTCCGCCGTTGGTGCCGAACAGCAGCGTTTCGGTCGTTGCCAGCGGAACGATACCCGCCGCAACGCTGTGGCCCTCGCCGGTGAACAGCAGATTGCTCAGCTTGTAGGTTCCATCCAGCTTGACGGTCAGCGACTCGCCCACCGTCACGTTGTCGTCATTCGTCGGATTGCACTGGGCACTACCGTTCAGCACCTTGCACACGCCGAGACCCGCATTGCTATCGTCGAAATAGGGATTGTAGTTCGACTCCAGCGTCAGGGTCACCCCGTCGGTGAACGCGTTGTTGTAGGTAAATCCGCTTGCCACGCCGCGCTCCGAGGCATTGGCATCTCCGATAAAATCGAGCGTTGCCGCTTGGGCACTCGCACCGAAGGCGGCAAAAATCGCCGCGACCAACATCTTTTTCATGTTTTTCTCCATAACTTCGTTTCTAATTACTCTATTTATGCAACCACCTACGTGCGAAGAAAAGCACAATATGTTGCCGACCGCAATGATCCGCAGCAGCAACAGGCAGAAGCCTGTCTTACATCGTAAGCCCCTCGCCGCCAACCAATCAGAGGTTGAAATGATCGTGCGCCGAAGTTTCCCGCCGAACCGAATCGAACCGAATTGGCCGACGGCGCGACACACGACAGCACGGAAACTGTGATCACACAGATTTTCTTGTGATCACGTAGTAGCGAATTTCACGGTAAATCCGCGGCTTGCCCTTGGTTTGCGGTTTACCCTCCCCGCGTGGTTGGTCGTATAGGCGCGAGTAGACTGGATGAGACAAACCCCGGGGACAGAACTTCCATGAACATTCACGAATACCAGGCCAAGGCCCTCCTGCGCAGCTATGGGGCCCCGGTGTCGGATGGACGCGTCGTGTTGCGCTCCGAGGAGGCCAAGACAGCCGCCGGCGCGCTCGACGGCCCGCTCTGGGTGGTCAAGGCGCAGATCCACGCGGGCGGACGCGGCAAGGGTTCGTTCAAGGAAGCAGACGCCGGAGAAAAGGGCGGCGTGCGGCTGACCAAATCGGTAGAGGAAGCCTCCGACGAGGCCAAGCGGATGCTGGGCCGGACGCTGGTCACCAAGCAGACCGGGCCCGCCGGGAAGCAAGTCAACCGCATCTATATCGAAGACGGCTCCGGCATCACGTCCGAATTCTACCTGGCACTCCTTGTGGATCGCGTGTCCTCGCGTATCTCCTTCGTCGCCTCGACCGAGGGCGGCATGGACATCGAGGAGGTCGCCGCCAACCAGCCCGACAAGATCCTCAGCTTCTCCGTCGATCCCGCGACCGGCTACCAGCCCTATCACGGGCGCCGCATCGCCTTCATGCTGGGGCTCGAAGGCAAGGCGGTGAAACAATGCGTGGCGCTGATGGGCACGCTTTACAAGATGTTCGAGGAAAAGGACATGGAGATGCTGGAGATCAACCCGCTGATCCTGACCGACGGCGGCGACCTGAAATGCCTCGACGCCAAGATGGGCTTCGACAGCAACGCGATCTACCGGCACCCCGACATCGCGGAGCTGCGTGACACGACCGAAGAGGACCCCAAGGAGCTGCAGGCGTCGAAGTACGACCTCAACTACATCGCGCTCGACGGCGAGATCGGGTGCATGGTCAATGGCGCGGGGCTGGCGATGGCGACGATGGACATCATCAAGCTTTACGGGGCGGAGCCGGCGAACTTCCTCGACGTGGGCGGCGGTGCCACGAAGGAGAAGGTGACCGAGGCCTTCAAGATCATCACGTCGGATCCGCAGGTCAAAGGCATCCTGGTCAACATCTTCGGCGGCATCATGCGCTGCGACGTCATCGCAGAGGGCGTGGTCGCGGCGGTGAAAGAAGTGGGGCTGAAGGTCCCGCTGGTCGTGCGGCTCGAGGGGACGAATGTCGAGGAAGGCAAGAAGATCATCAACGAGTCCGACGTAGACGTGATCGCCGCTGACGATCTGAAGGATGGCGCCGAGAAGATCGTGAAGGCGGTAAAGGGGTAAGAGACGGTCGGTATCGCTTATGCTCTTCACATTTCAGGCAGGGATCTGATGTTCCGATCCGCGCTCATATCGCTTGCGTGTCTTGCCACGCCGGCATCGGCCTACGACGTCGATGCGCGCATGGCCGCAGCCTGGAGCAGTTTCCAGACGCTGTGTTTCGAAGCCTTGTTCGCGCCGCAGGAGTTCATCGACGCCACGCGGAACCCGGGGCCGGCCGGTGTTGCCACCATCGCCAGGAGCGCGGACGGTAAGATGCTGGAAGCGCGCCGTTTCAGCGATACGCAGATGGTGACATTTCGCGTGACCGGGATGGAGACGCTGCGGCTTCTGACCTGCAGCGTGCATGACCAGGGCTTCAACGCGGCCGAGATCGACATGCGCCTGACGCAAAACTTCGGCCCCTGGCTTGCAGCCTTCGAAGCGGTGGTACTCCCGAGCGCGCCGCAGGACATCCTGAGCCGCATCATCATCGAACCGCTCAACATGGTGTTCACCGCCGAACGCATGGAGAGACCCGAATGAACAGGTCGATCGGACACATTCTCATTATTATTTGCGGGCCGCTGTGCCTGTTTCTGCTGAGCGCTAATCCACCTGCTTCCCAACAGGTTACCACCATCGAAGAGGCGGCGCAGGTCAATGGAGCGCTGGCGCTGCAGCTCTGCATCACGCCGGGGATACAGGGGCCGCAGCGGGCGGAGATGTTCCGGCACGCGGGGTTTGCCGAGACCGTGGAACGCAGCACCGAAAACAGCGACACCACCCACAGCTTTACCGCGCCGTCCGAGAGCGCGCGGGTCGAGCTGTATTATGGCGAGATGCCCGAACATTGCATCGTCACCTCCGACCACATGGGCGTCGGCGCGGCGTCCGGCGTTCTCGACCAGGTGGTGCCGGGCCTCTATCCCGGTTTCGTGCGCCGGGTCGATGCGGGTCCGGTCGATCCGGCCACCGGGCAGCCGGCGCAGTGCGTGAGCTACGAGGATCCGACGAACCCGATAGGTTACATGGTGGGGGTGAGCGCCGGCGGCGGCGCGCAAGGCTGCGTTGATAACGGCACCAGCGTGATGTTCATGTCAGCCCGTGTTTGAGTCTGTGACGGAAAGAGTTGAAACGATGATCCACAAAGGCCTGATACATCTGATCCTGCTCGCCATGGCCAACGTGGCAATGGCACAGGACACTACCACAGAAGAACCCACCGAGGAGCAGGCGCTGGCCCAGGCCGAGGTGGAGGCGGCCGCGACGAATGCGACGCTGGCGATGAACCTCTGCCTGCAGAACTACCAGGACCCGGACGGGCTTCTGCAGGCGTTCCAGCAGGCGGGCTTTTCCTACACGCCCGAAGATTTCGGCGACGGCAACGTCCTGCACTGGTACGCCACGCCGGACGGGAACGTGAACACGGCCATCGCGGTCAACGAGGGATCCGTCGAATGCCGCATCGGCACCGGGCTTTGGGGGGTCGAGGCGATGGTTCCCTTCGCCGAGGAAGCTTTCGCCGCATTGACGCAGGGGGTCGAGGTCACGACCGGCAGCCCGGAAGGCCAGAACGTCCTGCCCGGCACGCCGGAAGCGCAACAGGGTGCCTGCTCCGGGTTCAACGTGCTGCTGCCGCGGACCCTGCTCTGGGTTCAGATCGTGCGGCAGGGCAATGACGGCACCTGCGCATCCGACGGCACCTCCGTCATGCGGATGATCTTCTGATGCCCAGGCCCACCGCCCCACGCGTTCCTGCACGCGGAAACGCACTCTGGCCGGTGCCATCGTGACCGGTCCTCTGTCCATCATCCGGGCCGCCGCCTGTGCCGCCCTGCTCGCCATCTCCGCCGCGACCGGCGTGGCTCAGAGCCTGCAGGAAGCGACGCGGGCCAACGTCGCCCTCGCGTCGCAGCTCTGCCTGAACGTCATGCTTCACCAGGTCGTCCCGCAGCAGGCATTCGGCACCGCAGGCTTCGTCTATCGCGGGATCGACCGGGGCATCAATGACTACGGCGTCGCGCTCGGCATCGACCATTTCTACGAAGCGCCTTCGGACACGGCCAAGGTCGAAGTTACCAACCCGACGGGTCCGAACGGGCTCTGCAAGGTCCTCACCGCACACATGCCGGAGGCCGAGCTCAGGGGTCTGGTCACGGCCATCATCATGCAGATCTACCCGCAAGCGAGCATTTCGCAGCAGCCGGAGATGATCGTCCGTAACATCTCGCCCCTGCCCCTTCTGGTAAGTACCAATACGATCACACGTCACCGGTACGAAGCCGCCGGCACCGTCCAGGTGTCGTTCTACTTCCCCGGATAACAAGAAAAGGACCAGCCATGGCCGTTCTCATCGACGAAAACACCAAGGTGATCTGCCAGGGCCTGACCGGCTCCCAGGGCACGTTTCACACCGAGCAGGCGATCGCCTATGGCACCAAGATGGTGGGCGGCGTCACGCCCGGCAAAGGCGGCCAGACGCATCTGGACCTGCCGGTCTTCAACTCCGTGCACGAGGCCAAGGCGGAGACGGGTGCCAATGCGACGGTGATCTATGTGCCGCCCCCGTTCGCGGCGGATTCGATCCTCGAGGCGATCGACGCCGAGATGGAAGTGATCGTCGCCATCACCGAAGGCATCCCTGTGCTGGACATGATGCGGGTCAAGCGCGCGCTGATGGACAGCCCGGCGAAACTCATCGGCCCCAACTGCCCGGGCGTCATCACGCCCGACGCCTGCAAGATCGGGATCATGCCGGGCCACATCCACAAGCGCGGCTCGTGCGGCGTGGTCTCGCGGTCGGGCACGCTGACCTACGAGGCGGTGAAGCAGACGAGCGACGTGGGCCTTGGCCAGTCGACCTGCATCGGCATCGGCGGCGATCCGATCAAGGGAACGGAACATATCGACGTGCTCGAATGGTTCCTCGGCGATGACGAGACGCAGTCGATCATCATGATCGGCGAGATCGGCGGCTCCGCCGAGGAGGAGGCCGCGCAGTTCCTCAAGGACGAGGCGAAGGCCGGCCGCAAGAAGCCCGTCGCCGGCTTCATCGCGGGCCGCACGGCGCCTCCGGGCCGCCGGATGGGCCACGCCGGCGCGATCGTCGCCGGCGGCAAGGGCGGCGCAGACGACAAGATCGAGGCCATGCGCTCGGCCGGAATCGTGGTGGCCGACAGCCCGGCGGGACTGGGCGAGGCCATGCTGAAGGCGATCGGCTGAGCGCATGTCGGGCGGTGCGCCATATCGCGATGACGGCGTGGTCCGGACCATGCTCCGGGCCGTGATCGGTTGCATCGCCGCGTGTCTTGCCCTTGCCACAACGGAACCGGCGGCGGCCGGAACCGGGGATCTGGAAATCTGCCTCACGGCCAAGCCGACGCTGGGTGGCTATTCCGAATTGTTCGTCCGACGCGGCTGGACGCCGGTTCCCGGACACGATGCCGACCACGCGCGGGCGACCCGCGCCACCGCGGAGATCATCGGGACATTGCGCACATTCCCGGCAGCCTTCGCCGAGCCCGGCCAGGTCCGGGAGCAACTGGCGCGAATCCTCGAGATCGGGCGTGTTGAAACCTCCGCTGCCGAAGCGGCGCTGCTGGCAAAGGACGGGCTGTGGCTGATGGTGGTGCTCGACACACGCAGCACGCCGTCCCGTTTGACCTGCTATCTCAGCGCCAACGCGCTTCCCGATGTAACCCGCCGCCTGCCACAGCCGGGGCGCAATCCTTCGGGTGAACCGCTGGCCTATAACGTGATGAGCACCGGCGCCCTCGATACGGCCCATGTCTTCGCCGAAATCATGTATGTCCGGCTCTTCTTCCAACCCGCGCAGCATCTGCTGACCGGCGGCGCCGGAATCGTGACGCATCTGACATTCCACCGCGAGGCGACGTCGATCTGACAGGGTGAACCCTCGACCAGAAATGCGAACGACCCGAAAGACCACAACAGCCCACCGGCGGGCACGTCAGAGCCGGTAACGGAGGCACAACATGGATATCGCGACGAGCGTCAGGACCTGCCTGACGGAGAAATACGCCACCTTCGCGGGACGCGCCTCCCGATCGGAATACTGGTGGTTCTTCCTGGCCTATGTGATCGGAGCGCTGGTCGTCGGCCTCGCCGTCGGGGTAACCGGGCTCGGTTTCCTCCAATGGCTCTACGTGCTGGCGCTGATCGTGCCCCTGCTCGCGGTCGGCTTCCGGCGAATGCAGGATATCGGCAAGCCGGGCTGGTACGTCCTGATCCCGGGCGCTCTGTCGCTGGTCACACTACTCTTCGCGCCGAGCACGATGGAGATCGGCGCCGACGGCATGCCGACCGCAATGCCGAGCTTCGGCTCGACCCTGTTCTTCGGCATCCTGGGGCTCATCCAACTCGTCGTGACCATCCTCTTTCTCTGGTGGCTGACCCGGCCGTCGCAACCAGAAACCAACGCATACGGCCCGCCGCCGCAACCCTGACCCCTCCGCTTCTCCAAAGGAGAACCAGACAATGACCGAACAATCTCCCAACGACCTCTTCCGCGCCTCGTCCTTCATGCAGGGGCACAACGCGCAATACCTCGAACAGATGTACGCGCGATATGCCAACGACCCCGCGGCCGTAGATGAGAGCTGGCAGGAATTCTTCCGCGCCCTCGGCGATGACGAGATTTCGGTGAAGAAGGAAGCCTCCGGACCGTCCTGGGCCCGCGCCGACTGGCCGCCGATGCCGGGCGACGACCTGCACGGCGCGCTGACCGGTGAATGGGCTCCCGTGCCCGAGGCCAATGCCGCGGGCGAGAAGATCAAGGCCAAGGCGCAGGAAAAGGGCGTGGAGGTCAGCGACGACCAGATCCAGCAGGCGGTGCTCGATTCCATCCGCGCGCTCATGCTGATCCGGGCCTATCGGATCCGCGGGCACCTTGCCGCCGATCTCGACCCGTTGGGGATGCGCGCATCCACGTCGCACCCGGAGCTCGACCCGAAATCCTATGGGTTTTCCGAAAGCGACCTCGACCGGCCGATCTTCATCGACAACGTGCTGGGGCTGGAGATCGCGACGATCCGGGAGATCATCTCCATCGTCAACCGAACCTATTGCGGCACCTTCGCGCTGCAATACATGCATATTTCCGACCCCGAGCAGTCGGCCTGGCTCAAGGAACGGATCGAGGGCTACGACAAGGAAATCCAGTTCACGCGCGAGGGGCGCAAGGCGATCCTGAACAAGCTGGTCGAGGCGGAAGGCTTCGAAAAATTCCTGCATGTCAAGTACATGGGCACCAAGCGGTTCGGGCTTGATGGTGGCGAGTCGCTGGTGCCGGCGATGGAGCAGATCATCAAGCGCGGCGGATCGCTGGGCCTGAAGGAGATCGTGATCGGAATGCCGCACCGCGGGCGGCTGTCGGTCCTGGCCAACGTGATGGGCAAACCCTACCGCGCGATCTTCAACGAGTTCCAGGGCGGCAGCTTCAAGCCCGAGGACGTCGACGGTTCCGGCGACGTGAAGTACCACCTCGGCGCCTCGTCCGACCGGACGTTCGACGGCAACGTCGTGCACCTGTCGCTGACGGCGAACCCCTCGCACCTCGAAGCGGTCAATCCGGTCGTGCTTGGCAAGGCGCGCGCCAAGCAGGACCAGCTGAACGACGAGGACCGTACCAAGGTCATGTCGATCCTTCTGCATGGCGACGCCGCCTTTGCCGGGCAGGGCGTGGTCGCCGAATGCTTCGCGCTCTCGGGGCTGCGCGGCCACAAGACGGGCGGGACCATGCACCTCGTCGTCAACAACCAGATCGGGTTCACGACGGCGCCGCACTTCTCGCGCTCCTCGCCCTATCCCACCGACAACGCGCTGGTGGTGGAGGCGCCTATCTTCCACGTCAACGGCGACGATCCGGAGGCGGTGACGCACGCCGCCAAGGTGGCGACGGAGTTCCGTCAGAAGTTCCACAAGGACGTGGTGCTCGACATCATCTGCTACCGCCGGTTCGGACATAACGAAGGGGACGAGCCGATGTTCACCAACCCTCTGATGTACAAGAAGATCAAGACTCACAAGACGACCCTGCAGATCTATACCGACCGGCTGGTGAAGGACGGCCTTATCCCCGAAGGCGAGATCGAGGACATGAAGGCCGCGTTTCAGTCCTTGCTTCACGAGGAATTCGAGTCGGGCAAGGATTATCGGCCCAACAAGGCCGACTGGCTCGACGGGAAATGGTCGCATCTGGATCGCAACAAGGAGGACTATGTCCGCGGCGAGACGTCGATCTCCGAGCAGACGCTGGAAGAGGTTGGCCGCGCGCTGACCACGGCGCCGGAAGGCTACCCGCTCCACAAGACGGTGGGCCGCCTGCTCGAGACGAAGGCGCAGATGTTCGAAAGCGGCGAAGGCTTCGACTGGGCCACGGGCGAGGCAATCGCCTTCGGCTCCCTGCTGACCGAAGGCTACCCCGTGCGCCTTTCCGGTCAGGATTCGTCCCGCGGCACCTTCTCCCAACGGCATTCCGCGCTGGTGAGCCAGGACAGCGAGGAGCGCTACTATCCCCTGAACCACATCCGCAAGGGCCAGGCACGGTTCGACGTGATCGACAGCGCGCTTTCCGAATATGCGGTGCTGGGCTTCGAGTACGGATATTCGCTGGCGGAACCCAACGCGCTGGTGCTCTGGGAGGCACAGTTCGGCGATTTCGCCAACGGCGCGCAGATCATGTTCGATCAGTTCGTGTCCTCCGGCGAATCGAAATGGCTGCGGATGTCTGGCCTGGTCTGCCTCCTGCCCCACGGCTTCGAGGGCCAGGGTCCGGAGCACAGTTCCGCCCGGCTGGAACGGTTCCTGCAGATGTGCGGCCAGGACAACTGGATCGTGGCCAACTGCACCACGCCGGCCAACTACTTCCACATCCTGCGCCGGCAGCTGCACCGCGACTTCCGCAAGCCGCTGATCCTGATGACGCCGAAATCGCTGCTGCGTCACAAGCTCGCCGTCAGCAAGGCCGGCGAATTCACCACCGGCTCCAGCTTCCACCGCGTGCTCTGGGACGATGCGGAATTGGGCAATTCGGAGACGAAGCTCAAGCCCGACAACAAGATCAAGCGCGTGGTCATGTGCTCCGGCAAGGTCTATTTCGACCTGCTCGAGGAACGCGACGCGCGCGGCATCGACGACGTCTACCTGATGCGGTTCGAGCAGTTCTATCCCTTCCCGGCGCAATCGGCCGTGAAGGAACTCGAACGCTTCAAGCAGGCCGAGATGATCTGGTGCCAGGAAGAGCCCAAGAATCAGGGCGGCTGGACCTTCATCGAACCTAACCTCGAATGGGTGCTGAACCGGATCAAGGCCAAGCATGTGCGCCCGGTCTATGTCGGGCGGGCCACCTCGGCCTCGCCGGCGACGGGCCTCGCCTCGCAGCACAAATCGCAACAGCAGGCGCTCGTGAACGAAGCGCTGACGATCAAGGAATAAGAGCCATGTCCACCGAAGTCCGTGTGCCCACGCTGGGTGAATCCGTTACCGAGGCGACCGTCGCCACATGGTTCAAGAAGCAGGGCGATTCCGTCGCTGCCGACGAGATGCTGTGCGAGTTGGAGACCGACAAGGTGACGGTCGAGGTTCCTTCGCCCGCTGCCGGGAAGCTCGACCAGATCGTCGCCGAGGAAGGCCAGACCGTAGGCGTGGACGCGCTTCTCGCCGTGCTTGCCGATGCCGACGAAGCCGGTTCGTCCACGGACGTCAAGGAACGACCCGAACCCAAGAAATCCGATCCTGCCCCGGCGGCGACCGGCAAGGACAAGGGTGACGACGAAAAAAGCGGCAGTGGCGGAGGCGGTGGGTCCATCGATGTGATGGTGCCGACGCTGGGCGAATCCGTGACGGAGGCGACAGTCGCCACCTGGTTCAAGGCGGTGGGCGACAGCGTGTCCGCCGACGAGATGCTGTGCGAGTTGGAAACCGACAAGGTCTCTGTCGAAGTCCCATCCCCCGGCGCCGGCACGCTGGCGGAAATCGTCGCCGCCGAAGGCACGACGGTGCAGGCCGGCGGCAAGCTCGCCGTGATCTCCACCTCCGGCGCGGCACCCGCCAAGCAGGTGGAAACCGGACCCGCAGGGGGCGAGCAGTACACGACACCGCCCGCCGGCACGGATGACATGGGCAAGGACGTCGAAAACGCGCCCTCCGCCAAGAAGGCGATGGCCGAAAAGGGTATCACCGCCGACCAGGTGCAGGGCTCGGGCCGCGACGGCCGGATCATGAAGGAGGACGTGGCGAAGGCGATCTCCGCCGCCACCTCCAAATCGGAACCCGCCGCCTCCGCCCCGCGCGCGCCCGTGCCCGCAGAAGACGAAGGCCGCGAGGAACGCGTGCGGATGACCCGCCTGCGCCAGACCATCGCGCGGCGCCTGAAGGACGCGCAGAACACCGCCGCGATGCTGACGACCTACAACGAGGTCGACATGACGGGCGTCATGGAATTGCGCAACGAATACAAGGACCTCTTCCAGAAGAAGCACGGCGTGAAGCTGGGCTTCATGTCCTTCTTCACCAAGGCCTGCTGCCACGCGCTGAACGAGGTGCCCGAGGTCAATGCGGAAGTTGACGGCACCGATATCGTCTACAAGAACTTCGTGCATATGGGCATCGCCACCGGCACGCCCACCGGCCTCGTGGTGCCGGTGATCCGCGACGCCGACCGCATGTCTTTCGCCGAGATCGAAAAGCAGATCGCCGAAAAGGGCGTGCGCGCCCGCGACGGCAAGCTTTCCATGGCGGAGATGCAGGGCGGCACCTTCACCATCTCCAACGGCGGCGTCTACGGCTCGCTGATGTCCTCGCCGATCCTCAACCCGCCGCAATCCGGCATTTTGGGCATGCACAAGATCCAGGAGCGACCGATGGTGGTGAACGGTGAAATCAAGATCCGCCCGATGATGTACCTCGCCCTCAGCTACGACCACCGCATCGTCGACGGCAAGGGCGCGGTGACATTCCTCGTGCGGGTGAAGGAGGCGCTGGAGGATCCGCGGCGGTTGCTGATGGATTTGTGACCCTGACATCCGGACCGGTCGGACGACGAGTCGACCCGCGAACGGAGCTGACACCATGACCCTGCAACTGCTCTGCCGTTTCGATAGCCGCCGACGCCAAGTCCTGGCAATCCGCCTATGACGCGGACTGGGAGGAACGGTCGAGCGCCGGTCTCTCGCAGCTTCAGCTCTGGCGGGGCGCGGATGCCGGCTCCGCGATCTGGGCTCTCTACACGGTGAACGACCGGGAGAAGGCGCAGGCCTGGCTCGACGGGCGCGCGAAACTCTCCGACGCGACGCTGGCCGAGGCGCATTTCCTGGAGACCGCATGACCCCCGAACTCACCGCCCTCGCGCTGGCGGGGCTGCTGCAGGTCGTGCAATACGGCCTGATGTCGATCCCTGCGAACCTGGAACTGGGCCCCGGCAAGACGCTCGGTCCGCGCGACCCCGACCGGCTGGGCAAGCCGCTGGACCAGCAGGTCAGTCCCCGCACCGGGCGGCTCTTTCGGGCGCTGAACAACCATTTCGAAGGGCTGATCCTCTTCACCCTCGCCGTGGTCGTCGTCACGCTCTCCGACCAATCCACGCCGGTGACCGCCGCGTGCGCCTGGATCTACCTCGCCGCGCGCATCCTCTACGTACCGGCTTACGCATTTGGCCTCTCCCCATGGCGTTCCGTGATCTGGGTGATAGGGTTCGGGGCAACGGTCCTCATGCTCCTTGCAGCATTTCTCTGACCCTTCTTTGGGTCGCAAAATACCTCGGGGGTCCGGGGGCAGCGCCCCCGGCTCCGATCCAGACGAAAGGATTTGACCCATGGCATCCTATGACGTGATCATCATCGGCTCCGGCCCCGGCGGCTATGTCTGCGCGATCCGGTGCGCGCAGCTGGGGCTCAAGACAGCCTGCGTCGAGGGGCGCGAGACGCTGGGCGGAACCTGCCTCAACGTCGGCTGCATTCCGTCGAAGGCGATGCTGCACGCCTCCCACATGCTGCACGAGGCGGAGCACAATTTCGCGTCCATGGGGCTCAAGGGGAAGGCGCCCTCGGTCGACTGGAAGCAGATGCTGGCGTACAAGGACGACACCATCGCGCAGAACACCAAGGGCATCGAATTCCTCTTCAAGAAGAACAAGATAGACTGGCTGAAGGGCTGGGGCTCGATGCCGGAAGCCGGCAAGGTCAAGGTCGGCGACGAGACCCACGAGGCCAAGAACATCATCATCGCCAGCGGGTCGGAGACGGCCAAGCTCAAGGGTGTGGAGGTGGACGAGAAGACCGTGGTCACGTCGACCGGCGCGCTGGAGCTTGCCAAGATCCCGAAGAAGATGGTCGTGATCGGCGCGGGCGTGATCGGTCTGGAACTCGGATCGGTCTACAACCGGCTGGGGTCGGAGGTGACGGTGATCGAATTCCTCGACGTCATCACTCCTGGTCTGGACGGCGAGGTGCAGAAGAGCTTCCAGAAAATCCTGAAGAAACAGGGCCTCGAGTTCATCATGGGCGCCGCCGTGCAGTCGGTGGAAAAGCTCAAGACGAAATCCAAGGTGCACTACAAGCTGCGCAAGGACGACAGCGAGCATTCGCTCGATGCCGATGTCGTGCTGGTTTCCACGGGCCGCAAGCCGTTCACGGAAGGGCTGGGCCTCAAGGAACTGGGCGTCGAGATGTCGGAGCGCGGTCAGATCAAGGTCGGCAAGGACTGGCAGACCAACGTCAAGGGCGTCTATGCCATCGGCGACTGCATCGATGGCCCGATGCTGGCCCACAAGGCTGAAGACGAGGGCATGGCGGTCGCCGAGCAGGTCGCCGGCAAGCACGGGCACGTGAATTACGGCGTGATCCCCGGCGTGATCTACACTCATCCGGAGGTCGCCACTGTCGGCGAGACCGAGGAGCGCCTGAAGGATCAGGGGGTTCCCTACAAGGTCGGCAAGTTCATGTTCATGGGCAACGGCCGCGCGAAGGCCAATTTCGCGGCCGACGGCTTCGTCAAGATCCTGGCGCACAAGGAGACCGACCGCATCCTCGGCGCGCATATCATCGGCCCGGCGGCGGGCGATCTGATCCACGAACTCTGCGTGGCGATGGAGTTCGGGGCCGCGGCGGAAGACCTGGCACTGACCTGCCACGCTCACCCGACCTATTCGGAGGCCGTGCGCGAGGCGGCACTCGCCTGCGGGGACGGCCCGATCCACTCCTGAGCAGCGATCACGCCGCCGGGCGCAGCCCCAGGATCTCGCGCGCCTGCGTCACGGTCGCCACCGGGCGGCCGTGTTTCTCGCAAACTTGCACCGTTCGTCGCACCAGCGCGGCGTTCGACGGCGCCAGCCTGTCACGATCCAGCCGCACATTGTCCTCGAGCCCGGTTCGCGCATGGCCGCCGGCGGCAATGGACCACTCGTTCAGGTCCAGCTGGTGCCGTCCGATCCCGGCCGCGCACCATTCCGTACCGGGCGCCAGCCGGTCCAGCGTCTTGACGTAGAAATCGAATGTTTCGCGATCCGCCGGCATCGCGTTCCTCACACCCATGACGAACTGGACGTAAAGCTTGCCCGGCAACTTGCCCACCTTGTGCAACGCCACGGCTTGGTGAATGTGGCTGAGATCGAAGGCTTCGATTTCCGGCGTCACGTCATATTTGGTCATTTCGCCCGCGAGCCAGTCCACGAGGTCGGGCGGGTTCTCGTAGACCCGCGTCGGAAAATTGTTCGACCCCACCGACAGGGACGCCATGTCGGGCCGCAGGGGCAACATGCCGCCCCGCGCCTGACCCGCGCCGGATCGTCCACCGGTCGACAGTTGCACGATCATGCCGGGACAGTGTCTTTCGATCCCCGCCTTGAGTTCCGCGAACTTTTCCGGATCGCTGGTCGGCGTTTCGTCTTCGTTGCGCACGTGGCAATGAGCGATGGCCGCACCGGCCTCGAAGGCCTCCTGCGTCGACTCCACCTGCTCCGATACGCTGATCGGCACGGCCGGATTGTCCGCCTTGCGCGGCACCGATCCGGTGATCGCGACGCAAATGATGCAGGGTTTGGACATGCGGCAACTCCTCCCCGTAAAAGCCATTCCTCGACATTTACCCTACGGTCGAACAGTCCGGCAGACCAGCAGTTCCGGGCGGCAAGAGCCACGCGGCAAGATACGTCGTCAGGCGTTCACGGTACGACATGCTCGCGTGCAGCGCGCAGAATCGCAGCGCCATGGCCTGCACGGCGAAAGCCTGAACGCCTTCGGCCAGAAGCTCCCGGCCGACATCCGAGCGAACGTAGGGCGCATCCAGCCATTCCAACACCATGCGCACATAGCGATCGAAGGTCTGCGCGATCGGCCCGATCTCCGACAACGCGGCCGCCCCGGAATACCGCAGGATGAGGTCGAAGACGTAGCGTTCGCTGCTCATGAAGTCATGCAGCGGGTGCATGCGCTGGACCAGCGCCTCCACGCCATCAGGCGCAGTGCCTTCGATCATCCGGTCGAGCAACGCATCGATCCGCGCCCCGATCAGGATGTCCATCAACACGTCCTTGTCGCGGAAATGGGCAAAGAACGTACCCTTGGCGACTTCGGCGCGGCGCACGACCTCCTCGACGCGCAGCGCCTCGTACCCGACCTCCGCCACGATTTCCTCGCTGACCGACAGGAGTTTGGCGCGGGTCTTGAGCGTGCGTTTCTGAACCGTCTTGGCCATGACCTGTCTCTGCCATGTTTTCTGACCATGGTCAAATTTTAATTGACCGCGGTCATTTCAGAAGTTAAAAATTTGACCATGGTCAAATTAATGGAGCCACTCATGACATCGAAGACGATCTATATACTCAACGGTCATCCCGGAGAGACCTCCCTCTCGCGCAGCTTCGCCGAGACTTATGCCGGGGCCGCGCGGGCGGCGGGGCACGAGGTGCGCCTTACCCATCTCCACGATCTGGAGTTCGATCCGGATTTCGGCAGTGGCAATTATTCCAACCACAAGCCGCTCGAGCCGCAGCTGGAGGACGTCCTGCAGAACATCGAATGGAGCCAACATTTCGTACTGATGACGCCGATGTGGTGGGGCGGGCTGCCGGCGAAGCTCAAGGGGCTGATCGACCGGGTCCTCCTGCCCGGCCGCGCCTTCGACACGCGCAATACGAACTGGGCCGGGATGCCATCGGGGATGCTGACCGGACGGACCGCGCGGGTGTTCCTGACATCGGACACGCCGGGCTGGTTCCTGCGGCTGATGTACCGCAACGCGATCCTGTGGCAGTTGCGCGGCCAGATCTTTCAGTTCGTGGGCTTCCGCGCGCCGCGGATCACGCACTTCACCGGCGCGTCGGAGCCCGGCGCCGGCGTGGTGCAGAAATGGCTTGGCCGCGTCCGCAGCATCGGGGCGACGGCGGCCTGAATGTCGGCCCCGCTGATTTTCGGCGGCGCGGGTGCTTCATTCGAACGCCCGCGCCGCATCATGTCAGCCAATCGTATCGAATCCCGCTTCCGCCATCAATTCGCTGGACCGGGTCTCGATTGCACCTTCGAGATCGGCCATGAAATCGCGCCGCGACTGGCCCGGCTCGACGCGGGGCAGGAATTCGACCACCGCATGGCCGGGCTTTCGCAAGATGCCGTGACGCGGCCAGAAAACCCCGACATTCGTCGCTGCCGGAACGCAGGGCTGGCCCAGCTGTTCGTAGAGGATGGAGGTGCCGACCTTGTAGGGCAGGTAATCCCCCGGCGCCACGCGCGTACCCTGCGGATAGATGATCAGCTGGCCCGGACTGGCGCGGCCCGCCTCGACATCCGCGATCATCTTGGCGATCGCCTTGCCGCGCTTGCCGCGATCCACCGGCACGCAGCCCAGCCGCTTCGCATAGACGCCGATGATGGGCGTCCAGAGCAACTCGCGTTTCATGATGAACTTGGGCGCCGGAACCGCGTTGAAGATGAGCAGGATGTCGAGAAAGCTCTGATGCTTCGCCGCGATCACGACCTCGTCGGTCGGGATGTCGCCGCGCACTTCCGTCCTGAGGCCGATCATCCACCGGGCGGTCCAAAGGCTCCAGCGGCAGAAGGTCTTGCAGGCCCTCACCGCGCCGCGCGGCGACAGGATCGCCCAAGGGGCGAAGACGATGCCGAGCACCAGCATCGCCAGGTAGAATTGGATCACGTAAAGGAGCGAGCGGAGATACTGCCCCATCAAGGTCGCCGATCGTTGCAGTGGCGCCCGGCCCGCCGGCTTCGGCACGACCTCTACTCGCATAGCCGACGCATGCCGTGGAGCCTAAGCTCTGCCCCGCCCGGAACGCCGAGACCGCCCGGTTCAAGACGATGCGACAGGACCTCTTGGCCGTCCGTCGCCGTAATGGAAAGGCCCGCCTCGCGGACGCGCAGAAACGCTGCGAACATGCTCACCGATCTCCCCAAATTGATTAAATTCTTCTGTTTCAAATGTGCCTCACGGCCTGTGGCGTTGCAATGGCACCCCTCCGACAGATTGCAATTTGCGCGACCGTCGCTACAAGATGCGGTCGTCGGTCGGCACGCTTGGCCGGAACGAAACGTGCGCAACTGAAGCGAGGCCCATGCGGATCATCTGTCCGGAGTGCAAAGCACAATACGAGGTGCCAGACGAGGTCATTCCGACAGACGGACGTGACGTCCAATGTTCCAATTGCAACCGGACGTGGTTCGTCGAACGCCCCGGTCATCCGGTCGCCGCACAAACCGAAGCCGGCGGCGCGTCCGAACCGGATTCCGACGCCGACCCCTCACCGACCGAAGGTTCAGCGCGCGCACCGGACGCTGGCGGCGTTGAAGAGGAGACGCCACCGCCAAGCCCGCCACGCAAGGAGTTGGACCCGGAAGTGGCCAGGATCCTGCGCGAAGAAGCCCGACGCGAGACCGAAGCCCGTGCGGCCGACGGTCTCGAAGTGCAGCCCGATCTCGGGCTGACGCAGGTTGCGGCCTCTCCTCTGAAGCCCGCGCCGGAAGACGAAGTGGATGCGGAATCGGAGCTCCGGCAGCCGGATTCCACGGACCGCGACGCTGGGCCGGACCGCGCGGATGGCGCAGAGGACGGCCTCCGGCACGAACTCTGCACCCGGTGTCCCGCCGGACACCGCGCCGCGCCGCGACCTGCTGCCCGACGTCGAGGAATTGAATTCCACGCTTCGCTCGACCGGCGACAGGAAGATTGCGGGAGACGACTTCGATGGCGACGCTCCGAGGCAGGAACGCCGGCGGCGCGGATTCCGCCGGGGGTTCCTGGCGTCAGTCGTGATCTTCGTGATCGGGTTGTTGATCTACCAGTTTGCGCCGGACATTGCGGAGGCGATACCGCAGGTCGACCCGTGGCTCAGCGCTTATGTCACGTGGGTCGATGACATGCGGACGATCCTCGATGGGCTGGTCCGCAACTTCCTGACATGGCTCGACAATTTTAGCGCTCCGGAAATTTAGATTGGTTCAAGATCGTGCTTGGGCGTCCGTCCACGGTACTCCGGCTGGAATGCGCAGTATACTCGCATCAAGCCAGGTTGGACAAGAATTGACGCCCCGATCCAAGCCTGATCAGAACCGGTCCAGCAGACGTTTGAGGTAGTCGAGTTCCTCCTGCGGCCGCTCGGCTTCGGCGGAACGGCGGCGGATCTCGTCCAGCAACTCCTGCGCACGACGATAGACGTCGTCACCCTGGAGCATCTCCTGTTCGGTTCCGATGCTGCCCTCGCCGCCGGTTTCACGCCCCAGAGGATCGCGGTTCTGGGCGCGGCGTTCGGCCTCGCTCAGGCCCTGCCCCTGCTGCCCGTCCTGCTGCTGTTGCGCCATCGCTTCGCCGAGGTTCCGCATACCCTCGCGCAGCGCATCCATGGCTTGCGACTGCTGGTCGATCGCTTCGGAGTAATCGCGGTCGCGCAGCGCCTCCTCGGCGCCTTCCATCGCACGGCCGGCACGGTCGAGCGCGTCACGTGCGGCGTCGCCTTCCGCCGTTCCCGCACCCGGCAGGTTGCCCTGCTGTCGGCGCAATTCGTCGCGCAGCGCCTGCTGCCGGTCGGCAAGCCCCTCTTCCATGCCCTGCTGACCATTCTGGCCGGGTTGACCTTGCTGACCCTGTTGCCCCTGCGCCTGGCCCTGGCCCTCGCCGGGTTGCTGACCTGGCTGGTGGCTCTGACCTTGGCCCTGCGCACCGTTGCGACCCCGGTTGCCCGGGTTCTCGCCTTGCTGCGCATCGGGGTTGAACTGTTCCTGCAGGTCGCGGAAGGCTTCGTCGCTCAGCCCCTGCTGCTCTCGCAGCGTTTCCGCGAGACCCTCCATCGCCTGCTGACCCGGATTCTGACCGCCGCCCTGCTGACCCTGCTGGCTCATCCGAAGGTTTTCGAGCAGCTCCTGCAATTCGCGCAGCGCCTGTTCGGCCTCGGCCATGCGTCCCTGCTCCATCAGTTCCTGGATCCGGTCCATCATGCGCTGGATGTCATCCTGCGTCATCATCATGGTGTTCTCGTCCATGGGAGACTGGTTCTGGTCGCCCTGCTGGCCGTCGAGCTCGGCCTGCCGGCTCAGCTGGTTGAGATAATCCTCGGTCGCCTGCCGCAATTCCCGCATCAGCTCGGCAATCTCTTCCTGCGACGCACCGTTGCGCATTGCCTCTTCCAACCGCTCGCGCGCCCGCTCCATGCGCGCCAGCGCGTCGGCCAGATCGCCTTCTTCGATGGTCAGCGCCAAGCCCCAGAGATCCTCCGCCAGATCCTCCTGCGTCTCGTCGGACATGTCGTAGGCGGCCAGTGTCTCCATCCGCTCGATCAACTTCCGGGTGCGCAGCGCCGTCGTTTCCTTGCGGAAAATGTCATCTGGCCGGTTCGCGGCCGTGCGCAAAATCTGCGCCGCCCGATCCGTATTCTCGCGATTCCACAGGATGTCCCGCCGCATCTCGATCACGGTAGCCGCCAGCGGATCGAAGAACCGACGGCCCGGAAGGCTCAGTTGCGATTGATCGGAAACACCCTGCTGTTCGGCGGCGTCCAGAACGGTCAGTTCCAGCGTGACGGGCAGGTTCGCCCAAGGATGCTTGGAGAAATCCTCGACCAGCGCCTCTTCAAATTCATCGCGGTCGCCGGCGATCGGGATCGGCAAGGGAACCACGAGATCCGGTCGGTCCTCGGGCTCGATCTCGAGGCCGTAGCGGCGGTCGACCGAGGCCAGATCCAGCCGGAAGCGCGCTTCGCCCGCCTCGACGCCGTAATCATCCTGCGCGGCATAGGGCAAGCGTCGTCTCGCCCAGCGCAGTGGTTTCCGGCTCGCCATTTCGCCTGACGGAGGGGGCCTGATCCGGCAGCACGGCGATGTTCCACGTCCGCCCGCCCGGACCCGAAATTTCCAGCGACCCCGATTTGCGGACGATGAAATCCTGGGCCGGCGCGGATGCCGGCGGCACTTCGCCGGTTCGAGCCGACACGGTCTCGGCCAAGGTCAGCGCACCGACTTCGCCATAGAGCCGCACGGTGATCAGGCTTCCCAACGGCACATCGAGCGCACCCGCTTCGAGGTCGTTGAGATACAATGTCGGCCGCCCGGTATAGCGCGGCGGCTCGATCCAGCCTTCCCAGACCGGACCCGTGGCGAGCCCTTCGCCACCGCCCGGCGTCATCTCGGCGACGCTTCCCACGCGCCAGATCGACCCGAAGATCAGCGCGACCGCAAAGGCCACCATCGCCACGTAGCGCAGCGCGTAGGGGTCGCGCGGCGCGGTGTTGAGATCGGCAGGTACCGGTTGCGCTTGTGCCGCGCGGTCGGCCATGCGCGCCTGGTGCGCGCGCCACACGGCGGAGGACGCCGCATCCTTCTGGCCTATCGCCTGTTCGTCGAGCAGTGCGCGGATCGGCCGACCGACAAGAGAATGATCAAGCCGTTCAAGCGCTTCCGTCCTGGTCGGCAGGCGGAATTTGCGCAGCGCGAACCCCAGGGCGCCCAGTCCGGCGAGCGTCGCCACCACGGCGCCAACCCAGACCGCTTCGATCGGCACGAGATCCTGAAGGCCCAGCATCAGCGCGGCGAGTGCCAGAAGCACGACCGCAAAGAGGGGCCACAGGGACTGCACCAGCCGTTCCGCCAGCATCCCCAGCCGGGTCAGCATCAGCGGACGCCGAAGGGCCTTCAAGCTGCGGCGCTGGTCGTGCTGCGAAAATGTTGCCATGGGCTACGCTCCTGTCTGGCGACGGGCATCATTCGTCAGAGCCATGAAGGAAAGGTATCTCGATTGATCATTTCGTCAAAGGACGGACGTGCACGGATGACCTCAAATTTATCCCCCTTGACCATGACCTCGGGAATCAAGGGCCTCGAGTTGTACTCGGAAGACATGACCGCACCATATGCGCCTGCGGAGCGGAACACCACCAGGTCGCCGGAGTCCACCGACGGCAGCATGCGTCCCCGCGCGAAGGTGTCACCGGATTCGCAGACCGGCCCGACCACGTCGTATTGCGCCAGCTCCCGCCCCGGCTCCGGTTCGATCACGGGAACGATATCATGCCAGGCGTCGTACATCGCGGGACGGATCAGGTCGTTCATCGCGGCATCCAGGATCAGGAAGCTCCGCCCCTCGCCGGATTTCACGTAGATGACCGAACTCACCAGAATGCCCGCGTTCCCGACGATCAGCCGACCCGGCTCGATCTCGATCTCGCAGCCCAGGTGGCCGACGGTTCGGCGCACCAAAGCAGCGTAATCGAGCGGTAGCGGCGGCGCCTGGTTGGAGAGAGTATAGGGGATGCCCAGGCCCCCACCCAGATCCAGCCGCGAGATCTCGTGTCCGTCCGACCGCAATTGCTCGGTGAGATCGGCGACTTTCCTGTAGGCTGCCTCGAAAGGTTCCAGGTCGGTCAGCTGGGAGCCGATATGCACGTCCAGCCCGACGACCCTTATGCCCGGCAGAGCGCCAGCCATCGCGTAGATCTCCCGCGCCCGGCTGATCGGGATGCCGAACTTGTTCTCCGACTTTCCGGTGGCGATCTTGGCATGGGTGCGCGCGTCCACGTCCGGGTTCACGCGGATCGTGATCGGGGCTTCGCATCCCATCTCCGTGGCGATGGTGGACAGAAGCTCAAGTTCCGGCTCCGATTCCACGTTGAATTGCCGGATCCCGCCGGCTAGCGCCGTGCGGATCTCCCGCTCCGTCTTGCCGACGCCGGAAAACACGATCCGGTCGCCCGGAACGCCTGCGGCTTTGGCGCGCAAGTATTCGCCCTCGCTCACGACGTCCATTCCGGCGCCTGCCTGCGCCAGGGTCCGGAGGATCGCCAGGTTCGACGCCGCCTTCATCGCGTAGCAGATCAGGTGCGGACCCCAATCCAACGCCTCGTCGAAGAGCCGGTAATGCCGCAGCAACGTCGCCGTCGAATACACGTAGAACGGCGTGCCCACCGCCGCGGCGATGTCGGCCAGGGGAACATCCTCGGCATGCAGCGCGCCGTCGCGGTAGAGAAAATGATCCATGCGCGCCGATTACGCGGAAAGCGGTGGCGGATCAATCGGCCCTATCGGCTCAGGCCACGGGTCCGTGGCGCCGGATATGTTCGGCCAGATGATCGAACACCAAACGAATGCGCCGTGCCGTATGCAATTCCCGATGCGTGACGAGCCAGACCGGGACGGGGATGCACAGCTGTTCGGCCAGCACACGCTCAAGGCCGGGAACCTCGGCGGCCAGATCCTCGGTCAGCACGGCATAGCCGAGTTCAACGCCCAGCATTCGTGCGATAACCGTGCCGCTCGTGGCGCTCATCCGGATGTTGTCGCGCGTGACCGGTATCCCGAACTCCTGCAACACCGGAATCATCCGGCCTGGATCTTCGAATCCCACGAAATCAGCGCCGGCGAGGTCCTTCAACGACCGCGGCCGGCCGATGCGGTCGAGATATTCCGGTGCGGCGTAGAGATACGCGCTGCGTTCGCCCAGCTTCTGCGCGAAAAGCTGGTCCTGCTCGGGGCGCGCGTGGCGGACTGGTATATATGTCGGCCTCGCGCAGAGTCAGGTCCTGCACCGCGTTGGACGCAATCACCTCGATCTCCAGTCCGGGGGCGCGGGTCCGGAGCGACGCCAGAGCTGCAGGGAGCACGCGGCCCGCGACGAATTCCGTCGCCGTGATCGACACGTGCCCGGTGATATCCTGGCTTCGACCCTCCGCCATCAGCGAAAAGCGCAAGGCTGCGTCCCGCATCTCCCCCGCCGGAGCCATGAGGTCGCGCCCCGCCCGAGTCAGCCGGACAGAGCGTCCGACCCGTTCGAACAAGGTCACGCCCAGCGCCTCCTCCAGCGCGGCCACCTGCCGCCCGAGCGTCGGTTGCGTCAGCCCCAGCACCCGCGCCGCGGCGGAGAAGGACCCCTCCTCCGCCGTTGCGAGAAACGCTCGCATCTGTGACCAGTCGTATCGTAGCGCCTGCCAATTCATGCGATTTTGTATAACGACGGGACAGAAATGGGCAATTGCCCGTCTTGATCCGCATGGGTAGTCAATTCTTCAGACAACCACCTCGCATTCGACACGCCTGATCGAAGCGGACAAACTGTTAAGGAACAGATAATGGACTCGGTCATGCAACAGACATCGCCCCGCTTCTGGAATTGGATCGCGCCCAGATATGCGCGCCGTCCGATCGCAGACGAGGACGCCTACCGCCACAAGCTGGAGGTGACGCAGAGCTACATGCGCCCCGACATGCACGTGCTCGAGTTTGGCTGCGGTACTGGCGGCACGGCACTGGCGCACGCGCCACATGTCGACCGCTACGTCGCCACCGACTTCTCGCCCGAGATGATCAACATCGCTCGGGGCAAGGCCGCGCAGGCACAGGCGCCAAACCTGAGCTTCGACGTGAACTCCATCGAGGAGATGGAGGTGCCGGAGCGGCCCTTCGACATGATCCTCGCCATGTCAATCCTGCACCTTCTGCCGGACCGTGCGGGCGTCATCGCCAAGGTTCACCGGATGCTCGCACCCGGAGGGCTCTTTGTCAGTTCCACCGCCTGTCTGGGTGGCATGCCGTGGCCGTTGCGCGCGATCGTCTCAACTGGAAGTGCGCTTCGCGTTTTTCCCCACGTGGAAGTGTTCACCAAGGCGACACTGGTGGAGGAGCTGGAACGGGCCGGATTCGGCGTCGAGTACGATTGGCACCCCGGGCGGGACAAGGCGGCGTTCCTGGTGATGCGCAAGAGGTGAGCCCGGCGGCTCCGGCGTCAGGCGTCGGGGCCCGATCGCAGGAAGAGGTAGAGGGGCAGCCCGCAGCTGACCCCGATGCAGAAGGTGGCAGGAATTGCGATCAGGCCGCGCCAGCGCTTGTGCCGCACGCTTTCGGCGACGACCCAGACAGTGAGAGCTACAGCGGCGATGGTCAGGTCCCAGACCAGGCCCGAGGTCGCCGCGTTGACGTGCCAGGCGTCGATCATGCGGGCAATTGACCAGCCTTCCGCCTGAAACCACTGCAGAAAATAGGCCATCGGATGGATCGCGCCCCAGATTGCGAGCGCGAGAAAGAGAAGGCGCAGCGGCGTCATGTCAGAGAAACTGGCCCCAGGAAATCGCCCATGGTCCCTTTCGCACGCCGACGCTGGCACCGGCATGCACCCCGGAGGTCGACACGCCGACCCCGAGGTTCGCGGTGGGTTGCACCGGCTCGCCATCGGCGCCGCACCCGGAGAGCGCGAGGCAGGTCAGCAGAAGAATGGACATACTGGCAATCGCTTTCATTGCAGCCTCAAAATCGTTTGGTCACGCCGACGCGGGCATAGCCGCTGAGCGTCACGCCGGGTTCCGTCGCCGAGGGTTCGGTGCGTGTCGCGGAGTCACCGGATGGCCCGTCCCCGACGCACCCTGCCGACAGCGCACACGCAAGCAAGACGAGCGGCAGACGTGTCATGCAAGGCGATCCTTCCATCGGGCGATCTGGGCGCGGACCTGGTCCGGCGCCGTACCCCCATATGATATACGCGATGCCACGGAATTTTCCACGCCCAGAACGCCGAACACGTCATCGGTGATGTCCGGGTGCACGGCCTGCATGTCGTCCAGCGTCAGATCCGGCAGGTCGCAGCCCTTCTCCTCGGCCAGCGCGACGAGGCTGCCGGTGACGTGATGCGCCTCCCGGAAGGGCAGGCCCAGCACCCGCACCAGCCAGTCCGCGAGATCGGTGGCGGTGGAGAAACCCGACCCCGCCGCGGCGGCCAGCGCCTCACGGTTGGCGGTCATATCCCGCACCATCCCCTCCATCGCCGCCAGCGCCAGAAGCCAGTTGTCGGCGGCGTCGAAGACCTGCTCCTTGTCCTCCTGCATGTCCTTCGAATAAGCGAGCGGCAGCCCCTTCATCACCATCATCAGCGCGACATTGGCGCCAAAGATCCGCCCGATCTTGGCCCGGATCAGCTCGGCCGCGTCCGGGTTCTTCTTCTGCGGCATGATCGACGACCCAGTGGAGAAGCTGTCGCTGCAGCCGCACGAACCGGAACTGCGCCGAGGACCAGATCACGAGTTCCTCAGCAAGGCGGCTCAGGTGCATGGCGCTGATCGATGCCGTGGAGAGGAACTCGAGCGCGAAATCGCGGTCCGACACCGCGTCGAGCGAATTGGCCATCGGCCGGTCGAAGCCCAGCGCCTGCGCCGTCGCCTCGCGGTCAATTGGAAAGGATGTGCCCGCCAGCGCCGCCGCACCCAGCGGGCTTTCGTTCATTCGGGCGCGGGCGTCGCGCAACGCGGCTCAGATCCCGGCCCAGCATCTCGACATAGGCCATCATGTGATGGCCCCAGGTCACTGGCTGCGCGGTCTGCAAGTGCGTGAAGCCGGGCATCACCCAATCCGCGCCCGCCTCCGCCTGCACCAGCAGCGCGCGCATCAGCGCCTGCAAGCCCTCGGCGGCGGCATCCAGTTGATCGCGGACCCAGAGCCGAAAGTCCGTCGCAACCTGATCGTTGCGCGACCGCGCCGTGTGCAGCCGCCCGGCGGGCTCGCCGATCAGCGCCTTCAGCCGCGATTCCACGTTCATGTGGATGTCTTCGAGTGCTGTGGAAAACTCGAACGTGCCCGCCTCGATTTCTGACAAGACCGTGAGCAGACCTTCCCGGATCGCGTCGGCATCGCTACGACTGATGATGCCCGCGTCAGCCAGCATGGCGGCATGGGCGCGCGAACCGGCGATGTCCTGGGCCGCGAGACGCTTGTCGAACCCGATGGAGGCGTTAATTGCCTCCATGATCGCGTCCACTCCGGTGGAAAAGCGTCCGCCCCACATCTGGTTTGCGGTTTTGTCGTTCATCGCCGCTGGTCCTTCGGAGGAAACATGAGACATCTGATTGCCGCCGCTCTTTATCTGGCTTCAACGCTCGGGGCCAGCCCCGCGCTGGCGGATGTCGATGCGGCGGCCGCGGCGCGCGACGGCGACATGAAGAAGCTGATCTTCCATGACGCACCGGAAGCCACGCAGTTCGGCCGAGTTCCAGCTGGCGGACGAGGCTGGCACCGCGACGCTGGCCGACTACGAGGGCAAGGTCGTGCTGGTCAACTTCTGGGCCACATGGTGCGCACCCTGCCGCAAGGAGATGCCCGCGCTGTCGGAGCTTCAAAAGGAGCTTGGCGGCGAGCAATTCGAGGTCCTGACGATCGCGACGGGCCGCAACTCGCCCGAGGGGATCGAGAAGTTCTTCTCCGAGATCGGCGTGGACAACCTGCCCCGCCACCAGGACCCGAAACAGGCGCTGGCCGCGCAGATGGGCATTTTCGGGCTGCCGATCTCGGTGATCCTCGATGCCGAGGGGCGCGAGATCGCCCGGTTGCGCGGCGATGCGGACTGGTCGAGCGACAGCGCCAAGGCGGTGATCAAGGCGCTGCTGCCGCAGGGGTAAAAGCTCGGCTCTCGGCCGCGCCAGACGACGCGAGTTCAATCTTCACACGTGACGCTGCAGGTCATCGCCGAACGTAGGCGCATGGATTTGGCTTGCGTACACTCCCTTTCCGTCCACCGCCCCGGAAAAAACGCAGAACCTTCAGCACCTTGCAAGTCGAAACGCTGCGCGTTTTCTGCGCATTCGCGGCAATTCTTAAGCAATTTTCCGACATGAGTTCAGCGCCCTTTCACGAGTGCTGGCTATCCCGCCAGGCAACTGCAGGGGAATGCACCGGATGTATCGCGTGATCGAATGTCTGACCCAGGAGCACGACCATGGTCTTGTCGCCGTGGCGGCCTTGGTGTGCATCATCGGTGCCTGCCTCACGGCACAGATCGCGCGACGGCTGATCTCGGCGCGCGGGGCGCGCAAGCGTTTTCAGTCGTTCCTGGCCAGTCTCATCGGCGGTGCCACGATCTGGTCGACCCATTTCATCGCGATGCTGGCCTATGAGCCCGGATACGTGCATGGCTACGAACCGGTGATGACGGCCGTATCGCTCGCGGTTGCCGTGCTCGGTCTTCTGGGAGCCGCCGTCATCCTTGGCTACACACGCAGCCCGGTCAATTATCTCCTGGGTGGCGGTGCTTTCGGCTCGACCGTCGCGGCTATGCATTTCGCAGGAATGTCGGCCTACAAGCTGCCGGGCGACATCGTTTGGGATCCGCGCCTGGTCCTCGTGTCCATCTTGCTGGGAGCCGGGCTTGGCGCCGCAGCGTATCACCGGATCGTGCACCCGAACACACGGTATTGCTGGATGGGGGGAGCCGTGCTCATGGTCCTCGCCATCTGTGCGATGCATTTCACCGGCATGGCGGCGCTGAAGCTGGAATTGAACCCGCTTATCGAAGTGCCGACGCAAGTTATGCCCGACGGGCTGCTCGGCATTGTCATCTTCGGCGTGACCGCCGTGATCTTTTTCGTCGGCTTCGTTGGCATGAACATCGAAACGCACCTGGAACGCGAAGCGCTGGCGGACATCGAGAAGACGGCGACGCATGACGCGTTGACGGGCATGCCCAACCGGCTTCTGCTGGCCAAGCAGATGCGCAACGTTGCCGCATCTCTGGACCGGGACAAGACGCTGCGTGCGGCGGTTCTGACGATCGATCTCAATCGCTTCAAGGAAGTCAACGACCTGCACGGCCACAGCGCGGGTGACGCCGTCCTGACGGAAATCGCGCGGCGCCTGCATCTGGCCTGCGAGAACGACGAATTCATTGCGCGAACGGGCGGAGACGAATTCGTCGCCCTGAAGAAGGGGTTCCGCCGCATCGAGGAGGTCAAGGCCTTTGCCGAAAGGCTTCACACCCTGATCGTGGAGCCGATTTCGTTCGGGAACGTCGAATTTGCCGTCGGCGGCGCCATCGGCGTTGCCACGACCATCCATGATGGCAAAGACCTCGATGACCTGATGCAGAAATCCGACCTGGCCATGTACCGCGCCAAGGCGGATGGCGGGATGGATGTGTGCCTCTTCAACGCGCAGATGGACGAACAGAACCGCGAACGGCTCTTGTTGAACCAGGACCTGAGCCTGGCGATTGCGCGCGGCGAGTTCGAACTGGTCTACCAGTTGCAGAACGACGTGAATTCGCGCGAGCCCACCGGTTTTGAAGTCCTGCTGCGCTGGAATCATCCGACGCGTGGGCGCGTGTCCCCCGCCGATTTCATTCCCCTTGCCGAGGAGACCGGTCTGATCCGCGAGATCGGGTTGTGGGTCCTGCGAACCGCCTGCAAGGAGGCCGCGCGGTGGGAACGGCCCTACGGCATCGCGGTCAACGTGGCGCCGCAGCAACTGGCCCAGCCGTCGTTCCTGGAACACCTGACCGATATCCTGATGGAAAGCGAGCTGGATCCCCAACGGCTGGAGTTGGAAGTGACCGAAGCCAGCATCATCGATGATCAGGAGTACACGCTCAAGGTGATGCACAAGATCAAGCGTATGCGAGTCCGCGTGGCGATGGACGACTTCGGCACGGGTTACTCTTCGCTGGCGACGCTCCAGGCCTTTCCGTTCGACAAGATCAAGATCGACAAGAGCTTCGTGAAGGACGTGCACCTGGATCACCAGCGGGCGGCGATCGTGCGCTCGACACTGTTGCTGGGCAAGGCTCTGGACATCCCCGTCCTCGCCGAAGGGGTCGAACTGGAACACGAAATGTCCTTCCTGCAGCAGGAAAGCTGCCAGTACGTACAGGGGTTCCTCTTCGGGCGCCCGATGTCCGCCGGCGAGATCCGAGAGATCGTTTCCGCCACGACGAAAAACCTCGCGCCGTTGAGCACCCCCATAGCCGGCACAGCGCCGGTGCAGCTGCATCGCCCCGATTGATTTGCACTCACCGGTTTCCGCTGCCAACTGTAGCGGGCATTGCTTTGAGATCATCAGGACGGAACGATCCCGCACTGAACTTGCCTGACCGATCATTGTCGGTGCGCCTCGGCAGTCTGGCAAGTCAAGGACACCAATACCAATAAGTTCAATTTTGCCAAAGCCTTACCGCACTGGACTACGGGCTTGGGCATCTGCAAAAAATTTCGAGACACCAATGTTGGCCTGCGCGGAAGGACACGAGCACCGTTTCGTCTGCTCTCTTTATCGCGACTCGCGGGCTCGAATACATTAGGATGCAGCCGTGTTGCGCGAGATCACGCGTCGATTGGCGTCGTGTTTTGGCTGCGCGCGAAAGGCGGTTCTGATGCTGAACGGTGGAATTTCGGGATTGATCCGCCGTTGGAACGGCCTTGCGGGTCCGCACAACCGCGCCGCCGATGACCGCACCGGCAACTCGTTGCTGGAACGGCTCTCCGATCCGACACGACATGGTTCGGAGGAGTTGGCCGGGCAGCTTCGCGCCCGGCAGGTCAACGCGATCCAGAAGCTCAGTATTCCGCTGATGATTGTCAACCTGGTGAACATCGGCGCCTTCCTGCTGCAACTGTACCTGACAGACCAGCTTTCCGAAGTTTCGGTCGCCTGGTCCATGGCCACGGGCGCGATCGCCATCGCTGCTCTCGCAAAGGCGTTCCTGCGGCGCAAACGTCAGGTACCGCATGTCACCAGCGAGGCTACCGTCCGGCGGGTCATCCGCAGTTGCCTGCTTTTCGGCCTGCTATGGGCGGTGCCCGGGCTGGCCATCCTGCCCCTACTGTCCGGCATGGCGCTGGCGTTCGCCACTGCCCTGCTGACCGGCATGATCGCCGGTGCGGCCATCGTCCTTTATCCTGTCCCGGCGGCTGCTGTGTCGTTCGTGGTCCCCGTCGCAGCGAGTGGGGTGGCCGGACTCGTGTGGTCGCAGGGCTGGCTTGCCATCGGACCTGCCGTCCTTGCGATTGCGTTCCTCTACATCTTCCTCGGCGTGGTTCGTCGGCACGCCGAACTTTTCGTTTCGGAGTTCGTGGCAAGGCTCGACCTCGAGCAACGCAATCGCCTCATCGAGGATCTCCTCGAAGATTCCCGGCTCGAACTCCTCGGGGCGCGCCGCCTCGCCCGGAACCGGCTTGCCTCCGAACGCACGGCCGAAGCGGTGGGGCGGGTGACCGGAGGCATGGCGCATCAGTTCAACAACCTCCTGACCGTTCTGCGCGGCAACGCCGAATTGCTGGCAGAGACCGAGAACACGGACCGGACGCTTGTCCGACCGATCCTAGAAGCGTGTGACCGCGGCGCGGCGGCAGTCCAAAGCATGCTGGCCGCAGCGGAGCGACAGTCCCTCAAGCCCAAACCGGTTCCACTGGACGACCTCCTCGGCCACCTCCAGCAGGCGTTCCAGGCTTCGCTGGGCTCGCGGATACAGGTCCTGACGAAGGTCGAAAACCAACCCTGCACCGCGATAGCCGATCGGAAAAAGCTGGAGAACGCGCTCTTCGAGCTGATTCACAACGCACGCCAGGCCATTCGCGGGGCTGGAGAAATCCGCATCACGTGTCGGACCGACCTGGATAGCGGCACGTCAGCAGGCGAGCACCCGGTCATTGCGATCACCGTCCGCGACACCGGTTGCGGCATGGACGAAGCGACGCGACGCCAGGCCATGGAGCCATTCTTCACCACCCGCTCCGCGGAAGCCGCGCACGGGCTGGGGCTCTCGGCCGCCGCGGGTTTCGCCAGGCAATCCGGGGGGCACCTGAAGATCGAAAGCTGGCCTGGCGCCGGCACGGCGGTCACGCTCTGCCTGCCAGGCGACCGAGAAGCCGCAGCGGGCACCCGCACGAGGCCCGGCGACTCACAAGTTTCCGTTCTCGTGGTAGAGAGCGATGCAAAGATCAGCGCGGATACCGAAACCATGTTGGCCAAACTGGGCTACCGGGTGCTTGTCGCGGTCGATGCCGAGAACGCGTTGCGCCGCATGAGCGACGCGAACGGCGTGGATCTCGTCCTGTCCAATATCCTGCTTCTCGGGTCCGTATCCGGTGTGCAGCTTGGCCGGATGATCCAGGACAGGCGGCCGAACACGAAGCTGGCGTTTCTTTCGAATCTCCCTGCGGGTCGCCCGTCCGTCCGTCGCTCTGCCCCGGACGGAGCGGTTCTTGCCTACCCGTTCACGCTGTCCCAACTCGACGCGCATCTCAGACAGGCCCTGGCCGGCGCGCACGCGTTGGCTTGAAGCCTCGCTCCCAGCGGATTTCCCTGAGCGCGAGGCTCCGGCTGCTACTGTTCAAGCCTGCTCGCCCGCCATGCACCTGACGACATGCCTCAGGCGACCTTGACCACCATCTTGCCGAAATTGCGCCCCACGAGCAGATCGTTGAACGCCGCTGGCGCCGCTTCCAGCCCATCCACGACCTGTTCCTTGTACTGAACGCGCCCTTCGGAAAGCCACTGGGTCATCTCCTTGGCGAATTCGTCGTAGAGGCTCCTCGGGAAGCTGTCGAAGATGATGAAGCCCTGCATCTTCACCTTCATCCGCAGGACCGTGCCCATGATGGCCGGTCCGCGATCGCCACCCTCCGGCAGGCCGGAGAGGTTGTACCACGACACCACACCGCAGACCGGCACGCGGGCAAACGGATTCAGGAGCGGCAAAACGGCGTAGAGCACCTTGCCACCGACATTCTCGAAGTAGACGTCGATCCCGTCGGGACAGGCAGCGGCCAGTTGCTTGGCGAAGTCATCTGCCCGGTGATCGATGCACGCGTCGAAACCCAGCGTGTCCGTCACATGGGCACATTTCTCCGGCCCGCCTGCGATGCCGACGACGCGGCAGCCCTTGATCCGCGCGATCTGCCCCACGGTGGCGCCGACCGGGCCGGAGGCGGCTGCGACCACCACAGTCTCGCCGGGCTGCGGCTCACCGATCTTCAAGAGCCCGGCATAGGCCGTGTAGCCCGGCATCCCCAGGATCCCGAGCGCCCAGGAGGGGTTCTCCGGCTCCCGCCCGAGGTTCATGACACCCTCGCCATCGGACAGGGCATAATCCTGCCAGCCGTTGCCGGCCAGCACATGATCGCCCGGCGCGAACCGGTCGAGATTGGACGTCACGACTTCGGCCACCACCTGTCCGGTCATCACGCCACCGATCTCCACCGGTGTGGCGTAGGATTTCGAGTCGTTCATCCGCCCCCGCATGTAGGGATCGAGCGAGAGATACTTGGTGCGCAGCAGCATTTGTCCCTCGCCCGGCTGCGGCACCTCCGAGTCTTCGAGGCGCAGGGTGCTCTCGTCCGGCGTCCCTTTCGGCCTTTCCGCGAGGACGATGCGGCGATTGTTGTCTGCTGTCTGCGGCATTGTGGTGCCTCCCATTTGTTCGCACGTTCGTTTTCCGGTCCATGAGCCCGTCTCACCCGATCTGCACGATTCTCCGGACGAGGGCCAGCGGCACAGTTTGGCCGAGCCCCGTCCATTCGAGCCATGGCGCCTGACACAATCTGCGGTCGGCGAGAAGGTTTCGGCGCGTGAGCATGGTGAGTACGGACTCACCGCCAGACACCCAACCGTGATCCGCTTCCTACTTCGGCAGATTGCGGCCCAACAGGATCCCGGCAGCGAGAGCGGCCGAAACAGCGGACATCGACCAGTGCGGATCCGGACGCCTCTGACTGATGTCGGACACGAGCGGCTCAGGGGTCGTCGCCGTGTGTCGAATCCGGCGGCCACGCCTTTTTCCTCGCGCAATCAGCAGGATAATGCCACCGATGGCGCCCCCGACGGCCGCCACGACCAGGGCGGCGACCCAGTCCCGCATCGTCTCCGAAAGACCCAGAAAAAGAGCGAGCATCCCGAAAAAAAATGCAAAGACAAAGACCACCAGCGCCAGCCCGGTCAGCATCGCCCGCGTTCGCATCCTTTTCAGCGCCGCAACCTCGGGGGCAAGTGCCGACTTCACGACGTCAAGGAGCATTCGCGCACCTCTTCATCGCCGCGACCACCAGCCTACCACGAGCCCGGCAAGAAGCGCGATCATCGCCGACTGTACCGGCTTTTCCTCGATGTAGTGTTCGAGGGAATGCGCGGCGCCTTCGGCCCTGTGCTTCACCGACTCCGCATTCTTCTTCGTCCGAGCGATCAGGTCCGCAGCCTGATCGAGCGCGATATCCTTCGTGTTTTCGGCCTTGGCACCCGCGACCTCGGTGATAAGACGCGTCAGCGTCGAGATGTCCTTCTGGATCTGCTCGATCTGAGCTTCGACATCTTCGGTTGTCGCCTTGCTGTTCTGTGTTGCCGCCATGATCGCTCCTTTGGTTCTGTTCAGACTTCGGTTATCCGTTGGAAATGCCATGTCGCCACACGGGCCACGACCCGTTGCGTCCACAAGCATTCTTCCCCGGCCTCAGTAGCGGTTGAATTCTGTCAGCGTGTCAACACTTGGCAGCACATGGCCGGGATGAACAGACCGGGAAAGATGGTATCGATACGAACCGCGCCGAGATGGGCCACCGGATCGTCACAGCGCAACCCAGATCCCGCCTTCGTACTCGCGGCATCTGAACACTTCGAGCGGCGCTTCGTTTTTCGATACGTCTCCGAAGATCTCCAGGCCGGGGACCGTGCCGTCGGCCGCAAGGGCCGGGCACCACGACAGGATCTTTCCGGTTTCGAGATCGAACACGGTTTCATGGAAGCGACAGGAAATGCGCGTGTTGCCGATGACCTGGCTTTCGGCCGGAGTTGGCGGCATCGGCGCGCCTTCCGGAATCTCCGCCCCGAAAAAGGGAAGCCTTGCGTGCGGACAATGGTTGTTGAAGGCAAAGACGCGCCCGTCGCGCCGGGTCAGGACGACATCCAGACGCGTCTGCGGCACGATCAGGACGCCTCCTTCCGGCAGCATTGCCGAGTTCGAGCAGTCTTTCCCAACGGCGCTGCGGCAGATCGGAAACGGGCAGTGTCGCAAGCGTTTCGACCCTTTCCCGTGCAGCCGGTTTCAGGCCGGTCACTTCGTGGAGAGTCTTTCGTTCGGTGTGGCCCCTGATCGCGACACGCAGGAAATCGGGCGACACCACGTCGTCGCGGACTTCCTCATAGAGTTCCTGCGTCACCAACAACGATGTCCCTGCATCCTTGTTGGCCTGTTCGACCCGGCTGGCCATGTTCGCGACGTCGCCGATCACCGTCAGCCGCTCCTCCCCCGGCGGGCCGAGCGCTCCGATCAGGGCCTCGCCGTAGTGCAGCCCCATCCGGCCGTAGAATTCCACGTCATAGAGCTGCCGCACGATCGGGCGCGCACGTTCCACGGTGTCCAGTATCTCGATCGCGGCTGCAACCGCGCGCAGGGCACAGGCCTCCGCGCCCTTCACGCCGAAGATCGCGACGAACCCGTCTCCGATCGTCTTGTCGAAGTAGCCGCCGTATTTCTCCAGCACCTTGTTGACCTGGGCGAGGAACTTGTTGAGCAGGAACATCACGTCGTGGGGTGGCATCCGCTTGGCAATACTGGTGAAGCCCGCCACGTCGAAGAACAGGACCGCCACGTTCCGGATTTCGCCGGACTGCATCGGGTGGCGCCGATCGAGCTGATTGGCGATCCTGAGGTCGCTCTCGTCCAGGACGAGGCGCCTGAAGTTCACCGCCCCCGTCGGCCGCAACTGACATGCCAGGCGAATCTCCGACCCGAGCGCCAGCCTCTCCTTCAGCGCCGCCTCCGCCGCATTGGGGGATGGCAATTCCGCGGGATCGTTCGCCAGCCAGATGCGGCAGGTCGAACAGCGCGCGTTGCCCCCGCAGGCATGCGCGAACGGGATCCCCGCCCGCAGAGCAGCCTCCAGGATCGTTTCGCCCGGATCGCAGGCAAACTCCAGGCTGTCGGACGTCGACGTGATCCGGCACCCACCACTTGGCTGGATGGCCCCGGCCGGGCCGGCCGGAATGCAGGCTTCCACGCCCAAGGCGGTGCTCCCTAGCTTTTCGGCGCGGACGGCATCACGAGGGCCAGGTAGGGGGCCGGTGCAGCCTCGCCCGGTCCGATCGGTGCCGGAACCGCGTTCTCGATCGGGGCCAAGCTCTTGAGGTAGCGGGCTATCGCGGTGACGTCGTCATCCGTGAGGTCCGCATAGAAGGTCCAGGGCATGATCGGGATCAGCTTCCGCCCGTCGGGTCTGGTTCCCGTCCGGATCGCCTGCACGATCTCCGCTTCGCTCCAAGCCCCGAGCCCGGACGATGCGGGCGTCAGGTTCGGCGCCCAGTACACGCCAAGGCCGGGAACCTCGAACCCCATCCCGCCGGAAAACGCGTTCGGCAAATCGAGCGCTCCGTCCGTTGTGTGCGGTGAGTGGCAGTCGGCGCACCCGATGACGCCGACGAGATACTTGCCGCGACTGATCTCGTCTCCCGCAGATCCGGAAAAAGCCTGTGTTCCGGTCACCATTGCGGCAACAGCCGCGCCAACAAGCTTGTGCATGTGCGTCTTCCCCAACATCGCCAGTCTTCAGGTCACATAGGTCAAAGCTACGACCCAGATTCCGGGTTTGTCTGAGAGGGATTCGACCGCCATGTCGTTTTTCTGCCACGTCTCGTCGGTCCTGGTGCCGGATACTGCCTTCCGCAGGTTCTCCAGGAGCGACACCGGCGCGTTCCGGTCGCGCTGTCGCGCGACCGGATGTGTGTCACGACGCGTAGCGATCGTACCAGAGCTCGGCGGCGATCAATTCGGACGGGTGTCCGTTGCTGCCGTTGACGGAGATGCGCAGCGACGCCTCGTTGCCATTCGAGGAGATGCGTATCCGATCCGCGTCGAAGCTCTTGAAGGTCATCGAGACCGGCTCGTTGTAGAGCGAGAGCTGGTCGACCAGGATCGAGACCGCGACACGCTCTCCAAGCCGGAGCGACTCGAAGTAGTCGGTCGAATAGTGGACGCCGGCCATGTTCCGGCCGATCGCGATGTTGGATGCCAGCTTGTCGAGTTCGCCCTGAACGGTGACGCTCGAGCCGTCCGTGACCTGTTCCAGCCGCAGGCCGTTGGCGTCCGGCACGAGGAGCGGCAGCGGCCACGCCCGCTCCTTTCCGCCTGCGTCGTACATCTCGAAGAACGCCTTGAGAACGGTGACACAGGCCCCCGCCACGGTGGCATGTCCCGCCCCGTAGGCCGGGTGTGTCGGCGAACCCTCGGGGAAAGCCATCGGAAGCAGGTAGTTGCGCGTGGAATCGATCTGCGGGAAGTCGGCCGGCAAGGTTGCGAGCGGCGTGATCGGCCGCCCGGTTGCGGCATTCTGCGCCGTGTTGTGGGCCGCAACCGCCTGAAGGATCGGCGCCGGGATCTTGCCCAGAAGCGCGTGCAGCGTCGCGCCCAGTTCTTCGTTCGCGATCTTTGGTGTGCCTCCGGGGTTTGCGTCGTCCTCTGCCTTCAGTGTCAGCAAGGCCGCGACCGCCTCGGGGCGCGCACGGCGGTGATAGAGCCATTTCTGCCGCCACACCGCCTTCAACGCCCGCGTCGCGACTTCTGTCACCGACGAGAGAACGTGCGGTCCGCCGAAAGATGCAAAGCTGGCCCGCGTCCGGCTGCCCGTCTCTGGCAATCCCCGGTCGAAGGGGAAGTGTCCGCCATCGCCAAGCATCAGCAGGCAGGCCACAAGGTAGGCTTGGTAGAGCGCATCGAAATGAACATAGGTGGCCAGGTCGCGCGGCGTGGTCAGGAACCGGCGGTCACGTTCCATTCGGTCGATGCCCGCGAAATCCACGCCGTTCTGCGCGTCGAGCCACGATGCCCAGTCGGTCAGGTAATCGATGCCCGCGTCCGCCACGACGGAACGTTGGTCGACGATCTGCGTGCCGAACTTGACGAAGCCGTCTTCGCGTCCGAACTCCGCGCGCCGCCCGGGCGCGAAGCTCGACGTTGGCGGATCGTTTGGCGCGGGGGTTCCGGCCGGCGTCACGAAAGTGAAGTAGTTCGTCTCCCGGTCCGATGTCGTGCTGCCCGCGAGCAGGAATTGCGATAGCATCGGACCGACCTTGGCCCCGGCAGTGGATCCTCTGAAAAGGTCGGAACCGGATGTGATCCTCTGGCGCAGGTGGAAGCGCCGCGACTCCGACTCGGTCGGAAGCATCGACATCAGGGGCGGCGTCGGCGTGAACCATTCCATTCCGGCAAGCGCGGTGATCAGGGTATCCGTCAGCCCGCCACCGGTCCCCGTCGCAGCGCGCAACGTCTCGAACGGCATGTCGCGCAACAGCGCCATGACATAGAGTTCGGCCATTTCCGCCGCGAGTTCATCGGAATCCGCCAGCGGAGCCGGTCCGATCGTGAAGATGCCGGCATCGGCGCCTTCGGTGTCGAAAACATGGCCGCTAAACGGGCTGACCATCTTGCGGTAGCCGAGCGGCTTGCCGGTCTCGGCTTCCTTCGTCGTCGCGGTGTAGCGCGGCGAATTCGGGGCGTCGGACCCTGCGTGACGGTTCTTGCCCACCGCAATGGTCTCGAAGGCCCCGTATTCCTGGTCGGACAGCATGCGGACCATGGCCTCGTAGCTCGGGCGATGGACCATTCCGCAGACATCGTGCGGCAGCCCCTTGTGAAAGTTCAAGGCGTAGCCGAGATCGAAGGCGGTCTCTTCTCCGTTGACGGTCGTTGCACTGCCCGCGTGGCGCGATGCGACGCGATCACGTGCCTCGCGGCGCGCCCGATCAGCCGTCCGCCGATCGCTGCAATCCGGGTTCGGAATTCCAATCGAAGCCATTTTTGGTTTCACTCCAGATATAAAGATCCATACACCTTGCCTATGCGGCAAGGCGATCAGTCCGGCACTTCTTTTAGGAACATCTTGCGCTGCTTTGACACAGCGTTATTCAGTCATTGGAAGTCTCAAAGCACGACTCACGTAAAACGAGAGCATAGCAGAGCGCTTCAAATCTGGACACAGGATAATTGACGCGTGGAGAAGCGCGCCAGCCCGAAACCGGATATTCACACGACGCCAAAATTCGGAATATTCAGGCCTGGACCACTGGATCAATGGCTGCAACTCTACGGGCCGGGGCACTCGGAACATGAGGTTTCAATCAAGCTCATTGACGGAATCGACAATCAGGAGTAAACATTTGGTCTGGGCGTGGGGTGCCGAAATCGTAGATGCAAAGGTTTTCTTTGCAGAACGATGACCTTCGGAAAATTTGTTATCTTCAACTGCCGAGAGGCGGGGCCAGATTATTTGCGAGTGATTATCACGTCGTTTTCAATAATTGGTGCGACCTGTAATCCTTTTCCGAGTTTGAAACCATGCATATAATTATTGGACACTCTGCAGATCCTTTATGCGGGGCAGTGCTGTCCGGAATGGCAAAATGCGGCTTCAAGGCGCGCATTCTGGAATTGGCCATTTCAGACTCGCAGAAACTCGACCTGCGAATAGATGTACATGGTGACGTGCGAGTTCCCGAGGCGACACTCCGCCTTGACGAAGCGGACAAGGATGTCGAAAGCGTCCTTGTCCGTTCCACAGGCTTCCTCGATCCGGCCGGGTGGAGTGCGTCCGATCACGCTTATGTTCAATCGGAAAACCAGGCCGCCCTCCTGGCTTGGCTGACGGCGCTCGACTGTCCGGTCGTCAATCGCGTTGGGGCGGATCTGTGGTACCGGCCGCAGACCCCACTCGCATACTGGCTGCCGCGGCTTGCCCGGGCGGGGCTGACCGTGCCCTCGATCCGGATTACGACCGACCCGGCAGCAGCACGGGCATTCCGCCGCGAACTGGAGGCCGACGCGCTGCCCGGTGCCGTTTGCGTCTCGTTCGTGCAGGGGCAAAGCTGGCTTGTCGGACCGACGGACTGGGCGGGCATCGAAAAACTGCAGGCCCTGGCGCCCGTCTGTCTGATCGAGCCGCATCAAACGCCACGCTCCGTGTGCATCGTGGGCGGAGAGGTGATCTGGGACATTCCGCCGGGCAAGACGCTTGCAAGGCTGACCGCAAGCCTTGAGCGGTTCGCAAGGATTGTCGGGCTGGATTTCGTCGAGCTTGTCCTGGGGCGTGTCGGGAAGGGTTGGGCCGTCGTGAACGTCGACCCGCTGCCGCAGCTGCTCCACTTCGAGACACGGACGCAGACCCGCATCGTCGCGGCACTGATCGATCTTCTGCAAGGAACCGTGGCGCGGAATGCGGTCGAACTGGAGGTCGCGCCATGATTCTGGTCGCAGGTGGCATCGCCGATTCCGTGACGGAACTTGTCTGCGCCAGGCTCGCCGAATGCGAAATTCCGTACCGATTGCTCGATCTCGGCCGCTACCCGGAGGGCCACGGCATGGATCTGTTCTGGCGCCAGGGAACCTGGGCCGGGCGGCTCCAAGGGCCCTCCTGGACCCTGGACCTGGAAGAGATCAGCGGCGCCTTCGTGCGTTTTCTCGGCGCCGAAGCCCGGGTGCAACCGCAGGGTCTTCCCGACGCGCAAGCCCACCAGGTTCAACACGAGGCCGATGCGGCGCTGGCGCTTCTGATGGATCACCTCGCGTGCCCGGTCATGAACCGGTCGGGCGGCGGCATGTCGAACAACAGCAAGCCGCACCAGCTCCAGTTGATCGGGAGCGCGGGTCTCCTGGTCCCGCCGACGATGGTCACCAACGACCCGGACGCGGTGCGGGCTTTCCGCGACGAACATGGCGCGCTGATCTACAAGTCGATCAGCGGCATCCGCTCCGTCGTCCGGCGGCTGGAGGAGGCGCAGATGGCGCGCCTCGACCTGCTGCGCCACGGACCGGCGCAGTTCCAGGCCTTCGTGCCCGGCTGCAACGTGCGGGTTCATACGGTTGGCGAGCAACTCTTTGCCACACGCATCCTGACGGAGGCAGTCGACTACCGGTACGCCCGACGGGACGGGCTGGAGGTTCAGATGGAGCCGGCCGAACTGCCGCCCGCGGTGGCAACCGCCTGCCTGCGCATCGCCGCCGATCTTGGTCTTTTGCACGCGGGCATTGACCTCAAGGAGACGCCGGACGGGGTCTGGTACTGCTTTGAAGTCAATCCGTGCCCCGGTTTCATCTATTACGAGAGGCACACCGGGCAGGCCATTTCTTTGGCCATCGCGGAACATCTGCGGGATGGCCGCCCCGAATTGCCCTTTTCCCGTGGCTCAGGTCAGTCGCCCGGTCCGGACCCTGCCTGCACCACATTCACCGCAGCCTGAAAGAGGAGGCTAACATGGCCGACAACGACAATGGCACAGACGACAACAAGGAACCGTTCATCGGTTCGGGCGACCGCCCGGAGGTCAGCATCGACCTCGACCAGCCGGTCAGCGACTTGCGTGTCCGCGATCTGGCCGCGATTCTCGGGCATCTGACGTCGAAGTCCGCGTCCGAACTCGGCAAGGCGCCGATCAAGGATTTCTTCGACAAGCAATTCCCCGAGCGGACGAAGGATTTCCTGAAGGAAATCAAGAATGAAAAGCCGGAGAAGCCGGAGAAATTCGAAAAGCTGGAAAAACACGAAAAGAACGAGAAACTGGAGAAACCCGAACTCAAGGAGTTCAAGCATGAACACAAGGAGTTCAAGCACGAGCACAAGGAGCTGAAGCTCGAGAAGATCGAGAACGACGGCGTGTTCGATCCGGGCCGCGGCTTCCCGGGACCTGACCCCCGGTTCGAGAGCGTGTTGCAGGCCGTGGCCGGTCTGTCACAGCAGGTGAGTGCCCTGACCGATCAGGTCGAGATCCTGAGAAAGCGCAGCGAAGGGTGATCCGGACAGATGCAGCGCGACGGCGCCGGGGATAGGGATTCCGTCGCGGCGCCTCGTCAGATTGCGACGCGCCGACGATGTCCGCCGACGCGCCTCATGCTTTCGGTTCGGCGCCGCGCGAACCGCCCACGCATGCGCCGCCAGGTTCACTGCGCCGTTGCAACCGAACCGGTCGCACATGGCAGCGCGGATGTCGCGTTGCAGGCGATCCGGCAGCTTTGCCAGGTATCCCGGCGCCGGCCCGGCGCCCATCGTGAACGGCTGCCACAGGGCGTCGAGGCAGGAGAAGCGACACGCAGGATCGTTTCCGTCAGCGCCCCGGTGCCGCAGCCGAGGTCGAGCCAGTCGGCCCCGGTCGGTGCATCGAGCCAAGTCAGGAATTCCGCCGCGATGAGGCGGCTCCACCGGTCCATGTAGCGGTCGTAGGCCGCGCCGGCACTCCGTGCGTCGAATTCGGACGACTTCTCCATCGGGTGTTTCTCCGTCATGCAACTTGTCCGAACCCGCCGGTCATCGCCAACGCGAACGGGATTGCCCGTCGACGTTCAGCCGGAGTGCGCGTTCGGGCATCCTTTCCCTGGTCGGCCCGGTCGTGCGGGCGGTGACCGGTCCGAGCAGCAAGAGTTTGTTGCGCAAACTGGAAGAACCGGATTGGATCGCCTTCGCGCCATGGAAGTTTACCTCGCGGTCGCCGAGACCGGCGGGTTCGTGACCGCAGGGGCGAAACTCGGGAGGTCTCCACCGACCGTGACCCGGGCGATAGCCGCGCTCGAGGACGGTCTTGGGGTCCAACTCCTGAATCGAACCACCCGTCGGCTGTGCCTGACGGAGGCTGGATCACGATACTTCGAAAGCACGCGACGCCTGCTGGGAGAGATCAAAGCCGCCGAGCAGATGGCGGCGGGCGAGACCTCGGAACCGAGTGGACATCTGACGGTCACATGCTCGAGGATGTTCGGGCAGATCCACCTCGTCGAGCTGGTCGCGGAGTTCCTGCGCCAGAACCCGAGGATCACCGCTTCGGTCCTCCTGCTCGACCGCGTGGTCGATCTCGTGAACGACGGGGTCGACGTCGCCTTCCGCATCTGCGTCTTGCCCGATTCCTCCCTGGTCGCGTCGCGTGTCGGGGAAATGCGGCGCCTCCTCGTCGCGGCACCCGAGTACATGGACAGGCGCGGCCGTCTGGAGCGGCCCGCGGATCTCAGGACGCATGATGTCATCGCCTTCTCGGGCTTGATATCCGGACGGGAGGTTTTCTTCGTCGGATCGAACGGGAGGGCCGTGGCCATGGAACTGTCGCCGCGGCTGCGCGTGAACTATGCGGTCGCCGCCATCGCTGCCGCCCAACGCGGGGACGGGATCTGCATGGCCCTGTCCTACATGGTGGCGTCAAGCCTCCGGGACGGTCGCCTCACCGCGGTGCTAGAACCGTTCATGCCGCCGGCGGTCCCGATCCAGATCGTCTATCCGCCCGCGCGACTGTTGGCGCCCAAGATCCGCGCCTTCATCGACTTTGCCGCGCCGCGGTTGCGATCGAGCCTGGCCGTTCCGTCGCAATAGAAAAGCAAAAGCCGGCCCCTTCCCTGAACGGCGGAAGGGGCCGGCTTGATGTCACACAGGCATTACCCAGCGGTGTGGCGCAGGCGGCGCCTACATCATGCCGCCCATGCCGCCCATGCCGCTCATGTCAGGCATACCGCCACCGGCGTGTGCCTTCTCGGGTCTGTCGGCCAGCATCGCCTCGGTGGTGATCAGCAATCCCGCAATCGACGCGGCGTCTTCCAGCGCGACGCGAACGACCTTGGTGGGGTCGATAATGCCGGCCTTGAGCATGTCCACGTATTCTTCGCTCTGCGCATCGAAGCCGAAGGTCTTGCTCTCGTTCTCGAGCACCTTCCCCGCGACCACCGACCCATCGACGCCCGCATTCTCGGCGATCTGGCGCAGCGGCGCCTGGATCGCACGCTGGATGATCTTGATGCCCGCATCCTGGTCCGAATTGTCGCCTTTCAGCCCGGTCAGCACCTTGCCGCCATGCACCAGGGCCACGCCGCCACCGGGAACGACACCTTCGGCAACCGCCGCGCGGGTCGCATTCAGGGCGTCGTCGATCCGGTCCTTGCGCTCCTTGACCTCGGTTTCCGTGGCGCCGCCGACGCGGATGACGGCAATGCCGCCCGCCAGCTTGGCCAACCGCTCCTGGAGCTTTTCCTTGTCGTAGTCCGAGGTCGTATCCTCGATCTGCGTGCGGATCTGCGAAACCCGTGCGTCGATCTCGGGCTTTTCACCCCCGCCGTCGATCACCGTGGTATTGTCCTTGGTGATGGAAATGCGACGCGCCGATCCGAGCATGTCGATCGTCACCTTCTCCAGCTTCATGCCGAGATCCTCGGAAATCAGCTGGCCGCCGGTCACGATGGCCAGGTCCTGCAGCATCGCCTTGCGGCGGTCGCCGAACCCTGGTGCCTTGACGGCGGCAACCTTCAGACCGCCGCGCAGCTTGTTGACGACCAGCGTCGCCAGGGCCTCTCCCTCGATGTCCTCGGCCACGATCAGCAGCGGCTTGTCCGCCTGGATCACCGCTTCGAGAAGCGGCACCAGCATCTGCATGGACGAGAGTTTCTTCTCGTGCAGCAGGATCACGCAATCTTCCAGTTCGACCGACATCTTGTCGGCGTTGGTAATGAAATACGGGCTCAGGTAGCCGCGGTCGAACTGCATGCCCTCGACCACTTCAAGCTCGGTCTCGAGGCCCTTGTTCTCCTCGACCGTGATGACGCCGTCGTTGCCGACCTTCTTCATCGCGTCCGCGATCTGCTGTCCGATCACCGTCTCGCCGTTGGCGGAAATGGAGGCCACCTTGGCGATCTCGTCGCTGTCGCCCACCGGGCGCGACATCGCCTTGATCTCGGCGATCACCGCCGCGACGGCCTTGTCGACGCCGCGCTTGAGGTCCATCGGGTTCATGCCCGCGGCGACGGATTTCATGCCTTCCTTGCACGATCGCCTGTGCCAGGACCGTGGCCGTCGTGGTGCCGTCCCCGGCTTCGTCGTTGGTGCGGGAGGCCACTTCGCGGACCATCTGCGCGCCCATGTTCTCGAACTTGTCGGAGAGTTCGATCTCCTTGGCGACGGTCACGCCGTCCTTGGTGATCCGCGGCGCGCCATAGGATTTGTCGAGAACCACGTTGCGGCCCTTGGGTCCCAGCGTGACCTTGACGGCGTTGGCGAGGATGTTGATGCCTTTCAGCATGCGGTCGCGGGCATCTGTGCCGAACCGGACGTCTTTTGCAGCCATGATGGGTGCTCCTTGTTGGGTGTGTTCGGAAAGTCTGGTGGGCTCAGGCCATCACGCCCAGCACATCGCTTTCCTTCATGATGAGAAGTTCTTCGCCATCAAGCTTGATTTCGGTGCCGGACCACTTGCCGAACAGGATCCTGTCGCCGGACTTGACGGCCATGGGAATGAGGTCGCCCGCATCGTCTCTGCTGCCGGCGCCGACCGACACCACTTCGCCTTCCTGCGGCTTTTCCTTGGCGTTGTCGGGGATGATCAGTCCACCGGAAGTCTTGTCGTCGCCTTCGATGCGGCGGACCAGAACCCGGTCATGGAGGGGTGTGAACATTCGGAAAAGAATCCTTCTGTGAGGTTTCCGAGGGGGTATGGCAAAACTGAAAGACTGTTGGCACTCGCCAAACATGAGTGCCAACAGACACAAGGTGGCTACTGTCACGTCACGGAACAATACCAGCATGAAAAAATGCCAGTCGGGGATCCTCGACCGACAGGCCATATCCAATGCGGGTTGCGATCTCGACCGACACCTCGAACCCGGCGGCACCGGCGGTGGCAACAACGCCCCGAGGGTGCATTCTCAGGCGAGGATCAGCCCTTCACGACGCGCGGCGCCTCCGACTTTCGATACATCCCCTTCATGTTCATCCCCACGACCCGCACGCGGACCCGGCGCGGCAGAATTGACAAGGACCAGCCGAGAAGCTTCGACAGCCTGCCCGGCCGCACCGTTCCCGGAAGAGCGCAGCCTCGGCGAGCGGCGTGCGCCGCCCGCGCGTGATCTCCGCCACGTCCCCCAGAAGCGTCGCGCGACCGGCCGCGTTCTCACGCAGCACCACCTTGCGCAGCCGGTCCAGCGACGCGATCTCCTCGGTCAGGCCGAGCACGAGATCGCTCTGGTCTCCGCGCAGCCCGCCGGCCTGCATCTTGGCGTCGGCGGCGCGAATGGCGGCAGAGACTGCGTCTGCCGTCAGGCCCAGCGCTGCCACCCGCGCCGGATCGAGCGTCACCAGCACTTCCTCTTTTGGCAGGCCGCTAAGATCGACGAAACTTGTCCCGGCAACGCTCCGGAACCGGTCGGCCAGCGCATCCGCCTCGCGTGCGGCACGTGCCAGACTGAAATCTTCGGGCATGGTCAGGGCGAAGATCGCGGCATATCCTCCGGCGCCGTCGCTGTCGAACTCGGGTTCGCGCACGCCCTCCGGGAACAGCCGCTGCGCGTCGGCAATCGCATCACGCACGTCGCTCCAGACCTGTTCGATGGTCTCCTTCGGCAAGGTCTCGACAAGATCGATCGAGATGACCGACACGCCGGTCACCGAGGTGGACGCACCGTGTCGACCTCCGGGATGGTGCGCAGTTCGGTCTCGATCTTCGCGGTCACCAGCGCCTCGACACGGCTTGGATCCGCTCCCGGAAAGACGGTCGTGACGGTCGCGAAGATGTTGGTGATCGTGGAGTCTTCCTGCTGCCCAATCGACACCAGGGCGGACAGACCGGCCGACAGGATCATGAGGAGGGACAGCATCACGAGGCGCGGCTAGCGAAAGAACAGCGTGTCCATGCCGATCACTCCACGGACAGGAGGGCGAGCTGTGGCAGCAGGACCTGTCCCGGAGCCACCCGATCGGGCGCCTCGACGACGATCCGGGACCCGGGCGGCAAACCGCGTTCGCTCAACGCGTGGTTACGCACGAGCGTCAATTGCGCGAGCTCGGCATCGGTCGCCGTCGCATCGAGCTCTGCCTCAAGTGCCGCACGCTCGGGGATCAGTGCGGTGCGGTCGAGCCGCGCGAGAACTGCGCCCGCCGGCACCGCATCGCCCTCCTCGACCAGCAGCTCAGTGATCCGACCGCCGAATTCGAATCCGAGATCCGCCTCTGCCGCAGCTTCGATCCGCCCGACGAACCGTCGCGTCACGCGGTATCCCGGCTCAAGCCGCATCGAGCTTGAATCCCAGAACTTTAACGCGCGCCAAGGGCGGATATCATCACGGCGATCTCCGCGCGCAGCTCATCGCGGCGGTCCGCGAATTGGTCGAAACCCACGGACCGGACGGCTTCACGATCGCCGAGGCCGCCCGCCGCGCCGGCGTCAGTTCGGCCGCCCCCTACAAGCACTTCAAGGACCGCCGGGAGATCCTGCGCGGGGTCGTTTCGGAGGCCATGGATCGGCTGCGGCACGCGATGGAGACGGGCGCGTCCGGGCAGCCGTTCGGTTCGCTGGAGGCCCTCGCCGCCATCGGGCAGGCCTATGTGGATTTCGCCCGCACCGAGCCCGGCGTCTTTCGTCTTGTCTTCGGGCGGACCGATGGCCACGAGGACGACGAGGAACTGCTCGACAAGGGAGCGGCGTGTTTCGATGTCGTCGTGAAGGCAACCGCAGATCACCTTGGGCCGTCGCTCGACGACGCGGTTGTTCAGCGAAAGGCCTACATCCTGTGGTCTTACGTCCATGGCCATTCTTTCCTGACGATAGACCGCAAGAACAATGACATCCACTCCCGCGACACCGACTGGGAGGAACTCATGGAGGTGAGCAGAGGAATTGTCGATTGATGCTAGCGAGACGGTCGCCGACTTCCAAGCCGTCCCGCTCCGGCGGGAGCGCAATGGATGACGGATCATACATCAAGGGTTAGTTCCCGGGATTGTCGGGTCGACAATTGGGTAATTGAGCCAAACGACGGCTTGAGGCACGCTTGGACATGGTGTTCCAACTTTGGCGGGACATCATTGCGCAGTTGCAGTTTCGAAGCTTGGATAGTGGATTGGGTACATCGTGAACAGTTTCGGGAACAGATTCGGTAGCCAGCGGGTCGCAGCAGCGGTGGACTTTGCGGACCCGCAGGCCATGCAGCGCAGAGCGTCCTTGGCCCAGGTCGAGAATTACTGGAATGCGCTGCGGGGTCCGCGCTTGCTTCCGCTCCGCACCGAGATCGACCCGCGCGCGTTCAAGGGCGCTCTGGAATACTGCTTCGCGGTGGAACGACCTGCACCCGGGCGCGCGCAGTTCTGCGTCGTCGGATCGCATTTGAGTCGCCTCATGGGACAGCCCATGCGCGGCATGCCGATCTCTTCGCTTCTGACGGCGGGTTGCCAGGAGATGTTCGCTGAACTGCTTGAAGACGTGTTCGAAAGCCCCGCGACCGCATCGCTTCGCCTGAGCGCCGACACCGGTTCTGGCCGTCCCCCGTTGCAGGCGTGGATGAACCTCTTGCCGGTGGGAGACGAGCAGGGCGATACCAGTCGGGTGATCGGCGTTCTGGTGAGCGAGGGAGAGGTCGGCACCGCGCCTCCTTGCTTCGGCATCGAAAAAGTGGTGGTGAACCCGCTTCTGGACCTGCGCATGGATCGTTCCTGGGGTCGCACGGCCGCCGCTGGCTGACTTCAATCAAAGCTGGGACTGCGGGCGTCAATCGATGAGGAACGTCCTGACCTTCCCGACACCCTTGAGGTCGTGCTCGCGTTCTTCGGGATTGGCGTCCAACCGGTCCAGCAAGATCGCGCGAGCCGCTTCGGAGATGTGAATCCGGCCCGGCTCTCCGCTTGCCTCGAGCCGGCTCGCGAGGTTCACCGTCGCCCCCCAGACATCGTAGACGAAACGGACGCGTCCGATCAGGCCGGCGATCACCGGTCCGGAATTGAGTCCTACGCGGATCGACATACCCGCATGCTTCTCATCGCAGGTTGCGCGGATCAGATCCCGCGCGAACTGCAGCGCACGGTCTGCGTGATCCTCACGCTGTTCCGGGATGCCGCAGGCGGCCATGTAGGCATCGCCGATCGTCTTTATCTTTTCGACCCCGTGACGTTCGGCAATGTCGTCGAAGGCGAAAAACAGCTCGGTCAGCCGTTTCACCAGTTCCGCCGCTGGCAGGCGCGCGGCCATGGGCGTGAATTCCACGATGTCCGCAAAGACGATGGTCGCAGCGTCGAACCGGTCGGCGATCACCTCTTCTCCGTTGCGCAGCCGCTGGATCACTTGCGCGGGCAGCATCGCGTGAAGCAGGGAGTCGGCGCGATCGCGTTCGTACTCGATCTGGGCGACGTATTCCCGCTCCTGCAGTTGCCACCTGCGTTTTTCGAGGCAGGCACGCACCCGGCTCTTGAGCAGCACCTGGTCGACCGGTTTTGCCAGGTAGTCCTCCGCGCCCGCCTCGATACAGCGTGTGACAGCCTCGATGTCCTTGAGGCCGGAGACCATGATGACCGGGATCTGCCGCCAGTCCTTGCGCGCCTTGAGATGCGACAAGAGATCGATGCCGTTGAGATCGGGCATGAGGATGTCGACGAGCGCGACATCGATGTCCTGTGTCTCGAGCAGCGCCAGCGCCTCCCGACCGGAGGCGGCGAGGGTCACCTCGTGGCCATGCCGTTCCAGCTGGCGTTTGAGCAACTCGCGGTTCTGGGCGATATCGTCTACCACGAGAATGTGGCCGCTCAGCGTCTCCTCGTTGCGGTGAAACAGGGACAGCGTTTCTTGCAGCGAATAGGCCGTCAGGGAATCGATGCCGGCTTGTGCGGAATCCGCGGTCTCGTCCATGACCTTGTCGATTTGGCCCACAAGAACGGCGGATTCACCGATCACCGTGCGGATGTCGGCCAGAACGGTGGGCGCGATCTGGTCGCCGAACTCCTCCACGATCAGTTCCGAATAGCCCAGGATCGCGTTCACCGGCGTGCGCAGATCATGGCGCAGGCGGTTCTTGTCGACTTCGAGATCCGAGTCGTCAGTCTTCAGGGACGCCACACGCGCGAGCAGGTCGCGGGCGGCCAACCGTACCTTCTCGGCATCCTCGATCGCGTCCTTTGGGCCGCTCTTGTGGAGTTCTTCCAGCACGATGTCCTGAAAACCTGCAATTGCCTCCGCCGGGCCGGACAACCGCTGCGCGATGCGGAGCAGGAGGGCCTTGCGGCGAATGTCGGGTCCCGGCGCCATCGGATCAGCCGTTGAGAAGCTTGTCGATCGTCTCGATCAGGCCGGGAAGGTCGACCGGCTTGGTCGCGAAGGCGTCGCATCCGGCTTCCATGGCCTTGTCCTGATCGGCCTGCATGGCATGCGCAGTCAGCGCCACGATCGGAACAGACGACGTGCCCGCATCCTGTTTCAGGATCCGCGTCGCCGACCAGCCGTCCACGACCGGAAGGCTCATGTCCATGAGAACGAGGTCCGGCCGTTCGGCCCGGCACATGTCGACGCCGGCCTGACCGTCGCGCGCCGAAAGGATCTCGTACCCCTTCCGGGCCAGCCGCCGCGACAGCATGTCGAGGTTCATTTCATTGTCTTCGACGATGAGTATCCTGATCATACGCTCAGCCTTCCGCCGTGGCAGGCGCCTTGCCGACATGTCGACGGATGGCAGCCAACAGATCGGCCCGTCCGTCCGCACCCTTTTGAACGACGTCCTTGGCATGCGCCTGCAGCCAGTCGATCTCGCGACGCGTGAGATCCTTGGACGTCGCAACGATCACGGGGATACCGGCATTCCTGTCGACTTCCCTGAGTCGCCGCAGCACCTCGAACCCGTCGATATTGGGCATCATCAGGTCGAGGATAACAAGCCCGGGTGTGTGTTCTTCTATCAGGGCGAGCGCTCGCGCGCCGTCCGCAGCCTCGCGCACCGCCCAGCCTTCACGCACCAGCAGGCGTCGGAAGAGCGCACGGGTCGCCGGATCGTCGTCGACGATGAGCACTTCACGGTGGCGATTGCCGACCAGCCGTCCGATCCGATCCAGCAATTGCGTCGGATCGATCGGCTTCACGAGGTGGTCGACCGCCCCGAACGCGAGGCCCATGTCGCGGTCCGTCACCACCGACACGAGGATGACGGGCGTCTCGCAGAGCATCGCGTCCTCTTTCAACTCCCGCAACACCGACCATCCGTCCCGTTCGGGCATGATGACATCCAGCAGGATCACGTCGGGTTGGATTTCACGCGCGATGTCGAGTCCGCTCTGGCCATCATGCGCGATGCGCACCGTGTACCCCTCGCTCCCGACGAAACTCGCCAGCGACGACAGCGATCTGGGATCGTCGTCAATGATCAGGACCCTGACCGCGCCGTCATCGGCGGCCCGAGTTGCGTCGCGCGCCGCGGGGAGCCGGATCGTGAAGCAGGATCCTTCGCCCGGGGCGGACACGACAGTCACGTCGCCCTTCAGCATCTCCGCAAAGCTGCGCACGATCGAGAGGCCGAGGCCGGTGCCGCCATAGACGCTGGCCGTCGAGTTTTCCGCCTGCACGAAGGGTTGGAACAAACGTTCCAGTTGCGTGTCCGTCATGCCGATCCCCTGATCGCGCACCTCGAACCGCACGAACGCATCCTCCGGCCGAACGGTGAGGTCGATCCGTCCGTTTTCTGTGAACTTCGCGGCGTTCGACAGCAGGTTGTAGAGCATCTGTCGCAGCTTCGTGTGGTCGGTTTCGATGCTGCCCACGTCCGGGTCGACCGAAACCGACAATTCGTTGCCGTTGCGGGCGATGAGCGGTACGACCATGGCTTCCACGTCGGCGATGAGGGCGCCGAGATCGACCTGCTCCATATGCAGTTCCATCTTGCCGGCCTCGATCTTCGACAGGTCCAGAATGTCGTTGATCAGCGACAGCAGGTGCTTGCCCGATGCCTTGATCTTCTCGAGGTCCGGGACCGCCGATGCGTCCTCACTGTCCTCCGCATCCTCGATCAGCATCTCCGAATAGCCGATGATCGCGTTGAGCGGTGTCCGCAACTCGTGGCTCATCGAGGCGAGGAAGCGGCTCTTCGATTCATTGGCCGTCTCGGCGTCGTGGCGCGCGCTCTCGAGATCCGTCTGGCGCTGACGCAATTCGGTGATGTCGGAGTAGACGCAGACGGTGCCGCCGTCCGGTGTCCTGCGTCGCGATACCATCATCCAGCCGCTCGCGTACGGGGTTTCAGCCCGGGCACCTTCGTGATCGGCGTGCCGGGCCATCCGCACGGCTTTCCATTCTTCCGCATCGAGGCCGCCGAGCTCGGCCCGCCCGGCGGCAATGGTCGCATCGAGGAAATCGCTGTAGGTCGACCCCTCCGGCAGCTCCGTCGCGTGCGGAAACATCTCGAGAAAGCGCTGGTTTCGCATCACCAGCCGATCGTCGGCATCGTAGAGCGTGAAGCCGTCGGGGATGGTTTCGATCGCCGTCAGCAGCATCTGCCTCTGTTCGGCGGTCATCGCTTCAAGCCGGCGCCGCTCCTGTTGCGTCTCGTGCATCACGCGCAGCGTGTGGGAGAGGCGGCCGAACTCGTCTGGGCCTTCCGGCGGCAGGTCCTGCGGCGCACGCCCCTCACGAAGCTCGACCATCGCCGCGTCGACCTGCGCCAGCGGCGACAGGATCTTCCGCAACACCCAGATCGCCAACAGGGCGCCGCAGGCGACGATCACAAGGCAAGCCAGTACCGCCCTTTGCCGCGCTTCACGGGATGCATCTTCCACGGCAGTGTTTGCCGCGTCCGCCTCCTGCGCCAACGCACGGACCAGAGCTCCGAATTCTTCCGTCACGGCAGCGCTTTGCTGGCGGGTCTGCGCCATCAGCGTGTTGCCGATGATCCGGTTGCCATCGGTATAGGCGTCGACCGCCGCAATCGACTGATCCCAGTATTCGTCGACAGCACTGCCGATACGCTGCGCCGTTTGCGGTGCGAACGCGCGCAGGTTCTCGAGACTGGACTCGAGTTGCGTGCGCGCCTCTTCGGCCCGGCGCTCCGACAGGGTGAGCAGGCTCACCGACAGCTCGGTCAGCCAGTAGCGCATGGTGCCGAAATTCCGCTCCGCCTCGGCCGCGATCTGCAGGCGGTGGAACCGTTCGGTGGCTTCTGCGATGCGCTTCTGGTTCGCGGTGAGCTCGAGCACGACGACCACGGCCGAGACCGCCAGCACGCCCAGGAGAACGGCGGTCAGCGACCCGATGTACCAGGGGATCCGATGCGCCGTGATCCGCCGGACGAAGCCCGATCCGGTCACGGTTTCAGAGTGATGGAGATCGCGCCGCCGAGTTCCCCTTCATCCCCGCCTTCCTTGGGAAAGCCGGTCACGTCGACCTCGCCCTTGGGCTGTCCGTGGCAGGTGAGGCATGAGGCGCTGTAGTATTCCGGGAGGATCATGCGAAAGACCGGTCCGGTTTCGGTTTCCGTCATCTCGTTGTAGGCAGCGCCGCGCTCCCAGTTCGCCCCAAGGAACCTCTCTTCGATTGCCGCTTGTTCCCACGCATCGGGCCGCGCCTTGCGATTGCGTACGTAGGCGGGAGGAGCGGTGACCTTGACTCTGGCCAGGTCGCCCACCTTTTCGCCGAAGCGTTCGTTGGTCAGGCGCGCAAACACCGCAGGAATGAAGCCCTTGAACCCCAGCCCTTCGGCATTGATCTGATCCTGGACCTCGGCGACGACCTCGCCCATCGCAGCAAGCTGCGCCTCCGTCAGCCGGACCTGCAGGTCGCTCAGGTCATCGGTCAACGGCGGCGTGCCGTTCTGTTCCTCGTAGGCGGCGATGACCTGTTCGAGGAACACGTCCGAAGTGAGCCCCTTGTCCCCGATATCCGGATCGTTGATCAGGTCCTGGTTGCCGGACACGACGCTGCGCCCTGCGCGCAGGACAGCCGCAAGGCGATTGCCGCTTTCGATGAGCGTTTCCTGCGCCACGTCCGACGTGGCACCATCCGGCAAGACCGAAGCGGCGAGAAGAAACGCTGCCACGAAAATTGAATATCGCATACAAAACCCAGTTCGGTGCATCATGTTCAAATCTGTTGCGTGTGCAAGGGCACCGCTTTCATCCTAGCTCAGCAACCCTGCCCATGCAAAACATCCCAATTGTGCTCTGGTCTTTTATTGATTGCCAACCTTAGTTCGACTTCGGGCTCAACGAAACACGCGGTGGATCAGGTGCGGACTCTGGCGGTTCTTGAGGCAGGTCATGTTTTCGCCAGACTTGAGCGCAAATCGTCCTCGAACTCGGTCGCCCGCTTCATGGCGGTGGGCGATCGGCGTCATCGCGAACTAGCCTCGTTAGGTCCCACGCACGGCCGGTCGCGGCGGAGCGGCGCCAGATCTTCGGGCAGCCGCGGTCAAACCCAAGTATCCAAACCAAACCATTACTCATCGAAGAGACAAATCGATCTGTTCTTTCAACCATTGCACAAGATTCCGAATACCCACTGACCCGGCCATCTCTGCTTTCGTGACCAACGGGTATGTCGACGGCACACGAACCGGTTCCCCTACGCCAGAGTTCATCATGCCATGGATCAAAGGCCAACATGCACTATCTCTCAACTCGGATGAGGCAACTGGGGCTTCTCAGAGGTGGTTCGGGAAAACTGAACAGCCGGGATAAGTGGATTTTCCGCGCAACAGCGGCATGATGCTGCGAGCGAGGAGAAGACCATGGCAAGACGACCGCGCCGGAACCACAGCCCGGCATTCAAGGCGAAAGTGGCGGTGGCCGCGATCAAGGGCGAGAAGACCCTGATCGAGCTGGCGCAGGATTTCGACATCCATCCCGAACCAGATCAAGCAGTGGCGCGACCAGCTGCTCGAGGGCGCGACCGGGGTGTTCGGCGACGGCGCGAAGGCCGAGCCGGAGCCGGCGATCGACGTGAAGACCCTGCATGCCAAGATCGGAGAGCTGACGCTGGAGAACGATTTTTTGTCCGGCGCGCTCGGCAAGTCGGGTCTCCTGCCGAGCGCAAAAAGATGATCGATCCCACCGCGAAGCTCAGCGTCAGCCGCCAGGCCGGCGTGCTGGGGATCAGCCGGGGCAGCGTCTGTTGGATGTCACTGAGAACTGACCCGGCATTGTCACCGAGATCTGACCCGCCCGGTCGTTATGTTTGCTGGTTCATGATGGAGTCAATGCTGGTTCTCCTTCCGTTTCCTTTTCGCTGTCTCGGAGCTGGCCTTGAAGCGGTAGCTGTCGTTGCCGGTCTCGAGGATGTGGCAGCGATGGGTGAGGCGATCGAGCAGCGCTGTGGTCATCTTGGCATCGCCGAAGACGCTCGCCCACTCGCTGAAGCTCAGGTTGGTGGTGATGACGACGCTGGTGCGCTCGTAGAGTTTGCTGAGAAGGTGGAACAGCAGCGCGCCGCCCGAGGCGCTGAACGGCAGGTATCCCAGCTCGTCGAGGATCACCAATTCGGTCTTCACCAGCGCCTCGGCGATCTTTCCAGCCTTGCCCTGGGCCTTTTCCTGTTCCAGCGCATTGACCAGCTCGACGGTCGAGAAGAAGCGCACGCGTTTGCGGTGATGCTCGATGGCCTGAACGCCGATGGCGGTCGCGACATGACTTTTCCCCGTGCCGGGCCCGCCGATCAGGACCACGTTCTCGGCCGCGTCCATGAACTCGCACCGATGCAGTTGGCGCACGAGGGCTTCATTGACCTCGCTGGCGGCGAAGTCGAAGCCGGACAGGTCCTTGTAGGCCGGAAAGCGCGCGGCCTTCATGTGATAGGAGATGGAGCGCACCTCGCGTTCGGCCATTTCAGCCTTGAGCAGCTGCGACAGCATCGGCATCGCGGCCTCGAACGCAGGAGCACCTTGTTCCATGAGGTCATGCACGGCCTGCGCCATGCCCGGCATCTTCAGGCTGCGCAGCATGATGACGATGGCAGCTCCGGCGGGATCATGACGCATGACGTGTTCCTCCCGCGCAGTCCGTCGTAGCGTGCGACATTGGCCTCAGGTTCCTTCGTCAGAACGAGACTTGAAGGCGGCGTCACATCGGGCTGGTCGATCGGTGTGCCATCCACCAGCCTGTGGAGCAGGTTCAACACATGCGTCTTGGTCGGCACGCCCGCCTCCAGTGCCATTTCCACGGCGCAGAGCACGGCCTGTTCATCGTGATGCAGGACCAGGGACAGGATCTCGACCATCTCGCGATCGCCGCCGGGCTTGCGCAGCATCTGATCCTGCAACTGGCGAAATGCCTCCGGCATCTCGACAAACGGGCGCGCCGTTACGAAGCGCGCCCGGCTTGCGCTGGACCACGGCCAGGTAATGGCGCCAGTCATAGATGACGCGGCCAGGTTGCTGGTGCGACCGTTCAATGATGCGTTCATGCGCGCAGACCACGTGCCCCTCGGCCACGATCACCAGCCGTTCGGGGTAAATGTGCAGGCTGACGGGGCGGTTCGCGAAGCTGGCAGGGACAGAATAGCGATTGCGCTCGAAGGTGATCAGGCAGGTGGGCGACACCCGCTTGCTGTGTTCGACATAGCCATCGAAGGCCGTGGGTAACGGCATCAGTGCAGGCTTCTCGGCCTCCCAGATATCGGCGATGCTGCCGGGCAGGCTGCCATGCGCAGTCTCGGCCCACAGTGCCTTGCACCGTTCCTCAAGCCACACATTCAACGCATCGAGATCCGGAAAGGCTGGCATCACCTGCCAGAGTCGGTGGCGCGCATCGCGAACGTTCTTCTCGACCTGGCCTTTCTCCCAGCCCGCCGCCGGATTGCAGAACTCGGGCTCAAAGACGTAGTGGCTGGTCATGGCCATGAACCGCGCATTCACATCGCGCTTCTTGCCCACGCCCACACGGTCGACAGCCGTCTTCATGTTGTCGTAGATCCCACGGCCCGGCACGCCCTCGAAGACCCGGAACGCGTGCCAGTGCGCGTCGAACAGCATCTCATGGGTCTGGAGCAGATAGGCCCTGACCAGAAACGCGCGGCTATGCGACAGCTTGATGTGGGCCACCTGCAACTTGATGCGCTCGCCGCCGACATGGGCCCAGTCCTCGCTCCAGTCGAACTGGAACGCCTCGCCTGGCCGGAACACCAGAGGCACGAATGTCCCGCGATCGGTCGTCTGTTGCGCGCGTTGCCGATCCCCTTTCCAGGTCCGCACGAAGGCCGCGACACGCTCATACGAGCCGTCATAGCCAAGCTGAACCAGATCGGCATGCATCTGCTTGGCCGTGCGCCGCTCCTTGCGCGACTTGCGCTGCTCCGTCACCAGCCAGCCTGTCAGCTTCTCTGCATACGGGTCCAGCTTGCTCGGCCGCGCCGGTGTCTGGAACCGGGGTTCAACGATCCCCTCCCGCAGATACTTCTTGATGGTGTTGCGAGACAGCCCGGTCCGCCGCGCGATCTCGCGGATGGGCATCTTGTCCCGTAACGCCCAACGTCGAATAACGCTCAAAAATCCCATGTCGATCACTCCGATAACCCCCGACAAATCCCGTCAGGGGCAAGGTTCCACATGGGTCAATTCTCAGTGACAATTCCTACTGCTGCCGGGTCAGTTCTCAGTGACATCCAACAGCCAGCACCGCCTCGGGCGCATCGAAGGGCGTTTTGGCGTATACCACCCACTCGGTTTTGCACAGCGGAGCGAGGTAAGCCGTGAAGGCATCGGGATCGGCGAGCCCTGCGAGATCAGCAAAGAAGGTCAGTTCACCCGAGCCATGCAGCGCCATCAGCCCTTCGATGAACAGGCGCCGAAACAGCCGCGACAGGACCCGCACATGTAGGAAGAAGCCAGGGCGGCAGGCGACCCATCCTGTGCCGTCGGGTGACATGCCGCCGCCCGGAACGATCATGTGGACATGGGGATGATGGGTGAGCGCCGAACCCCAGGTGTGGAGCACGCTGGTCATGCCAACCTTTGCACCGAGACGCTTGGGTCGGCGGCGATGGTCGTCACCGTCTCCGCCGAGGCCCGGAACAGCAGCCCGTAGAGCTCGCACTTGTTCCAATACGCGATCCCTGCGATCTCCGCCGGCAGGGTGAGACGACGTGGAAATACTCGACCGGCAGCAGGTCGTCGGCCCGCGCCGCCATCCAGTCGCGCGCCGCGGGGCCCTGACACTTCGGACAGTGCCGGTTTCTTGCAACTAATGGGCGACGCCCATTACCTGCCTTATGGGCAGATCCGGTAATGGGGAGTTGGCGGTGACGTGACTGATTTCCTGTGTCCGCCGCCGCCATCCCGACTTACCATTACGAAGAGCGTTTGAGGAGCGCGATCAGCCTGTCGGACGGCTGGAACGCGCCGCGCCGCAGATGCGGTGGAACGATCGATTCCATTGCGTCGAGCTTCTCTGTCGGATCGCCCCGCGTGTAGATCTCGGTGGTCGTCAGAGTGGCGTGCCCCAACCACAGCGACACTTTGCTGATGTCCTTGGTTGAACCGCGCCGGTTTCACCGGAGGCTCCTAAGTGAGTATGGATGGAGCCCATGGGACGAGACAACAGAGCGAACCGCTATACACCTGAGACGCGCGACCGCGCGGTACGGATGGTGCTGGAGAATGAGAGCAACTACAGCGACCGATCGGCCGCGATCCGGGCGATTGCTCCGAAGATCGGGTGCAGCCGGGAGTCGTTGCGCCGGTGGGTGGCGCAATCCGAGATCGACCGCGGCCGACGCGATGGCGTGAGCAGCGACGAGCGTGCGCGTATCAGGGAGTTGGAGCGCGAGGTGCGGGAGTTGCGCCAGGCCAACGAGATCCTGAAGAAGGCGAGTGCATATTTTGCCCAGGCGGAGCTCGACCGCCCACTGAAGCGATGATCTCCTTCATCGAGGAGCACCGCATGGACTTCGGGGTCGAGCCGATCTGCAAGGTGCTGCCGATCGCCCCGTCCATTGCCCGGCAGGCGATTGCGCAGCAATCTGCCGATAGGGGACCTACTATGCCGCGCTTTCCGTCGCTCGCGATCCTTCCCGGGCCAGCGATCGTGCCCGCCGGGACGCGGACCTGCTGCCGGAAGTGCAGCGGGTGTGGGAAGAGAACTTCCGGGTCTACGGCGTGCGCAAGGTCTGGCACCAGTTGCGCCGGGAAGGCTTCGATGTCGCCCGCTGCACGGTCGAGCGTCTGATGAGACGGCTTGGGATTTAGGGAATTGTCCGGGGAAAACCCCGACCAGCAGCGCCATGATCAGCGCGAAGCCCACCGCGATGAGTTCGGCCGCGACCGCCAGCGTCGCGGCCCGCGCGACATCCGCACCCCCGAGGGCCCGGGCGACGGAGGCCGAGATCGCCCCGCCGATGGCGCCCTGCTGAGAGCATCTGTGTCAGCATCACCAGTGGAAACACCAGCGCCAGCCCTGCCAGTGCCGTGACGCCGAGCAGGCTGACGAAATAAGCCTCGGAGATACTCTGCACGGCCTGCACAAACATCGCGAGCACGTTGGGCGCTGCCAGCCGCGCGAGGGTCGGTGCGATGGGGGCTTCGAGCAGGAGTTGCGTACGCGATGCCCGCGCGCTTGCTGCGGCATCGGGGAGCGGGATTGCGGCTCAATTGGAGTGGCAAGACCTTACGCCGTCGCATCCTTCAACTGTTTGCCCATCTCTCTATTTCTGACCCGTGGAACATGGAACGCGTCAGGTGCATTCTGTTTTGGAACTTTCTCTTGGTACGTTCTCTTTTGGAACTTGTCAATCCGCTGTTAGAATGCGGCCGCATGCGCTGGAACGACCTTGCCAAACGAAGCCTGCCCCGTCGCCCGCGGCCTTTCCGTGATCGGCGACCGCTGGACCATGCTGGTGCTGCGCGACTGCTTCCTTGGCGTCCGCCGGTTCGAGCAGATCCAGGAGCGGCTTGGCATCACCCGCCACGTCCTTGCCGACCGGCTGCGCAAGCTGGAGGCGGCCGGCGTGCTGCGCCGCGAACCTACCAGGAGCGCCCGCTGCGCCACGAGTACCGGCTGACCGACCGCGGCAAGGCGCTCTACCCGGTGCTTGTGTCCCTGATCGACTGGGCGAACGCGAACGTCCCCGCGCCCGGCGAGCCGTCAGTCACCCTGATCTCTCGCGAAACCGGCCAGCTCATCGCGCCCGTTCTTGTTGACGCGAATACCGGCAAGGAGATCACCCTCCGGACCGTGAATGCCCTGATGAAGCAGGTGGGCGTGCGGCAAACCGATCGCCATGACCGGTCCGGTCGATACATTGTCAAGTGCCACAGGGAGAGTCACGAGACCGGACTTTCGAGGACGGCGCAGCACGACCATCTCAATCGCAGACCCGCGTCAGCAGGTCATATCGGACTGTGGGATATTGCAGTGGCGGGAGAAAAGGCATGTCGGGCTGCCAGTACGGCTTCACGGCAGGCGTTTGCAGGCGGCTCACTCTCTGGCTCTCCGGATCGAGCATCAGCCACTGACAAAGGCAAAATCGCGAACGCCGACGTCCGTCGGCGCGCGCAGATCGATCAGATGGCCGTCTTTCCGGCTCATCTTGGCCTGGAAGTCCAAGGGTGCGTCGAGCTCGAAGCGCTGCGTCGCAGGCCCGAAGAGCGCTGCCTCCCCCCGCCAGTCGGATCCGGAGGCAAAGAGCAATTCGTATCGTCCCGGAGGGACAAGAACCCGGAAGAACTCGCCGCCGCGGATGTAGGCTGCCAGAACGTTTTCCCCTGTTCGACATCGCGAAGATGAAGCAGGTAGTCGACGCCCGGGTTCGTCTTGACCTGCAAGGGAAGCGTTGCCGCAAGACCCGAGCGGTTCCACAGCAACCCCTGCGGACGCTCCTTCCGCTTCTACGGCCGCGGCCAGCAACACAACAGTCAGGACAGATCCGAAAAGACGCCACATTGTTCTGATATGGGAAGCGGCGCGGCCGAAATCGAGGCCATCACAAGACCCGAACTTCGGCCACTGCGGCGCCGACAGACCCGCAACGCAGCCGTTGTGTTCGACAGTTTCCCCGCTGCTCGTCGTCGCGACGAGAAGATCCGGCGCGGGCTTTCTCCGGGCCGGCAGCGTCTTGCGGGAGACGCTCGCTCCCGGATGTTTGCTGGAGTGGCGGCGGTTTTCCCACGTAACTTGCTGACAGATTCCAACGCTTTTATCCCCCAAACGAAGCAGCATCGGGCCATCTCAGGCCGTAGTTCTCTGATCGCCTCATCTGGCGACCGTGAGCGCTATTCAGCAGGAAACGCATCATCTGGACAACCGGGAGTGGCTTCCAGCGGATTTGCTTTGAGACTCTGCCTTTGGAATCCGTGCGTGTTTGCTCCACGGGTTCTCGGCGGTTCCACCGCCAAGTGAGTTCATCGAGATACCGCTGGTGTGATACCCGGTGATGCGTTGTAGACGCCCATCCGGGCTCGTTCGATGAAGGCTCCGAACGCCTTTGCGGTGTCGACGTTTGCGCCGGTTGCCGGAATGGCGAACTGCTTCTTGCTGTGGATCACACGGTGATGGACCGGGAAGGCTGACGGGATGAAGTTGTAGCAGTTGCTTCCATCGGTCATCAGCGTCGCATCCTCCGCGACACAGCCGCAGATCAAGGGCTCGAAATCAGCCCCAGTGTTCCCTGGGAGGACAGTCGCCCGCGCCTCCCCACCCCGTCTAACAGCGACCATCACGGGCGTCTTCTTCGTGCCCTAGAGATGTAGTGGCGATGCCGCCACAACCCCTTGACAAAACAGCGCGATCTTCACCGCGCTGTGTTCGAGAGATAGAGGCGCATTCCAAGACCGTGTTGCATGGATCCCCGTGTCACAGTAGCCGATGGTGTGATCTGAGGACAGGACAGAGTGATGCCCTTCAAACACAACGCGTCGAGACGGCATAAGATCCCCAAGGCGAAATATCGTGTTACGAATTGGCCGGAGTATAACGAAGCGCTGCGGCGGCGTGGGGGTGTGACTGTCTGGTTTGATCTTGACGCCGTGTCCGGCTGGCGCGCTGTCGGGGTCCGAGAACGAGGCGGGCAGCGGAGGTATTCGGATCTGGCGATCGAGATTTGCCTGGCGCTTCGGGCGGTGTTCGGGTTGGCGCTGCGACAGGTGCAAGGCTTTGTGCGAAGCCTGCTGCGGCTGGCTGGCCTGGATCTGCCCGCGCCGGATTTTTCGACACAGTGTCGCCGCAGTGCATCGCTCAAAGTCACGCCTGACAGCCGCCCCAAAGCCGGTCCGGTGAGGTTGATCGTGGACAGCACGGGGCTCCGGATCCATGGCGGTCGAGATTGGATGCGGGAGAAACATGATATCAAGAATCTGCGCAAAACATGGTGCAAACTGCATATCGGCTTCGATCCGGACGCAGGCGAGATCGTCGCTTCCAGCCTGACCGACGAACATGTCAGCGATCCCGCCGCGCTGCCCGAATTGCTGGCCCAGATCGAGGGAAAGGTTGGGCGTTTCATCGCCGACGGAGCCTATGACGGCGCGGCGGTCGCCGAGAAGATCCGGGACGTGGGGAGTGTCATGAACTCTGTGTATCCGGCCTGGCCCATGCGGGTTTCAGATACGGTCACGCGTTGAAGCGCTCGTCGAACATTATGGCGAACTGATTGCGGGCCGCAAACCATTCCCGGACATTTCGGCCGTCCTTCTCGAAGTTGCGGATGGCGAGGTAGATCAGCTTGGTCGCCGCCTCCTCGGTCGGGAACGAGCCGCGCGTCTTGATGGATTTCCGGATCACGCGGTTCAGGCTTTCGATGGCGTTCGTGGTGTAGATGATCTTGCGGATCGCCGGATCGAAGGCAAAGAACGGGATCACCTCCTGCCATGCCCGGCGCCAGGCCGGAGCGATGGAGGCGTATTTCCCGGCCCATTTCTCCTCGAAAGCGTCCAGTTCGGCCGCGGCCAGATCGGCGGTCGGCGGCGCCGTAAATCCGGCGCAGATCGGCGGCCACGGCCTTGCGATCCTTCCAGGAGCAGAAGTTCAGGGAGTGGCGCACCAGATGCACGATGCAGGTCTGGACCATGGCCTCCGGGAAGGCGGCGGTGATGGCCTCGGGGAAGCCCTTCAGCCCGTCGACGACCGCGATCAGGATGTCCTGCGATGCCCCGGTTCTTCAGCTCGTTCATCACCGACAGCCAGAACTTGGCGCCCTCGTTCTCGGCGATCCACAGGCCCAGAACCTCGCGCAGGCCGTCGCGGGTGACGCCCAGAGCGACGTAGACCGCCTTGTTCTTCACCGTCCGGCTGTCGGCATCGCGGATCTTCACCCGCAGCGCGTCGAAGATCACGATCGGATACATCCGGTCCAGCGCCCGGCTCTGCCATTCCCGGACCTCGTCCAGGACGGCGTCGGTGACGCGGCTGATCAGGTCGGGCGAGACCTTCAGGCCGTAGAGATCGAGCAGATGGGCCTGGATGTCCCGGACCGTCAGCCCGGCGGCGTAGAGCCCGATGATCTTGTCGTCCATCCCGTCGATCCGGGTCTGGCCCTTCTTCACCAGCTCGGGCTCGAAGCTGCTGTCCCGGTCGCGGGGCACCGCCACCGGCATCTCGCCGTCCTGCCCCTTCAGCACCTTGGTCGAGGCGCCATTCCGGCGGTTGGTCTGACCCGGCGGCGCCTCCTTGCCTTCCTCGTAGCCAAGATGCGCCGTCAGCTCGGCGCCCAGCATCCGCTCCATGAGCTTGATCTTCAGCTCTTTCATCAGCCCGGCATCGCCGAGCAGGTCCTCAGGGCGCTCACACGCCCTTCAGCAGTTCGTCCAGCAGTTCCTTGGAGATCGTCATGCATGCTTCCTTTTGATGAAGCATGGACCGGATCACTCATACACAGAAGATCTGACACTCTCTCAAGGGGCGACGCCCAGGACCTCGCGCTTGCCGTCCTCGTTCACTGCCACGGCCACTATCACCGCACGGCTGACGATCCGACCGCTCTCTCGGACCTTGAGATAGGTCGCATCGAGCCAGAGATAGGGCCAGGCGCCCTCCAGCGGCCGGGTCAGGAAGGCGTTCACTCGCTCGTCGATCTCGGCGCAGAGCCGGCTGACCTGGCTCTTCGACATGCCGCCCGCGCCCATGGCCTTGACCAGGTCGTCCACCGACCGGGTCGAGACTCCATGGACGTAGGCCTCCTGGAGCGAGCCATTGGAAGAGGTCGAGAGACAACGGCGCACGAGGGCCTTCTCGGCCGTGCGGCGTGGCTCCAGAAAGCTTGGGAAGTAGCTGCCCTTCCTCAGCTTCGGGATCTCCAGCGCGATCCGTCCCGCTCGAGTGTCCCAGTCGCGGTCGCGGTATCCGTTGCGTTGAACCTCCCGCAGCGGCGAGCGCGCGCCCTTGGCCGCACCAGTCCGGGCTTCAACCTCGGCCTCCATGATGCGTTCGGCTGCGAAGGCCGGCATCTCGCGCACGAGATCACCATCGGCCTGCTTCTCAACCAGCTCGATCAGCGCCATTCTTTCGTTGGTCATCGTCATCTCCGTTCTTGGTTCCAGGTGTCGCAACCCGAACCTTTTCCGAAGATCGGCGATGACCGCCAGCGTTACCACCGGCCGCGCGCTGCGCTACGCCGGAGGCTCCGCGCGCGGCCTCCTACACCACCACCCGGGACACTGCCTCCGAAGGTCTTCCTCTCCGCCATCGCGCTCGCAGCCACCGTCTTGTTCTGGCTATGAAACAAGAACGGGTCCTGACCCTAGAGCCACTGCTTACTCATTTCTTCCTGACGAGACCAGGACCAGCGCCAAACCGGATTGGAAAAACGCCGAGGATTTGCGCGAGGCGCTGCCTGAAAATGTTCCATACGGGCGATAGCCGCAGCGTCATTGGGATTTTGTGGAGACAAGGCATCAAGGGCTCTGAGCAGACCTCCCCCCCCGATCTGCTACTCGGACTCGCTCACGTCGGGTTGGCCATGCGGTGGATTTCCGCCCTGTGGAGAAACAGCGTGTTGCTCCCGCACCGCGCAGAATATTGGCGCCTTTTTTGGCGCGTGAGCGCGTTTCCAATCAGCCTGTTCTCGGTTTCTGCGGTGCCGGAAAAACTCTGGCGAGCTTGCGGAGGTTCTGGGCGGTGGCAGGTGATCCGGCACGTACCGGTGGGCGACCTGGTGCCTTATGCCAACAACGCACGGACGGACTCCGAGGGCCAGGTGGCGGGGATCGCGGGCTCCATTCGCGAGTTCGGCTTCAACAGCCCGGTGCTGGTAGATGGCGTGAATGGCATCATCGCTGGGCATGGCCGTGTTTGCGGCACGCCGGCGCAGACGCGGCAATAGATGACGGTTCGACCAGCCGTCAGAGCAGTCGCTGCAAGCGTCGGGCCCAGCACCGCATTGGCCGCCGGTCGGCGTGCAGGTCTGCGCGACATGACTCTACCCGGCGCGTAGGCTGATCGCGGCTATTCCGCGGGTTGGGGACGCCGCCGTCGGTATCGAGCGTCGCTGCCGTTCGGCATAACCCGGATGCTACATTGGCCGCAGCTGCTTCAGCGTCCGGAAACGCGGGTCGCAGAGGTGAACTACCGCGGGCATCCTGCCCAGCACCTCCTCCGAAAGGACGCGGTTCATGTCGCGAAAATTCTGCTCCGTCGTCGGGTCGTCGACATAGTCGGGATTGATCACGTATCGCAGTTGGTAGCTCCCGTCCTCCCATCCCAGGTGGACCGAGACCACGGTGTCGCCGTCAAAGTACCCCACTTCCTGAAGGTGCCTGCCGACACGCGCCGCGTCCTCTGCCGTTACCGGCTCGGTGAAGTAGAGTTCGCCCAGGAGGTACGTCTGCAAGGCGGAACGCGGTAACGGCGCCAACGGGGCCAGCGAAGGGTCGACAAGGCTCACGTTGACCGGCCAGCCGCCCAGCGCCTCCTGCCCCACGTTGCTGCCGAGCGAGGCCATAGTAATCTGCGTCAACGGATCGTCGGCAAAGGATGGGTCGATTACGAAGTCCAGCCGATAGGCATCCGCATCGCGACCCACCCGAACCGTAACCGGGGCCTCATCCGAAAAGAAGCCCTCGGTCTGCAGGTAGGCCCCAACCCTCCGAACCTCGGCCTCGGTCACCGAAGCGTCATACCGGATGTCGCTCTGGCCGAAATCCATCTGGAAGTCGCCCGTCGTGGCCGGTTGCCAGTCCTGCACGAGGGACAGCCGGTCGCCGCCTTCCCGCGCAAGGTCTACTCCGCCCGGCGACAGCATGAAGACGGCACCGGCGATCGCGGCGATCCCCGCCGCCCCGGCCCCCAATAGCCCGCCAAAGCGCCGGGACGGTACCGGCCGGACGAATGGCTCCTCCTCCCTCGCCAAGGTCGACTCCAGCATTTCGGCATGCGCGACCAGCGCGGCAAGGTGATAGGCGTCCCGCTGGCGCGAGCGACTGCGGATCATCACCATCGAGCCGTCCTGGCGGAACAGCATGGCCCGCAAATCCGCGAAGTCGGCGAACTCATCCAGTTCCTCGGCCCATTGGGTGCTCCTGAACACCTCGCGGATCTGCTCAGCGCGGGCGGCGATCTCGCGTCGTCGGCAGGACCGTCGCCGGCTGCGGATCTGCGGGAACATCAGGATAAGGCTGGTCGCCCGGCCCGCCTCGATCACGTGACGCAGTTCCCAGTTAACCCACTTCGTGATGCCGCAATACATGACGATCAGGCTCGCCTCGCTCATCCATGCGAGCACCCGCTCCTGCCACTCGTCGTCGGGGAGCAGGACCCGCGCGGCGCCTGGCAGCGGCACCGTCTGCTTCGGCGAGCCTATCGCGATGAATGGGCCGAAACGCATGAAGTGGTTGGCCAGCCGGGTCTCGAGCGAGAAGTCGATCAGAGATGCCTGGGGGTTAAGGTACCGCGTCCGCTCGTCGTCAGTGAACGAGCGCAGGAACAGGATCGGCGGCCTCCGGTCAGCCTCCAGCAGCGCGTCGGCGCTGACCTGGAAGTAGCGCCGCGCCCGAATGAAGATGAACAGCGCCACGACATTGAGAATGTCGACAACGGATTTCATGTGCCGCGCCTGCTGCAGATCCTCTGGGAAAGGGAGCACCGCAGCACCAAAGAGGATGGCCGCACCGATCGAGGCGAAGATCAGTCCGCGCCTGCGGTCGACCTGTTCGATGCGCTCGACGTCCCTGACCGCGAGCCCGCCCTGGCCGGCAAGTTCCGAAAGCAGCCGCCGCAGTGGTATACCCTCCGGTCCGATCCTGCTCCGGCGGAGCATGAGGATCGAAATGATCCCAGGGACCGCGGCGATCGCGAACTGCGCTATTCCCATGACCACGAGCAAAGCAATCAACCCCGTGCTCATGTCGATGTCCGAGACGATATTCAGACCGCCAAGTATCGAGAGCAAAGGCCCGACGACCAGTAGCACCGGGAGGATCCACAGATATGTGCGCCAGGACCGCGGTTCAATGACGCCGGCGTGGCGCCAGCCACACCACGCGAACCAACCAAAGACGACAACGAACACCACGTTCGCGGCGGCCTCGGCAATCGCACCGAGGTAGAGCGACATCACCATGCCCGTGACACTACTTACGGCCATCAGCCCGCAGACCATCACCAGCACGTAGTCGCTCCACCTCAGCACCGCCAGCGCGCGCGAAGGCCGCGTGATGTCGATCTCGCTTATCTTCGCGGCCGCAGGTTGCGTCATCTCGATACCCTCGGCGCGTTGTCAGAAATCGTCCATGGTGAGCTGTGCCCGACCCGCGCCGTCCACCCGGAACCGCGCCCGGCTGTCGCCACCGCCCGCGTAAAGCTGCAGCGACCCGCCTTGGCCGCCGTCTTCGATATAGAGGATCGCGCCATCGCCCCCGCCGCTGAGCGCCAGGCGCAGCCCGCCTTCGATTTGGCCGTTGACATAGATCGTCGAACGCGCCGACCCGTCGGAGCCGTCGATCACGAGGTGCCCCTGCCTGTCGTCATCGACCATCAGCACCGCGCGCACACCTTCCGTCGAATCGCGCAACCATAGCAGTCCACGATCGTTCGAATTGCCGGCGGCAAGGTTCACGGCCTCTTGCCCGTCGCTTTGTTCGAGGATCAGCCCGTCTTGTCCGACACCGTCCACATAAAACTGCGCCCGCAGGTTGTCGTCCTGGTAGAGGTGGAAAAAGCCGCGCGTATTGTCGGCGCCATCGACGCTCAACCGAGCGGCGCGGTTGTCGTTCCGTTCCGCGCAGGATCAGGAAGGCCGAGTCCGTGTTCCCGTTATCCTCGAGCTGCGCCTTGGTCTGTACGTCGGCCGACCCGCGGTTTGCCAGTACCGCGATGCAGGCGATGAAACTAAACCAAGTTCGCGTCATCGGGTTTCCTCCCCAAAACCGGGGAAATCGCGGCCCGGGCGAAACCCCAGCTTACCACAAAAGGACGAACCGTGCAGGGGGGCCCGCCGCTGCACCGCGTGGGCGCCCGGCGCGGTTTTAACGGGGGTGCCAGCGTGCGGTGTGCGAGCGTTGGGCGCCCGGTCGGCCTTTCGGGGAGCTTTTTGCGGGGTTTCTTTTCTCCCTTCTTCGTTGGACATGGTCATCTTGTCCGAGTTTCTGCGCAATCGGGCCAATCCGCGACGGTCAGGCGGAACCTTGCGCTGTGTGGAGCGATGTTGGCCCAAGGTGCGGCAGGCGCGGCGCTCGGATACGCCGAGCGCCTGCCGCACATGGTCGATGCATTTGCGGCGGCGCGAAGGGCTTGAGATGTCTTCCCCGGGCAGCCTCGGCCAGGATCATCTTGTCCGGCGTCAGATCCGAGACCGCGCGCCGCAGCCTCTGGTTCCCGGTCTCGAGCTCCTTCAGCCGCTTGAGCTGATCACGGTTCATCCCGCCATACTGCCTGCGCCATCGATAGCAGGTCTGCCGGGTGACGCCGATCTGGCGCACCGCGTCGCCGATCGCCATTCCTTGCCCTTGCAGAACTTCCACCTGTCGTAGCTTCAACACGATGTCTTCGGGTTTGTCGCGCTTGCCAGCCATCTCTTGGTCCTCCTGAAAATCGGGATAAGACTATCCCAGTCGGTGGACCACTTCAGCGGGGGCACACCAATCGTTGTTCAACTGGAAAAACTGAGCGGCTAGGGTCTGGACTTATAACCAATAGATCACGGTTGCAGCGAGCGCGATCGCCGACAGGAAGACCTTGGGGCATCTGTCGTATCGGGTAGCCACACGCCGCCAGTCCTTGAGCCTGCCAAACATGATCTCGATGCGGTTGCGGCGTTTGTACCGGCGCTTGTCGTATTTGACGGTTATCTTGCGCTGCTTGCGACCGGGGATGCAGGCTCGTATCCCTTTGTCTTTCAATGCTTCTCTGAACCAATCTGCATCGTAGCCGCGATCCCCGAGCAGCCAGTCGACCTTTGGCAGACTGCTGAGCAATGGCCCGCGCGCCGATGTAATCGCTGACTTGTCCGGCGGTGACGAACAAGTCGAGTGGGCGGCCCTGGCTGTCGCAGATGGCGTGCAGCTTTGTGTTCATGCCGCCTTTGGTCCGACCGATCAGGCGTGCCACGCCCCCCTTTTTCACGCCCATGCTGGTCGCGGTTCGGTGGGCCTTCAGATATGTCGCGTCAATCATCACGGTCTTCTCCTCGCCGTGCTCGGCGGCCAGACCGATCATGATCCGCGCGAAGATACCCTTGTCGCTCCACCGCTTCCAACGGTTGTAGAGCGTCTTGTGCGGACCGTATTCCGCAGGCGCGTCACGCCAACGCAACCCATTGCGATTGATGAAGATAATCCCGCTCAAAACACGCCGATCATCAACGCGTGGCTTGCCGTGGGACTTCGGAAAACAGGGCTCAAGACGCGCCATCTGCGCATCCGACAGCCAGAAGAGATCAGACATGTTCACCGCTCAATTTTCGATCGGTGAATCACGCAAACAAACGAAAATCAATGGGTCCTGACCCTAATGCATCGTTGGTCTCTGGTCTGTCGGGACGAAGGCCTCTGGTGCCGGAGGTCGGTAGCGCAGCGAACTGTGCGGCCGGACGGTGTTGTAGTGACGGCGCCAGTTTTCGATGAGGATCTGGGCCTCCCTGAGCGAGCAGAAGACCTCGGCATTCAGCAACTCGTCACGGAAGCGGGCATTGAAGCTCTCGCAGCAGCCGTTCTCCCAGGGCGATCCCGGCTCGATGAAGGCGGTCTTCGCGCCGACCATTGCCCGACAGGCGATTGCGCAGCAATCTGCCGAGAGGGGCCCCGATCCAGTCCCTGACCCTCTGGGCGATGAACTCGGGGCCATTGTCGGATCTGATGTATTCCGGCGACCCGCGTGAGGCATGAAGAGATCCGTGAGGGCATCCAGCACATCGGTTGAGTTGAGCTTGCGATCGACGCGGATCATGAGCGCCTCCCTGGTGTATTCATCGATGATGTCGAGCGTTCGAAACACCCGCCCGTCATGGGTCCGGTCCTGGACGAAATCGTGGGACCAGACGTGGTTCGGCCGCTCCGGCCGGAGACGCACGCAGGAGCCGTCACCCAACCAGAGCCGGCCCTTCTTCGCCTGTTTTCGTGGAATTTTCAGCCCTTCGCGACGCCAGATCCGCTCAACCCGCTTGTGGTTCACGTGCCCGTTGACCGGCAGGCGAATTGCAAGGCAATTCTGCCGAGAGGGGGCCAGCGTTGTTCGGCATTCCGGTGATCATCCGATAGCCGTAACGCCCGGGATCGATGCCCACGGCCAGATAATCCAGTGCGACCTCGGTCACGCTGCGGCGCACCTTGTCCGGATCATGTGCGTTGTCGGTCAGGGCCTGCATATCCGCCAGAAGCAGAAATTGCTCGTGGCTGTCTTGGTAACTAAGCCGGTTGGAAAGCGAACCCGCATGATGTCCGATGTGAAGCGGTCCTGTTGTGCGATCCCCGGTCAGAATGAC
>CAVRIG010000010.1:0-12473 GCA_963721175.1 uncultured Alphaproteobacteria bacterium | reverse complement strand
CATATGGACTTGCAATGCAATCCATATGGTCTTATATCATCAGTCAAGCTAGGAAGGAGCGCCAACACATGGAAAACGTTGTTCTGGAACGTCCTGCGCCGGATCGGCAGGGGGTCGCTCTCAAGGCCTTCGCGCGGATCGCGGACGCCTGGTCGCTCACCCTGCGGGAGGCGGCGGCGCTGGCGGATATGTCGGAATCCGACCTGGAAGCGGGCGAAGAAGCCCGATTTTGCGGGGGATCTGACGCGGGACCAGATGCTGCGACTGAGCGCGCTGATCGGCCTCTACAAGTCGCTCGAGCTCTATTTCAACGAGCCGATCTCGCGGGACTGGGCGAAGCTGCCGAACCGGGGTCCGGAGTTCGACGGCGCGCGGCCCGTGGACGCGATGATCGAGGGGGGATTGCCCAAGATCCTGCGCGTGCGGGGCTATGTCGATGCGCTGCGGGGCGGGGTTTGAGGATCACGTCGGTCAATGACCGCGCCCTTGTCAGGCTGATCTCCGAGACCCATCACAAGCCGCCGGTGCTGCGGGGGCTGGTCGACAGCGACGAGGAGGCCGCGATTCTCGCCGAGATCGAAGGCGAGACCAGTGCCCGCCTGATCGCCGAAGCGCAGGGCAGCCCCGCGCTCGACCGCCGCGAACTGGCCTTCGCGCGGCGGTCGCATGACCTGACCCTCTACGGTCAGAGCCATATCAACGCGGCCTTCACCTACACGCGACCCTCGGGCAACCGGTTCAACACCGGCGACCGCGGCGCGTGGTATTGCGCCTGGGACATGCTGACGAGCGCGCAGGAAGTTGGGTTTCACCGGACCCGCGAGTTGGGCTTCATCGGCCGCTACGAGGACGAGGCGCGCTACGTGGAGTTGCTGGCGGATTTCATCGGGGATTTCCCGGATCTGCACGGGGAGGCGCATCCGGCGCTCGATCCGGTCCCCGAGCGGGGCTACCCGGCCGGGCAGCGCCTTGCCGCGGATCTGAGATCAGAGGGGCATCGCGGGCTGATCTACCCCTCCGTGCGTCATCCGGGCGGGCGGTGCTTCGTCGCCTTCGATCCCGGGATCATCCAGAATGTCCGCCCTGGCGCGAGCTGGAAGCTGGTCTGGCAAGGTGCACCCGAGTTCACGATCGAGGGGCTATAACGCCCCTCGAAATCTTCATTCAGTGCTTGAGATTATCTCGATAGGGCGTTGATCCGCATGCATATTCAACGCAATCATGCCTTCTCCAACAACACCTTCGCCTTCCCCTCCATCACCAGCCGCGCATCCTGCTGCGGCTTCGACCGGGCCACCGCCGTGATCCCCTGCACGAAGTCGAAGACGCTCTCGGGCGGGCGGCCTTCCTCGGCCAGCACCGTCTCGACGATCCGCCCCGTCTCCGCCTTCGAGAACCCGCGCTTGCGCAGGAAATCCTGACGGTCCTCGTCCGACCGCGCGACGATCTTCTCCCGCGCCGCGCGGATGCCGTCGATGAAGGGCGCGGGCGAGGACTTGGCGAAGCGGCTCAGCGCCGGGGCGGCCTCATGCGCGAAGCGGGAGGCGGCGTATTTCGAATGCCGGATCGTGATCTCCTGGAAGTCCTCGACGCCCCAGAGGTTGCGGTTCTGGCAGACCGCGCGCAGGTAGAAGCTGGCGATGCCGAGCGTCTTGGCGCCCACCTCGGAATTCCAGCAGTAGAACCCCCGGAAATAGAGGTCGGGCGAGCCGTCGGGCAGCAGCCCCGCCTCGATCGGGTTCAGATCGTCGACGAGGAACAGGAACACGTCGCGGTCCGAGGCGTAGAGCGTCGTCGTCTCCTTCGTCACGTCCACGCGCGGATTGTAGATGCCGGTCGACCAGTCGAGCACGCCCGGCACCTTCCAGCGCGTGTCGCCCGTGCCGTTGCCCGCGATGCGCTGAACGGCGGAGACCAGTTCGTGGTCGTAGATGCGGCCATAGTCGGGGCCGGTCACGGCGCGCAGTTCCGTGCGGCCATTCGCGACCTCCATGGTCTTGATCTGCTCGGCCCGGTGGTTGGTCAGCCCGTATTGCAGGTTGATGCCCGCCAGCGGCGCGGGCAGTTGCCGCAGATAGGCGGCGGGCGCGCCGACGAGGCTCGAGAGCTGGCCGAAGGACCAATGCGTCGGCGCGATGGGTTCATCCGCGCCGGGCAGGACCAGCCCCAGCTTCTCCGGGTTGTCGCGATGCGCCTCGACCCGGATCGCCGCACTCTCCACCGTGCGCGTCCGGCTCCGCTCCGCCCGGCCCTTGACCGAGGCGAAGAGATCGTCGAGCGACAGATACCGCTCGTCATCCGGCCGCGAGAACCATTCGGACGACACGCGGTCCACGTTCGTGCCGCGCGACACATCCACCTTGTAGCCGCCGCTGATGTCACGCCCGGCATCGATAATTTCGGTATTCATGGGTTTTCTCCCGCGACGGGCGGCCGAAAGCCTCTCTCTCGACCTCCAAACCCGTCACGGGCCGGGACGGCACCCCTCTGACTCTCCGGATCACTCGGCTGCGCGGGTCTCGAGCGGGGAAGGGGCGCGCGACGCGGCAAGCCGGTGCAGCGTTTCCGGGCGGATATGCGTGTACCGGCGCAGCATTTTCCAATCCTTGTGGCCGGTGACCAGCGAGACCTGTTCGATGGCGAAGCCGGCCTCGAACAGGCGGCTTGTGCCCTCATGGCGCAGATCGTGGAAATGCAGGTCCTTCACGCTGACCTCGACGCAGGCGCGCCGGAAGGCCGTTCCGACCGATCTCGAGTTGTAGGGAAAGATCCGGCCCCTTGCGTGCCCGAGTTCCTTGGCCTGTTCGGTGACCAATGCCCAGGCATCGAACCCCGTGGCGGCGAAGAGTGGGATCCGCTGGTCGTTCCCGGTCTTGTTGCGCGGGTCCTTCCTATCGCGGATCATGAGCATCCGGCGGTCGACGTCGAGATCGGTCCATGCGACGCGGCAGATCTCGTCGAGCCGCATCGCCGTGGCCACCGCGAACTTCACGATCCGTGTCATCGGCAGGGTCAGGCGTTCGTTGTCATCGAAGCAACGGAAGAGGCGGTTCAACTCGTCCGTGGTGGGGCGGCGATCCCGCTCGGTGCCCTTGCCGATCAGGCCGAGCCGCTTGAGCGCGACGCGCGCCAGATCGACGGGTTCCGGAGAGATGTCGAGCCCGTGCACGGCTGCCGCATGGGTGATGATCATCTTGATCACGCCGATATCGATCCCGAGGGTCACCGGACCCGCGCCTTGCTCCGCGCGCATCTTGCCGTAGTCGATCAGCTTTTGCCGGTCGAGGTGCCCGATCTTCTCCTTGCCCAGATCGCGCTTGAGCGTCGTGAGCGTGGCGGCCTTGCTGCGACGCGGCGGTTTCCCTACCTCGCACATATCGGTTATATGAAGATCGATGAGGTCGCCGAAGGTCTGGTCAGGCGGGAGACGGACGACTTGTTCGGCGCCAGCCCCTGATCGACCCGGGTCTCCGCCTGGCGGGCCCAACGATGGGCGTCGTCGCGGCGGAGGAACGTCTCGCTCGCGTAGCGGCCCTTTCGTCTGATCTGGACCCGGTAGGCACCGGAGGGGAGCTTGGTGATGGAGGCCATTTTCGTGTGCGCTGTGTGTGCAATGAGTCGTCGTAGAGGGGCAAATTCGGGGATATTGGGGCGTATTCCAGCGTAGCAGCATCCGCCGCCAACAGTTTGAAGATACACAAAAAATGCAAATAAATCAACACGCTAGATTGTCCTGTGCCCCTATGATGGACTGGACCGACCGGCATTGCCGATACTTGCATCGTCTGCTCAGCAGGAACGTGCTGCTCTATACCGAGATGGTGACGGCGCCGGCGCTCGTGCGGGGCGGGGCGTTGCATCTGCTGGAGTTCATCGCCGGCGGAGCATCCGGTCGCGCTGCAACTGGGCGGGTCGGAGCCGGCGCGAATTGGCGGAGGCGGCGCGGCGCGGGGCGGAGGCGGGGTATGACGAGATCAACCTCAATGTCGGCTGTCCCTCCGATCGGGTGCAGTCGGGCTGTTTCGGCGCGGTGCTGATGAAGCAACCAGGGCTCGTCGCCGATTGCGTGGCGCGAAATGCGCGCGGCGGTCGCCATTCCCGGTCACCGTGAAATGCCGGATCGGAGTCGACGACCAGGAACCCGAAGAGGTCCTGCCGGATTTCCTGTGCGCGGGTTGCCGACGCGGGCTCCGATCGGGTCATCGATCCACGCCCGCAAGGCATGGCTTCAGGGTCTGTCGCCGAAGGAGAACCGGGACATCCCGCCGCTCGACTACGATCTGGTCCTGCGGATGAAGGACCGGTTTCCCGACATGCACATCTCGATCAATGGCGGGATCACCGACCTTGACCAGGCGGAGCGGTTTCTGGCCGACGGCCTCGACGGGGTCATGTTCGGACGCGCGGCCTATCATCAGCCGGCGGACATCCTGTGCCAGGCCGACCGCCGGATCTTCGGGGCAGGGCCGGACAGCGACCCGGTTGCCGTGGTGGAGCAGATGATCCCCTACATTGCGGCGCATCTCGATGCCGGCGGGAAACTGCACCAGGTCACGCGGCACATGCTCGGGCTCTTTGCCGGTCGTCCGGGGGCGCGGCACTGGCGTCGTCACCTGTCGGAGCATGCGACCGGACCGGGTGCGGGGTCGCAGGTGGTTCTCGACGCGCTGGACGCAATGCCGCGCGCAGCCTGACGTTTTTCTGGTTCCGACCATGCGGCGTTGCCGTCGTGGGATCGCGCAGGCAAAACCCGCTTCGATGGTGCAAGCGGCACCGGTCCCGTTCTTCTGGCAGTTGCGTGCGAAGCGCGATACATCCGTGCGGCGACACGACCGGGGACAGGCATGGCGGAGACGGGACTTCTGATCCAGATGGCGGGGCTTCTGCTTGTCATCGGCGCTTTCGCGGGCGTGCTCGCGGGGCTGCTGGGCGTCGGTGGCGGGGTCGTTCTGGTGCTCGCATTCTTTTACGCGTTCCAGACGCTCGGCTATGACGGGCCGCAGCTGATGCAGATGTGCCTCGCGACGTCGCTCGCCACGATCATCGTGACGTCGTTGCGGTCGGTCCTGTCGCACAACAAGAAGGGTGTCGTGGATTGGGCGATCCTTCGTCGCTGGAGCCCCGGGATCGTTGTCGGTGCGGTCTTCGGCGTTCTGACCGCCGCTGCGCTGCGGTCTTCCACGCTGCAGCTGGTCTTCGGGTGTCTGGCGAGCGCCATCGGCCTCTACATGCTGCTCGGGAACCGGGATTGGCGGCTGCGCGACAGCATGCCGGGTCTGGTGGGGACCGCTGCGCTTTCGCCGCTGGTAGGATTCGCGTCCGTCCTGATGGGGATCGGCGGCGGATCGTTCGGCGTTTCGCTCATGACCCTCATGAGCGTGCCGATTCACCGGGCGGTGGCCACGGCGTCGGGCTTCGGCGTGGCGATCGCGGTGCCATCCGTGCTGGGCTTCCTGTTTCTGGAGATCGACGCGGCCAACCGTCCGCCCTTCACGGTCGGTGCGGTGAACCTGGTCGCCTTCGTGCTGGTCATCGCGATGACGCTGATCACCACCCCCTTGGGCGTGCGTCTGGCCCATGCCATGAACCCGGGGCCGTTGAGACGGGCGTTCGGCGTGTTCCTGACGCTGGTTGCTCTCAACATGCTGCGCAAGGCGCTCTGGGGGTAGCGGCATGTCTCCGGCAGAACAGGGCTGCATGTATTTTCCCGCAACGGAGCCGAGCCGGCGCTGGGCCGAGGCCGCGAGACGGGCGGCGTTGCAGGTCGCGGCGGATCCGGAGGTGAAGCGGCGCAACCTGCGCCATGGCGGGACGTGGTTCGTGGGCCTCGATGCCTTGCCGAACGACGCCGCCGGCGCGGTGGACGGCGTGCCGCTGAGCGGTCCGTGGGACGATCACCTGCCGCGGCGCGGGGCGCTGCACAAGGCGCAGCTCTCGATCGTCTATCCCGGCTATCCCGCCCGCGATCCGGGGCAGAGTGCGGCCAACCACGCCTTTCGAGCCGACCGCAACGCGGCGCATGTGGACGGGCTGCTGCCCTTCGGGCCGGAGCGTCGTCGGTATCCGGCCGAATTCCATGCCTATGTGCTGGGCATTCACCTCAACGCCTGCGACGCGGCGCCCACGGTCTGGTGGCCGGGCAGTCACAGGATCATCGGCGACGCCCTTTTGGAGGCCGTTGGAGACCGGGATCCCGCGGCGACGGATGTGACGGAGGCCTATCACGCGGCCCGGCGCCACGTCTTCGAAACGTGCACGCCGTGCCCTCTGATCGGAGCGCCCGGCGCGTCGTTCCTGATGCATCGCTTCACGCTGCACGGGACGGAGCCGTGGTCTGGCCCGGACGTGAAGGAAGGGCGGATGACCGCCTTCTTCCGTCCTGAGTTTGCCGACAAGTACGACTGGCTGTCAGCGCCGTGACGCCGTCGCCCAAACCGTGCCGCTCAACCCGCGCTGCGCGACCGGCGGCCGGCGCGTCCGCCACGCCGCGTTCCGGGAGATGCGGTGCGGTCCGGCAGTTCGGCCATGACTTCCCGCCGCTGCTCCGGTGTCATGCGCGACCAGCGCCCGATTTCGTCGATGCTGCGCGCGCAGCCGATGCAGAGCCGGGTCTCGGGATGCACCACGCAGATCCGCACGCAGGGGCTTTCCACCTCGTTGCGACGCCAGACGATGTCTTCGGGGGGCTGGTCACTCATTCACTTGCCTCTCGGGTCGCACGCAGAACGCGCAGCCGGTCCAGAACTCCCTGCAGGATATAGCTGGCGGCGACGTGATCGATGACTTCGGCGCGACGTTTTCGTGTCGTATCCGCCTCCAGCAGCGCTTTTTCCGCCGCCACTGTCGACAGCCGTTCGTCCCAGAAGGTGATCGGCATCGCCTGCAGGTGGTCGAAATTGCGCGCGAAGGCGCGCGTGGACTGGCATCGGGGTCCCTCGCTGCCGTCCATGTTGCGCGGCAGTCCGAGAACCAGCCCGCCGATCTCGCGGGCGTCGAGCAGCGTCCGGATCGCCGCGGCGTCGATGCCGAACTTCTTGCGGCGGATCGTCTGCAGCGGCGTGGCGACCGACAGCGTGCGGTCTGACACCGCGACGCCGATGGTCTTGGTGCCGAGATCGAGCCCCGCCAGTGCCGTGCCGGGAGGCAGCGCTGCGGCGAATTCCGTGATGTCGTCGTGGATCAATTGGCTATTCCGGCGCGCTCACCCGCGGCGTCGATCCGATCCAGCGCTCCGGGCTGGTCGCTGAACCGCGCGCGCGCCTCCTCGTAGACCGAGCGCGCGTCCGTGGATCGTCCCAGAACGCCGAGCGCGGTGATCAGCTGCGCCCATTCGTCCACGCTGCCGCCCTCCGTCGCGAGCCGGTCCGAAAGGCCCGAGACCATGCCCTCGATCATCTGCAAGCGGTCCGCGCTGCTCATCTGGCCGGCGGCCTCGACATCTGCGGCCGATGGCCCCCGCTCCCCGCTGGGCTCCGGCATGCTGTAATTGCTGACACCGGCGCGGCGCGACAACTCCCCGATCTGTGCCGTGATCGGCGGGACCCACGGTGCTTCCGCCGTACTCTGGCGCAGGAGCCCGTCCCAGATCCGAAACGCCTGATCGGGGCGTCCGGTCTGCGCCAGCATCAGGCCCCAGTAGTATCGTGCGGGTCCGTTGTTCGGATCGCGCGCCAACGCCTGTTCCAGGACGGTCTCGGCCTCCGGGGATACGTATCCGCCCGCGGCCAGGACCATCAAGTCGGCAAGGTCCGCATACTCCTCCGCGGTTGCGTCCGCACCACGCAGCTCGACATATCGGAAGAAGGCTCGGTGCGCGGCTGCATAATTGCCCAGGTTGCGCTCCGACGCCGCCAAAAGACGCAATCCGCGCGTATCGTCGGGCCGCTCCGCCACGACCTCGCGCAGCTTGTCCACCAAACCGGCGTATTGCTCGTCCGGCTCGGCTGGCCGGGGCAGGGACGCCGGATCGATGCTCGCTTCCGCGCTGTCCTGGGAGGGGCGCGTCTCGCGCAGCGTCTGCGCGGCGGCGATCCGGTCCTTCAGCGACAGGTCGCCATAGCCGGGGGCGCCGAGCTGCAGGTAGAGGAATGCACTTCCCGCCACCAGAACGAAGGCCGGCACGGCCATCCATTCCAGATTGTCGCGCGTCGCTTTCCGTCCGCCGGTCTCTTCCGTCAGCGCCGCATCGGCGGCAAGGATCCGGCGCGAAATCTCCGTCCGGACACGCTCCGCATCCTGCTCGTCGAGCACGCCGCGGGCGAGGTCGCGGTCGACCTCCGCCAACTGGTCGCGATAGACCCGCAGATCGTAGGCGGCGGCCGGCTCCGCCGCGCGGTTGCCGCGACGGAACCCCAGCATCAGCAGGCCGGCAGTCACCAGCGCCATCGCCAGGATGATGATCCAGAAAATCATGACAGTGATCTATCCTGCGTGAAGGCCCGAAAAAAGGCCAAATCGCCGAAACATCGCGGGCCCGGCGAACATGTCGCAACTGTGATATATTGCGGCGCTCGCACACGCCGAGACCGCCCCGAATTGCTCCAAGACTGCGCCAGCCCGAGACCGAGGGATTCGTCGCGCATGAAACGTTATTCCGCCTTTGCCGTCGCCCGCGAAGCGATGCGCCAGCACACCGGCTGGCCGCGTGCCTGGAGCAATCCCGAGCCCCGGAAGAAGTACGACGTGATCATCGTCGGGGCCGGCGGTCACGGGCTCGCCACGGCATATTTCCTGGGCAAGAACTTCGGTATCACCAATGTCGCGATCCTGGAAAAGGGGTGGCTCGGCGGCGGCAACACCGGGCGCAACACCACGATCATCCGGTCGAACTACCTGCAGGATCCGTCGGCCGCGATCTACGAGAAGTCCCGCTCGCTCTACGAGACGATGAGCCAGGATCTGAACTACAACGTGATGTTCAGCCCGCGCGGCGTGATGATGCTGGCCCAGACCCACCACGAGGTGCGCGGGTATTTGCGCACGGCGCATGCCAACAAGCTGCAGGGCGTCACGACCGAATTCATCGGGCCGGAGCGGGTCAAGCAGCTCTGCCCGATCATGAACATCGACGGGCCGCGCTACCCGGTGCTGGGCGCGCTCTGGCAGGCGCGGGCGGGCACGGCGCGTCACGATGCGGTGGCCTGGGGCTATGCGCGGGCGTGTTCCGACATGGGAATGCACGTGATCCAGAAATGCGAGGTTACAGGTGTTCGGCGCGACGGCGACAAGGTCGTGGGCGTCGACACCAGCCGCGGTGCCATCGATTGCGACAAGCTCGGCATCATCGTCGCGGGCAATTCCGGTCACGTGGCGGAGATGGCGGGCTTTCGTCTGCCGATCGAGAGCCTGGCGCTTCAGGCGCTGGTCAGCGAGCCGATCAAGCCCTGCATGGACGTCGTCGTCATGGCCAACACCGTGCACGGCTACATGTCGCAGTCCGACAAGGGCGAGATGGTGATCGGCGGTGGCACCGACGGCTTCAACAACTACACCCAGCGCGGGTCCTTCCACCATATCGAGGAGACGGTGCGCGCGCTGATCGAGACGTTCCCGATGATCTCGCGGCTCAAGATGCTGCGGCAATGGGGCGGGATCGTGGACATGACGGGCGACCGTTCCCCGATCCTGTCGAAGACGCCTGTGGAGGGCATCTTCATGAACTGTGGCTGGGGCACGGGCGGGTTCAAGGCGATCCCCGGTTCCGGCTGGGCCATGGCGGAGCTGATGGCCAAGGGGGCGTCGCCGCTGACCGAGGAATTCTCCATGTTCCGCTTCCGCAAAGGCAAGTTCATCGACGAATCCGTCGCGGCCGGGGTGGCGCACTGATGATGAGCACCGCGCGATACCTGCTGGCCCGTATCGGCGCTCTCGTCGCCTTCGTAGGCGTCGCGGCGTGGACCGTGGGCACCGCTTGGACCTGGCTCGCCGCGGAACCCTCCCTGTTCCAGCGGTTCGGCGCGCTTGGCGTGGCGGCCTCGGTTCTCTTCTTCTCGGACCGTCTCACGCGGATCGAAATGGTACGGCAGCGATCCGTCGTGCGGCTGTTGCACGAATACGGCGTCGAACTTGCGGCCCTGAAGCAAGGCGTTCCGCCCACTGATCTTCCTAAGGAAGGATATGCCGTCGATTTCCTGACGGAGGAGCGCAATTTCGACAAGCTGCGGCGCAAGGCCGACAGCATCAATGTCGCCAACACGGCGCTCCTGACCGTGGCGACGCTGCAATGGGGCTTCGGCGACCGCCTGGTCAACAGGTTCGCCAGTTGCGGGGAGGCGCTATGCTGAGGCTAAGCTACAAAATTGCAACCGCTTGTGACACGGCGAATTCCGCGTCACCGATGGGTGACTTCGCCTTCGCCCGCCTTGGACCCGAGCGCGATCAGGCTGCCGATGTCGATTTCGCGTCCCCCGCGCGCCTCCAGCCGTTTGGCTGCCGCGCGGCGCTCCATCAGGAACATCACCAGTGCGAAGACGCAGATCGCGCCAAAGGCGATAACGGCCATCGTTTCCTTGCTCATCACGAAACTCCCGAATCTGATGTCACAGGAAGGATAGCGCGGCGCGCGCCCTTCGCCAAATGCGCTGAATCCTGCCGGGCGGAACCTCGGGTTTCGGCCGGGCTTGGCGCATTTTCGCGGGGGATTTCCGCCGATATGGAAGTTTGCGCCCCCCGTCCCGACATGAATGTTGCAAAGAAGGAGGCAATATCATGTCCGATTTTCAGAATCTCGACCTGCGTTCACCGCGCGCGCGGCGCGCAGCAGGAGGCTCCCTGCGGGGTATCCTCATCGCGCTGGGCGTCGTGTTCGCGCTCTTCGTGCTGCTCGCCATGCTCGGTACCGCCAACGAGGACGGCGATGCCGTGGCACCTGCGGGCGATGCGCAGCAATCCGCACCGGTCGCAACAGAATTGGTCGGCGAATAACGCAACCGAAATTCCGGCCGCGAAAGGCAGGCGCCATCCGGCGTCTGCCTTTTTCGTACCCTCACGCATGATGGGAGTTTGCACATGCTGATCCTGCACTGTCCCTGTTGCGGCGTCGATGCCGAGGAATCCGAACTCGCCGCAGGCGGCGAGGCGCATTTGAAGCGGTTCGGACCGGGCTCCCCGGATGACGATTTCGAGGGGTATCTCTTCGTGCGCGAGAACCCGAGAGGTGTTCACTTCGAACGCTGGCGGCACGCCAATGGCTGCGGCAAATGGTTTCACGCGGCACGCTGCACGGTCACGCTCGAGGTCTTCGGCACCTACCCGGCACAAACGACAGAGCCGCCCAAGGGGCTCCGCGACAAGATCGGTGAGAAACGCCCCGGCTGGTCCTGGAGGGACCTCGCATGAGCACACGTCTGGCCAAGGGCGGCCGCCTCCTGAACAAGGGCAAGCCGGTCGAGTTCAACTTCAACGGCAAGCGCCTGAAGGGCTACGAGGGCGACACGCTCGCCTCCGCGCTGCTGGCCAACGGGCAGATGATGGTCGGCCGGTCGTTCAAGTATCACCGTCCCCGCGGCATCGTCGCCAGCGGCGGCGAGGAGCCAAACGCGCTGGTGAACCACGGGCTCGGCTCCGGGTTCGAACCGAACCAGCGCGCGACCACGACCGAGCTTTATGATGGGCTGCGCGCGGCCTCGCAGAACCACTGGCCGAGCCTGGAGTTCGATGTCGGCGCGGTGAACACGCAGTTCAGCCGGTTCCTGCCCGCGGGCTTCTATTACAAGATGTTCATGTATCCGCGGCCGTTCTGGAAGCATGTCTACGAGCCCTTCATCCGGCAATCCGCGGGCCTCGGCGCCGCGCCGCGCGAGCGTGATGGCGATACCTACGAGCATTTCTATGCTTTCGTGGACGTGCTGGTCATCGGCGGTGGCGTGGCCGGACTTCAGGCCGCACTGGCAGCCGGGAAATCCGGCGCGAAGGTCCTGCTGATCGAGCAGACCGCGCATTGGGGCGGCCGCGCGCCGGTCGACGAACCGCTCGCGGGCGGCACCATCGGCGGCGAGGATGTGGACAAGTTTGTGGACGGTGCCGTCGCTGAGCTGGAAAAGATGCCCAATGTCACGCTGCGCACCCGCTGCATGGGGGCCGGCGTCTATGACCACGGCTACGTGCTGGCCTACGAGCGGCTGTCCGATCACGCACCCGGTCGGCAGGGCCCGCGCCACCGCCTGTGGCGGATCCGTGCGCGCCAGGTCGTGACCGCGACCGGTGCGATAGAGCGCCCGCTGTCCTTTGCCGGGAACGATGTGCCGGGCGTCATGCTGGCCTCTGCCGTTCGGGATTACGCCGTCAACTTCGGCGTCTCCGCCGGAGATCGCACCGTGGTCGTCACCAACAACGACAGCGCCTATCTCACTGCCTTTGCAATGAAGAACGCGGGCCTGGATGTGCCCTGCATCATCGATGCGCGCCAGGCCGGGGGCGGCGATCTGGCGGCGAAGGCGCGCGAGTTGGGCATCCGCGTCGAACCCGGCAAGGCC
>CAVRIG010000009.1:0-32318 GCA_963721175.1 uncultured Alphaproteobacteria bacterium | reverse complement strand
GAACTGATCAAGCGATTGAGTTTCGGTCATCCGGTCGTCGACCTGCCCGGCATCGTCTACCGGAAGGATGGCATGACACGCGCGAGCCCAGCCGCGCCGATGGTCTCGGCGATGGACGCGTTGCCGTATCCCGACTACGCAGACTACTTTTCGCAACTGCGCGCGCTCGGACCGGCGCCGGGGATGAACCCCTGCGTCCTGATCGAGACGTCCCGGGGCTGCTGGTGGGGCGAAAAGAACCACTGCACCTTCTGTGGGCTGAATTCGCAAAGCATGACCTACCGGGCAAAGTCAGCCGATCGCGGGGTTCAGGAAATAGTGCACATGCGCGAGAAATACGGTATCAATTTCGTCCGCGTCGTCGACAACATTCTCAATACAAGCTTCTTCGACGACTTCATCCCGTCGCTTGCGAAAAAGAACCTTGACGTCACGGTGTTCTTCGAGGTGAAGGCAAATCTGAAGAAACAGCAGATCATTGCGCTGCGTGACGCGGGGGTCACGATTGTCCAGGCCGGAATCGAAAGCCTCAGCACGCCGGTGTTGAAGCTCATGAAAAAGGGCAGCAACGCCCTGATGAACATTCAGACACTGAAATGGTGCAAGCAGTACGGGGTCGCCTGCGACTGGAACCTGCTCTACGGATTTCCGGGAGAAGAGCCCGCCAACTACCGCGAGTCGCTCGAGTTCGCCCGGCTGATGTCGCACCTCGACCCACCGACGGGTTGCGGTCCCATCCGGCTCGACCGCTTCAGCCCAAACTATGATCGCGCGAAGGATTTCGGCCTGAAGAACGTGCGTGCAATGGAACCTTATCGTTTCCTGTATCCCTTCGCGCAACCTGATTTGAATGACATCGCCTACTATTTCGATTTTGAATACGAAACGCCAATTGACGACGGCGGCGCACTTCCAAAACTCAAGGCGGAAATCAGGCACTGGAAGGAAAGGTGCGATCATCTTTACGCCGTGAGCCGCGATGGCGACATGATCATCCATGACGGCCGCCGGGTGGCGCGGCGGTCGCAGTTGCGGTTGCGTGGACTGGAACGATTTGTGCTCGAAGCCTGTGACAGCATCACCACCGCCGGACGCGTCCACAATCAAGCGGTTTCGGCGGGTCACGATGTCTCGTTGCAGGATGTTGCGAAAATCATTGATCGCCTCGCATCTATAAATCTGATTGCACGCGAAGAAAATCGTCTCATAGCCTTACCGGTAATGACGTACGAACCGCACCAGTTGGCTAGCAAAAAGGGAGTTCCAGAACACGGAGTTTTTGCCGTTGGAGCTGAAAGGGTATTTGCGTAACTCGCCTTGAGTAGTCTACCGTGTGGATCGAATTGCAACTCTGAGCTCACAGGTCGCCGACATCTATGCCTCCGCGCAGGTCAAGGAACGCGCCTTGATCATCCAGAGCAAGACCCAGTGGCTAGTTCGGTTTGAGACCGAAGGCACGCGCAAGTCGATCCTGCGGTGGATGGAGGAGCCGCTGATGATCGGCTCGGAGCACCTCTGGCCGGGCCGCTTCCACGAACGGCTCCACATATCGACACGCCAGTATGCCCGCCTGGTTCGTGAGTGGGTGGCATCCATCGGTCTTGATCCCGACGTCCTACGGAACGCATTCGAAGTGGAGTGCCCCCGCTGAAGTGTTCCACCGACTGGGATAGTCTTATCCCGATTTCAGGAGGACCAAGAGATGGCTGGCAAGCGCGACAAACCCGAAGACATCGTGTTGAAGCTACGGCAGGTGGAAGTTCTGCAAGGGCAAGGAATGGCGATCGGCGACGCGGTGCGCCAGATCGGCGTCACCCGGCAGACCTGCTATCGATGGCGCAAGCAGTATGGTGGGATGAACCGTGATCAGCTCAAGCGGCTGAAGGAGCTCGAGACCGAGAACCAGCGGCTGCGGCGCGCGGTCTCGGATCTGACGCCGGACAAGATGATCCTGGCCGAGGCTGCCCGGGGAAGACATCTCAAGCCCTTCGCGCCGCCGCAAATGCATCGACCATGTGCGGCAGGCGCTCGGCGTATCCGAGCGCCGCGCCTGCCGCACCTTGGGCCAACATCGCTCCACACGGCGCAAGGTTCCGCATGGCCGATCCGACGAGGAACGGCTGACCGACGACATCATCGAGCTGACGCGCACCCACGGGCGTCACGGCTATCGGATGATCACCGGAATGCCGAACAACGCTGGCCCCCTCTCGGCAGAATTGCCTTGCAATTCGCCTGCCGGTCAACGGGCACGTGAACCACAAGCGGGTTGAGCGGATCTGGCGGCGCGAAGGGCTGAAAATTCCACAAAAACAGGCGAAGAAGGGCCGGCTCTGGTTGGGTGACGGCTCCTGCGTGCGTCTCCGGCCGGAGCGGCCGAACCACGTCTGGTCCCACGATTTCGTCCAGGACCGGGGTAGTGTCCAGACTCTTTCGCACTTTTGCTCACGCGACGACGGCTCCGTTGGGTTTGATCCGCGCAACAGCGGGGCCATGTTCATGTACTTCCGGGTCGACCACTGGGTGCCGGCGATGTGCCGGAGCCGGGCGGCGGCGAGGTTCAGGCAGGATCTGACCGTCGGGGAATGCGCCGACGACGCGGGTTCGCCGCCGGATCTCCCGCATGATCCGCTCGAGCGGATTGTTGGTCCTGAGCTTGATCCAGTGGCTGTCCGGGAAAGCGTAGTAGGTCAGGGTCTCGTGCGACGTGCGCTTCGACGAGCTCCGCGCGCGCCCCATCCGCTGGCGGCGCAGCTCGGCGACGACGGCCGGCCTTCTTCTCGGCCGCGGCCTTCCGGTTCTCCTGGGCGTGGATCGCCTTGAGCATGTGGCTGACCTCGCGGACCTTGCCCGCCGGCACGATGGCTGAAGACGTTGCGGTAGAAATGCACGACGCAGCGCTGCCACCGGGCGTCCGGCAGGATACTCGGCGACGCTCTCGACCAGGCCGCGGCAGGCGTCGGAGATGATCAGCTCGACGCCCTAGAGCCCGCGGTCGACGAGGTGGCGCAGAAACGCCGACCAGCCGGACTTGTCCTCCTTGGCGCCCTCGCAGATGCCGAGGATCTCGCGATAGCCCTCGGCGGTCACGCCGATCGCCACCAGCAGCGAGACGTTGCGCACCTCGCCCGCCCAGTGACCGCTTCATCACGATGCCGTCGAGAAAGACGTACGGATGCTCGCCCTCGATCGGCCGGTGCCGCCATTCCTCGATCTTGGCGTAGATCTTCTTGTTGAGGTTCGACACCGTGCCCGGGCTCACCCGCGTGCCCCAGAGCGCCTCCGTGATGTCCTCGACCCGGCGCACCGAAACGCCGGCGAGATACATCTCGATCAGCGCCTCCTCGACGCTGCTTTCCCGGCGCTGGTAGCGCTCGATGATGGCCGTCTCGAAGGTCTGCCGCCGAAGCTTCGGCATCTTCAGCTTCACCTGGCCCGCCTTCGTCTCCAGCGATGCGTTCGTAGCTGCCGGCACGCGTGTCCTTGCGCGCCTTCGCTGCGCTCGTAGCGTCCGGCGCCGCAGAGCCGATCCGCTTCCGCGTCCAGCATCGCGTTCAGCGCCTCCTCGACCGTCCCGCGCACCATCTCGCCCGAGGTGGTCCCGGATCCGCGCCTCGTCGATCTGGATCACCTGGCCCATCGGCTTCGGCTTCTCGCTTCTCGTCCATTCTCATGCTCCTCTCAGCCAGTCTGAAAGGAGCCGTCGTAACGGCAAATGTGCGAAAGACTCTGTACGTTATCAGGACCGGACCCATGACGGGCGGGTGTTTCGAACGCTCATCATCATCGATGAATACACCAGGGAGGCGCTCATGATCCGTGTGGATCAGGAGCTCAACTCAACCGATGTGCTGGATGGGCTCTGTCAACTTGCCGCCGGCGCCACGGCGCGATAGCGGTTTCCGATGATCAATCTGTCCGACTTCGCCTGCATCAAGGGCTTCCGATTTCCGCGCTCGGTGATTGGCTACGCCGTCTGGGCCTATCACCGCTTTGCTCTCAGTCTCCGCGATGTCGAGGACTTGCTGGCCTCCCGTGGGATCACCGTTTCATACGAGACAGTTCGCGACTGGGTGGCGCGTTTCGGCGCGCAGTTTGCTGCATGGATCCGCCGGGATCGGCCGAAGCCAGCGGACAAGTGGCACCTCGACTAGGTCGTGGTCCCGATCAAGGGCGTCAATCAGTGGCTCTGGCGTGCGATCGATGCGAACGGCGACGTGCTGGACGTCCTCGTCCAGTCCGGCGGAACAAGAGTGCCGCGAAGCGCTTCATTCGCAAGCTGTTTCGGCGCTGGGGAGAGCCGCGGGTCCTGATCACGGACAAGCTTCGCTCCTACGCTGCCGCGAACAAGGAGATTGCGCCTGGATCGAGCACCGCCAGCACAAGGGGATCAACAATCGGGCGGAAGCCTCGCATCGACACACCCGACGACGAGAGAAGATCCCTCTCATCGTTTGCAAGCAACCGACTGCCGGGCAATGCATGGGTCGGTTCAAATCACCCGGCCAGGCGCAGCTGTTCCTGTCGGTTCACGATCAGACCACCGTCATCTTTCGCCCCAAACGCCATCTTCGTTGCGCCATTTCATATCGTCACGCCCGCGCGGATGCCTTCAATCTTTGGAGCGAGTATTCTGCCGGGCTGACCGCCTGAAGGATGGAGGTCACACGAAAACTCGGCCGGCCATCATTAACCTGACAAAGCCCGCGCGGCAGGTAGGGGTAGACATCGAGGTCCAGCTTCGGCGGCCGCTTCTCGACCTGGCAGAGAACCAGGTGCTTGACCGCATCGAAGCCGACCGCCCCCAGTTGCAGGGCCTTTTTCACGGCGGCGTGCAGGTCGTCGATGCCGAAGGTCTCGAGCAGACGCAGAACCTGGACATACTCGCGCCGCCCGGCCTTGATCATCCGCGCCTCCATGAGGCGGCGCAGGGTCGCGAACTCGGGCGGAAGGTCCCATGCCGCCAGGGGCGCAGCCTGGTCCAGTGCGTTGATCTTGCGCTCGATGAGCGGCAGGTAGTGCACCGGGTCGAAGACCATGTCCTCGCGATCATGGCAGCGCGGATGACGCGCGTTGACCTCGCCGCCGCAGCCGATCACGACCTCGTCGACATAGCCGCGGATCCAGACGTCGCGGTGGCCATAGGCGACCGGCACCGAGTAATCATTGGTCTTGTAGCGCACCAGCGCCTGGGAGCTGACCCGTCCGGTGGCCTGGTCGCAGGCGTCGAACGGCGCCGCCGGCAGGTCCGCCATCGCCGCCAGATCCCGCGCGAGCCGTTCGCCGATCGTCTCGGACTGGCCGCGCAGGACATCCGCCTGGCGCTTGCGGCACTGATCCTCCAGGTAATCGTTGAACGCGTCCCAGGTCGCAAACCGCGGGATCGGCACCATGAAGTTGCGGCGGGAATAGCCGACCAGGCCCTCCGCGTTGCCCTTGTCGTTGCCCTTGCCCGGCCGCCCGTAGCGATCCCGGAACAGGTCATGCGACAGGAACCCGCTGAAGAGCGTGGCCCGCTGGCGCGTTCCGTCCGGCAGGATCATCGACACCAGGCAGCGGTCGTTGTCGTAGAGGACCGAGACAGGCACCTTGCCGAAGAAGGCGAAGGCGTGGACGTGGCCATCAACCCAGGCCTCGGCGGTCGCCGCCGGATAGGCCCGCACGAAGCAGGCGTCGCTGTGCGGCAGATCCATGACGAAGAAATGCGCCTTCTGCTGGACGCCGCCGATGATGACCACCGCCTCGCCGAAATCGGCCTGGGCGTGCCCCGGCGGATGCGCCAGCGGCACGAACATCTCGCGGCCGCGCCGTTCGCGCTCACGCATATAATCCTTCACGATCGTGTAGCCGCCGGTGAACCCGTGCTCGTCGCGAAGCCGCTCGAACACCCGCTTCGCGGTATGCCGCTGCTTGCGGTGGACCCGCGATCACCCTCCAGCCAGCCGTCGATGATCTCGGTGAACCCGTCCAGCTTCGGCCGCTTCACCGGCGCCGTCCGCCGATATCCGGGCGGAACCGAAAACGCCATCATCTTGCGAACGCTGTCGCGCGAGATGTTGAAATGCCGGGCCGCCTCTCGCTGGCTCATGCCCTCCGCACAGGCCAGACGAACCTTCCGATACATGTCCACGGTGAAAATCCTCCCGCCCTCCCTGCCATCTTCAGGAAGGACAAAGGTGGACGACTATTCCGCCGCCCGCAGCAGGCTCATCCCGCCGCTACCGTGGTCGACTTTTCCACCGCCGTTCCCACGCTTACGGACGGTCGAATTTCGCGCAGCGCGAAACGAAGCCTTCGAAGGGCCGGAAGCCAACCTTCTCTGTGACGGCAATAGGACGAGCTGCCGAAGCGTGCTCAGGGCCTGGCGGAAAGTCTGATTTCGAGACAGTCGGGAAAGAGTCATGGCCTCCTTGCCGCACCGCCAGATCACGGCCTGGAACCCGACAGCCGTCAGCGTCTCCTCGGCGATCAGCGCATGCTGCAGGCAGCTCTCTTCGCTTCTGCGGCAGATCAACACGAGACCGGGGACGAGTTCCGACTTCGTCGCTTAGGTGAGCACCTGTCCCACGCCCTGCTTGAAACCGTCCGTCCAGTCGATCTCGATGATGTGGACGCCGTCTGAGCAGTCGGCTCGCCCGCCGCCTTCCGGCACCCGGACCTCCATGTCCATCCCGGCACAGAGCGTACGCTGGTAGTCGCGTTCGTACCTGTCAGCGACCTCCGCGCCGGCCGGATCGGCCAGAAGCATCGCCGCCGCAATCGTGCCTAACCTGTGCATCAACGCGTCACCCCCAACCTTCGCAACAGAACATTCTGCGGTGCGTGGGGGATTCCCGCAATACTGCTACCGGGACAGCATTTCCGGGTTGGGTCTTCCCCGACCACGAAGTCCACGTCCACAAGGTCGAAACCGAGGATGTCGGCCGCCGTGCGAAATATCAAAAGTTAGTCGGTTGCACGGGCCGATAGCATGGAGATGTACACGCTTCCGCTATGAACCCGTAGCAGAACTCTCCCGCTGTAATGCTGTAAGGTATGAAGCGTCATGGACTCGCTACGCTGAGACAGCGGACCTTGGGGGGGAAGAAATGAACCGCATTGGATTCTTTGCCATTGCCTTCGTCGGCGCAACGGCCACGTCCCCGGCGACTGCGGCCACCTACTACCAGATTGCCGACACCGGCCATGTCATTTCCTACGACTACAACCAGTTCCTGACCGGAACCGGTGGCCAGATCGTCGGGCAAGCCAGCGGCTACGGGAACGACGCCGGGTTCTTCTATCAGCCGGTACTGGACCGCTACTTGCAGGTGGCGGACACCGGCCATGTCGTTTCCTACGACTACAACCAGTTCCTGACCGGAACCGGCGGCCAGATACTCGGGCAGGTCAACGGCTACGGGAACGACGCCGGGTTCTTCTATCAGCCGGTAATGGACCGCTACTTTCAGGTGGCGGACACCGGCCATGTCATTTCCTACGACTACAACCAGTTCCTGACCGGGACCGGCGGCCAGATCCTCGGACAAGCCAACGGTTACGGGAACGATGCCGGGTTCTTCTATCAGTCGGCAATGGACCGCTACTTTCAGGTGGCGGACACCGGCCATGTCATTTCCTACGACTACAACCAGTTCCTGACCGGAACCGGTGGCCAGATCGTCGGGCAAGCCAGCGGCTATGGGAACGATGCCGGGTTCTTCTTCGTAGCCGGCGCGGCAGACGATGGAGACCCACCGCCAGTTCCCCTGCCGGCCTCCCTCCCGCTTCTGGCACTGGCGATCGGCGGGGTCGCTGCACAGCGGTTTCGCCGAACATTTGTCAGGTTTCGGGAACCGGATTGATAGGCAGCTCCGTCCGGAGGGTGTGTGGAAAGCCGGCTGATCGCGGTGCCGGGTGTCGTTTTCGACGTTTGTGTCCGTTTTGGCTTGGGATTGCCCTTTCGGCGGACAGGATGGATTGTGGGGCGGTGGTGGCAATCAGAGACGGATTGAACCTTGGGGCCGCAGATTTCAGGGCAGACGAGGCCGTTTAAGCCTTCATCGCTGCGATCAATGCTGGGATGCCCATCAGGTTCATGACGCGGGTCATATTGTAGGCGAGCACGTGCAATGCCATCTCGGTGGCGACGTTTTTGAGCCGTCTCATCTTGAAGTGCGTGGCCCCCATCCAGGATTTGATCGTGCCGTAGGGATGCTCAACCGTCATGCTGCGGACGGCCAGTTGCATTGGGTCTGCGTCCAATCGGTCCTGCACCCGCTCCAGCACGTCCTCGTGCTCCCACCGGCGGACGCGTCGCTCTTTGCTGGTCGTGCATTTGTCTTTGATGACGCAGTCGGCGCAGGCTCCCGACCAGTACGATCTGATGGCTTTGCCGTCTTGCTGGCCGGTCAGTGGATCGTCCAGATGGTCGGACAGTTGGCTGCGCATCATGACGACACCCCGAGTTTGACACTGGATGATCTCTCGCGTGACCTTTTCTGCGAAAAGCCGTGGATTTCAATTCTGGTCGCCGAAATGGGCACAGAGTTGATCGGATATGCTGCCATGTGCGGCCCGATCCAACCTCAATTCGGTGCGCGCGGAATGTACATGCATCACTTGTTCACCGAACCGGCTTTTCGCGGTCGAGGCGTCGGGCGCAGCTTGGTCGATGCCTGCAAGGTCGAGGCGACCTCCTTGTCTTGTCGCTACTTATCAGTCGGTACCCACCCGAACAATCACAAAGCTCAGGCTTTTTAGTCCGTCCTGAACAAGAACTTCAGTATGGTACCCTGACGACCTGATTGGGCGCGGCGGCTGCCATTTCGGGATTGGCGATCTGTCGGAGCCCGGTGAAGAGCCGGATCAACCGGCACAAGAGCTCCCTCAGGTGTCTCAGGATCATGCGAATGTTGTGGCCGCAGCCGCAGAGCACGGCGAAGAGGGCATCGCCCTCGGTCCCTTTCAGGGTGCTTCGCGTCAGCCGGCCGTCGGTCTTCATGTGCCCGATCATGGGTTCGATCATTGCCCGGCAGGTGATTGCGAGCAATCACCGAGAGGGGCGCTGCGCCGTCGCAGAAGCCTGGCGATGGTTCTTGTCACGCCGCGCCTGGCACCGCTGATGAAGACCTTCACATGGTCGACGCCATGGCCACGATATCCGCGGTCGACGAAGGCCAGCTCCGGTCTCCGATCCGTCAGGATCTCGACCTGCTCCAGCGCTTCGTGCAATGTGTGGCCATCATAGGGATTGCCCGGCAGCGCCCGCATCCCCACCACGAAACCGCCCCGGTTGGTCGTGGCCACGCTGACCTTGGTTCCGAACTCGTAGCGCTTGTGCGCCTTTCCCTTGGAGATGCAGTCCACCGCCGGTTCATGCAGGCTGTAGAGCTTCTTGCCGTCCTTCGACTTCTGCGCCAGCAGCCGGTTCACCAGCGCCATCATCTCCACCAGGCGCGCCCTCAGCGCTCCCTCCGGAACCTTGACCAGTTGCCGTTCGATGTCGCGCAACACGCGGCCGGTGTAGCCCTTGAGCCGACGCAACGCCTTGCGCATCCGCTTGAACTGGCGGGCATGGGCATAACGGCCAACCTGACCGGCACAGCCGGGGGCCGAGGCGGTTGTAGTTCTGGCGCAGGCCGATCCCGGCCGCGCGGGCCAGCCCGACCAGCTTGCGCCGGGCCGTTTCATAGAGCCGCGCATCGGTCGGATGGGCGATGTTCTTTTCCATCACCGTGGTGTCGATGGTGACGTGATCGAGATCCTTGCTCTTCACCGCTCCCGGCGCGTTTCCCGGCCTCGATCGTCTGGGTCAGCATCCATTCCACACCTTCCTCGCCGATCCGCTTGCGCCAGCGGGTCAACGACGAGGGATCAAGCGGCAGACGATGCTGAAAGAACGTCTCGCCGCAGAAATGTTGCCAGTACGGGTTCTCGGCCCACCGCGCCACGACCGCCTCGTCCGAGAGCGCATAGGCATGTTGAAGGTAAAGCAGGCCAGCGACCAGGCGCGTCAAGCGTCGCCGGGCGACCGGTGTGGGACGGAAAGAACCCAGCCCATTCCCGCTCGAACACATCCCAGTCGATCAGGGCGGCAAGCTTCACCAGTTCATGGCGCATGTCGATCATTTCGACCAGGCGGGCGCGCAGGAGATCGTCTTGTTCCGGGAGGCGGTTTTCTCGGCTTCATTTCACGGCTCGAAATTGCAAGGTTTCTGCCGGGAGACTACAAAACCCTGCACCCCACGACCAACAAAATCGTGCTGTTATCAAGAAAAATCAGACAGATAGGAGTTGTTCAGGAAAGACTACGTAGCCATCAAGCTCGCTGAGCGTCATGGGCAAGTTCTCGGCTGGCAGCGCATGCAGCAGCGCGCTGAGGCGATCGAGATCTTGATCGGACTGGTCCATGGAATGTCTCCCGGCGGTGCTGGGGATTTTTACGCTGCACCACGCTAATCCGCAATTCGAGCAATGCCGTCGTTAAACTGGGACCGGAAGATCACTATGGGCACCCGGAACATCCGCAGCGACCTTGCATCGGCGGTTGCGGTCGCTGGGTTTCGGCGCAGCGCCTCCGCAGGACTGCTCGGAGCCCATCGATACCGAAATGCGCGTCATACTCGCGATGCATTGAAAGCCTTGACCAGCTCGCCCCACTTTTCCATTTCCGGGAACGCCGGGAAGAAAACTGCGCTTCGGTCTGGACCCATGCCAGCCGCTCTGCCGTGCAGGTTTCGACGAATGGCGGCTCCGCGGGCACTTCATCCAGCATGGTCCTTCGGAAATTCACGAACGCATCGATTCCCTGTGGGCGTGTGAAAACCCAGCTCAGGCAATACCCACAGAAACGGTGTCCAAAGCTGTGATCGGTGCCAGTCAAGTTGAAGTGATCCGCTTATCGCTCGGGTTCCTTCACGTAGTCGGTCCGCTCGCCAGGGTATCACCCGAGACCCCAGCCATCATCGACAGAATCCGGTCTTCTGCGGGCAATCTGCACTTCAACGAAACATATGCAGATGTGGTGAACCTCCGTGACCAAGATCGACCAGATCGAGACCATGATCCTCGATATCCCGACCATCCGGGGGCACGTGCTGTCCATGGCGACGATGCGGGCCCAGACGGCGGTTCTGGTCCGGATCAGGTTTGCCGATGGCTCCGAGGGATCGGCGAAGGCACCACCATCGGCGGCCTGAGCTACGGCGCGGAAAGCCCCGAAGGCATCCAGTCCGCCATCGATACCTACATCGCCCCGCGCTCTGTTGGGCCGGCGACGGCGATAACGTGAACGGCGCGATCCAGCTGATCGACAGGCTGGTGAAGGGCAATCCGCATCGCCAAGACGGCGGTCGAGATCGCGCTTTGGGACGGGCTGGGCAAGCGGCTCGGCGTGCCGGTCTCGCAGCTCTTCGGCGGGCCGGTGCACGACCAGCCTGCCGGTCGCCTGGACGCTGGCCTCGGGCAATTCCGAGACGGACATCGCCGAGGCACTACGAGATGATCGAGACCCGCCGGCACAACATCTTCAAGCTGAAGATCGGCAAGCGGTCGGTGCGCGAGGACGTGGCGCATGTCGCGCGGATCAAGCAGGCCGTCGGTGACGCCGCCAGCGTCCGGGTCGACGTGAACACCGCATGGTCGCTGCAGGACGCGCGCTGGGGCCTGAAAGGCTTGCAGGATGCCGGCTGTCGAGCTGGTCGAGCAGCCGGTTCCGGCGCGCTATCGCCGGGCGATGGCGGAACTGACCAGCGGATACGAAATCGCCGTCATGGCGGACGAGGCGCTGAACGGGCCGGAGGACGCGCTGGAGGTTGCGGCCGGCCAAGCGCGGCCGATGTCTTTGCCGTCAAGATCGCGCCAGTCCGGCGGGCTCAAGCGGGCCTCCGAGGTGATCGCCATCGCGCAGGCCGCAGGGCTTGGCCTCTACGGCGGGCACGATGCTCGAGACCGGGTCTGAGCACGGCGGCGGCGCTGCAGCTCTTTTCGACGGTCGAGACGCTGCACTGGGGCACCGAGCTCTTCGGACCGCTGCTGCTGACCGCACGACATCCTGGCCGAACCGATCGTCTACCGCGATTTCTGCGTCGAGATCCCGAAGGACACCGGCATCGGCGCCGACGCTCGACCCCGACAAGATCGACATTCTTCCGCCGCGACCGCGGCCAGACATGAGCGTCACCGGCCGTCGGCGGCGACTCAACTGATCCGAACGCCAGAGGAGCGGCGGCACAGGAGGAGGACACCAATGTTCACCCAATCCAATCTCGACGCGTTCGAGGCGCGTCTCGACGGCGCGATCCAGGACGACCCGGAAAACGGCATTTTCCGCTGCCGCCGGGACATCTTCACCGACGAGGAGCTGTTCGAGCTTGAGATGAAGCACATCTTCGAGGGCAACTGGATCTACATGGCGCATGAAAGCCAGATCCCGGAGCCGGGCGACTACTTCACCGCTGACCATGGGCCGCACGCCCGGTCGTCATCACCCGCGACAAGGACGGCGAGCTGCACGCGCTGGTCAACGCCTGTTCGCACCGCGGCGCGCAGCTCTGCCGGTTCAAGCGCCGCAACCAGAAGACCTTCACCTGCCCGTTCCACGGCTGGACCTTCTCGAACACCGGCAAGCTGCTGAAGGTGAAGGACCCCAAGGGCGCGGGCTACCCCGAGCAGTTCAACAAGGACGGCAGCCACGACCTGACGAAGGTCGCGCGGTTCGAGAACTACCGCGGCTTCCTGTTCGGGTCGCTCAATGCCGACGTGCAGCCGCTGGAAGACTACCTCGGCGAGGCGCGCAAGATGATCGACATGATCGTCGACCAGGCCGACGAAGGGCTGGAGGTGCTGCGCGGCTCGTCCACCTACACCTATGACGGCAACTGGAAGCTGCAGGCCGAGAACGGCGCCGACGGCTACCACGTCTCGGCCGTGCACTGGAACTACGTCGCCACCACCGCGCACCGCACCGATGACGGCAAGGAGGACAAGATCAAGGCGACGGACGCCTCGAAATGGGCCAAGCAGCGCGGCGGCTTCCACGCCTACGAGAACGGCCACATCCTGCTCTGGACGCATTGGGCCGACGCCGACGAACCGCCCGAACTACCCGCGCCGCGACGAGTGGACCGAAAAGCACGGCGAGACCAAGGCCGACTGGATGGTGGGCGTTCTGCGCAACCTCTGCCTCTATCCCAACGTCTTCCTGATGGACCAGTTCTCGAGCCAGATCCGCGTGTTCCGCCCGATCAGCGTCGACCAGACCGAAGTCACGATCTACTGCATCGCGCCCAAGGGCGAGAGCCAGGAGGCGCGCACGCGCCGCATCCGCCAGTACGAGGATTTCTTCAACGCCTCCGGCATGGCGACGCCGGACGACACCGAGGAATTCCGGGCGACGCAGCGCGGCTATGCCGGCGCGGCGCACGCCAAGTGGAACGACCTGACCCGCGGCGCCACGCAGTGGATCGAAGGCCCCGACGAGGACGCGAAGGCTCTGGGCATCAACCCGGTCCTGTCCGGCGCCCGCACCGAGGACGAAGGCCTGTTCGTCATCCAGCACAGCAACTGGTCGCGAGCGCATGGGCGAGGCCATCGCCAAGGAACGCGACACCGCGCCCGCGCAGCGCCGTCGCGGCCGAATGAGGAGGAACGACCATGAGCACCGCAACGCTTGAACGCCCGCGCCGACGAGGCCATGAGCTTCGACGAAATCCAGGCCTTCCTCTATGCCGAGGCGCGCGCCCTGGATGACCGGGACTGGGACACCTGGCTGGCCTTCTACCACAAGGACTGCCCGTTCTGGATGCCTGCCTGGGACGACTACGACACGCTGACGGAAGATCCGGCAGAACGAGATGTCGCTGATGTACTATCCCAACAGGCAGGGCATCGAGGACCGCGTGTTCCGGATCAAGACCGACCGGTCGTCGGCCACGTCGCTGCCCGAGCCGCGCACCAACCACAACCTGTCGAACATCGAGGTGCTGAGCCGCGATGGCGGCGAGATCAAGCTGCGCTTCAACTGGCTCACGCTGAGCTACCGCTACGCACGAGACCGACCAGCACTGGGGCACGTCGTTCTACACGATCGACACGCAGCGGCGCGCGGCCGCTGATCACCGACAAGAAGGTGGTCCTGAAGAACGATCACATCCACCACGTGATCGACGTCTACCACATCTGATCCCGTCACTCGCGGAGCCGGAACAAACCCCCGCGCATCCCCGTCAGGGTGCGCGGACAAGGGAGGAGCATGCCATGACGACCTATAACGTTGCCCTGAATTTCGAGGATGGCGTCACCCGCGTCATCCAGTGCGACGACGACGAGAAGGTGACCGACGCCGCCTTCCGCCAGAAGATCAACCTGCCGATGGATTGCCGCGACGGCGTCTGCGGCACCTGCAAGTGCTTCGTCGAGAAGGGCGAGTACGAGCTGGAATTCTACATGGACGAGTCGATGAGCGACGAGGAGGCGGAACAGGGCTATGTCCTCACCTGCCAGATGATCCCCGAAAGCGACTGCGTGCTGCGGGTGCCGGCGTCGTCCGCCATCTGCAAGACCGCGCCCGAAGACGTCGAGGGCGAGGTGCTGGGCGTCGACCGTCTGTCGGAGACGTCGTTCGGTCTGCGCGTCAAGCTGGCCAAGCCGATCGGACTTCCTGCCCGGCCAGTATGTCAACGTGACGGTTCCCGGCACGGATGCGCACCGCTCCTACTCGTTCTCGTCGGCCCCAGGCGCGGAGGAGGCGAGTTTCCTCATCCGCAACCTGCCCGGCGGCGTGATGAGCGCCTATCTTGGCGAGCGCGCCCGGCCCGGCGATCACCGTCACGTTGACCGGCCCGATGGGCGTCTTCTACCTGCGCCCGATCGAGCGTCCGCAGCTGTGGCTGGCGGGCGGCACCGGGCTGGCGCCCGTTCCTGTCGATGCTGGAGCAGGTGGCCGCGCAGGGCTCCGATCAGCCCATCACGCTCTACTATGCCGTGACCCGCGCCGCCGACCTGGTGGAACTGGAGCGCGTGCAGAGACCTGGCCGAGAAGATCGGCAATGTCACGGTCGTCACGATCCTGGCTGCCGCCGAGGACGACCACGACGCGCAAGGGCTTCGTCACCGATCACCTGACCGCAGAAGACCTGAACGACGGCGATTGCGACGTCTATCTCTGCGGTCCGCCGCCGATGGTCGACGCGGTGCGCGGCGCATTTCGGCAAGCTCGGGGTCGAGCCGGCCAGTTTCCACTTCGAGAAGTTCAACCCGACCGAAGCCGAGGCCGCGGCGGCATGACCCGCCGGTTCGAGGACAAGGTCATGGTCGTGACCGGCGCGGCGCCAGGGCATCGGCCGCCGCGTCGCAGAACGCGCCGCCGCCGAAGGGGCCAAGGTGCTGATCGTCGACCGCTCGCCCGCACGCAACGAGGTGGTCAGCGGCGATCCGCGAAGCGGGCGGCGAGGCCGAGGCGATCTCGGCGCGAACCTCGAGACCTGGGACGGGCTGCGAAAAGGCGATGCAAAAGGCCGTCGACCTCTGGGGCCGGATCGACATCCTGATCAACAACGTGGGCGGCACGATCTGGGCCAAGCCGTTACGAGCATTACGAACCGAAGCAGATCGACGCCGAGGTGCGCCGGTCGCTGTTCCCGACGCTCTACTGCTGCCGTGCGGCGCTCGACCACATGCTGCCGCGGGACAGCGGCGTGATCGTCAACGTCTCATCCATCGCCACGCGCGGGCTGAACCGCGTGCCCTACGCGCGCGGCCAAGGGCGGCGTGAACGCGATCACCGCAAGCCTTGCCTGGGAAGTGGCCGAGCGCGGCATCCGCGTCGTGGCGACAGCACCCGGCGGGACCGAGGCGCCGCCACGCGTGACGCCGCGCAACCCCGAACGCGGAGCGAGGAGCAGCGCGAGGACTGGTACCGCACCATCGTCGATCAGACGACCGCAGTCCTCGCTCATGAAACGCTACGGAACGCTCGACGAGCAGGCAGGCCCGATCCTGTTCCTGGCGTCGGACGACGCGTCCTACATCACCGGCGTCACCGTGCCGGTCGGTGGGGGCGATCTTGGATAGGCCCTGAGGAGGGGTCTGACAACACAACCGGAGGAGATCCAAAAAATGAAACGTGCAATCCTGGCGGCCCTCGGGCTCGCCACCGGCCTCGCTGTGCCTGCCGCAGCCGAGGACATCAAGGTCGGCCTGCTGCTGCCCTTCTCGGGCGTCTATGCCGCGCTCGGCAATGACATCGAGGCGGGCTTCAACCTCGGCCTCGAGCAGTTCGGCGGCCGAGACCGACGCAACCTTCGAGATCGTCCGCGAGGACACCGAGGTGAAGCCGCCGGTGGCGCTCGGCAAGGCCAAGAAGCTGATCCTGCAGGACAAGGTCGACGTGATGGCCGGCATCGTCAGTTCCGGCGTGCTGGGCGCGGTGCGTGACATGGTGCACGGCGCGGGCGTGCCGCTGATCGTCGCCAACGCGGGCAATGACGAGGCGACCGGGCGCGGACTGCTCGCCCTACATCACGCGCATGTCGCTTCTCCAACAGCCAGGTGAACCGCCCGATGGGCACCTGGCTGGCACGAACAGGGCGTGCAGAAGGTCTTCACCCTGGCACCCGACTACGCCGCGGGCCGCCAGATGATCGACGCGCTTCGTGCAAGCTTCACCGCCGCAGGTGGCGAGGTCGTCGGCCAGGAATTCACCCCGTTCCAGAAGACGCAGGATTTCGGCCCCTACCTCGCCCAGGCCAAGGCCAGCGGCGCGGACGCGGTCTATGTCTTCTACGCTGGCGGCGAGGCGATCTCCTTCGTCAAGCAATACGACAGCTTCGGGCTGAAGGCCGAGCTGCCGCTCTACGGCTCCGGCTTCCTGACCTCGCCGCTTTACGTCGAACGCCGAAGGCCCGGCGGCCGAAGGTGTGATCACCGCGCTGCACTACGTGCCGACCATCGACAATCCGAGCCAACACGGCCTTTCGCCGAGGCCTTCACCGCCGCGACCGGCCGCGTGCCGTCGGAATACGCGGTGCAGGGCTACGACGCCGCGCGCGCTCTGATCGAGGCGACCAAGACCGGCGCGACCGATCGCGCCGACGCTCGCCGACGCGCTGCGCAAGGTCAGCTTCGACGGCCCGCGCGGCGACGCTTTCGATCGACCCTGCGACCAACAACGTCGTCCAGCCGATCTATGTCTACGAGACCGTGCGCGGGTGAGGACGGGCTGACCCAGAAGGTCCTGGCCCAGCTTCCGGCCGAGCGGATCCCGTCGAACGGCTGCGAGATGGCGCCGCTCTCAACTGACCCAGCACGCCCGGCCGACCGTGGAGGCGCGGCCGGGCCCCCAATCGGAGGAGGACCTCTCATGACACACGATCTCGGCTTCTGGACGCTGCAGACGCTGAACGCGCTGCAACTCTCCATGCTGCTCTTCCTGCTTTCCATCGGCCTGACGGTCATCTTCGGGCTGATGCATTTCGTGAACCTCGCGCATGGATCGCTCTATGCGCTCGGGGCCTATTTCGCGCGCCTCGCTGGCGGCGGTCGGCGGCTATTGGGTCGGGCTTCTTCCTGGCGCCCGTCGCGGTGGCCGGGGTGGGTGTCCTGCTCTATTCCGGGCCTCATCAGGCGGATGCGCAAATCCGGGCCGATGGCGCAGGTGCTGGTGACCTTCGGCCTGATCTTCGCGCTGCTCGACCTCACGCGCATCTTCTGGGGCGATCTCGCGCTGGCGATCGAGGCGCCCGCGCTGCTTGAGGGCCGCGTGGCCCTCCTCGGTGTCGAATACCCGACCTACCGGCTCTTCGTCATTGCGCTGGGCCTGGCGATCTTCGGCGCCCTGGCCTTTGTCCTGAGCCGCACGCAGATCGGCGCGATGATCCGCGCGGGTGTCGACAACGACGCGATGGCCGCCTGCCTCGGGATCAATGTGGAGCGGCTCTTCTTCACCGTCTTCTGCGTCGGCTGCGCGCTGGCCGGCCTGGCGGGCGCCGTTGCCGCGCCGCTTGCTGAGCGTGACGCCCGACATGGGGCTGCAAATCCTGATCCCGACGCTGATCGTCATCGTGATCGGCGGGCTTGGGCTCGCTCAAGGGCGCCATCGCCGGGTCGCTGATCTACGGCTTCGTGCAGACCTTCGGCGCGGTCCTGGCGCCGCAGCTGGCTTCCGTCCTCATCTACGCCCTGCTGGCCGCGGTCCTCGTGATCAAGCCGGTCGGGCCTCTTTCCCGGCGAAAGGATAAGACCATGTTTCGTCATAACGCCACTTCGCTACGCCGCTCTCGCGCTTGCTCGCTGCCGGTGCGCTGTTCCAGGCGCTTCGACCGCCGAATATTTCGGGCTGGAGATCCTGACCGAGATCCTGATCCTTGCCATGCTGGTGCTGGCGCTCGACATCGTTGCGGGCTTCGGCGGCATGGTCTCGCTCTGCCACGGCGCGCTGATGGGCGTGGGCGCCTATGCCTACGCGACTCCTGTCGGCCAAGGCTGGGCATCGCGCCGCCGGTGGCCATGGCCGGCGCCATTGCCATGACCGGTGCCGCCGCCTGGGTCATCGGCGCGGTCTGTTCGCGCAGCCACGGCATCTACTTCATCATGGCGACGCTGGCCTTTGGCCAGATGGCCTATTCCTACGTCTTCGAGGCGCCGATCTTCGGCGGCGACGACGGCTTGGGCGGCATTTCCCGGCTGGATCTGAGCGTCATCGGCGTCGACCTGAACGACAGCCGCAGCTTTGCCCTCTTCTGCCTTGCGGTGCTGGGCGTGGTCTACGGCGCGGCGGTGCTGATCCTGCGCTCGGGTCTGGGCCGGTCGCTGACGGGTGTCATGCACAACGAGCAGCGCATGCGCGCGCTGGGCCTGACGGTCTGGCGGGTCAAGGCGGACGTCTTTGGCCTCTCGGGCATGATCGCGGGTCTCGCCGGGGCGCTTGCGGCGCAGCACATCCTCTATATCTCGCCCGGCCTGCTGGCCTGGACGGTCTCGGGCGAGGCGCTGGTCGTGGTGATCCTCGGCGGTCTCGGCACGCTGGTCGGCCCGCTGGTGGGTGCGGCCGCCTTTGTCCTGCTCAAGCATGAACTGAGTGCGGTCACCACCTACTGGCACCTCGTCGTCGGGGTCATCCTGATCGCCGTCGTGATGAGCCGCGCCAACGGCATCTTCGGCTGGATCGAGGCCCGCTGGGGCGCCCGGCTGGACCGCCGCATGGCCGACGCCACCCGCAAACCCGCACCCAAGGAGGTACTGAGCGATGCTTGAGACACGCAATCTGGACAAGAGCTTCGGCGCCGTCCACGTCACCCGAGACGTGTCGCTGAAGCTGGAGCGCGGTGAACGCCGCGTGATCCTCGGCCCCAACGGCGCCGGCAAGACGACGCTCTTCAACCAGCTGGTGGGCGAACTGACGCCGGACAGCGGCTCGGTGCATCCTCGCGGGCGAGGATGTGACCGCGCTGCCCGTCGCCAAACGTGCCCGCCGCGGGCCTGTCGCGCAGCTACCAGAAGAACACGCTGTTCGACGGGCTGACCGTGGAGGAGAACCTTGGCCTCGCGGCGGCGGTCCATACCGGCAACGCGACGCGGCTCTGGTCCGACAGCCTCGCGAAACCCGAGGTGCGCGAGATCGTGCGAGGAGGTGGCCGAGCAGGTCAACCTGATGCCGCATATCCACGCGCGGGTGTCCGAGATCAGCTATGGCGTCCGCCGCCAGCTCGAGGTCGGCGTCGCGCTGGCCACCCGGCCGCTGGTCCTGTTGATGGACGAACCGACCAGCGGCGTCGGCCCGGAGATGTCCAAGGGGTTCCACGACCTGCTGGCGGGTCTGCCGCGCGACCTGACCATGCTGATCATCGAGCATGACATGGATCTCGCCTTCGACGTGGCCGACACGATCACCGTGCTGAACTACGGCGAGGTGGTTTTCGACGGCCTGCCCGAGGAGGCGCGCGGATCGAGCCTGCTCAAGGAAATCTATCTGGGGAGCTGGGAAGATGCTTGAATCTGAACGGAATCGACTCCGGTTACGGCGAGACGCAGGTGCTCTATGGCCTGTCGCTGGAGGCGCAGGCGGGCCGCGTGCTGGCCATCCTCGGGCGCAACGGCGCGGGCAAGTCCACGACGCTCAAGACCATCATGGGGCTCCTGCCGCTGACATCCGGGCAGATCGTGTTCGACGGCAAGCCGATCCCGGCACGGCCCTTTGATGTGGCCAAGAGCGGGATCGCCTATGTGCCGGAGACGCGCGACATCTTCCCGTCGCTGACGCGTGCGCGAGAACCTCGAGATCGCGGCCAAGCGGTTCGGCGGCAGCGCGCCGGACTGGACGATGGAGCGGGTGCTGGACCTCTTCCCGCGTCTGGGCGAGCGGATGGACGAACGGCGGCACGCAACTCTCCGGCGGCGAGCAGCAGATGCTCGCCATCGCGCGGGCGCTGCTGATGAACCCGCGCCTGCTGATCCTCGACGAGCCGACCGAGGGGCTGGCGCCGATCATCGTCAAGCTGATCCATGACAAGCTGCAGGAGCTGAAGGCCGAGGGCCTGTCGATGATCCTCGTCGAGCAGAATTTCGGCTTCGCCACCTCGCTGGCGGACGACGTGGTGGTCGTCGGCAAGGGGCAGGTCGTCTGGACCGGCAGCGCCGACGAGATCAGGGCCGACGAGGACGCGCAGCATACCTGGCTCGGCGTCTGATCCGAGACCGGCGCGCAGGACGCTCTCAGAACGTCTTGCGCGCCACCTTCTGCGCGATGCCGACGAAGTTCCTGACGTGCACGCCCTGATCGTCGAGGCGATAGTTCACCGACAGTTCCGTGCGCGCGATTTCCGGTTCGATCTTGAGGAATTTCATGCCCTTGCGCGGTGCGTTGGACACGGATTCCGGCACGATGCAGACCCCTTCGCCGACCGCCACCAGGCTGAGCGCGGTCTGAAGATCCATGCACCAGATCCGCAGCGGCGCCTCGAAGCCTGCATCCTCGACCGCTTTCAGGACCATGTCGGCATAGCTCGGCCGGGGACGCTCCGGGTAGAGGATCAGGTTGATGCGTCATCAGGCGTTCGAGCTTGGCGACGGTGCGCCCGTCCGTGTCGACGATGTCGGGCAGGGCCAGGATCAGCTTCTCCTCGACAAGGTGCTTCGACAGCGAACTCGGCGATCCTTGAGGGTCGGCCGGGCGAACACCACGTCCAGCTCGCGCGAGACCAGCGCCCGGTGCAGCTCCGCGTTGTTCATCGGGATTGAGGCTGAGGTTCACCTCCGGATAATTCGCGCGGTAGGACCGGATGATGTTCGGCAGGATTCCGAATGTCGCGGACCCGACGAAGCCGATGCGCAGCCGCCCTTCGGCGCCCTGGCCGAGCCTGCGCACCTCCAGCCGCGTATCCTCCAGCTGCGCCAGGATCGTCTTGCCCCGCTCCAGCAGCCGTTCGCCGGCCTGCGTCAGGGTGATCGCGCTGCGCCCGCGGTTGAAGAGGATCGCGCCCAGCTCCTCCTCGAGCTGCTTGATCGCGCGGCTGAGCGGGGGCTGCGCCATGTCCAGCCGCTCGGCCGCACGCCCGAAATGCAGCTCTTCGGCGACGGCGATGAAGTAAGTCAGTTGCCTGAGGTTCATTTTTCCCGTCTCCCCAAGCATTTACGTTAGGCGATCCTGCCAAACGAAAAAAGGCCCCCGAAGATCGGGGGCCAGTCACAGGGAGGTCGGGGATTACTCGGCGGCGATGGCCTGTTCGGCGGCGTCGCGCCTTCAGCACGAAGTCGAACTCGAAGTGCAGGTCGGTGCCGAGCTCCTTGGCGGCCGGCTTGAACGTGCCGATCAGGCTTTCCTTGACCGCGAAGACGCTGTCGTCTTCCAGCCAGGCGCTGTCGGCGTCGTAGATCTGGCTGATCAGCGGACGGTAGCCGTCCTTGGCGATGATGAAGTGCATGTGGCCGGGGCGGTTCGGATGGTGCCCCATGAAGCGCAGGAGCTCACCTGCCGTTTCGTCGTCCGGGATCGGATAGGGCACCGGGCGCACGGCGACGAAGGCATAGTGCCCGTTCTCGTCGGTCTCGAACCGGCCGCGCAGGTTGTATTCGGGCTGGTCGGGGTCGAGGTTCTCGTAGACGCCGTTCGGCGCGTCCTCCCAGACGTCCAGCGTCACGCCGGCGATGCCGTTGCCGTCGCTCGTCGCGTGATGTAGCCTTCGAAATAGGCGGTCTCCTCGGTCGTCGAAATGCTTCTGGATGGTCGAGGCGCCCTTGGGCAGGACCGGCGGGTTCTCGCGGTAGAAGGGGCCGAGCACGGTGGATTCGCTTTCGTCGCCCTCGACCGGGTTGGTCATCATGTCGACCAGCACCTCGATCCCGAGGATGTCGCCCAGCAGGATGAATTCCTGGCGGTTGTCGTTGCAGAGCTTTCCGGCGCGGGCAAGGTAGTCGCAGGCGGCCATGAATTCGCTGTGCTGAAGCTTCACGTCCTTGACGAAGGCGTGCATGTGCTTGATCAGCGCCGGTCACGATCTCGCGCTGACGATCGGTGATCTCACCGTTCTTGCCGAGGCTGTCGATCACCACGTCGGTGATGTTGTCCTGATTGACGATGCCCATGGGTTCTCTCCTCCTGGCAGTCCTGTGTTGCTATCCGGGACGCGGCATCGCCTCCCGTCGCCTTCCAGACATTCCCGAATTTCGGCCCTTTCGAAATGCCTCCGGCGGTATCGGCTGATACCGTTTGCGCGCGGCCCGGCGCAGTCCACTGAATCTACACGGAAAACCTGAGTCCCGTTGGGGACACTGTCCGAAAGTATTGCCCCATACCTGCGCCGGCATGGCCCGGATGCCGCCGGTCGTGGCACCACCGCTGCAAGACATGACAGCACGGGAGGCCCCGATGATCGACACATTCAAGACAATCCAACACAGGCTGGAGGCGACGCCGCATCTGCTGCGTCTCGGGCGCCTGTTCTCCGAAACGGTGCTGATCGAGGTGGATGGCGACGAATTCTACCTGTCCTTCGACAAGGGCCGTCTGGTCTCCGTCACCCCGGGACCGAGCCGCAAGACGCCGTGGCGCTTCGCCCTGCGCACCGATGCCGAGGCGCTCGGCAAGTTCTGGCAAGCGCGCCCCGAGCCCGGTTTTCACGACATCTTCGGCCTGGTGAAGATCGGCCGCGGCCGGATCGACGGCGACATCCTGAGCCTCGTCAAGAACCTGCGCTTCTTCAAGGAGGTCCTGGGCCTCGCGCGCGAAAAGAGGAGGTGGCGGCATGACCATCGAGCCCATCACCGGACGCTACCTGACCGTCACCGTCGAAGGCGCGCCGCCGCCGCATCTATTTCGAGGAGGCCGGCCAGGGCCGCCCCGTTCTCTGCCTGCACACCGCCGGGGCCGACACGCGCCAGTGGCGCCACCTGATGAACGATGCCGGGATTACCGCGTCGAACCGGCTGATCGCCTTCGACATGCCGTGGCACGGCAAGTCGCTGCCGCCCGAAGGCTTCGAGACGCAGGAATACCTGCTGACGACGGAAGGCTATATCGAGACGGTGCTCGCCGTGATCGACGGGCTGGGGCTGGATCGCCCGGTGCTGGCGGGCTGCTCCATGGGCGGACGGATCGCGCTGCAACTTGCAGCACTCCATCCAGAGAAGTTCAGCGGCTTCATCGCCATCGAGGCCTCGGATTTCCAGCCCGCCTGGTATGACATCGACTGGTTCCACCGCCCCGACGCCCATGGCGGCGAGATGGGGGCGGCGCTGGTCTCGGCCAACATCTCGCCCTACGCGCCCGATGCCGAGCGCTGGAACACGCTGTGGATGTTCATGCAGAGCGGCCCGGGCGTCTTCCGCGGCGATCTGAGCTTCTACACGCGCGACGACAGCCTGATCGCGCGCCTGCCGACGATCGACACGGCGGCGACGCCGGTGCACATCATCGTCGGCGCCTATGACCTGACCTGCACGCCCGAGGACGCGGAGCGCACGGCCGCCGCGATCCCCGGCGCCACGCTCGCGGTGATGGACGAACTGGGTCACTTCCCGATGAGCGAACACCCCGAAGGCTTCCGGCCCTTCTTCGTCGAAGCCTTGGGGAAAATGCCCGACACCGCCGCCAAGGCGGCCTGACCGACAGCACGGGAGGAGGAACCATGTGCAAGAACGCCGACAACCCCTGTCCGGGGTGCAAGAACCACGACAAGGCCGAGCCCGCGTGGATGTTCTTCACCGACGAGGAACGCGCGCGGATCGAGCGACAGGACAAGAGCGAAGACGCGCGATCCTGATCTGGACTGGACCTGACGCGCCGGGGCGGTGCGCCGCAAATGGAAGATATCATGACAAACCCCTGCATCATCTGCGTGGCCATCACCGGCAGCCTGCCCGTGAAGGCCAACAACCCCGCCGTTCCGATCACCGTCTCGGAGCAGGTCGAAGTCCACCCACGAGGCGTTCGAGGCGGGCGCCACCATCGTCCATGCCCATGTGCGCAACGAGGACGAAACGCCATCCTCCGACCCGGAGAAATTCGCGGCCCTGAAGGATGGCATCGAAAGGCACTGCCCCGGCATGATCATCCAGTTCTCGACCGGCGGCCGGTCGGGCGCGGGCCGGACACGCGGCGGGATGCTGCCGCTGCGCCCGGACATGGCGTCGCTGTCGGTGGGGTCGAACAACTTCCCGACCCGCGTCTACGAGAACCCGCCCGACCTCGTGGATTGGCTGGCCTCCGAAATGTTGGCCCACGACGTGAAGCCCGAGATCGAAGCCTTCGACCTGAGCCATATCTTCAAGGCGAAGGACATGGCCGACAACGGGTCAGTTGGCGGGCACCCCCTACATCCAGTTCGTGATGGGCGTGAAGAACGCGATGCCCGTCGATCGCGATGTCTTCGACTACTACGTCCGCACGGTGCATCGGCTCTTCGGCCCGGACGCGCCATGGTGCGCGGCGGGGATCGGCGCGAACCAGATCACCCTGAACGAATGGGCCATCGCCGCGGGCGGCCATGCCCGAACGGGGCTCGAGGACAATGTGCGCCTCGACCGCGACAGGCTCGCGCCGTCGAACGCGGCGCTCGTGCGGCGCGCGGTCGACATCTGCGACCGGAACGACCGCCCGGTCGCGACCTGGGCCGAGGCGCGGCGCATTCTGGGGCTGCGGATGCCTGAAACGACCAAGAAAGGACAGGCGGCATGAAGAAGGTTCATGGCACCGCGGCCGAGGCGCTGGACGGGCTGCTGCACGACGGCATGCTCATTGCGGCGGGTGGCTTCGGCCTGTGCGGCATTCCCGAACTGCTGATAGACGCGATCGTCCGCAGCGGCGTGAAGGACCTGACCGTGGCCTCCAACAACGCGGGCGTCGACGGTTTCGGGCTGGGCAAGCTGCTGGAAAGCCGCCAGATCCGCAAGATGATGTCGTCCTATGTCGGCGAAAACAAGGAGTTCATGCGCCAGTATCTCGGCGGTGAGCATTCACCGTTGATGGCTTCGAACGCACCCATGAAAGCAAAGTCCAGATTGTCCAGCGCATCGCTGAAGCTGAGCGTGCTCTCGAGATCGCCGATGCCGACGTCGGTTTCAGCCGTGAATAGGTAGATGGTGGCGCCAAAATCCCAATCGCTATCTTGCGCCAAAGCAGGGGAATAAGCACCTGCCAATAAAGCAAGACCCATGGTGAATCGAATCATCGTTTTGCTCCTGCATCAGTTTCCCAGCCGCCGGAGCGCCCGGATATTGACGCAACGCTATATAGTGATGCACAGCGAGTCCGCCCACTTTGCGCCACCTCTGTTCACGAGTGCCCCCCTCGCATGGCGGCTTTCCGGAAGGACTGGGGTGAGCACCCGGCCCAGCAGGCAAACGCGCGGCTAATACCACTGGGCGTGCTGTAACCCACCATAGCCGGCGCCGGTGGCAGCACCCACCTCAAGCTCCATCAGCCGCTCGGCTTCAAAGCCGATCATCTCGCGCAGAATATCCGCGTCGGGGGTCTTCTCCACCAGCTTGCGCAGGTTCATCATCTCGTCGGTCATCGCTATCTCCGGTTCAGGTTGGCTGTCGCAACCCGACCCTACCGAAGAACCCGCGATGACCACCGCGCCGCCGAGCTACACCTCCACTGGGGACACGACCCTGGATGCTCGCCGCAGACCCTCCGAAAGACCGAAAAGCGAAGCGCACAAGAAAAGGCAGGTTTGGCGTAAAATGGGCGAACCGACTGTCCCTGCAAGTATATATTCGAGAGTTCACGAATTGGATGAGGGAGATATCTACATGTACAGATCCGCAAGCGCCGCTTGTCTGGTGTTGTTTACCACCGCGATCAGCGGCCCGAGCGTCGCCCAGCAGGACGGCGTCAACAGAACGATCCTCCCGATCCCGGAGCCCGAGCGGCCAACCTACGATGTGCTCGACGCCCGCGACGTGACGCCACCCCCACGGTTTGAGGTCACTGCTCCGGAAGGTGCGCCCAACATCGTAATCGTCCTGATCGACGATATCGGCTTTGGCGGCCCGAGCACCTTCGGCGGTCCGATCGACACACCAACACTCGATGCGCTGGCGGCGGAAGGGCTTCAATTCGTCAACTTCCACACGACCGCGCTCTGCTCTCCGACGCGCAATGCGCTCAAGACGGGCCGCAACCACCATACGACCAACACGGGGTCAATTATGGAGACGGCTACGGCCTTCCCCGGAAACACCGGCCAGATACCCAACAGCGTCGCTCCGATAGCGGAGATGCTGCGGCTGAACGGCTACAGCACCGGGGCGTTCGGAAAGTGGCACGAGACCGCGGCATGGGAGACCAGCGTGTCGGGGCCGTTCGATCGTTGGCCGACGCACCAGGGCTTCGATAAGTTCTACGGGTTCATCGGGGGCGAAACCGACCAGTGGTATCCCTTGGTTTACGATGGCGTGACCAAGGTCACACCGCCAGAGTTCGACGGCTACCACTTCACGGTGGACATGACGAATCAGGCCATCCAGTGGATGAATGCGCAGCAATCGCTGACGCCGGATAAGCCCTTCTTCATGTACTTTGCCACCGGTGCCGTTCACGCCCCTCACCACGTTCCGAAAGAATGGGCTGACCGCTTTGCCGGGCGGTTCGATCAGGGTTGGGATTCAGTGCGGGAAGAAACGGTCGCCCGGCAGATCGAAAAGGGGATCGTTCCCGACGGGACGGAGTTACCACCACGACCCTCTGACCTGTCGGCGTGGGACGCGCTCGACGATGACTCGAGACGGTTGTTCGCACGTCAGGCCGAGGTGTTTGCCGGCTTCCTTTCGCATACCGATGATCAGGTTGGGCGACTGATCGATTCGATTGACGAGATCGGTGAGCTCGAGAACACGCTGATCTTCTACATCGCGGGCGACAACGGGACGAGCGCCGAGGGCGGCTTCGTCGGGATGTTCAACGAGATGACCTATTTCAATCAGGTCACCGAGGATGTCGAGGATCTGCTGCCCTTGATGGACGATTGGGGCGGACCCTTCACATTCCCGCACATGTCCGCGGGCTGGGCGGTTGCCTTTGATGCTCCCTTCGCGTGGACCAAGCAGGTCGCCTCGGATTTCGGCGGCACACGGAATGGCATGGTGGTGCATTGGCCGGAAGGCATCGCAGAATCCGGCATGCGCAGGCAGTTCTCGCACGTGATCGACGTGGCTCCGACGATACTGGAAGCGGCCGGGCTCCCAGAACCGAAAGTCGTCAACGGAACGCCGCAGACGCCCATCGAGGGGACAAGCTTCCTTTACACGTTCAACGAACCAGAGGCCGCCGAGCGGCATACGACGCAATATTTCGAGATGTTCGGAAACCGGGCGATCTATCGTGACGGATGGTTTGCGAGGACCATTCATCGCGCCCCGTGGCAGACAGGTGCGCAAAAACCTTTGACAGATGACACCTGGGAACTCTTCGACACGCGGAATGACTTCAGTCTCGCCCGCGACCTGTCGGCCGAGCACCCAGACAAGCTGACCGAGCTGCAGAGTGTCTTCATGGAGGAAGCGCGGAAGTATCACGTGCTGCCGATCGATGACCGGACGGTTCAGCGCATGAATCCCGCGCTTGCTGGGCGGCCCGACCTCCTGGGAGGCCGGAAGTCACTGACGCTCTATCCTGGCATGGACGGAATGCTCGAGAACACGTTCATCAACGTCAAGAACACGTCCGTAAACATCACGGCCGATGTCGACATCCCCGAAGGCGGCGCCGACGGCGTCATCCTCGCTCAGGGTGGGCGCTTCGGCGGATGGTCTCTCTACATGGACGAGGGGCGTCCAATATACACCTACAACTGGCTGGGCCTCGAGCGCTACACCGTCAGCGCGCCGGATGCACTGCCGCAGGGATCGGCGGAGATCGTGCTCGACTTCGACTATGACGGGGACGGTCTCGGCAAGGGCGGACTGGCCCGGTTGATGGTCGATGGCGAGGTGGTGGCGGAAGGGCGGATTGAAAAGACCCAGCCGTTGATCTTCTCGGCCGACGAGACCGCGGATGTAGGGCTCGACAACCAGACGCCTGTAGCCGAAGGCATCGGCATCGGGCGGGACCAGACCCGCTTCACCGGAACGATCCGCAGCGTCGTCGTTGAGATCGAGTGATTTTGCATGCGAATGACAGGCATTGATTGAAAGGCAGGTCGACGATGGTCGTAAAGAGCCGTGCAGCACGCGGAACCTAAGCGGCTTCCTCGGCAGCACCTCGACAAGCCGAAATCGCTATGAGTTAGGTCGCCCCCTTCGCCGTATTGGCGCAGGGGGCGATGCCCCGCCGTCGACAAGTTTGGTCAGACTGCACAAGTGAATTGCACGCTGGCATGGGCTCTCTCCGCGGCCCTTAGTGGCAGGCCGGATGCCAGACGGAGAAAAGCCGGTTCACACATTATGCTGGAGTTTCGTTTCCGGTGCGGTGGGCCACATCGAGTGCCCCTCTGTCGCCGCTCTGCATCGCAGAAGAGCGTTCCTCGGAAAGAAACCACTCTTCTATCCAGGCCAAATCGAGGTTTAAGGCCGATTTTCTCAAAGGGCATCGGACGGCATTTGCCTTCAGCAGAGCTGACATATCGCAGGGACGCCATGCAGGGAAATCCAGGAAAGCGCGAAGCCGGGCTTCAGTCGCCGGTGAGCAATCGCCTCTCCTCGCAGACTGTCCTGTGAGGGCGGCCACCAAGATGGCGGGTCCACTCTTCCACCGTTGGATCGCGTCCTGCAATGGCGCAAATGCGTTCTTCCCAGAAGGGCAGGTCGAGCCGCCAGGTCACCACCGATCCGTCCAGATGCCCTGTGTGAAGCGCAGCCCCGTCATGACCGAATGCCGCGGCCGTCACCGGCATCCCGGTACCGAACGGAGCGCCGAACGGCCTGCGCGCTGCCATGTCCCATAAGCGCATGTCTCCCGTTTCCCGGATCGTGACCGAGAGAGCTCCGCCCGGTGCGACGGCCGCCAGCACGACGCTTCCGTCTACATCGGTCAGACGGATGGGCTCGGCATCCTCGTAGGGCGCGGAAATCACCAGAAACTCCGCCTCGCAGGCAACGGCCAGATGGAGGCCGTCACGGGAAAAGCTCGCGGCGCGGCACTCATGGTCCGAGCGGAAAGCAGCCACCCGCTCGGTATTCTCCAGCGCCCAGATTTCGACGTCGCCATCCTGGTCCGCTCGGGCGAGATATGCGCCATTGGCGGAGAGCGCGAGCCCCGAGACCTCCCCCGGCACGGTGCCGGCCAGACGGCGCGGGCCCTGGCCCTCTGTCATATCGACCACAATCTCGAATTGTTCGGTGGTGCCGAATGGTGCGCGCCGCACATAGGCCAACACACCGGGCGCCACGGCACCGGGCAAGACATCGCGCATCGCGCCGAAGGTCGGGGCCTCGCCCAACGGCTGGCCCTGCGCGATTGCAATCTGTTCCATCAGAGACCCGAGGAGTCCCGCGCGCGGCGGAACGGGCGGTGTCACCAGCAGAGCCGGCGGGGAGACGTCGAGATCCCACAGCAGCCACTCCGGCGGTCGGAGAGCAAGGGGGCCCGCGAAGCTGCCCATGCTCGCAAGGCGACCTGCGTCGGCGTCGAAGGCCAGGCCGAAGATCGCCGTGCTGTGTCCTTCCAGACTCGCTGCGGGCTTGCCGGGATCTGCCGCGAACCAGAGCCGCACGATCCTGTCCCAGCCGCCCGATGCGCCAACCGACCCATCCGGCGCAATGGCCAGGGCAGTCACCGTATCCGCATGACGCAGCCGTTCGGACCCGACCTGACCAATCCGCGCAAGATCGTAGAGCGCCGCATTGTCCGAATACCCGGCGGCGGCCAGCCAACGTCCGTCGGGCGAGAAGGCCACGCTTTCGGTGTAGCCGGCAAGGTCCTGGAACACGCGCGAACGCCAGCGCGCCCTGTGGTCGAAAAGCGTGACCCGCCCCTCGCTGAGGCCGGCGGCCAGCCAGCGCCCATCCGGGCTGAAGGCAAGCGCTCGAACCTCTCCGTCTATCCTGAGATCCACCGTGTGGTCGTCCGTCGCGGTCAGATCGACGAGACGCACCTCATCGCCTGCCGGGTAGGCAAGGCTGCGTCCGTCCGGGCTGAAGGCCAGCGCGTCGATCAGGATGTCCGCTCCGGTGTCGAGAACACGCTGGATTGCTCCAGTGCCGGTGTCGAATATGGCAATGCGCCGGTCCCACCCCGCCGCCGCAAGCCGCGATCCGTCGGGCGAAAAGGCGACCGAGTCTGCACCGAACCCATCGGGCGTGGCGAGGCGCCGAATCTCCGTATGCGTGATGGCATCCCACAGGCTGGCGCCCGAACCGCGCAAGCCGTTGGCCGTGGCGTAGACCGGTGCATCGGGCGCATGCGCTATGCCGAGGACATTCGCGAATCGCGCTCCATCCGGCGTGCGCACCGGCTCCTCAGAACCAAGACCGTGCACGGTCAGCGCGCCACTGCCGCTGGCCGCCGCCCAATTCAGATCCTGAGAAAACGTCATCGTGTCCACATGCGCTACGGCGGGCTCTCCGGCCACCGTTCCGGTGCCCGAGGCCAAGTCCCAGAACGTCACGCGTCCGTCCCGCAGCCCCACCGCAAGTCGGCCGCCGTCGGCAGAGAAGCGCAGCCCTGTGCCGCGGCCTCCCGGCACCGGAAACATCCGTGCGAGACTGGGACGCGCCATCAGCGCGCGGTGCATCGCGTCGATGCTCTCCAGCGTCGGGTGGATGCGGTGGGCTTCAAGCGCCAGAAGCAACGGGAGATCGTGCGATCCCGGCAATGCCGCCAGCGCCTGGCTGGCGACCTCGCGCGACGCGGCGATCCGCTCGCGTTCCAGCGACCGAGACCGCTCCGCGAGGTAGACCACCCCGCCCGCCGTCGCGCCGACGCACGCCAGACCGCCCGCGATCATGGCCACGCGGCGGCGCCTGCGCGCACGGGACTGGCTCGTTGCGACGTAGGCGCGATGCAGATCCGTGGGCGGCGGCTCCGCCGTTGTAGTCCGGCACCAGGTTTCTGCATCCGCAAGGTCCGATCCGCGCAGTAACCGGTTCGGATCTTCGCCGTTGCGTTGCCAATCCAGTGCCCGGCGCATGAGGCGCGTGTGGGTCCGCAAGTGGTCGGGATCGGTCGCGATCGCCTGCACGACCGGCTCGACAATCTCCTCAGCGGGTCGATCCGGTGCGACGCGAACCCATTGCAGGCGGCGCAACGCGTCGGGCGCGCTTCGGGGCGGAATGTCTGCAAGAGCAACAGGTATGATGCGCTTGCCGAGCTTGACTGCATGATTGAGCTCGATCGCGCAGATTTCGGAGGAAAGCCACGGCTCGGACAGCATGACTAGTACCGCATTGGCATCCTCGATGGCCGCGATGATCTCTTCCATCCACTCCGCGGTGGGAGGGATGTCACTCCGATCTATCCAAACCTCCAGATCGCGCTGATGCAGCCCCTTGATCAACGCGTCGACAAATGCGCCGTCGCCTCGCGCGTAGGAAATGAAGAGGTCTGGCACGGCAGTCGCCCCCGGTTGGACGCGCGGTATTCGCGACAGAGATTAGAGGCGCGCCCACCGGTTGCAAAGGCGTTTGCGACACGTGCATTCGAACTGCCACGAACTTCTTTTAGGACCGCGCCGCGGTTTAGAGTGCTTCATTTTGCTGGCAGTAGCCCAGCACAGGGTGTGGGGACACTGCCCCACGGGTCGTCTTCGAGCCCCACGTTGCCACAGTCTCAGCCTCCCTCGCCAGTGCGGCGAACGGCAGTTATGACTGGTTGCGACGCAGCACTCCAGGCGCGGTCCAGCGGCAGCAATTGGCTGTGCCAGTCAAACCAGTTTGAAACTCACAAATCTTCCCGCCATTTGACG
>CAVRIG010000008.1:0-367242 GCA_963721175.1 uncultured Alphaproteobacteria bacterium | reverse complement strand
AAGCCTTTCGGCCGAAACTTGAATTGTGGGAATTCCCATGAGGGACGCGGTGTGATTTATCCTGTTCAGGAGGATGGATCATGTCAGCACCTTTGCCGTCAGCGCTTCGATCGCGGTTTCGGACGTACATTGAGGAAGGATTGAGCGGGCGTGCCGCTGCGGCGCGACTGAAGGTTTCGCCCGCTACCGGCGCCCGATGGGCGCGGCAGATCAGGACGAGGGGACATGCCGATCCGGCGGTTCAGGGTCGCCCGCCCGGGTCGGGCAAGTTGGCGCCGCACCGGGCCTTCATCGAAGAACTGGTCGCGCAGGACCCCGACATCACGCTCTTCGAGTTGCGCGACGCGCTTGCCGAGGCGGAGGGGGTCCAGGTCCACCACTCGTCCATCGCCAAGCTGCTGACCCGGCTCGGCTTCACGTACAAAAAAAGTCGCTGGTCGCCACCGAACGCCGCCGCGCAAGGGTAAGGCGACAGCGTGCCGACTGGATGAGGCATCGTCTCCCCGCCATCGCCGCTCGGCCCGAGCGGGTGGTGTTTCTCGACGAAACCGCCGTGAAGACGAACCTCACGCGCCTCCGCGGGCGAGCCCCGCGCGGTAAGCGCCTGACCATGGATGCCCCGTTCGGCAGCTGGGGCACGCAGACCCTGATCGCGGGGCTCACGGCGGACGCGCTGATCGCGCCCTGGGTGATCAAGGGCGCGATGGACGGCCCGGCCTTTGCCACCTACGTCCGCAAGGTGCTGGTGCCCGAGATCGAGCCCGGCACCGTCGTCGTTCTCGACAACTTGGCCACTCACCGAAACGTCGAGGCCGCCTGCGCACTCCGAGACCACGGATGCTGGTTTCTCTACCTGCCACCCTACTCGCCCGACCTGAACCCAATCGAACAGGCCTTCTCCAAGCTCAAGGCTCATCTCCGAAAGATCGGCGCACGAACATTCACACAGGTGTTCGACGCCATCGGTGCGATTTGTGATCTCTACGACACGCAGGAGTGCTGGAACTACTTCACGGCAGCCGGATATGTCTCGGGTTAACGCCGAAACGCTTTAAAGGGATGAAACTTGGAGTAGTCCGAGACGCTTGCCAACACCGACTGCGCTCGAACGCCTTCTACCGCATCCATCAGCGTCTGGTAGAAAACGAACCCGGCTGGTGAACTAGGTCCGCGGTCTGCTGGCCGAGCACGGCGTGGTCGTTGCACGTGACGTCACCCGGTTGCGGCGCGCCTTGGGCCGGATTGTGGATGGCGAGGAGGCCTGGCTGGTGCTGGTTCCCAGGCAAAAATCGAGCGGCGGCAAGGCTCGGCTCCTCGGGATCAGCAAACACGGCGATCGATATCTGCGGACATTGCTGATCCATGGCGCCCGGGCCGTCCTTGGCAAGGCCGGCGGCAAGGAAGACCCGAGAAGTCTATGGATCGGCCGCATGCGGGAACGTCGGCACCCAAACGTCGTTGCTGTCGCGCTCGCCAAAAAGAACTCAAGGATCTTCTGGGCGCTCCTGTCACGGGAACAGGACTACCGGCCGGATCACACTGTGCCGCTCGCCTGAAGTCGGCGCCGCAACACTTAAGAGAGGGAGACACACCTCGGAACATTGCAGCAAACTGGCAGGAGATGGTTGAATGGGCACGGCCCGTCGCATCTCGAACCTGGTCTGTGGATTGGCAATGCAAAAGCCTGTGCCTGGGAGCCATTGAGGAAGAAGCGAGCGGACATCCATCGGGGCTCGCGGCGACGATAAATCGGGCCGGCCATTTACCGCGCTTGCGAAATCGGAGACGGCGTAAACCTTCAATTCACTCAGAGAACGGATGAAGCTCCGCAGCTTCGAAGGTCACCACTGCAGCCATTTTGTCGGCGAGGATTTAGCGAAGTTTGCGTAATCACCGAGAGTTCCGATTTTATCACCCATAACAGAACGATGCTGAAGCCTGCGATCAAGCGGACGCCACGTTCGCGGCTGCGGATGCTACGCAGCGCCAGCAACGCCGGGTCATGACGCCGCTACAGCGCGGCGATCACAACGCGGCTGCTGTTCTTGGTGGCCCGGTTCACCTGGGCCATGAAGTTGGGCGACGCCGGTACCGGGTCACGCCAGAGACCAGCGCTCCATCCAACGTTCGCCGTCCTGATCGAAATTCGAAGCGAATTCGCCATGGACAACGCGGTCGGACGTGGCGAAGGCCCAATTGGCGAACATCGGAAGGACCGTGCCGCCGTCCTGCGAAACGATCTGCTGCATCTCGCCATACATTTCCCGGCGCTTGGCCTCGTCCAGTTCGGCGCGGGCCGCGACCAGCAATTCGTCGAACCGTTCATTTTGCCAAAAACTGTCGTTCCACGCCGCGCCACCCCCGAAAGCGGTGGAGAATATCTGGTCTTCGGTCGGACGGCCGCTCCAGTAGACCGCGCTGAACTCGTGCTTCATCCAGACGTCGGACCAGTAGCCGTCGTTCGGAACCCGGTTGACGTCGATCGTGATGCCGGCCTTGCCTGCCGAATTCTGATACAGGGTGGCAGCATCGACGGCGCCCGGGAAGGCTGCGTCGGCCGCCGATAGCCGCACGGACACCCCGTCGAGCCCGGCCTCCTTGAGGTGAAACTTCGCCTTGTCGGGGTCATAGGACGTCTGCGGCACGTCGGGATCATGAAAACGATAGCTCGATCCGATCGGCTGGTCGTTGCCCACGGTGCCATGGCCAAACAGGATCTTGTCGACCAGTTCCTGCCGGTCGATGGCGTATTTCAGTGCGAGGCGCACGTTGACATCGTCGAGCGGCGGCGTGTCCGCGCGCGCGGCAAAGCTGTAGTATTGCGGGCCGGGGATGGAATGGATCGCAATGTCGGGATTGCGGCCGAGAAGCGCCACCGTCTTGAGGTCCAGCTTGTCGATGGCGTCGACCTCGCCGGCGGCGAGAGCGGTGGTCCGGGCGTTCACGTCGACGATGGAGAGCATCTCGACCGACTGGATGAAACCGCGGTCCTGGTTCCAGTCGTTCTCGAAACGCTCGAAACGCGCCACGACGCCGGGGTTGAATTCAACCAGCCGGTAGGGGCCGCAACCGTCGCCAGAGCGCCAGTCGATGCCGCCGGCCCCGTCCGAAGGACAGATCGCCACGTGGTAGTCCGTGAAGACGAAGGGGAAGTCGGCGCTGCCGGATTCGAGTTCGAAGACCACCGTGTCTTCACCGTCCTTGGTGATGTCGACGATTGGCGCAACCAGCGGCTTTGCGGCAGACGTCGAAATCCTCGCCGCGGTGATAGTTGATCGAATCGATCACGTCGTCCAGCGTGACAGGCTTTCCGGAGTGGAAGGTCATGCCCTGGCGGATCTTGAACCGCCATGTCTTGGCGTCCGGGGTCGCCTCCCAACTTTCGGCCACATCGGGTTCGGCCGAGCCATCGACATCCACCTTGGCGAGGTATCCGTTCATTCCGAAGGTCAGCGCAACTTCGAAGCCATTGGTCCAGGTCGCCGGATCCAGCGTGTCGCCGGTTTGGCCATGGCCTTTGGCCACGCGGAGCGTGCCACCGCGCTGCTGCTGGGCGCGGGCGGGCTTGAGCCCCAGAAGCGTCCCCGCCGAAGCGAGGCCGGCGGCGGCGGCAGTGGTGCCGATAAAGGCTCGGCGCGTTGGTCGGATGAACTGGGTCGGTTTCGTCATCTTGCTCATACCTCCCCGGCTTTCGTGGTTTCGGCGACGGAGTTGGCCCCGGTTTTGGTCGGATCGATGACGTGTTTCATGTCTTCTCCTGTTGGCGCACTTGTATAGGGTTCATTGGAATCGAGGTTTTCACACCTTCCCGCCAAGTCAGACGCACAAATCTCTGCCCGGACTTATTCACATTTATACTCTCAATAGATGCGAGTAACCTGTCTCAGTTTTTGCACTTCTCGAGGGAACTACCATGGCACGCTCCAGCGATTCGCGTGACCTGAGTCTCAAATCGCTCGAACTATTCCAGACCTGCGCCAGGAATGGCTCGTTGCAGGCCGCGGCGCAGGAGGCCGGGCTGACGGTGAGCACGGTTTCGCACCATCTGCGCACTCTGGAGGAGCATCTCGGCGTCGAGTTGTTCAATCACGCCCGAAGGCCGATGGTGTTGACACCCACGGGCCAATCCTTCCTGCGTAACATTGAAGAGGCTCTGCTCGCGATCCGCAAGGCCCGGGCCGAGGCGTCCGCCGGCAACTTGACCGAGGCGAGCTATCTCCGGATCGGCTCGATCGAGGATTTCGAAAGCGATATCATTCCCGAATTGGCGGTCGCGCTTTCGGCCAACATGCCGACCTGCGATTTCATGTATCTTACCGGGTCGAGCCACGAGCTGATCGAGATGCTGCGAAACCGCCAGCTCGATCTCGCCATCACCACGGCCCCTGAGGAGCGGCTTGGCGACCTTCGGGACCGGCCAATGCTTCGCGATCCCTTCGTTGCAGTGCTGCCCCGGATCAATGAGCAATCGCTGAGCGATATCTTCGAGGAGCGCACAAAGCTGCCGTTCCTGCGCTTTTCCGGCAACCTGATGATCGCCCGGCAGATCGAAACGCAGTTGCGGCGGATCGGGATTACGTCCCCGCATCGCTTCGAATGCAGCAACAACCAGACGTTGATGGCTATGGTCGCCGCCGGGGCCGGCTGGACGATCACCACTCCGCTGTTGTTCTCTCGCGCCAAACAATTCCACCCGCGGCTACGAATGCACCAATTCCTGCCGGGCAAGAACTTCGCGCGCACCCTTGCGCTGGTATCGACGCCGGATTGCGCGCGGTCGGTGATCCAACTGGTCGACAGCAAGATGCGCCGACTGATCCAGGATCATGCGCTGACCCCGTCTCAACGCAGCGACCCTTGGCTGGCCGACAGTTTCAAGCTGATCGACTGAGGCGATCCGTCAAGTATTGGTGCCCCGGGCGCGGATTTCCTGGTCCCGCGTGCGCAAACCGCTCGTCTTTGATCGCAGGTAATCATAAACGGAGTTCGATTTTTTGACACTCGATCAAGTCCACGTTGCGGGTCCGTCAATGTCGCCTCCTAGTCCCGGCACAATGTACCAGAGGCGGACCCCATGAAATCTCGGACCAAGGTCGTTGTTATCGGTGGCGGTATCGCCGGTTGCTCGACGCTCTATCATCTCACACAGGAAGGCTGGAGCGATGTGGTTCTGGTCGAGCGGAACGAGTTGACATCGGGCACGACCTGGCATTCCGCCGCCCAGGTGACGAATTTCGGCGGCAACCAGACGATGGTGGGGCTCAAGACCCATTCGATCAACCTGTACAAGTCGCTGTCGCGAGAACCCCGAATATCCGATCAACTATCACCACGCTGACGGCGGCATCCGGCTGGCCAATACCGAAGAGCAGATGATGGGGTATCGCCACTTTGCTTCGATGGCCCGGGGTATGGGAGTGGAACTCGAGGTCATCGACGCCGAGGAATGCGCCCGCCGTCACCCGCTGATCTCGACCACCAACCTGCTTGGCGGGCTCTGGGATCCGCTGGACGGCGACATCGACCCGGCGCAACTGTGTCAGGCGCTGGCCTATCATGCCCGCAAGGCCGGGGCCGAGGTCTACCGCGAAACACCCGTCACGGCGTTGACCCAGCACAAGGATGACACCTGGACCGTGCAGACGGAAAAGGGCGACATCGACTGCGACATCGTGGTCAATGCCTGCGGCTACCGCGTGAACGAGGTCGGCGCGATGATGGGTGTGCACCACCCCGTCGCCTCGATGGAGCACCAGTATTTCCTGACCGAGGACATCCCGGCGATCGTCGAAGCCGGCCACCGCATGCCGCTGCTGCGCTGCCCGATCTCGGACTACTACAGCCGCCAGGAAAAGAATGGCCTGCTGGTCGGGTTCTACGAACAGGGCTGCAAGACATGGGGCATGGACGGGATCGACCCGAACTTCGTCAACGCGCTTTGCCCCGACGATCTGGATCGAGTCATGGACGTGCTGGAAGGCGCATTCGAACGGATGCCCGCGCTGGCCGAAACCGGCATCCGGTCGATCGTCAACGGCCCGATCACCTATACCATCGACGGCGCGCCTCTGGTCGGCCCGATCCCCGGCAAACGCAACGCCTTCTGCATCATCGGTCTGCGCGCCGGTCTGGGTGAGGGTGGCGGCCACGGCTGGCTGCTGGCGCAACAGATCGTGCATGGCGAAGCCTGCTACGACACCTGGGTGATCGACCCGCGCCGCTTTACCGGCCATGCCAACGTGGAACTGACCGCGCTGAAGTCGATCGAGGATTACCAGAACGAATTCCGTTTCCACTTCCCGCACGAACACCGCCCGGCGGGGCGCCCGGCCAAGACCACGCCGCTGACGCCGATCATGGCCGCCGAAGGCGCCGAATTCACAGTGGTGAACGGCTGGGAGAGGGTCGACTACATCAAGCCTTCGGCCGATTTTCACCCCTCGCTGACCTTCAACTTCGACGAGGCTTTCGACGTGGTCGCGACTGAAGTCAGGAACGTGCAGGAAAACGTCGGTCTCTGCGAGGTCAACGGCTTCAACCGGTTCGAGATCACCGGCGCGGATCGCCACGCCTTCCTCGACCGGATGTTCTGCGGCGCGGTGACAAAACGCGACGGCCGCGTCGGGCTGGGCTACCTCCTGAACCATCACGGCATGGTCAAGGGCGAGGCGACGGTGGCCAACTTGCCGGCCTCCGACCGTGGCCCGTCGCGCGTCTGGTACGGCTCCGCCGCTGCCAGCGAGTATCACGACATGGACTGGCTGACGGCGCATCTGAACGCGGGCGAGGATGTGCAGATCCGCAGTCTGACCAACGATCTGACGATCCTCGTTCTGGCCGGTCCGAAAGCGCGCGATGTGCTGTCGGCCTGCGCCCGCGGCGACTGGTCGAAAGAGGCCTTCCCGTGGCTCAGCGTGCGCGAATGCTTCATCGGCTTTGCCCCGGCCACCGTTCTTGGTGTCAGCTTTTCAGGCGAACTGGCCTACGAGATCCACGTGCCCAACGCTTCGCTCTATGCCGCCTATCTGGCGCTGCGAAAGGCAGGAGAGGCGCATGGGCTGAAGCTTTTCGGAGCGCGGGCCGTCGACTCGATGCGGATGGAAAAGGGCTTCATGCACTGGAAGGCCGATCTGATCACGGAATTCGATCCTTATGAGACTGCGCTCGACCGCTTCGTGAAACCTGAGAAGGGCGATTTCATCGGCAAGGCGGCGCTGCTCAAGCGCATCGAGGAAGGCCCGCGCAAGAAGCTGGTGACGCTGCGGGTCGACGCTACAAATGCCCCGGCCCGTGGCGGCGCCTCGCTGATGCAGGATGGCAAAGTCGTCGGCACGATCACTTCGGGCGACTGGGGCCACCGGGTCGGCATGAACCTCGCCTATGCCTTTGTCGAGCCGGCCTTGGCGGCCCGGGGTACGAAGATCGACCTCGATTTCTACGGCGACATGGTCGGCACCGAAGTCATCGCGCCATCGCCCTACGATCCCGCCTATGCGCTGATGCGGGGGTGAGCCACCGTTGGTATGCCCAGCGACCTGACTGCGAAATCCCTCGCCGCACTGTATCCGGTCCACGGCTCCGGCTGCCGGCCGGGCCCTTCCCGGCTCGTCACACGGTATTTCGCGCAGTCCCCAGGTGACATAAGACCCACAGGCGTTCATGACACCAGAGTACTCAGAAATCACAAGGATCCCAGCATGCACCTGTCCCGTTTTCCCCGCGTCCACCTCGCCCATCTGCCCACTCCGCTGGAGCCGATGAAACGCCTGTCCAAAGAGCTGGGCGTTGAAATCTGGATCAAGCGCGATGATTGCACCGGCATGTCGACCGGCGGCAACAAGACCCGCAAGCTGGAATTCCTGATGGCCGAGGCCATCGAACAGGGCGCCGACATGGTCATGACGCAGGGCGCGACCCAGACCAACCATGGCCGCCAGACCGCCGCCTGTGCCGCCAAGCTGGGTCTCGCCTGCCACATCCTGCTCGAAGACCGCACCGGCTACAAGGACGGCAATTACAACACCAACGGCAACGTGCTGCTGGATCATCTGCACGGCGCCACGACCGAGAAATTCCCCGGCGGCCACGACATGCCGGGCGAGATGGAGCGCGCCGCCGAGAAAAAGCGCGCCGAAGGCCACAAGGTCTATGTCATCCCCGGCGGCGGCTCGAACCCGACCGGGGCGCTGGGCTATGTCAACTGCGCGTTCGAGTTGCTGGGCCAGGTCAACAATTCCGGCATGAAGATCGACCGGCTGGTCCATGCCACCGGATCCTCGGGCACACAGGCCGGGCTGGTCACCGGCATCTGCGCGATGAATGCGCAGATCCCGATCCTCGGCATCGGCACCCGCGCGCCGCAGCCCAAGCAGGAACAGATGGTCTATGACCTCGCCTGCAAGACCGCCGAAAAGCTGGGCTGCGCCGGAGTTGTCAAGCGCGAGGACGTGATCGCCAACACCGATTATGTCGGCGAAGGCTATGGCCTGCCCACCGACAGCGGCATCGAGGCGATCCGGATGTTCGCCGAACTCGAAGGCATCCTGCTCGATCCCTGCTATTCCGCCAAGGGCGCCGCGGGGCTGATCGACCTGGCCCGCAAGGGCGAATTCAAGGACGAACGCATCGTGTTCCTCCATACCGGCGGGGCGGCGGCGCTCGGGGGCTATGACTTCGCCTTCGACAATTCCGACCGCTGGGTCCACCTCTGAGAAGGACCCCTCCCGTGGAACGCAGATTTACCGGCGCCTTCACCCAGCAGGAAGCGATCCCCGCCGATGCCATCGCGGCGGCCGTGGCCGTACTGCAATCGGGCCGTCTGCACCGCTACAATCTCACCACCGGCGAGGCTGGGGAGGTAGCGCTGCTCGAAACCGAATACCGCGACTGGCAAGGCAGTGAGTATTGCCTTGCTGTCACCTCTGGCGGCCAGGCGATGCAAATCGCCCTGCGCGCCTGCGGCGTCTGCCCCCGGCGAGTCTGTGCTGACCAATGGCTTTACCCTGGCCCCCGTTCCCGGCGCCATCCGGGCGGTCGGCGGCAAGGCCGTCCTGGTCGAAATCGACGAAAATCTGCGCCTGGACCTGAACGATCTGGAAGCGAAGATCGGAAGCCTCCGGCGCAAGGGTTCTGCTGCTGTCGCACATGCGCGGCCATCTCTGCGACATGGACCGGCTGATGCAGATCTGCGACGCTGCCGGTGTGACGGTGATCGAGGATTGCGCCCATACGATGGGTGCGCGCTGGAACGGAACACGGTCGGGCAATTTCGGCAAGGTCGGCTGCTTTTCGACCCAGACCTACAAGCACATGAATTCCGGCGAAGGTGGGTTTCTGACCACGGATGATGCCGAGATCGCCGCACGCGCGACGATCCTGTCGGGCAGCTACATGCTCTACGGTCGCCACGGCGCCGGGCCGGATGCTGCGTCCTTCGATGCGGCACGCTTCGAGATGCCGAATTGCTCGGCCCGGATGGATGCGCTGCGCGCCGCGATCCTGCGGCCGCAACTGGCGCATCTGGATGAGAATATCGCCCGCTGGAATGCCCGCTACGCAGTCGTGGAACGCGCGCTGAAGGCGCACAACCGCATCGCGACCATCGACCTGCCTGCACAGGAAACCCATGTCGGCTCGTCCATCCAGTTCCGCCTGCCGGACTTTACCGCCGAGCAATGTCGCGCGCTGATCGAGCGGCCGCAGCCGACCGCGGAGTCGAGTTGAAATGGTTCGGTGCGCCGGATCCTGTCGGCTTCACCTCGGCGCATCATTCGCTGGCACTATCTCGCTTCGCAGAACCTGCCGCAGACCGACCGCATCATGGCGACGCTCTTCGACATGCGCCTGCCGCTGAGCTTTTCCGAAGAGGACTGCGCGCTGATTGCCGAGCGTTGATCGGCGAAGCGGTGAACGAGGTTGCGCAATGAGCCGCAAGGTCGTGGGCATCCTGGGCGGCATGGGGCCCGAGGCGACGATCCTTTTGCAGCAACGTTTGCTGGCGACGGTTCAGGCCACGGATGACGCCGACCACCTGCCGCTTCTGATCGACATGAACCCGCAGGTGCCGTCGCGCATCGCCCATCTGATCGAGGGCACCGGCATCGACCCGTCGTCGGTGCTGGCGGACATGGCGCAGCGGCTGGAGGCGGCCGGGGCGACGGCGCTTGCCATGCCGTGCAACACCGCGCACCACTATGCGCCGCAGATCGCAGCGGCAGTGTCCATCCCGTTTCTGAACATGGTGGACCTCTCCGTGGCGCGCGCTGCGGATAGCCTCGGCGCCGGTGCCGCCATCGGCATGCTCGCCTCACCCGCCGTACGCCTTGCCGGGGTATTCGACGCGGCGCTTGCCCGCGCGGGTTTCAGCGCGCTCTGGCCCGTAGATACCGACCGGATGCTCGCCGCGATCCGGTTGATCAAGGCGCACGGTGCGACGCCGGAGGCCCGGGAGATCCTGTCGCACGCCGCAACCGAGTTGACGGACCGCGGCGCATCGATGCTGTTCATCGCCTGTTCCGAATTCTCGCTGCTCGCTCCATCCCTGCCCGCCACCGCACCGATCATCGACACGATCGATGTGCTGGCCGACGCGATCCATGCCCATTTCCAGATGCAACAGAGTTGACCCCATGGCCATCACATATCTGAAAAAAGCCCAAGCCCGTCCCGCGGTCGAACACAAGGACCTCCGGGAAATCGTGGCTTCCATGCTGACAAATATCGACCGGGGTGGCGAAGCCGCGGTGCGCGACTATGCCCAAAAACTCGACAACTGGACCGGCGACATCGTCGTTTCCAAGGCCGCTCGCGCCGCTGCCTGCGCCCGCGTGCCCGAGACGCTCAAGGACGACATCCGGTTTGCGCATGGCAATATCCGCCGATTTGCCGAAGCACAGAAGGCGACAATGGGCGAATGCGAGGTCGAGGTGATGCCGGGCCTGATTGCCGGGCAGAAGCAGATCCCGGTCTCGAGCGCGGGATGCTACGTCCCCGGCGGCCGCTACAGCCACATCGCCAGCGCTCTGATGACGGTCACCACCGCCAAGGTGGCGGGCGTGCCGCATATCACCGCCTGTTCGCCCACACGGCCAGGGGTCGGTATTCCCGATGCCATCGTCTTCGCCATGGAGCTCTGCGGCGCCGACCTGATCCTCAATCTCGGTGGCGTGCAGGGCGTTGCGGCCATGTCCAAGGGATTCTTTGGCGGCCAACCCGCGGATATCCTCGTGGGCCCCGGCAACAGCTACGTCGCCGAAGCCAAGCGCATGCTCTTTGGCGAGGTCGGCATCGACATGTTCGCGGGGCCCACGGATTTGCTCGTCGTGGCCGATCACACGGCCTCTGCCGAAACCGTCGCCTGGGATCTCGTCAGCCAGGCGGAACACGGGATAGACAGCCCGGTCTGGCTGGTCGCGACCGACAAGGCGCTGGCCGACGCCGTGATCAGCGGTGTTCCCGCCATGATCGACAGCCTGCCGGAACCCAACGCCTCCGCCGCGCGCATGGCATGGGACGAACGGGCCGAGGTGATCCTGTGCGACAGCCGCGAAGAGGCCGCACAGGCGGCCGACCGCTACGCGCCGGAGCACCTGCAGGTGCAAGCCGAGGATCTCGACTGGTGGCTGGGCCGCCTCACGGCCTATGGCTCGCTGTTTCTGGGCAAGGAGACGACCGTGGCCTTCGGCGACAAGACCTCCGGCCCCAACCACGTCCTGCCCACCAGTGGTGCGGCACGCTATACCGGCGGGCTGTCGGTTCACAAGTTCACCAAGACAGTGACCTGGCAGCGCTGCAACGCCGAAGCTTCCCATGAACTTGCGCTTCGCACCGCGCGGATCAGCCGGACCGAAGGCATGGAAGCCCACGCCCGCTCTGCCGAACTGCGGCTTAGGCCGCAGTTGGTGTGAACCGGTTCGCCCAAGCGCCGGCTGCCTACTCGCACCTTTCCCGCGCTGGCGGCGATTTCCACAGATACGTACGACGGATGGTTGTCAGGTCCGTCGCTCTTAAGCATCACAATTCGGACACGGGCAAAGGAAATGCGAATACGGGCAGACTGCACCCATACTCACTTCGACGCAGCGAGGGGCTACTCGACAAAGTAGTCCCGATGGACTTCGTGGAGTTGCAGGATTGTTGGCGTCAGTCGATCCAGATGGCGGCGGATGGCGATTTCCACCTGTTGCGCGTCCCGGTCCCATATTCCGTCAAGAATTTCCGCATGGTCGACGAAAAGCTCTTCCATTGCAGCCTTGCTCGTCAGGCTGAGCATGCATAGACGATCCACCTGGGCCTTCTTGGCGGAAATCGTTTCGAACACGAACTCCCTGCGCGCGGCGCGGCAAAGCAATTTGTGGAAATCATAATCGAGCTGATGGAAAGCCTCGGCATCGTTCGCGTCGATCACATGTCTCTGGGCGGCAAGACTGTCGCGCAGTGGCGCGTCGAGAGAGGTATCGCGATCCGAAACGGCACAGCGCAGCACTTCCAGCTCGACAGCAGTTCGAATGAAGCGGGCATTTTCTATGGCCGCCAGCGAGAAGTGCCGCACGATCGTGGGCCGCTGGGGCCTGACCGTGATCAGCCCCAGACCATTCAGTCGACTGAAGGCTTCTCGAACCGGCTGGCGTGACAGTCCAAACCGCTTGGCGATCTCCGCCTCGGACAACTTGGTTCCTGGCAGGATTTCAAGGCTGACGATCTGCTTGTGGAGCGCGTCAAAGACGACATCTGCGCTTGTACGACGTTCCGTCAACTCATTCAGAGCATCCATGTTTTCATCCCTTCGATTAGGCTGTGCAGTTGACCTTGGTCGCGCATGTCTCGCGACAGTACCTGTCTGGGCCCACAAGCGCGCCGGAATGCGTGCTTTCCGAACGATTTCTGTCGTTTCTCGTCGTTTTGGCCTCCGATGCGGCAACTATCAACTGCTGCTCCATCGCCAGCCTTGCGCCGTCAGCGACCGACGCGCCGCGCAAGCCACGTCCATGTGCCTGATTATCATGGTTATTTCCCGCCGCTCTGCGTCTTTCGCACCTCAACTCGAAGAAGCTTGTTGCATTTTAGGATACTAGTGTCCTAGTGTCCAGCGACAATCGTGATGGGTTTCCAGGCATGCGATTTGGAGCATCGCTCCGCGTGTGTCGCCCCTCTGCAGAAGGACGGATTTGATGAAGCTGAAGGGCAAGACTGCGATCGTGACAGGTGGAGGACGCGACATCGGTCGGGCTTGCGTCATGGCATTGGCCGAAGAAGGCGCGAACGTGGTCATCAACTACCATTCGAGCTCGGACGGGGCGGACAGCGCGGTAGCGGAGATCAAGGCAGCCGGCGGCGGTGCGACGGCCCTGCAAGGCGACCTGACGAAGCAAAACGATGTCGACGCGTTAGCCGCCGCGGCGGTCGAGGCTTTCGGAGGGGTCGATGTGCTGGTGAACAATTCCGGCGGGCTGGTCGCCAGAAAGACGATGGCGGAGTCCGATCTGGACCACTGGAAAACGGTGATGGACCTCAATCTGACCAGCGTCTTCCTGATGGTCAAAGCCTGCCTGCCACATATGCGGCCCGGCGGATCTATCATCAACATGGCCAGCCTGGCAGGACGCGACGGCGGTGGTCCCGGCGCAGTGGCCTATGCGACGTCCAAGGGCGCAGTCATCACGATGACCCGCGGTCTTGCCAAGGAACTCGGGCCGGATATCCGCGTGAATGCCCTGAACCCCGGCATGATCGATACCGACTTCCACAACATCTTCACCAAGGATGCCGTCCGCGCAAACGTCGCCGCGGCGACGCCGCTCAAGCGCGAAGGCCGTCCGGAGGAGATCGGGGCGACCGTGGCCTTTCTGGCCAGCGAAGGGGCGAGCTTCATCAACGGCGCCTGCATCGATGTGAACGGGGGCGTCGCTTTCTCATGATTTCCGGTCACGGCGATCTGCCCTGACCCCCAGATTTTCCGCGGACCCGGCCAGCCGAGGAAAGACCACGAAACCACTGGCCCAGACACGGGAGGAACCATGTCCTACATTTCTTTGAAAGGCTTCGTCGCGGCGGCGATAGTTGCGGCAACCATCGGCTCTGCACAAGCGCAAGACATCACGCTGCGCGGTGCCAGCATGTTCGACGAAGAACACGCCTTCACCAAGACGCTCCGCAAGTTCGAGCAATTGGTCAATGAGTATTATGACGGCGACGTGACGTTCGACATGCGCCTGAATGGCGAGCTTGGGGTGGAGTCGGACTACGTCACCTACCTCAATCAGGGCGTCGCGGTGGATTACACCATTCTCGCCCCCTCCAACATGGCGATCTTCTCGGAATCCATCCCGCTGATGGACATGCCGTTCCTGTTCCGGGACCTGGAACACTGGAATGCCGTTCTGTCGTCCGACACGCTGAAACCGCTGGAGGACGAGTTGCGCGAGAAGGCCGGCATCGTCATCGTCGGCTATCACGGCGGCGGCGTGCGCAATCTCGTGTCCGCCGAACCGATCGCCAACATGGAAGAGCTGTCGGGCCACAGGATGCGGGTCATGGGCGCGCCGATCCAGGCTCAGACCTTCTCGGCCGTCGGCGCGGCGCCGTCCGCCATCGCCTATAACGAGGTCTACAACGCGATCCAGACCGGTGTGATCGCCGGTTTCGAAAACGAAGCTGCCTCGATCCAGAACCTGAAGTTCTATGAAGTGGCGCCCTACGTCACGCTGACCCAGCATACGATCACGGTGCGCCCGATCGTGATGTCGGCAAAGACCTTCGACGCGCTTCCTGCAGATCTGCAGGAGGCCATCATGAAGGCAGGCGAAGAGGCAGGAGCCTTCGGACGCGAGCTTGAAAGCCGGCAGGACGGAGAGAAGCTGCAGGAAATGGTCGATGCCGGGCAGATCGAACTGATCGAGTTCGCCGGGCGTGACCAGATGCTGGAACTGGTCCAGCCGGTGCAGGATGCTTACGCCGCCGAACTCGGCGCGAGCGAGCTGCTCGAAGCCATCCGCGGCATGTGATCGAGGCAGTCGGGACGGCGATGAATTGCCGCCGTCCCGCAATCGTCTGCGCGGCGCATCAGCGGGCGCATTTCCCCTTTCAGGATGGCAACAATGATTGGACGCGTCCTAGACCAGTTCTGCAATGTCCTTCGGGTCGTGCTGGGAATACTGATGGGAGCTCTCGCCGTTCCCGTCGCGATGCAGGTGCTGTCGCGCTACACCGGCCTCATTCCCACCTATCTCTGGACGGAGGAACTTTCGACCTTCATTTTCATCTGGATCGTGATGATCGGCTCGATGGTCGCGGTCTGGGACGGGACGCATTTCGACGTGCGGGTCTTGCCCGATGCGATCTCGCCCTTGGGGCGGCTGATACAGAACAGCATCGTGCATCTCTTCATCTTCCTGTTCGCCATCCTCTTCGCGATCTACGGCATCGAATACGCGGAGTTCGGAAACAACCAGCGGTCGGTCATGATGCGCGCCAATCTGATGATCACGTACATATCCGTTCCGATTGCCGGAACCGTCTGGGCCATCTTCTCGGGCTACCGCCTTTGGCAGGAGTTCGAGACCTTCAGGTCCGCACGGAGGGCACACAAATGATCGTCGGAACCGGACTCGCCTGCGCCCTGCTCGTCGGCGGATTTGCCGTCCTGGTGCTGATCCGCATACCCGTGGCGTTCGCCCTGGGCATCGCCACCATTCCCGTTGTTCTGCTGGAACTGCGCCTGACCCCGTTCATCGTGCTGGACCGCATGTTCCAGTCCTACAACTCCTTCATCCTTCTGGCCGTGCCGTTCTTTCTTCTGGCCGCCAACCTGATGAACTCCGGCAAGGTCACGGATCGGCTAATCGAGCTTGCGCGGGTTCTGACGGGCTGGATGCCCGGCGGTCTGGGGCATGTGAATGTCGCGGTCTCCATGCTCTTCGCGGGCATTTCCGGGTCATCGACGGCAGACGCGGCGGGCTGTGGCAAGATCCTGATCCCGGCCATGCAGCGCGAGGGCTACGACACCCGTTTCGCGGTCGCCATCACCGCATGCTCTTCGGTGATGGGCGTCATCATCCCGCCGTCGATCCTGATGGTCGTCTGGGGCGGGGTGATGCAGGTGTCGGTCGGGGCGCTGTTTCTGGGCGGCGCAATTCCCGGCCTGATGATCGGGTTTGCGTTGATGGCGACCGTCTATGGATATGCCAAGGTCCGGAACTATCCGATCGCCGGCCGACCGACCCTCGTCGAGTTCTGGAACGCCTTCCGGGGCGCGGCGCTCGCCATGCTGACGCCTGTCTTTGTCATCGGCGGCATCGTGGGCGGGATCGTGACACCGACCGAAAGCGCGATCATCGCGGCGGGATATTCGCTGATCCTCGGCATGTTCGTCTACCGGACCGTCAGGCTTTCGGATCTTGGGAACATCCTCTATGACACCGCGCGATTTGCAGCAATTTCGCTCTTTGCCATCGGCACGGCCTCGGCTTTCGGCTGGATGCTGTCCTTCTACAACGTGCCCCGCCTGATCGTCGGCACGATGACGGCGCTGGAGTTCGGGCCGTTCGGAACCGCCATCGTGATCGCCGCGCTGTTCCTGATCTTCGGTCTCTTCATCGACGCCATTCCGACCATCATCATCCTCGGAACGGTGCTGATGCCGGTCGCGCAAACCGCGGGCATAGATCCCATTGCCTTCGCGATCATCGGCATCGTGTCGCTGGCGTTCGGGCTCGTGACACCCCCCTACGGATTGTGCCTGCTGATTTCGGCCGCCATCGGTGGTCTCAATGTCGTGCAAGTCATGCGCGACGTTGTAATCATTCTCCTGCCGATGCTTCTGATCCTCCTTCTGATCATCGTGTTTCCGGAAATCGCGCTTTGGCTGCCCAGGACGCTCATGCCCGGATCCTTTCGATAAAGCGGCTCAGTTCCTTTCTGACTCGAAAGGGGATTCCAATCGATAGGCCCATGAGTTCACCCGAAAGGCGTCATCTGTCTCGGAACATGAGATAGAGCGCCTCCGATCCGCCGGCTCCAGCGTTCTCATCATCGCCGACATTGCCCTTGCGGCATCCTTCAGGAATTTCCTGAGCCGCTACTTCGAACTCCGTGGGCGCGACTGTGGAAGACTCCTTTCTCGACACTGACGCCGAACTGGCCGTGGGCCGGGCGTAGTCTCACCCCAACTGAAAAAGCGATTTGGGAGCGGGCCGCAAGCAAGCGAACACTTGCACGGCCGACCCGAAAGCCTTTATCCAAGATAGGGTTGTTCCTTGTTGTCGTGATTCCGCGCTCGCCTCACAGGGCAAGCTCGTCAGGCGGCGAGGCTGCGCCAGGTCACCGTGATCCTAGCTAGCTCCGGGCTGACTTCGACAGCTGCTTCTCCGTCCAGCCAGTTCTGTCAATCCCGGAGCAAAATGGGTCAGTGGACCGGTGGAATAGTCCCCAGCAGCTGGGGTCTGGCGGGCGCCTTGGCGCGTGCGCTCCCATTAGCTGGCGCGCGTCAAGGCGCACTGGCCGAAGGCCAGTTCATGGCAGTCCGGTGTTTGGATGATCAGGTTTTGGCCTTGCGGCTCTGGCGCAGGCGGAAGCTCTCGCCGTTCATTTCGAGGATGTGGACGTGGTGGGTCAGGCGATCGAGGATGGCGCCGGTGAGACGCTCCGAGCCGAAGACCTCGGTCCATTCGTCGAAGGGCAGGTTCGAGGTGATGATGATCGAGCCGCGCTCGTAGCGCTGCGAGATGATCTCGAAGAGCAACTCGGCGCCGGTCTTTGAGAGCGGCACGAAGCCCAGCTCGTCGATGATCAGCAGGTCCTGGCTGGCGAGGGTCTTCTGGAGGCGCTGCAAGCGGCGCTCGTCGACGGCCTCGACGAGTTCATGGACGAGAGCGGCGGCGGTCGTGAACCGGACCTTCAGGCCCTTCTGGCAGGCCGCCAGCCCGAGGCCCAGGGCAATGTGGGTCTTGCCGGTGCCGCTCGGACCCAGGGCGATGACGTTCTCGCGCCGATCGGCGAACTCGCAGCGGGCGAGTTCCATGGTCAGGGCCTTGTTGAGCGACGGGATCGCCTTGAAGTCGAAGCTGTCGAGGCTCTTGGTGGCCGGGAACTTCGCCGCCTTGATGCGGCGTTCGATCATCCGGCGTTCGCGCTCGATCAGTTCCAGCTCGCAGAGCCGCAGCAGGATATTGGACATGATCCTTGCCCTCGGCCGCGCACTGCCGGGCGAGCTTGGCGTATTCGCTGTTGAAGGTCGGCAGGCGGAGCTTCTTGAGGTGGTGCTGGAGCAGCACCTGCGGCGTGTCGCTCATGACTCGCCGCTCCGACATCAGGCTCATGTAGCTGGCCGGCTTCGTGGTCTCGACCCGGGCGCGGGGCAGATAGGGGTAGATGTCGAGATCGAGCCGCGGCGGGCGCCGTTCGACGCGGCACAGGACCAGGTGCTTGACCGCGTCGTAGCCGATCGCGCCCAGGTCGAGCGCCTGGCGCACGGCGCCATGGACATGGGTCATCTCGAAGGTCTCGAGGAGCCGGAGCACCTGGACGTACTCCCGCTTTCCCTTCTTGCCCATCCGCGCTTCCAGCAGCCGATGCAGCGTGGCGAACGCGTCCGGCAGGTCCCAACCCTGCAAAGCGGTGCCGCCTGGTCCAGGGCGCCGACCTTCTGCTCCAGCAGCGGCAGGAAGTGCATCGGATCGAAGACCATGTCGGCCTTCTCGTAGGACCTGCGATGCCGCGCGATCACCTCGGCCCCGCAGCCGATCACGACCTCGCCGACATAGCCGCGAACCTGCACCTCGTGGTGGGCATAGGCCACCGGCACCGAGTAGTCGTTGTTGCGATAGCGGACCATGGAGATCGACGTCGCCCGCGTGCTGACCTTCTCGCAGGCATCATAGGGCACCGCCGGCAACGGCATCAGCGCATCGAGATCCCGCATGAGCCGCTCGCCGATCGTCTCGCCATGCCCGCGGAGGACCGCATCCTGGCGCTTCAGGCACTGCTCCTCCAGCCAGGCGTTCAGCGCCTCGAAGCTCTCGAAGCGCGGCATCGGCACCATGAAGTTGCGCCGGCCGAAGCCGATCACGCCCTCCACGTTGCCCTTGTCGTTGCCCTTGCCCGGCCGGCCGAACCGGTCCTCGAACAGGTAATGCGACTGCAACTCCGAGAAGATCCGGGTGCGCTTGCGCGTTCCGTCGCCGAGGATCTTCGCCACCGCGATGGTGGTGTTGTCGTAGAGGATCGACGCCGGCACGCCGCCGAAAAACGCGAAGGCCGCGACATGCCCGTCGCAAAACGCCTCGGTCGTCTCGGCCGGATAGGCCTTGATGAAGAGCGCGTCCGAGTGCGGCAGCGACATCGCGAAGTAGTGCAGCTTGCGCTCGACCCCGCCGATCACCCCGAGCGCCTCGCCGAAATCCACCTGCGCGTGCCCCGGCGGATGCGACAGCGGCACGAACACCTCGCGCGACCGCCGCTTCTTCTCCCGCACGTAGTCGGTGACGATGGTGATGCCGCCGGTGAACCCGTGCTCGTCCCGCAGCCGTTCGAAGATCCGCTTCGCCGTGTGCCGCTGCTTCTTCAACTGGCTTCTGTCGTCCTCCAGGATCTGGTCGATGATCGGAATGAAGGGATCGAGCTTCGGCCGCACCGGCGGCTTCGAGCGCCGATAGCCCGGTGGCACCGAATGCTTCAGGATCTTCGCCACCGTCTTGCGGTCGATCCCGAACATGCCGCGCCGCCTCGCTCTTGCTCATCCCCTCGACATGGCACGCCCGGCGCACCCGCCTGTATAGATCCACAGCATACATCTCCCCGCCTTCAGCTCGTTGCCTCAGGCGCAAGATGCGGAATTTTACTCCGCGACGGTCAGATCATCCGACCGTTTCCGCTGTCCATTTTGTCTCCGGGATTCACAAGTTCAGATGTTGCCTCACCCAATGGCGCTCCGAGCCTTTCCCGGACGCTCCGGAGATCGCGCTCTTGGTAAACTGATCTCGTATCCACGTAACCGGCAGCCTGCCATATTGCTGATGAAGGCACGTCGGCAAAGGCGACCATCGGCCGAGGCTGTGTGGAAACTCGCGTCGGGCGGTGGCGGAGAAAGCTTCAATGGGTTTGGGACGCCAATTCGGCCGCCTTCCTGTCCGAGGTGCTATGGCAGTCGCCGATCCTCAGCCCGGGATCGCCTCCATCAGTCTGCGGATGCCGATCAGGACCACCATCCGCTTGATGTTGTAGGCGAGCACGTGGAGTGCCATCTCGGTGGGAACGTTCGTCAGCCGTCGCATCTGGAAATGGGTCGCTTATCCAGCCCTTGATGGTGCCGAAGGGGAGCTCGACCGTGCAGCGCCTCCGCGTCATCGGGTCGGGATCCCGCGACAGGCGCGCTCACGCATCTCGTCGACTAATCCCTCGTCCTCCCGACTTCCCATTGGCGGGCAGTTCCGCCAGCTTCTAAAGCTTGGCTGTTGCAGCGACGTAACGCTCATAGGCCAGGGCAACAGGGTCCCGCGACGCCGCTCCCCCCTCCGTTGCGGTCAGCCCCGCGACCAGTCCGAGACAAGACGCCTCGACGACCCGGCGGCGATCAAGCGAGCCGGCGGTGGAGATGGTATCGGTTTTCATGATTTCTTCCTTCGACGTGTTTCGCGCCGGTCATCCGGCAACGAGGAAGAAACGAGATCACATCAGAGCCCTGCGGTGGGAAAAACGGTGGGAGAGAGAAATCCCAGCCCGACTTTCTTCTACATGCCAAGCCCTTAGGCCGGGAATTTGGCGGACCGAGGAGGATTCGAACCCCCGACCCCTTGATTCGTAGTCAAGTACTCTATCCAGCTGAGCTATCGGTCCGTGATGGCGGGGTTTACGCGGGGCGCCCGGGCAATGCAACCCCTCAAATCGTGCCGTCGCCCTTGGGCAGGCGGATGGAGAATTCCGTGCCCTCGGGGCCCGTCCGGTTCAATGTCAGCGTGCCGCCATGTCCGCGGACCAGTTCGGCGGAAATGGCCAGCCCCAGGCCGGAACCACCCTTGCTGGCGCGGCCCTGGAACGCCTGGAACAGGAAGTCCTTTGCCTTGGACGGCAGTCCGGGTCCGGTATCGGTGACCTCGATGATCCAGGCATGGGGGTCTTCGTGGGCCGAGACGCAGATCTCCCCGGCGTCGCCTTGTGCGACGATAGCCTGGCGCGCATTGCGCACCAGGTTGGCCAGCACGCGGAAGAGCTGATCTGTATCGGCCCGGACGACCATGCCCCGCGGGATGTCCTCCGAGAAGGACAGATCCCGGCCCTCTGTGGCCAGACGCTCGCTCTCCATCACGTCGGCGACCACTTCGGCGAGCGGCACCATGGAGAGCCGCGGCGCGGGCTCCTCCGCCTTGCCGAAGGCGAGCGTGCTTTCGCAGAGGTGCACGGCGCGGGCGATCGAACCCACCAGCTTGGGCGCCATGCGCCGGACCAGCGGGTCCTCGGAGGTTTCGATCCGGTCGACGAAAAGCTGCGCCGATGTCAGGATGTTGCGCAGATCGTGACTGATCTTCGAAACCGCGCCGCCCAATTGCGCCAGCCGCTCCTTCTGGCGCAGCGCCTGGGTCATCTCGGTCTGCAGGGCCTTCAGCGCCTCCTCGGCTTCGCGCAGTTCGGTCACACTCGCACGCGGCTGGATGATCCGGCTGACATCCTCGGGTGCCGCGGCATAGGCCTGCATCGTGCTGACCACGCCCTTGATCGGGCGCACGATCAGCCGGCGCACCGCAAGAAAGAGCAGGAGCGCCGTCACGATCGAGATCACGGCCGAGAGCAAGAGGATGCGCAGGCCGTATTCGATCATCGCCGCACGCAGAGGCCCGGCTTCCATCGTGATCTCGATCAGCAGCCCCGCCTCGCGTACCGGGGCGCCGATCACGCGGATCACCTGGTTCTCGGGTTCGATCAACCGCGCCATCGCATCGCGAATCAGCTCGAACGCTCCGGGATCGCGCACGTCGAACGTGCCGCTGATCGGCTGCGGCATTGGCGAGTTCAGCACAAGCTGCCGAGCCTCGTCCCGGCGCAGCACGACGTTGAAAACCTCCGCATTGCGCAGCAGTTCCTGCTCCAGATCCTCGTCCAGCATGTCATCGGCCAGCAGCGCCAGCGACGCGATCTGCGCCCGTTCGAGCCGGCCCAACAGGTAATCCAGCCGGAACCGCGCCACGGACGGCACGAAGATCATGACCTCCGCCAGCATCACGAAGACCGTGGTGAGGATCAGGAAGCGACCGGAAAGGGAATTCAGCATGTGCCCAAGCGGTTACGGAACGAGGCGCTGGACCAGCCCAACCACCTTCTTCACCGCAGGATTATCAAACAATCTCGGCGCGAAATAGGCCCCTGCGGCGCGTTTGTTCACTTCGCCGATCGTGGGATAGGGCGACACCATGGCGGCCACCTGGCTCATCTTCAGGTTGTTGGCAATCGCCAGCGACCAAAGGTTGGCAAGCTCACCCGCCTGGTGGCCGACGATGGTGGCACCCACGGGCCGCCCCTTGACGACCATGACCTTGATGAACCCCTTCGCCTTGCGCTCCGCGAGTGCCCGGTCGTTGTGCTGGTAGTCGAAGCGCACGACCTCGACCCGGTCGCCATGCGTGTCGCGCGCCTGCGCCTCGGTCGCGCCGACCTGCGACAGCTCCGGATCGGTGTAGGTGGCCCAGGGAACATGCGCCATCTTCGCCTTCGACGGCAGCGCGAAGAGCATCGAGCGGATGATGACGCTCGCATGATACCCCGCGACGTGAGTGAATTGCAGTCCGCCCGCCACGTCGCCGATGGCATAGACGCGGCGGTTGGTGGTGCGCAACGCGTCATCGACCTTGACGCCGCTCTTCGTCGTCTCGACTCCTGCGGTCTCCAGATCCAGCGTCTCCACGTTCGACTTGCGGCCGACGGCGATCAAGAGGTGCGAGCCGCGGAACCTGCGTCCGTCCTTGGCCGCGACCTCGATGCTGGTCCCGTCTGTCCGCCGCACGGACTCCACCATCGCCTCCTCGGCGATCTCCACGCCTTCGCCGCGCAACGTCTCGAGCACCAGCGCGGAGGCTTCCGGATCGTCCTTGCCCAGCGCCCTGGCGCCTTCGATCACGGTGACCTGGCTACCCAGTCGTACATGCGCTTGCGCCATCTCCATCCCGATCGGGCCGCCGCCGATGATGAGCAGGTGGTGGGGCTGTTCGCGCAGGTCGAAGATCGTCTCGTTGGTCTCGTACGGCACCTCGTCCAGTCCCGGGATCGGCGGCACCAGCGGGCGCGATCCCGTGGCAAGCACGATGCGCCGGGCGGTGATGACCGTCTCTCCCGCCTGCACCTCGGTGGGCGAGATGAACCGGCCGAACTCGCGGATGACGCGCACGCCCAGCCCCTCGAACCGCTCCTGGCTGTCGACGGGTGCGATCTGCGCGATGACGTCGGCCACGTGGTCCTTGGCGGCGGCGTAGTCGACCCGCGGCGTCACCTCCGCGACACCATAGATGCCGCTGGTGGCCTGGCCATGCGCCGCCTTGGCGGACGCGATCAGCGCCTTCGACGGCACGCAGCCGAAGTTCAGGCAATCCCCGCCCATCTTGTGCCCTTCGAGCAGGACGACCTTCGCGCCCATCTGTACCGCGCCCGCTGCGACGGACAATCCGCCGGAGCCCGCGCCGATCACCAGGATGTCCGTCTTGATCCGTTCCATTTCAGATCCCTTTCCGGCCGGTCACGGCCTTGATCCCCACCGGCAGGAGCGCCAGCGCGCAGAGGCCCAGGATCGGCAGCAGGATTTGCGGCTCGAAGATGATGCCAAGATCCGGCGTCTCGCCGGCAGCGAAGACCGCGCCAAGGCCCGCGCCCACCGACGTGAAGACGACCGCGCCCGGAATGATCCCGAGGAAGGTCGAAATGACGAACCGGCGGAGCGGGACATCCAGGAACGCGGGCAGCAGGTTCGCCACGAAGAACGGCACCGCCGGCACCAGCCGGATCAGGAACAGCATGGACCACTGGTTCTCGTCGAGGCCCGCCTTGATGCGCCGGATCATCCCTTCGGAGGCATCGATCCGCGCACCCAACCGCTCGCCGAACCCGAAGCGGGCGGCAAGAAAGATCAGCGTCGCCCCGACAGTGGCCGCCGTGACGTTGAAGACGGCGCCGACAGCGGTGCCGAAGAGGAACCCGCCGGTCAGCGTGGCGATGGTGGCACCGGGCAGCGAAAACGCGACGATCACGACATAGGTCGTCACGAAAAGCAGCGCGGTGAGCGCGTAGTTGTGATCCCGGAACGCCAGCAGCGCCTCGCGATTGTCGCGCAGCGCGCCGAAACTGAGGTAATCGCGCAGGAAGAACGCGCCCAGCGCGGCCACGATCAGGATCACGAGGATCGGCAGGCGCCGCATCAGGCCGGATCTGGAGGGTTCTGTCATCTCGCTCATGTCTGTCGCCTTTCCCGCGCGCCTGCAATCGAGAGAAGACATGGACGTTCGGGAAAGATGGCAACAGTCGCTTCACGACCGCTTGATCCCGGGTGACACGAGCGGCCGGTTTACGGGCCCTTTGAAACACTTCGCCGGGCCATGAGGCCAGATTTGTTGCAGGACGCGGGAAAAATCCGCATGCCGGGGTTTGACTTGGCTCCGAACCCGGTTTATTGGCCGGGCTTCGAATACATGCCGGGCGCCGAATCCGCGTTGCGCCCCGAACCCGAGACGGGAGACCGACGTGAGCACCAAACGCACTTTTCAACCCTCGAACCTCGTGCGCAAGCGGCGCCACGGTTTCCGTGCGCGCATGGCCACGAAGGCCGGCCGCAAGATCCTGAACGCGCGCCGCGCCCGGGGCCGGAAATCGCTGAGCGCCTGACGCGCGCAGGACAGGATGTCCGAACTGACCGATCCACAAACCGCCGAAGGGATGACCCCTCCGGCGGTTTTGCCGTTGGCGCGCCTGCGCCAGCGCGCAGACTTCCTGCGCGCCGCCCGCGCCCGCAAGTCTGCCATGCCGGCCTTCATCCTGCAGGATCGCGACCGCCGCGACGGTGATCCGACGATCAGGGTGGGCTTCACCTGCTCCAAGAAGGTCGGCAACGCGGTGGCCCGCAATCGCGCCAAGCGCCGGCTGCGCGAGATCGCGCGCCTGATCCTGCCGGAACATGGCAAGCCCGGACATGACTACGTGCTGATCGGCCGGGCCGGCGCGACCGCCACGCATCCATTCGACGCGATGTTGCAACACCTCGTGCAGGCGCTGCGATGACGCCGCTCGCGCACCTGATGGCCCTGCCCGTCCGCGCCTACCGCCTCGTCTTCAGCCCCTGGGTCGGCCACAATTGCCGGTTCCAGCCCACCTGTTCGGGCTACGCCCTCGAGGCGCTGGAACGCCATGGCGGGCTCCGCGGCTCCTGGCTGACCCTCCGGCGCATCGGGCGTTGCCATCCCTGGGGCGCGTCGGGCTACGATCCGGTGCCAGAGGACGAGCGGCAATGATATCGGGCTGAAACAGCCGATACCGCCGCGAAGGCATTTTCGCCGCGAAGAGCACCGCCGAGCAGGGCGTAACTCGAAACGCGCGCTCATGATGTCTCCGCCGGGGATCGCTCAGAGCCGGAAAATCCGCGGATTCGGTCCGCACGTCGGGCCGGCAATCACGTTGATGCACACGATGTGTCCGCCGATCGACGACGCTTCCGAGTTACAAGCTCTGGCCTTTGCCGTTCCGATCATTAGGTTCCCTTGCAACCACAGGAAGGAAGCCAAACGCATGACCGATACCTACACGCCTCCGAAAGTCTGGACCTGGGACCAGGAAAGCGGTGGCCGCTTCGCCTCCATCAATCGCCCGATCGCCGGGCCGACGCATGACAGGGAATTGCCGGTCGGAAAGCACCCGTTCCAACTCTATTCGCTCGCCACGCCCAACGGGGTGAAGGTGACGGTGATGTTCGAGGAGCTTCTGGCCGCCGGTCACGAAGGTGCCGAATACGACGCCTGGCTCATCAATATCGGAGATGGCGACCAGTTCGGGTCAGGCTTCGTGGAAATCAATCCGAACTCCAAGATCCCCGCGCTGATGGACCGCTCCGGCCCCGAGCCGATCCGCGTGTTCGAATCCGGCGCGATCCTGATGCACCTGGCCGAGACGTTCGATGCTTTCCTGGGCCCCAAGGAAAAGCGCGCGGAGATGCTGTCGTGGCTCTTCTGGCAGATGGGCAGCGGCCCGTATCTGGGTGGCGGCTTCGGCCATTTCTACGCCTACGCGCCAGAGCCGATGGAATATCCGATCAACCGCTTCGCGATGGAGGTCAAACGCCAGCTCGACGTGCTGGACCGGCAGCTGGCCCAGAGCCGCTACATGGTGGGCGACGACTACACCATCGCCGACATGGCGATCTGGCCCTGGTACGGGCGCTTGGTGCATGGGCAGGCCTACGATGCGGGGGAATTCCTCGACGTGGGCACCTACAAGAACGTGATCCGCTGGGCCGACGAGATCCTGGAACGCCCCGCGGTGCAGCGCGGCCGGATGGTCAACAAGGCCACCGGCGAGCCCGCCGAACAGCTCCGCGAGCGGCACGACGCGTCGGATTTCGAGCACCGGACACAGGACAAGCTGGAGCCGGAAAGCTCCGACTGACCTGCACCGCATGGGCCCTGCACGAAATCCTGTCGAACAGCCGCACGAATCCGAGAATTGTGCGGCTGCTTGAGATTGAGGAGGCTTCAAGAAGCCTGGCCGGAGCATCCTTCAAGCGGTTGTTCGAATCCTGCGGCTTGCCAAATTTGGTTCATCCACACGGGCGTGCCCTTCACTTCTTTTCGAAGAAGATGACGACCTCCCCGATATCCACGCCATACCGCTTCATGTAGGCCTTGTTCAGGACACGGTCGCCCGACACCTGCCACATCCAGTCGTCGAAGGTGACGCGCAAGGTGCCGTCCGGAACCGGCAGGTCGATCTCGTACTTCCAGTTGAAGGTATCGCCCCGCTCCACACCCGTCGCGGTGCCGATGACGCCCGGGGCCGAACCTTCCCATGTCTCCGGTCCGGTCTGGCGCAGCGTCCAGATGCGCTGCTCCGTGCTGCCGTCCTCATAGGTGAAATCCTCCACCAGACGCAGCGTCTCGCCGTCCCATGTCCCGTTGATCTCGACGTCGAACCGGCGGCGGACCGTGCCGAAGATGTCCTGGAACTGCCCCGTCGCCTTGAGCCGCCCGTCGAAGAACTCCTGCAATTCGAACTCGCGGTCCGACAACAGCGGGTCTTCAGGCCCCGGTTTCCCAGTGCAGGCCGCCAGAAACATGAGGACGGCCAAGGCCGCAAGGCTTCGCATTGGGTCAATCCTTCCGGTTGTCGCAGGAATAGGTACGGCTCCCGGCATCGGTCCGGATCAAACTCAGCCAGCACGCATGGTGGGAAGCACCGCTCGCGCCGCTTGATCGCACCCGCGCCGTACGGTAACCCGCCTGCATGCTCGATGACGCCGACGACATCCATCCGCTCTTTCACGGGGCTCCCAGGACCACGCAGTTCCGCAAGCTGCGCAAACGGATCGTGCGTCATGTCCGCGAGGCGATCGAGCAATACGGGATGGTGGAGCCGGGCGGAAAATGGCTGGTCTGCCTGTCGGGCGGCAAGGACAGCTACACGCTGCTGGCGGTGCTCTACGAGCTCAAGTGGCGCGGGTTGCTGCCGGTGGAATTGCTGGCCTGCAACCTGGACCAGGGTCAGCCGGGCTTTCCTGCGACCATCCTGCCGGAGTTCCTCGAGGCGCGGCAGGTCCCACACCGGATCGAGTACCAGGACACCTACTCCGTCGTCGTCGACAAGGTACCCCAGGGCCGGACGTTCTGCGCACTCTGCTCCCGTCTGCGGCGCGGGATCCTCTACCGCGTCGCGCGGGAGGAAGGATGCACCGCCATCGTGCTCGGCCACCACCGCGACGACATCCTCGAGACGTTCTTCATGAACCTCTTCCACGGCGGACGGCTGGCGACGATGCCGCCGAAGCTGTTGAATGAGGATGGCGACCTCTTTCTCTACCGACCCCTCGCCCATGTGGCGGAGGTCGATTGCGACCGCTTCGCGCGGGCGATGGCCTACCCCATCATTCCGTGCGACCTCTGCGGCTCCCAGGACGGGCTGCAGCGCCAGCAGGTCAAGCGCATCCTCGACGGCTGGGAGGCCAACGCGCCCGGCCGGCGCCAGGTGATGTTCCGCGCGCTGATGAACGCGCGCCCCTCGCATCTCCTTGATCCGCAGCTCTTCGACTTCGCCGGTCTGGCGCGCAATGGCTCGGAACAATTTGAAGTAGATTCCGCAGGCAGCCCTCCCGGCAATTAACCTCGCCGTGACGCCGCAGCGATAGGTCTGGTCACGTTAATCAGTGACGCGAGGACCGTGTGGCACAACCTTTGTTCAAAAACCGCCCGAGTCCTGCCCGGTACCAGGTCGCCACGGGCGCAGTGCTTGGCAGTCTGATCGTTCTGACGCCTGCACTGTGCCTGATGGCATTCTGGCTCGGCGGGGAACCCGCGCTGGTTGTCTCGGCAGTCCTGCTGCCCTGCCTCTCCTCTTTTTGCCTGCTGATGCCGAGGATCGTGCAAGGCCGCACGGTCATCCTTCGGGCCGCGGAATTTCCGGCACGCCCCGAATTCGAGGCCTGTGCCAAGGCCAACCTCGATCAGGCGCGTCAGGACGGCAAGAAATCCGCGATCTTCCTGATCGAAATCGACGAGTACAATCACCTCGTCGAACATCATGGTCCCGCCGCCGCGGAACAGGTCGCCGCGCAAGCCATCGCGCGCGCCCGGTCGTCGGTGCGCAGCGATGACATCGTCGGGTGGCTGCAGCCGGAGATCTTCGGATTGTCGGTCCCGCCGCAAACGGCGCTCGACCTCGAGAACTGCCTGGAAATCTCCGGTCGCCTGGCGCGCGCCCTGTCCGAACCCTATGCCGTCGACGGCACGACCATCTACATCACGGTGTCGATCGGGTTCTGCCAGTTGGGCCGAGAATCGTCGGCCGGCGAAGAAGCCGGGATCGATCCGGTACTGGCCTGCGCGGACAAGGCGCTGATGTCGGCCAGGGCGGCGGCCCCAGGTGCGATTCGCGCCTTCACCTACCAGATCCAGAAACCCGGCGGCGGCGCGGTTGTCGCAGGTGCGCTCGATGCCGCCGAAGCGTTGGACAACGGCGAAATCGTTCCGTGGTTCCAGCCGCAGATTTCCACGGACACCGGCCGCATCACGGGGTTCGAGGCGCTGGCCCGCTGGATCCATCCGGTGCGCGGCGCGATCGCGCCCTCCGAGTTCCTGCCGCAACTCCAGGACGCGCAACGCATGGACCGGCTGGCCGAGGTCATGATCTATCATTCGCTCACGGCGATCCGGGCGTGGGACCAGTCCGGCGCGGATGTGCAACAGGTCGGCGTGAATTTTTCCACGGCCGAACTGTCGGACCCCAAGCTGGTGGAAAAGATCACATGGGAACTCGACCGGTTCGAACTGGCGCCGAACCGCCTGGCCATCGAGATCCTGGAGACCGTGGTGGCCCAGGGCCCCGACGACGTGATCACGCGCAACATCAACGGTTTGAACGCGCTGGGATGCCGGATCGACCTCGACGATTTTGGCACCGGGCATGCCTCGCTCGCCTCCATTCGCCGCTTCGGAGTCGGGCGGATCAAGATCGACCGGTCCTTCGTGACCAGATCCGACCGCGATCCGGAACAGCAGCGCATGATCCGGGCGATCCTGACCATGGCGGAGAAGCTCGACCTCGAAACGCTGGCCGAAGGCGTGGAGACGGTGGGTGAACATTCCCTCCTCGCGCAGCTCGGCTGCACGCATGTCCAGGGCTTCGGCATCGGCCGCCCGATGCCCTTCGACCAGACCCTGCGCTGGATTCGCGACCACAATGCCAAGCTGCAATTGCCGCCCCGCATCGGCCGCGCCTCCGGGTGACCTGGCGCGACGAATCCCTGCATTGACAGTCGCGACGCAGCGACGGTAGGTGGCACCGGCTCCAAGGCTCTTGACCTTTGGGGCCGCGTGGCGTTGAAGGCGCGTCACAGGGGAAATCGGCGATAGGTGGCTGTTCGCAATGGACGATCAGAACAAGAATCTCATCCTCGCGACGGCATTGAGCTTCGTGGTCATTCTGATCTGGTTCGTTCTTTTCCCGCCGCCGGAACCCGATCCGGTGGCTCCGGACGCACCGGTCGAACAGACCGCCGAGAGTGCGCCGACGGAAGGCACGGCCACCACGCCCAGCGCGGCAGGGCCCGGCGGCGCCACGGGCGGCGTCACCACGGCACCGCAAAGCAGGGCCGCGGCACTCGAGGACGCGCCGCGTGTTCCGATCGAGACGCCGAGCCTGTCGGGCTCCGTGTCGCTGGTCGGCGGCCGCATCGACGATCTTTCTCTCAAGGATTACAAGACCTCGCTCGCCCCGAACGCCGAAATCGTCACGATGCTGTCGCCGGTCGGCAGCGCTGCGCCCTACTATGCGCTCTATGGCTGGGCGCCCGGCGCGGGACTGTCACCAGACGAAGTGCCTGGTCCCAACACGGAATGGCAGCTGGTTTCGGGAGAGGTCCTGTCGCCCGACAGCCCCTTGACCCTTCGGTGGGAAAACGATGCGGGCCTGGTGTTCGAACGCGTGATGGCGGTCGACGATGATTACATGTTCACAGTCGAGCAGAGCGTGACAAACGAGGGGGACGCGCCTGTCAGCCTGGCGCCCTATGGCATCCTGGCGCGACATGGCGAGCCGGCAAATCTCAAGAATTTTTTCATCCTGCACGAGGGTGCCGTCGCGGTCTTTGACGGCGAACTCTCGGAGATCGACTACGACGATTTCGAACCTGCCGGCGAGCATGCCGCCACCAAGGTCACGGAAAGCGGGTGGCTCGGCTTCACCGACCACTACTGGATGTCGATCCTGATCCCGTCGCCCGGTCAGCCGTTCGAGGCCAGCACCTTCCACGACACCAACCGCGACATCTACCAGACCACGACGAAACTGCCGACACAGACGGTCGCCGCGGGCTCGTCCGCAACGGCGACGACGCAGCTTTTCGCCGGTGCGAAGGAATGGGAGACGATCCGCGAGTACCAGAGCGCGGGCATCGACAAGTTCATCGACTCCATCGACTGGGGCTGGTTCTTCTTTCTCACCAAGCCGATGTTCTGGCTGCTGCACAACCTCAACCAGCTGATCGGCAACATGGGCTGGGCGATCATCGGTCTGACCTTCTGCATCAAGCTCATCCTGTTCCCGCTGGCCTTCAAATCCTACGTCTCCATGGCGAAGATGAAGGAATTGCAGCCGCAGATGGAGAAGATCAAGGAGCGCGCCGGCGACGACCGCCAGAAGCTCCAGCAGGAGATGATGGAGCTCTACAAGAAGGAGAAGGTGAACCCCGCCGCGGGCTGCCTGCCGATCCTTCTGCAGATCCCGATCTTCTTCTCGCTCTACAAGGTGATCTTCGTCACGATCGAACTGCGGCATGCGCCCTGGCTCGGACCGTTCCGCGATCTCTCCGCGCCCGATCCGACCTCGCTCATCAACCTCTTCGGGCTCCTGCCTTACCCGCCGCCCGATCCCGGCTCGGTTCTGGCACTGATCTTCATCGGCATCCTGCCGCTGCTCCTCGGCATCTCCATGTGGTTGCAGCAGAAGCTGAACCCGGCACCGACCGATGCCACGCAGCAGATGATCTTCGCCTGGATGCCTTGGGTCTTCATGTTCATGCTCGGCGGGTTCGCAAGCGGGCTGGTGGTGTACTGGATCACGAACAACACGATCACCTTCATCCAGCAGTACACGATCATGCGCAGCCAAGGGTACTCGCCCAACGTCTTCGGCAACATCAAGTCGAGTTTCAAGCGCAAGTCCAAGGACAAGGCATGAGCGCCGCGCTGGCCTCGATCTGGCGGCACCCGATCAAGGCACTCTCCCGCGAAGGACTGGACCGGGTGCGGCTCACCGCCGGGGCCGGGCTGCCTTGGGACCGGCACTGGGCGGTGACGCACGAGGCGTCGAAGTACGGCGGCGGCTGGGCGCAGAAGATGAACTTCCTGCGCGGGGTGACGGGGCCGTCCCTGATGGCCGTCACGGCGGAGCTCGACGAGCCAGCGCAGCGTCTGGTGCTCCGCCACCCGGAACGTCCCGATCTTGATTTCGCGCCCGATGATCCGGCCGAAGCGCCGCGCCTGATCGACTGGCTCGGTCCCCTCTGGCCCGAAGACAAGCCGAAGCCGACCGGCATCGTGACGGCGGGCCGGCCGATGACCGATGTCCCGGATCCGTGGGTCGCGATCAACAATCTGGCGAGCCAGCGCGCGGTAGCCCAGCGGTTGGATGCGCCGGACCTGTCGATCCACCGCTGGCGCGGCAATCTCTGGGTCGAGGGTCTCGCACCCTGGGAGGAATTCGACCTCGTTGGCCGGCAGATCCGGATCGGGCCGGCGATACTTGAGGTGCGCGAGCGCATCACCCGCTGCAAGGCGACGATGGCGAACCCCGAAATCCGGCCGCCGCGACCTCGATACCCTGGCCGCACTCGGCAGTTGGGATCACCAGGATTTCGGCGTCTATGCCGCGGTCGTCGAGGGCGGAGACATCGCGGCGGGCGATCCGGTTATGGTGCAATGAAGACGCTTCCCTTCCCGCTGGCCGAGGCACCCGACACCGAGGCGCACGAGGCCGGGCGGAAGCTTTTCGCCGGTGGGGCGGAGTTTCTGAAGGGCGTGGTGGCGATGTCCGGTCTGCCCCCCGCCGACCGGGTCGAGGTCTGTTTCGCCGGGCGCTCCAACGTAGGCAAGTCCAGCCTGATCAATGCAGTGACCGGCCGCAACGGGCTCGCGCGGGCCTCCAACACGCCGGGCCGCACGCAGGAAATCAACTTCTTCACTGTCGGAGAGGCACATTACCTCGTGGATCTGCCCGGCTATGGCTTTGCCAATGCGCCGGTCGATGTGGTCCGCAAGTGGCAGGAACTGCTGAAGCAATATCTCTCCGGGCGCCAGACCTTGCGCCGCGCCTTCGTCCTGATTGACGCGCGGCATGGGGTGAAGCCGGTGGACGAGGAAATCCTGCGCCTGCTCGACAGCGCGGCGGTGACGTTCCAAGCGGTTCTGACGAAGGCCGACAAGGTCAAAGCCAAGGAACGCGAAGAGGTGCTGGACCAGGTTCGCGCGGCACTGGCCAAACATCCCGCGGCCTTTCCGGAAATCGTGATGACCTCCTCGCAAAAGGGTGACGGGATCGACACCCTGCGCAGCATCATCGCAACGCTCGCCTGAAGGGGCCTTGCCGCGCCGCGCAAAGCCTTGCAAAACGCGTCAGGTTCCCGAGGATCAACCGGATGAAGCCCAGAGACATGAACCAGAACCAGGACTGGATCGCCGCCGCCGCGACGCTCAACCAGGCGCTGCCCTACATGCAGCGCTATACCGACGCCATCGTCGTCATCAAGCTGGGCGGGCATGCCATGGGCAGCGACGCGGCGATGGACAGCTTCGCGCGCGACGTGGTCCTGATGCGGCAGGTCGGCGTGAACCCGGTCGTGGTCCATGGCGGCGGTCCGATGATCAACGCGATGCTGGACCGGCTGCAGATCAAGTCGGACTTCGTCGACGGCAAGCGCGTGACCGACGCCGCCACGATGGAAATCGTCGAAATGGTGCTCTCCGGTCTCGTCAACAAGCGCATCGTGCAGGCGATCAACCAGCAGGGCGGCCGCGCCGTGGGTCTGTCGGGCAAGGACGCGAACCTGATGTTCTGCGAACCCGCCAATCCCGATCTCGGCCTCGTCGGGCAGCCAAGCCGGTTGGACCCGCGGATCCTGCGCACGCTCTTCGAGAACGAGATGGTGCCGGTCATCGCTCCCCTGGGCGCCGGCCAGAACGGCGAGACCTTCAACGTGAACGGGGACACGGCCGCCGGGGCCATTGCCGGCGCCTTGAAGGCCGACCGCTTGATCCTGCTGACGGATGTCGCGGGCGTCAAGAATGCGCAAGGCGAGATCATGACCGACCTGACCGCCGACCAGATCCGGGACCTCACGCGCGATGGCGTGATCGGCGGCGGCATGATTCCCAAGACCGAAACCGCGCTCGACGCGATCGCCAGCGGCGTCCGGGCCGTGGTCATCCTCGACGGGCGCGTGGAGAATGCCTGCCTGCTGGAGCTCTTCACAGAGCATGGCGCCGGCAGCATCATCCGCGCGCGGTGAACTGGTCCGCGCTCGAGGACCGCGCCGCGGACTGGGGTCTGACTCCTGATGGGCACCTTGCATCATGAGGGTGACACGCTCGCCCTGCTGGGCGCGGGGCCGGCGACGTGGCCCCTCTTCGTGCGGAGCGGCGAATACGGCGATGGCCGGCCGGACCCTCTCGACCGGTGGTCCAAGCGTGCACTGGCTGAGCTGTGCGGGCCCCACGGGGCGTCCGCGGTCTTTCCGTCCGACGGGCCGCCCTACGCTCCGTTCATTGCCTGGGCCATGGCGTCGGGCCGTTTCTGGCAAAGCCCCACCGGTATGCTTGTGCATGACACCGCGGGTCTGATGATCTCGATCCGCGGGGCCATGCGACTGGCCGGGCATCACCCGCTGCCGAAGGTGGATGCCGCGAGTCCGTGTGAGACCTGCACCGACCGGCCCTGCACCAATGCCTGCCCGGTGGGCGCGCTTGCGGCGGACGTCCCTTATGACGTGCGCGCGTGCAAGGGACACCTGGCCGCACCGGAAGGTGCCGACTGCATGGCCTGGGGGTGCCTGGCACGCCGCGCCTGCCCGGTGAGCCAAGACTTCGGGCGGGATCCCGAACAATCCGCCTTCCACATGCGCGCATTCATGGCAGTCTAAGCCGATGTTGACCCTGATCCTGATGCGGCACGCGAAATCGAGTTGGGGCGCACCCTCACTTGCCGACCATGACCGGCCCCTGAACGACCGCGGCAAGCGCTCCGCCGAGGCAATGGGGCGCTGGTTGAAAGGGCGCGACTACCTGCCGGACGCCGTACTCTCTTCGTCGTCACGACGCACGAGGGAGACGTTCGAAGGGCTGGATCTCGGCGCGCCCGTCAAGTTCACGCGCGAGCTTTACCATGCAGGTCCGGCCGGGATGCTTCAGGTGCTGCGAGAGGCGGAGGCGAAGTCGGTTCTCATGCTGGGACATAATCCCGGTATCGCGGAATTCGCGGAACGCCTCTTGAGCGCGCCGCCCGACCATCCGCGGTTCGACGACTACCCCACCTGCGCCACGCTCGTCGCCCGGTTCGATAGTTCCACCTGGAGAGATGTCGCCTGGGGCCAAGGCGAAACCGTCGATTTCGCAATCCCGCGTGAGGTGATCGCTGCCGAAGACGCGCGGTAAGGCGCGCGCTTTGCGTCAGTGGCCGAGGATCTGGCTGAGGAACAGTTTGGTGCGCGGGGATTGCGGGTTGTTGAAGAACTCTTCCGGCTCGTTCTGCTCCACGATCTGACCTTCGTCCATGAAGATCACGCGGTTGGCGACCTGGCGGGCGAACCCCATCTCGTGCGTGACGCAGAGCATGGTCATGCCTTCCTCGGCCAGCTCGACCATCGTATCCAGCACCTCCTTGATCATTTCCGGATCGAGCGCGGAGGTCGGTTCGTCGAAGAGCATGATGCGCGGCCGCATGCACAAGCGTCCGGGCGATCGCCACGCGCTGCTGCTGGCCGCCGGAGAGCTGGCCGGGATACTTGTCCGCCTGTTCGGGGATCTTGACCTTGTTCGAGGAAATGCATCGCGGTTTCCTCGGCCTCCCGCTTGGGCGTCTTGCGCACCCAGATCGGGGCCAGCGTGCAATTCTCGAGGATCGTCAGATGCGGGAAGAGATTGAAGTGCTGGAACACCATGCCGACCTCGGACCGGATCTTGTCGATGTTCTTGAGGTCCGACGACAGCACGGTTCCGTCAACCTCGATCCGGCCCTTCTGGTGCTCCTCCAGCGCGTTGATGCAGCGGATCAGCGTCGATTTGCCCGATCCGGACGGCCCGGCGATCACGATGCGCTCTCCGCGATGCACGGTCAGGTCGATGTCGCGCAGGACGTGAAAGGTCCCGAACCACTTGTTCATCTTGTCGATGCGACACGGCGACCTCGTCGGAGACCTTCAACTCGATGTTGCGCGTTTCGGTCATGACTTCATTCATGCTCAGCCACTCCTTAGTGGTGGTCGGTCGCAAGCTGGCGCTCGAGCCATTGCGAGTATTGCGAAATGCCGTAGCAGACGACGAAGAACAGGAGCGCGGCAAAGGCCCACAGCTCCCAGTAGACGCCGTTCCAGTCGGTCGAGGCCAGGATCGGCCCGCGGATCATGCCGACGAGGTCGAACATGGAGATGACCGAAACCAGCGTCGTGTCCTTGAAAAGACCCACCGCCACGTTGACGATGCCCGGGATCGAGATCTTCAGCGCCTGCGGCAGGATGATCAGCCGCATCGCCTGCGGATAATCGAGGCCCAGGCTGTCGGCGGCCTCGTACTGCCCGCGCGGAAGCGCCGCGAGCCCGCCGCGGATCACCTCGGCGATATAGGCCGACGCGAAAGCGGTGATCATGATGATCACCCGCACGATGAGGTCGAGGTTCGTCTCCGGCGGGAAGAAGTATGACCAGCACGACATTGGCCACGAAGAGCAGCGTGATCAGCGGCACGCCACGGATGAACTCGATGAACACGACGCAGATCCACTTGATGATCGGCATGTCAGATTGACGGCCCAGCGCCAACAGGATCCCGATCGGCAGCGACAGCGACACGCACACGGTCCCGAGGATCATGTTCAGCATGAAGCCACCCATGTCCCGCGACGCCACCGCGGGCAAAATGGTGTTCTCCGTCGCGAGGAGAGACACCAAGACACCGCCAATCCACCACGTGACGACAGCCGCGGCGATCGCGCCGAAGAAGCCCGCAGCGAAGCTCTGCCGTACGAGTTGCCCGAACACGAAATATCCGGCGACAAAACCCAGGAGCGCGACGATCGGGCTCAGGATGGTTCCGCCCCAGATCAGCCAATAGGCGAGAAAGGGGTAGATCGCGGTGAAGTACAGCATCTTGCGCGGCAGCATCGCAAAGAGCACCGGGGCCGCCGCCACGAACAGAAGCACGAAGGCCAGCGTCGGCCGCCAGTACCCCTCCTGCGGGTAGGCGATGCCGAAGAGAAGTTGGTGCCATCGCTCCGCCAGCACGGAGAAGCAGCCGCCCGGAGCGCCCGCCAGCACCTCGCGACATTCCCGGATGTTGGACGTGTCCCAGACGCCGCCCAGAAGCCACGGCAGCACGCCCGAGAGGATGACGTAGATCACCCAGAGCGACAGCAGCGTCAGGATGCCATAGAACCAACTGGGGAACAGGTTCTCGCGCAGCCACTTGAGAACGCCGGTTTCGGTGGCCGGCGGCGCTGCTGGTGGCAATTGCGTGTCCCGGACGAAGGCGACGGATTGCGCGATGCGTGTCGGACATCTCAGCGCTCCTTCAGGGACACGGATTTGTTGTACACGTTCATCACCGCCGAGATTGCCAGCGAAATCGTCAGGTAGAACAGCATCAGGAGCAGGACGCTTTCGATCGCGCGGCCCGTCTGGTTCAGCGTGATGCCCCCGAGCGTCGCGGTGATGTCGGCATAGCCCACCGCGATGGCGAGCGAGCTGTTCTTGGTGAGGTTCAGGTACTGGGAGATGAGCGGCGGGATGATCACCCGCAGCGCCTGCGGCAGTATCACGAGGTTCATGATCCGCCGGGGCCGCAACCCCAGGGACGCGGCCGCTTCGCTCTGCCCCCGGCTGACCGCCTGGATGCCGGCGCGGACGTTTTCGGCTATGAATGCACCGGTATAGACCGACAGCGCCATCCAGAGCGCGATGAGCGGCGCGCCGATCTGGATGCCGCCCTGCAGGTTGAAGCGGTTGGCCAGCGGGTCGGGCATGTCGAGCCCTATGGGGCGGCCCAGCAGAAAGAAGACGACCAGGGTGGGCAGGATCAGCAAGGCCAGCGACGGCCAGCCCATCGGCAGCAATCTGCCCGTCTTGAAGAGCAACTGCTTGGCATAGCGCCGATAGGCGAAGACGGCGACGATCGACAGGAGGAACACCGCCACCACGAACATCGATCCCGCCTCCCAGACCGGAGCGGGCGCATAGACGCCGCGGTTGGTGAAGGCGAACATACCCAGAAACAGCTCGTTCTCCGGTTCTTCGCCCAGATAGGCGCGGGCGCCGGGCAAGACCGCCGTCACGATGGTGTAGATGATGATGATCCAGATCAGCACCGGCACGTTGCGGAAAGCCTCGACATAGCAGGCCATGAGCTTGGCCACGAGCCAGTTCTTGGACAGGCGCAGGACCCCGGCGATCACTCCGAAAAACGTGGCCGTTACACATCCCAGGAATGCCACCAGCAGGGTGTTCAGGACGCCGACGATCGTGGCCTCCCAGTGGCTCGACCGGCTGGTATAGTCGATCAGCGTCTGATTGATGTCATAGCCCGAGGGCTCGCCCAGGTAATCCCAACTGATCTGCAGCCCGGCGACGGCGAGGTTTTCGAAGAGGTTGGAGAGCAGATACGCAATGGCCGCGATGAGGGCGATCAGCGCGATGAACTGAAACGTGTAGGATCGATACCGCGTGTCGTTCAGCAGCATAGATGGCCGGAACGACGCCTGCGGTGGGTCGGTCAAGGTCGTCATCGAAGGTCCCCGTCTACCGGCCTGTTCTTGAATGCCTCTGTCGGGCGGGCGGCCGCGTTAACTGATGGTCTCGCGAACATCAATGCATCGAGGGCGCGGAGTGTCCCCCGCGCCCTCTGGAGTTTACGATCCTAGCGGAACGGCGGGCTGTAGAGGAGGCCGCCTTCCTTCCACTGCGCGTTGAGACCGCGCGCCAGACCGATCGGTGTCGATTCCCCGATATTCTTCTCGAAGATCTCGCCGTAGTTGCCCTCGACCGCGATCGCGCGGCGAGCCCAGTCGGCATCGAGCCCGAGCATCTCGCCCAGATTGCCTTCGGTTCCCAGAAGGCGATTGATTTCCGGTGTTTCGGGATTGGCGGATTCGCTCAGGCTCGCCACATTGGTGGAGGTCACGCCCAGCTCTTCGGCCGAGACCAGCGCGTTCAGCGTCCAGCGCACGATATCACCCCATTCGTTGTCGCCGTGACGGACCAGTGGCCCCAACGGCTCCTTGGAGATGATCTCCGGCAGGATCACGTGATCGCTCGGTGTTTCGAACGTGGCGCGCGACGAGGCAAGGCCGGACGCGTCCGTCGTGTAGACGTCACAGGCACCGGCCGTGTACTGCTGAAGCGCCTCGGCGTTGGTCTCGATCGGCACCGGCTCATAGCTGATGTTGTTGGCCCGGAAGAAATCCGCGAGGTTCAGCTCGGTCGTGGTCCCGGTCTGGATGCAGATCGTCGCCCCGTCGAGGTCCTTGGCCGATGAAACACCCAGCGCCTTGGGCGCGATGAAGCCCTGCCCGTCATAGTAGTTGATGCCGGTGAATTCGAACTTCAGATCGACATCGCGGCTGAACGTCCAGGTGGTGTTGCGCGCGAGCATGTCGATTTCGCCCGAGGACAGCGCGGTAAAGCGTGTCTTGCCGGTCGTCGGTACGAATTCGACCGCGTTGGGGTCGTTGAGGACCGCCGCGGCAACGGCACGGCACATCGCCACGTCGAACCCTCGCCATTCTCCCGACGCGTCCGGCGCCGCGAAGCCCGCCAGACCGGTCGCCACGCCGCAATTCAGTGTGCCCCGTGCCTTCACATCGTCCAGCGTGGCGGCCGCCGCTGCGCCCGCCGCGAGGCCGACGGCTGTCACCGCGCCAAAAAATATGGAATTATTCATGTTTACCTCTTCCTGATTTCCCCGCCTCTTCAGTTGGCGGCTCTTACCGGCCGTCGAGGACCGGAGGCGATATCCCCGCAGAACTCCCCCTGCGGATGGGTCGGAGTTTGGGCGATTTATTGCCGAAAGGTCAAGGCGGCACAGCGGGCGTCTGCACGTTAATTGTGACATTGCACGTGATTAAGGCGCGGGGGAATTTCAGGTTTCGCGTGCCAGCACGGCAAAGCGATGGGCCGTCAGAAAGGCAGTGCGGCGCGCCTGGCGGTGTTCGCTCGCCTCTTCGTCCTCACCCCATCGCTCCTCCTGCCACATCTCGTCGATCACTGCCGCCTGCCACAGGTCCTGCGGGGCGCGCGCTTCGGTCAACGCGGCGTATCCGATGACCCATGAGCCGGAGAGCGTGACCAGCTCGTGCAACGCCGTGAGGTCGAATGGCCCGAGTGCAGAGGTCCGTCGCCGAAGCTCGTTCCGGGATTCCTCGGCTTGCTGGATGGGCATGATCCCAGACTGCACGTCCAGACGGATGCCCAGCTCCTGTTGCGCCCAACCAAGCAGCGGACCCCAGTGCTCCTCCTGCCGCGCGACAAGGCCTTCGGGGCCCTCCGCGCGATAGCAGAGCAGGTCGCTTTCGCCGTATTCCGCAAGATGCGCGGCCACTGCGCCCTGCTGCGGCGCGACCTTCTCCAGCGCCGAGTTCGCGAGACGCGTCAGTGGCATGGACTCGGGGTTGACCTCCCCATCCTGCGCCGCCCATTCGCCGGCGATCGCTTCGGCCAGATCGCGGCTGGGCAGTTTCAGGCGGGACTTGGACGGCGTGTTCACCGGCCGGTCGTCCAGCGCGATCGTGAAACCGTCGCCGGCCTCGACCGTCTCCACCCGGGACCAGAACCGCTTGCGCTTCCATTCCGTCATGCCGCCGGCTCCAGCAGTTTCGCGATGGCGCCGGGCAATTGCGCGAAGTCGTTGACGGTGACGTCCGCACCAAGGCGGTGGACCGGGTGATACCCCCAACTCACGCCGACCGTACGAACCCCCGCGGCACGCGCCATGTCCATGTCGTAGGTAGTGTCGCCGACCATGACGGCCGCGGCCGGGTCCACGCCCGCATCGGCCAGACAGGCATGGATCATCGAGGGATGCGGCTTCGACGGATGGTGATCGGCAGTCTGGAGCGAGACGAAACACGACTCCAGCCCATGTGAGGCGATCAGCGCATCGAGCCCGCGTCGCGACTTGCCGGTCGCCACGGCAAGCACCGTGAACGGGTCGGCCCGCAGTTGGTCGAGGACCTCGCGCGCACCGGGATAAAGCGGGCTGCCTTTGGAGCCGCCTGTCCGGCGCATCTCGGCGTAGGTCGCCTTGTAGACCTCCGCCAGGTCGTCGCGCGCAGGCGCCGCCAGCGTCGGCGACAACTGGGCGAAGGCGGCATGAAGCGACAGACCGACGATCCCCAGAACGGCCATCCGGTCCGGCGCCGGCAGGCCTTGCGCCGCATAGGCGGCCCGCATCGACGCCATGATCTCGTTCTGGCTGTCGACCAGCGTTCCGTCGACGTCGAAGATGATCAGCCGGAGATCCGTCACACCCAATCCTCGTCGAACGGATCCTCGGGCGCTTGCGACGGGTCCCAGTGGAAGGTGGCCCAGGTCTCCGCCATGTGCTCCGGCAGCGGCGCCGACAGGTGCAGGCGCCGCCCGGTCACCGGATGTGCCAGCGTCAGCGACCGCGCGTGCAAGTGCAGCTTGCGCGACATACCGCCGCCCAGTTGCGCGCCCCAGCCATCCCCTTGGTTTTCCTGACCGGAACCGCCGTACTTGCCGTCCCCGACGATCGGATGTCCGATCTTTGCCATATGCGCGCGAAGCTGGTGGGTACGACCCGTGACCGGCTGCAGCGCGACCCAGGCACAGCGCCGCGCGGCGGCCTCGATCGTGGCGTAATCGGTGACAGCGCGTTTGGCGCTCGGCGTGGCGTCGACCTCGTCGGGATGGATCGCGATCATCTTCTCCCCCTCACCCGCCGACCCATGGCCGGGCGCCTTGACCAGCGCGTACCGGATCGTCCCGTTCTTCGGATGCGGGGCACCGGCCACGACGGCCCAATAGATCTTGCGCGTCTCGCGGTGCCGAAAGCTGGCGGTCAACGCCTTGGCCACGGCGCGGGTGCGCGCCAGGATCAACACGCCCGACGTGTCCTTGTCCAGCCGGTGCACCAGCCGCGGGTTCTCGTCGAGGCCGAAGCGCAGCGCCTCGCCCATGCCGTCGACGTGACGCGCCTGCCCCGACCCGCCCTGCACGGGCAGACCCGCCGGCTTGTTGAGCGCCAGCACATGATCGTCGCGCCAGATCACCTGTGCTTGGATCATCTCCGCGTCCCGATCGGTCAGGCGCGGCCGTGGCGCAGCCTCCGGCGCCTCGTCGTCGGGCAGCGGCGGGATCCGGATGCTCTGCCCCTCCGCCACGCGCGCGTTCGCCTTCACCCGGCCGCCATCGACGCGGCATTCGCCCTTGCGGCACATCTTCTCGATCCGGCCCTGAGACAGCTGCGGAAAGCGCCGCTTGAGCCACCGGTCGAGCCGCTGGTCGCCTTCGCCTTCGGCCACGGTGACGGTCTGCACCCCGCTCATGCAAAGACCCCCCGCGCCACAGCCATACCCAAGGCCAACCCTGCGACGGAAAGCACGACCGACAAGGCCACGTAGCTCATCGCCGGACCGATCTCTCCGCGTTCGATCAGAGTCATCGTCTCGAGCGAAAACGCGGAGAATGTGGTGAAGCCGCCCAGAAGCCCGGTCATCACGAAGGGGCTCAGATGCGTGAGCCCGCGATGCGCCGCCGCCACGACGAAGACGCCCATCAGGACGGAGCCAAGGATGTTCGCTCCCATGATCGCCAGCGGGATCTCGGTGTGCCCGGTCAGCCGCAGCACGCCGATACCCCACAGCCAGCGCAGCGAAGCACCCAAGGCCCCACCGAGGGCGACAAGATAGAGGGTCGAAATCATGGCCGGTCTGTCGCGCGTCCGCGTGCCGGTGTCAATCGACGGCGAGTTCGAGGCCCTCCACGAGGACCATGTTGCGTGTCAGGGCTCTCTCCTTGAAGGCGAAGGCCTTGGCGTAATCCTCCGACCCGTACCACTCATGCGCCGCCTCCATCGAGGGGAATTCGGCGATGATGACGACCTTGGGATTCCAGTCGCCCTCGAGCACATCGGTGCAGCCGCCATTCACGAGGAACTTGCCGCCATGGCGTTCCACCGTGGGCGCGGCCGTCTCCAGGTAGGTTTTCAAGGCGTCCGGGTCTTTGACGATGGCATCGCACATGAGAAACGCTGGCATGGGTAAACCTCCAAAATTGGTCACGACACTCTTATTTTCGGACGGGCCAGAAGATTTCGCAACCTGTAGCTGTGCTCCCGCCGGAGTTCCATGCGAACTCTTGCTCAAGTTGACCGCTTGTTGCGAAGTTTCGAAAAATACTCGAGTCGTTTGCCCAAATCGCGTTCGAACCCACGCTCCACCGGTCTGTAGAAGTCCTTGCGGTCCATGCCGTCGGGAAAGTAACCCTGACCGGAAAACCCATCCTCGGCATCGTGGTCGTAGGCATAGCCCGCGCCGTAGCCCTGGTCCTTCATCAGCGCGGTTGGGGCGTTCAGGATGTGCTTGGGCGGCGGCGCGGAGCCGGACTGGCCGGCCTCCTTCATCGCCGCCTTGTAGGCAACGTAGGCCGCGTTCGACTTGGGCGCGAGCGAAAGATAGATCACCGCCTGGGCCAGCGCCAATTCGCCCTCCGGACTGCCCAGACGCTCGTAGGTCTCCCATCCCTGCAGGCAGATCGCCTGCGCCTGCGGGTCGGCGAGCCCGATATCCTCGACCGCCATGCGCGTGATCCGCCGCGCGAGGTAGCGCGGATCCTCGCCCCCCTTGAGCATTCGCGCCAGCCAGTAGAGCGCCGCGTCCGGGTCCGACCCCCGCACCGATTTGTGCAGCGCGGAGATGAGGTTGTAGTGCTCGTCGCCGGACTTGTCGTATTTCGTGGCTCGGCGCGTCAGCCGCGTGGTCAGCGCGTCGGTGTCGAGCGTCTGGGTCGTCTTCCACCCCGCGATCTGTTCCACAAGGTTCAAGAGCGCGCGACCGTCGCCATCGGCCATGCCGATCAAGGCATCGCGCGCCCGGGCATCGAGCGGCATCTCGCGCCCCAACTCCGCCTCGGCGTTGGCCAGCATGCGTTCCAGATCCGCGTCGCTCAACCGTTCCAGAACGAGCACCTGCGCCCGGCTCAGCAAGGCCGCGTTGAGTTCGAAGGACGGGTTTTCCGTGGTCGCACCGACGAGCAGGATCGTTCCGTCTTCCATGTGCGGCAGAAACCCATCCTGCTGCGCCTTGTTGAACCGGTGGATCTCATCCACGAAAAGCAGCGTGCCGCGACCGTTCCGCCGACGCATCCGGGCGGCTTCGAACACCTTCTTGAGGTCCGCGACACCGGTGAAGATCGCGCTGATCTGCTCGAAATGCATGTCGGTTTCGTGGGCCAATAGCCGCGCGATCGTGGTCTTGCCGACGCCCGGCGGCCCCCAGAAGATCAACGAGCCCAGCGTTCGGTTGGCGAGCATGACCTGCAACGGCGCGTCGGGACCCAGAACCTGGCTTTGGCCGATCACCTGGTCCAGCGTCTTGGGCCGCAGCCGGTCGGCGAGCGGTCGGTGCACGCGCGCGTCAGGCTCCTCGGTCGCGTCGAAGAGGTCCGCCACCCCTCAGGTCCGGAAGCTCAGCACGATGCTGCGGTTGCCACGCAGCACCGCCAGCCGGAACCGACCCGGCTGCGACAGCGCGGCACGGACCATCTGCGGCGTGTCGACGCGGGTGCCGTTGATCAGCCGGATCACGTCGCCCGGCCGAAGCCCCACGCGCGCGCCAAGCCGTCCGGGATCGGTGACCAGAACGCCCGTCGCTTCCAGCGGCAGGTCGTATTCCGCGATCACCGCGGGGTTGATCCGCAGTAGCTGCATGCCCGGCAGGACGGTGTCGCGTTGCAACTCCGTCTCCGCGCGCGGCGGATCGTCCGGCGGTGGTGCCATCGATACCAGGACGCTGCCGCGATTGCCTCGGCGCACATAGTCGACCAGCACATCAGGCTCCTGCGCCACAGACATGCGGTAGGCGAGTTCGGATTGCGAGTTGACCGGCACCCCCTCGACCGCGGTGATGACGTCGCCGACCTCGAACCCGGTGCGGGCAAACGGGCTCTCGGGATGCAGATCGGTGATCACCACGCCTTCGGGAATGCCCATGCCCAGTGTTTCGGCGATGTCCTGGGTCACCGACTGACCGGACATGCCGGCCCAGGGGCGTTCGAATTGCCCGCGCCCGTCGCGAGCCTGATGCACGAAGGCCCTCACGAGATTGGCGGGAATGGCGAACCCGATGCCGTTGGAGCCCCCTGACCGCGTCACGATCCGCGTGTTGATCCCGATCAACCGCCCGGCAACGTCGATCAGCGCACCGCCGGAATTGCCCGGATTGATTGGCGCGTCCGTCTGGATGAAATAGCCGCGCCCGGAGCGTCCCGCGCCGCCGGACCTGGCGAGGCCGGAGACGATGCCGCTCGACACGGTCTGGCCGACGCCGAACGGGTTGCCGATCGCCAGGACCAACTCCCCCACTTCGACGCTATCGCTGTCGCGAAGGGGCAGGCTCGGCAGGTCCGCGGCACCGTCCAGTTGCAGGATCGCGAGATCGCTCTCCTCGTCCCCCAGAAGTACGCGCGCATCGAATTCCTGCCGGTCATTGAGCACAACGCGGATATCCGTCGCCAGCCCGACGACGTGGAAATTCGTGACGACGATCCCGTCTGCGCTGAGGATGACACCGGAGCCAAGCGAGTTCTGAACCCTCGGTTCCGGTTGCCCGAAGCTCTCGAAGAACCGTTCGAAAAACGGGTCGGTCATGAACGGCGTGCGCCGGGCCTGCGTGACACGCCTCGCATAGATGTTGACTACCGCCGGCGCGGCCTCCCGCACCAGCGGGGCAAAGCTCAAGCTGATTTCCGCCTGGCTCCGCGGCACACGGGTTTCGGCCCATGACATGGGCGCCAACAGGATCAGGGCCAATAGCAGCAAACGCATCGCGGCCGGACTATGTGCCCGCGATCCGACAAGTGCAAGCTTGCAAAAGCTCACGCGCGGGGGCGCCCGGTGATCTGGATCGAGTTGCCGGCCGGATCCTTCGCATTGGCGAAGGAGTACCCCTCTGACCGGTGCACGGCGCCGAACTGCAGCCCGCGGTCCGCCGCGGCGGCATGGAAAGCCTCGACATCGTCGACGGAGAAGACGAGCTTGGCCTGCGCCTGACCGGCACGCTGCCCCTTGGCCGCAGGGTGCAGGAGGATGGTCATTCCGCCGTCGGGCGGCACAAGCTCGGTGATACGGTCACCCGGAACTGATCGCACCACGTAGTCGAAATGCGCAGCGTAAAAGGCCGCCGTCTCCTCGACCTTGCTTGTGTATATCAGGACCCGATCGAGACGCGCTGTCATGGCAACAAGTTACGGCGTCGGTTCAAAAAGGAAAGTCCCCGCACTGGCAGGGACTTTCCGGCAGGTTCGCACCTGATCCTACTCTTCGTACGCATCCTCGGCGGCGACGCGTTCCTTGTCAGCAGCGCCCTTGGCGTCGCGGTCGCGGTCCATGAACTCGATGATCGCCATCGGGGCCATGTCGCCATAGCGGAATCCTGCCTTGAGCACGCGGACGTAACCGCCGCTGCGCTCGGCATAGCGCGGGCCCAGCACCTCGAAGAGCTTGGCCACGTGCGCGTCCTGCTTCAACCGCGCCGCGGCTTGCCGGCGCGCGTGCAGATCGCCGCGCTTGGCCAGCGTGACCAGCTTCTCCACGATCGGGCGAAGCTCCTTGGCCTTGGGCAGCGTGGTCTTGATCTGTTCGTGTTCGATGAGCGATCCGGCCATGTTGGAGAACATCGCCTTGCGATGCTCGTGGGTCCGGTTCAGGCGACGGGGGCCTTTTGCGTGACGCATTGTTTGGATCCTTGTTTATGCTTTGTCCGGGGACCGATGCGTGTCAGTCCCTCTCCTGGGGGCGGGATTGCCCGGTCTTGTGGTGGGACGCGGCACCAGCCACGCCCGTAGTTCTTGTTGAAGGGTGCGGCAGCGGCCGCGCCCTTAACGGCTCAGAAGTTGTCTTCGAACTTCTTCGCCAGGTCCTCGATATTGTCGGGCGGCCAGTCCTCTACATCCATGCCGAGGTGCAGGCCCATCCCGACAGCACTTCCTTGATCTCGTTGAGCGACTTGCGGCCGAAGTTGGGCGTGCGCAACATCTCGGCTTCGGTCTTCTGGATCAGGTCGCCGATATAGACGATGTTGTCGTTCTTCAGGCAGTTGGCGGACCGCACCGAAAGCTCCAGCTCGTCCACCTTCTTGAGCAGCAGCGGGTTGAACTCCAGCCCGTCGTCCTCGTCCTGGCGGCTCGCCGAATCCGGCTCGTCGAAGTTGACGAAGATGCCCAGCTGGTCCTGCAGGATCCGCGCGGCAAATGCCACCGCATCCTCGGGCGTGACGGAGCCGTCAGTCTCGAGCTTCATGGTCAGCTTGTCGTAGTCGAGAACCTGTCCCTCGCGGGTCGGCTGCACGTCATAGGAGACCTTCTTGACCGGCGAGTAGATCGCATCGATCGGGATCAGTCCGATCGGTGCGTCTTCCGGCTTGTTCTTGTCCGAGGAGACGTAGCCCTTGCCGGTGTTGACCGTCAGCTCCATGTAGACATCCGCGCCCTCGTCGAGGTGGCAGATCACGTGGTCGCGGTTCAGGACCTCGATGCCGGCGGATTCGGAAATGTCGCCGGCGGTCACCACACCGGGACCCTTGGCATTGATCGACAGCCGCTTCGGACCCTCGACCTCCATCCGCAGCGACACGCCCTTGAGGTTGAGGATGATGTCCGTCACGTCCTCGCGCACACCGGCGACGGAGGAAAACTCGTGCAGCACGTTGTCGATCTGCACGCTTGTGATCGCAGCGCCCTGCAGCGACGACATCAGCACGCGGCGCAGCGCGTTGCCCATCGTCAGGCCGAAACCGCGCTCCAGCGGTTCTGCAACCACGGTCGCCTGACGCGCCGGGTCGTTGCCCGGCTTGATGTCCAGCTGCTGCGGCTTTATGAGTTCTGCCCAATTCTTATGGATCATGCGGTCCCTCCATTCCTGTCTCCGCCCCATGTCCAAAGGTCGGCGACTCCCGAGGTTCAAAAAAGCACACGGATCGCGGCAGGGCGCCACGATCCGGGAATGAGCGTGCCCTAGACGCGGCGGCGCTTGGGCGGGCGGCAGCCGTTATGCGCGATTGGCGTCACGTCACGGATCGACGTGATGGTGAAGCCGACGGTGGCAAGCGCCCGTAGCGCGCTCTCACGGCCGGAGCCCGGCCCCTGCACCTCGACTTCCAGTGTCTTCACCCCATGTTCCTGCGCCTTGCGGCCCGCATCTTCGGCGGCCATCTGCGCAGCGTACGGCGTCGATTTCCGCGAGCCCTTGAAGCCCATGGTGCCGGCGGACGACCACGCGATGGCGTTGCCTTGCACGTCGGAAATCAGGATCTTGGTGTTGTTGAAGGATGAATTCACGTGGGCGACGCCCGCCGCGATATTCTTCGAAACCTTGCGCTTCACGCGCCGTGTATCACGTGCCATTGATGCTGCCCCTTATTTCTTCTTGCCGGCGATGGCCTTTGCGGGGCCTTTGCGGGTGCGAGCATTGGTGTGGGTGCGCTGGCCACGGACCGGCAGGTTGCGGCGGTGCCGCAGACCGCGGTAGCAGCCGAGATCCATCAGGCGCTTCACGTTCATCTGCACGTCGCGGCGCAGGTCGCCTTCGACGGTCAGATTGGCATCTATGTGCTCGCGGATCTGGATGACTTCCTGGTCACTCAGTTCGTTGACACGGCGCGCCCGTTCGATGCCCAGCGCATCGCAAATCGCGTTGGCCGAGCTCGGACCGATACCGTGGATGTAGGTGAGGGCGATTGGAACCCGTTTCGAGGTGGGGATGTTGACCCCGGCAATACGTGCCACGCGGCATATCCTTTCGTTGCGAGCCCGTAACTCCAGGCTCTTTTTTCACAACTCGAGACCCGAGGGATCAGGTCCCCCGAACCTCATGTCATTGAGGTGGTCGGCAGGGTGCGTCCATGCCATGATTCTCATCCGAGATGCGGTCAGATAGGGGTTGCCCGGGATAGCGTCAACCCCCGACTTCAGAAACCAGCAAACCCAAGAAGTTCGCCGCATTCCCGAGCTTCCGGCACATCTACCCTGAACGCCTTGTCAGCCCGGCTTCATCGGTCGCGGCTCATCCGTTCATCGCCGAAGCGATACCTGCCTTGACCTCGTCAATGCTGCCAAGGCCATCGACTTTCGTCAGCTTCCCCTTGGCATAATAATAGCCGATCAAGGGAGACGTCTTTTGGTAGTATTCCATCAGCCTCGTGCGCAGGCTTTCCTCGTTATCGTCGGCGCGGCGCTTGAACTCGGACTTGCCGCAGTTCGAGCACTTGCCGTCGTCGGGAACTGGCTTGGTCTTGTCGTTGTAGACCTCGCCGCAGCCAGCGCAGGTCGACCTCGCCGTGATCCGCTCGACCAGCGCCTCGGTATCGACCTCCATCTCGATCACGGCGTCGAGCTTCTGATTCTGCTCCTCGAGCAGTTCCGACAGGGCATCCGCCTGCGCCAGCGTGCGCGGAAAGCCATCAAAGATGAAGCCGTTCGTCGTCACGGTCGCCAACTGTTCACGGATGAGACCGATCACGATGTCGTCTGTCACCAGGGCGCCGCGCGCCATCACATCGGCGACGACCTTGCCCATCTCCGTGCCGCTGTCCTTGGCCGCGCGCAGCATGTCGCCCGTCGACAGTTGCGTCATTCCGCGATCTTCCACGAGGAATCGCGCCTGAGTGCCTTTGCCGGCGCCCGGCGGGCCTAGCAGGATGATGTTCATTTGCGCACAGGGCTCCTTTTCGTCCGCCGTTTCCCGCTCCGTGCGCCTTTGCCGCGAAGCTGCGATTTCTCGATCAGACCCTCGTACTGGTGCGCCAGCAGATGGCTCTGGACCTGCTGGATCGTATCCATCGTGACGGAGACCACGATCAGGACCGAAGTCCCGCCAAAATAGAACGGAATAGCGAATTGTCCGCGCAGGATCTCCGGCAGCAGGCAGACCAGCGCGAGATATCCGGACCCCAGAACAAGCACGCGATTGACGACATATTCCAGATATTCCGCCGTTTTCTTGCCCGGACGGATGCCGGGGATGAAGCCGTTCTGGTTCTTCAGGTTTTCGGCCACGTCGTCGGGCTTGAAGGACACGTTGAACGTGTAGAAATAGGCAAAAAACACGATCATCGCCGCGAAGAAGAGCAGGTAGAGCGGCTGACCAGGCCCGAAATAGGCCAGAAGCGTCGACATCACCGGACCGGTGGAATTGCCCGAGAACGTGCTGATCGTGATCGGAAGCAGCAGCAGCGAGGACGCGAAGATCGCGGGGATCACGTTGGCCGGGTTCACCTTGACCGGCAAATGGCTCGACCCGCCATCATAGACCTTCATGCCGACCTGGCGTTTCGGGTATTGTATGTGGATCTTTCGGAGTGCGCGCTCCATGAAGACCACGAACATGATCGTCACCACGACCATGACCATCACACCCACGATCAACGCCGGGCTGATGGCCCCGCTGCGACCGGAGGCGAAGAACTGCGCCAGCGCTGCCGGAACCTCGGCGATGATACCTACGAAGATGATCAGCGAGATGCCGTTGCCCACGCCGCGCGACGTGATCTGCTCGCCCAGCCACATCAGGAACATGGTGCCGCCGACCAGCGTGATCATCGTGGACGCGCGGAAGAACAGTCCCGGATCATGCGCCAGATCGCCGGCTTCGAGGCTCACGGCCAGCCCGTAGGACTGCATCGTGGCCAGCAGAACCGTGCCGTAACGCGTGTACTGGTTGATCTTCTTGCGGCCCTGCTCGCCCTCTTTCTTGAGTTGCTCGAGCGACGGGACCATCGAGGTCAGAAGCTGCACGATGATCGAAGCCGAGATGTAGGGCATGATGCCCAACGCAAAGATCCCCATTCGCCCGAGGGCACCGCCGGTGAACATCGACACCATTCCACCGATGCCCTGGCCGGCCTGAGACATGAACTCCTGCAGCGCGACACCGTCGATGCCGGGCACCGGGATGAACGTCCCCAGACGGTAGACGATCAGCAGGCCCAACGTGAAGAGGATGCGATTGCGCAGGTCGGTGGCCTTGCCCAGAGCACTCCAGCTCGTGTTCGCGGCCATGTTTTCAACGGCAGATACCATGGGGTCTCCGGTTGTATTTTGCAAAAACGCCGCCTGCGATCGGCTCGGACCGCGGCGGCGTTTGGAACCTTTGAGGTATGTAAGCGGACCGCTGGCCGCTCACAAGAAGTTATTCCGCCGCGCCACCCGCGGTCTTGAGCGAACCACCGGCTTTTTCCACCGCTTCGATCGCGGACTTCGACGCACCGGTCACCGCGATGTCGAGTTTCGCCGAGAAATCACCCTTGGCAAGCACGCGCACGCCGTCCTTCTTGCGGCGGACGAGGCCGCTTTGCACCAGGACATCCTCCGTCACCGGGGCGCTGGCGTCGATCTTGCTCGCATCGACGAACTTCTGGATCAGACCCAGATTGACCACGGCATAGGATTTCCGGTTGGGCTTGGTGAAGCCGCGTTTCGGCAGCCTCTGGTAGAGTGGCATCTGCCCGCCTTCGTAGCCGTTGATCGCCACGCCCGAGCGGGATTTCTGACCTTTGACACCCCGTCCGGCGGTCTTGCCCTTGCCCGATCCGGGGCCGCGGCCGACGCGTTTCTTGGTCTTTGTCGCGCCATCATTGTCGCGCAATTCATGCAGTTTCATGTCGCTTCTCCTTTGCCGGATGTGGCCCCCGAAGCGAATGGGCCAACCACGGCGTTTCTTGATTGTCGTGAGTCGAACGGCTCGACCACCCGGCGCGTATAACTGCGACGCCCGCGGCGATCAAGGGGATCGGCCAGCCAAATTCATGTCGACGGCTGAGGAGCGTTTTCGGCCCCGCAGCCGTCTTTCGACGTCCTCGCCAGATATTGCCGGTCAGGCGGCCGATGCAGGCCAGGTGAAATCCGGGCGCAGACTGTCGTATACCGGACGACCGTCATCGGGCTTCGCATAGCCTTTGCTGTCGTCATAGAAGGCATGATAGCTCGCGTCCGGGAAGGACAATTCGTCATATCCCATCACGTTGGGCACGGCCACGCGGATCCGCTTCTGCTTGTCGTCGAGCATCAGCGGCGTCCCGCAGTCCGCGCAGGTGCACAGTTCCAGCGGACCATCCGGGTTGTCGGCATTGAACGGCTGCCGGTTGATCTTTTCCGGATGATCGACGTTGAGATCGTTGTAGTTGAAAAACGCGACATGTGTCGTCTGCTGGCCGGTCACCGACTTGCAGACGTTGCAATGACACACATGGTTGTCGATCGGTTCGGCTGATGCCGTGACCCGCACATGATCGCAACCGCCTTCATAATGACTGGACATATCAATTCTCCTCCTCTGGTGCGGGCCACACCGGCACGCACCCCAAGAGGACACATTTCTCAGCCAAAAAGCAACTCAACAATTGGTCGGTGTACGCACAATCTGCGTCTTTCGACGGCTCAGGGCCGTCTGCGACCGGGCCATCGCCTGAGGCCCGGTCCTGTCAGAAGCGGTTTGTCAGCCAAGCTCGCCAGGTGCGTACCAGTCGCCCATGCGGACGTCCGATGCATCGGCGACCATCTCGGCGAAGGCCTGCGGGTCTTGCGTGCCGCCGTCCCGACCGCGGTAATGGTAGGGGTAGACGTATGTCGGCGCGAATTCCTGCACCGCCGATGCGGCGGCTTCGGCATCCATCGTGAAGGGCAGGTTCATGCACACGAACGCCAGATCGATGTCTTCCAGCGCGCGCATCTCCGGAATGTCCTCGGTATCCCCGGAGATGTAGACCCGGAAGTCTCCCATGGTCAGCACGTAGCCGTTGTCCCGTCCTTCAGGGTGAAAATCCAGCCGATCTTCGGTCATGTTGTAGGCCGGGATCGCGTCGATCGCCATGTCGTTCCAAGTGGTGCTGTCACCATTGGCCAGGACTTCGGCCTCCATGCCCTCGGGCAACATGTCGGCAACGGCCGGGTTGGTCACCAGATGCGTGCCCTCTCCCATCAGCGCCTGGAGCGTGTCGGCGTTGTAATGATCGCCGTGCTGGTGCGTGACGAGGATCAGGTCAGGCGCGGGAAAGTCGCTGTACTGCGCCGGATCACCCACCGGGTCGGAGTAGATCACCCCGGCTGGTGTCTCCATCACGAACGACGCGTGCGAGACCGGATGGACGGTGACCGTACCGGCTTCCGTCTCGAAACTGTTTCCGGAATTGCTCGCAGCGAGAGCCTGAAAGGGCAGAACCGTGATAGCGCTTCCGGCTGCGGCAGTTGCGATGAATGTGCGTCGTGTCGTGTTCATGATGTGGCTCTCCTTCGTTTTTCTGCGAGATAGCGTCACGAGACGCGAGGGCAAATGTCTGAAGCGAGTGCAGAGCATAAAGTGCCGTTAGCCGCTCCCAGCGCCCCAGATCGTGCCCTGTCGCGCGCAATGCTCAACCTTGTCGCACCCAAGGTTTCGCCGCAGACCATCACAAGATATGCTGCGACAACCAGCACGGTATCCGCTTGGTCGTGCCGGTCGCGTGCGCCGACCGCCACTCAGCGCTGCCGATGCGGCAAACTGCCCTCGCAGTGGCGAAACGCTGCGATCGTATACCCGACGGCCTCGGAACAAACTCGCAAAAAAAATGGCGCTCCGACAATCGGAACGCCATTAATCTCGACACTGCGACGGCGTGTCAGCCGCGCTCTTCCACGATCTCGACCAAGTGCGGGATCTTGTTGACCATGCCGCGGACCGAGGGCGTATCTTCAAGCTCCCGGGTCCGATGCATCTTGTTGAGACCCAACCCGATCAGCGTCTTGCGCTGGATTTCGGGACGGCGGATCGGAGAGCCGATCTGTTTCACGACGATTGTTTTTGCCATCGGTCTCAGGCCTCCTCGGCGACTTGGGATTGCCCCGCGGGCGCGTCTTCCCGCTTGGGCAGGATGTCGGCAACCTTCTTGCCGCGACGCTGCGCGACGGAGCGTGGGGATTGCTCCTTCTTGAGACCGTCGATTGCGGCACGGATCATGTTGTAGGGGTTTTGCGACCCCAGCGACTTCGACACCACGTCCTTGATACCCAGCATCTCGAACACGGCACGCATCGGGCCGCCCGCAATGATACCGGTTCCTTCCGGCGCCGTCCGCATGACGACCCGGCCGGCGCCGTGGCGGCCCTCCATGTCGTGATGCAGCGTCCGGCCCTCGCGCAGCGGTACGCGGATCATCCCGCGCTTGGCTTGTTCGGTCGCCTTGCGGATCGCTTCGGGCACTTCCTTGGCCTTGCCCTTGCCGAAACCAACGCGACCTTTCTGGTCACCCACCACGACAAGTGCTGCAAAGCCGAACCGCTTGCCACCCTTCACGGTCTTGGACACCCGGTTGATGGCAACCAGACGGTCGGCGAATTCGGGGGCCTCGTCGCGGTCACGGCGCGGGCGGCGGTTGTCACGTTCTGCCATCTGGCATTCCTTCTTTCAAGTGGCGCACGCTGCACCTTCTGTCTCGATCGCAGGTGGCAGCGCTCACGATACGCGCGCCCCGGATCATCGGGAGAGCCTACGCGGCCCTCCACACGTCATCAGATCTTCAGCCCGCCTTCGCGTGCCGCATCGGCCAGCGCCTTGACCCTTCCGTGGAAGAGAAAGCCGCCGCGGTCGAAATAGGCTTCGGTCACGCCGGCCTTCTGGGCACGCTCGGCGATCGTCGCACCGACTTTCGCCGCCGCGTCGACATTGTTCTTGCCGACCACGCCCAGATCCTTCTCGAGGCTCGAGGCAGAGGCCAGCGTCACACCGGCGACGTCGTCGATCAGCTGGACGCTGATATTCTTGTTCGACCTGTGCACACTGAGGCGCACCCGTCCGGCATTCACCTTGCGAAGCTTGCTGCGAACGCGCAGGCGGCGCTTGATGAACAGATCTCTCTTGCTATTTGCCATCTGTCGCGTTCCTTACTTCTTCTTGCCTTCCTTGCGGAAGATGTACTCGCCCTTGTAGCGGATGCCCTTGCCCTTGTAGGGCTCCGGCGAGCGCCAGGCGCGGATGTTGGCGGCCACTTCGCCGACGACCTGCTGGTCGATTCCTTCCACCGTGATTTCCGTCTGCTTCGGAGCCGTGATCGTCACGCCTTCGGGCGCGCGGAAATCCACGTCATGGCTGAGACCGAGGTTCAGCCTCAGGACATTGCCCTGCATCTGCGCCCGGTAGCCCACGCCCTGGATCTCAAGCTCCTTCTTGAAGCCTTCGGTCACGCCGGTTACGCAGTTCTGGACCTGAGTTCGCGACATGCCCCATTGCTGAAGCGCACGCTTGGACTTGCCCCGCGGCGTGACGCGCACCTGGTTGTCTTCGACCGTCAGGGTCACATCGTCCGTCGCCGCAAAACTGCGCACGCCCTTCGGGCCCTTGACTTCGATCTTCTGGCCGGAAAGCGTCGCGGTCACACCGCTGGGCAGCTCGACCGGTCTTTTCCCAATTCGAGACATCTGCTTCTCTCCCTAGAATACGGTGCAGAGCACTTCGCCGCCGACATTCGCCTGGCGCGCGTTCGCATCCGACATGACGCCCTTGGAGGTGGAGACGATCGACACGCCGAGGCCCTGACGGACCGAGGGGATGTCGCCCACACTCATGTACACGCGACGGCCGGGCTTGGACACGCGCTTCAATTCGCGTATCACCGGCTCTCCCTCGTAGTACTTCAGGCTGATTTCGATGGACGGATGGCCGTCGGCGCCCGTCTTTTCCTCGAAGCCGCGGATGTAGCCTTCGTCCGCCATCACCTCAAGAACGCGCACGCGCAGCTTTGACGCGGGCGTCTTGACGATGGACTTGCCGCGCAGCTGGCTGTTCCGGATGCGGGTGAGCATATCGCCGATAGGATCGTTCATGTGCGTACCCTCCTTACCAGCTGGATTTCACGAGGCCGGGGATCTGGCCCTGGCTGCCGAGGTTCCGCAGCGCGATCCGGGAAAGCTTCAGCTTGCGGTAGTAGGCATGCGGCCGGCCTGTCAGCTGGCAGCGGTTGTGCAGACGGGTCGCCGAACTGTTGCGCGGCAGTTTCGCGAGCTTCAGGGACGCGCGGAAGCGCTCTTCCATCGGCTTGCTTTCATCTGCGATGACTTGCTTGAGCGCGGCGCGCTTGGCGGCGTATTTCTCCACCAGCTGCTGGCGCTTCACTTCACGGGCAATCATGGATTTCTTGGCCATGTGTCTGGTCTCCCTTACGCGGTGAAGGGCATGTTGAAATGCTTCAACAGGCTCTTGGCTTCCGCGTCGGTCTGCGCGGTGGTGGTGATGATGATGTCCATGCCCCAGACTTCGTCGACCTTGTCGAAGTCGACCTCGGGGAAGACGATGTGCTCCTTGAGGCCCATGGCGAAGTTGCCGCGACCGTCGAAGGACGGCTTCACGCCGCGGAAGTCGCGCACACGCGGCATTGCGATCGTGATCAGGCGATCGAGGAATTCGTACATCCGGTCGCCGCGCAGGGTCACCTTGGCGCCGAGCGGCATTTCCTCGCGTACGCGGAAGCCCGCGATCGACTTCTTGGCCTTGGTCGACACGGCCCGCTGGCCGGCGATCTTGGTCAGGTCGTCGACGGCGGCCTTGGCCTTCTTGCTGTCACGGACGGCTTCGGAACCGCAGCCGATGTTCAGCACGATCTTGTCGAGCCGCGGGATCTGCATGTCGTTCTTGTAACCGAACTCTTCCTTCATCGCGGGCTTGATGCTCTCGCGGAAGACCGCTTTCAGGCGCGGGGTATAATTGGCTGTATCAAGCATCGATCACGTCCCCCGTGGTCTTGGCGAAACGAACCTTCTTGTCACCGTCCATGCGGAAGCCGACGCGGGAGGGTTTGCCGTTCTTGTCGATTATCGCAAGGTTGCTGAGGTCGATCGGCAACGCCTTCGGAATGCGGCCGCCTTGCGAGGTCTGAGACTGACGCGTGTGGCGGATGGCGATGTTCACGCCGTCCACGACAGCTTTTCCGGCCTTCGGATCAACGGAAGAGATGGTTCCTTCCTTGCCCCGGTCCTTGCCGGCCAACACGACGACCTTGTCGCCCTTTTTCAGTTTTGCGGCCATCTTACAGCACCTCCGGGGCGAGCGAGATGATCTTCATGAAGTTCTTCGACCGCAGCTCGCGCACCACCGGTCCGAAGATACGGGTGCCGATCGGCTCGCCCGAATTGTTCAGGATCACGGCGGCATTGCGGTCGAAGCGGATTGCGGTTCCGTCCTCGCGACGGACTTCCTTGGCGGTGCGCACGACGACGGCCTTGCGGACATCGCCCTTCTTCACGCGGCCGCGCGGGATGGCTTCCTTGACCGACACCACGATGATGTCGCCCACCGACGCATATTTGCGCTTGGAACCACCCAGAACCTTGATGCACTGCACCCGGCGTGCGCCGGAGTTGTCAGCGACATCCAGATTGGTCTGCATCTGGATCATTTGGTTTCTCCCGACCTTTGGGGGCTGTTCTTGTTCATTCCCCCAGGGTTTCGCTCAAACCGGACTGTGCTCGGGCCTCAGGCCTCCAGCACCTCCCAGCGTTTCGTCTTCGATTTCGGCGCGCATTCGACGATGCGAACCATATCACCCACCTTGAAGGCATCGTTCGCGTCATGTGCGCGGTATTTCTTCGATCTCCGAACAGTCTTCTTCAGAACCGGGTGCGTGAAGCGCCGTTCCACCGAGACCGTTACCGTCTGTGCGTTCGTGTCGGAGGTCACGACGCCTTGCAGGATACGCTTGGGCATGTGTCCGCCTCCTTATTCCGCGGCCGCTTTGGCTTTTTCGTTGAGAATGGTCTTCACGCGCGCAGCGTCACGGCGCACCCGGCGCATCCGGGCCGGATTTTCCAGCGAACCAGTTGCTTGCTGAAAGCGCAGGTTGAAGCTTTCTTTCTTCAGGGTGGACAGCTCCTCGCGAAGCTGATCCGGCGTCTTGTCACGCAATTCCTTGGCGTCCATCGCCTCGTCTTCCTTTCAACATCATCGGAGAGCGCCGTAGTCGGGTAACTCATTGTTCCGATGGAGGTTCATGCAAACAGCGAATCCCGGACATTGCCGGGATGGTGCCGTATAGTCGGCACGCGTCCTTTCCGCAAGGCCCAGCAACGGAAATCCTGCGAAATCGTTCCTGCGACCTTTCGCCAACAGCATCGAACCTGCAAGTTTCTGATCAACCAGTCAAATTTTCTACTGTCAGTTGGTTGCGCGGGTCCACTTTGCCACACATTGTCCGCAGGCTTTTGAACGGATATTCCAATGAATTTATTGACTGACATCCGAGCGTCCGCGCGCGCGATATGCGAGGCGCATATCGAAACGACCGCGCACGCGCTTGTTGCAAATCAATTTGAAGAATTCGAGCAGTGTTTCGCGTTACCCTATGAGTTCGAAACATTTGAATCGGCACATCTCATCAAGACTCGAGCGGAGCTTCGCGAAACTTTCAACCGGGTTCATCGGTACTATCTGCAACTTGGCGTCACTCGACTGGAACGGCGCTGCATCGAAGCCGAATTCCTGGCGGAGAAGGTGATGAACAGCACGCACGAGACGCGGGTCCTGCGTGGTAACGAGTTGCTCATGGAACCCTATCCGACGTTCGGGATTTCGCACTTCATCGATGGCCGCTGGCGCATCGTGAAATCCTCCTATGCCCTGATCGATCAGCCCGCGTTCCTGCGCGCCGTCACCGGCACGTGAATTCCCACTCGCCTCGCGGTCGGCACCGCGATAAAACGGGGCCATGTCCCGGATCCGATCTCTTTTCGCGACGCGGCTCTACCAGGCTGGGCTTGCCGATGTGGGACCGGCGCCATCCCCGGATGACCTCGAGTTGGCGTGTTACGCCATTGCCGAGGATGACGAAGCCGGTCAAACCTGGTGCACGGAGAACGGTTACCCCGGATACACGTCATACGCCTCTCTCGCCGATCTTCCGTGGCGCTTTCCGGTTTTTGCCGACCTGGTTCGGGTCCTCGATGCCCATGTCGCTGCCTTCGCGAAAGATCTGGAGTTCGACCTGGACGGTCGCGATCTCGTGCTGGAAGACATCTGGATCAACATCCTGGCCGAAGGGGGCATGCATTCGGGCCACATTCATCCCCATTCGGTGATCTCCGGCACCACTTATGTCGCCATGCCGTCCGGCACCTCTGCCATCCGATTCGAAGATCCTCGCCACGTGATGATGATGGGAGCCCCGACGCGCGCCAAAGATGCGCGCGAGGAATTGCGTCCGTTCATCTACGTCGCACCCTCATCCGGCGACGTGCTTCTTTGGGAAAGCTGGCTTCGCCATGAAGTGCCGATGAACCTGTCGGAGGAAGACCGGATTTCCGTAAGCTTCAACTACAAATGGGAGTGACACGGATGGTTTTCAAAGATTGAGCCCCGCCAGTTTTCTGACGGGGCTCAATTTTGGAGATTATCAAAACGTGAGTTGGGATTGGCTCTTCGCACGGTCCGCGAATACGTTCGTGTCGTTCACCAATCCTCGCGGACCACGACCCGGGTCTTGATCGGCAGCTTCATCGCCGCAAGACGCAAAGCTTCCCGTGCGGTATCGTCGTTGACACCGTCGAGTTCGAACATGACGCGGCCCGGTTTCACCTTGGCGGCCCACCGGTCGACGGATCCCTTGCCCTTGCCCATACGGACTTCGATCGGCTTCGCGGTGACCGGCGTGTCCGGGAAGATCCGGATCCAGACGCGGCCCTGGCGTTTCATGTGGCGCGTCATTGCCCGCCGCGCGGCCTCGATCTGGCGTGCCGTCACCCGCTCGGGCTCGAGCGCCTTCAGGCCATAGGTGCCAAAGTTCAACTCGGACCCGCCCTTGGCGTTGCCCTTGATGGACCCCTTGAACTGCTTGCGGAATTTCGTGCGCTTCGGTTGCAGCATGTCCTGTCCTCCTTACCGGCGGCCGCCGGCGCCACGCGGGGCCGGGCCATCCTGCAATTCCTGCGCGCGACGGTCACGGGCAGACGGATCATGCTCCATGATCTCGCCCTTGAAGATCCAGACCTTGATCCCGATGATCCCGTAAGGCGTCACGGCTTCGGAATGTGCGTAGTCGATATCCGCACGAAGCGTGTGCAGCGGCACCCGGCCTTCGCGATACCACTCTGTCCGCGCGATCTCCGCGCCGCCCAGACGACCTGCGACGTTGACCCGGATACCCAGAGCCCCCATGCGCATGGCGTTCTGCACGGCACGCTTCATCGCACGGCGGAAGGACACGCGACGCTCGAGTTGCTGCGCGATGCTCTCGCCCACCAGTTGTGCATCCAGTTCCGGCTTTCGCACTTCGACGATATTGAGGTGCAAATCGCTGGCGGTCATCTTGGCCAGCTTCTTGCGCAGGACTTCGATGTCCGCACCTTTCTTGCCGATGATGACCCCGGGGCGGGCTGTGTGGATCGTCACGCGGCACTTCTTGTGCGGCCGCTCGATGATGACGCGGGCCACGCCGGCCTGCTTGCATTCTTCCTTGATGAACTCGCGGATCTTCAGGTCCTCCAGAAGGAGATTCCCGTAATCCTTGGTGTCGGCGTACCAGCGGCTGTCCCAGGTGCGGTTGACCTGCAGGCGCATGCCGACGGGATTGACTTTGTTACCCATGGTTTCAGGCCTCTTCGATCTGGCGGACCTTGATGGTCAGCTCGCTGAAGGGTTTGATGATACGACCGAAACGACCACGCGCCCGGGGCCGTCCGCGTTTCAGGGTCAGGTTCTTGCCGACCCAGGCCTCGGCCACGACCAGTTCATCCACGTCCAGATTGTGGTTGTTCTCCGCATTGGCGATGGCGGACTGAAGGCACTTCCTCACGTCTTGCGCAATCCGCTTCTTGGAGAAGGTGAGATCGGTCATCGCCTTTTCCACTTTCTGGCCACGGATCATCGCTGCCACGAGATTGAGCTTCTGCGGGCTCGTGCGCAACATGCGCAACTTGGCCATCGCTTCATTGTCGGCCACGCGGCGGGGGTTCTTTGCCTTGCCCATGACTTACCTCCGCTTCGCTTTCTTGTCGGCGGCATGGCCGTAATACGTCCGCGTTGGGGAGTATTCGCCAAACTTCTGGCCGATCATGTCCTCGGAGATGTTCACCGGGATATGCTTCTGGCCATTGTAGACACCGAAGGTGAGGCCCACGAACTGGGGCAGAATGGTGGAGCGGCGCGACCAGATCTTGATCACGTCGTTGCGGCCGCTTTCGCGGGCGGCCTCGGCCTTCTTGAGGACGAAAGCGTCCACGAAAGGCCCTTTCCAGACGGAACGTGTCATGTCTTAGCGCCCTTTCTTCCTGGCGTGCCGAGAGCGGATGATAAGCTTCTGGCTATCCTTGTTCTTGTCGCGGGTGCGTTTGCCCTTGGTCGGCTTGCCCCACGGTGTCACCGGGTGACGGCCGCCGGAGGTCCGACCCTCGCCACCACCGTGCGGGTGGTCGATCGGGTTCATGACGACGCCGCGGACAGACGGGCGAATGCCCTTGTGCCGCATACGGCCGGCCTTGCCGAAGTTCTGGTTCGAATTGTCGGGGTTGGAGACCGCGCCCACGGTCGCCATGCATTCCTGGCGCACCATGCGCAATTCGCCGGAGCTGAGCCGGATCTGCGCGTAGCCGCCATCCCGACCCACGAACTGGGCGTAGGTACCGGCGGCACGCGCGATCTGGCCGCCCTTGCCCGGCTTCAGTTCAATATTGTGAATGATCGTCCCGATCGGCATGCCTGCGAACCGCATCGCATTGCCCGGCTTGATATCGGCCTTCTCCGAAGCGACCACCTTGTCGCCAACCGCGAGACGCTGCGGTGCAAGAATATACGCCTGCTCGCCGTCATCGTAGCGGATCAGCGCGATGAACGCCGTCCGGTTCGGGTCATACTCGATGCGCTCGACCGTGGCCGAGACATCGAACTTGGTCCGTTTGAAATCGACGATCCGATAGAGACGCTTGGTCCCGCCGCCCTTGCGGCGCATCGTGATCCGTCCGGTGTTGTTGCGTCCACCATGTTTGGTGAGGCCTTCGGTCAGCGCCTTGACGGGGCGACCTTTCCACAGCTCCGAACGGTCGATCAGAACCAGCCCACGCTGGCCCGGCGTCGTCGGCTTGTACGACTTGAGTGCCATGTTAACTGTCTTCCGTTTGCTTTGCGACGGACGCTTCTTGAGCTCCGCCTATCTGGTTGAAGGCCCCCGCAGGTGCCCGGTACTCCGTCGGTCTCCCGACACTGTGCCCGCCCCGGATCCTTTCCGGATCCGCGGCGATGGGGCGTGCTATTACAGCCCCGTGGTCACGTCAATGGTGTTGCCTTCCTCGAGCGTCACGTAGGCTTTCTTGAAGTTGTTCCGTTTGCCGATCTGGCCGCGAAACCGCTTAACCTTGCCTTTGGTGATCGACGTGTTCACCGACTTCACCTTGACGCCGAAGAGCGCCTCGACCGCCTCCTTGATCTGCGGCTTGGCGGCATCCATCGATACTTCGAAGACCACGGCGCCCGCGTCGGACGCCATGGTGGCCTTTTCCGTGATGATCGGGCGACGGATCACGTCGTAATGTTCTGCCTTCGCGCTCATTTCAGTCGCGCCTCCAATGCTTCGACACCCGCCTTCGTGAGCACCAAAGTGTCACGCTTGAGGATGTCGTATACGTTTGCGCCCATCGACGGCAGGATATCCAGACCCTCGATGTTGCGGGCCGCGCGGGCGAAGGCTTCGTTCACTTCCGCGCCGTCGATCACCAACGCGCGTTTCCAGCCCAGGTTTTTTACCTGCTTGGCCAACGCGGCCGTCTTGCCCTCGGACTCGGCCAACTCGATGATCACCAGTGCGCCTTCGCGGACCTTGGCACTCAACGCGTGCTTCAGGCCCAGCTTGCGGAACTTCTTCGGCAGATCATGCGCGTGGCTCCGCGGGGTCGGACCCTTGTAGATCCCGCCCTTGCGGAAGATCGGCGCATTCCGGTCCCCGTGACGAGCGCCGCCGGTGCCCTTCTGCCGGTAGATCTTCTTGGTGGAATAAGAGGTTTCCGACCGGGTCTTGACCTTGTGCGTTCCGGCCTGCGCCTTGTTGCGCTGCCAGCGAACGACACGGTGGAGGATATCCGCGCGCGGGTCGAGCCCGAACAGCGCCTCATCCAAATCCACCGATCCGGCGGTTCCGCCGTCCAGCTTGATGACGTCCTGTTTCATGATTCGTCACCTTCTTTCTTCTCGGCCTCGATATCGGCCTCGGCTTCCTTGAGCGCCTCGGCCTCGGCCGCAGCCTGTTCGTCGGCAAGTCGCTTGGCTTCGGCTTCCGCTTCCGCCGCGGCCTGAGCCGCCGCTTCCTCGGCCGCCTTCGCGGCTTCCTCGGCCGCAGACTTCAAAGCCGCCGGCAGGATTGCGTTCTCCGGGAACGGCTTCTTGACCGCATCCTTCACCGTCACCCAGCCGCCTTTCGATCCGGGCACCGCGCCCTTGACCATGATCAAACCACGCGCGCTGTCCGTCTGCACGACTTCCAGGTTCTGGGTCGTGACGCGTGCGGCGCCCATGTGTCCGGCCATCTTCTTGCCCTTGAACACCTTGCCGGGGTCCTGACACTGACCGGTCGAGCCGTGCGACCGGTGCGAAATCGACACGCCATGCGACGCGCGCAGTCCGCCGAAATTGTGCCGCTTCATCGCGCCGGCAAAGCCCTTACCGATCGACGTGCCCGCGACATCCACATACTGACCGGCAAAATAATGATCGGCGGTGATCTCTTCACCCACCGCGATCAGATTGTCCGGATCGACGCGGAACTCGGCCATTTTGCGCTTGGGCTCCACCTTCACGGCGGAAAAATGGCCGCGCATGGCCTTGGACACACGCTTGACCTTCGCCGTTCCGGCACCGAGCTGAACGGCCGTGTACCCGTCCTTGTCGGCGGTGCGCTGTGCCACGACCTGAAGCTTGTCCAGTTGCAGGACCGTGACCGGCACCTGCCGGCCGTCTTCCATGAACAGGCGGGTCATTCCCACCTTCTTCGCAATAACGCCAGAGCGTAACATGATGCTACTCTCCCTCAGCTTCAGGCTTGCAGCTTGATCTCGACATCCACGCCGGCCGCGAGGTCGAGCTTCATCAGCGCGTCCACGGTCTGCGGGGTCGGATCGACGATATCCAGCAGGCGCTTATGCGTGCGGATCTCGAACTGGTCACGGGATTTCTTGTCGACGTGCGGGCCACGCAGAACGGTGAACTTTTCGATCTTGTTGGGTAACGGGATCGGGCCGCGGACCGAGGCGCCGGTCCGCTTGGCGGTGTTCACGATTTCCTGCGTGCTGGAATCCAGCACCCGGTAATCGAACGCTTTCAGGCGGATCCGTATGTTTTGGCTTTGGACTGCCATGTCTTCGTTCCCTTTGACGGGTCTCAGTTGAGAGGAGGAGCCGCGGGATTGCGTCGCCTCGTCGAACCATGTTGTCCGGGCGCCGTGGCACCCGCATTTTCCGGCATCGGTCGAACCTGCAGAACAGATCCGACCAGAAAAACCAACTGCGCTGGCTGCGCCTACTCGACGATCTTCGACACCACGCCGGCGCCGACGGTGCGGCCGCCCTCGCGGATGGCGAAGCGCAGGCCGTCTTCCATCGCGATCGGGGCGATCAGCTCGACCGTGAAGCCCACGTTGTCGCCCGGCATCACCATCTCCGTGCCTTCCTTCAGCGTCACCGTCCCGGTCACGTCCGTCGTGCGGAAGTAGAACTGCGGGCGATAGTTGGCGAAGAACGGCGTGTGACGGCCACCCTCTTCCTTCGTGAGGATGTAGGCCTCGGCCTCGAACTTCTTGTGCGGCTTCACGCTCCCGGCTTGCAGAGCACCTGGCCCCGCTCCACGCCCTCGCGGTCGATCCCGCGCAGCAGCGCGCCGATGTTGTCGCCCGCCTCGCCACGATCCAAGAGCTTGCGGAACATCTCCACGCCCGTGCAGGTCGTCTTGCGGGTGTCGCGGATGCCCACGATCTCGATCTCGTCGCCGACATTGATCACGCCGCGCTCGACCCGACCGGTCACAACCGTGCCGCGGCCGGAGATCGAGAACACGTCCTCGATCGGCATCAGGAAGGGCTGATCCACCGCCCGCTCCGGCGTCGGGATGTAGTCGTCGACCGCCTGCAGAAGCTCGCGGATCTTGTTTTCGCCGATCTCCGGGTTCTCGCCGTTCATCGCCGCCAGCGCAGAGCCCGCGATGATCGGCGTGTCGTCGCCCGGATACTCGTAGCTGTCCAGCAGCTCGCGGATCTCCATCTCGACGAGCTCCAGAAGCTCCTCGTCATCGACCTGGTCGACCTTGTTCATGAACACCACGATCTTCGGGATGCCGACCTGGCGACCCAGCAGGATGTGCTCGCGCGTCTGCGGCATCGGGCCGTCGGCGGCACTCACCACCAGGATCGCGCCGTCCATCTGCGCCGCACCGGTGATCATGTTCTTGACGTAGTCGGCATGGCCCGGGCAATCCACATGCGCATAGTGCCGCGCGTCGGTTTCATACTCCACATGCGCCGTCGAGATCGTGATCCCCCGCGCCTTCTCCTCCGGCGCGCCGTCGATCTGGTCATAGGCCCGGAAATCGCCGAAATACTTCGTGATCGCCGCCGTCAGCGTCGTCTTGCCGTGGTCCACGTGACCGATCGTGCCAATGTTCACATGCGGTTTGTTGCGTTCAAACTTTGCCTTTGCCATGTCGGCCTCCTTCTATCCTCTCGCGATGGTGGGCGCTGCGGCCCACCGCGGTCAGGCGTATTTCGCCTGAATTTCTTCACTGATGTTATGCGGCACCGGATCGTAGTGATCGAACTGCATGGTGAACTGAGCCCGGCCGGACGACATGGAGCGCAGAGTGTTGATGTAGCCGAACATGTTCGCGAGCGGCACGAACGCGTCGATCGCGATCGCGACGCCCCGCGGGTGCTGACCCGATACCTGGCCGCGCCGCGAGGTCAGGTCGCCGATGATGCTTCCCGTATGCTCCTCCGGCGTCACGACTTCGACCTTCATGATCGGTTCGAGCAGTTTCGCGCCGGCCTTGCGGAGGCCTTCGCGCATACACATCCGCGACGCGATCTCGAATGCCAGAACCGAGGAGTCCACATCGTGGAACTTGCCGTCACAAAGCGCGACCTTGAAATCGATCACGGGAAAGCCCGCAAGCGGTCCGGAATCCATGACCGACTTGATGCCCTTCTCGACACCGGGAATGAATTCCTTCGGCACCGAGCCACCCACAATCCGACTCTCGAAGGAGTATCCTTCGCCCGGTTCCGTCGGCGTGATCTCCAGCTGCACTTCGGCGAACTGGCCCGATCCACCCGACTGCTTCTTGTGCGTGTAGGTGTGCGTGATCTTGCTCGAGACGGTCTCGCGATAGGCCACCTGCGGCGCACCGATGTTCGCCTCGACCTTGAACTCGCGCTTCATGCGGTCGACGAGAATGTCGAGATGCAATTCGCCCATGCCCTTCATGATGGTCTGACCGCTCTCGATGTCGGTTTCAACGCGGAAGGAAGGATCCTCGGCCGCCAGACGCGCCAGCGCCTGGGACATCTTTTCCTGGTCGCCCTTGGTCTTGGGCTCGACCGCGATTTCGATGACCGGTTCGGGGAAGGTCATTGTCTCGAGTACCACCGGATCCTTCTCGTCGCAGAGCGTGTCGCCCGTCGTCGTGTCCTTCAGACCGGCCAATGCGATGATGTCACCCGCGAAGGCCTCATCGATTTCCTCGCGGTTGTTCGAATGCATCATCATCATCCGGCCAACGCGCTCCTTCTTGCCCTTGGTCGCATTCAGCATCTGATCACCCTTGCGCATGACGCCGGAATAGATGCGGGTGAAGGTCAGCGAGCCTACGAAGGGGTCGTTCATGATCTTGAACGCCAGCCCGGCAAACGGCATGGAGTCATCGGCCCGGCGCGGGATGTTCCGCGTCTCCGTCTCGTCGCCCGGTTTGAAGCCCATGTAGTCGACGACGTCCATCGGGCTCGGCAGATAGTCGATCACGGCGTTGAGCAGCGGCTGCACGCCCTTGTTCTTGAAGGCCGAACCACCCAGGACCGGGACGAAATGCAGGGCCAGCGTGCCCTTGCGCAGGAGCTTGCGCAGGGTATCGACGTCAGGCTCCTCGCCTTCGAGATAGGCCATCATGGCGTCGTCGTCTTCCTCGACAGCCGCCTCGATCATCTTGCCGCGCCACTCCTCGCAGAGCTCCTTCATGGAATCGCGGATCTCCTCCTGGAACCAGGTGGCACCGAGATCTTCGCCGCGCCAGACCCATTCCTTCATCGTGACGAGGTCGACGAGGCCTTCCAGTTCGTTTTCGGCGCCGATCGGAATGGAGACCGGAACCGCCCGTGCACCAGTACGATCTTCGATCATTCTGACGCAGTTGAAGAAATCCGCGCCGATCTTGTCCATCTTGTTGACGAACACGATCCGCGGGACTTTGTACCGATCGGCCTGCCGCCAGACGGTTTCGGTCTGAGGTTCAACACCGGCATTCGCGTCCAGCACGCAAACAGCTCCGTCAAGAACGGCCAGCGAACGTTCGACTTCAATCGTGAAGTCCACGTGACCGGGCGTGTCGATGATGTTCAGCCGATACTTGGTGTCGGACGTGCCTTCATTCGTCGGCTCCTCCTGGCGCTGCCAGAAAGTTGTTGTGGCCGCGGAGGTGATGGTGATGCCGCGTTCCTGCTCCTGCTCCATCCAGTCCATCGTCGCGGCGCCATCATGCACCTCGCCGAGGTTGTGGGACTTGCCGGTGTAGAAGAGAATCCGTTCCGAGCACGTGGTCTTCCCGGCATCGATGTGTGCCATGATGCCGAAGTTGCGGTAGCGGTGAAGCGGATAATCGCGTGCCATTTGGCTGCTCCTGGAAGAAAGTCTGGTTTACCAGCGGTAGTGGCTGAAGGCCTTGTTGGCATCCGCCATCTTGTGGGTGTCTTCGCGCTTCTTGACTGCCGTGCCGCGGGACTGGACCGCGTCGATCAACTCGCCGGCGAGACGCTCCTGCATGGTGTGTTCGTTGCGCGCGCGAGACGCGTTGATCAGCCAGCGGATTGCCAGCGCCTCGCGGCGTTCGGGGCGTACCTCCACCGGAACCTGGTAGGTGGCACCGCCAACGCGGCGCGAGCGGACCTCGACGCTCGGCTTGATGTTGTCGAGGGCCTCGTGGAACACCTCCACGGGCGCGCGCTTCACCTTGGCCTCGACCCGATCGAAGGCGCCGTAAACAATGCTTTCGGCTACGGACTTCTTGCCGTCCTTCATCAGGTTGTTCATGAATTTCGACAGAACCTTGTCGCCATACTTGGCGTCGGGAAGGATCTCGCGCTTCTCTGCGGCGTGACGTCGGGACATCTGGTAATCCTCTTACTTCGGACGCTTGGCGCCGTATTTCGACCGGCGTTGCTTGCGGTTCTTGACGCCTTGCGTATCAAGCACACCGCGCAGGATATGGTAGCGAACGCCCGGCAAGTCCTTCACACGGCCGCCACGGATCAGAACCACGGAGTGTTCCTGCAGGTTGTGGCTCTCGCCGGGAATGTAGCTGATGACCTCGAAGCCGTTGGTCAGGCGCACCTTGGCAACTTTCCGCATGGCCGAGTTCGGCTTTTTCGGCGTGGTGGTGTAGACGCGCGTGCACACGCCCCGTTTCTGCGGGCATTGCTCCAGATGCATCGATTTGGAGCGCTTTACTTTTGGCTGCCGCGGCTTGCGGATCAGCTGCTGGATCGTTGGCATATGGGTCTCTTTCCCCGTCTCAACACATGTGTTTGCGGGCACCCCCGCGGTTTCCATCGACAAGCGCGACACGTGCGTCCACGAATTGCGCGAAAAACCGCAACCGTCCCTGATTCCCGGGACGACGCGGTGGGTTTCCAGAGGATCGGGCCGTATTTCAGACCGGATCGTGACCACTTCAGTACCGATAACCGACTGACGGACCTAAGCCCTGACGTCGGGATGTGCGGCGTATAAGAAGAGTCGGCAGCCCTGTCAACAGCCCCACCCGCATATAACGCGCCGCGTCAGTTTCGGAACAGCTTCCGCTCGCGCCAGAACGTGAAAAGTCCGGCCGCGACGACGAGAGATGCCCCGACGAGCGTCTGCGGCGACGGCCAGTCACCAAAGACCAGCCACCCGAGCGAGAGTGCCCAAAGAAGGGAGGTATAGCGGAACGGCGCGACAAAGCCCACATCGCCCTGCCGCACAGTCTGGATCGAGAAGAAATAGCCTCCGAAAATGAATGTCGCCGATCCGACGAGCTGCCACCAGATGGCCGGCGCGACGGGCGCCCAGTCCATGAACAGACTGGCCACCCCGAACACGACCGTGACGGAGACAGAGGTCAGGAATGTCACCGAAATCGACGGCGTCGACGCGGGAAGCTGGCGCGTGATCAGGTCGCGGACCGTGACGCTGAAGACGGCAATCATCGCATAGACGGACCATATGCTGAACCCCTCGACGCCCGGGCGCACGATCATCAGCATCCCGCAGAAACCCGCGACGATCGCAGCCGCGCGGCGCCATCCGACCGGCTCCTTCAGGAACAGAAAGGCCGCGAGCGTGATGGCCAGTGGCAGCGCCTGCAGAATGGCGGTGACGTTCGCGAGCGGCATGTGAAGGAGTGCCGTGAGAAAGAAATAGGCCGTGCAGATTTCGGCGACGCAGCGGAACCCGACCAGCGTCCAGCCCCGTCGCTCCATGTCGAAGCGCAATCGACCCAGGGAAAGTCCGAGGCCCAGGATCAGAGCGGACGCCATCATCCCGCGCAGGAACAGGAGCTGCGGCAGGGGCAAGGCGCCGTCGGTCAACTTGATGAACGTATCGCTGGCCGTGAAGCACAGCGCCGACGCCATCATCAGGATCGCGCCGATCAGGTTGTTGGACATGCCGATCCCCAATGTCGGATTGCGATCAGGCTATAGCGCAACCGCCGGCGAACCGAATGCCGTTTCGACGCAATTCAGGCGTTGGTCCAGAGAACGTTCTGCCCGGCTGCAAACAAAGAAAAACCCCCGCCGGGACGGCGGGGGCTTCTGTCGCGTTCTGTGAAAACCGTTAGTCTCGGCTGTCCTCGTTCGGATCGATGATCGTATCGAACTCCGACCCGCCGACCATGTCATCCGTCGGCGCAGCAAGTGCGGCAGCGGCCTCGGCTTCCTCGCGGCGCGCTTCCAGAACGACGTTGTCCCGATCCGAGGCGATGCGGCGCAGCCGTTGCGTGGCGCCTCCGGTGCCTGCCGGGATGAGGCGCCCGACGATCACGTTCTCCTTTAGGCCGACAAGCTTGTCCTTCTTGCCCTGCACGGATGCCTCCGTGAGGACCCGGGTCGTTTCCTGGAAAGATGCCGCGGAGATGAAGGACCGGGTCTGCAGCGAGGCCTTCGTGATCCCGAGCAGAATGGGCTCGCCCTGCGCTTCCCGACCACCCTTGGCGATGGCCTTCTCGTTCGCAGCCTCGAACTCCTGCTTGTCGACATGCTCGCCCTTCAGGAGCGTCGTGTCGCCGCTGTCGAGGATCTCCCACTTCTGCAACATCTGGCGCACGATGACTTCGATGTGCTTGTCGTTGATCTTCACGCCCTGAAGACGATAGACCTCCTGCACCTCGTTGATCATGTAGTCCGCCAGCGCCTCGACACCCATGATCGACAGGATGTCGTGCGGCGCCGGATTGCCGTCCATGATGAAGTCGCCCTTCTGGACATAGTCGCCTTCGGCCACCGGGATGTGCTTGCCCTTGGGCACCATGTACTCGGTCCGCTCAAGCGTGTCGTCCGCGGGTTCGATTGCGATCCGGCGCTTGTTCTTGTAGTCCTTTCCGAACCGGACATACCCGTCGATCTCCGCGATGATCGCGTGGTCCTTGGGCCGCCGCGCCTCGAAAAGTTCCGCCACCCGCGGCAGACCGCCGGTGATGTCCTTGGTCTTGGCACCCTCGCGCGGGATCCGAGCCACGACGTCGCCGGCCTTGATGTCCTGCCCGTCCTCGACCGACAGGATCGCGTCGACCGACATCGGATAGGTCACCGGATTGCCGGCATCGTTGCGAACCGGCTCACCATCCTCGCCAACGAGGATGAGCTCGGGCTTCAACTCGTTGCCCCGCGGCGCGGCGCGCCAATCCATGACGATCTTCTGCGTCATGCCCGTCGCGTCGTCCGTTTCGTCGCGAACGGCCACACCGGTCACGAGGTCCACGAACTTCACCGAACCGGCCTTTTCCGCGATGATCGGCAAGGTGTACGGATCCCACTCGAACAGCTTGTCGCCACGCGAGATCTTCTGACCTTCCTTGACGAAGACCTTGGTGCCATAGCCGAGCTTGTGGCTGGCCCGTTCGACACCGTCTTCTTCGCCCTTGATGATCAGCTTCATGTTGCGGCCCATCACCAGGATTTCGCCGGACGCATTTTCCAGGATCGACGTGTTCTCGAAGGAGGCCACACCCTCCTGGCTGGCTTCCTGGAAGCTTTGCTGACCGCCCTGCGCGACCCCGCCAATGTGGAAGGTCCGCATGGTAAGCTGCGTGCCCGGCTCACCGATCGACTGTGCCGCGATGATCCCGACGGCCTCGCCGACGTTGACCATGGTGCCACGCGCCAGATCGCGGCCATAGCACATTGCACAGACGCCCTCTTCGGCCTCGCAGGTCAGCGGGCTTCGGATACGCGCCGTCTGAACAGCGGCTTCCTCGATCGCGTCGGCCATACGTTCGTCGATCATAGTACCAGTAGCGACGAGAACTTCTTCGGTTCCCGGACGCATTATGTCTTCGGCCGCGACACGACCCAACACACGCTCGCCCAGCGATGACACGACTTCACCATCGTTGACCGCTGCTTCGGCAGTGATCGCGTTTTCGGTGCCGCAATCAGGCCCCCGCACGATGCAATCCTGCGCCACGTCGACAAGTCGCCGCGTCAGGTAACCGGAGTTGGCGGTCTTGAGCGCGGTATCCGACAGGCCCTTCCGGGCGCCGTGGGTGGAGTTGAAATACTCCAGAACGGTCAGGCCCTCCTTGAAGTTCGAGATGATCGGCGTCTCGATGATGTCGCCATTCGGCTTGGCCATCAGGCCGCGCATCCCGCCCAGCTGTTTCATCTGCGTGACGGAACCCCGCGCGCCGGAATGGGCCATCATGTAGACGGAGTTCGGCTCCACCTCGGCGCCGTTCGCGTCCTCAACCACCGCGGAGATCGAGCCCATCATGGCCTCGGTCACCTTGTCGTTGCACTTCGACCAGGCGTCGACGACCTTGTTGTACTTCTCGCCCTGAGTGATCAGGCCGTCCATGTACTGCTGTTCGAAATCCTTCACCTGCTCGCGCGTCTCATCCACGATCGGCCATTTGGTGTCGGGGATCAGCATGTCGTCCTTGCCGAAGGAAATCCCGGCCTTGAACGCCTCCCTGAAGCCCATGGTCATGATCTGGTCGCAGAAGATCACGCTCTCCTTCTGGCCGCAGTAGCGGTAGACCGTGTCGATCACCTGCTGCACCTCGCGCTTGCGGAGCAGCCGGTTCACCAGTTCGAACGGCGCCTTTGCATTGAGCGGCAGAAGTGCGCCCAGCTTCACGCGGCCTGGCGTCGTCTCGTAACGATGGTGGATGATCTCTCCGGTCTCGGGGTCGACCTGCGGCACGCGCGCGGTGACGCTGGCGTGCAGATGCACCTCGCCTGCGTCCAGCGCGTGCTCCACCTCCTCGATGGAAGCGAAGACCTTGCCTTCACCCTTCATGCCCTTGCGTTGCAGCGTGACATAGTAGAGGCCGAGGATCATGTCCTGCGACGGCACGATGATCGGCGCGCCGTTGGCTGGCGACAGAACGTTGTTCGTGGACATCATCAGGACGCGGGCTTCCAACTGCGCCTCGAGGCTGAGCGGTACGTGCACTGCCATCTGGTCGCCGTCGAAATCGGCATTGAAGGCCGAGCAGACCAGCGGGTGAAGCTGGATCGCCTTGCCCTCGATCAGCACGGGTTCGAACGCCTGGATGCCCAGACGGTGCAGGGTCGGCGCCCGGTTCAGCATGACCGGATGCTCGCGGATCACCTCGTCGAGGATGTCCCAGACTTCCGGGCGTTCCTTCTCGACCAGCTTCTTGGCCTGCTTGACCGTGGAGCTCAGCCCCTTCGCCTCGAGCCGCGAGTAGATGAACGGCTTGAAGAGCTCGAGGGCCATCTTCTTCGGCAGCCCGCACTGGTGCAGCTTCAGCTCCGGCCCCGTCACGATGACCGACCGGCCCGAGAAGTCGACGCGCTTGCCGAGCAGGTTCTGGCGGAACCGGCCCTGCTTGCCCTTCAGCATATCCGAAAGCGATTTCAGCGGGCGCTTGTTGGCACCGGTGATGACGCGGCCGCGACGGCCGTTGTCGAAGAGTGCGTCCACCGACTCCTGCAGCATCCGCTTTTCGTTGCGGACGATGATGTCGGGCGCGCGCAGTTCGATCAGCCGCTTCAGGCGGTTGTTCCGGTTGATCACCCGGCGATAGAGATCGTTGAGATCCGACGTCGCGAACCGGCCACCGTCCAGCGGCACGAGCGGGCGCAGTTCCGGCGGAATGACCGGAACCACCGTCATCACCATCCACTCCGGGCGGTTGCCGGATTCGAGGAAGCTTTCGACGACCTTCAGCCGCTTGATGATCTTCTTGGGTTTCAGCTCGCCCGTGGCTTCCTTCAGATCTGCGCGCAGGTTCTCCGCTTCCGCCTCCAGATCGATCGCCGCCAGCATGTCACGGATCGCCTCCGCACCGATATTGGCGGTGAACGCGTCCATGCCGAAGGCATCCTGCGCGTCCATGAACTCCTCTTCCGACAGCATCTGACCATAGGAGAGGTCGGTGAGGCCAGGTTCGATGACCACGTAATTCTCGAAATAGAGAACCCGCTCAAGATCGCGCAGCGTCATGTCGAGCATGAGGCCGATGCGGCTGGGCAGCGACTTCAGGAACCAGATATGCGCGACCGGCGCCGCCAGTTCGATATGACCCATGCGCTCGCGTCGGACCTTCTGGAGCGTGACTTCGACGCCGCATTTCTCGCAGACGACGCCGCGATACTTCATGCGCTTGTACTTGCCGCACAGGCACTCGTAGTCCTTGATCGGACCGAAGATCCGCGCGCAAAAAAGCCCGTCACGCTCCGGTTTGAACGTGCGGTAGTTGATCGTTTCGGGCTTCTTGATCTCGCCGAACGACCACGAGAGGATCCGCTCCGGGCTCGCGAGCGAAACCTTGATCTCGTCGAAAACCTTCTGCGGCGTCAGCGGGTTGAACGGGTTGTTGGTCAGTTCCTGGTTCATTGCGATGTCCTCAAATTGGCGGGAGGGGAGCCGGGCATCCGCCCGGCTTGCCGATGCTGCGTAAGTCGGGCGTCAACCCGGGACCTGCATCAGCCTTCCTCCTCCGCATCCAGGAGTTCCATGTTCAGGCCGAGGCCGCGGACTTCCTTGACGAGCACGTTGAAGCTCTCCGGCACGCCCGCCTCGAAATTGTCCTCGCCCTTGACGATCAACTCGTAGACCTTGGTCCGGCCCGCCACGTCGTCCGACTTCACCGTCAGCATCTCTTGCAAGGTGTAGGCCGCGCCATACGCTTCGAGTGCCCAGACCTCCATCTCGCCGAAACGCTGTCCGCCGAACTGCGCCTTGCCCCCCAGCGGCTGCTGGGTCACGAGGCTGTAGGGCCCGGTCGAGCGTGCGTGGATCTTGTCGTCCACCAGGTGGTGCAGCTTGAGCAGGTACTTGACACCGACCGTCACCGGACGCGTGAACTGCTCGCCGGACCGTCCATCGAACAGGATCGACTGACCGGAGGTATCGAAGCCCGCGCGCGCGAGCGCGTCGTTGACATCGATCTCCTTGGCACCGTCGAAGACCGGCGTGGCGATCGGAACGCCGCGCGTCACGTTGCCCGCCGCCTCGATCAGCAGTTCCTCCGTCATGTCCGCGATGCCTTCGTCATAGACATCACGACCATAGGCGAGTTTCATGGCATCACGCACCGGGGTGACATCACCGGACCGGCGATATTCTCCGAGTGCATCGTCCACGTTCAGGCCCAATCCCCTCGCAGCCCAGCCCATGTGGGTTTCGAGGATCTGCCCAACGTTCATCCGGCTGGGAACACCCAGCGGGTTGAGGCAGATGTCGACCGGCGTGCCGTCGCCCAGGAACGGCATGTCTTCCATCGGCACGACCTTGGAGACGACACCCTTGTTGCCGTGGCGTCCGGCCATCTTGTCCCCCGGCTGGAGCTTGCGCTTCACCGCCACAAAGACCTTGACCATCTTCATCACGCCCGGGGGCAGATCGTCGCCGCGGCGGACCTTCTCGACCTTGTCCTCGAACCGCGCGTCCAAAGCCCGCTTCTGCGCCTCGTACTGCTCGTTGAGAGCCTCCACGACCTGCGCATCCGCTTCGTCCTTCAGCGCGAGTTGCCACCACTGACCGCGGGTCAACTGGTCATCCAGCAACTCCTCGGTGATATCGGCATTCGCCTTGACGCCTTTCGGACCTTTCACCGCCACCTTGCCGAGGATCAGCGACCGCAGCCGCGCATAGATGTTGCGGTCCAGGATCGCGAGTTCGTCGTCCCGGTCACGGGCCAGTCGTTCGACTTCTTCCCGCTCGATCTGAAGCGCACGCTCGTCCTTGTCCACACCATGTCGGTTGAAGACACGCACCTCCACGACCGTGCCGAAATCGCCGGGTTTGACCCGAAGCGAGGTATCGCGCACGTCGGACGCCTTCTCACCAAAGATGGCGCGGAGCAGTTTCTCCTCCGGCGTCATCGGGCTCTCGCCCTTGGGCGTGATCTTGCCCACGAGAATGTCGCCCGGCTCCACGTCGGCACCGATATAGACGATACCCGCCTCGTCGAGGTTGCGCAGCGCCTCCTCGCCCACGTTCGGGATATCACGGGTGATTTCCTCCGGTCCGAGCTTGGTGTCACGCGCGGCGACCTCGAACTCCTCGATGTGGATCGAGGTAAAGACGTCGTCGCGTGCAATCCGCTCGGAGATAAGGATCGAGTCCTCGTAGTTGTAGCCGTTCCAAGGCATGAACGCGACGACCACGTTCTTGCCCAACGCCAGTTCACCGAGGTCAGTGGACGGGCCGTCCGCGATGATCTCGCCTTGAACGACAGACTGTCCCACCCGCACCAGCGGACGCTGGTTGATGCAGGTGTTCTGGTTCGACCGCTGGAACTTCCGCATCCGGTAGATATCCACGCCGGCATCGCCGACGCCCACATCTTCTGTGGCCCTAATAACGATCCGCTGCGCATCCACCTGGTCGATGATCCCGGCACGTTTTGCCTGGATCGCTGCACCGGAGTCGATCGCGACCTTGCCTTCGATACCGGTTCCGACCAGAGGGGATTCCGCCTGCAGAAGCGGAACCGCCTGACGCTGCATGTTCGACCCCATCAGTGCCCGGTTCGCGTCGTCGTTCTCGAGGAACGGGATCAGCGAGGCGGCGACCGAAACGAGCTGCTTGGGCGACACGTCGATCAGATCGACATGGTCGACGGGAGCCAGCGTGTATTCTCCGGACTGACGCGTGTTGACGAACTCGTTGACGAACTTGCCGTTGTCGTCGATCGACGCGTTGGCCTGCGCCACCGTGTGCCGCATTTCCTCGGTCGCCGACATGTAGACCACTTCGTCGCTGACCTGACCGTGCTTCACCTTGCGATAAGGGGTCTCGATGAACCCGTACTTGTTGACCCGCGCGAAGGTGGCGAGCGAGTTGATGAGACCGATGTTCGGCCCCTCCGGTGTCTCGATCGGGCACATGCGTCCATAGTGCGTCGGGTGAACGTCCCGCACCTCGAAGCCCGCGCGTTCCCGTGTCAGACCGCCAGGCCCGAGGGCGGACAGGCGCCGCTTGTGCGTGACCTCCGAAAGCGGGTTGGTCTGGTCCATGAACTGGCTGAGCTGCGACGAACCGAAGAACTCGCGCACCGCCGCCGCGGCCGGTTTGGCGTTGATCAGGTCCTGGGGCATCACCGTATCGATCTCGACCGACGACATCCGCTCCTTGATCGCCCGTTCCATGCGCAGAAGACCCACGCGATACTGGTTCTCCATCAACTCGCCGACCGACCGCACCCGGCGGTTGCCGAGGTGGTCGATGTCGTCGATATCGCCCTTGCCGTCGCGCAATTCGACCAGCGCCTTGATGCAGGCGACGATGTCTTCGCGGCGCAGCGTGCGCTGGGTATCCTCGGCATCGAGTGCGAGCCGCATGTTCATCTTGACCCGACCCACGGCCGACAGATCGTAGCGTTCGGAGTCGAAAAACAACGTGTCGAAGAGCGAAGAGGCCGCCTCGACGGTGGGCGGCTCGCCCGGGCGCATCACGCGATAGATGTCCATGAGCGCGGTTTCCCGGCTCATGTTCTTGTCCTGCGCCATGGTGTTGCGCATGTACGGTCCGACATTGATGTTGTCGATGTCGAGGACCGGAACTTCCTTCACTCCGGCGTCCAGAAGGTCCTTGACCGTTCCTCCGACCAGCGTGCCGTCCTTGTCGTAATCCAGCGTCAGTTCATCGCCGGCTTCTACATAGATCGCGCCGGTGTCCTCGTTGATGATGTCCTTCGCCACGAACCTGCCGGTGATCAGGTCGAACGGCACCCGCAGATGTGTGACCTCCCCGTCGTCGATGAGCTTCTTCACCGCGCGCGGCGTGACCTTCTTGCCGGCTTCGGCGATGACTTCGCCGGTCTTCGCGTCGATCAGGTCATATGTCGGACGCGTCCCGCGCACCCGCTCCGGGAAAAACTTGGTCACCCAGCCCTTGTTGCTGCCTTCCAGCTTGTAGGATACCGTATTGTAGTAGGCGTCCATGATGGCTTCCTGGTCGAGCCCCAGAGCATACAGCAACGTGGTCACCGGCAGCTTCCGGCGGCGGTCGATCCGCGAAAAGACGATATCCTTTGCGTCGAATTCGAAGTCGAGCCAGGATCCGCGATAGGGTATGATGCGGCACGCAAAGAGCAGCTTGCCCGAGGAATGCGTCTTGCCCTTGTCATGATCGAAGAACACACCGGGGCTCCGGTGCATCTGGGACACGATCACGCGCTCGGTTCCATTGACGATGAACGTACCGTTGGGCGTCATGAGCGGCATGTCACCCATGAAGACGTCCTGTTCCTTGATGTCCTTCACCGACTTGGCGCCTGTATCCTCGTCGACGTCGAACACGATCAGACGCAGTGTGACCTTGAGCGGCGCGCTGTAGGTCATGTCGCGCTGCTGGCACTCTTCCACATCGTATTTGGGTGCTTCCAGCTCGTACTTGACGTATTCAAGCACGGATGTTTCATTGAAATCCTTGATCGGGAAAACCGATTGAAAGACGCCATGAATACCTTCACCATCCGAGGGATCCGGTGCCTCGCCGGAGTTCAGGAAGAGATCATAGCTTGATTTCTGCACCTCGATGAGGTTCGGCATCTCCAGGACTTCGCGGATCTTGCCGTAGTATTTCCGAAGACGTTTCTGGCCAATGAACGATTGCGCCATGTCGCATGTCACCTTTCAGCTTCTCTGCGGGCAGGCACGCCGTCGGGCCACGGCGGTCTGCCCCTGCGAGACGGGCGGGGTCTGGATCAATTCGTGAGCGCCGTCCCACCAGCGCCCTCCCGATCCGGGAACCTCGTCCTGGGAAGAGCCCGACCGCGGGCGCTTGCCAAGACAGGTTCGGCTGGACCCAGGCATTCCGGATCCAGCCAATAATGTGACCCTTCTTCAGGGCCGTTCGCAGGAATCAGGCCAGGTCGACCTCGGCGCCCGCTGCCTCCAGCTTGCCCTTGATCGTTTCAGCTTCGTCTTTGCTGACGCCTTCCTTGATCTTGCCGCCGGCCTCGACGAGATCCTTGGCTTCTTTCAGGCCCAGGCCGGTGATGCTGCGCACTTCCTTGATGACGTTGATCTTCGAGGCGCCCGCATTCTTCAGGACCACGTCGAACTCGGTCTTTTCTTCTTCCGCTGCCGCCCCGGCATCTGCCGCGGGGCCGGCCATCATCACCGCGCCGCCGGCGGCGGGCTCGATGCCGTATTCATCTTTCAGGATGGTTTTCAGTTCTTGTGCTTCGAGCAGGGTCAGACCCACGATCTCTTCTGCCAGTTTCTTCAGATCAGCCATTGTCTCAGCTCTTTCCGTAAGATTGTTGTGTTCCAACGCAAGGGGATGTCCTTACGCCGACATGACATTCGATTATGCCGCTTCAGCTCTTTCCTCGATCGTGGAAAGGATGGAGGCGATGTTGCTTGCAGGTGCGCCAATTGCGCCAGCGATATTGGAGGCAGGCGCGCCGATGCAGCCGGCGATCGAAGCGATAAGCTCATCGCGCGACGGCAGTTTCGACACGGCCGTGACTCCAGCACGGTCCAGCACGTTTCCGTCCATGGCGCCGCCGAGGATCTGGAATTTCTCCTTGTCCTTGGCGAAATCCTCGGACACCTTGGCTGCCGCCACGGGATCCTCGGAATAGGTCAGAACGGTCATCCCCGTCATGAACTCGCCCAACTTTTCGATGGGCAGTCCCTCAAGGGCGATCTTGGCGAGCTTGTTCTTGGCAACACGGACCGACGCTTCCGCACCACGGGCGCGGGCGCGAAGGTCCTGCATCTCGGCAACTGTCAGGCCGGTGTAGTGGGCAACCACCACAACGCCAGAGCTCTCGAAGATCTGGCCGAGTTCCTCGACCACTTTTTCTTTCTGGGCTCTATCCACAGTTTCACTCCAAGTGTGGAGGGCCATGCGACCCTCCGGCTCCATTTTTGTCGGGCAGATTGCCCGACAATCGGGTCCGTACGGGTCCAGCCAACTCGCCCCGGAGCGATGCGAACACCGACCCGAGAAATCTGGTCTCTTCCCGTCTCAGGCAGGACTTATGGCTTGCGCCGCCCACCGTCTCGGACGAATCATCAGGCCGCTGCGACTCGTCGAGCGACCTGAGTACGGCGGAGTTACTTGATCGATTTCGAAATGTGAATAGAGCGGCAGCACAAAAAGCGCGACGGTAACGAAAATGTTCTATTCCTCACATTGGTGAGGATAAATCCGGCATTGTCCGACGTCTACCCGGAAACACTACGAAAACAGTTGTTCCCAGACGCGCCACTCCGCGCAGGGCGACCGACCGGCAGTAAAAAGTGTGGCGCGCCCCTTACTTACGGCGCGCCACGTAACGTCGGGCGCTACTGCTGAATGGCGTTCTCGATATCGATGGTGACACCGGGTCCCATCGTCGAGCTGATCGAGGCCTTCTTCAGATACGTTCCCTTTGCGCCCGTCGGTTTCGCCTTGGCTATGGCGCCCATGAAGGCGCGAATGTTCTCGGCCAGTTTCGTCTCGTCGAACGAGGCCTTGCCGACACCGGCATGGACGATCCCGCCTTTGACCGCCTTGAACTGCACCTCACCGCCCTTGGCGGCCTTCACCGCGTCGGCGACGTCCATGGTGACCGTGCCGACCTTCGGGTTCGGCATCAGGTTGCGCGGCCCCAGGATCTTGCCCAGGCGCCCGACGATCGGCATCATGTCCGGCGTCGCGATGCAGCGGTCGAACTCGATCTTGCCGCCCTGGATCGTTTCCATGAGGTCCTCGGCTCCGACGATGTCGGCACCGGCCGCCTGCGCCTCTTCGGCTTTCGGACCCCGCGCGAACACCGCCACCCGGACATCCTTGCCGGTACCGTTCGGCAGCCCCACGACACCACGGACCATCTGGTCGGCATGCCGAACATCGACCCCAAGGTTCACCGCGATCTCGACGGTCTCGTCGAACTTCGCGCTGGCGTTGGCCTTGACGAGGCTGACCGCGTCCTCGACCGACATGTGCGCCTTGTCGGCGAATGCATCTCGGGCCGCCTTGATACGTTTTCCAAGCTTTGCCATCTTACTTCACCTCGATGCCCATGGAGCGGGCGGAGCCCAGGATGATCTGCATCGCGCCTTCTATGTCGGTCGCGTTCAGATCCTTCATCTTCGCTTCAGCGATCTCTCGAACCTGCGCTGGCGTGACCCTGCCCACGATCTCGCGCGATGGCGTCTTGGCACCGGATTTCAGCTTGGCGGCCTTCTTGAGATAATACGACGCCGGCGGCGTCTTGATATCCATCGTGAAGGACTTGTCCTGAAAGTAGGTGATCACGGTCGGGCACGGAGCACCGGGCTCCATGTCCTGCGTCTTGGCATTGAACTGCTTGCAGAACTCCATGATGTTGATGCCCCGTTGACCCAACGCCGGACCGACCGGCGGTGACGGGTTCGCTTGCCCGGCGGGCACCTGCAACTTCATGCTTCCAATACGTTTCTTGGCCATTGGCCGTTCTCCTTTTCAAGCACCTCCGAACGCGTCCGGAGGTCAGGTTTGCCCGTGGTTCGGTGCCGCTACGCGTAGCCGCCGCCTCCCACATCCATGTCGCCGAAACGACAGTGGTGGCGCGTACACCGCATTGCCTTGCGACGCAAGTCCCTTTGAGGGAGTCATCGGTCGTGCAGCCCCTTGCCATCAAGTATCGCGTACCGCGCCTTCTCGATCCGGGCCCGGCGCGTCTCGGTTTTCTTTGGCGCTGAAAAGTGAATGGCCCAGCCGCGCCGGCGCCCGTGCGTCAGTTGCCGGAATGCAGCGGCCAGCTCCGGATCTTCATCCATGGCCACGACCATTTCGTCGGGCAAAGAGATGTCGTCCGTGGGCAAATCGACGCGGACGCCGCGCTTCTCGATTTCGATTGCTGCGCGAACGAAGGTGCGCAGGGAATCGGAACCGGCAGCGATACTTTCCAGATCGTGAAAACGCATGTAGCGCGCTGACCGCGAGTTCGGACCAGGCCGTTCCAGGCATCCGAGCGGATCATCGAGCAACACGCCTTTCAGGAATGAAACGGAAACGCTGTCCGACATGCTCGCCAGGAGGGCGATGTTGCCACCATGCGCAACGTAACATGGCTGGCGCCATTTCAGTGCTTCGGTGACCTCTTCCGTAAGCAGAACTCTCCGCAGGACAACCAGTTCATCCCGCCACGCGCGCTCCTTGGAAAGCCACCGATCAATTCGCGGATCCGGCGTTCCCATCGCGTGCGGTTCAAGTCTGCTTGGTGACCTGGGTGAACTCCAGCTCGACCGGCGTCTCACGCCCGAAGATCGACACCGTGACCTTAACGCGCTGATTGTCTTCGTCCACTTCTTCGACCATGCCGTCGAAATCCTCGAACGGACCGTCGTTGACCTTCACCTTTTCGCCGATCTCGAAATGGATCAACGTCCGCGGGGAGTCTTCGCCTTCCTGGACACGGTTCAGAATCGCATTCACTTCGGCGTCGCGCATGGGCATCGGACGCCCTTGAGGCCCCAGGAACCCAGTCACGCGATTGATCGAATTGATGAGGTGATACCCACGATCCGACATCTCCATATGCACGAGCACATAACCCGGCATGAACCGCTTTTCGGTCGTCACCTTTTTGCCGCGGCGGACCTCGAGAACCTCTTCGGTCGGCACCAGAACTTCGTCGATCTCATCCTGCAAGCCCTGCTCAGCCGCCGACGCGCGGATCTGTTCTGCGATCTTCTTCTCGAAGTTCGACAGAACACTGACCGAATACCAACGCTTTGCCATGGGTCCCGATTTCCTCTTGCAAGACCGGGCCTTTCGCCACGGTCGGATTTTCCCCGTCGTTGTCCAAGCAGTTTGGCCGTCCGGTCAAGACCGAAAATCGGAACGCAGCTCGAATCGCTGCACATCCCGCCCCGCGAGTCCGGTGGCATTAAACCGCAGCCCCTGCGAGTTCAAGGCCGTCTCGCCCAATTCAATCGACGACCTCTGAGGCTAGCTGAAGAGCCCGAGAATACCGCGCAACCCGCCCCGAATGCCAAGGTCGACCAAGGCGAAGAAGATCGCCGTGAGCGTCGCCATGATGAAAACCATGACGGTCGTGAGCATGACCTCCCGCCGCGTCGGCCACACGATTTTTGCAACTTCGGCACGGACCTGCTGCAGAAACTGGAACGGATTGGTCAAGGCGCGCCTGCCTCCTCGGAAAGCTGAGTTTGCCATCTAACGGCAAGATGGCGCAAGTTCAAGAGGCCGCATTTCATGCCGCTTTGGAGCGTGAAAATTCTCGAAGTTCAAGAGTGCGAAGCATCAGTGATACCATGCCAGGATTGTTCACCCCGACGAGACCAGCAATAAACATTGAGAGCCATGGCAGGGGCAGCAGGGCTCGAACCCGCGACCTACGGTTTTGGAGACCGTCGCTCTACCAACTGAGCTATACCCCTGCAGGGCGAGCACCCGCTTACGAGATGGTTCAGTCGGAATCAAGGGCCAAATGCGGAAGGCGCGGGCGTATGATCAGGCGGCATTTCTCGCCGAGTATGCGGGGCTTGTCACCACGCCACGATCGAACAGTCGCGCGATTTCCTTGGCGTCGAGTCCTGTCTCGACAAGCACCTGTTCTGTATCCGCGCCAAGCTCCGGCGCAGGTTTCGGCGAAGACCGCGGCATCGCTCCGAACTCAGCCGGATACCCTGGGACCGGGAAGCTTCCGATGCCCGGTTGGTGCAGGTGCGAGAACATCGGATTGGCCGGGCTCAGATCCGGGTCCTCGGCAAGCGCCTCCTTCGTGGTCCGAAATCGCGACCATGTCAGACCCATCTTGTCGAATTCGGCGGCGAAACTGTCGATCCGGCGCGACCCGAACCACGGCTTCAATATCTCGGTTATCTCGTGCCGCAACGTCCAACGCACGCCTTCGTCCGCCAAATTCTGTCCCGTGTGGCGTTCGAGCGCATCCATCTGCTCCCCGGTTTCGGTCGCCTTGACCAGCAACGACCACTGCCGCTTCGTCAGGCCGATGACCATGACACGACCACCACACGCGCAGACGAAATCCTGACCGTAGGCGCCGTAAAGCGCATTGCCCGACTTGGCGCGTTGCTCCGGGTTCAGCGCCGCGTCGCCGATCAGCCCGAGATGCCCGATCATTGCGGCGGCGACGTCCTTGAGCGTCAGGTCCACCGCCTGCCCCTCTCCGTGCCGCAATCGGTGCCGCTCGGCCCCAAGCAGCGAGGAGACGACCATCTGACCAGCCAGCAGGTCCCATGCCGGAACCGCATGCGCCACGGGGTCGTCATGGCCCTCCGGCCCGGTGATGTCCGGAATGCCCAGCGCGGGATTGACCGTGTAATCGACCGCGGGCCGTCCATGCCGGTCGCCCGCAAGCGTGACCGAGATCAGGTCCGGACGATGTGCCGCCAGCGTGTCATGATCGGTCAAGCCCGGAACACGCAGGTTGGTGATGAACAGACCGCTGTCGGGTCCATCGGCGGTTATGATGCGGGTCACGAGGTCCCGGCCCTCGGGCGAAGAGGTATCGACGGACACCGATTTCTTGCCCTTGTTGAGACCTGCCCAGAACAGGCTCTTGCCGGACGGCGCCAGAGGCCAGCGCCCGCGCGTCGAGCCCGCCCTGCGGACGGTCGAACCGGATCACCTCGGCGCCCATCTGCGCCAGCGTCATGCCCGCCAGGGGAACCGCGACGAAAGCCGAGCTTTCGACGACCCGCATACCCTTCAAAAGTCCCGTCATACCGTGCCCTCCCAGACCGCGCGTGCAACCGTTCCCTGGTGACCCGATTGCCCGGCGAAAAGCGCCAGGGCACCATCGTCCTCTTCGGTGGCCATCAGATCGAGCGGCGACCCCAGCAGCATCGGGTGTACGCCGCGAAATTCGAACAAGGATGGCGGGCCGCCGCGATGTCGCTCGCCAAGCTGCATCAGCTTCATCGCCTGCAATGGCCCATGGATCACCAGCGCAGGGTAACGCTCCGTTTCCTGTGCATACTTCAGGTCGTAATGGATGCGGTGCGCGTTGAACGTCACCGCCGAAAATCGAAACAGCGTCGGCTCGCTCACCGGGAACACCTGATGCGCGATCGGCGTGTCCGGCATCGGCCGTTTGCGCGGCGGCGAAAACTCCTCGGGAATATTGAGATAGACGATCGTCTGCCGCTCCCGGACCGCGAGGCCGCGCGGTGCACGCACCTCGTGCTCGACGGTGACGAACACCATCGGGTTGTCGTCCCGCAGCTTCTCGTCGATTTTCACGATGGTCGAGCGCAGCGACAGCGGGTCACCGACGGCGACAGGGGCATGGAACTCCAGCGAACCTCCGGCCCACATGCGCCGGGTCAGGTGGATCGGGGGAAAGAAGTCGCCAAGATGCGGATGCCCGTCCTCGCCCAATTCCGCCGTCGGGACGGTTCTGGCAAAGGCGCACCAATGCCACAAAGTCGGCAGTGGGTCGCCTTTCGCCGGCGCCGAAGTCGCATCGGTCTGGAGCGTCGCATGAATCTGGGCCGCCGCGATTTCGCTGATGCCGCCGCAAGCCGTTACGGAGCGGCCTTCCCAAGCCGAAATGTTCACAGCGTCCATGGCAATCATCTCCTCGCGCGATCAAGGATGAGGCCAAGCCGGAAAAAAATCAAACGTTTTTAGGATGTTACAGGAATACCGTCGTATACGGGAGCGGTTTTCTGCTCTTGCAAATGCAACCCGAGCCTTGTTTTGCCTTGCAAAAAGCCCGCTGATTTCGCGCGCGCAGCAATTGAGATCATCTGGTCGAGAACAGCCCGCCACTCCGTAACTGCGTGGCGAAACAACAGTCGGCCGTCGAGTCCACCGACGCGAAAAAGCAAAGGGCCGCCCCGGAGGACGGCCGCTAAGATCTCTCTACCGAAGGCTTCTGCTGCCGTTACTCGACGATCTTCGACACCACGCCGGCGCCGACGGTGCGGCCGCCCTCGCGGATGGCGAAGCGCAGACCGTCTTCCATCGCGATCGGGGCGATCAGCTCGACCGTGAAGCCCACGTTGTCGCCCGGCATCACCATCTCCGTGCCTTCCTTCAGCGTCACCGTCCCGGTCACGTCCGTCGTGCGGAAGTAGAACTGCGGGCGATAGTTGGCGAAGAACGGCGTGTGACGGCCACCCTCTTCCTTCGTGAGGATGTAGGCCTCGGCCTCGAACTTCTTGTGCGGCTTCACGCTCCCTGGCTTGCAGAGCACCTGGCCCCGCTCCACGCCCTCGCGGTCGATCCCGCGCAGCAGCGCGCCGATGTTGTCGCCGGCCTCGCCGCGATCCAGCAGCTTGCGGAACATCTCCACGCCCGTGCAGGTCGTCTTGCGGGTGTCGCGGATGCCCACGATCTCGATCTCGTCGCCGACATTGATCACGCCGCGCTCGACCCGACCGGTCACAACCGTGCCGCGGCCGGAGATCGAGAACACGTCCTCGATCGGCATCAGGAAGGGCTGATCCACCGCCCGTTCCGGCGTCGGGATGTAGTCGTCGACCGCCTGCAGAAGCTCGCGGATCTTGTTTTCGCCGATCTCCGGGTTCTCGCCGTTCATCGCCGCCAGCGCAGAGCCCGCGATGATCGGCGTGTCGTCGCCCGGATACTCGTAGCTGTCCAGCAGCTCGCGGATCTCCATCTCGACGAGCTCCAGAAGCTCCTCGTCATCGACCTGGTCGACCTTGTTCATGAACACCACGATCTTCGGGATGCCGACCTGGCGACCCAGCAGGATGTGCTCGCGCGTCTGCGGCATCGGGCCGTCGGCGGCACTCACCACCAGGATCGCGCCGTCCATCTGCGCCGCACCGGTGATCATGTTCTTGACGTAGTCGGCATGGCCCGGGCAATCCACATGCGCATAGTGCCGCGCGTCGGTTTCGTACTCCACATGCGCCGTCGAGATCGTGATCCCCCGCGCCTTCTCCTCCGGCGCGCCGTCGATCTGGTCATAGGCCCGGAAATCGCCGAAATACTTCGTGATCGCCGCCGTCAGCGTCGTCTTGCCGTGGTCCACGTGACCGATCGTGCCAATGTTCACATGCGGTTTGTTGCGTTCAAACTTTGCCTTTGCCATGTCGTTCAGGCGCCCTTTGCTGATGGGGTCTTCGCCGACCCGGATTCACTTCGCGCGGCTGATATTGCCAATGTTTCGGGAAATCAAGCGTCAGTTGGCCGGACTTGGTCAGGCGATCAACCGCTGGTGACCGTTGCCTCGGACGCGAACCACCCGTCCTCCTCGCGGCGCTCCACCAGATAGGTCTCGATCTGCTTGGCCGCATTGCGGCAGAGGTTCTGGAACTGCTGCTCGGCGGACTTGGTGTAACCCGATCCGATCAATGGCCCCTGATCGATGGATTCAACTGCCACGATCTGGAGCGGCTCCGTCGTAAGCTTCTTGTTACTCGTATCGTCCCAGACACTCAGCAGAATGATCATCGCCGATTTCGGCGACGCCACGATCGGGACGCCCGGCGGGGCGAGGAAGTAACTTTCGATCGAAATGCCTAAATGGACCAGGCCGTCGCCCTCGTATCGGCCGAACCGCTCCGCCACGGCTTCCTTGAGCATGGTCTCCATCACGCTCTTGTCGAGTTCGCGCCCCAGTGGCACCTTCTGCGTCTTGGGCGTCACCACGACGTTATGGCCCAGCCGGAAATCACCCAGTGGCACCGGCGGCTTCTGGAGATCACGCACCGGCGCGCTGCAGGCGGCCAGCGCCAGAAGCATCAGAATTGAAACGATATATCGCATGGCTGCGCTCGGCCCCGTCTGTTTCTTTCGATCCTAGCTAGCTCAGTTGCCGATGTGGCGCAACGCATTGCGTCCTCGCCCGAGGGAAGGGAAATCCCGCGCCCTCGTTCCGCGTGGCAGGACCGTTCGGGACGTGGCGCGACGGTGCGAGGCGAGATCGGCGGCGCGTGACCGCGTGTCAGGTGAACGTGTTGTCTCTCGGGAAACCGCGGGGCGCCATCCGGCCGGAGCCGGCGCGGCGTCCCAGCCACTCGGAGAGGTCGGTTTCGGTGCGTCTGCGCCCCGCAGGATCAAGCCAACTCAGCCCCTCCTGCAGGGTGAAGGTCGTCGCATCGCTCATGCCGCCATCCTTGTACCGTTGCAGGCGGACACCCTTCCCACGCGCCATCTCGGGCAAGTCATCCAGAGGGAAGACGAGCACCTTGCGGTTCTCCCCCACGATGGCGACGTGGTCGCCGGCGACGGGTTTGCAGACTTTCGCCCGCACGTCACCGCGCACGTTCAGCACCTGCTTGCCGGACCGGGTCTGCGCGACGATCTCGTCCTCGAGCACGATGAATCCGTCACCGGCGGAGGATACGACCAGGAGCTTGCGTCCCGGCTGGTGGGTCAGGATCGTCACGATCTCGGATTCGTTGGGCAGGTCGACCATGAGGCGCAGCGGTTCGCCCATGCCGCGACCCCCCGGCAGATTGGCCGCACTGACGGTATAGAACCGGCCGTTGGAGCCGAAGACCAGAAGCCGGTCCGTGGTTTCCGCGTGGAAGATGAACCGCGGACCGTCGCCATCCTTGAACTTCAATTCCCGGTTCAAGTCGATATGTCCGGTCAACGCCCGCACCCAGCCCATCTTCGAGCAGACGACCGTGATCGGCTCCCGTTCGATCATAGCCTCCAGCGGCACCTCCTCGACCTCGCCGGCTTCGGAGAAGGTCGTGCGCCGCGCGCCGCCGTCATAGTCCTTGCCGAACCGCTTCCTGACGTCCTTCAACTCGTCCGAGATGCGCGCCCATTGCAGACCTTCGTCGTCGAGCAGATCCTCGAGCCCCGCGCGTTCCTCCATCAACGCTTCCTGCTCGCGGATCAGTTCCAGTTCCTCGAGCCGCCGCAACGAGCGCAGGCGCATGTTCAGGATCGCGTCGACCTGGACCTCGGAAAGCTCGCCATCGCCCCTGCGGTGGCGAAACATAATCCTTTTCCGACGTGGCCCGCACATGATCCTTGCCCCAATTCTCGCGCATCAACGCGGGTTTGGGATCGTCGTCGTAGCGGATGATGTCGATCACCCGGTCGAGGTTCAGGAAGGCGATGATGAAGCCTTCCAGCACCTCCAGCCGGTGGTCGATCTTCTCCATCCGGTGCTGCGACCGTCGGATCAGCACCTCGCGCCGGAAGTCGAGGAAGGCGCGCAGCACCTCCTTCATCGAGCAGACCTTGGGCGTCACCCCGTCGATCAGCACGTTCATGTTGAGAGAGAACCGCACCTCCAGATCGCAGTTGCGGTAGAGCATCCCCATCAGCACTTCGGGATCGACGTTCTTGGAGCGCGGTTCCAGCACCATCCGGACATCGTCGGCGCTTTCGTCCCGGACATCTGCGAGGATCGGCACCTTCTTGGTCTGGATCAACTCCGCCAGCTTCTCGATCAGCTTGGACTTCTGGACCTGGTACGGGATTTCGGTGACGACGATCTGCCACTGACCCCGCCCCAGATCCTCGATCTCGTAGCGGCAGCGCAGCCGGAACCCGCCTTTTCCGGTCCGGTAGGCCTGGGCGATGTTCTCCGCCGGTTCCACGATCACGCCGCCCGTCGGAAAATCGGGACCTGGCACGTAATTCAGCAGCGTGTCGTCGCGTGCGTCCGGCGTCTTGATCAGGTGCAGGCAGGCATCGACCAGTTCGGCGATGTTGTGCGGCGGAATGTTCGTTGCCATGCCCACCGCGATTCCGGACGAACCGTTGGCCAGCAGGTTCGGAAACTGCGCCGGCAGAACGATTGGTTCGGTCAGCGTCCCGTCGTAGTTGGCGCGGAAATCGACGGCGTCTTCGTTCAACCCGTCGAGCAGGGCCTCGGCGACGATCGTCAGCCGCGCTTCTGTGTAACGCGAGGCCGCGGGGTTGTCCCCGTCGATATTGCCGAAGTTCCCCTGCCCGTCGACCAGCGGGTAACGGACGTTGAAATCCTGCGCCAGCCGCGCCATCGCGTCGTAGATCGCGGCGTCTCCGTGCGGGTGGTAGTTCCCCATCACGTCACCGGAGATCTTCGCCGATTTGCGGAACCCGCCGGTCGCCGAAAGCCGCAACTCACGCATCGCGTAAAGGATCCGCCGATGCACCGGCTTTAGTCCATCCCGCGCATCCGGCAGCGCCCGGTGCATGATCGTCGACAGGGCGTAAGTCAGGTACCGATCGCCCAGCGCGCGGCGCAGCGGTTCACTGAGTTCGGGCTGTGCTGCCTCCGGGCCGTCGAGTGTGTCTGACATGGATGAGGTTTAGCGGGCCGGATTCACCGCATCAAGCGGGCTTTTCGCAGCGCTTTTCGCCGACAGCGGGCGGATCGGGCATTTCCTGCTGAGAAAATCGGGAGAATCGCCTTAACCTCGGCGTGCCGGGAGTCCGGCCCGCGCATCGGAAGAGGATCACGCGGAGTTCGGGAGAACGGTATGGTACGTTTCATTCTGGTGACCTTCGCCTTTCTGGCCTGGCTTTTCTACGTGATGAGCGGAGGTGCGGATTTCGATCCGAACCGCGCGCGTGCGGAAATGTCCGGCAACGATCCCCTGAAGCCGTCCGAAACCTCCGCAAGCCGCGCAGCGGCCGTCCCAACCGAAGCCGACGAAGTGACCCGGGTTTCGCTCAACCTGACATCGCTCGAGGATGTCCTGAACGGAACCGATGGCACGGAGCAACCTCGCCGCCTCCCGCAAAGCGACCGGGATTCCACGACGACCACCGGCTCGCTGCCTCAGGTGGAGACTCCGGAGATTACGCCCAGCCTCAGCGAAAGTGCGGCATCCTCACTGTCGCAGGATCGCGTCTTGCCAAGCCTCATTCAGGACGCATCCCCGCAGACGGAGGTCATTGAGGATCGACTGGCGCTGAACGGCGGCGGAGACATACGCGTCGTCACCGGTTCGCGCGTCAACGTGAGGGGCGGGCCTGGCACGGATTACGGGGTCGTAGCGACACTTGTCGAAGGCGACCGGGTCGAAGTGCTGGATGATGTCGGAACCGGATGGGTCCGCCTGCGCACGGCGGACGGTGGCACGATCGGGTGGATGGCCGACTTCCTGCTGACCCAAAACTGAGCCGCGATTGCATCTGACGGCAAAGCCCGTCAAATGCGTGGCATGACTGAACGCACGCTCCTCATCACCGGCTGTTCGTCCGGCATCGGGCTGGATGCGGCCCGCGGGCTGCGACAGGCCGGGTGGCGTGTGTTCGCCGCGTGCCGCAAGCAAGCGGATTGCGACCGTTTGAGAGCAGAGGGTTTCGACAGCCCGCGCATCGACTACCAAGACGCCGACAGCATCATCAACGGCTTGGCCGAAGTGCTGGAAGCCACGGGCGGCACGCTTGACGCGCTCTTCAACAACGGAGCCTTTGCCATGCCCGGCGCGGTCGAGGATCTGCCGACCGACGCGCTGCGGGCCATCTTCGAGGCCAATTTCTTCGGCTGGCACGAACTGACGCGCGCCGTGATCCCGGTCATGCGGGCCCAGGGCCACGGGCGGATCGTTCAATGTTCCAGCGTACTGGGTTTCGTCACTCGACCCTGGCGCGGGGCCTACAACGCAAGCAAACACGCGCTGGAGGGACTGACAGATACGCTCCGGCTGGAAATGCGGGACACGCCGATTCACGTGATCCTGATCGAACCCGGCCCGATCACGTCGAAGATTCGCCAGAATTCGATCCCGAATTTCGAACGCTGGATCGATTGGGAAAATTCCGCCCGCGCAGAGCAGTACAAGGCAGAACTGCTGCAGCGTCTCTATCAGAACCGCGGCAAGGACACGTTTGAACTGCCCGCCTCCGCGGTGACGGCCAAGCTCCTCAAGGCCCTGACCGCCCGACGGCCGAAGCCGCGATATTATGTCACAACGCCCACCTACATCATGGGCGGATTGCGCAGGGTTCTCACCACGCGCGCGCTCGACCGGCTTCTTTCCCGCGGGTAGGTCGCGCAAAATCCGGGTGTGATTCGGTCCCGTTCCCGGCTACATGTGCCCCGAACAGGCAATCGGGGACGACATGAGCAGCGATCCACTCTTCATCATTATCTTACTCGTCTGCTTCGCCGTCGTGGTGATCCTTGCGCTCGGCCTCGGCAACTTCGCGCAGGGGTGGCAAGGACAGCGGCGAGAAGTCCAACAAGATGATGCGGTACAGGATCATCGCGCAGGCCATTGCCGTGGCGCTGATCGTGATCTTCGTCATCTACCGCGGTGGCTGGGGAGGCGGAAACTGATGGTCGTTCTGAACAAGATCTACACCAGGACGGGCGATGCCGGCGATACCGGCCTCGGCAACGGCGCGCGTGTGGCCAAGCATTCGCTCAGGGTTACCGCCTATGGCACCTCCGACGAACTCAACGCGTTCGTCGGCGTGGCGCGGCTCGAGGCCGATGGCGAAACGGACGCGGCCCTCGGGCGCATCCAGAACGACCTCTTCGATCTCGGTGCGGACCTGTGCCGGCCCGAAATGGAGAAGGACGCCGAGGCGGAGTACCCGCCGCTGCGCATGATCGACGCCCAGGTCGAGCGGCTGGAGCGCGAGATCGACGAGATGAACAAGAACCTGGAACCGCTGCGCAGCTTCATCCTGCCCGGCGGAACGGCGCTGTCGGCGCATCTGCATGTCTGCAGGACGGTTGCGCGCCGCGCCGAACGCCTGGCCGTCGAACTGGCGACCATGGAATCGATCAACCCGTCAGCGGTGAAATACCTCAACCGGCTCAGTGACTGGTTCTTCGTCGCGGCGCGCGCCGCCAACAACGGGGGTCTTGACGACGTTCTCTGGGTGCCCGGCGCGAACCGTTGAACCGGCCGGCGTGAAGCGTCCCGGTCGATACGTGGCGTCGTTTGGCCGCAACGTGACGATTTTTTGCTGTCTCGCCTTAGATCGCTCCGATACACCACTTGGCAAAGATGGAATGCCTCCGAAGCGGGGCGAGTTGAACTGACCGAGGAGAGGAACGCTCATGAAGGTGCTTGTGCCCGTGAAGCGCGTTATCGACTACAACGTGAAGGTCCGCGTCAAGGCGGACGGGAGCGGGGTCGATCTGGCGAATGTGAAGATGTCGATGAACCCGTTCGACGAGATCGCGGTCGAACAGGCGATCCGGCTCAAGGAATCCGGGCAGGCCGACGAGGTCGTGGCCGTCTCCATCGGTGTCGAGAAGGCGCAGGAAACGCTGCGCACCGCGCTCGCCATGGGTGCGGACCGCGCGATCCTCGTGGTCGCCACGGATGACGTGAACACCGACATCGAGCCGCTTTCCGTGGCGAAGATCCTCGCGAAAGTCGTGGAAGAGGAAAAACCGGGGATCGTGCTCTGCGGCAAGCAGGCGATCGACAACGACATGAACGCCACCGGCCAGATGCTCGCGGCGCTGCTGGGCTGGAGCCAGGCGACCTTTGCTTCCGAACTCACGATCGAGGGCGACAAGGCCAAGGTCACCCGCGAGGTCGATGGCGGGCTGCAGACGATCGAAGTCACGATGCCCACGATCGTGACGGTGGACCTGCGCCTGAACGAGCCGCGCTATGCGAGCCTGCCGAACATCATGAAGGCCAAGAAGAAGCCGCTGGATCAGAAGACGGCTGCCGATTACGGCGTCGACGTCGCGCCGCGGCTCGAAGTGTTGAAGACCCAGGAGCCGCCGACACGTGCCGCGGGGATCAAGGTCGAGTCGGTCGATGAACTGGTGGCGAAACTCAAAGAGAAGGGAGCGATCTGATGGCGGTACTTCTCCTGGCCGAAGTGAATGACGGCGAACTGAGCATGGACGCGACCGCGAAGGCGGTGACGGCGGCGAAGGAACTGGGCGACGTGACGGTGCTCTGCGCGGGCGGCAAGGCGGCCCATGCGGGCGAGACGGCGGCGACGATCGAGGGCGTCTCCAAGGTGCTGGTGGCCGAGGATGCGTCGCTGGGCCATCGCTTGGCAGAATCGACCGCAGCGTTGATCGTAAGCCTTGCGGGTGACTACGACCACATCTGCGCGCCAGCGACGACGGATGCGAAGAACGTGATGCCGCGCGTGGCCGCTTTGCTGGATGTGATGATCATCTCGGACGCGTCCGGTGTCATCGATGCCGATACGTTCGAACGGCCGATTTACGCGGGCAACGCGGTGCAGACGGTGAAGTCAAAGGACGCCAAGAAGGTCATCACCTTCCGGACCTCGACCTTCGATGCCGCTGGCACCGGCAATTCGGCGCCGGTGGAGACGATCTCCGCGGCCGACAATCCCGGTCTGAGCTCGTGGGTCGAAGACAAGGTTGCGGCCTCCGATCGGCCCGAGCTGACGTCCGCGGGGATCGTCGTCTCCGGCGGGCGCGGCATCGGCTCGGAGGAGAACTTCGAACTGATCGAAAAGCTCGCCGACAAGCTGGGTGCAGCCGTGGGCGCCTCCCGTGCCGCGGTGGATTCGGGCTATGCGCCCAATGACTGGCAGGTGGGCCAGACCGGCAAGGTCGTCGCTCCGGATCTCTATGTCGCGGTCGGGATTTCCGGCGCGATCCAGCACCTGGCGGGAATGAAGGATTCCAAGATCATCGTGGCGATCAACAAGGACGAGGAAGCGCCGATCTTCCAGGTCGCGGATTACGGCCTCGTCGCCGATCTGTTCACCGCGCTGCCGGAACTGACCGAGAAGCTCTGAGCCTGATCCCGCATAGCTTTTCGAAAGCCCGCCGCACCCGGCGGGCTTTCTGCTTTACACCATTTTCGCAAGAACCGGAGACAGCGCATCCGCGATTTCGACATGCGCCTTCGGCCCCAGCATCTCGCGTGCGGCCGGCGCCTCCATCTGGCTGAAGATCATGCCGTCCGTCCTGTTGGTCAACGCGTCCTGCGACAACACGATCTCGATGTAATCCGTCGCATGTGGCGCCACCAACTCGAGCATTTCACCGGTGACATGCATCGGGTCGGTGAGGACCCGTTCCAGATCGTTCGGCGAACGGCGCGATATCCAGACCAGGATCACGCGGCCCGAGATGCGACTGAGCAAGGTACACATGCGGGCGATCCATGCCTCGCGGATTTCCTGCTCGACGATCCAGTAACGCTCCGCCGACAGCGTTCGCAGATCCGTCAGCATGTGCTTGTTGAAGTGGAAATTCGTGAAGTCCACCTCGGGATAGATCGAAACCAGCATGCGCGAGGCGGACACGAACCGATCGTTTCGCCGCGGATGAACGGTGTAGAGCCGATTTCGACATGTTGTGCGCACTCGGCACCTGAAGCACGGTCACACGCGATTTCGCCGCGGCGTCCGGCAGGAACGGATCGTTCAGGAACACGTCCACACCCGAGTTGACACAGCCGAAATTCGCGCATGTCATTCCCAATCGTTCGTGCAGGATATCGACGAACGGTTCGGCAACGAACTTGCCATAGGTTTCGGTACTGCCCAGGAACGCGAGGTAGGGCGCCGTAAGCTCCCTGCGCGGCCCGCGGAACAGAAGTTTGGAATTGCCGTAGCGACACGGCAAATAATCCAGGGCTTTGGAGCCCAAGGCATCTAAAGTCATTTCACCCACCATTTTTCCCACATGCGACAATGCGGCGCGAATCTTGAGAATCTGCTAAAGCGTTAATTCGTCACAAATCCGCAGGTCCGCGCGGGCTTGCTCCCGCCCCGCTGCGATGCCTATTGTGCTGCGACATCGAGCAGGTGCGGGGCAAGAGATGGACATCAAGACGGTCGGAGTGGTTGGTGCAGGCCAGATGGGCAACGGCATAGCGCACGTGATGGCGCTGGCCGGATATGACGTTCTGGTCAACGATATCTCCGAAGACGCCTTGAGCGCGGCATTGTCGCGGATCGACAAGAACCTGGAGCGCCAGGTTTCCCGCGACTTGATCACCGAGGAGGACAGGGCGGCGGCCCTGAAACGGATTTCCACGACCACGCGGCTTCCCGACCTGGCGCGTGCCGACCTCGTGATCGAATCAGCGACCGAGCGTGAAACGGTGAAACAGGCGATCTTCGAGGACCTCGTCCCGCACCTGAAGCCCCACACCATCCTGACATCGAACACCTCCTCGATCTCGATCACGCGGCTCGCCAGCCGGACCGATCGGCCGGAGAAGTTCATGGGGTTCCATTTCATGAATCCCGTTCCGATCATGCAACTTGTCGAGTTGATCCGCGGGATCGCGACGGATCAGGAGACCTTCAACGCCTGCAAGACGGTGGTGGACAAGCTCGGCAAGACCGCGGCCAGTGCCGAAGACTTCCCGGCCTTCATCGTCAACCGCATCCTGATGCCGATGATCAACGAAGCCGTCTACACGCTCTATGAGGGGGTCGGAAGCGTCCAGTCGATCGACAGCTCGATGAAGCTGGGGGCGAATCATCCGATGGGTCCGCTGGAACTGGCGGATTTCATCGGTCTGGACACGTGTCTCGCGATCATGAACGTGCTGCATGACGGACTCGCGGACACGAAATACCGCCCCTGCCCGCTTCTGACGAAATACGTCGAGGCCGGCTGGCTTGGCCGCAAGACGAAACGCGGGTTCTACGACTACCGGGGCGACTCGCCAGTGCCGACGCGGTAGGGCGGGATTGGTGCCTCAGACACTTCGACCCGGCGGTGCACAGCGTCTTGGGCTTTTGGTCGGACAGAAGTTCGTGCAGCCCCGTCCGTCACCAGGTCTGAAGCGCCCAATGCACGGGGAAGACCAGCATTTCCTTGTCCACGAGGCGGCGCTGGATCTGGCGTGACAGCTCGAAGCGGTCGGCGCAGTCTTCCTGCTGGCAATTGGCTGGCCATTTGATCTGCTGGGTGAAGAGACCCATCGTGTAGTGCTTCATCTCGATCTGGCCGTTCACCTTGTGCGGGACCGAGAAGATGCCGAAGACGTTCTCGCCGTAATTGTCGCCGTCCGGACCGCCGCCGCCGCCCTTCGAGCGAAAGCTGACATGGGTCATGAAGTCCTGGACCACCGACGTCTTTCCGAGCCGCTGCGCCTCCTGTTCGACGACGGGGAGGTACTTGTCATTGTCGAAAAACCAGGACTGGTCGCGGATGTTGCTGATATGGCCGGTGAAGCCGATACCGTCCTCCACCACAAGGTTGGCGAGGAAGAAGTCGCGCGAGTCCGGCTGGTGAAAGACCTGGCCCGTCTGGCCGTACCGGAAGAGCTTTGCCATGTCGTAGAGCGTCGTGCGGTTCTGCGCCCACCAGGGGTCGTCGAGGTCGTAGCGACAGCCATAGTATTGCCGCGTGTTCCGGATGCCGATCGCCTGAAGGCGGCGGTTGATCTCCACCGAGCCGATCTTGCGCAGCATGGCCTCGTGGATCGGGTTGTCGGAATTGTACATCATCGTCGGCAACGCCGCGACCAGAACGGCCGTCCGCGTCTGCGTCGTGAGGCCCGCCTCGTCACCCAGGAAAATCTGGCAGGGATCTTCCTGGTACGTCGCGCGCTTTTCCGCGATCGCCCCGATCCAGGACACGGTTTCTGTATTCACGTCGTTCCAGATCCCGCGATCCATGTAGTAGATCGCGAGAAAATAGGGCACGACCTTGAGCATTGAGAGCGGCTGGAACGATTTCCACGCGTTGGAGCGCGCCACCGTCGGCCCGCCGATCTGCTGGATCAGGAACCCCCGCTCGACCCGGGTTCCGAATTCGGCCGTGGCGAAGGCCTGGTCGTGAAGCGTGCGAAGCCGCGCGCTTTCCGCAGTCTCGCTGTGGAGGCGGGCGCCGCCGCCGAGCGTGCCCGTAGTCGTCCCGAAACTGCCCGACCCAAGCCGTTTCATAGTCGGGGGGTCGGTGGTGCCGGAGAGACCGAACTGACCGCTGGAGGTCTGTGCGACCGCAGGTGCCGTGGCCCCGCCCGCCAATGTCAGGAGCGCCGCGAAAGCGATGCCCGGGAGATGTAGAAAACAGGTCATGAGAAAATTCCTTTTGCCGCAGGGTCAATGTAGCGACGGATCGTGCAAGCGCGTCTCGCGGTCCGCCCGGCCTGTAATTGGCCACGGCAAATTTACCACTTTTTGGCGATTCGGGCCATTCGGCGCGCCGGTGCGGCGCCGTCAGTCCTTCAACGACAGGGTATGGTCGCGCAGCCACGCCATGAACCCGCGCGGGTCATCGACGAACCGGTCCACGTCTTCCGGGCTGATCGGATGACCGACCACGGGTCCTTGCGGTTTGTTGAGGGAATAGACGATTTCGTGCAGCAGAAGACTTTGCCGCAGGATCGGCGAGACCTTGTTCGCGATCTGGTAGATCCGGCTGTTCTGGCCGGGAAATCGCATCGGAACAACTGTCGCGCCGGATTTGCGGATCAGCTTGGCGGTGAAGACGTTCCACTCCCGCTCGATCGCGGGGCCGAAGAACGTATCCGAAGACGCGACCACTCCCGACGGGAACAGCGCCACCACACCGCCTTCGTTGAGATGCTTCATCGCCTTGGCACGCATTTCCACGCCCTTGCGCTGGGCATCCTTGTCATGCGGAAACGGCACCGGGATCATGTAGCTGCCGGCGACCTCGTCGATCGCGGTCAGCAGCGATCGGGTCAGGATCCGGTAGTCTGGACGAACCCGCCCGATCAGGTCGGCGAAAATCATCCCGTCGACCATCCCGTGGGGATGATTGGCGACTACGATCACCGGGCCTTCCTTGGGGATGCGGTCCAGTTGCGATTGGGGCGTGGTCAGATCGATGCCCATGACATCGAGACACGCACGCCAGAAGGCCTGTCCCTTCGGCGCTCCGCGCTTTTCGAAGACCCGGATCAGACGCAGGATCGTCAGCTTGCCGGTGAACGCCTCGATGAACCGGATGATCGCGGATTTCCACGGATCGTCGAATGTCGTCGCATAGGACAAGCTGCGGCGGTCGTATTTCTTGAAGGAGACCGTGCCGCGCGTGATGTCATCGCCGTGCGACGATCGTGCCACGCCCAGAGAGTTCTGAGAGCTTTCAACCAAAGTCGTCGCCTTTCATCCCCGCGAGACCAGATACGGGCTTCCCGGCCTCAGGCGTCTTCTCCGAACCTGCCCGCCACCAGCGACTCGAGCGCCTGAGCAAGCGCGTCTGCATCGGGGCCGGACGTTTCGATGTCAATACTGCTTCCCTTCGGTGCTGCCAACATCAACAGGCCCATTATACTGTCACCTGATGCAGTAAGGCCATCCTTGCTGACCTCGGCCGCGGCGTCGAAGGCTTCGACGACCTCCACCAGCTTGGCGGAGGCGCGCGCGTGCAGGCCCTTTTCGTTGACGATTTTCAGCGTGATCCTGGTCATGGTCCCTCGACACCGCAGCCCTAAACGGACGGGTGACTTCCGCGCTTATGTTCTGGCTGTCGATGTACTTCTTACCGGCTTCAAGGGCCGCACGCACGGCTTCCGCAAGAGGTTTATCGCGCGATTTCGCCAATTTGATCAACATCGGCAAATTCGCGCCGTAAAGGATCCGGCGATCCACCGGTCGGCAGGCGGTCAGGCTGAGGTTCGATGGCGATCCGCCGAAGAGATCCGTAACCAGGACGACACCGTTGCCGCGGTCCACGGCATCGGCCGCCTCGCAGATTTCGCGCTCCTTGCGGGTCCGGTCGTGGTTCGCCTCGAATTCCGATCGCGCGTATTCCGACTTGGTGGCCGACGACGTGTTCGATGGCCGCCAGGTACTCCCTGGCAAGCTGGCCATGTGCCACGATGACGACGCCAATCAAACGAAAACCTCATTGCCGGAAGGATGATCCAGTTCGCGATGCCTTATTGAAACCTGCCACCCCGCTGCTTCAAGGGCTTGCGACAATCTTTCCGCCATCGTCACGGAGCGGTGCTTTCCACCGGTGCACCCGAACGCGATGGTCAGGTAGCTTTTGCCTTCCTGTTGGGCCGCCGGCAGGATGAAGAGGATGAGATCCTTCACCTTGGCCAGAAATGCATCGAAGCGCTCGTCGCCTTGCACATAGGTCTGCACGGCGTCACTCCGGCCGTCGAGCGGGCGCAGATCCTGCTCCCAATGCGGGTTGCGCAGGAAACGGCAGTCGAAAACCATGTCGACGCCGCGCGGCAGTCCGCGCTTGTAGGAGAACGACTGGATCTGCACCGCGATGTTTTGACGGTCCTCCGGGCTGAACCACTTCTCGATTTCGGCCCGCAGTTCATGCGGGTTCAGATCGCTCGTATCGATCAGCACCTCTGCGCGTGCGGCGATCGGACGGAGCAGTTCGATTTCACGTGTGATGCCGTCGGCCAGCGTCGGTGCCTCGGAAATGGGGTGCCGGCGCCGTGTGCTGGAATAACGCCGCAGGATCTCTTCCGGACGACATGCCAGGTACAGCAACTGGACCGTGATGGACGGCCGGCGTTCGAGCTCGTCCAGCAGGTCGAGAAAACCCTGCGGCGAGAAATCGCGGTTGCGCATGTCGAGGCCCAGCGACATCGGACGGTCCGGCCCCGGATGATCCAGCAAGGGCAGGACGAGGCGCATCGGAAGATTGTCGATCGATTCGAACCCCGCATCCTCTAGCGCCGCCGTCGCCGTGGACAGCCCCGCACCGGACGGGCCGGTGACGAGGACCAGTCTGCGCGGTTGTGACGACACGGGGGTTCGTACTCCTATCGGATGCCCTTGAGCAGATATTGCAGGACCATCGCAGGAAAAGCGGGATTGTCCACTTTGTGAAGGTAGCGGATCGGCCGGCCTGCGACGGTTACCATCGCACATTCGGGTAAACGGGTTGTTTCAAACCGGCCGAGATCCACCACGAGTTGTAACTGCACGGGACTTGCGGGCTCGAACGGAATGAGACCAATGCCGCGGGCCTCGATCTGAGCCGGCGTCCGCGCCTGAGGGGGATAGGACAGCCACGGTTCCCCGTCGCGGCGCTCCACCCAGACAAGATCGTCGCTGACCAGTTCAGCACCCAGGCTCATCATATGGAGAGCGATGGACGATTTCCCGCTTCCTGACGGACCGATCAGGAGGGCGCCGCGGCAAGCGGCCGCAATGGCGGTTCCGTGGACGGCCGCAGGAAGTTCGGCAGGAGGCCAGGCTGGTCGCGCGTCCATCATCTCTCCCAGTTCGCGCTTCAGACGGGCAAGCCTACCACGAAACGAGCCCCCAATGGTTCGGAGGTGATGTCGGCATCCGTCGGACGGATGTTCTCGGCCCAGATCACGCCGCCATGCGCTTCCACGATCTGCTTGGAGATCGCCAGACCCAGGCCGGAATTGTTGCCGAAATGCTCCGCCGGACGCTGCGAGTAGAAGCGCTTGAAGATCTTGCCCAGCGCCTGCTCCGGGATGCCGGGCCCGGTGTCCTCGACGACGATCAGCACACGGTTCTGCCTCCGTCGCGCCCAGACCCGGATCGCGTCGCCTTCCTCGCAGAACGAAATCGCGTTCGTGATGAGGTTGACGAACACCTGCGCCAGACGAGCCTCCAGCCCATGAACCGAGATCGGATCCTTCGGCAGATCCAAGATGAAGTCGATCCCCTTGCCCCGCGCATCCTCGCCCAGGTACTGGCCCAGATTGTCGAGCATCTTCAGCAGGTCGAAGGGCCTTTCCTCCTCCTTGACCAGTTCCGCGTCAAGCCGAGAGGCATTCGAAATGTCGCTGACAAGCCGGTCCAGCCGCCGCACATCATGTTCGATCACGTCCAAGAGCTTCTCCCTCTGATCCTCCCGTTTGACCATGCGCAGGGTGCCGACGGCAGAGCGCAATGAGGCGAGCGGGTTCTTGATTTCATGCGACACGTCGGCGGCAAATTGTTCGTTGCCTTCGATCCGGGAATAGAGCGCCCCGACCATGCTCCGGAGCGCACCGGACAGCCGCCCGATCTCGTCGGGCCGCGCGGTCAGATCGGGAATACGGACCCGTCCTGGCCTTACGCGTCGCGAATTGCGGTCGCGTCCCAATTCCGCCGCCGCCGCAAGATCCGCGATCGGATTGGCGATGGTCGAGGCCAGAACGAGGCTCAACCCCACCGAAACGAGCAGGGCTACAAGGAACATCTGCAAGACGCGTTCCCGTTCACCGCGCGCCAATTGGTCGATTTCGCCCGCCGCGCTGGTCAGCGTCACCATCCCGAGAGGCACGCCGTCGCGAAGGATCGGCGCCCCGGCGGAGAAGAGCGTGCCGCCGGCGTGGTCGATCTGACGGTTGAAACCCCGGCCTTCCGCAACGGCCGTCGCAACCGAGGCGAGCAATTGGTCTCCGGCCGGGACAGAATCCGCCCGGTCCTCGGCGCGTTCGTCCGAAACAAGCACCCAGAGCGCCGTCAGCGCGTCGCTCAGGTATGTCGGCTTGGCACCGCCAGTCGCAAGTCCCGACGGACCACCCGTCCCACCGGTCGCGCTGACCACCAGCGCACCTCCGCTGTCGAAAACGGACACGTCCGCGCCCGGGCGCAGATCCAACCCCTGCAAGATCGCGCGGGCATCCAGACGTTCGGCAGACGCCAGATCCACCGGACCTTCCGGCGGCAACTGCAGCTCGATCACGTCGGCAATCAACTGAACCTCGTAGACGATCGAGGCGGCGCGCTGCACGGCGAGCGAATTACGGGCCGAGTTCGAATAGAGAATGCCGGCCACCAAGACGGCAAGAGCGACAAGGTTGAAAGTGATGATCTTCCGGGCAAGCGGCGACGAGCGAAGCGACAGAAGTGCCCAGCGCCGACGTGTTGACGATACGCCTGCCTGAGCGCTGCTTGTCGGAGTGACCCAATCGTCACCCAGAACAACATCGCCCTCACGCGCGGAAGGGTCTAGATCCTTCACGAAGGTCCTCTCGGTCAGACCCGGCAGTCCCGGTTAGTGTCATTCTTCGTTGTAGCGATATCCGATACCGTACAGCGTCTCGATGGCCGAGAACTCGTCATCAGCGCTGCGCATCTTCTTGCGGAGCCGCTTGATGTGACTGTCGATCGTGCGGTCGTCCACGTAGACTTGGTCGTCATAGGCCACGTCCATGAGTTGATCGCGGCTCTTCACGAACCCGGGTCGTTGCGCCAGTGCCTGCAAGAGCAGGAATTCGGTCACCGTCAGCGACACATCCGTGCCCTTCCACGAGACGGAATGGCGCAATGGATCCATCGTCAACTGGCCGCGCACCAGAACCTTTGTGTCTTCGGTCTCGCCGAACGTGTCGCCCGCGATGGCGTCCTGACGGCGCAGCAGCGCGCGGATGCGCTCCACCAGAAGCCGCTGCGAGAAAGGCTTCTTCACGTAATCGTCCGCGCCCATGCGCAACCCGAGGACCTCGTCGATCTCGTCGTCCTTGGAGGTCAGAAAGATGACCGGCATCGCGGATTTCTGACGCAGACGCTGCAGCAGATCCATCCCGTCCATGCGCGGCATCTTGATGTCGAGCACGGCCATGTCGGGCATCTTCTTGTTGAACGCGTCGAGCGCCGCCTGACCGTCATTGTAGGTTTCGACCTCGAAACCCTCGGCTTCCAGCGTCATGGAAACAGACGTCAGGATGTTCCTGTCATCATCCACCAATGCTATCTTCGACATCGCCCGTGTCCTTGTGCTGCCCGACGCATGTGTTTTCGCTGAATTTTTCGAGGCTGCCGCCGCAACTCAACATACGTTTGCGAATCACTGTCCGCTGCGGTCGATTAATCCCGAAAAACGTTAGCAACGCCTGAATTGCATCGAGTTGCTTTCCGCCGCGTCTGCGGCATCGCGCAGATGGTTGCGCTAAACTCCGCGGTGGTGGCGCTAACGCCACAATGTTGCCTGTTCATTTTCAAAATCGCCGTGCTACACCCGTGATGTTCTGCGCGTGCGCATGTGCCTTGTGAATGATGAACGACCCGGGATACGGGGTCTGCTGGAGATACTGACATGACGAATGGACGGGTCAATCCGGATTTCCGGTTGGAAGATCAAGGAATTACAGGTCTTGGCACTGTTCATTACAACCTCATCGAGCCTGACCTCATCGAAGCTGCCTTGAGGCGCGGTGAAGGCGAATTGGGACAGGGTGGCGCGTTCCTCGTCAGCACCGGAAAGTTCACCGGCAGGTCGCCGAAGGACAAGCATGTGGTGAAGACTGCGTCGGTCGCCGACACGATCTGGTGGGACAACAACGCCGCGATGTCGGAAGCAGGCTTCGACGCGCTTTACGCGGACATGCTGGCCCACATGGCCGGACGCGATTACTTCGTGCAGGATCTGGTCGGCGGTGCGGATCGGGCGCACGCCATCAACGTCCGCATGGTGACGGAGCTCGCCTGGCACGGGCTCTTCATCCGGCATATGCTTCGGCGTCCCGAACGGGAAGAACTGGATGAGTTCGTCGCCGATTTCACGATCATCAACTGCCCGAGTTTCATGGCCGACCCGAAGAAGCATGACTGCAGATCGGAGACGGTCATCGCGCTCAACTTCGACCGCAAGCTCATCCTGATCGGCGGCACGGAATATGCCGGCGAAAACAAGAAATCGGTCTTCACCCTGCTCAACTACCTGCTGCCCGAGCGGGGCGTGATGCCGATGCATTGCTCCGCCAACCACGCGACGGGCAACCCGGTCGACACGGCGATCTTCTTCGGGCTCTCCGGCACCGGAAAGACGACCCTCTCCGCGGACCCGGAACGCACGCTGATCGGGGATGACGAACACGGCTGGTCCAATCGCGGCACCTTCAACTTCGAAGGCGGCTGCTATGCCAAGACCATCAACCTGAACCCCGAAGCCGAACCCGAGATCTATGCCACCACGACCAAGTTCGGCACGGTGATCGAGAACATGGTCTACGATCCCGACACGAAGGAACTGGACTTCGAGGATGACAGCCTCACGGCGAACATGCGCTGCGCCTATCCGCTGCACTACATCTCGAACGCCTCCACTTCGGCGTTGGGCGGGCATCCGAAAAACCTGATCATGCTGACCTGCGACGCGTTCGGCGTGCTGCCTCCGATCGCCCGGTTGACCCCGGCACAGGCGATGTACCACTTCCTCAGCGGATTCACCTCCAAGGTCGCCGGGACCGAGCGCGGGGTGACTGAACCGGAACCGACATTCTCCACCTGTTTCGGCGCGCCCTTCATGCCGCGCCGGCCGGAAGTCTACGGCAACCTCCTGCGCGAGAAGATCGCCCAGCATGGCGCCACGTGCTGGCTGGTCAATACCGGCTGGACCGGCGGCGCTTATGGCACCGGCTCGCGCATGCCGATCAAGGCCACCCGCGCGCTCCTGACCGCGGCGCTGGACGGAACCCTCGGCAAGGCAACCTTCCGCAAGGATCCGAACTTCGGCTTCGAGGTGCCGGTCTCGGTTCCCGGTGTCGCCGATATCCTGCTCGACCCGCGGCGCACGTGGGACGACGCTGCGGCTTATGATGCCCAAGCCGAGAGGCTGGTGGAGATGTTCTCCACCAACTTCGAGAAGTACCTGCCCTATATCGACGACGACGTGAAGGCGGTTCAGATCGGGTAACACAGCCCCCGATTGCATAGCAAAGCGTGCCACCGAAAGTGATTGCTCGAATTCGTGTTCGCGCCTTGGCGGCAGTCAAAGCGTCAGGCGGCGAGCGCTTCCACTTCTCTTGTCGGTATGTCCATGAGATATCTCATGTCTTCGTCGTTCATGTAAATCATGACACCTTCGAGAGGGTCGGGCTTTCCTGGCGAAAACCATCGCAAGGCAAACGGGTCGACGTGCATGAAGCCGAAACGCAGCGCGAGACCTTTGATCGCCTGCGGCTTTGCCACGAACCCTATGAAGTGTTGTGACTGGAGTTTGCGGAGCGAAATCATCATGGCGTATTGTACGAGACACCCTATGAGGTCGACGCCTCTGTACTGGCTCGGCGACATGCCCACCCAGAATTCCCCCGCGTAGACCACTGTACCCATCATGCGCTTTGCAGCAGGACAGGCGCGGTATCTTGAACGCCCGGGGTCGATCTCCAATTCAGGTGGGGAAAAGCTCAGGAAGTTATGCCGAAAATAATCTGCCACGCTTTTGCCTTCGGTCGGCAGCACCCTGATCGCGTGCAAGTGCATGATCTTTCCATCAAGATCTCGGCCTACGATCCAGCAAGCAGTGTCAGCCGTCAGGCTCGGCAAGTCCGGCTTGAACGGGTCACCCAGTGGATGATCGGGCCGGGCTTCGGCAACAAATTGCTCGAACTCAGCAAAATCGGTACCTATCGTGAGTGACACTCCAAGAGTGTCCAAAATCCCGAGAACTGCCGCTTCGCAACGGTCCTCAGTCCTAAAGTCCATCAACGCCATCGGCCCCTCCTGCGATTTGCATTCAAGGCTAACGTAGCGCAGAACAAAATCGTCCCGCAAACTTTATGTGTTTCTAGATCGCAACTAATCCATCAGAAGGCTTTCCGGCATCAGCTGCAGCATGTCGTCTGTAACTCCCTTTATTTCAACGTCGTGGGTTAGGCGCACGACGGAAAGAACGGCAAAACTGCCGTCCGCAAACCACGAACCGAGCAACAGTCTCTCAAAGCAGACCGGTGTATTTTTGCCGACATCCGGCTGCGGAAGGACGGTAAGACAGTGGTCCAGACGAAGGGCCTGGGTTTGCTCGACTTCGGCATATGCGTGCTTGGTCAACCGGTCAAAGCTTTCCCCGCCGGGCATCTGCCCCAAACTCCGCCCGATTGTCGATCGCGCGAACTTCCATCCGAGCAGGCGCGTGACGGAACTCAGTTCACCGACTTCCGTGAATCGCCAGTCCCCGTCTGAACGGCGAAAGATCTGGCCATACGGACGAATCCTCTGCAGAGATTCGTGCTCCACTTCACCTTTGGCTTCGGACCAAGCGCGAATTGCGTCTTGCAGAAGTGTCCCCGTCGACGAAAATGCTCGCCCGATGGGGTGTTGGTGCTGGTAATAATACCAACCATCTTTGCGTTCTATCCCGAGGTGCTGGAGACCATCTACCAGCTCGAAGCGCCGGCCTATCCAGGCTTCGGTCCTGTCGAGTAGATCGAGTGCCTCCGGCAGGACCTTTAGACCCAACTCGCTCAGCGAGTATTGGCGGTTGGCGACCTCAAAGAGCGGACCACCCTTGAGCTCTTCCAACTGGGTGATGTGCCGGCGAACTGTCTGACGCGTGCTGCCGAGTTCGGCCACGGCATGGCTGAGGTTCAAAGTTGAAGCGAGCGTGATGAACGACCGCAGCATCTCGAATAGCAACGGATAGTGCCGCGGATTCACATCTATGTTGGCTGCGCCGCCGTCCAAGTTTCACCTCGCTTTCATCTCAATGGTACACCAATCACCCATCAACGGTATATTTATCACCCATACCGTGCACGTCAGTCAACCATCTATGGACCATTCATGATTGAAAAATGGTGAAACTTAACAAATTGCATGACTTGCCGGTTTTATTTGAAATTGCATGTAGTTCAACCAGAGGTACTTTAGTTATGTCGCATCCTGTTGATGTTCACGTGGGCAAGAGAATCAAGCAAATGCGGGCGTTGCGCCGCTTGTCTCAGACCGACGTCGCCCAGAAGCTGAATCTGTCGTTTCAGCAAATCCAGAAGTACGAGATTGGCTCGAATTGCGTCGCCGCCAGCCGTCTCTACGAGTTGTCGAAGATTTTCGGCGTCCCGACCTCGTACTTTTTCGAAGGTCTTCCGACCGACGATTCCGCCAACGATAACAGAGATCTCAATTTCAAGATCCTCGACGCCGTATCATCCATCGAAGACGAACAGGTGAAGACACGTATCGTCACGTTCATCGAAGATCTGGCGGGAGTCACCGTCGATCGCAGGGCTTCCTGATCGTTTTCATTAACACATTCTGAAGTTTCAAAAAGCAACGCCGCGCCGCACGAGGTTCGCCCCTGCCACCAGCAGGACGATAAGAGTGGCGCGGCGAAACGTTTTCTGGTCGATGCGATCGTGGACATGCATCCCGGCCAGCAAGCCGATCATCGCGGGTACCACGAGACACACCGAGAAGATCGCTGTCTGCGCCGTGAGGATGCCTGCCAGGACATGCGCCGACGTCAGCACGATGGCGCCAAGAAAATAGATCACACCCTGGATCTGGATCTGGATCGTCTTGGGCGTGTTCAGCGCGGTGAGATAGAGGACGGTCGGTGGCCCCCAGGAACCTGAGACACCGCCGATCAGACCAGCCGCTGCGCCAAAGGACAGATCGAGCCTCTTCGATTGCGCCCGATGGGCGGGCTGCCAGCCGGACAGCTGCGCCAAGGCGAAGACCACGATCGGGATGCCGATGATCAGAAACAACATCGTTTCCGAAATGATCGGGACGAACTGCGCGCCGACGAGAATACAGACGCCGCCGGCGGCAAGAAACCAGCGAAATCGCCGGATCGCGTCGCCGGCCGACCCCACCCCGGACCGGAAGGCCTGAACCCCGTTCGTCGCAAGCGTTGGCAATATCAGACCGGCAAGCGCGATCTCCGGGGAGGCGAAGGAGCTGATGCCGGACATCATGATCAGCGGCATCGCGAACCCCACGGTACCCTTGACCAAACCGGCCAGCGCGGCGATGCAGATCGACACGCCCCAGAGCCATGCCGGAAGTGTTTCAAACAGGATATCCATCCTCGTCCGATAGCACGCGCAATTTCAGGCTGCAGCGTCAAACCTCTGGACGAAACAAAAAAACAATCCACGTTACGCTCAAGCATGTATGTTGCGCTGCAACTGCGAACGGACTAAGTCCGCCCAAAGCTGCCAAGGAGAGAGTAAATGCCGCATGATGGTCAAGACGCGTCAATCCGGACCTCGGTGATTCTGCCGGATCTGCTTGAAACGACCAAGGCCGCATTGGGGCCGGTCCGCGAGATCACCGCTGCCGCCACGGAAAGCGTCCGGCAGATGGTGACAGAAGGCGACCGCGTGTCCGCGAGCCTGATCGAAGCGGAGCAGACCGCGGCGCATGGATTGGCCTGGCTCGCCACCTATGCCGAAAGCCTGGTGCAGATGCAGAAATGGGCGGAGACACTCGAGCAGGCGGGCACGTTCGGCGAGCTTGAACAGCTGATCCACCAGATCGCCTTCGGCGAGTACCTGTGGCAGATCTATGGTGGGATCCAGATGAACCAGGGGGAGGTCGTGCGTCTGCAGGACCTTGGCCTGGCTCAGGAAGATCAACGCGCACTGATGGCGCCGGCGGTGATGTCCCTGACGCAGTCGGGCAACACCCAGGCCGCGCGCCTCCGGCTCGTCGAGTTGATGCGGGAGCAGGCCGGCAACGTGACGGTCGGTGCGACAGGTCTGGATGAAGAGCTCGAGATGATTCGGGAGCAGTTCCGGCGCTATTCCATCGAGAAGGTGGAACCGTATGCCCACGAATGGCACCTCAAGGACGAGTTGATCCCGATCGAGGTGATCAACGAACTCGCTGAAATGGGCGTGTTCGGCCTGACGATCCCCGAAGACTTCGGTGGCCTCGGGCTCAGCAAGGCCTCGATGTGCGTCGTCTCCGAAGAGCTGTCACGCGGCTACATCGGTGTGGGATCGCTCGGCACCCGGTCGGAGATTGCGGCGGAACTGATCCTGGCCGGGGGCACGGACGCGCAGAAGGCGCATTGGCTGCCCCGGATCGCCAGCGCGGAAATCCTGCCGACGGCCGTCTTCACCGAACCGAACACGGGATCCGACCTGGGTTCCCTGCGCACGCGCGCGAGCAAGGACGAAAATGGGGACTACAAGGTCACCGGCAACAAGACCTGGATCACCCATGCGGCGCGCACCCATGTAATGACCCTTCTTGCGCGCACCGATCCGGAGACCAGCAATTACAAGGGTCTCAGCATGTTCCTGGCCGAAAAGACGCCAGGGACGGATGCGGATCCTTTTCCGACACCCGGCATGACGGGAGGCGAGATCGAGGTTCTGGGCTACCGCGGCATGAAGGAGTATGAGCTGGCTTTCGACGACTTCCATGTGAAGGGCGAAAACCTGCTTGGCGGCGAGGAAGGCCGTGGCTTCAAGCAGCTGATGGAAACGTTCGAGAGCGCGCGGATCCAGACCGCGGCGCGTGCCATCGGCGTGGCGCAATCGGCGTTGGATATCGCGATGAAATATGCCGAGGAGCGCAAGCAGTTCGGCAAGGCCCTGATCGAATTCCCGCGCGTCGCGTCGAAGCTGGCCCTGATGGCGGTGGAGATCATGGTGGCGCGCCAGTTGACCTACTTCTCCGCCCTGGAAAAAGACGAAGGACGCAGATGCGACCTCGAGGCAGGGATGGCGAAATTGCTGGGCGCCCGGGTCGCCTGGGCCGCGGCCGACAATGGGCTCCAGATCCATGGCGGTAACGGGTTCGCACTCGAATACAGCATCTCCCGCGTTCTCTGTGATGCGCGGATCCTGAACATATTCGAGGGGGCGGCCGAAATTCAGGCGCAGGTGATCGCCCGCCGACTACTCTCATGATGTGACTGCGTAGCGAACAAAGCTGGATTAGGTCGCGCCCCGCCCGGCTTTGATTGCCCAGCCCCGAGCCGGCAGTCGAAACCGCTTGACCCCGACATCCGAGATCGCAACTTGAACGGCATGCTGACATTCGCCGCCGCTGTCTTCTTCCTGATCGTCACGCCCGGTCCGGGCGTGCTGTCGGCTGCCGGCGTGGGTGCGGCCTACGGGATCCGGTCGGGGTTGCGCTATGTGCTCGGCCTCTTCATCGGCAACAACATCGTGGTTCTTGCGGTGGTCACCGGTCTCGCGGCGTTGGTCCTGGCAACTCCGGCCGTGCGTACCGTCCTGTTTGCAGTGTCGACCGCCTATCTGCTCTATCTGGCCTTGCGCATTGCGTTTGCGGGGTCCCGGGTCGCCTTCATCGAAGCGCAGGGCGAGCCCGGCGTCATGGCCGGCATCCTTCTGCAGCCGATCAACCCCAAGGCCTACGCGGTCAACACCGCCCTCTTCACCGGCTTCGCGATCTACCCCGAGGCTTTCGCGGTCGAAGTCGCGTGGAAACTCCTGATCATGAACGTGATCTGGGTGCCGATCCACGTCGCCTGGGTCTGGTTCGGGGATATCCTGAAGCGCCTGGACCTGCCCGACCGGACGCAGCGACTGATCAACATCATCATGGCCGCGTCCATGCTTCTTGTCGTTGCGCTTGCCGCGATTTCGGTCGTTTGAAGGACATCTGAGCAGGAAGCTGCTACTCCTCCTCCTGCAAATCTGGAATTGCTTGCGCGGTTCCTATTCGGGTGCGTAGGTCACGCGCATGGCAGTCGCGCGCAAGACCCCGAAGACATGGATCGACGCGGGCCTGGTCGCCCTCAAGCAGTCCGGCCCAGACGGACTGCGCGCGGAGACTCTTTCCCGTCAGCTCGATACCACAAAGGGGTCGTTCTACTGGCATTTCAAGGACGTTCCAGCCTTTCACGACGCGGTCCTCGCCGCGTGGTCCGGGAAGGCGCAGGCGCGGTTCGACTCCGCTTTGCAATCGGGCGATACACCGGTCACGCAGCTGCGGGGGCTCGGCACGTATCGCCAGTCCCCGCTCGATCAGGCCGTCCGCGCATGGGCGGTGCAGGACCCACGCGCGCAGAAGGTTGTTGCGCGGGTCGACAAGGCCATGCTCGCCAGCATTGCAGAACTGCTGCATGCGCTTGAGGCGACGCATCCCGACTTCCCGGGCCTGATCCACGCGACACTCCTCGCTTCACCCCGGTCCGGTTCCCACGCCGAGACTTTGATCGATCTGCTGCTGGTACTGAAATGATCATCTACGATTTGGGTCGCCATCCGCGGCTGATCCCGCTTCAAACCCGTCGATTGAACGCCTTGACGAACCGGGCGCGCGCTTCGGGCAGTGGCTTGTCGCCGAACGTGGCGGCCACGTGGTGCGACAGGAAGTAACCGGTCGTGCCCAGCGCCTGCGCGATTTCCGCATCCGAGGCATCCCCCTTGCGCAGCATGACCGGCGGAAGCGGCAGCAGCCGGTCCGCCCAGTCCCCCGCGCCGTCGCGCGACACCGCGCGGCCGGATTTCGGCGAGACATAGATCAGGTCCGTCTCAACCCCGGTCACCGCGCACCGGCTGAGATCCAGCCCGAAACCCAGATCCTCCAGGAGGGCGAGTTCCCACCGCAGATAGGCCAGCGGCCAGATCTCCGGCTCGTGCAGAAGATCCAGCAACGCGACGGAGCGTCTGTATAAGGTCGGATGCGACTCGCGCTCCGGAAGCGTGAAGCCAAGCAAAGATGTCACAGCATTCAAGCCGGCAAGCGCCAGACGGTCATCCATCACCATTCCGGCACGGCCGCGGATGACCTCGGCCGTGTAGGTTCCGATATGATCCTCGAGCCGTGCCCGCCAAACCACGTCGAGCTGCGCGCCCGGCTGCAGATGCGCCGACATCTTTCGCGATGCACCGCCGCGGACAACACCGGCATGACGACCATGTTCCGCCGTGAAAACCTCGATGATCGCGCTGGTTTCGCCGTGCCTTCGCAGATTCAGCAGGACCCCTTCGTCCCTCCACTCCATGGCGCGACTATCGATCCGAAGCCGCGAATTGTCCACGGATCTTGATGCACCTCTTCGTGTTGTTCGACAACGCGTCAGGATTGGGCAAGTCCGTCCTCGTCCAGAAGGTGGCGCCCATGCCGATCTTCGACCTCGATCACCCACAGGTCCGGGTCGAAACGCCTCTGGCGGTCGAGACTGGCATCGACGTCCCCCTCCGTTCCCGCGGCAAGTTCCGTCCACACGCGTGCGCCGGTTTCCAGATCGAAGCTGCGCTGGAAAAGCCGCGCACGACGGTCGAGCGTGTTGAGCTTCACCATCACCGCGCCACCGGTGTCATCGCCATGGGCCGTGACGAAGGCGGGAATGTCGTGCATCCGCAACCGCGCCAGGTACGCGTCGACCCAGAACCGCGCCGTCAGCCGCGTCATGCGTTGCCGTCTCGGAAATCCAGGCCCATCTCGGAATAGCGTTCCGCCTCGTCGAGCCAGTTCTCGCGAACCTTGACTTGCAGGAAGAGGTGCACCTTGCGCCCCAGGAACGCCTCGATCTCTTCCCGGGACGCCGTGCCGATTGACTTGATCGTTTCGCCCTTGTGGCCCAGGAGGATCCCCTTGTGACCCGCGCGCGCGACATAGACGATCTGGTCAATTCGTGCCGATCCGTCCGGGCGCTCTTCCCAGTTCTCCGTCTCGACGGTGAGCTGATACGGCAATTCCTGGTGCAACCGGAGGGTCAGTTTTTCCCGCGTCATCTCGGCCGCGATCATCCGCATCGGCAGGTCGGCGATCTGATCCTCGGGATAAAGCCAGGGACCTTCGGGCATCTGGCCGGCCAGCCAGCGTCGAAGATGATCGACACCGTGGCCCTTTTCGGCGGAGATCATGAAGGTCTCGGCGAAGTCGAAGCGGTCGTTCAGGTCCTTGGTCAGCCCCAGCAGCCTCGGCGCTTCCACCCGGTCGATCTTGTTGATCGCAAGCGCCACCGCGCGCCCCCGCGCGGCCTCGGGCAGCCGGTCGAGAATTCGCGCGACACCTTCGGTCACGCCGCGATGCGCCTCGACCATGAGCACGACCACATCCGCATCCGCGGCCCCGCTCCAGGCCGCCGCGACCATCGCCCGGTCGAGACGACGGCGCGGCGTGAAGAGGCCGGGCGTATCGACGAAGACGACCTGCGTATCGCCCTCGATGGCGACACCGCGGATCCGGGTGCGCGTCGTCTGCACCTTGTGTGTCACGATCGACACTTTCGCGCCGACCATGCGGTTCAGAAGCGTGGACTTGCCCGCATTGGGCTCCCCGATCAGCGCGACGAATCCGGCAGACGTGGTCATCGCGCCGCCTCGAGCCGGTTGAGAAGCGCGCGCGCCGCCGCCTGTTCCGCCTGCCGTTTGGAGCCTGCGCTGGCACTGGCCGCATCGCCCGTGTCCAGCTTGGCTGTGATTTCGAAGATCGGGGCATGGTCCGGGCCACTGCGCCCGGTTTCGGAATAAAGCGGCGGTTCCAGCCCGCGCGCCTGCGCCCATTCCTGCAGTGTCGTCTTGGGGTCCCGCGCGTCCTCTTCGACATTGGCGATCCGCGCACCCCACAGGCGCAACACCATGTCCCGCGCCGCGTCGAACCCGCCATCGAGGTAGACCGCAGCAATCACCGCCTCCATCGCGTCGCCCAGCAGCGCCATCTTGCGCCGGCCGCCGGAGATCATTTCCGACCGGCCAAGCCGCAGCACGGCGCCAAGGTCCATCTCCTGCGCAACCTCCGCGCAGGTTTCCTTGCGCACCAGCGCGTTGAAACGGGGGGCCAACTGCCCCTCGGCCGCTTCCGGGTCACGATCCAACAGCGCCTGCGCCATCACGAGCCCGAGGACGCGGTCCCCCAGGAATTCCAACCTCTGGTTGTCGACCTTCGTCGGCGACGCGATCGACGCATGGGTCACCGCCTCGACCAAAAGCGCGGGGCGCGAGAAGTCGTATCCGATCCGCTGCGTCAGCGCCCGGAGTTCGGCGGACAGCTTCACTCGATACCCTTGAAGTAACGGTCGCCGCGCCACGTCCAGAAAAACAGCATGGAACGCCCCGAGGAGGAGAACATGATCCGGTCGGCGCGCCCGATCAGGTTCTCGTACGGAACGAAGCCGACCCCGCCGGCGCTGCGCGCGAACCGGCTGTCGAGCGAGTTGTCGCGATTGTCGCCCATGAAGAAGTAATGACCTTCCGGCACGTTGAACACACCGGTGTTGTCCGACGACTGGTCGCCGATGTTGAGCACCGCGTAGCTCCGCCCGTTCGGCAAGGTCTCGATCGAGCGCGATTTTTCGCAGACCGCGCCCATGCCCACCGGTCCGTTCTCGCACCGCGGGCGTTGCCGCTGCGAGCCCTGCAGATCCATCACTTCGCGATACGCCCCGTCAGGTTCCTGCGGTACGGGTTCGCCATTGATCACGACCTGGCCATCGACCATCTGGATCTGGTCTCCCGGCAGGCCGATCAGCCGCTTGATGTAGTCACGCCCGGATACCGGATGGCGGAAGACCACGACGTCGCCGCGCTCAGGCAGTCCGCCGAACAGACGCGAGTTGTCACCGTCGAAGAACCCGCAAAGGTCGCTGGCGTCGATGTCAATGCCGAGGCGCGGAATGATCACGCTTGGGCAGGAGGCGTAGCTGTAGCCATAGGCCATCTTGTTGACGAAGAGGAAATCGCCGATCAGCAGCGTTTCCTTCATCGATCCCGACGGAATCCAGAACGGCTGGTAGAAGAGCGTGCGGAAGACCCCGGCAATCAGCAGCGCGTAGACGATCGTCTTGATGGTTTCGACGATGCCGCCGCTGGTCTTTGTCTTCTTCTCTGCCATTGCGGCCTGCCTGTCCCGATGTCCGACTGCTCCGGCTTCATGAAAGGCTGCCTGCAAGGTGTCAAGCACTGCCGATACGCCCAGTGCCGTTCACTGCGTCACGACCGCGTGCGATCAGCCTGTCTCATGCCCGACCGGGCGCGCCTCGATCACGACGAATGCCTGCGCCCAGGGATGATCATCCGTCAGTGTGACGTGCAGCACGGCCTCATGGCCCGCCGGTGTCATCTCCGCCAGCCGTTCGGCAGCCCATCCGGTCACGTGCATCACCGGCTGTCCGGAGCGCAGGTTGGTCACCGACATGTCCTTCCAGGAAATTCCCATGCGCAACCCGGTGCCCAGCGCCTTGGAGCAGGCTTCCTTGGCAGCCCATCGCTTCGCGTAGGTGCCCGCCGTGTCGCGTCGCCGTTCGGCCTTGCGCTGCTCGGTCTGAGTGAAGACGCGGTTGCGAAACCGGTCGCCGAACCGATCAAGGGTGCCCTGGATGCGGTCGATGTTCGCCAGATCTGTGCCGATGCCGAGGATCAATGCTCCGCCTCCCGTTCTGCCGTCAAGCAATCACTCGCAAATCCGGCCCGAGCGATGATACGCTCGAAAACGGCGCCAAATTCCCCGGTCCGGCCCATGCAAAACGGATTGAAGGCGTTGTCACTCATGCGTCGAAGAGCGGAAAGCTCACCCCAAGCGACCACGCCAGGATCAGGCCGAGCGCCAGACCGGCCGCGCCGGGTCCTGCGCGCAACGACACCCAGCGGCCCATCAGCGCGAAGGTCAGGAAATAGAGCAGCACCACGGGTGTGATCAGCAGGAGAAAGAACAGCCCCTCGAAATCCAGGGTGGCCGCGAAAACCAGCGAAGCCAGAAAGCCCACCCGCGCCAGCACCCGCGACCAGAGCGGCGCACCGCGCGTCAGAACCGCATCTGCCAGCATGAAGGGGACAGCCCCCAGAGCCAGCACGGCGATAATCGCAAGGCGGGTCAGATCGGGCACGAAATTCGCGCCATAACGGTCGAGCGCAAGCCCGAACGCGCCCAGCCCCCAGACCAGCAGTCCAAGTGTCGCGATCGGATCGACCCTCCCTATCCGCCGGCCCGCAAGCCAAAGCAGGACGAGTTGCAGGACGCCATAGATCGCAAGGTGGATCAGCAGGTATTCGGCCACGAGGACCGGCAGCAGATCCGGCACCAGAAACGGCGCAAGCAGCGGCGTGACGACCGCCGGGATCAGGACAATGCCGATAGACCGGACTGCCGGCAAGGGCTCCGGCGGAATTGGCGCAGTGCGGGGCAAGAGAGCGGCCAGCGGCGCGGCCAATGCCACGAGCGAAGCGAGGAGTGCGAGCAGCCAAGGCCCGATCATCGCCACGGGTCCGTTGCTCTGCCGTCCGAACGCTGTATCGAGCCAGTCGCGGGCCGCTTTGAGCGCTGTCTGGCTGTAGAGAATGCCGACATGCTCGACGCCCGGGGCGACGAGCGCGGCGCGGCGCACGTCACCTTCGCGCGCGATGTCGCCTTCTTCGGCTCCAGGCTCCACCTGGCGCACGGCGTCGAGCCCGAATTCCCGCAAACGTCCCTCCCAGGCTCCCGATATCATCAGCAGGTTCTTGGGTTGCGTCGGTGTCACGGCGCCGGAGAAGGGGGAAATCGCGACGATCGGTCCCGCGCCGTCCTCCATTTCGATCGCTGCCCGGATAATGACATCGCTCGCCATGGAGTGGCCCAGAAAGGCAATGTCGTCCGCCCCGGTCTCGTCCAGTGCGGCGGCGACCACATCCAGCGTCTGCGACACGAGAAGGCGCGTGGTGCCGTCGATCGCCGTCACGTCTCCCGACATCGGCACCGGGTTGCGTCCATGTCCTTCGAAATCGAAGGCGACGACGACGTAGCCCGCCTGCGCCAGGGTCAGACTGTACGCCTGCATCAGTTGACGGGACCCGGCAAAGCCGTGGGCCACCAGGACCGGCGGACCGTCCGCGTCCGGAAGCCGATAGGTGGTGACCGGGGTTCGGCCGACGGTGGAGTGGGTGATGTCGAGCCCCAAGCGCGGCCGTTCGAGCATGAAGATCGAGCAGGCCGCAAGGATCAGCGCCGCCATCGCCACGACGGACCGACGTCGTTGGCGTGTCACTTCCGCGCCTCGTCCATCAGGCGGCGCATCTCGGCAATCGCGGGCTTGAGACCCAGAAAGATGCTCTCGCCGATCAGGAAATGACCGATGTTCAACTCCCGCACCTCGGGAAATGCCGCGACCGGGCCCACGGTCTCGTAGGTAAGCCCGTGCCCTGCATGCACTTCGAGCCCGAGTGCATCGGCGAATGCGGACATCTCGCGCATCGCTTCCAGTTCACGGTCGCGGTCCTCGGTCCGCCTTTCGCTGTGCGCGTCGCAATAGGCGCCGGTGTGCAGTTCGATCACATGTGCGCCGATCCGGTGCGCGGCCTCGATCTGCCGTCTGTCGGCGGCGATGAAGATCGAAACGCGGCAGCCGGCGTCGCGCAGAGGTGCGATGAAATGCGCGAGGCGGTTCTCTTCCCGCGCGACCTCCAACCCGCCTTCGGTCGTACGCTCCTCACGCTTTTCGGGGACGATGCAGACGGCGTGCGGCTTGTGGCGCAACGCGATCTTCTGCATCTCTTCCGTCGCGGCCATCTCGAAGTTGAGTGGGACGCCGAGCGCGTCCATCAAACCTTCGATATCCCCGTCGGAAATATGGCGTCGGTCCTCGCGGAGATGTGCGGTGATCCCGTCCGCCCCCGCCTCCTCGGCGAGTTTCGCCGCCCGCACCGGATCGGGTGTGGTGCCGCCGCGCGCATTGCGCACGGTCGCCACGTGATCGATGTTCACACCAAGCCGCAACTGGTTCGACATGGCCTATTCTCCGGGATGTTCCGCCTTTGCCTTCTTGGCCGCTGCGGCCTTGGCTTTCAAGGCCTCGAATTTGGCCTTGATCACGCCCTTGCGCCGTTTCTGATAGGCCCGGATGAGCGGCGTCGACAGGTAATAGCACACGGTGGCGGCGATCACCCCGGGTATCAGCCCACCGATCAGGTAGGGAAAGAAGACCTCGTCATAGAAGTCCGCAAGACCCTGCCAATCTGCAGTCTGTTCGTCGAACATGGCGAAGAAGTTGTGCGTCAGATCCCGCCACGCATCGACGAAGGCGCCGCCGAACTGCATCTTGTCGCCTTCCTTCAGCTGCGATCCCAGCAGCCAGTGGCCGGTCTGCAGCGACACGATCCCGATCGGGACATAGGTCAGCGGGTTGCCGAAGAACGTCGCCATGAGCGCGGCCAGCACATTACCCCGCATGACCAGCGCGATCGCCCCGGCCACCAAGAAGTGAAGACCATAGAACGGCGTGAATGTGGTGAAGACGCCCGCCCAGATGCCGCGGGAAATGCGTTCCGGACTGTCGGGAAGCCGGCGCACGCGGTGCTTGACGTAGTGAAACGCACGGGCCCAGCCGCCACGAGGCCACAAGAAATGGACCACCGCCTGCCAAAGAGGCCGTCTGTCGCGGCGCTTGAACACCCGTCCAACTCCGTTTACTGCGCGTCCGCCATCAGCACCTTGGGGGCCGGCGTCGTTTCGTCGCGGTACCTTTCCACGGTCGCAATGTCGCTTTCGGCTTCCAGCGATCTCATCAGCGAATGCAGATGTGCAAGGTCACGCAATTCCACATAGATCAGCAATCTGTAAAAGTCAGGTTTCCGATCCAGAAATCCCAGATCCGAAATATTGGCGCCGGTCTCGCCGATCAAGGTGCAGACACGCCCCAGAACCCCCGCATCGTTGCTGATCGTGACGTCCAGCGTCGCACCGTAGACGGCCGGGTGCGTGCCGTCCTGCCAGTGCAGATCGATCCAGCGGTCGGGCTGATCCTCGTACTCGGCCATCCGCACGCAGTCGATGGCATGGACCACCACGCCCTTTCCCCGAAACGTCACACCGACGATCCGCTCTCCCGGCAGGGGCTGACAGCAGGGCGCGCGTTCGAATCGCTGGCCGGCGCTCAGGCCGATCACGGCCCGGCGCGAATCGACCTTCTCGCCGTCGGAGGAGATCAGCTCGGGATAGACGGCCTGAACCACCTCGTGCCCGGACAGCTCGGACGAGCCCAGCCGCGCCAGAACCTCGTCACCGGACGTAAGCCGCAGCGTGCGGGCCGCAGTATCGAGAACCTTGTCGGTCACCCTCTTGCGGACGTGGCCGAACGCCGAGCGGGCAAGTTCGCGGCCCAGCCGGATGAACTGGTCGCGGTCCTGTTCGCGCAACGCGCGGCGGATGGCGCTCTTGGCCTTGCCGGTCACGGCGATGTCGAGCCATGTGGCCTGCGGCTGCTGCCCCTGGGCGATGATGATCTCCACGGACTGACCGTTCTTCAGCCGGGTCCAGAGCGGCACGCGCATGTGATCGACCTTGGCCCCCACGCAGGCCGACCCGATCCGCGTGTGGATGGCATAGGCGAAGTCGATCGGGGTCGCGCCGCGCGGCAGCTTGATGACGTCGCCCTTGGGCGTGAAGCAGAAGACCTTGTCGAGATACATCTCGAGTTTCACCGCCTCGAGGAAATCCTCGTGATCCTCGCTGCCATCGAACTGCTCGGAGAGTTGGCTGATCCATTTGGCCGGATCGACCGCAAACGGGTTTTCCGCCGGTTCGCCGTCGCGGTAGGACCAGTGTGCCGCGACACCGGTTTCCGCGACCTCGTGCATCCCCTGGGTCCGGATCTGAACCTCCACGCGTTTTCCGTCGCGGCCCAGGACCGTGGTATGGATCGACCGGTACCCGTTCGACTTGGGCTGGCTGATGTAGTCCTTGAAGCGGCCCGGCACGGCCCGCCAGCGCTGGTGAATCGCGCCGAGCGTCCGGTAGCAGTCTTCCTCGGAGGAGGTGATCACGCGGAACCCGTAGATGTCGGAGAGACGCGAAAACCCCTGCTCCTTTTCCTCCATCTTGCGCCAGATCGAATAGGGTTTCTTGGCGCGACCGAACACCTCGGCCTCGATACCGGCCTTGTCGAGCTCCTTGATCATGTCCTTCGTGATCCGCTGGATCACGTCGCCGCTCTCGCGCTGCAGCGTCAGAAACCGCCGCATGATCGACAGCCGGCCTTCGGGGTTCAGGACCTTGAACGCCAGATCCTCGAGCTCGTCCCGCATCCACTGCATTCCCATGCGCCCGGCGAGCGGCGCATAGATATCCATCGTCTCGCGCGCCTTCTGCGCCTGTTTTTCCGGGCTCATCGACTTGATCGTGCGCATGTTGTGAAGCCGGTCGGCCAGCTTCACCAGGATCACGCGCAGGTCCTTCGACATGGCGATGAAGAGCTTGCGAAAATTCTCGGCCTGACGCGTCTCGACGCTCGAAAGCTGCAGGTTGGTCAGCTTCGTTACCCCATCGACGAGATCGGCGATTTCCTCTCCGAACTTGTCGGCAACCAGCGGATAGCTGGCCTTGGTGTCCTCGATCGTGTCGTGCAGAAGGGCCGTGATGATCGTCGCGTCGTCGAGCGATTGCTCGGTCAGGATGGCGGCCACCGCGACGGGGTGCGTGAAGTAGGGCTCGCCGGAATGACGGATCTGGCCGGAATGCATGCCGTCGCCGAACGAATAGGCGTCGCGGATCAGTTTCGCGTTCGTATTGGGATTGTAGGCGCGGACCAGTTCGATCAGATCATCAGCTGTCATTGCCGGTCCGCTTCCGGGCTTCTGCGTTCCGCGTCAGCCCTGCCCTTGCGCCGCCATCAATTGTCGCAGCAGTGCCTCCTCCGACATCGAATCCTCGTCGGGCTTGTCCTGCTCGCCTCCCATGAGGAGCGCCATCGCGTCATCCTCGGGCTCGTCGACCTCGATCTGGGTCTGGTTCGACTCGATCAGACGCTCGCGCAGTTCCTCCGCGCTCTGGGTCTCCTCGGCGATTTCACGTAGCGACACGACCGGGTTCTTGTCGTTGTCCCGATCCACGGAGATCGGTGCGCCGGATGCGATCTCCCGCGCTCGGTGTGCCGCCAGCATGACCAGCTCGAACCGGTTGGGAACCTTGTCTACACAGTCTTCGACAGTGACACGCGCCATAAAACGCTCCAGATTGCTGTATTCAGTGACGTAGAGAGCGGCCTTTTATTGATTTCGGGGCTGAATGACAAGCGCTTTCACGGCATTTCGATCCGCTGCGGGCAGGTCGGCGTGCATCTGGCGCACGGTCTTGCCGATGACGGGATGCACCCACTGGGGCGCTATATCCATGAGGGGAACGAGCACGAAGGCGCGGTCCTGCAACCGCGGGTGCGGCAGGATCAATTCTTCGGGAGCGGCCCGCAATTGCCGATCGAGCGGCAGGTCGATCCAGTGCTGGACTGTCGTCCTCTCCGGGCTGACCTGCTGACCGCAGGCGATCAGATCGAGGTCGAGCGTGCGCTGGCCCCACCTTTTGTCGCGGGTGCGTTCCAGCGCCTCTTCCACCTCGTGCAGAATATCCAATGCTTGCCGCGCAGTTCCGGACAGCTCCACACGTAGGGCTGCATTGACGTAGTCCGGCCCGGCACCGGACGGAAAGCATGGTGTCGCGTAAAACCTGCTTGAGTCCCGAATCACCGCGCCCCGGTCCCCGAGCATTCTGAAACCGGCCAGGAGAGTTTCCGTCGGGGAACCTTGTGACGAAAACTGGTTCGAGCCTGCCGCAACAAGCACAAGTGACCCAAATTGAGGCGAGAATCCGCCGTCTTGAGCTAGATGGCCATATTGCGACATAAGCAAAAAAGCCTACTTTATCTCCAACCCACCCGTGCACCTTACCACTCACTCACGGATGCAACAGCGCGGGTTCAGGTTCGAAAAGGGCATATTGGATGTTTTATAAAGACGAACGGCTAGCGCTGTTCATTGACGGTTCGAATCTATACGCCGCCGCAAAGTCGCTGAGCTTCGATATCGACTACAAACTGCTTCGGCAGGAGTTCATGCGGCGCGGCAAGCTGCTTCGTGCCTTCTATTATACGGCGCTCCTGGAAAACGACGAGTACTCACCGATCCGGCCCCTGGTGGACTGGTTGAACTACAACGGCTTCGCGATGGTGACCAAGCCGGCGAAGGAATACACCGACAGCATGGGCCGCCGGAAGGTCAAGGGCAACATGGATATCGAACTCACGGTCGATGCCATGGAACTGGCGCCACGCGTGGATCACATCGTGCTCTTCTCCGGCGACGGCGACTTCCGGCCGCTGGTCGAGAGCCTTCAGCGTCAAGGTGTACGCGTGTCGGTCGTGTCGACGATCCGCAGCCAACCGCCGATGATCGCGGATGAATTGCGGCGCCAGGCCGACAATTTCATCGAGCTCGACGAGCTGCGCGAGGTGATTGGCCGTCCGCCGCGGGACAACCAGCAGGATCGCACGCGCGAGCGCGAGACGGCGAACGAGTGATCTGACGACTGCAGAATGCGAGGGTTCTGCAGCGTTTTCGCTTGCCTCGAGCAATCTGGATCCCGGGGATCCGGACCAGCATTACATAGCGGCGGAAGCACCTTGAATTCCGCGGTTCCGACACCGGCACGCTCTGGACGTGATGCCTGATTGTCCTTAGGTCTCGACCAAGGAGACGACGCCATGGCAAAACCCCCGCTCACCCTCTATCTTGCGGCCCCACGCGGGTTTTGCGCAGGCGTGGACCGCGCGATCAAGATCGTGGAGATGGCGCTCGAGAAATGGGGGGCGCCGGTCTACGTCCGGCACGAGATCGTTCACAACCGTTTCGTTGTCGACGGGCTGCGCGCCAAAGGTGCTGTCTTCGTCGAAGAACTGGACGAGTGCCCCGTCGACAGGCCGGTGATATTCTCCGCCCATGGCGTGCCGAAATCCGTACCCGCAGCCGCTGCGGCGCGCCGGATGGTCTACGTGGATGCGACCTGTCCGCTGGTCTCCAAGGTGCATATCGAGGCGGCGCGGCATCACGAGAACGGCTTGCAGATGATCATGATCGGCCATGCCGGGCACCCCGAGACGCTGGGCACCATCGGTCAGCTTCCGGCGGGCGAGGTCCTGCTTGTGGAAACGGTCGCCGACGTGGCCAAGGTGCACGTCCGCGATCCGGAAAAACTGGCATACGTCACGCAGACCACCCTGTCCGTCGACGACACGGCGGACATCGTCGCGGCGCTCCAGGACCGCTTCCCGGCGATCATCGGGCCACACAAGGAAGACATCTGCTATGCCACGACCAACCGGCAGGACGCAGTGAAGGCGATGGCTCCCCACTGCGACGCGATGCTGGTCGTGGGCGCGCCGAACTCCTCCAACTCCAAGCGCTTGGTCGAAGTGGGCGCGCGCGCCGGTTGCGGCTATTCGCAGCTGGTCCAGCGCGCCTCGGATATCGATTGGCGTGCGCTGGAGGGAATTTCTTCGGTCGGCATCACCGCAGGTGCGTCCGCGCCGGAAGTGTTGATCGAAGAGGTGATCGCGGCCTTTTCAGAGCATTACGACGTGACCCGCAGAGACTGTCGAGACGGCGCAGGAAAACGTCGAATTCAAGGTGCCCCGCGTCCTGCGCGAACCCGCTTGAAAGCGGCCGTCAGTCTGACTAGGACCCGCAGCATGAGCCGCATCCCCACCGCTCCGCTTGTTCTCGGCCTTGCCGGACTGATCCCTTTCGTCTGGGGCGCCGCGACATACCTGTCGGGCCCGCTCCAAACATGGGGGGCGGCCAATCTGGGGCCGCGCTTCGTCGGTCCTTATGTGCAGCTTGCTTACGGAACTGTCATACTCAGCTTCATGTCCGGCGTGCTCTGGGGGTTTGCAAGCCGCGCAACTGGCGGACAGGCGGCGACCGGTTACGCCCTTTCTGTCATTCCGGCGCTCTGGGCCTTCTTCATGATTGGTGGAGGTCCGGTCAGCGCCGGCACCAACCTGATTTTCGGGTTTCTGGGCCTCCTGATCCTCGATTTCGCCTTTTCTTCCTGGGGCCTGACGCCCAACTGGTGGTTGAGGTTGCGGATCCTGCTCACCGCGATCGTCGTGGCGTGCCTGGCGGTCGGTGTCCTGCTGTGATCGACCGGCAGACCCTCGACGTCTACGATGCGCGCGCGAGTGAATATGCCACACGCTTCGGCAAGCCGGATGAGCCGGACACGCAATTGCAGCACTTTCTCGATCAACTGCCCAACGGCGCGCAAGTTCTCGACCTCGGGTGCGGGCCGGGACGCTCCGCGGGCTTGATGGCGGCCGCCGGCCATCACGTCACGGCCACCGATGCCAGTGCGGAAATGGTGGCGCTGGCGTCCCGGCAGCCCGGCGTCACCGTGCGGCAGGAGAGCTTTGACGACATCACCGGGACAGGATATCTTCGATGGGATCTGGGCGAATTTCTCGCTTCTGCATGCGGCGCGCAGCGACCTTCCCCGATATCTCGCGGCCATTGCGCACGCGTTGAAACCGGGCGGCGTGTTCCATATCGGCATGAAGACCGGCCAAGGAACGAAACGCGACGGTCTGGGGCGGCGATACACGTATGTCGGCGATACGGAACTGACCGGTCTCCTCACGGGCGTCGGCCTGATCCCGTTCGCCCGCTGGACCGGCGAGGGCAAGGGTCTCAGCGGCGACGTGGAGCCCTGGCTGGTAATCCAGGCCCGCAAGGATGGCTGAACTTTATGCCTTCACCGACGGCGCCTGCTCCGGTAACCCGGGCCCCGGGGGCTGGGGCGTCGTACTTCAGGCCAAGGACGGCGACACCATCGTCAAGGAGCGCGAACTGTCGGGCGGCGCAGCGGACACGACCAACAACCAGATGGAACTGATGGCCGCAATCAGCGCGCTTGAGGTTCTGGACCGGCCGTCCCGGATCACGATCATCACCGATTCCGCCTATGTCAAGAACGGTGTGACCGGCTGGATCTTCGGCTGGAAGAAGAACGGGTGGAAAACCGCCGGAAAGAAACCGGTGAAGAACGTGGACCTCTGGCAGCGGCTGGATGCGGCCCAGGTGCAGCATGACGTGACATGGGAATGGGTGAAGGGTCACGCGGGCCACCCGGAGAACGAGCGCGCGGACGAACTGGCCCGCGCGGGCATGGCGCCGTTCAAGCCGCAGGGCGGCTGAGGTGACGTGGCTCGCACTGGTCGATTATGCCGCAGTGTTCATCTTCGCACTGACCGGCGCATTGACGGCTTCGCGCTCGCAGCTTGACCCGGTGGGCTTCATGTTTCTGGCCTGCCTCGTGGGCGTGGGCGGCGGAACGTTGCGGGATCTCCTGCTAGACCGACCCATCTTCTGGATGGCAACGCCTGGCTACATCCTCGTGGGCTGTGCGGCGGCGATACTGGTCTTTTTCACCGCGCATCTGATGGAAAGCCGCCTCCGCGTGCTGATCTGGCTCGACAGCGCCGCTCTTGGTGTCGCGGTGTCGGCCGGTGTCGGCGTCGCCCTCGGCGCCGGGCAAACGGCGCCGGTCGTGGTTCTGATCGGGGTCATCACCGGCTGCATGGGCGGGTTGATGCGCGATATCGTCGTGAACGAGGTGCCGATGGTCCTGCGGCAGGGCGAGCTTTATGTCTCGGCCGCGTTCGGCGGCGCCTGCGCCGGTTTGGTGGCGGACACCCTGGACAGCGCGCCCGTGGTGGGGCTCGTCGCGACCATGGCCGTCACCTGGGCGCTGCGGGCCGGGTCACTCAAGTTCGGCTGGCGGCTGCCAACCTACCGCAGCCGCCCGCCGCGGCGCTGAACCCTACTTCCTCCGGATGTTCCATCGGAGAGGATCGCCATGATCACCTCCGCCAATGGGTCGGGACAATGATCAGCGCGCCGATCGAAGACAGAATGGCGTTCAAGCCCGGGCTGGAAAAGCCGAAGCCGAACATCAGCCGCACGAAGTAGAAGAGGAACGCGCCGCCGATGCAGATGATGATGCTCTGCAGGATGCCGTTATGGGTAAAGCCCGACTTCTCGGAGACATAGCCCACGATCCCGGCGATCACCACGGTTCCGATCAGCGTTGGAAACATCAGAGCCGCGTGCCCTTGCGGATCGGCAGACCGTGCAGGAAATCGGCCGCCTCCTGCGCGCCGCGCCCCGCCTTCTGCAGCCGCGTGAGTTGCACCGCGCCCTGCCCGCAGGCCACGGTCAGCGCATCGTCCAGCACCTCACCCGGTTCGCCTGACCCCTCCGCGAGGCGGGAGCCGAGGAACTTGACGCGGACGCCATCGACATCTCTCCAGGCGCCGGGAAAAGGCGCAAACCCACGGATCAGGCGGTCAACCTCGACCGCAGGCCGGGTCCAGTCGACATGCGCTTCGGACTTGTCGATCTTCGTGGCATAGGTGGCGCCTTCCTCGGGCTGGGGGAGCGGCGACAGGCCGCCAAGCCCCTGCAACGCGGCGACGATGGCGGTGGCACCGATCTCCGCGAGGCGGGCCTGCAACTCGCCGGTCGTTTCCTCCGGCCCGATGGGTGTCGCCTGTCGCAGCAGTACGGGTCCGGTGTCGAGGCCGGCCTCCATCTGCATGATGCAGACGCCCGTCTCCGCGTCGCCGGCCATGATCGCGCGATGGATCGGGGCCGCCCCGCGCCAACGCGGCAGCAAGGACGCGTGGACGTTGAGACAGCCGCGCTGCGGCGCGTCCAGAATCGCCTGCGGCAGGATCAGGCCATAGGCGACGACAACAGCGATCTCCGCATCCAGTTCGGCAAATGCCGTCTGGTCTTCCTCGCCTTTCAGCGACACGGGATGGCGGACAGGCAATCCCAGCTCCTCCGCGCGCGCCTGTACCGGCGATGGACGGTCCTTCTTGCCGCGCCCGGCGGGCCTGGGCGGCTGGCAGTAGACACAGACGATGTCCTGACCGTCCGCCACCAGCGCCTCCAGCACCGGGACGGCAAAATCCGGAGTGCCCATGAACACGATCCGCATCAGGCCTGCACCTTGCGCGCCTTGCGCAGCAGCATGTCGCGTCTCACCCGGCCCAGCCGTTCGAAATACATCCGCCCGGCGAGGTGATCGATCTGGTGCTGGACGCTGGTCGAACTCGACGTCCTCGAAGGCCCGCTCGATGATCGCGCCGTCGCTGTTGAGGTAGCGCACCGTCACCACCCGCGGACGCTCCAACCGGGCGGAGAGGCCGGGCAAACAAGGGCTGCCCTCCTCGTGCGCGCGCAGGTCCGCGCTGGCCTCGATCACCTCCGGATTGGCGAGCAGGATCCGCCGCGACCGGTCCGGCGTCACGTCCACCACCGCAAGCCGCAGCATCACGCCGATCTGGGGGGCCGCAAGACCCAGCCCCGGCATCGCGTCCATCGTGTCCACCATGTCGGTCCAGATGGCGCGGATCTCGTCGGTGACAGCCTCGACCGTCGCAGCACGCGCCCTGAGCCGCTTGTCGGGCCAGCGCAGGATCGGCCGCACGGTCATGCCAGCGCCTCGTAATCCGCTTCGGCCCGGGCGCGCGCAGCGGCAGAGAGGTGATCGAACGTTACCAGGCCGTCCAGATGATCCGTCTCGTGCTGGACGCATGTCGCCGCGAACCCGTCGAAGACCTGAACGTAGCGGCTGCCCGTAAGTCCGGTCCAGCTGAGCCTGACGCGCGCCGGGCGGCTGATCTCCGTCGTGATGCCTGGTATCGACAGACACCCTTCGGCATTGCTGGCCCGCGCGTCGCTCGTCTCCTCGATCACGGGGTTGATGATGACCAATGGGTCCGGCCGGCCATCCTTCCAGGTGGAATCCATGACGAAGAGCCGCTTCATGACGCCCACCTGCGGTGCTGCCAACCCGCGGCCCGGTGCATCGTACATGGTGTCCAGCATGTCTTCGGCCAGCTTCTCGATCGCGGAGGTGATCTCGTGCACCTGGCCGCACACCTCGCTCAATCGTGGATCGGGCCATAGCAGGATTGGAAGAACCGCCATCAGGCTCGCGCCCGCTCTTTCTTGAGCTTCACCATCTTGCGTGTGATCATCTGACGGCGGAGCGGCTTGAGATAATCGATGAAGAGCTTGCCCGACAGATGGTCGATCTCGTGCTGCACGCATGTGGCCCAGAGACCGGCGAACCCTTCCCGTTGCAGATTGCCGTCGAGGTCCAGCCACTCCACCTCGACCTCGGCCGGCCGGGTCACGTCGGCGTACTGCTCGGGGATCGACAGGCAGCCTTCCTCGTAGGTGTTCAGGTCCTCCGAAGACGCGACGACGCGCGGATTGAGCATGACCAGAGGCCGCGGCTCGTCTTCTTCGGCCTTGTTGCAATCGAGCGCGATGATCTGGTGCATGTGCGACACCTGCGGCCCGGCGAGCCCGATGCCCGGCGCCACGTACATCGTTTCCAGCATGTCGCGGCCAAGTTGGCGCAATTCGTCGGAGCTGTCATCGACAGGTGCGCAGGCTTTCTTCAGCCGCGGATCGGGATGTATGACGATCGGCAATCTCATCTTTGCGTTATTTATGACAGCCGCGCGCGGGCTGCAATCGGGTTGCGCTTGGCCACGGCCGCGTTACTTTCGCGCCGAGTAACAGGAGCCCGACATGAACGCTGATCCCCGCTTCGACCCGATCATCGACCGCACTGGCACCCATTGCGCGAAATGGGACATGATGGAAAAGGTCTACGGCGTTTCGCCCGATGACGGGCTCGCCATGTGGGTCGCCGACATGGACTTCCGCCCGCCGCAGGCCGTGATCGACGCGGTGAGGACGCAAGCGGATCTGGGCGTTTTCGGCTATTTCGGAGACGACAGCAAATACAAGGCGGCGATCCAGTGGTGGATGAAGACGCGTCACAAGTGGGAGGTCGAGCCTGACGGCATCTTCACCACGCACGGGCTGGTCAACGGCACGGCGCTCTGTGTCGACACGTTCACCGAACCGGGCGACGGCATCGTGCTGTTCACGCCCGTCTACCACGCCTTCGCCCGCGTGATCAAAGCGGCCGGGCGCGAAGTGGTCGAGTGCCGGATGGTCAATGCCGACGGTCGCTATTCACTGGATTTCGACGCCTACGACGCGCAGATGACCGGGCGCGAAACGATGGTGATCCTGTGCTCGCCACACAACCCCGGCGGGCGGGTCTGGACGCTGGCGGAGCTGCAGCAGATTGCCGAATTCGCACGGCGTCACGACCTGATCCTGGTGTCGGACGAGATCCACCACGACCTGATCATGCCCGGGCACACGCACCTCCCGATGGCGCATGTCGACGATATCGCGGACCGGCTGGTGATGATGACGTCGACCAACAAGACCTTCAACCTGTCGGGCGCGCATATTGGTAACGTCATCATAGAGGACGAGAAGCTGCGCAGTCAGTTCGCCACGCGCCTGGCCGCTTTGGGAATTTCGCCCAATTCCTTCGGCCTGCACATGGCGACCGCCGCCTATTCGCCCGAGGGTGCGGATTGGGTCGATGCTCTCAACGCGTATCTCGACGGAAATCGCAAGGTCTTCGACTCGGGCATCAACGCGATCCCGGGGCTGCACTCGATGAACCTGGAATCGACGTACCTCTCCTGGGTGGATTTCTCCGGCACGGGCATGGAGCCGTCGGAATTCACGGCCCGCGTGGAACAGACCGCCCGCATCGCGGTGAACCACGGTCCCACCTTCGGCGCGGGCGGAGAGGACTTCCTGCGGTTCAACCTCGCCACACCGCGCTCGCGGGTCGAAGAAGCCGTGACGCCGGATGCATGAGGCGTTTTCCGACCTTCAGTAGCGGTCAGAAGGCAAACCGCGCGATCTGATGGAACTGGCCGTCCTCGGCCTCGCCCATCAGGCTGAGGCTGTCGACGAGCAAGGGCTCCTTCATCGGCTCGTCCAGCCATTCGCGCAGTTCCGGCTCGACTTCCGCGGATGACTTCGTCGGACCCGTGACGGACAGGTGAAAGCGGAACTGTTCCTTCACATAAGGATAGCCCCAGCGCGCCAGCAACTCCTCCTGCCGGTCCGAAAGCGTGCCGGCACGCCGTCGGGCCAGCTCCGCTTCGGTCAGCGGCGCGCGAAACGGGTCCAACGCCTCCACCGTGCGGTCGGCGATGTTCTGCAACTCGGCCCATTCCCCCGGCGCGGTCAGAGCGAAGAACGGCCCGATGCGGGAGAGCTTGAGGGACTGAAGCGGGACCGGCTCAAACTGCCCGCAGACGGCTTCCAACGCTATCGCGACCTCCTCCTGCGTCGATCCATCGGCCAGCCGGAACGGCGATCTGACCGTGGCGTGAAACCCGTACTTGCGCGGTCGTTCCGTCAACTCCGCAAGTTCCGGTGCCATCAGTTCGAACTCCGGCGCCTATGCGGCTGTCCCAGCCGAGCCAGGCCGCGCCGAAATCGCCCCAGGTGCCGTCCGGCACGAAATAAGCTGCGTAACGCCGGAACATGGTCAGGAGGTCAGACGCGCGTTTTCGATCAGGGCCACCGGTATGTCCGCGTCGGTGGCGAAATCGCGCGCCGCACCGGTGGCGACGACCGTCATTCGTTTGAATTCGTACTGCATCTCGCCGTCTTCTTCGTTCGCGGCGACGATCAGGCATTGGAAGAGGTGCGTGGGACCTTCATAGACATCCACCAGCCCGCGCAGTTTCACCGCATCGGCGGATTGGACGGAAAACCCGGTGCGCCACAGGCGAAGGATCCGCAAGTAGCCGTCCGGGGTCTCGATCCGCAACTTCGACGCCTTCCTGAGCCGCTTGAGCCGCGCCCATTCCAGGCCCGCTTGAACGTCCCTCGGGAGATAAGTCGTCATGCGTTCGCCCCCTTCCACCGACTCCGATCAAGATGACTCTAAAGCTTGAAATTCAAGTGAAATTATTAAGACTGTCTGATCACGCTTTGGAAACAGATCCGCCGCGGCGCGGCATCTGTGCGAATGTGCAGATCGCCTGCGCGCTCACTCGGCTGGGTCGCGCCGTCCCGAAAACCCATGTATGATGCGGATGATCTGAAGGAGGACGTCATGGGACAACTGGTCGACGGTGTTTGGCACGACACGTGGTACGATACGAAATCGACCGGCGGCAAATTCGTAAGGTCCAACGCGGCGTTCCGCAACTGGATCACCGAGGATGGGTCCGCAGGGCGGACCGGCAGCGAAGGCTTCAAGGCCGAATCGGGACGGTACCACCTTTACGTGTCCTATGCGTGCCCTTGGGCCCATCGCACGCTCATTTTCCGGAAACTGAAGTCACTGGAGGAACATGTCACCGTGTCCGCCGTGCATCCCGACATGCTGTCGGATGGGTGGACGTTCGAGACCGACGAACACGGCGCGACGGGCGACACGCTCTACGGTATGAGCTTTCTCCGCGACATATACACCAAGGCGGATCCAGAGATTTCCGGACGGGTGACGGTGCCTGTCCTGTGGGACAAGACGCGCGAGACCATCGTCAGCAATGAAAGCGCGGAAATCATTCGCATGTTCAACTCCGCCTTCGACGGCATCACCGGCAACACCGAAGATTTCTGGCCCAAGGAGCTGCGCGACGATATCGAGCCGATCAACGAGCGGATTTATGACACGGTCAACAACGGCGTGTACAAGGCCGGCTTTGCCACGACGCAAGAGGCATATGACGCGGCGGTGCATCCGCTTTTCGAGACGCTAGACTGGCTCGAGGAGCATCTGGCCACGAACCGGTACCTTCTGGGAGACACGCTTACCGAGGCCGACTGGCGGCTGTTCACGACCCTGATCCGTTTCGATCCGGTCTATCACCTGCACTTCAAGTGCAATCGACGCCGAATCGTGGATTATCCGAACCTCTGGGCCTATCTGCGCGAACTCTTCCAGTGGCCGGGCGTGTCAGAAACGGTGAATCTGGCACATATCGTGCGCCACTATCACTACAGCCACGAGACGATAAATCCGCACAGGATCATCCCGATAAATCCGGAACTCGACTACTGGGCGCCGCATTCACGCGATTTGCGACCCGCCGCGTAGTATTGCACCATCGCGGCAAGATCTTCCGGCGGGGTCGCCGTCTGTACGAAGGCACAGGCATTCGCCGCATGCGCGAAAATCGAACCGTCGGAAAAGAAGCGCGTGTTCGTCACAAAGATCACCCGCGCGTCCGGGCAGCGATAGTTCGCGTAGTCCGCGACGGCCAATGCGCTGCCATTCTGCAGAACAAGGTCCAGAATGATACTGTCCGGCGCCTTTCGGTTCATCGCCACGATTGCGTCATCCTGGCTCTCGGCCACCCTGACACACATGCCGCACCTCTGCAGGTGGCGCTGCCACAGCAGCCCGAGCTCAGGCGCGCTCTGAACGATCAGTACATCCATGCTTCCTCCGTGCCCTCATATGCAGGTGTTGGCACAATTCCGCCCCAATGCCATCCATGTGGCGCCGCATAAGTTAACAATGTATTAATGTTGCCTGAGCGATTGTTAACACACGGGGATTTGAGCGATCTTCCGCGGATGATCGCAGCCTGCTTGGCGGCAACCCGCGCATCAGGAAAAGAAAAGGGCGTCCCCGTCGCATCCGACGCCGAAAGCGAGGCGTTGCGTATCGAGTCTCTCTGCAGGAGAGTCCCTGCCGTGAACTGTTAGGAGAGTGCCTGATATGCGTTTTACCGTATTGCTGTCTGCCTGGATCGCGCTGCCTGCGATCGGTTCTGCCGAGTGCGGGGGCAACTTCTCCGCATTCATCGACGGCCTCGGCGCAGAGGCGCGCGGAATGGGCTATGATGAGGCCACGGTTGCGGGCTTCCTGTCTTCGGTTCGCCAGGATCCGGCGGTGCTCAAAGCCGACCGCGCGCAGGGCGTCTTCCAGAAGCCTTTCATCGAGTTCTCGCGCCGCCTGATCTCCCAGCAGCGCCTGGAAAAGGGCCGCAACTCTCGCCCAACGCCATGACGACATCTTCGACCGGATCGAAGAGGAATATGGTGTGAGCCGCGGCGTCCTCTTGGCCTTCTGGGCCTTCGAAACCGACTACGGCGGGTTTCAAGGCGACTTCAACACCTTGAACGCGCTGGTCACGCTGGCTCATGATTGCCGGCGGCCGGACCTCTTCCGGCCGCAGATCTTTGCGGCGCTCGAGCTCTACAAACGCGGGGGCTTCGATCCGGCGCGCACGACTGGTGCCTGGGCCGGTGAAGTCGGCATGGTGCAGATGCTGCCGAAGGACATCCTGGAAAACGGGGTGGATGCCGACGGAGACGGGCGGGTGGACCTGAAAGGTTCCATTCCCGATGCTTTGGTCTCAGGCGCGAAGATGCTCGTGCATCTTGGCTGGCAGCGGAACGAACCATGGCTGCAGGAGGTGACCGTGCCGGCCGACATGGACTGGTCGCTCTCCGGGCTCGACACCGAATTGCCGGCCTCCGAATGGAGCGCGTTGGGCGTGGAGGGGCGGAACGGGGCGCTGGCCGACCTGCCCGCGTCGCTGATCCTGCCGCAGGGCCACAAGGGGCCGGCCTTTCTCGGCTATCCCAACCTCGACGTCTATTTCGAATGGAACCAGAGCTTCACCTACGTGATGACCGCCGCGTATTTCGCCACGCGGCTCGAGGGCGCACCGGTCTATGATGCCGGCACTCCCGAACCCGGGCTTTCGGGCGCGCAGATGAAGGCGCTGCAGCAAAAGCTGCAAGCCTTGGGGCATGACGTGGGGGATGTGGACGGCATTCTCGGGGCGCGCACCCGCGATGCGGTCCGGGCAGAACAGCAGCGCCTGGGCCTGCCGGTGGATGCATGGCCGACACCTGGACTGCTCAACCGTCTATGACGGAGCCGGGACGGCTCACGCCACCATCGCTTCGGCCTTCTTGAGGTCCACGCTGACAAGCTGGCTGACACCCTGCTCCTGCATGGTGACGCCAAAGAGCCGGTCCATCCGCGCCATCGTCACAGCATGGTGGGTGATGATGAGAAAGCGCGTTTCGGTCTGCCGGCACATCTCGTCGAGAAGGTCGCAGAACCGGGTGACATTGGCGTCGTCCAGCGGCGCATCGACCTCGTCGAGAACGCAGATCGGCGCGGGATTGGCGAGGAACACGGCAAAGATCAGCGCCAGCGCCGTCAGCGTCTGTTCCCCGCCCGACAGCAGCGACAGCGTGCTCAGCTTCTTGCCCGGCGGCTGACACATGATCTCCAGTCCGGCCTCGAGCGGATCGTCACTTTCGACCATGACGAGGTTGGCCTCGCCACCGTTGAAGAGGTGCCGGAACAGCATGGTGAAGTTGCTGTTGACCTGCTCGAACGCCGTCAGAATCCGCTCGCGCCCTTCCTTGTTGAGGTTGGAAATCCCGTTGCGCAAGGTCCGTATGGCATCCTCGAGGTCGGATTTCTCGGCCTGCAGCCCGTCATGTTCCTCGCGCACCGCGTTGGCGTCTTCCTCCGCACGCAGGTTCACGGCGCCTAGCGCGTCGCGCTGCCGTTTCAGGCGATTCACATCCGCCTCCAACGCTTCCGCGCCCGGCATGTCATCCGTGCTGACATCCAGTCGGGACAAAAGCTGGTTGGGCGTGAGCTGATGGTCTTCCGCGATGCGGTCTGCCGCGGCTTCGGTCGTCTCCCGGGTGGCTTCGACCCGCGTTTCTGCCCGCGCGCGCGCTTCCCGCGCTTCGGACGCCGCCCGCTCCGCGTCGCGCTCGGCCTGCTGGCAGGTGCGCAACGCGCCCTCTCCGGAGGACAGCGCATCGGCGGACTTCGCCTTGCGGCTCTCGGCCTTGGCGAGTTCCTGCATCAACGCCGCGCGGTCTGCCGCGATGCGTTCCGGAATGGCCTGTGCCTCGTTCAAGTCCGCCTCGGATGCGTCCTTGCGCGCGTGGAGTTCTGCACTGCGTTTCTCCGCAGTCTCGAGCCGGTGCGCCCAGCCGCTGATCTCCTTGTCGATCTCCCGCGACCTGCGTTCGCGCGCCTCGCCCGTCCTGCGCAGCTCGTCCTGAGCCGAACGGCGGGACATCATCGTGATCCGCGCGGCTTCGACCGTCATCCGGAGATCCTCGACGGCGGCGCGGGCCTCGTCGAGATTCTCCAGCTCGCGCGACGCCGCTTCGGCTTCCGTGGCGGCCTTGCGTGCGCTGATCGCCTCGTCCTCGTGCCGGCGGACAGCCAGCGACAGGCTGTCGAGGCGCCCCTGCGCGAGGTTCCGGTCGGCCTCTGCCCGGCTCAGCGCGCGGCTGGCCTCGGCCTGCATCCGATCGGCCTGCTTTCTGGCCTCCCGCGCCTCGGTATCCGCGCGGGTCAGGTCTTCGAGCCGCGCCTTCAGCGTCTCGTGCGCGCGGTCCGCACCCTCTGCCCGCGCGACGGCGCGTTCCAGCGCCTGTTTCAGCTCCTCGAGGCGGTTCAACTGCTGCAACCGCAGTGCCGCGGCACTTGGTGCATCCTCCGCCCAGGTCCGGAACCCGTCCCAGCGCCAGAGGTCGCCTTCGGTGGACACGAGCCGCTGACCCGGTTTCAGGTCGGCTTGAAGTCGCGCCGCATCGTCGGCATCGACAAGACCTATCTGATCGATACGCCGCAGCAACGCGTCCGGAACCTCGACGAACAGGCTCAGCGGCTGCACGCCGGTCGGCAACGGTTGGGCCTGCTCGTACCGGTCCAGTCTCGCCCAACCGGAGGGGCCATCATCCGTGACGATCGGCGCGCGCAAGTCATCCGCAAGCGCCGCACCCAGCGCTTTTTCATAGCCGGGCGCCACGGTCAGATCGTCCATGATCTGGCCCCCTTCGGCGGTATCCCGTTCGACCAGCTTGGCCAGAGCCCCGGCTTCTGCGCGCAATGCGTTCAACTCGCCGGCAGCCTCCGACCGCTGCGCACGGGCGTCCGCCTCGCGCGCCTGTGCCTCCGCGCGCGCGTCATCCGCGTCCTGCAACGCCCCTTCGGCTTGGTCGGCCATGTCGACGGCCTGCGCTTCAGCCACCGTCGCCGCTTCGAAATCCTCGCCCGCCTTGGCCAGGGCTGCGTGGGAGTCATCGACAGCGGTCCGTGCCGTTTCCGCCTCAGCTTCCGCCTTGGCCTGGATCTTGCGGTTGTCTTCCAGCAGACGCTGCGCGGATTGATGGCGCGCCGCCAGACGCGCCGTGTCTTCCGTCTGCTGTCCCAGATCGCTTTCGCGCGCCTGCAGGACCCGAGCGGCCTCGTGCGCGGCCTCGGTCGCATCAGACAATTCCGCCTCGAACCCCTTGGAAGCATCGGAGATTTCGGCGGCTTCCTGTTCAAGGCGCGCGATCGTCTCGCCCGCATCCCGGTTCAACCCGGCTTCCCGGTCGATGTCATGGCCGAGCTGCGCGATGCGCGCCTTCAGTGTTTCGATCGTGCGCTCCGCGCGGGTTTCCTCGTCCGCGAGCGTATCGCGTTGCACGGTCAGTCTTTGCACCAGGGCCGCGGCGATGGCCTCCTCTTCGCGCAGCGTGGGCAAGGCTTCTTCCGCCGCGCCGCGCGCCTTGGCGGCCGCGCGTACCTCCAGTTCCGTCCTGGCCGCCTCGCTGGTCCGCATCCGCAAGGCGTCCTCGGCCTCGGCGCGCAAATCATCCGCTTCGCGCCAGCGCCGATAGAGCAGCATGCCCTCGGTTCGCCGCAGCTCCGCGCCGATTTCACGGTAACGTGCGGCCTGCTTTGCCTGCTTGGCGAGTTGCTGGATCTGGGCGGCCAGCTGTTCCAGGATGTCATCGACCCGCTCGAGGTTCGCTTCCGCCGCCTTGAGCTTCAATTCCGCCTCGTGCCGGCGCTGGTAGAGTCCGCCGATGCCGGCCGCGTCTTCGAGAATCCTCCGGCGGGCCTTGGGTTTCGCGTTGATCAATTCGGAAATCTGGCCCTGCCGGACCAGCGCCGGCGACTGAGCGCCCGTCGCGGCATCGGCGAACAGCATCTGCACGTCGCGGGCGCGGACGTCCCTGCCGTTGGTCTTGTAGGCCGACCCCACGTCGCGCGTGATCCGCCGCACGACCTCGAGCAGGTCGCTGTCATTGAACCCGGAAGGCGCCAAGCGTTCCGAGTTGTCGAGGCTCAGGCTGACTTCGGCGAAGTTGCGCGCGGGTCGGCTTGCCGCACCCGCAAAGATCACGTCCTCCATCCCGTCGCCGCGCATCGAAGTCGGGCGGTTCTCCCCCATGACCCAGCGTAATGCTTCCAGAAGGTTCGATTTCCCGCACCCGTTGGGCCCCACGACGCCGGTCAGCCCTTCGGCGATCACGAGGTCGGTTGGATCGACGAAGCTCTTGAATCCTGTCAGCCGAAGTCTGGAAAACCGCACGAAACCAATTCCTCTCCTGTCCGGTCATGGTGGCGTCAGAGACCAGAGCGGTCAAGCGATGGACACCAGAAACTGCGGGCATAGGGGGTTTTTCCACAAGATATTGCGCCGAATCCCCGATGGCTTCTCTGTCTTCAGCCGCACATCTTTGAGCGAGCGCAATAAAAAGAGCCCCGGCTGCACGGTGCAGCCGAGGCTCGAAACCATGATCGGGCGACTTTCGGGATCGGGGGCCCGGAATGTCAATGCAGCTTGGCGTCGACCTGCGAGATGCCATCATCGATCAGACGATCGCCGTCCGCAGCCGTCATCTGCCTGGCGATGATGTCGCGCGCGGCAGCGATCGCCACGACCACCGCCTTGTCCCGCACGTCTCTCACAGCCTGTGCTTGAGCAGAGGCGATCTGATCTTCCGCTGCTGCCATCCGGCGCTCGATGGACTTCTTCAGATCCTCTTGCGCCTGATCGGCCGCGACCTGTGCTTCATCCTTGGCATGCGCGACGATCCGGTCCGCCTGCTCCTGCACTTCGCGCTGCTTGCGCTCGTAATCGGCCAGCAATTTCCGCGCGTCCTCCTGAAGCTTTTTCGCTTCCTCGATTTCGGACGCGATGCCCTGCGAGCGTTTGTCGAGCATTCCGCCAACCTTCAGCGGAACCTTGTAGTAGATCAGGACGGCAATGAAGAGAATGAAGGCCAGCAACACCACGAAGTCGGTGTTCGACAGCGAGAAGAACACGTCTCCCGCGGCCAGCGCCGGCTGCGCGGCCGTTCCCAGCGTCAAGGTTGCGGCCAGACCGCCGGCTGTGGCGAAGCGTTTCATCCCATCTACCCTTTCATCAGGCCTTCGACCGCGTCGGTCACGGCATCGCCGTCGGTCTTGTACCCCATCGCGGCCACGATATCCTGTGCAACGTCGTTCGCAACTTCGCGCACACTCTCCAAGGAACCTGCCCGGATCTCCGCGATCGTCTTTTCGGATTCGGCCGTTTTTGCCCCGATCTCGGCGTCCGCCCGTTCGATGGCGTCGTCGACTTGCTGCTGCATCTTGGCCTTGGTCTCCGCCGCGATTGCCTGAGCCTCCGACCGGGCATCGGCAAGCGCCTTGTTGTAGGCCTCCTCGGCCTCGGACGCCTTGGCCTTCAGGTCCTCGGCATTGGCGATGGCGTTGGTGATCGTTCCCTGCCGCTCGGCCAGGATTGCCGCGATCCGTGGCAGCGCGACCCGCGACAGCAGGAAGTAGATCACGGCCAGCGTGATGAGCAGCCAGAAGATCTGATTGCCGTACCAGTCGAAGCAGAGTTGCGGCATGCCGATGGCGCCGCCATAGGAATCGATGCACCGACCCGCTGCTTCCAACTCGGCCGGGGTGAGATGTTGCCCGGCGACTGCTGTTTCCGTTGCCACTTGATCGTCCTCCTGGAACCCCGGTCTACCACCGGGCGGGTTTCAGTCCCACCCGGCGCGCAAGGATGGCTCGTCGAAGTTCAGACGGCGAACATCAGCAGCAGTGCGACGAGGAACGAAAAGATACCCAGCGCTTCGGCGAACGCGATGCCGATGAACAGCGTCGCGGTCTGACCGGCGGCGGCCGACGGGTTGCGAAGTGCGCCCGACAGAAAATTGCCGACAACGTTGCCCACACCAATTGCGGCGCCGCCCATGCCGGTGCATGCCAGACCCGCGCCAAGATAGGCACCCATTTGTACGATATCGCCTTCCATGTCTGTCTTCTCCTTACGATGGAATTTCGGTTGATTGATGTGTCCGGACCTCAGTGATGCGGATGCAGCGCATCCTTCAGATACACGCAGGTCAGAATTGCGAAAACATAGGCCTGGATGAACGACACCAGCACTTCCAGCGCGTACATCGCGGTGATCGCCAGAATGCTGAGCGGCGCGATCGCGGCGATCGCGGCAAAGCCCGCGAAGACCTTGATCACGGCATGGCCGGCCATCATGTTGCCCGCAAGCCGGATCGAGTGGCTCACCGGCCGAACGAAATACGAAATCAGCTCGATCACCGCCAGGATCGGTCGAATGACCAGCGGGGCCGACGCATTCCAGAACAGGCTCAGAAATCCGGCGCCGTTCAGGACGAAGCCGACGATGGTCACGGTCAGGAACACCGCCAGCGCCATCAGCGCGGTGATCGCGATGTGGGATGTCGTAGTGAAGCCCATCGGGATCAGCCCGAGAAAGTTCGCGCAGACGATGAACATGAACAGCGTCATGATGTAGGGGAAGAACCGGACGCCGTCCTTGCCGGCGACGTCCTCCACCATCTTGTAGACGAAACCGTAGGCAAGCTCGGCTATCGACTGTCCGCGACCCGGAATGACCGCACGCTTCGACGTGGTGAAGAGGAGCAGACCCGCGATCGCCGCGATCGTCAGGAACAGCCACAGCGTCACGTTGGTTGGCGTGTACCAGTGAACCACGTCGCCGCCGAAAAGCGGCTTCACGATAAACTGATCCATTGGGTGGAATACCAGCCCGCCGCCCTCTGCACCGTGTTCGGCCGCTTCAGCGCTGTCTGCCATTCTCCGGCTCCTCCGTCGCATCCGCGGAATGCTCCGCGGCCTGATCCTTCTGAAACTCCTGCGCCGTTCGCATCATCGTCTTGATGCCCGCAGCCAAGCCCAGCAATACGAAAAGCACGAGGAAGATCGGAAGCGTTCCGAACAGGCTGTCCAGCCCGTACCCCATGCCGAAACCGATCAGAAGACCGGCAACCAGTTCAATCACCATCCGCCAGCCCAGTTGCGCCTGGGAATAGTGCTCTTCCACGTGCGGTTTGCTGTCCTGCTGCCTCGCCTTCATCGCCGAGATTCTGGCGTTCAGATCTGACATCTTGTCGTCGTCGGACAAGGAAAATTCCCGCACCTGAGTTGCAACTGTGCTAGGGCGGCTGGCGCAGCGAGTCAATGCGCGGAAGGTTGACCCTGATTTACCTGCAAGCATTTGAAGTAGTTGAACTTTAGAAGATCGGCATCACCGCGGAAAAACCTGCTTCTGACAAGAAAGCGCCGTTTCTCGCGAAATCGCATATTCAACCATCTGGTTGACGAACAAGCCATCCTCCGGCAAAGGGCGCCTCATGATTGGCAATCTCGACACCGTTTTTGCCGCTCTGGCCGATCCGACGCGGCGCGCTATCCTCGCGATGCTGCTCGAGGATGACATGGCGGTGACGGACGTGGCGGAACCGTTCGAGATGTCCCTGGCCGGGATCTCGAAACACCTCGGCGTTCTGACACGCGCGGGATTGATTTCGCAGGAGCGGCGCGGGCGGGTCAAGTGGTGCAAGCTGGAGCCGGACGCGCTGCGCGACGCATCCGTCTGGATGCAGGGCTTCGGTCAGTTCGATGCGTTGAACCTCGATGCCTTCGAGCGTTTTCTGGAACAGGAACTCAGGACAGAAGCAGCGTCAGACACGTGATCAGAACCGCGATCACGGCGATGTAATGTCGGAATGCGTGGGCGGGCATGGGCCAAACCAGTCTACTCGTCAACACGTACAGAAGGACCCATGCCCTGATGCGTGTTATGGCAGGCATTCATGAAGATTTTCCTTGGATAGCCGTTACAACTTTTCAGGTCCTCAAAAAATCCGGTCGCTCGTCGTCTCGCAGCAGCAAAAGCAATGCTGCGACGGTCAGTCCGATGCCGCCGAGAATCAGCCAGGGCGGTGTCTCGCGGCCCAGCAGGATCTCCCACACGATCACCCAGCTGGGGGTCAGGTACGTGTAGGCCATCACCTTGGCGCTGGGCAGCCGCATGCTGGCGAATTGCAGCAGCACGAAGGTCGCGGCGCTGGCGAAGACGGCAAGATAGGCGAGCGTGATCCAGACGATCGCCGGAAGCGCGCCCCAATCCGTGGCGCGGATGGCCCCCCATCCGTAGATCGTCAGCAGCAGGCCGCCCGCAAGCAGCATGCCGAACGTGAACACGACCGCCGGCTCGCCCCGGTTCAGCTTGCGCACCATCGGCGTGTAGAGCGCATGGCTGACGCATCCGACGAAATAGATCAGCTCGCCCCGCCCGATCTCGAAGGTGGCGAGTGCGCCGAGGTCCGCGCGGAAGATGACCCAGAGCGCACCGGCCGCACCGAACGACAGCGCCAACGCCATCCGAGGCGTCATCACCTGCCGAAGGAGGACCCAGCCGAACAGCGCGGACAGGATCGGCGTCAGGGTAAAGACCGCGGCGGCGCTGACCGCGGGCGCGGTCTTCAGCCCCTCGAACATGAGCACGAAGTAGATGCCGAAGAGCCCGCCCAGTAGGAGGTAGCGCCAGGGGGCACGCGCCGCTTCTCGCGTGAAGCCCGCGCTGAAGGACGCGGCCGCGCCGACGACCACCGCAGCCAGCCAGAAGCGTGCCGCGTTCAGCGCGATCGGAGAGATCTCGTTGGCGGACATCACCCCCAGCGAGAAGGAACCCGCCACGAGCGCGGAAAAGAGCAGCATCGCGAGATGGCCCTGCATCGCCGGGCTCAGGGGCGCGCCACGCGACGTTGCGCGAATGCGGCTCATATCTCCCAGCGTTTCGCTTCGGACTTGAGATGACTGAGGAACGCCTGGACCTTCGTCGTGCGGTGCAGGTCCACATGCGTCACGAGCCAGAGCGGGGCGGACCATTCCTCCCGGCTCGGGATCACCTCCACGAGGTTGGGGTCCTTGCGCGCCTCCAGAACCGGCATGAACCCGATGCCCGCACCGGCGCGCAGGGCGGCGTCCATGGCCCAGGCGTCGGTGGACCGGAAGCGGACCGCCTCGGGCGGCACCCGCTCGCGTAGCCACACATTGAAGGGTGCGCGGCTGTCGGCGCGGTCATGTGCGATGAACCAGTGACCTTCGAAGTCGTTCTCGTCCTCGGGCAGTCCATGCGCATCGACATAGGCTCGCGCGGCATACATGCCGATATGCTGGCGGAAGAATCGCTGGACCACGTTGTCGGGCTGGTCCGGCACGCTGCCCGCGCGGATGGCCACATGCGCCTCGCCATATTCGAGCCGGAACAGTCGGTCGCCTGTGAGGTACCTGATGATGACGTCCGGGTGTTCGGCCTGGAAGCTTTGCAGAATGGGGGCAAGCAGAGGCGACAGGGCCACCAGCGAGGTCACGACAAGCTCGCCGCTCACGCCTTCGCCGCGTCCCTTGATGCGGCCCGACAACTGGGCGAACTGCTCGTCCGTCGTCTGCGCCACCCGCAGCAGATCCTGACCCGCCTCGGTGGCCGTGTAGCCGCGGGCATGCCGCTGGAACAGCTTGGCGCCCAGGCGCCCTTCGAGCGCATCGATATGCCGGATGACCGTCGCATGGTGAACGCCCAGAACCTCGGCCGCACCGCTGACGGTGCCCAGCCGCGCCACTTGGAACGCCGTCCGGACCTCGTCCCAATTCTCCATGGTGAACCTGTGCGTTGACCAACAGACGATGACAATCTATGGCTGGACGGTTCGCCGATGCAAGAGACGAGTGGGGCGTCGGAGCCGGTCAAGCGCAGGCATCGAGCCCGGTATCGAAACCGAAGCTATGCCACGGACAGCACCGGCCCCTCGAGAAGCCGCATCAAGTCGCCGAAGTAGCCTTCGGAGCGCGCGGGCTGCGTCGGGTCCGACGTGATGGCGACGGCGAGATCCCGGTTCGGGTGCGCCGCGATGATCTGACCGCCATAGCCACGGCCAAGCACGAAGCCGGAGCGCGACAGGAACCAGCCGTAGCCGTAGGAGAGCCCCGACCACGGCGATCGGGCGCGCGGTTGCGTCGACGCGGCGATCCAGTCGCTGGAGACCACCTGTCGACCGTCGAACTTGCCCCCATCGCGGACCAGCGTGGCAATCCGCAGCATCGCCGTGGGACGCAACGCCATCTCGTTGCCGCCCAGGTAGTAGCCCTGCGGGTCGCGCGTCCACGGCGGGATCTCGATCCCGAGCGGATTTCCGATGCGGTCGCGCGCCAATGCGAGCAGGCTCTGCCCCGCCGCCTCCGCCAGCGCCGCACCGAGGATATGCGTGGATCCGGTGGAATAGAGCATCCGTTGGCCCGGCTCGGCGACCATCGGGCGGCTGAGCGCATCGGCCAGCCAGTTGGAGGAACTGACCCACCCGCCATAGTTGGCCCCGGACGTACGCTCGAGCCCCGCGCGCAGCGTCACGAGATCTTCCATCGTGATGTCGCCGACGCCAGGCGAGGCGCTTGTTGGCAGGATGCCGGGCGCGACCGCGCTCAAGGGCGCATCCACGGAGGCGATTTCGCCGCGGTCGATCGCACAGCCCAGCAAGAGGGCGACGATGCTCTTCGAGCAGGACTTGATGTTCGCCGGATTGTCGAGACCGGGGCCGCGCGGTGCTTCGGCGAAGACGACCTCGTCACCACGACGCACTTGCAGGGAGTGCAGTTGCGGCATGTTCCGGATCGCGGAGGTCAATTCGCCGGACTGAGCGCGAGCGATCCGCGGCGCGGCCAGCGTCGCGCAAGCGGTCAGGAGGAGGTTTCGTCGGTTGATCATGCCGCAAAGTCCGTGCTTTGCGACCTGCTGTCCAGCGCCCTTGGATAACGACTGCGTGGGTTGGGGTGTGGATGGCTGAAAGACATTGCCTGCGACGCGTCTCTGCTGGACGCGAGTTCACTCGTCGCGTGCAAGTCTGCGAAATGCGTTCTCGACGCCGTTCTGCATGATGCTTTCCAACTCGGACTCGACCGCCTCCTGCCAATCCGGGTTGTCCCGCAGCTCCGAAGGACAGAGCCCGGGCAATTCAAGCACCGCCCGAACGACATCGCGTGCTTCTCCGCTCCCGGAAGCGGCAAGCAATTCCGCGTCTCGGGGGTCCCGAAGCGCATAGGTCTCGCCCTTGTCGGTCCGCCCCATTGTGTACCTGATCCAGATGGCTGTCGCGAAGGCAAAGGGCTGGAACGGTTGACCTCTGTGCAGCGCATCGGCAGCAGGAGCCAAGATCCGTTGCGGCATCTTTTCCGATCCATCCATTGCGATCTGGTAGGTCTCGTGCGCCAGATGCGGGTTCCGGAAGCGGTCTTCCAAGTCGCGCGCGTAGTCGCCGAAATCGACGCCCGGCAACGGATCGAGCGTGGCGGCGGCGGCCGACAGATGCCTGCGGACCAGCACAGCCAGATCCGGATCCGCCATGACGTCGCGCACATGGCGATGTCCCGCCAGGAAACCGGCATAGGCGAGCATCGAATGGCTGCCGTTCAGCATCCGGAGTTTCATGTTCTCGTAAGGCCGCACATCGGGCACAAAGATCGCGCCGCCCGCTTCCCAATCGGGCCGGCCGGTCGGAAACCGGTCTTCGATGACCCATTGGCAGAATGCTTCCGTCTCGATGGCGGCAGCGTCCTCGCGGCCGATCATGTCCCGCGCCAGCTGCAACGTGGCGTCGCTGCGCGCGGGCGTGATCCGGTCGACCATGGTTGCGGGGAATGCGGCGTCCTGCGCAATATGATCGACGAGGTCCGGAGCGGCATGGCGGGCAAAATCCACCAGCAGACCGCGCAGCAGCGGGCCGTTTTCCGGCAGGTTGTCGCAGGAGAGGACCGTGAAGGGCGGAACACCAGCGGCGCGCCGTTGGCCCAAGGCCCACACAAGCAGGCCCGCGAGGCCCTGCGGGTTCTCCGGAGCTGGCCAGATCCGCGGCAATGGCCGGATGACCACGGTCGATACCGCCCGTTGCACGGTCGATGCCGTAGCCCTTTTCCGTGACCGTGATCGACACGATCCGGGTTTCCGGCGCCAGCAGCGCATCAAGCACCGCCTGCCTTTGGGTCTTGAGACAAAGCGCCCCGGCCAGGGCACCGATCACGCGGGCCTGGCTTCCGGCGGCACTGCGCTCGATCACGGTGTAAAGCCCGTCCTGCGGCGCCAGTTCCTCGGCGGGCGTCTCGCTGCGCAGGCTGACACCGATAATGCGCCAGTCACCACCAGAGGCCGCCAGGGCATCATCGGTCACGACCGCCTGGTGGGCCTTGTGGAACGCGCCGAGGCCGATATGCACGATACCGGCGCCATGCTCCTCCCGGCTGTACCCGGGACGCCGGACGTTATCCGGCAAGCCCTCGGTCGCGGTCAGCCTGTCCGTCATTCCGCCGGCATCCCATGCTGCAGCCCAGCGATCACGCCGCGCAGTTCGGCCAGCCCCTTCAACCGCCCGATCGACGGGTAGCCCGGCTGCGCCTTGCGTCCGAGATCGTCGAGGATGTCCTGCCCGTGATCGGGACGGAACGGGATCGACCAATCCGCGCGGCTCACCGATTTGCGGCGGGATTCTTCGCGCAGGGCCGCCGCGACCAGTGCCACCATGTCGGTGTCGCCGCGCAGATGCTCGTCTTCAAAGAACGAGCCGCGGATATCGCCGGTCTCGCGCTTCACGTTCCGCAGGTGCAGGAAATGGACCCGCGACCCCCACCTCTCCATCATGCCGGGCAGGTCGTTGTCAGGCCGTGCGCCGAGCGACCCCGAGCAGAGGGTGATCCCGTTGGCATTTCGGTCCACCGCCTGCATGACGGCGGCATAATGCGCTTCGGTCGACATAATGCGCGGCAGGCCCAGAAGGGGGACCGGCGGGTCATCGGGGTGGCAGCAGAGGCGCAAGCCCAGTTCCTCGGCAACGGGAACGACCTCTTCCAGGAAATCCACCAGGTGCTGGCGCAGCCGGTCTTCGTCTATCGCGGCGTACTCGCCAATATGTTGGCGCACGTCCTCCAGCGAGAAACTCTCCGCGGCACCGGGCAGGCCGAAGACCACGTTCTTCGCGAGTTCGGCCCGCTGCTCCTCGCTCATCTTCGCATATCGCTCGGCCGCGGCGTCGCGCAGGACATCATTGAAGTCCGTCTCCGCCCCGGGGCGGGCGAGGATATGCAGGTCGAACGCGGCAAAATCGGCAAGGTCGAACCGCATGCATGTGGCGCCATTCGGGCGGCGCCAGGCGAGGTCGGTGCGGGTCCAATCCAGCACCGGCATGAAATTGTAGCAGATCACATCGATCCCGGCCGCCGCGAGGTTGTGCAGACTCTGCTTGTAGGCGTCCACATGCGCCCGCCAATCGCCCTTCTGCTTCTTGATGTCTTCGGAGACCGGCAGGCTCTCCACCACGTCCCAGGCAAGGCCCGATGGGCTGCCATCCTTCATCATGGCGATCTCGCGCTGACGCTTGGCGATCTCCTCCGGTGTCCAGACTACACCAGTCGGCACGTGATGCAGCGCCGAGACGATCCCCTCCACCCCGGCCTGCAGTGTGTCATCTATCGACACGATGTCCTTCGGTCCAAACCATCTCCATGTCTGCTTCATATGTCGTCCTCCCGAGTTCGCTGAATTATTTAGCACCATCGCGCATTGCTGACTAGTATGGAAGTATGTTAGATCAACTGCGGGAGGACGGCGAATCATGACGGCATATGGCTCGATTGCACGTGAACTGATTCCGTCCGCGGCGATCTCCCCACAGATCTACGCCCAACTGCGCGATGCCATCATCCGCAACCGCTTCGCTCCCGGCGACCGAATCTCCGAAAGCGAAATCGCGCGCGCCTGCGCCGTCAGCAGACAGCCGGTCCGGGAGGCGTTCATCAAGCTGGCCGGCGAAGGGCTTCTCGCCATCCTGCCCCAGCGCGGCACGATCATCACCAAGATCAGCTATACCGCCGTGCTGGATGCGCGCTTCCTGCGAGAGGCCATCGAGGCCGACATTGTCAGGATCCTCGCCTCAAGATCCCGTCCGGACCTGATCCGGAACCTGCGTCAACAGATCAAGGCCCAGACCGCCGCAGTCCGCACCGACCCGCAGGATTTCATCGGTCTGGATGAAAGATTTCACCGCACGCTGGCCGACGCGGCCGGCAAGGGGGGCGCATGGCGTCTGATCGACGGGCTGAAGTCGCAGATGGACCGGGTGCGCTTCCTGTCGCTGAGCCATTTCCCCATGAAGAAGCTCATCGAGCAGCACAAGGCGGTCGTGGACCGTATCGAGATTGGCGACCTCGACGGTGCCAATGCGGCCATCCGGGGCCATCTGCGCGAGGTCCTGATCGACCTGCCGAAGATCCTCGCGGCCAACCCTGATTTTTTCGAAGTGCCGGACGGAGACCTTCCCGTTCCGGTCAATGCACCCATCCAAGGAGGAGTGGACCATGAGTTTTAACTGGAAGAAATCCATCGCAGTCGCGAGCGTTGCGGCGCTGACGGCCATGCCAGCGCTGGCGCAGGAAATGACGCTGAAGCTGGGACATCTCGCGAACGAGGACAATCCCTGGCACCTCGCCTCGGTCAAGTTCGGCGAAGAGCTGTCGGCACTCACCGATGGCCGTATCGCGGTCGAGGTCTTCCCGAACGAGTCGCTCGGCAAGGAAATCGACCTGATCAACGGCATGCAGCTCGGGACCGTCGACATGACGATCACCGGCGAGTCGCTGCAGAACTGGGCGCCGATGGCCGCCCTGCTGGCCGTTCCCTACGCCTACAAATCCATCGAACATATGGACGAGGTCGCGTCCGGCGATATCGGCGACCAGATCGAGGCGCAGATCGTCGAAAAGGCGCAGATCCGCCCGATCGCCTATTTCGCACGCGGTCCGCGCGACCTGACGTCGAACCGCCCGATCACCTCGCCCGCCGACCTGAACGGGTTGAAGATGCGCGTGCCGAACGTGCCGCTCTTCGTCGATGTCTGGAGCGCGCTTGGCGCGAATCCGGGTCCGATGGCGTTCTCCGAAGTCTTCACCTCGCTCCAGAACGGCACCATCGAGGCGCAGGAAAACCCGCTGGCGCTGATCCGCTCGGCCAGCTTCTACGAAGTCCAAAGCCACGTGAACATGACCGAGCATGTGCGCTCCTGGATCTATCTCACCATCGCCGAATCCACCTGGAACAAGCTCTCCGAAGAGGACCAGGCCGCAGTGATGGAAGCCGCCGCACGGGCGCAGGCCTATGAGCGGGAACTCTTCGACGAGTCGCTCGCCGCCGACCGCGCGTTCCTCGAGGAAAAGGGCATGACCTTCGTCGAGGTCGACGGCGCTGCATTCCAGGCCGCGGCCAAGGATGCCGTGCTCGCCAACGTCAACGACGAGATCAAGCCGATCGTCGAAGGTCTCTTCGCGGAGTAAATCCCCGCACTGACCGCGCCGGCGCCGATGTCCGCGGCGCCGGGACCCCATCCCCGAACCAGAGGTGACACGTGCAGCGCGCAGACAAGATCATCCACCTGATCACCCGGCTGGCCCAGTGGGGTACGGGAATCTCGTTCGCCATTCTGATCGCGGCGGTGCTGCTCCAGGTGACCGGACGTCTGACCCAGTTTGCACCGGTCTGGACCGAGGAACTCACCCGCTACGCCCTGCTTTTCACCGTCGCGTTCGGCGCAGGGCTGGCCTTGCGCACCGGCGATCTGGTGAACGTCGACGTGGTCTGCGAGTCCCTGCCCGGCCGTGCGCCGTGGGTCCTCCGCCTCGTCTCGGCCATCGCCACTGCCGGTCTGGCGCTGTTCCTGCTGCCGCATGCCTGGCGCTATGTCGCCATCGGCAAGATGCAGACCTCGCCCGCGCTCGGGATCCGCATGGATTTCGTTCACGTCACCGTCTGGCTGATGCTCGTGTTTCTCGCGATCTTTGCCCTGCTGAGGGTGTTCGGCATGCTGACCGGCGCCGAGGACGGCAAGCCCGTCAAACCCGAAGAGGAGGCCTGAGCCATGGAAGTTGCCGTTCTCTTTTCCGTCTTCGTCGGCGGTCTGGTGCTGGGCATTCCGGTGGCCGTGACTCTGGGCATCTCGTCCCTGGCCTACCTCCTGCTGGCGGGCATCCCGCCCGTGGTCATGCCCCAGAAGATGTATGCTGGCATGGATGTCTTCGTCCTGCTGTCGATCCCGGGGTTCATCCTCGCCGGCAATCTGATGAACCGGGGCGGCATCACCCACCGCATCATCCGCTTTGCCAATTCCCTGGTCGGGTGGATCAAGGGCGGGCTGGGCCTGACCAACATCGCGGCCTCAATGCTCTTCGGCGGCATCACCGGGACCGCGGTGGCCGATGCCGCCTCGATCGGTGGCGTCCTGATCCCGGGCATGAAGAAGGCCGGCTATCCGGCCGACTTCTCCGCCGCGGTGACCGCTGCTTCCTCCACCGTCGGGCCGATCATCCCGCCCTCCGTCCCGATGATCATCGTCGGCGCCCTCTCCGGCATCTCGGTCGGGCAGATGTTCCTCGCCGGCGCCGTGCCCGGCATCCTGATGGGCCTCGCGATGATGGTGACGGCCTACGTGATCTCCGCCCGCCGGAATTTCCCGCGCCAGGAGTGGCAGGGCTCCGGTGAAGTCGTCCGCGCCTTTGGCGGCGCGTTCTGGGCGCTGGCGATGACGTTCCTGATCATCTACGGCCTGCTCTCCGGCCTTGCCACGCCGACCGAAACCGCGGTGGTCGCCAGCGTCTACGCATTCTTCGTCGGCGCCTTCATCTACCGCGAACTGCCGGTGTCAAAAGTGCCGGGCATCCTGGTCGAAAGTGCCACTTCCGCAGCGGGCATTCTCGCCCTGGTGGGATTTGCCAACGTGTTCGGCTGGATCCTCGTCTCCGAACGCATCCCGCAGGCCATCGCCGACGGCGTGCTGTCGCTGACCGACAACCGGTTCCTCGTGATCCTGCTGATCAACCTGCTGCTGCTCTTCGTCGGCATGTTCATGGAGACCATCGCCGCGCTCATCATCCTCTTCGTGCCGCTGCTGTCGCTGGCCCAGGCGGTCGGGATCGATCCCCTGCATTTCGCGACCTTCGCGGTGCTCAACCTGATGATCGGTCTGACGACGCCGCCGGTCGGTGTCTGCCTCTTCGTCTGCGCAGGCATCGCGCGGCTGCCGCTGATGCCGGTCGTGGTGGCGATCCTGCCCTTCCTCCTGACCAACATATTCGTGCTACTGCTGGTCTCCTACATCCCGGGGCTCGCCACCTGGCTGCCGTCCCTCCTGTCCAACTGAGGTTCCGAATGAAAACCCGCGTCTGCCGGCTTCATGGCCAGAACGACCTCCGCATCGAGACCGAAGACGTCGCAGCCCCCGGACCGGGGCAAGTTCTCCTTGCCGTAGCGGCGGGCGGCATCTGCGGATCTGACATGCATTACCTTTCGGACGGCGGCATCGGCACGATCCGGGTGCGCGAACCGATCATCCTCGGTCACGAAGCTTCGGGCCGGGTACTTGAGGTGGGACCCGATGTGTCCGGCCTGGCCGAAGGCGACGCGGTGGCGATCAATCCCAGCCGCCCTTGCGGGACTTGCAGGTATTGCGCCGAGAGCTTGCCGATGCATTGCCTGGACATGCGATTCAACGGCTCGGCAGCTCGGCTGCCACACGAACAGGGCTTCTTCCGTGACCGGATCGCCGTCGCGGCTGCGCAATGCATCAAGCTGCCTGCCGGAGCCGATCTGGACGCCGTGGCCTGTGCCGAGCCACTCGCCGTGTGCCTGCATGCGGTGAAGATGGCGGGCGAAGTTGTCGGCAAACGCGTGCTGGTCACGGGTGCCGGACCCATCGGCATCCTCTGCGCCTCTGCGGCGAAGGAGGCCGGCGCGACGGAGGTCGTCGTCACCGACCTGCAGGACGCCGTGCTGGACGTCGCACACCGCATGGGCGCGACCCGCACAATCAACGTCGCGCGGCACGGCGCGGAGATGGATCGCTATGCCGAAGACAAGGGGTGTTTCGATCTGGCCTTCGAATGCTCCGCCGCCGCACCCGCGATCAAATCCGCCGTCGCGGCGTTGCGGCCGCGTGGCGTACTGGTGCAGGTCGGTGTCGCCGGCGACACGCCGATGCCCGTCAACGCCATCGTCGCGAAGGAAATCCGGCTTCAGGGCAGCCACCGTTTCCACGAGGAATTCGCGCAAGCAGTCGACGCCATCGTGTCCGGCCGGATCGATGTCCGGCCGATCGTGACGGATCGCTACCCGCTGGACGACGCGACGGCGGCCTTCGCCGCAGCCTCCGACCGGTCCCGCTCCGTAAAGGTTCACCTTCAGTTCGATGGATGAACCGGCAGTCTTCGATGCTCCGATGGCTGATGTCGGAGGCCGGACCTCGGAAAGAACTTCGTCCACGCTGCGCTTCGGAGGAACCCGAACTGGAGGTAACGTGGTGCTGCAGGGGAGGATTGAACTCCCGACCTCTCCCTTACCAAGGGAGTGCTCTACCACTGAGCTACTGCAGCATGCCGGTGCCCGGTTTCGTGCCGCGGCTGATTAGACGCAATCGCCACACCGCGCAAGGCTAATCTGGACGGTTTTTCAGCCTTGCTGTAACACTGGAGGATGGCAGGCAAGAACCCGAGCAAGGCGCCCCAAACCCGCGAAGACAGGTTGAAGGCCGCACTGAAGGCCAATATGGCCAAGCGCAAGGCGCAAGCGCGTGCACGCACCGCAGGCGACGCGCGGGACAACGGCGTTCAAGACAAGACCGAGGCAGGCAAGGACAAACAAGATGGATAGCATTCTGGTCACCGGCAACGGTGAACTCAACGGGCAGATCGCGATCGCGGGGGCCAAGAACGCATGCCTCACGCTCATGCCAGCGACGCTGCTGACCGAGGAGCCGCTGACGCTGACCAACGCGCCGCGGCTGAGCGACATCCGGACGATGACGACGCTGCTGCAGTCGTTGGGCGCGGAGGTGACTTCGCTGCAGGATGGCAAGGTGCTGGCGATGTCGAGCCATGACCTCACCAGCCACAAGGCGGATTACGATATCGTGCGCAAGATGCGGGCGTCGATCCTGGTGCTCGGTCCCCTGCTGGCGCGCGACGGCCACGCGGTGGTGTCCCTGCCCGGCGGCTGCGCGATCGGAGCGCGGCCCGTGGACCTGCACCTCAAGGCGCTCGAGGCAATGGGAGCCGTACTCGAACTCCGCGACGGTTATGTCCATGCGCGCGCGCCGGGCGGGCTCAAGGGAGGAATTGTGGATTTCGCCTTCGCTTCCGTCGGTGCCACCGAAAACGCGCTGATGGCCGCGACGCTGGCCAAGGGGACGACGGTGCTGAAGAATGCGGCGCGCGAGCCGGAGATCGTCGATCTCGCCAAATGCCTGCGCGCGATGGGCGCGCAGATCGAGGGCGAAGGGACGTCGACCATCACCGTGCAGGGTGTGGAGCGGCTTGGCGGCACCACCCACAAGGTGGTCGCCGACCGGATCGAGCTTGGCACCTACATGCTGGTGCCGGCGATCTGCGGCGGCGAGGTGGAGCTTCTGGGCGGGCGCATGGACCTGGTCGGGGCATTCGCGGAAAAGCTGGATGCCGCCGGCGTCGATGTGCGCCAGACCAATTCCGGCGTGAAGGTCGCCCGCAAGAACGGGCGCATCCGCGCTGTGGATGTGACCACGGAACCCTACCCCGGTTTCCCCACGGATCTGCAGGCGCAGATGATGGCGCTGCTCTCGACCGCCGAAGGCACGTCGGTGCTGGAGGAGCAGATCTTCGAGAACCGCTTCATGCACGCGCCGGAACTCATCAGGATGGGCGCAGATATCGATGTCTCCGGCGGCACCGCGACCGTGACCGGGGTGGACCGGTTGAAGGGCGCGCCGGTCATGGCGACGGATCTGCGCGCCAGCGTCAGCCTGATCCTCGCGGGGCTCGCGGCGGAGGGCGAGACGCGGGTGGCGCGGGTCTATCACCTCGATCGGGGATACGAGCACGTGGTGCGCAAGCTCCGCGGCGTGGGGGCGAAGATCGAACGGATCAAGGACGCATGAGCGACGACGCGCGGTTCGAAGATGGGCGCGAGGCGCCGCTGAACCTGGGGGCGCTGGAGCCCGAGGATCTTCAGGTGATTGCCTCGCTGACGCAGGACGCAGTATTTCCTGTCACCGAGATGGCGTGGCGCCCGCGCAAGCGGCAATTCGCGCTGCTTCTAAACCGGTTCAGGTGGGAGGATCAGGGGCTCGACCGGCACCGACCGGAGCGCGTGCAGTCGCTGCTGGTCTTCGACAACGTCCTGAAGGTGGCAAGCCAGGGCATCGATCGCAGCGATCGGGACGTGGTCCTGTCGCTTCTGGGTGTGGAGTGGGAGACGGACAAGGACCTCGCCGGGGACATCGTGCTGACTCTCGCCGGGGACGGGGCGATCCGGCTCTCGGTCGAAGCGATGGATGTCAGCCTGCGTGACGTGACGCGGCCCTACGCCGCGCCCTCCGGCAAGGTGCCGGACCACGGGAACTGAGTTCGTCTGGTCGAACGCATCTGCCAACCCGCTTGAGGCTCCGCGCGGCAGGCACTATTGCCGACCGCAACAGCGGAGATCACGATGCCCCAGTTTCTTGACAGCACCGACGCCGATTTCGAGGAGCGGTTCCGCGCGCTCCTGAGCGCCAAGCGCGAGGACAGCCCGGATGTCGACGCCACGGTGGCGGAGATCATTGCGGATGTCCGCACGCGGGGCGATGCCGCGCTTCTGGACCTGACCGAGAAATTCGATCGAGTGCGGCTGACGGCGGAAACGATCCGCATGTCGCCGGAGGCCGTCGAAGCCGCGGCAAATGAAGCTCCCGCCGAGGTCAAGGACGCGCTCTCGCTCGCGGCGGAGCGGATCCGCGCCTACCACGCGCGGCAGATGCCGGAGGACGCGGAGTGGACCGATCCGGTGGGTGCCACTGCTGGGCTGGCGGTGGACCCCGGTGTCCGCGGCGGGGCTCTACGTTCCGGGCGGTCTCGCGTCCTATCCTTCGTCCCTGCTGATGAACGCGATCCCGGCCAAGGTCGCGGGCGTGGAGCGGTCTGGCGATGGTGGTGCCGACGCCGGACGGTGTGGTGAACCCCGCAGTGATGGCCGCGGCGCAGGTTGCAGGGGTGGACGAGATCTACCGGATCGGCGGCGCGCAGGCGATCGCGGCGCTGGCCTATGGCACGGAGACGATCGCGCCGGTCGACAAGATCACCGGCCCCGGCAACGCCTATGTCGCGGCAGCCAAGCGGCGCGTCTTCGGGCGTGTGGGCATCGACATGATCGCGGGCCCGTCGGAGATCCTGGTCATCGCGGATGCCGACAACGACCCCGACTGGATCGCGCTCGACCTCATGAGCCAGGCGGAACACGACGAGAGCGCGCAGGCGATCCTGATCACCACGGATGCGGGTTTCGGCCGGTCGGTGGCGGAGGCGGTGGAGCAGCGGTTGCAAACGCTCGAGAGGCGCGCGATCGCCGGGGCCAGCTGGCGGGATTTCGGCGCCGTCATCGTCGTGCGCGACCTCGACGAGGCGGTGGCGCTGTCGGACCGCATCGCACCCGAACACCTGGAGCTGTGCGTGCCGGATCCCGAGACGCTCGCGGCGAGGATCCGACATGCCGGCGCGATTTTTCTGGGCCAGTGGACGCCGGAGGCGATCGGAGATTATGTCGGCGGCCCGAACCACGTGCTGCCCACGGCACGGTCCGCACGCTTTTCGTCGGGGCTCAGCGTCATGGATTTCCTCAAGCGCACGACGATCGCGAGGATGAGCCCGGACGGGCTGCGCGCCATCGGCCCTGCGGCCGAGACGTTGGCTGTGTCGGAAAGCCTCGAGGCACACGGCCTCTCCGTCTCGGCGCGCCTAGCCAAGCTCAACCGCTGAAGCAACCCATGAGTATTGGATCGCGCCACCCGAACCGCGCCTGATCATTCCGCCGGCACGTCGGCTTCGTCGGTCCACGGTGCGGACACCGCGAGACCATCGACCCGCACTTCGCCGACCTCGTTGTCCAGTACCACGGGATTGTCGAAGATCTTCAACGTCGGCCGGACCCCGAACCGCCCTTCCATCCAGTCGGCCCAGCCGTCGTTGAACCAGGCTTCGGCGTCGGCGCGCGTCGCGAATTCGTAGATGCCGCCGCCACCCTCCGCACAGTTGAGGTAATACTTGCGGCGCAGGCCCTTCACCCCGTGAAAGATCTTCGTCGACTCGAGTGATTGTGCAATCACGTCCTCATGCGGCCGTTTGGGACCGTCGAGCGGGATCTGCACGAACGCAATGATCATGACCGGCTCCGTAATGCAGTTTGCTGTGAGCGTGAGCGTGAGCGCTGAGCGTGCAGCGTGAGCCTATCCTGCCTCAGGAAAACTGCCAATGCGCATCGTTCACGGACCGAACCAATCCGCAATTGCCGATGCGGGACTGACCGGCTATGCACGCCGTCGACGTTGAAAAGGCCGCGCCCATGTCCCGGATCACCCACATCGAACTCGACGACGCCAACCTGCCGCCGCCGACGCCGGAGATCGAGCAGGAGCGCAAGGTGGCGATGTTCGACCTGCTGGAGGACAACAGCTTCGTCCTGCCGAACCGCGAGGACCGGGACGTGCCGGCCGGACCCTACCGCCTCGGCCTCTCGATACGCGACAAGCGGCTGGTCTTCGACGTCACGACGGAAGACGGCGAGAAGGCCGCCGAATTCCATCTGTCGCTCGGACCCTTCCGGCAGGTGGTGAAGGATTACTTCCAGATCTGCGAAAGCTATTTCGAGGCGGTCAAAACCCTGCCCCCCAGCCAGATCGAAACCATCGACATGGCCCGCCGCGGCATCCACAACGAAGGCAGCCGCGTGCTTGCAGGAGCGTCTGGAGGGCAAGGTCGAGATCGACAGCGACACCGCCCGCCGCCTCTTCACCCTGATCTGCGTGCTGCATTTCGGCGGATAGATGGCCAACCGATCTTCCGCAATCGGTTCTGTTCTGCTGCGATCACAACGCCGTCCGGTCGCCGATGGCGGAGGGGATCATGAAGAAGTTCTACGGCACCGGCACCTACGTTCAGTCGGTGGGCGTGCAAGAACGACATGGAGATCGACGGGTTTTCCATCGCCGTCTGCCAGGAGATGGACGTCGAGCTGTCGCGCCACCGGTCGCGCAGCTTCGACGAGATGGAGCAATGGGGCGACGACCTCAGTCGTTCGACCTGGTCATCGCGCTGTCGCCGGCCAGCCAGCGCCGCGCGCTGGAGTTGACGCGCTTCTTTCATCTGGACGTGGAATACTGGCCGATCCTCGATCCGACGGGACTGGGCGAGACGCGCGACGGCCAAGCTTGACAGCTACCGCCAGGCCCGCGACCAGATCATCACCCGGATCAGGGACAGGTTCGGAGAACCGACGGAGGATGAGTATGACCCGCGATGATCGCCGACTATTTCGCAGCCTTCAATGCCGGCGACGTGCCGGGCATGCTCGCCTGCCTGTCCGACGACGTGGCCCATCACGTGAACGAAGGGCAGGTCCGCCGCGGCAAGGAACCGTTCGCCGCGTTCTGCGATCACATGTCAAGCTGCTATCGCCGAAGACGCTCGACCGACATGGTGCTCTTCGAGGCACGAGGGACGGCACGCGCGCGGCGGCTGAATATGTGGTCAACGGCACCTACCTCGAAACGGATGACGGGCTGCCCGAGGCGCGGGGTCAGACCTACCGCTTGCCCGCGGGCTCGTTCTTCGATGTCGTCGGACGGCAAGATCACGCGGGTCACGACCTATTACAACCTGGCAGACTGGATCGCGTCAGGTCTCCGCATGAAGGTCGAGGCACTGACCGGAGACGCGCTGCGCGGCGCGCTGCCGGACGTCGCGCGGCTGCGGATCGAGGTGTTCCGCGCCTGGCCCTACCTCTACGACGGCGATCTGGCGTACGAGGAGGCGTATCTGCGGCCCTATCGCGACAGCCCGCAGCGCAATCGTTGTCGGCGCACTAGGACGGCGACCGGCTGGTCGGCGCGTCGACCGGCACGCCGCTGACCGAGCATGCCGACGATTTCGCCGCAGCCTTCGAGGGGAGCGGTCTCGACATGTCGGACATCTTCTACTGCGCGGAGAGCGTGCTTCTGCCCGAATATCGCGGGCGCGGTGTCGGGTCATGCATTCTTCGACGAACGCGAGGCCCATGCGCGCAAACTGGGATTTGCGTTCTGCGCCTTCTGCAGCGTGATCCGTTCGCCCGGATCATCCGGCCCGACCCGCCGACTACCGCCCGCTGGATCCCTTCTGGCGGTCTCGCGGCTACGCCCCGTTGGATGGCGTCGTGGCCGATTTTCGCTGGAAAGACGTGGATGCTGCGGAGGAAACCGCGAAGCCGCTGCAATTCTGGACGCGCAAGCTTTGAAGGCTCGGGGCGCGTCTGCCGACCGGCAAGCGCTCCGCTCAGAAGTCGATCGCGATACCCTTGTTCTCCCAGTCGCCATAGCGAACCGGTTCCGGACCCTCGCGGCCGCCGAGTTCCTTGGGCAGGTCCAACTTCGCCGCGGCCCGCCGCCGTTCCTCGGCTTCGTGCAAGGCACGCCTGGCCTCCGGCGGGAGATCGTTCGGGACTTCGCGATCAGGCGTTTTCTTTTCACTCATGCCGCTGATATACGCGCCGCAACGCGCAAGGCAAGTGTCCGGCGCACGTGCGGAGTTCCAGATCCATGGCAGAGAACGGCATCCCCGCCCGGCGCAGTGCCGCCTATCTACTCGACCGGATCCTGGGCGACGGCAAGCTGATGAGCGAATTGATCGCGGACGGTGCCCTGGACCACTCTGAGCCCATCCGACAGGGCCCGCGCGCAGCGTCTGGCCTCCGACGTGCTGCGCAACATGGACCGAGTGGACGGGCTGATCTCGCGCCACGTGGACCGGATGCCGCCGATGCCGATCCGCAACCTGCTGCGCCTGGGCACGCTGGAACTGGCGCAAGGCGCGGCGGCGCATGGCGTCGTGAACGACCTAGTCGCCACCGCCAGCCGCCACCGCCGTCACGGGCGGCTCAAGGGGCTGGTCAACGCGGTTCTGCGCAAGCTGGCCGGACATGCGGCAGAGGATTGGGATGCGCTCCCGGTGCCGCGCCTGCCGGACTGGCTGCGCGCGCCGCTGACCGAGGCCTGGGGAGCGGAGGCCGTCGCGGGGTTCGAGGCTGCGCATCATGCAGGGGCGCCGCTCGACCTGACCGCGCGCGCCGATGCCGGGGCCGTCGCGCAGACGCTCGATGGAGAGCTGCTGCCGACTGGATCGGTGCGGTTGCGCGGCGCGCGGCAGGTCACCGCTCTGCCCGGATACACGTCCGGCGACTGGTGGGTGCAGGATGCGGCGGCCGCCCTGCCGGCGAAGCTCATCCGCGGCCCGACGGTCCTCGATCTCTGCGCCGCGCCCGGTGGCAAGACGATGCAACTGGCGGCGGCTGGCCATGACGTGACCGCGGTGGACCTGTCCGACACCCGAATGGAGAGATTGCGGACCAACATCGCGCGCATCGGCCTCGAGGCCGAGCTTTTGGTCACCGACGCGCGACAGCTGATCGGCACTTGGGACAGCGTGCTGCTCGATGCGCCCTGCTCCGCCACAGGAACGATCCGGCGCCATCCCGACCTGCCCTTCGCCAAGGATGGCTCCGATTTTGCGGCGCTGATCGAGTTGCAGGCCGAATTGATCGACCATGCGGTAACGCTGCTGCGGCCCGGCGGACAACTGGTCTTCTGCACCTGCTCGCTGCTTCCCGACGAAGGCGAGGTGCAGGTCGAGGAAGCCATGTCGCGACATCCCGGCCTGATGTTCGATGAGGAGGCCATGAACGCGGATTGGATAGAGGCCGATTGGCGCAGCCCGGAGGGTGGCCTGCGGCTGCGGCCGGATTTCTGGCCCGAGCGTGGTGGCATGGACGGTTTCTACATAGCCGCGCTGAAAAAAGCGGATTGAACCAAAAGAAGGCGATGACTTAGGCTGCGGCCGCAGGTACCATCGACCGCGACACGCCAGCAGAGCGTCGGGGCAGAGCAGATGTTCGACCACCATGGATCGAGTGGCCGACGCGCGCGATTTCTCAATCGCCTCCACGCGCGGCTGGCCACGCGTGCACGAACCGCAACCGCCTTCGTGACGGCCCCGGAGCCGCGCACGGTCGGGAGCGTTGCCAGAGGCCGTCAGTTGCTTGCCGGCAAGTTCGTGTTCGCCGGGCACCTCCTGACGGCACCTGACACCAGCCCGTGGGACCTGACCCCGCCGACCGTGATGTTCGCGCAGGATTTGCACGGCTTCGGATGGCTCGACGACCTTGTTGCGGTCGGTGATCGCGAAGCCCGGGCAACCGCTGCGGCGTGGCTCTGGGACTGGCTGACGCGTTTTGGCAGGGGACACGGGGCCGGCTGGACGCCCGATCTGACGGGTCGGCGCCTGATCCGCTGGATCAACCATGCGGTCTTCGTGACGCGCGGGCAAAGCAAGGAGGAGGCCCATTCGCTTTCACCGCTCCCTGTCGCAGCAGTCGCATTTTCTGGCACACAGGTGGCACGGTGCCGCGCCCGGTCTGCCGCGGTTCGAGGCGCTGACGGGACTGGTCTACGCCGGGACGGCTCTGGACGGACTGGACAAGCTGGCCGAGCCCGCCGTCCGCGCGCTGGCTCTGGAATGCGCACACCAGATCGATGCCGAAGGCGGCGTGCCCACCCGCAACCCCGAGGATTTGCTCGAGATCTTCACCCTGCTGAACTGGGCCGCGGCCGCACTCGGCGAGGTGGGCAAGTCGATTCCCCAAGCGCACCTGGACGCGATCGAACGGATCGCGCCAAGCCTGCGCACGCTGCGCCATACCGACGGCGGGCTGGCCCGGTTTCACGGCGGCGGACGCGGGCCCGAAGGCCGTCTCGACTACGCTCTCGCGACCTCGCGGGTCAAGACCCGGATGCCGGACGGGCTCGCAATGGGGTTTGCGCGCCTCTCCGCCGGGCGGACCAGCGTGATCGTGGATGCCAGTTCGCCCCCCACCGGAACGGCAAGCTACAACGCGCATGCGTCAACCCTGGCGTTCGAACTGACCTCCGGACGGCGGCCTCTGATCGTCAATTGCGGGTCGGGTGCGACCTTCGGACCGGACTGGCGCCGGGCCGGACGCGCGACGCCATCCCACTCCACGCTCTGCCTCGACGGCTACTCCAGCGCTCGGCTGGGAGATGCGGATCGCGTCACCGCGCTGCGAGATGCTGGTGGATGCCCCGAAGCGGGTTCCCATCGGGATCGGACCGGCCTCGGACCGTTTGCGATTCGAGGGCGGGCATGACGGCTACTCCGCCACGCACGGTCTCACCCATGCACGCACGCTGGAAATCACGTTGGACGGGCGCGGCCTCCATGGTGAGGACATGCTGCTGTCGCTGGATCACGCCGAACAACGGCGGTTCGACCGGGCGGTGGCGCGTACGAAACTGGCCGGCATCCCCTTCGACATACGATTTCACCTGCATCCGGACGTGCATGCATCGCTGGACCGGCGCGGGCTCGCGGTCTCGATCGTGCTCAAGAGCGGCGAGGTCTGGATCTTTCGAGAGCGAGGGGTTTCCGGTCCGGCTGGAACCCTCCGTCTATCTCGAATCGACGCGGCTGAAGCCCCGCGCGACGCAACAGATCGTTTTATCCGGACGCGCGATGGACTATTCGACCCGCGTGCAATGGACCTTGTCGAAACCGCAGGATACGGCCATAGGCGTTCGCGACCTCGTGCAGGACCATCTGCCGATGCTCCAGGACTGACGAAGCAGGACAGACATGACCGACCTTTACCCTGTGCGCCGCGCGCTCATTTCCGTCTCGGACAAGACCGGCCTGGCCGAATTCGGGCAGGCCCTGGCAGCGCGAGGCATCGAGATCCTGTCGACCGGCGGGACCGCGCGAGGCCCTGCGCGAGGCGGGCTGCGAGGTGCGGGACGTGAGCGAGGTGACGGGATTTCCCGAAATGATGGACGGCCGCGTGAAGACGCTGCACCCGGTCGTGCATGGTGGGCTGCTGGCGCTGCGCGACGACGACGGCCACGTGGCCGCGATGGAGGCGCACGGGATCGGCGCGATCGATCTTGTCGTGGTGAACCTCTATCCGTTCGAGGATGCGCTGAAGCGCGGCGCGGATTACGACGAGATGATCGAGAACATCGACATCGGCGGCCCGGCGATGATCCGGTCGGCGGCAAAGAACCACCGCTTCGTCAACATCATCGTGGACGTGGAGGATTACGCACCCTTCCTGGCGGAACTCGAGGCACATGACGGGCAGACGACTTATGCGGCTGCGGCAGCGTCTGGCGCAGACGGCCTATGCGCGCACTGCGGCGTATGACACCGCCGTCAGCACCTGGATGGCGCGCGAGGTCGGCGGCACGCCGCGGCGGCGCGCCTTCGCAGGACGGCTGGTGCAGACCCTGCGCTATGGAGAGAACCCGCACCAGGCGGCGAGCTTTCTATGCCGATGGCTCCGCCCGGCCCGGCGTGGCGACGGCGGTGCAGCACCAGGGCAAGGAGCTGAGCTACAACAACATCAACGACACCGACGCGGCGTTCGAACTGGTCAGCGAATTCGCGCCCGAGGACGGCCCCGCCTGCGTCATCATCAAGCACGCCAATCCCTGCGGGGCGGCGAAAGGCGCGACGCTGGCGGAGGCCTATGAGAAGGCGTTCGACTGCGACCGGACCAGCGCGTTCGGCGGGATCGTCGCGCTGAACATGGCGCTGGACGAAGAAACCGCGGAGGCGATCGCCGGCATCTTCACCGAGGTCGTGATCGCGCCGGGTGCGACCGACGGCGCCAAGGCGGTGTTTGCTGCCAAGAATAACCTGCGGCTGCTGACCACCGAGGGCCTTGCCGATCCGCGCGCCGCCGCACTGGCGGCGAAGCAGGTCGCGGGCGGCTGGCTGGTGCAGGACAAGGATACCGGGTTCGTGCCCGAGGCCGACCTGCGCGTGGTGACGAAGGCGCAGCCCACGCCCGAGCAGATGACCGACCTGCGCTTTGCCTGGACCGTCGCCAAGCACGTGAAATCGAACGCGATCGTCTATGTCCGGGACGGCGCGACGGTGGGCGTCGGCGCGGGCCAGATGAGCCGGCTCGATTCGGCGCTGATCGCCGCGAAGAAGGCCGAACGCATGGCCGAGGCGCTGAACTTGGCCGAGCCGCCGACCAGAGGGCAGTGCCGTCGCGTCGGACGCCTTCTTCCCCTTCCCCGACGGATTGATGGAGGCTGCGGCGGCGGGCGCCACCTGCGTCATCCAGCCCGGCGGGTCGATGCGCGATGACGAGGTGATCGCGGCGGCCGATGCGGCCGGTCTTGCGATGGTGTTCACCGGCATGCGGCATTTCCGGCACTGACATGGCGATCGTGCTTCTGGTCAGCAATGGGCGCTTTCCTGGTCGATCAGGCCAGCAAATATGCCGTGATCCACGGGCTGCAGCTATGGCGTGTCCTGGCCATCGACGTGCTGCCGCCGTTGCTCAATTTCCGCTATGGCGAGAACCACGGCATCAATTTCGGTATCGGCGGCGACGCGGTGAACGCCTGGGTCTGGATCGGGCTGGCGCTGGTGGTCTGCGCCTGGATCCTGTGGTGGGTCGGCCGCGCGGGGCTGTCGCGGACCGGGCTCGCATGCGCCGGGCTGGTCGTCGGCGGAGCGTTGGGGAATGTGGTCGACCGGATGATCTACGGCTACGTGCTCGACTTTCTGAACATGTCCTGCTGCGGGATCAACAACCCCTACAGCTTCAACGTGGCCGACATCTTCATCTTTCTCGGCGCGGCGGGGTTGGTTTTCCTGACCCCGGATGCGAAGGACAGGCAGCGGGGCGGGTCGTGAGCCAGAAAGGATTGACCCGTGACATTCCCCCGCCCTCTGGCTTATTCAGGGGCAACGAGACGGCAGATGGAGCGCGTCAATGCGGCTGATGCAGGCAGCGATGATCCTGATTGCGGCGACCCTGCTGGGCGCCTGCAACGAACCGAGCCTGCGGGCGCTGACCAAACCGGGCGAGGGACCGGACGAATTCCTCATAACGCCGAGCCAGCCGCTGGAACAGCCGACCGAGCTACAACAGCCTTCCACCGCCCAGACCGGGCGGGTCGAACCGCACGGACCAAGTGCCGCTGCAAGATGGGGTCGTGGCCCTGGGCGGGCGACCCAGCACCGACACCGGGGCAATTCCAGGCGTGGACGGGGCGGTGGTCAACCACGCATCCCGGTTCGGCCGGGACCCTGCGATCCGTCAGACGTTGGCCACGACCGACGCGGACTTCCGCAGGCGCAAGTCGCGGCTGACGCAGATCCGGATCGTGCCGGTCGACCGCTACAATCAGGTTTACCGCGCGCAGGCGCTGGATCCGCAACGGGAACAGGCGCGCTGGCGGCAAGCCGGTGCCAAGACGCCATCGGCGCCACCGCAATAGCTCACATTCACGCCAGCACGCTTGAACTGGCGCCGCGACCGTGTAGATCACGGGCAGTCCGCCCCGCATGAGAGGTATCCCAATGCTGCGCAGGTCCCTTCTGGCCGTTTCGTTGTTATTCGTACCCACGCTGGCACCCACATTGGCGATGGCCGATGAAATGGTCACCAGCTTCACCCTTGAAAACGGAATGCAGGTCGTCGTGGTCGAAGATCACCGCGCACCCGTCGTACAACACATGGTGTGGTACAAGGCCGGGTCGGCGGACGAGCCGATCGGCCAGTCAGGCGTTGCGCATTACCTCGAACACCTGCTCTTCAAGGCCACGGACGACCTGGAGTCGGGCGAGTTCTCGTCGATCGTGTCGGCGAATGGGGGTCAGGACAACGCCTTCACCAGCTACGACTACACCGCCTTCTTCCAGCGCGTCGCCGCCGACAGGCTCGGGCTGATGATGAAGATGGAAGCCGACCGCATGCGTAACATCCGCCTGACCGAGCAGGATATCGTGACCGAACGCGACGTGATCCTCGAGGAGCGCAACCAGCGGACGGAGAACAATCCACGGCGCTCTTTTCGGCGAGCAGATGAGCGCGGCGCAGTACCTGAACCATCGCTACGGCGTGCCCGTGATCGGCTGGCGCCACGAGATGGAGACGCTGGACATGGAGGACGCCCTCTCATTCTACGGCACGCATTACGCGCCCAACAACGCCATCCTCGTCGTGTCCGGCGACGTGACCCCCGAGGAAGTCCGTGCGCTGGCGGAAGAGCATTACGGCGTCATACCGGCCAATCCGGACCTCGGCCCCCGACTGCGCAGCGAGGAACCGCCGCAGAACGCCGAACGGCGGGTGATCTTCCGCGACCCCCGCGTGGCGACGGAATATCTCTCCCGCAGCTACATGGCGCCGGAACGCGATGCCGGCGCGCAGGAGAAAGCCGCAGCACTTCGCATTCTTGCCGAGCTTCTGGGTGGCGGGACGACCTCGTATCTCGCGGAAAAGATGCAGTTCGACGAGCAGCTTGCGGTCTATACCGGCGCGTTCTACTCGGGTACCTCGCTCGACGAAACGACGTTCGACGTGGTCCTGGTGCCCGCACCCGGCGTCAGCCTCGAGCAGGCCGAAGCGGCGCTGGACGCGAATTTGAGCAGCTTCATCGAGGACGGCATCGATGCAGAGGCGCTGGAGCGGATCAAGATGCAGGTCCGTGCCGACGAGATCTATGCCCGCGACAATGTCGACGGCATCGCGAGCCGCTATGGCGCCGCATTGTCGAGCGGTCTGACCGTCGAGGACGTGCAGGCCTGGCCGGATGTCCTTCAAGCCGTGACAGAGGAAGACGTGATCGCCGCGGCCAAGGCCGTGTTCCGGCCCGAAGCGTCGGTGACCGGATACCTGATGAAAGCCGAGGAGGTCAGCCAATGATCCGTTTGGTCGCAATCTTGTTCGCAATGGTGGTGGCGCTGCCGCTGCGGGCCGAAGTCGACATCCAGGAAGTGACCTCGCCCGGCGGGATCAAGGCCTGGCTGGTCGAGGAATCGTCGATCCCCTTCGTCGCGCTGGACATCCGCTTCCGCGGTGGCGCATCGCTCGACGAGCCGGGCAAGCGCGGCGCGGTGGCGCTGATGACCTCGACGCTGGAGGAAGGCGCCGCCGACATGGACGCCCGCGAATTCGCCCGCCGGGAAGAGGCTCTGGCGGCGTCCTTCGGCTACGATTTCGGCGACGACAGCGTCAGCGTGTCGGCGCGCTTCCTGACCGAGAACGCAGGACGAGGCCGTGGAGCTTCTGCGCGCGTCGCTCGTCGCGCCGAGTTTCGAGGAGGCCGCGGTCGAGCGGGTGCGCCAGCAGCTTCTGTCGAATCATCCGGTCCGACAGCACGGACCCGGGCTCCATCGCGCGCCGGACCTTCGATCGGCTGGCCTATGGCGGCGACCATCCCTATGGCTCGTCGCCCGATGGCACGACCGAAAGCGTTTCGGCACTCACCCGCGAAGATCTGGTCGCCGCGCACCGCAACGTCCTCGCAAAGGATCGGGTCGTGATCGGGGCCGTCGGCGACATCGACGCGGAGACATTGGGCAAGCTGCTCGACCGACTGCTCGGCGACCTGCCGGAAACCGGCGCGCCGATGCCCGAGCCTGTGGACGTGACGCTCGAGGAAGGCGTGACAGTCGTTCCGTTCGACACGCCGCAATCCGTCGCGATCTTCGGCCAGGAGGGGATCGAGCGGGACCATCCCGATTTCTTCCCGGCCTATGTCCTGAACCAGATCCTGGGCGCGGGCGGGTTCGAAAGCCGGCTGACCGAGGAAGTTCGCGTGAAGCGCGGCCTGACCTACGGCGTCTATTCCTATCTGTCGCCCAAGGATTATGCCGCCACCTACCAGGGCAGCGTGTCTTCGGCCAATGACCGGGTCGCCGAAGCGATCGACGTGATCCGCGAGGAATGGCGCCGCATCGCCGAGGACGGCGTGACCGCAAAGGAGCTGGCGGACGCGAAACTGTACCTCACCGGGGCCTATCCGCTGCGGTTCGACGGGAACGCGAACATCGCCTCGATCCTCGTGGGCATGCAGATGGAAGATCTGCCGATCGACTATATCGCGACCCGCAACGACAAGGTGAATGCCGTCACGCTCGAAGAGGCCAACGAAGTCGCGAGCTGGCTCTACAAGCCCGAGGAGCTTCACTTCGTCGTCGTCGGTCAGCCGGAAGGTCTCGAGGCCACCGCCGCCAATTGACGCGTTGCCCGAGGCGCGCACCGCTTGCGCCTCCGTTCCGGCCATGCGAACTCTTGGCGCGTGGCCGGCTTGCAGGACGAAGGGGACAGATGGCGATGCAGCGCGAGCTTTCTGACACCACCTCGACGGCAACCGCGCAGGCCCGTCATCTGCCGCAGGTGACCGAGCCGCGCAATCCCGGCATGGCGCTGGATCTCGACTGGGTTCGCACCGTGCAGGCCAACACCTCGGCCATCGAACGGCGCGCCGCGACCTTGCCGGGGCGTCGGTCGGTGAAGAAGGACTACCAGGCGGCCTGGCTGGCCCGAGCGGTCTCCTGCATCGACCTCACCACCCTTTCGGGCGACGACACCGCGCGGCGCGTGCAGCGGCTCTGCGCCAAGGCGCGGCATCCGGTGCGGCAGGAGATGCTGGACGCGCTCGGTTTGCCGGACCTGACCGTGGGCGCCGTCTGCGTCTACCACGACATGGTGCCGCACGCGGTCGCGGCGCTGAAGGGCTCGGGCATTCCGGTTGCCGCGGTCTCCACCGGGTTTCCCGCCGGTCTCTCGCCCTTCCATCTCCGCATCGCGGAGATCGGCGAAAGCGTGGCGGCAGGAGCGGCGGAGATCGACATCGTCATTTCGCGCCGCCACGTGCTGGAGGGCAACTGGCAGGCGCTCTACGACGAGATGCGGGAGATGCGCGCGGCCTGCGGGGCGGCGCATGTGAAGGCGATCCTGGCCACGGGCGAACTCGGAACGCTGCGCAACGTCGGCCGCGCCTCGCTGGTTGCGATGATGGGTGGTGCTGATTTCATCAAGACCTCGACCGGCAAGGAAGGCGTCAACGCCACGCTGCCGGTAACACTTGTCATGCTGCGCGCGATCCGCGATTTCCACGAACGCACGGGCTACCGCGTGGGCTACAAACCCGCCGGCGGGATTTCCAAGGCCAAGGACGCACTGACCTATCTCGCGCTGATCAAGGACGAGTTGGGGGATCGCTGGCTGCGCCCGGATCTGTTCCGGTTCGGCGCCTCGTCGCTCCTTGGAGACATAGAACGGCAGCTGGAGCATCACCTGACCGGCAGCTATTCCGCGGGGTACCGGCATGGCATGGGGTGACCGCGGAACATCTCGGCGACGGGTACCGGGTTCTGTTGCAGTATTGTGCGTGTTGCTGCCGGCGACCCAGGCTCAGTCCCAAGCGGTTCTGTCTGCCGAAGAGTTGCGCGATGCCTGTACGCGCCCGGTCGAAGCTTGGGTTTCATTCTGCAGTGGTTACGCGCAGGCTGCGGTGGACTTTTCCGAGATGGCAGAACTGGCTTGCGTGCCCGACGACACATCGCGCACCGAGATCGTGACAGAAATCGACCGGCTGGCATTCGACCGGATAGCCTCCGGTGAAATAGACCAGAACACACCCGCTCTGACGGTGGCGATATCCGTCCTTCAGGCGCTCTACCCCTGCGACACCGACGGCGAGGCTTCGGAATGAGCGTCAAGGAGATCTTCGACAGCATGGAGTATGGCCCCGCCCCCGAAAGCGCGGCGGAAGCGCTGGCCTGGCTCGTCGACAATGGCGACAGGTTCGGTCACTTCATCGACGGGGCGTTCGCCAAACCCGGCAAAGGGTTCGAGGCGAAGAACCCTGCTACCGGCGAAGTTCTCGCGACCCTGACGCAGGCCAGCCGGAAGGACGTGGACGCCGCCGTCGCGGCCGCACGCAAGGCGCAGCCGAAATGGGAGAATCTGGGCGGTCATCAGCGGGCGCGGTATCTCTACGCCCTCGCCCGGCTGCTGCAGAAGCACTCCCGGCTCTTCGCCGTGCTGGAGACACTCGACAACGGCAAGCCGATCCGCGAAAGCCGCGACATCGACGTGCCCCTGGTGCAGCGGCATTTCTACTATCACGCGGGCATGGCGCAGCTGATGGAGAGCGAGCTGCCCGACCGGCAGGCCGATCGGTGTCTGCGGCCAGATCATCCCATGGAACTTTCCACTGCTGATGCTCGCGTGGAAGGTCGCGCCCGCGATCGCGACGGGCAACACCGTGGTTCTGAAACCGGCAGAGTACACCTCGCTGACGGCGCTGCTCTTCGCCGACATCTGCCGCCAGGCGGGGTTGCCAAGGGGGTCGTGAACATCGTCACCGGCGACGGCGCGGTGGGCGAGATGATCGTTGGCGCGGACGTCGACAAGATCGCCTTCACCGGCTCTACGGAAGTCGGGCGGAAGATCCGCGAGGCGACGGCGGGAAGTGGCAAGGCGCTGACGCTGGAGCTTGGCGGCAAGTCGCCCTACATCGTCTTCGACGACGCCGATCTGGACTCGGCTGTCGAAGGGCTGGTCGACGCGATCTGGTTCAACGGCGGGCAGGTCTGCTGTGCGGGGTCGCGATTGCTGGTCCACGAACCGGTGGCCGACCAATTCCATGCCAAGCTCAAGGCGCGCATGGACAAGCTGCGCGTGGGCGACCCGCTCGACAAGTGCATCGACGTGGGCGCGATCGTCGATCCGGTACAGTTGCAGGCGATCATCGACATGGTCGCGGCGAACACCGCGGGGGAAACGCATGTGGCCGGTTGCGACATGCCCGGCCAAGGCTGCTTCTACCCGCCGACGCTGATCACGGGCCTCGCGCCGTCCGACCGGCTGATGCAGGAAGAGATCTTCGGGCCAGTGCTCGTCTCCACGACTTTCCGCACGCCAGGCGAAGCGGTGGAGCTTGCCAACAACACGCGCTACGGGCTGGCGGCGACGGTCTGGACGGAGAATATCAACCTCGCGCTCGACGTGGCGCCGAAACTCGCGGCCGGCGTGGTCTGGGTCAACGCGACCAACCTTTTCGACGCGGCAGCAGGGTTTGGTGGCGTGCGGGAAAGCGGGTTCGGCCGCGAAGGCGGCTGGGAAGGGCTGCAGGCCTATACCAAGCCCAAGGGCAAGCCGAAACCCCTGAAGGCGCCGGAACCTATGACCGGCGACGGCGAACCGGCGGAGGGGATCGACCGGACATCGAAGCTCTATATCGGCGGCAAGCAGGCGCGGCCCGACGGCGGGTACTCCGTCCCCGTCTGGGGGAAGTCGGGCAACTTGCTGGGCCATGTCAGCCTCGCCAACCGCAAGGACGTCCGCAACGCGGTCGAGGCCGCGACCGGTGCGGCCGCATGGGCCAAGACGACCGGGCATCTCCGGGCGCAGATCCTCTACTACATCGCCGAGAATCTGTCGGAACGCGCGCGCGAATTCGCCGGGCGGATCGACGCGATGATGGGTGGCAAGTCCGGCGCCGCAGAGGTCGAGGCGGCGACACGGCGGCTCTTCACCTATGCCGCCTGGGCCGACAAGTTCGACGGCCAGGTGCACGGGGTGCCGATCCGGGGCGTCGCGCTCGCGATGCGCGAACCCGTGGGCGTGATCGGCGCGCTCTGCCCGGCGGAGGTGCCGCTCCTGGGGCTGGTCTCGCTGATGGCGCCCGGGATCGCGATGGGCAACCGCATGGTGCTCTGCGCATCCGAACCGTTCCCGCTGGCGGCGATGGACTTCTACCAGGTGCTGGAGACGTCGGATGTGCCCGCGGGCGTGGTCAACATCCTCTCCGGCCCGCAGTCGGACACCGCACCGCACCTGGCCGGCGCATCTGGGCGTGGACGCGGTCTGGAGTTTCGGCGACGGCGCGCTCTCCGGCGTGGTCGAACGCAAGGCCGCGGGCAACCTCAAGCGCACTTGGGTCAATAACGGGACGGCCCGGGACTGGATGGGCGCGGAGGGCGAAGGCCGCCGGTTCCTCGAGGCGGCGACCGAGGTCAAGAACATCTGGGTGCCCTACGGCGAGTGACGCGCAAGCTGGGTGCCTCAACTGCCGCGGTAAGTCGAATATCCGTAAGGGGACAGCAGCAGCGGCACGTGGTAATGCGCCTCTGCGTCGTCGATGCCGAAGCGGATCGGAATCTGGTCCAGAAACCGGTCCGCGCTGGGGGACGGATCGATCGCGTCGAGATAATCGCCAGTGGAGAACAGGAGTTCGTACCGTCCGGGCGTCATCTCTCCGGGTGGCAGAAGCGGCGCATCGGTGCGGCCATCCGCATTGGTGACCGCATGCGCGACCTGCTCCTGCGATGTCCCGCCCAGGCGGAACAGCAGGATTTCGATACCCTCCGCGGGCACGCCCCGTGCGGTGTCCAGGACATGCGTGGTCAGATAGCCGTCGGCCATTGCATCCTCCGAAAAATTTCGGGCAGATAGAGCACGAATGTCCGATCGAGGCAAGAAATGACCCCCGCCCCACCCCGGTACCCCCGCAACATGGCAGGCTACGGTCGCGATCGCCCGGATGCCGCCTGGCCCGGTGGTGCGCAGATCGCGGTTCAATTCGTGCTGAACTACGAGGAGGGTGGCGAGAACTGCCTGCTGCATGGCGATGCGGCGTCCGAGGCGTTCCTGTCGGAGATCGTCGGCGCGCAGCCCTGGCCGGGTCAGCGGCACTGGAACATGGAGTTGATCTACGACTACGGCGCGCGGGCCGGGTTCTGGCGGCTCCATCGCCTGTTCACCGGCGCGGGCATTCCGGTCACGGTCTACGGCGTCGCGACGGCGCTGGCGCGATCCCCGGCGCAGGTGGAGGCGATGAAGGAGGCGGGCTGGGAGATCGCCTCGCACGGGCTCAAATGGATCGACTACAAGGACCATCCCGAGGCGGAGGAACGCGCCGACATGCCGAGGCGCCATCCGCCTGCATACGAAGTCGTGGGCGAGCCGCCGCGCGGCTGGTACACCGGGCGCTGCTCGGTCAACACGGTGCGCATCGTCGCCGAGACGGCCATGTTCGACTATATCTCCGACACCTATGACGACGACCTGCCCTACTGGCTGCCGGTGGGCGAGCGGGATCAGCTCGTCATCCCCTACACGCTCGACTGCAACGACATGCGCTTCGCCACGCCGCAGGGGTTCAATTCCGGCGACCAGTTCTTCGCCTACCTGCGCGACACGTTCGACGCGCTCTATGCCGAGGGGACTGAGGGCGGCCGACGATGATGTCGGTCGGCCTGCACTGCCGCCTGATCGGCCGGCCGGGCCGGATCCAGGCGCTGAAGCGGTTCATCGCGCATATCCAGGCGGCCGACGGCGTCTGGTGCCCGCGGCGGATCGACATCGCGGAGCATTGGGCCCGGGCGCATCCTCCAGAGCCCGCCGCGGCGCGGCCCAGCGAGTATGGACCGGACCGCGTTCGTGGAGGCGTTCGGCCGTGTCTACGAGCATTCGCCCTGGATCGCCGAGCGCGCCTTCGACTTCGAACTCGGACCCGCGCATGACAGCGCGGTCGGGCTGGCCAACGCGCTGGCCCGCGCCTTCCGCTCCGCGTCGCACGACGAACGGCTGGCCGTGCTGAAGGCGCACCCCGACCTTGCCGGCAAGCTCGCCGCCGCCAGGCGCCTGACGTCCGAGAGCACGGAGGAACAGGCCAGCGCCGGGCTCGACGCGCTGACCGATGCCGAACGCGCGCGGTTCACCGAACTCAACGACGCCTATGTCGCGAAGCACGGCTTTCCGTTCATCATCGCGGTGCGGGACCACGACAAGGCCGGCATCCTGCGCGCGTTCGAACAGCGGTCTCGGCAACGACACCGACAACCGAATTCGCCGAAGCCTGCCGGCAGGTCGAACGCATCGCGCGGCTGCGGCTGGAGGCGATCCTGTGACCGACCTACGCCTTCCCCAAGGGCGGCCTGCCCGGGCAGCAGGCGAACCCCGAAGGCACGGCCATCTTCACCGATGCCTACGCCGTGCTGCCGGCGGTGACGCATACCGACATCGTGACAGCCTTCCTGCCCGGCTGGGAAAACGCCCGCGTCTGGATCCTGGCGCGGCCGCTTTCGGGGTTTGCCGAAACCTTCGCGCAATACGCGGTGGAGCTTGCGCCCGAGGGCGGCAGCTCGCAACCCGAACCGGATCCGGAGGCGCAGGCGGTGCTGTTCGTGGCCCACGGAAACCCGACGCTGCGCCTGGGCCGCGACGTCTTCGAACTCCGCCGCCGGGCAGCTACGTCTATATCCCCGCCAGCGCCGTCTGGACGATCTGGAACCGCACCGAAACACCGTGCGGCTTCCATTGGATCCGCAAGAGCTACCAGCCGCTCGGCGACGTGAACCCGCCCGAGGCCGTGATCAGGCATGAGACCGAGGTGCCGGCGGTCTCCGATGCCCGACAGCGACGGGGTCTGGGCCACGCAGCGGTTTCGTCGACCCGCTCGACCTGCGCCACGACATGCATGTGAACATCGTGACTTTCCAGCCCGGCGGGCGCATCCCCTTCGCCGAAACCCATGTGATGGAACATGGGCTTTACGTCCTGCAGGGCACGGCCGACTACCTGCTCAACAAGGATTGGGTCGGCGTCGGTCCCGGCGATTTCATGTGGCTGCGCGCCTTCTGCCCGCAGGCCTGCATCGCCACCGGGACCGAGCCGTTCCGCTACCTGCTCTACAAGGACGTGAACCGGCACGTGGCGCTATGACCCGCGAGATCCGCTGCCAGCCGCTGACGGCCGAGGCCTTCGCGCCCTTTGGCGAGGTGCTGGAGGTAACGGGCCCGCCGGACCGGATCATCAACGCGGGTCTCTGCGGGCGGCACCACGACCTGCGCGGCGCTCGATTTCGGCCCCGGCGGGCGCGCGGGGATCAGCCTCTTCGACGCCGAGCCGCGCAGTTTTCCCTACACGCTCGACCTTCTGGAGCGGCACCCCGACGGCTCGCCAGCCTTCATCCCGATGACCTGGACCTCGTTCCTGGTCATCGGTGGCGCCGGACGCGGGCGGCAGGCCCGGCGATCCCGTGGCCTTCCTCACCGCGCCGGGTCAGGCGATCAACCTGCGCCGCGGGACCTGGCATGGCGTGCTGACCCCGCTGCATCTGCCCGGACCTCTTCGCAGTCGTCGACCGGATCGGCCAAACCCCGAACCTCGAGGAGTTTTCGCTTGATCCGCCATTTATCGTGAAACCATAGTCCGTTGCGGCCGGAAACGATCGGGCAATGACCGGGCCGCGGACGGACGGGGACACTTCAATGGCTTATGCAGACATCTACGACGATCCGAACTGACATGCCGCCGCTCGGACAGGCGATCCCGCTGGGCATCCAGCACGTCCTGGCGATGTTCGCCTCCAACGTGACGCCGGCGATCATCGTCGCGGGCGCGGCGGGGTTCGGCTTCGGATCGGACAGCCCGGATGTCCCGGTCATGATCTACATGATCCAGATGTCGATGTTGTTCGCGGGAGTCGCCACGCTCTTTCAGACCGTCGGCATGGGGCCCATCGGCGCGCGTCTTCCGATCGTGCAGGGCACCAGCTTTGCCTTCCTGCCGGTGATGATCCCGGCCGTCGCGGGCCAGGGGGTCGCCGGCATGGCGGGGCTGATGACCGGCGTGGCGATCGGCGGCGTGTTCCATTTCTTCATCGGCACCTTCATCGGTCGGATCCGCTTTGCCCTGCCCCCGCTCGTCACCGGGCTGATCGTGCTGATGATCGGGCTTTCCCTGATCCAGGTCGGCATCCAGTACGCCGCCGGGGGTGTCCCGCTGATCGGCACGCCCGAGTTCGGCAGCCTTGCGCTGTGGACCCCGGCGCTCGTCGTGGTGCTGGTCACGCTGCTGATCAAGTTCTTCACCGCGCGGCACGCTGTCCGTTTCCGCCGTCCTCGTGGGGCTGGTCGCGGGCTATCTTGTGGCGCTGGCCATGGGCCAGGTGAGCTTCGGCAACATCGGCCGGGCGGCACCCTTCGCCGTGCCCGAGTTTCTCGTCTGGGGCTTTGAATTCAACACCGCGATCATCATCGGCATGTGCTTCATGGCCATCATCTCGGCGATCGAGACGGTGGGCGACGTCAGCGGCATCTGCAAGGGCGGCGCAGGGCGCGAGGCGACCGACCGCGAGATCACCGGCGCCACCTATGCCGACGGGCTCGGAACGGCGATCGCGGGCCTCTTCGGCGGCCTGCCCAACACGTCCTTCAGCCAGAATGTCGGGCTCATTTCGATGACCGGCGTGATGAGCCGGCACGTGGTGACGATCGGCGCGCTGTTGCTGATCCTCTGCGGCCTGATCCCCAAGGTCGGTGCCGCCGTGTCGACCGTGCCCATCAACGTCCTCGGCGGCGGCGTGATCGTGATGTTCGGCATGGTCGCGGCAGCGGGCGTCAACATGCTGTCGGACGTGACCTGGAACCGTCGGAACATGGTGATCTTCGCCGTGTCCCTGTCGGTGGGCTTCGGCCTGCAACTGGTCCCGGAGGCGCTGCAGCACCTGCCGCGCACGGCGCAGATCCTGCTGACCAGCGGGTTGCTGCCGGCAGCAGCCTTGTCGATCTTCCTGAACCTCGTGCTGCCCGAGGAGATCTGAAAACCGGGGTCAGAACAGCCCCTCGGGCGGGTCCGCAACGATCCGTCCCGCATCAAGGTCGACGGTCGGCACAATGGCAGAGGTGAAGGGGATCAGCACGGTGGCGGACGAGTCCGGCCGCTGCACTTCCAGCAGGTCGTCCGCCCCGTGGTTGTGAACCGCCTTGACGGTGCCCAGAACGCCGCCCCCGGTATCGCTGACGGTCAGGCCGATCAGGTCGGCGTGGTAGAACTCGTCATCCGGCAGGGACGGAAGCTGGTCGCGGCGGGCATAGAGCGCAGTGCCCTTGAGCGCGTCGGCCTCTTCCTTGGTCTCGATCTGCACCACGCGGGCCGAGAACCCGTTCTTGATCGGCCCCAGGAGTGCCACGTCATACTGTCGGCCGGACTCGTCGGTGAGCGGCGAATAGGTCTCGATGCCCTCGGGCACGGCGCAGAAGCTCTTGATACGCACCTCGCCGCGGACCCCGTAGGCGCCCGCGATGGCGCCGACAACGACGCGGTCCGTCATGACACGCCTCGGCAGACGCCGGCCACCATGCTGCCGCCGGCCGCGCGGCAGTCTTCGCCCGCCTTCGCCTTTGCATAGACGAGCCCCGCGGCGAACGCGATCATGACGAAGATGCCCGTGCGGATCAGACCGAACATGACTGGTCCCGATTGGCGGCCTGCGCCCGGCGACGGCCGAACCGACGATGCCGGGATCGACGGAGCGGCGCCGGTCGCAAGCCCGATTTCCGTCACTCGGCAGCGGCATCTTCCGTTGCGGCGGCCTTTGCGGCGCGCTGCTCTGCGCGCTCCTTGGCCTTCTTGCCGGGTTCGGCGCGCTGCGGGTTGTTGCGCTCGGTCTTCTCGCGAACGCCGGCCGCCTCGAGCATGCGGGCGATCCGGTCGGTCGGCTGCGCGCCCTGGCCCAGCCAATGCTGCACGCGCTCCATATCCATCTTCACGCGCTCTTCGCTGTCCTTCGGCAGAAGCGGGTTGTATGTCCCCAGCTTCTCGATGAAGCGGCCGTCGCGCGGCATGCGGCTGTCGGCGGCCACGATGCGATAAAAGGGGCGTTTCTTGGACCCTGCGCGGGCCAGTCGGATCTTCATTGCCATGTCGTTTCTCCTTCGTGAATGGCGTCTTGGGCCGGTGTCCCGGCTCAGCTCTGGTGTCGGTTGTGGTGCCGAATGACTTCGGCGATGATGAAGTTCAGGAACTTCTTGGCGAAGTCGGGATCGAGATCGGCCCGCTTCGCCAGATCCTCGAGCCGCGCGATCTGCGCCGCCTCGCGCACCGGATCGGAGGCGGGCAGGTCATGTTCGGCTTTCAGCTTTCCCACCGCTTGCGTATGCGCGAACCGCTCGCCCAGAGTATAGACGAGGATCGCATCCAGCCGGTCGATGCTCTTGCGGTGATGCGCCAGCAATTCGGACGCACGCGCGGCGGTTTCTGTCGGTTCAGTCAAGCGCCCAACCCTCCGGTTTGAAGAGCGGATCTGCGTAATGCGCGATCTCCATGTCGATGCCGTGCGCCAGCTGCGTGTCGTCGAGCGCGTCGGGGCCAGGATGGCGGTAGACCGCGTCGGACCCGTCGATCGTCCGTGCCGCATGATCCTTCTTGGCGCCCAGGCGTTCCGCCAGCCGGATCGAATCGAGATTCTTTGGGTCGATGTAGCTCACCGCGCCCTCCCAACCCCGACCATAGAAATGCCTGCGCACGGCATGCGTCGCCTCCAGCGCGTAGCCGTGCCCGTTCTGGCCGGGGAAGATGATCCAGGCGATCTCGCGCTCCGGCCAACCTGCGGGTTGCCAACCGCCGGCCATGCCGTAGGTCGCGTCGGTCTCCTTGTCGTGGATCATCCACATGCCGAAGCCCCGGATTTCCCAGTGCCCGATCTCCGCGGCGTAGAGCATCCACGCTTCGTACGTATTCAGCGGCCCGCCCATGAAGCGGGACCGGAACGAGGTAAAGGTCGCCTTGAAGTCCGGATAGTCTTCCGGCATCGGCCCCTTCAGCCGAAGCCGCAGCGTTTCCAGAACGGGAATGTCGCGGTGGCCCATGCATCACGCTTCCCGCAGGTGGCGGAACACGCGCGAGGTCTCGCCGTCCGACCCGGCGATCTCGCCATCCGGCACCGCGCCCAGCCGTTCGGCGAGTGCGATGGCGCGGGTGTTGCCTGCGTCGATGTAGCTGACCAGCGTGTCCCATCCCAGCGTGTCGAACGCATGAGCCCGGGCGACGTCCGCCGCCTCGAAGGCGATCCCGCGCCCCTCGGCCTCGGCCCGGAGCATGAAGCCCAGTTCCGGCTCCGAATCTCCCGGCTCGAACCCCAGCAGCACGAAGCCGAGGACACCGTCCGCACCACCGATGGTCCAGAGCCCGTGACCGTGCAGCAGCCAGCCGCCGGTCATCGACGCGAAATCCGCCCAGGCCGCCTCGCGATCCATCGGGCCGCCAAAGAACCGGCCACGGTCGCTGCAGGCAATCTCGGCATAGGCATCGAAATCGGTGACGCGCGGGCTGCGCAGGATCAACCGGTCGGTGGCCAGTGTCGGCAACTGCCCCTGAAGTGCCAGCGCAAACGCTGCACCGGCGCCACGGCGCGGGGTTTCGCAGGCAAAGCTCATGCCGCGATCTCTCCTGGCGCGGGATGCCGATACACGAAACAGGGTTCGTCGAACGGTGTCTCCGCTTGTAGATCGCGGACGGCACCGAGGCGTTCGGCCAGCGCGATGGACCGCGCGTTTTCGGGGGCGACATAGCTGACCGCGGTGTCCCATCCCAATGTCCCGAAGGCGAAGTCGCGGGCCGCCGAAACCGCCTCGAATGCGTACCCCTTGCCTTCCGCCTCGGCCGTCCACACCGACCAGCCGATCTCGCGTTCGGGCCAGTCGAAGGGATGCCAGGGCCCGCACATGCCCAACGCGGCATCCTGTCCCTTCGCAGTGAAGACGAAGGAGCCGTAGCCGCGCAGAACCCATTGGCCGATCACATGCCCGAACGCGCGCCACGCCTTGCCGTCGTCGATATGGGCGTCACGGATGAAGCGCGAACGGTCCGACGCCATCATCGCGCGCCAGACCGGCCAGTCCTGCGCGGCAGGTGCGCGCAGCGTCAGACGTTCCGTCTCCAGCATCGGGGTATCCGCAAGACGGATCGTCATGCCGCCCCCCGCAGGTCGTGGCGGATCACGACGTCGCCCTCGTCTTCCCTGGGCAGGCTGTCGTCCCGCACGCCGCCAAGGCGCAGACCAAGAGCAATGGAACGCTCGTTGCGCGGGTCGATGTAATTCACCAGCCGCGTCCAATCCGTCGCTGTGCGGGCGCGGTCGAGCACGGCGCTCGCCGCCTCGAAGGCGATGCCCTTGCCCTCGGCCTCCGGCACCAAGAACCAGCCCAGTTCCGGTTCCGGGTAGCTCTCGGGATGGTAGATCCCGACTTCGCCCAGGTATGCACCGGTGGCACGATCCTCCACACCCCACGGCCCGTAGCCGCGCAGGACCCAGCCGGCGGCGTCGCCAGCCCAGGTGCGCCAGGCCGCGCGCCGGTCCATCGGCCCGCGTTCATGCTCCGACCGGGGCGACGCGAAGAACGCCGCCCAACGCTCGAAATCGGCGACCTGCGGCGCGCGCAGGCGCAGCCTTTCGGTCTCGATCACGGGGACATGGGTGGCGAGCGGGGCGAGCATCACTTCTTCTTCCCGAATCCGCTGAGACTCGAGGGCAGGCCCATGCCGCCGCCCATTCCGGGCATCCGGCCGCCCATCTGCTTGGCCGCCGCCTCGAGCTGCTTCTGGTCCATACCCTCCATGCCGGGCATGCCGCCGCCAAGGCCCTTGCCGCCCATCATGGCCTGCATCGCCTTCTTCATCATGCCGCCCTTGCCCTTGCCGAGCTTCTTCATCATGTCCGACATCTGCCGATGCATCTTCAGAAGCTTGTTGAGGTCCGACACGTCCATTCCGGAACCTCGCGCAATTCGCTTCTTGCGGCTCGCTTGCAGAATCTGCGGCGCGGCGCGCTCCTTCTTGGTCATCGACTGGATCATCGCGACCTGGCGCTTCAGCACCTTGTCGTCGAAGCCCGCATCCTCGATCTGCTTGGCCATCTTGCCCATGCCGGGCATCATGGACATCATCCCTTCCATGCCGCCCATCTTCTGCATCTGCTCGAGCTGCATCTGCAGATCGTTCATGTTGAACTGACCCTTGGCCATGCGGCGCATCATCTTCTCGGCCTGTTCGGCCTCGATCGTCTCTTGCGCCTTCTCGACGAGGCTGACGATGTCGCCCATGCCAAGGATGCGGCCGGCGATGCGTTCCGGCTCGAAGGTCTCGAGCGCATCCATCTTCTCGCCGAAGCCCACGAACTTGATCGGCTTGCCGGTGACCGCGCGCATCGACAGCGCCGCACCACCGCGCCCGTCGCCGTCCATCCGGGTCAGAACCACACCGGTTATGCCGATCCGCTCGTCGAAATTCTCCGCCGTGTGCACCGCGTCCTGGCCGGTGAGCCCGTCTACCACCAGCAGCGTCTCGCGCGGGTTCGCGACGTCGCGCACCGCCTCGACCTGGGCCATCAGCTCCTCGTCGATCGAGAGCCTGCCGGCGGTGTCGAGCATGTAGACGTCGTAGCCGCCCAGGCTCGCCTGGGTCTTGGCGCGCTTCGCGATGGCGACGGGGGTCTCGCCCTTGACGATGGGCAGGGTGTCGACACCGATCTGCATGCCCAGGATCGCCAGCTGTTCCATCGCGGCGGGACGGTTCACGTCGAGCGAGGCCATCAGCACCTTCTTGTGGTCGCGGTCCTTCAGACGCTTGGCCAGCTTCGCCGTCGTCGTCGTCTTGCCGCCGCCCTGCAGGCCCACCATCAGGATCGGCGCCGGCGGCGTGTCGATCTTCAGCGCGCCGGGCTCACCCTCGCCCCGCAGCACGTCGATCAACGCGTCATGCACGATCTTGACGACCTGCTGGCCCGGCGTGACCGACCGCGTCACCGCCTGCGCCGGTCGCCTTCTCCTGCACGGTCTTGACGAAATCCCGCGCCACCGGCAGGGACACGTCCGCCTCGAGAAGCGCCACGCGGACCTCGCGCAGGGCGGTCTTCACGTCGTCGTCGGAGAGCGAGCCCTGCTTCGTCAGCCGGTCGAAGACGCCGGAGAGACGTTCGGAGAGATTTTCGAACATGAACCGCGGCCTCCTCTTGCCGGTTGCGGTGTTGCCCCGAACATAAGGCCGGGACGGCGAAGACCCAAACGGGAATGCCCCCACGGGCGAAACTCGCTGGTGGGGGGCGATCCCTGCGCGTGGGCCGGGACCGGAGCGCGTGTCTGCCTCCGGAATGACGGGCGTTTAGCCGCGCCGGAGCCGGCTGTCAACCGTGCCCGATGTGACCGAGACCGCTGCGGCGGTCGGTCAACTTGTCAAGTCGAGGTGCCGTCCGTATTCTGGCCTGCATTGACCGGGGACTTCACCACAGATGCCATACGATATTGATGCCTGATCCTTCCGAACGTGATCTGCGCCTTGCCAGCTCGTCAAACGACCTCCGCCAGCTTCAGGTCTGGTTCCTGGGCATCATCGCCTTTGCGGTGATCCTGTTTCTTCTGGTGCAGGCGAAGTTTCTGCTGATCTCCCTCGCCATCGCCATCATCCTGTTCTCGCTGACCTCCGATGCGATCGGCTACATCCAGAACCTGCGGTTCGGAGGCGCCAAGATTTCCGTGTGGATCGCATCGTTCCTGGCCGTGCTGTTCATCGCGACGGTCCTGATCTCCGCATCCGCCATCATCCTGACGCAGGCGAACACGGTCGTCTTTACCGTCATCCAGTATGTCGACCCGGCGCAACGTGCGGTGGCCGAGCTCTTCGGCTGGCTGGGCGAGGATGTCGAGCAAGCCGTGCTCACCTGGCTCAAAGGCATCCGACTGGCGCCGTGGCTCTCCACGATGGCGGGTCAGGCGGGCAATATCGCCTCGGGAGCGGTTCTGGTGACGCTCTTCGTCGGATTTCTATTTCTCGAACGCTTGTGGTTCTCGACCAAGCTCGAAAGCCTCATGGGGGACGCGACCCGCGCCGCCCGAATCGAGGAGATCATCTCCTCGATCATGCACCGCGTGAACCGGTACCTGATCGTGAAGACCGTGATCAGCGCGGTGACCGGGGCGCTCGTATTCGGGGTGATGATCCTCTTCGACCTCGAACTCGCGCTGGCGATGGGGGTTCTGACCTTCGTTCTGAACTTCATTCCCAATATCGGCTCCATCCTCGCGACCGGTGCCGTGGCGCTGGTGGCTTATGTGCAGACCTCGGACAACGTCACGGGGCTGGTGTTGCTGGTGATCGTCGGCACGCTTCAGTTCGTGGTGGGGCAAGTGCTCGACCCGCTCCTGCTGGGCCGCACATTGCGTCTTTCCTCTTTCGGCATCATCGCGTCGCTGGCGTTCTGGGCCGCGGTCTGGGGCGTGCCCGGCATGTTCCTCGCCGTGCCGATCATGGTGTCGGTGATGATCGTCTGCGCCCATGTTCCGGGATTGCGCCCGGTCGCCGTGCTCCTGTCCCGCGAAGGATTGCCGGACGTGGAGGCGCGCATCCGCGAAGAGGACCGCGCCGACCTGCCGCACAGCCGCGACGCGGCCTGACGCCGCCGAACTGCGAGATGGATGGCGCCGGCCACTCGTATTGAAAGCGTGCAGCTTGACCTAAGACGGGAGCGCGCTCGTAAGGACATAGCGGAGGATGTCGGCCACCTGTTGCGGCTCGCGTGCCACCGCCAGCGCCGCTGCATCGACCTCCTTGAGGGCATGGTCATGCTCCGGCGGCTGCAGGATGACCAGGCTCTTGCCCAGCGCCGCCGCGTACCCGGCGTCGAAGGCCGCGTTCCACTGCTTGTACTTGTCGCCGAAACGGACGACCACGACATCTGCGTCTTCGATGCCCATGCGCGTGCGGATCGCATTGACCATCGCGCCCTTGCGGTCGTGCCAGAACTTGTCCGGCTCCGGCCCCAGGATCGCGACACCGCAATCGTCGCTGGCGGCATGATCGGTCACGGGCGCGGAGAACGCCACGTCGAGCCCCTCGCACGCCGTTTCGATCTCCGCGCGCCAATCGGTGTGGATCTCCCCCGACAGATAGACGTTCAGCATTGCGTTTCCTCCGAATTCCTACGGCATGTGGTCCGACCGCGTTTCATGTCAATCGTGCCGGCTGGACCGCGGCCTCATCCGCGCAGCACGCCGCCGGTCGCCCTGGTGACCTTCTCGATGACCTTCTGGCCGACAGCCTCGATCTCCTTGTCGGTGAGCGTCGCCTCCGTCGGCTCCAGCCGCACGGTGATCGCCAGCGACTTCTTGCCCGCGCCCAGACTGCCGCCGATGAACTCGTCGAAGACCCGCACATCCGAGATCAGCGCCTTGTCCGCCCCGGCTGCCGCGTTCATCAGGTCCAGCGCGGCGACCTCGGCATCGACGACGAACGCGAAGTCGCGCTCCACCGGCTGCAGATCCCGGATCTCCAGCGCGTTGCGGGTGGCGCCCGCCTTTCGGGGCATCGGAATTTCCGCGGGCCAGATCGTGAAGGCCATCGCCGGGCCCTTGACCTCCATTGCCGCGAGAACACGCGGATGGACCTCACCGAAGACCGCCAGCGTCTTCTTCGGCCCGAGGCAGATGCGCCCGTGCCGACCCGGGTGCCACCATGCGTCGCCATCCCGCAGGATCTGAACCTTGCCGGGCGCGCCCATCGCCGACAGGATCGCCTCCGCATCGGCCTTGACGTCGAACACGTCGATCGGCCTGCTCGCCCCGTGCACATCCTTGGGTCCGGTGCGGCCGATCAGCAGACCCGCGACCTGGAGATTCTCTTCCTCGGGCTCGCCGCCATGAAACGCGGGGCCCACCTCGAAGAGACCCATGTCCATGAACCCGCGCGCCTGATTGCGGGCCGCAGCCAGCAACAGCCCGGGCAGCAGCGCGGGCCGCATGTGGCTCAAGTCAGAAGAGATCGGGTTCTCCAGCATCGTCGCTTGCCCGCCGCCGCCGAAAAGCTCCGCACTGGCCTTGTCGATGAAGCTGTAGGTGACGCATTCGTTGTAGCCCAGCGCCGCCGCCGTCCGCCGCGCCGCCTGCTCGCGCCGCTGCATCGCCGTCATCACCGGCTTCGGCACGCCGTCCACACGGGGCAGCGGCTTGCCCTTCAGCTTGGTCAGCGACGCCACCCGCGCCACCTCCTCGACCAGATCCGCCTCGCCCATCACGTCCGGCCGCCAGGACGGCACATAAGCCATGTCGCCTTCGAGTCGAAACCCCAGCCGTTCGAGCGTCGCGCGCTGCTCGTCCGCGGGGATATCCATGCCCACCAGGCTCGACACCCGCGCGGGGTCGAGCTTGTAGGCGCGTGCGGTGTCCGGCACCGCGCCAGCCTGGATCAGTTCGGACGCCTCGCCGCCGGCGTGGTCCACGATCATCCGCACCGCATGCTCCAGCCCCACGGGCGTGAACGCCGGATCCACGCCACGTTCGAACCGGTAGCGCGCGTCGGAATTGATCTTCAACGCCCGGCCCGTGTAGGCGATCTGCACCGCGTCCCAATAGGCGCTCTCCACGAAGACATTCACCGTCTCGTCGGTGCAGCCGCTGGCCTCCCCGCCCATCACGCCGCCGATGCTTTCCGGCCCGTTGTCGTCGGAAATCACCATCTGTCCCGGCTGCAGGACATAGGTCTTGCCGTCGAGCGCCAGGATCTCCTCGCCTCCCTGCGCCCGGTGCACCCGCAGGTTGCCATGCACCTTGTCCAGATCGAACACATGCAGCGGGCGGTTCAGGTCATGGGTGAAGAAATTCGTCACATCGACGAGGAAGTTGATCGGCCGCAGCCCGATGGCGCGGATCAGATCCTGCAGCCACGCGGGGCTCGGCCCGTTCTTCACGCCCCGGATCACCCGCCCGCAAAAAAGCGGATTGCCGTCCAGAGTGTCCGCGTCGATCGACACCGTCATCTCGGCCTTGAACGCCGCCGGCACAGGATCGACCTCGCACGGCTTCATCACCCCAAGCCCCCGCGCCGCCAGATCCCGCGCCACGCCCCGCACGCCCAGCGCGTCGGGACGGTTCGGCGTGATCGCGATCTCGATCACCGGATCGACCTTGGCCGCATCGTGCTCGGCCAGCCAGTCGACATACCGCTCCCCGACCTCGCCCGAGGGCAGCTCGATGATGCCGTCATGCTCCTCGCTGAGTTCCATCTCGCGTTCGGAGCACATCATGCCAAAGCTCTCGACGCCGCGGATCTTGCCCACGCCGATGGTCGTATCGATGCCCGGCACGTAGGTCCCCGGCTTCGCCACCACGACCGTGATCCCCTCCCGCGCGTTGGGCGCGCCGCAGATGATCTGCGTCTCCCCGTCGGCAGTCGCGACCTGGCAGACGCGCAGCCGATCCGCATCCGGATGCTGTTCGGCCTTCAGGACCTTGCCGATGGTAAAGTCCTTCAGCCGCGCCCCGCGATCCTCCACGCCCTCGACCTCCAGCCCGAGATCGGTCAGCGCCTCGGTGATCTGGTCAAGCGTGGCCTCGGTCTCCAGATGGGATTTGAGCCAGGACAGGGTGAATTTCATTTCTCGCCTCGACGGGTCTGAACTGCACTTGGCTGCAATGGCAAAGAACGCTTCAACGTGCAAGCCGCAGAAAACTCTCGGGACGGCGTGCGGGGCGCATTTCGGGCGCGGCCCGGAACCGCGTCCGGACGGGCGTCACGCAGCCAGTCAGCCGTCGGACTTCTTGTCCGGAGCCAGCCTGCCTGCCAGGTCCTCGATGTCGCCCTCTTCCGCCAACCGGAGCTCGCGCACCAGCCGGATGGTGGGCTTCAGCGCAAAGCAGATCGACCCGATCAGGAAGCACCAGGTTCCGGGGTCCTGCCATTCTTCGAAGAAGAACATGACCGATCCGATGATGAAGAGCCCCGCGGCAAGGAAATCGACGGCGGTATAGGCCAGCTCATACGCCGCGTAGCGGCGATTGTAAGTATCGCCTCGCCCGGCCTTGTCCGGTGAAAACAGCCTGCGCGTCATGGTCCCTCCCTACCTGCTTAACCCACCATGCAGCGTCGGCACGTCCAAAGCGCTGAACCCGTAGTGCCGCAGCCAGCGCAGGTCGCTGTCGAAGAACGCCCGCAGATCCGGGATCCCGTATTTCAGCATCGCGATCCGGTCGATCCCCATGCCGAACGCAAAGCCCTGCCATTCGTCCGGATCCACGCCGCCCGACCGCAGCACATGCGGATGCACCATGCCGGAGCCCAGCACCTCCATCCAGTCGTCGCCCTCGCCGATGCGCAGCTGACCGTCGACCCAGGAACACTGGATGTCGACCTCCGCGGAGGGTTCGGTGAAGGGGAAATGCGAGGCGCGGAACCGGGTGCGGATTCCCTCGACCTCGAAGAAGGCGGAGAAGAATTCCTCCAGCACCCATTTCAGGTTCGCCATGGAGATGTCGCGGTCGATGCGCCAGCCCTTCGATCTGGTGGAACATCGGCGTGTGGGTCTGGTCGTAGTCCGCGCGATAGACGCCGCCCGGGCAGATGATCCGCAGGGGCGCGCCGCGCTTCTCCATCGTGCGGATCTGCACCGGCGATGTATGGGTCCTGAGCACGTGCGGCGGCCGGTTGTCGCCCTCCTCGCGCGCCATGTAGAACGTGTCCATCTCCGCCCGCGCCGGATGGTGGCCGGGGATGTTCAGCGCGTCGAAATTGTACCAGTCGGTGTCGATCCGCGGCCCTTCGGCGACGGAAAACCCCATCTCGGCAAAGATCGCGGTCACTTCCTCGGTCACCTGGCTCACCGGGTGGATCGTGCCCTGCCGCCGGTCGCGCGCGGGCAGCGTCACGTCGAGCCATTCGGTGCGCAGACGTTCGTCCAGCGCGGCATCGGCCAAGGCTGCCTTCTTCGCCGACAGCGCCGCATTGATCTCGTCCTTCAGCGCATTGAGCGCGGGTCCGGCGGACTTGCGTTCCTCGGGCGTCATCTTGCCCAGCTCGCGCATCTTCAGGCTGATCTCGCCCTTCTTGCCGACGGCTTGCACGCGCAGATCCTCCAGCGCCGCCTCGTCGGCCGCGCCCGCGATCCGATCCAGATACTTGTCGCGCAGGTCGTCCATCGCCACACCCTTCCTTCGTCCGCGCTCGTGCTACCCTGCACGATGCGCCGGCATCAAGACGTCATCGCCCGCGCGATCGGCGCCCCGCGTGGGGGCTCTGCCCCCGCCGCTCCTGCGGAGCAGCCCCCCGAGGTATTTCCAGACCCAAAGAAGCGGGAGTTTGGGCTTCGTATCCCGGCGCACCGGCGGTAATGTCACCCGGACCAGAAAGGGGAAGAGCATGTACAGGCAAGCAGTTGAGCAGGGCGGGGTGGCCGTCGTGACCGGCGCGGCCAACGGGGTCGGGTTCGCCGCCGCCACGCGGTTCGCCGCAGCCGGCCTGGACGTGTTCCTCGCGGACCTGCCCGGCGATGCGCTTGAAGAGGCTGCGGAGCGTGTGGCTCGCGTCGCCCGTTCCGGTGCCACTGTCAAGGGCGTCGCGACCGACGTCACCCAGCCAGCAGAGGTCGTCGCTCTGGCGGAGGAGGCCTTCGACACAGGGCCGGTGGCGATCCTGATGAACAACGCCGGCGTCGGGATGGGCAGCGCGACCTGGGGTCAGACCGAGGCATGGCACAGCATGATGAACGTCAATCTCTTTGGCGTTCTGCATGGCCTCGACGCCTTCGTGCCCCGGATGATCGAAGCGGCGCGGCCGGCGGTGATCGCCAATACCGGATCGAAGCAGGGCATCACCTCACCGCCCGGCAATCCCGGCTACAACGCCACCAAGGCCGCGTTGAAGGTGCTGACCGAACAGCTCGCGCACGAGTTGCGGGAGGCGGGCGCACCGATTTCGGTGCATCTCTTCGTGCCCGGCTTCACCTATACAGGCATGATCGCGTGCCATGTTCCCGAGAAGCCCGCAGCGGCCTGGACCAGCGAGCAGACGGTGGACCATTTCCTCGCTCGCATGGCGCAAGGCGATTTCTATATCCTGTGCCCCGACAACGACGTCGACGCGACCCGCGATGCGCGGCGTGTTGCATGGGCGGCCGGGGATATCGTGGAAAACCGCCCCGCGCTGTCGCGTTGGCATCCGGATTTCGCCGAGGCCTTCGCGCATTTCGAAAGGACCGGCAATGACGGAGAAATCGCGGAATAGCGACCGCGGCGCGCAGGCTTCTTGCGACCGCGAATTCAGGGGCCATCGGTTCGACATGAAAAAGGCCGCCGGGATGCCACGGCGGCCTTTTCGTTCATTCGAACCGGCGGCTCAGGCGCTGAGCGCGCCCCTGGCCTGATCCACGATCGCTGCGAACGCGTCGGGCTCGTGCACGGCGAGGTCGGCGAGAACCTTGCGGTCCACCTCGATCCCGGCCAGCGACAGGCCGTTGATGAAGCGGGAGTAGGTCAGCGACTCGTCATGGGCGCGCACGGCGGCGTTGATCCGCTGGATCCACAGTGCGCGGAAATTGCGCTTGCGGTTCTTGCGGTCGCGCGTGGCGTACTGGTTCGCCTTGTCGACGGCCTGGGTAGCCACCCGGAATGTGTTCTTGCGGCGGCCATAATAGCCTTTGGCGGCCTTGATGACTTTCTTGTGGCGGGCGTGGGTGGTGGTTCCACCTTTGACTCGGGACATCTCTCGGGCCTCCTATCAGCGGTCGTAGGGCATGAAGCCCTTGATGATCTTGGCATCCGGCGGCGACATCACGGTCGTGCCGCGCGCGTCGCGAATGAACTTCTTCGTCCGCTTGATCATGCCGTGCCGCTTGCCCGCCTGGGCGCGAATGACCTTTCCGGTCGCCGACACCTTGAAGCGCTTCTTGGCGCTCGACTTGGTCTTCATCTTGGGCATTTCCGTCTCCTGGTTCGAGTTCCGGTTCCAAACACGACTCGGCATGCCACATGTGGCCGGCCGTGCGAACGAAGCCGCCGTATAGGAGGGACGAAACGGATTGGCAAGCGGTTTTGCCCTGACTTAGAGAGGCACGAGGAGCAGTGTGAGATAGGCGAGATAGGCCAGAACGAGCGCGGCGCCCTCGCGCCGCCCGACCCGCCAGCCGGTGACCGAAAAGACCACGAAGGCCAGTGTGGTGCCAAGCAGCACCCAGACGTCGAACCCGATGACCTGCGCCGGAATCACCAGCGGCTGCACCAGCGCGGTCACGCCGAGGATGCCGAGAATGTTGAAGATGTTGCTGCCCACGATGTTGCCGAACGCGACGTCGCCCTGACCCTTGCGCACCGCGATCACCGAGGTAACGAGCTCGGGCATCGACGTTCCGATGGCAACGATGGTGAGCCCGATCACCGTCTCGGATATGCCCGCCAATTGAGCGAGCCCGACAGCGCCGGTCACGAGGAACCGTGCACCGATGATGATGACGACGAGACCGGCCAAGGCCAGCAATGCGGGGAGAACGGCACTGTTCGTGCGCATGGCGACCAGCTCCGCCTCGGCCTCGTACACATCCGCCGCCGGCGTGGACCTGCGCCGCTCCTGCCAGAAGGTCCCGACGAGGTAGACCGCGAGACCGGCGACGAAGGCCGCACCGGCCACACGGCCCAGCGTGCCCTGCAGAATGGCGAAGACGCAGAGCAGCGTCGCCAGCACCAGGACGCTGCCATCCCGGCGAAAGGCGGCAGGGTCGACGGTCAAGGGTCGCAGCAGCGCCGCGATCCCGAGAATCAGGAGCACATTGCCGATGTTGCTGCCCACGACGTTGCCCACGGCGATGCCGGGCGAACCGGCCAGCGCCGCCTGCAGGCTGGTCACCAGCTCCGGGGCGGACGTGCCGAACCCGACAAGCGTCAGCCCGATGATCGCAGGCGGCACGCGCAGCGCCTGGGCGACCGAAACCGACCCCCGCACGAGCCACTCCCCGCCCAGGAGCAGCCCGACGAATCCGGCCAGAAGGAGGAGAATGTCGGTCATCGTGTCTGCCCGGTCCCTGATTGCCAGAGTGCGGAGCTAAGGGCTGCGCGGGCCGAGTTCAATCGCGCCGACGATGTCGGCTTGCCGCGAGCGCGGGGCCGCAACCAATCAACGCGATCTTCCGGTCGCTGTCGTCGTCTATTCCGGGTCGGTCGCGTAGATCAGTCGCTCGTCGCAGGGGGCGACTCGCAGGATGTTCGTCGTGCCGGTCACGTTGAACGGCACGCCCGCAGTCACCAGAACCTGATCCTCGGCCGTGGCATAGCCCTGGGCTCGCGCGGCCTTGGCGGCGTTCACGACCGCCATCTTGAAGCGGTCGAGCCGGGCGGTGATGACGCAGTTCGTGCCCCATGTGAGGGCGAGCCGCCGTGCCGTGCTCTGCAGCGGCGTCAGTGCCAGGATCGGCACGCGGGGCCGTTCCCGTGCGACCAGAAGAGCCGTCGTGCCAGATTGGGAGAAGCAGCAGATCGCCTTGATCTCCGTCGTCTCCGCGATTTCCCGCGCTGCGGCCACGATGCCGTCGGCCACGGTCGTGCGCACCGCCACGCGGGACGATTCGATGATCTGGGTGTAGGTCGGGTCACGTTCGACTTCGGTCGCGACATTGTTCATCGTGGTCACGGCCTCGATCGGGTAGGCGCCGGCAGCGCTCTCCGCACTCAGCATGACGGCGTCGGCGCCCTCGTAGATCGCGGTCGCCACGTCCGACACCTCCGCGCGCGTCGGCACCGGGCTCTCGATCATGCTTTCCAGCATCTGGGTCGCCACGATCACCGGCTTTGCCACCATCCGGCACTTGCGGACCAGACGCTTCTGGATCGGCGGCACGTTCTGCACCGGCAGTTCGACGCCCAGATCGCCGCGCGCCACCATGATACCGTCCGAAACCTCGAGGATTTCGTCGAAACGTTTCACCGCATTCGGCTTTTCTATCTTGCTCAGGATCGCCGCGCGGCCCTGCACCAGGTCCCGCGCCTCCAGCACATCGGCCGGACGCTGCACGAACGACAGCGCGAGCCAATCCACGCCCAGATTGCACGCGAATTCCAGGTCGGCCTTGTCCTTCTCGCTCAGCGCGGCCAGCGGCAATTCCACGTCGGGCACATTGACGCCCTTGCGGTTGGAAATCGTGCCGCCCGCCTCGACCGTGCAATCGGCGAAATCCGGGCCGCAGTCATCCACTCGCAGCCGGATCTTCCCGTCATTGACCAGCAAGGCGGCGCCGGGCTCCAACGCCGCGAAGATCTCGGGGTGCGGCAGGTTCACGCGACGGCTCGATCCTTCCTCGGTGTCGAGATCCAGACGGAACTTCGCCCCCAGCACCAATTCTTCGCTGTCGCCGGCGAAAACGCCCACGCGCAGCTTCGGCCCCTGCAGGTCGGCCAGAATCGCGATCGGCTCGTTGAGGTCTTCCTCGATCTGGCGGATGATCCGGTGCCGTTCCGCGATCTCCTCGTGGCTGCCATGGGACATGTTGAGCCGGAACACGTCCGCACCCGCCTCGAAGAGCGCGCGGATCATGTCGTAGCTGTCCGAAGCGGGCCCCAGAGTGGCCACAATCTTCACGTTTCGTGTTCGTCTCATGTTCCGTCCGACCGTTTCTGCATCTGCGCTGTTCCTCGTGTGTTAGCGTTATCACTCAAATCATGTCGGGGTTCAACGTCCTTGGGTACTGCGCGAGACGGAGGACATCCGGATCACATGTTCAGAGTTCTTGCCGCCTGTCGCGCGTTATCCTTGCGGGCGATATTATCGTGGATCGGCCGGCTCGGTTCCAGTGCAGATCGCCAGCGCCCTCCGGTGAAATCGGGGTCAGAAGGCAAGCCGCACGAAGATGAGGCCCGTGCCACCGAGGAAGAGCACGATCCGGAGCGCGCCCAATCTGCGGCGGATGAGAGCCACGGACATGAGCCCGAGGCCGATGGCGATCTGGAGCGCCGCGAGGATGGCCGGTCCGACCGCCGTGGAGAGCTGGATCAGGGCCGGGTTCGCGATCATGGCGAGCGGGATCACGTAAAGCCCGAAGCCCAGCGTCATGGCGGTGATCGCGACCTTGAGCCAGTTCTCTCCGATCATGCCCGCGGCGATGAAGACCGCGCCGCAGACCGGCGGGGTGATCGTCGACAGAAGCGCGAACCAGAAGACGAAGAGATGCGCCTGAAGCGGCGCGAGGCCCAGTTCGGTCAGCGCGGGACCCGCGACGGAGACGCAGATGACATAGGCGGCCGTCGTCGGAACCTCCATGCCCAGCACAAGGCAGGCGAGGCCGGTCAGGAGAAGCGCGGGCCAGAGCATGCCGCCGGCGCCAGAGAGGATCAGCGAGGTGATCTTGACCCCGAGCCCGGTGATCGCCAGCACGCCGATGATGATCGACGCGCAGATGATGATCGCCGCGATCATCGAGACCTGTCTGGCGGCGGCGAGAAAAGCGCCCTCGATCCGCGCCGAGGTCTCGGTCCAGGTGCCGATGCCGCCGGAATTGAAGAACAGGAGCAGGAATGCCGCGAGGATGGCGAGGCAGGCGGCGTATTGCGGCGTGACCTCGATGACGAAGAGCCCCGTGAGCAGCACGACGAAGGGGACGGCGAAGAACGCCGACGTGATGGCCACGTCGCGCGCCGCGGGCGTGTCTTCGGCTGCGATGCCCCTGAGGTCGTAGCGGCTTGCATAGGCGTCGACGCCGATCCAGACCGCGAAGAAGTAGAGGATCGCGGGCAGCAGCGCGGCTGCCATGATCTGGGTGTAGGGCACGCCCGTGAGTTCGACCATGACGAAGGCGCCCGCGCCCATCAGCGGCGGCATGATCTGGCCACCCGAGGAGGCGACCGCCTCCACCGCCGCAGCGAGGCGCTTGGGATAGCCGAGCCGCGTCATTGCCGGCAGCGTGATCGCCCCGGTCGAGGCGACATTGGCCGAGGCCGAGCCCGAGATCGAACCGAAGAGCGCCGACGACAGGACCGACACCTTGGCCGCACCGCCCTTGAGCCGGCCCGCGGCGGCAGCGGCGAGGTTCATGAAACCCTGACCCGCCTCGCCCGCGTTCAGGACTGCGCCGAAGATCACGAAGATCGCGACGACGTTGACCGACACGCCGGTGAGACTGCCCCAGATGCCGCCCTCCGCAATCGTGAGCGTGCCGAGGAAGCTGGCGAGCGGCGTGCCGGAATGTCCGAACTCCCCGGGAATGTGCTGGCCGTAGAGGCCGTAGAGCAAGGCGGTGAGCGCCACCAGCGGCAGGGGCCAGCCAATCGCGCGCCGCGCCGCTTCGAGGACGACGCCGAGGAGCACGATGGCGATGACGGTCTGGAAGCCGGTTTCCAGGAACCCGTACTGATCCATCAGCGCCTTGTGCGACAGCGCGACCCAGAGCGACGCCGAGATGCCCAGAACGATGAGCGCAATGCCGCTCGCGCGCATGAAGGTCGACTGGCCGGGCACCAGCAATATCCAAGGCAAGGCAAGTGCGAGGTGGAGCGGGCGGCTCACCAGGTTCGGCACCAGCCCCGAGAAGACGAGCGCGAGGTGATAGACGACCAGCACCGCTGCCAGCAGGAAGGCGATCAGACGCATGAGATCAGTTTCGCTGCGGGACGCGTGGCCGAGCATTGAAGCGCGGACCCGCCGGAACGGGCCCGTACACGCATTACTTCTGCGCGTCCGTCAGCGAAATGCCGGCTTCGTCATAATACCGCACCGCACCGGGATGGAACTGCACGTCCACCGTATCCATCAGTCCGGCATCGACACCCGCCCACCAGGGCGCGGATTCCGCCATCTTGTCGCGCTGCTGCCAGAAGGTCTTCGTCAGCTCGTAGGCCGTGTCGTCGCTCATCTTCGTGGTCGTGAACGCGGCGACGGGCAGCGAGGTCGTCACGATGTCGCTCTCCTGACCTGCATAGGTGCCCGCCGGGATCGACCAGCCGGGTCCGTCCCGTCTCCGCGACCTGCTCGTCGGAGAGCGACAGGATGTTCACGTCCATGCTGGCGGCCGCTTCGATCACGTTCGGCGCCGGGTAAGACCCAGCCGTGACGAATCCGTCGATCTGCCCGTTCTTGAGCGCGGCCACGGCATTCGACAGCTCCGCATCGGCGAGCGTCACCTTGTCCGTGAGCCCGAACATCTCGAGATACTTCTCGCCCTCCGTCGCGCCGAAGGAGCCCGCTCCGAGCAGGATCGTCTGTCCTTCCATGCCGGCGAAATCGGTCACGCCGCTATCCTCGGACATGACGAAATGCATCGTCAGCGACGGGATCGGGAAGAGCGCCCGGATCTCGTCGAAGGCCGGATCGCCCTTGCCCTCGAACATCGCCTTGCCCTCTTGCGCGAGACCGACGAGCGATGGCGGCGTGGTGAAGACATAGTCGGCGCCACGGGCGCGCACTTCCATCACGTTCTGGACCGAGCCCTGGCTTTCCTCGATGGTGACGATGATGTCGCCATCTGTACCGGCCTTGACCGCCTCGGAGATCTCGACACCCATCTGGTAGTAGGACGACCCGGACTTCGCGGATTTGTAGGTCACGCGCTCTTCGCCCGAAGCGGATGTGGCGGCGGCGCAGAATGCCAAGGCAGCGACCGTGAAATGTTTTGCGAATTTCATATTTCTCTCCCATTGTTCCCGCCCGATCATGACAGGCTTTCCGGCAGGTTTCGACTCCGTGTTGTTCCACGAAAGCAAAACACCGGCCCCGGTACCATCGCTAAATCGAGATCCGGGGCCGGATCCAAGGCACGCTGCGTGCGGTACTGGACACGATCTCACGCGGCCCGGACCGCATCCGCGCCGGTTTGGTCCGCGACCGGATCCAGGCCGAGCGCGACGCGTCCGGAGAACAGAAGCTGCCTTGCCTCGGGCAGCGGGTGGAACTGGGCGCCGTGCAGGTCGCGCAGAAGCCGCTCGATCCCGGTCTTGCGCATGAAGCCGCGGCCCCCCGCAAGCTCCATGGCCTTCTCGCCCGCAGCGATCACCGCGTTCGCGGCGAGCGTCTTGCGCACCAGCACGTCGCGGGCGAGGTCGACCGTGGGTTCGAAGGCGTACCCATCCGCCAGGCGCACCATGTCTTCGGTCGCGAGCCGCGCTGCGACAAGCCGATTCTCCAGCTCTCCCGCAAGGATCTGCGTCGCCGGATCCTCCGCCCCGGCGCCGGCGGCGTCCCGTGCCAACCGTGCGGCCTCCTCGGCCGTACCCAGGTAGGCGGAGAGGATGATCGGCATCGCGACCGTCAGGATCACGGCAAAGGCCGGATGGAACGGCCCCTGCGGCCGGCGCAGGACGACGGCCTCCTCGGGTACGAACACGTCCTCGAGCTTCAGCGTCTGCGAGCCCGTTCCCCGCATACCGAGCGCCTGCCAGTCGTCCAGACAGCGCACGCCTTCCGCCGAGAGCGGCACTGGAAAGTGCAGCACTTCGCCACCACCGGCAATCGCAGCTGAGGTTACCAGCACGGCACCGGCGGGCGACCCGCTGGCGAAGGGCTTCACCGCGGTGACCCGAAAACCACCGTCGACAGGTTTCGCGCTGCCGTTGGAATCGAGCCAGTCGTTGGCGCCCGTGCTGACGAGGATGAGCTCGCCGTCCGCGACCTTCCCCAGAAGCGAGCGCCCGGGCCGCCCTGCGGCATGGTTCGCCGCGGCCGCCGCAACGAGATGCTGATGCATCGAAAGCGCCAGCGCGGTGGAGGGACACGCCTTCGCGAGATCCCGCAGAAAGGCGCACATCTCCGAGTGGCGCGCGCCGCCGCCGCCGAGCTCCTTGGGGACCAGCGCGGAGAACACGCCGGCCTTTTTCAGCGCCTCGTAGTTTTGGAAGACGAAGCTTTCCTCGGCATCATGCTCCGCCGCGCGGGCCGCGAAGTCCGGCGCCAGGTCGTTCAGGATCTGTTGCAAGTCGATTACGGATGTCATTTCCAGTCCTCCTGTCTTTGCTTGAGTTCAATCGGGAGTATGGCAGAGCGCTCCGGGTCGCCGCCACTTCAGGATGTGAAGTTGCGAATGACCCGTCTGCACCTTATCTTTGTGGCATGACCTCGAAGACTGGCTACGGGCAATACTGCCCGATCGCGGTCGCGGCCGAGCTTCTGTGCGAACGCTGGACACCGCTCGTCATCCGGGCTCTCTGCTGCGGCGCCACCAGATACACCGAGATCAGGCAGAGCGTTCCGCGGATGTCGACGGCGCTGCTGTCGCGGCGCTTGCGCGAACTGGAGGACGCCGGCGTGCTCTCGCGGGTCAAAGACGCGGACGGACAGGGGCACGACTACCAACTCACCGAGGCTGGCAGGGAACTCTTCCCGGTACTCGAAGCAATGGGCTTCTGGTCTCAGAAATGGCTGCGCCGCGAGATCACCAATGCGAGGAACCTGGACCCCGACATTCTCATGTGGGAGTTGCGGCGCACGGGATTGAACGCCGAGCGTCGCGTGTCCTCGCGGCGCGTGGTCGAGTTCCGCTTGAGTGGCGTAGAGCCTGCGAAACAGCGCTATTGGTTGGTGTTCGAACCCGACGAGGTAGATATCTGCGCCCGTGACCCGGGCTTTCCTGTCGATCTCTGGATCACCGGTCATATCCGCACGCTCGTCGAAGTCTGGCTTGGTCACCGGGCGCTGCGAGCAGCGGTCGAGGGCGGGGAGTTGCGTCTCGACGGGGAGGACGCCGAGATCCGGGCATTTCCGGACTGGTTCTCGCTGAGCATGTTCGCCGATGCCTAGAACCAGCGCTGCGGCATCTCGGCTCGAGTGGCGGTTTCAACCATTCGGTCATTGAGCTACGAGGGCGGGTGCACATATCATCTGGGCAACTGCCCTGACCCAGGGAGGAACGTCGGCAAACGCCGGGATGGGCCCAGGCGAGCGCGATCGTCCGCCATGCCCTGCACCGCCAGCCACAGACAAAAGGACACGAAAGCATGGACGACCAGACCCGCATCGAACTCGAAGCTGCCGCCTTCCGCCGCCTGCGCCAGCACCTGATGGAGGATCGCACCGACGTGCAGAACATCGACATGATGAACCTCGCCGGCTTCTGCCGCAATTGCCTCAGCCGCTGGTATCAGGAAGCGGCCAATGAGAAGGGCATCGAGATGGGCAAGGACGAGGCACGCGAGATCTTCTACGGCATGAGCATGGCCGAATGGAAGGCAACGTATCAGTCCGATGCCACGGAGGCGCAGAAGGCCGGTTTCGAGACCTCCTTCGCGCAGAACGTCGGCAACAAGACCTGATCCGCGAGGCACCGGGCGACCCTTGCGGCAATCGGGGGCAATTGCAGAAAATTCGATTCTTGCGACGGATTTTTCGGCCGTTTCCGACACATTTTCGCCGCGCGCGCCGGGCAAATCGGGTGGATGCGGACTTGGCCGCGGCCTGTGCCCGGGAAAGGCGCCACACCTCATGCCGAAAGATGAATCGTCAATGCAAGACTTCGACATCTCCGAAATCGCCCGCGGCCGCCGCATCACGGCCGTTGCCGCAACCGAACTCGAACGCGTCCCGCGCCGGGCCAACCGTCCGCCGCGTCTCGGCGCCTGGCCGCGGTTCAAGAGAAAGCTCGCAGCGTCGCTCCTGAGCGTGATCCGTCGGTTCTGACCGACGTGGGATGCGAAAGTGGCGCGACATTCCATTGTCGCGCCGCCGGTTTCCCCGGCCTGCAGCCGCGGCGCCCTTTTCCTGCCGGGATCGGCTTCATCTCACGACGTGGGGTTAATCTCACCCGGCCACGGAAGTCGGCTCAAATAGCGGCCTTGCGGCTTTCGTCGACATAGATCTCCCGCAGCCGCCGCGACACAGGCCCCGGCGTTCCCGTCGCCCAAGACGGCACCATCGATTTCCACGACCGGCATCACGAACGCGCTTGCGGAGGTGTAGAACGCCTCGTCAGCCGCCTGGGCCTCTTCGATGGTGAAGCTGCGCTCCTCCACATCCATCTGCGCCTCGCGGGCGAAGCGCAGGACAGCCGCCCTTGTGATCCCGTGCAGGATGTCGTTCGACAGCGCCCGCGTGATGATCTTCGACCCCTTCACGATATACGCGTTGTTGGATGTCCCCTCGGTGACGTAGCCGTCCTGCACCATCCAGGCATCGTCGCAGCCCTTCGCCTTGGCCATCATCTTGCCCATGGACGGGTACAGCAGTTGCACCGTCTTGATGTCCCGCCGACCCCACCGGATATCGGCGATGGAGATCACCTTGATCCCCGTCCTGGACTGCGGGCTCTCCGCGAGGCCGGGCTTCGACTGCGTGAACAGGACCACCGTCGGCGCCGTCGTTGCAGGGTCCGGAAAAGCGAAATCCCGGTCGCCCGGCGCCCCGCGCGTGATCTGGAGATAGACAAGCCCCTCCTCGATGTCATTCGCCCGGACCAGTTCGCGATGCACCTCCAGCAGATCGTCCTTCGACATCGGAAAGGCAATGTCCAGTTCGCTCAGCGACCGTTCCAGCCGCGCTGCGTGCCCGTCGAAATCCACGAGCTTCCCATCCAGGACCGAGGTTACCTCGTAGACGCCGTCCGCCATCAGGAACCCGCGGTCGAAGATCGAAACCTTCGCATCGGCTTCCGGCAGATACTCTCCGTTGACATAGACAGTGCGCGGCATGAAGAACCTCATTGTTCGTGGTCGAAATGTACGGGACTCGGGGGAAATCAAGAGGACGACGCCAGCAGACGATCCGGTTTCAACCGCCCGTCCACAAGCAGTTTCTGCAGCACGGTGGCAACCGACAGCGCGTCACCGCATGCATCATGGGCCCGGCCCGCGTCCGGCAGCCCGAAATGCGCGCAGATGGTATGACTGCGCAACGTTTCCACGATGTCTCGCGGCTCCCCCGCTGCGACCAGCAGCGGCACGGCGGAACGAAAGCGAACGGCCGCAATCGGTGAAGGCAGATCCCGGACAAAGAGCGAGACGGCCAGCGACGACAACTCATCCTTGCCCCAGGCATAAAGCAACCCGCCCCCGGAAAATCTGTCGAGGTGCCGCATCGCCGCGTCGATCGGCAGGGCCTCCTGCGCGATCATCGCGTCGTCGAGGCCGGTCAGCCGGGTCACCAGCGGGTCGAGCGGCTGGCGCCGGCCGTCCCGGTCCACCGGATCGACCAACCAGCCCTGCGGCTCCGACAGCGCGAACGGATCCTCGAGCGACAACCGGACCGCACCAATCTGAAGCGTGAGCGGGTCAGGATCCGCGGGCCCGCACCAGAACCTTTGCGGCGCACCGGGCGCGGTCAGGAATTCGCAGTCATAGACCGTGACGCTGACCATTCCTCAACCCCAAAGCTCCAGCCCGGCGGGATGCACGCCCAGCGCATCGAAGAGAAGTGGCGCATCCCGATCTTCGGCCAGGAGCAGCGGACCGTCGAGGTCGACCACCGCCGCCCCCTGCGCCACCAGCACGGCGGGAGCCATCGCGAGGCTGGATCCAACCATGCAGCCGACCATGGTCGAAAATCCGTCCGCACGCGCCGCGTCACGCAGCGCCAGCGCCTCGGTCAGTCCGCCGGTCTTGTCGAGCTTGATGTTGACCATGTCGTACTTTCCCTTGAGCGACGCCAGCGACGCCCGGTCGTGGCAGCTTTCGTCCGCGCAGACCGGCAGAACCCGTTCAAGCTCGGCCAGCGCCTTGTCCGCGCCCGCGGGCAGCGGCTGCTCCACCATCTCGACCCCGAGCCTGACCAGAACCGGCGCCAGTTCGCGGTAAAGCTCCGGACATCCATCCCTCGTTCGCATCGACGATGATCCGGGCATCGGGTGCACCTGCCCGCACCGCCTCGATCCGCGCCACATCCTCCGCGCCGCCGCCCAGCTTGGTCTTCAGCAGCGGGCGGTGAGCATGTGCCGCCGCCTGCGCCCGCATCTTCACCGGGTCATCCAGCGACAGCGTGTAGGCCGTGATCTCCGGACCCGGCGCGTCCAGCCCGGCCAACTCCCAGACCCGGCGCCCTGCGCGCTTGGCCTCGAGATCCCACAGCGCGCAATCGACCGCGTTGCGCGCCGCCCCCGCCGGCAGCAGCTCCATCAGCGCCGCCCGGTCGAAGGTCTCGGGCAGTGTCCGGATCTGTTCCGTCACGCTGTCGAGCGTTTCGCCGTACCGGGCATAAGGCACGCACTCTCCCCAACCGCGGACATCGCCGTCGGTCAGATGCACCGTCAGCACCTGCGCCTCGGTCCGCGAGCCCCGCGAGATGGTGAAGACCTGCGCCAGGCGGAACACATCCCGGGTCACTTCGATCTGCATTCCGGCTTCCTTTCGATGGATGTCATCGCCTGGTCCCACAGCCCGTAGTTCACTTGGCCGGAAAAACTCCCGCCCCTGCAACGGACCCGCCGCTCAGATTTCCTCCAGCGCATCGACAAGCTTGCCCGCGCCATATCGGAACGGGTCGGTCGCCGGCAGTCCGTGCTCGCGCTCGACGCGTTCGAGGTAGGTCCGCGCCTCGTCGTCACCGAGGTTCTGCGTGTTGATCGCGATGCCGACCACCTTGCAGGCCGGGTTGGCGACCTGGGCCATCTGCTGCGACAGATCCGCGACCTGTCCGATGCTGGGCAAGGAGTAGTCGGGCAAGCCGCGCATGTGAGTTCGCGTCGGCTCGTGGCACACGATCAGCGCGTCGGGCTGCCCGCCATGGATCAGCGCCAGCGTGACGCCCGAGAACGACACGTGATACAGGCTCCCCTGCCCCTCGATGATGTCCCAGTGGTCCGGATCGTTCTCCGGCGACAGCCACTCGATCGAGCCGGCCATGAAATCCGCCACCACCGCATCGAGCGGCACACCCTCGCCGGTGATCAGGATGCCGGTCTGACCGGTCGCACGGAAACTTGCCTTGAGGCCCCGGTCGCGCATCTCGCGGTCGATACACAGCGTCGCGTACATCTTGCCCGCCGAACAATCGGTTCCCACGGCCAGAAGCCGCTTGCCGCTCCGCTTCTTGCCATCTGCGATGGGATAGCTCACCGACGGCACCCGGACATCGTGCAGCGTGCGCCCCGTCGCCTCCGCCACCGCGACCAGGTCGGGTTCGTTGCGGAGCAGATTGTGCAGGCCCGAGGCGAGGTCGAACCCCTCCTCCAGTGCGGTAACCAGCACCTTCTTCCATGCCTGGCTGATCACGCCGCCACGATTGGCCACACCGATCACAAGCGTCTTGGCGCCCGCCGCCTTCGCCTCCTGCAGCGTCATGTCCGTCAGTCCCAGGTCGGCCTTGCAGCCGTCCATCCGGAACTGTCCAACGGCATTTTCCGGACGCCAATCGCGGATCCCTTGAGCCACCTTGGCCGCAAGCCGGTCCTGGGCATCTCCGAGAAAAAGCAGATATGGCGTCTCGATCATGGTGCTGTCCCCTTGGATGTTTCAGTGCAAGCCGTCAGGCTTGTCGGCGAAGTCGGTCGCGAAGATGCGCTTCGCATGAAGGTCTGGCACAAAAGTCCCGCGTTGCCCATCAACCTCGCGGGCGAATATTGCCCCGACACGGTGAATGTCGAGACCGCTGCGCCCAGCGCAGTCTGCTGATGCATTCGCTATGCTGCAAGTGCAAAATGCGCTTGCAGAGCGCCCGGCGAATTCCTAAGCCTTCCCCGACCCCGAACATAACGCAATTACCGGATCCCGACATGTCCTTTCGCATCCAGCCCGCGCCGGTCGCCCGCCCGAACCGATGCCAGCTCTTCGGTCCCGGCTCGCGGCCCACGATCTTCCAAAAGATGGCCGGATCAGACGCGGATGTGGTCAACATCGACCTCGAGGACAGCGTGGCGCCCTCCGACAAGGACAGCGCGCGGGCGAACGTCATCGCGGCGACGCATGAGATCGACTGGGGCAGAAAGACGCTGAGCGTGCGGATCAACGGGCTCGACACGCCGTTCTGGTACCGCGATGTCGTTGATCTGCTGGAACAGGGCTCGGACCGTCTGGATCTGATCATGATCCCCAAGGTGGGGTGTGCTGCGGATGTCTACGCGGTCGACGCATTGGTGAGCGCGGTCGAGGCTGCGAAGGGCCGCCAGAAGCGCCTGGGCTTCGAGGTCATCATCGAAAGCGCCGCCGGCATCGCGCATGTCGAGGAGATCGCGAGCGCCTCGCCCCGCCTCCAGTCGATGAGCCTCGGGGCCGCGGATTTCGCGGCCTCCATGGGCATGTCGACCACCGGCATCGGGGGTACGCAGGAAGGCTACTACATGCTGCAGGACGGCGCGCGGCACTGGTCCGACCCGTGGCACTGGGCGACGGCCAACATCGTCGCGGCCTGCCGCACACACGGCGTGCTTCCGGTGGATGGTCCATTCGGCGACTTCTCGGACGACGAAGGCTTCCGCGCGCAAGCGCGGCGCGTGGCAACGCTCGGCATGGTCGGCAAATGGGCGATCCACCCCAGCCAGGTCGCACTCGCCAACGAGATCTTCACGCCGTCCGACGAAGCCGTGACCGAGGCGCGTGAAATCCTGGCCGCGATGGAACAGGCCAAGGCCAACGGCGAAGGCGCCACGGTCTACAAGGGCCGGCTCGTCGATATCGCGTCGATCAAGCAGGCTGAAGTGATCGTGCGCCAGTCGGAGATGATTGCCGGCTGACGGAGCACGCGACATGGGACGGCGGGCGGGGCGTCCTGACCGCGAGGCCAGGAGCGTCCGGCCCCGTCCCCCCGTTCAGTCCACGATGGCCTGGTAGACCAGCGCGCGCAGCTTGCCCTGGTCGTCGACCCCCGACGTCTCGCCCATCTGCGTGAAGGCCGTGACGACAAGGTCTTCCTCAGGATCGACCCAGTAGGTCGTGTGGTAGGCCCCGCCCCAGCGGAATTCGCCCTCGTTCGAGAGAACCCCGCGAAGCCCCGGGTCCTGCGTGACGGCGAAGCCCAGGCCGAACCCCTCGCCGGGCCGGAACTCGATCGCCTCGCCGGTGTGATCGACGGTCATCAGGTCGACAGACGCGGGCGACAGGATCTGCACGCCATCCATCGTCTCTCCACCGTTGCGCAGCATCTCGAGGAAAACGGAATAATCCTCCGCGGTCGAGAGCAGCCCGGCGCCGCCGGAGAGCGTCATGTTGGGCCCCTGGCCCACGACATACTGTCCTTGCGTCCACATGTCGGGCTCGTCGGAGGCGCGCACGAGTTCACCCTCCCCGTTGCGGTCATAGACCGTGGCGAGACGGCCGGCCTCTGCCTCGGGCAGCCAGAAGCGCGTGTCCTCCATGCCGAGCGGGTCGAAGAACGTCTCCTTCAGGAAGACATCGAGCGTCTGTTCGGAGGCGACCTCGATCACTGCGCCAAGCAGGTCGGTGTTGTAGCCATAGAGCCAGCGCTCGCCCGGCTGTGTCGCCATGGGCAGCCGCGACATCGCGCGCGCCACCTCGCGGATCGACCGCTCCCGTCCGGCCAGGTACCAGCCGGAGAAGCCCGCCGAACTCCAGGTGTCGGCATTGATCGGGTTGCCCCACCCGCCGTAGGGAATGCCGGAGGTGTGGGTCAGCATGTCCCGGATCGTGATCGGGCGCTCCGCCGGAACGACATCGAACCCACCCTCGTCGAGCGGCACGGCCACGGTCGTTTCCTGCCATTCCGGCAGGTAGTCGCCCAACGGATCGTCGAGCAGCAGCTTGCCCTGCTCGTGCAGAACCATCACTCCGGCCGAGATCAGCGCCTTGGTCTGGGATGCGATGCGAAAGATCGTGTCTTCCTGCATCGGGGTCCGGCTCTGCAGATCCTGGTACCCGAACGTCTCGAAATACGGCACCTTTCCGTCGCGCGCGATCAGGACGACCATGCCGGGGATGTCGCCGCTGTCGACATAGCCCTGCATCGTGTCGGTCAGCCGCTCCAGCCGGTCCGCCGACATGCCGACCTCTTCGGGCGCCACGCGCGTCCATTCATCGGCGAGCGCGGCCGTTCCGAGAGCGAGTGCAACCGCCGCCGCGCCCAGCCGGGCCGTGATGTCTTTCCAGTTCGTCATTCCGTTATCCTCCCCGTTCGACGTTCGGGGAGCCGGCGCCATGCCGCTCCCCGTCCGTTCCTGCATTGGTTGCACGTTAGGAAATGAGATCCGGCATGGCAATCGAAAGACCCGAGGGCTGGAGCCTCCGGCTTCAGTCCGGCCAGGCCTTCCGTCCGTCGACGCCCGTCTCGGCGACCACGCCCTTGCGCTTGGCTTCATAGTAGTAACCGCGCGCATACCACATCACCGCTTCCTGCTCGTCACCGTCGGAGACCATCCACGCGCCGCGCAGATACCGCACCGCGTATTTCAGGTTCGTCTCCGGATCGAGAAGGTCGCCCGGTTCTCCGCTGAAGCCCATCGACCTCGCCGTGGCGGGCAGGATCTGCATCAGTCCGTAATAGGGGCCGTTGCGGGCCTCGGGCCGATGCGTGCTTTCGCGGATCACGACGCGCTGCACCAGGCTGACGGGAACTTCGTTCTCGGAGGCGGCCTCGACGATCATGCGGCGCAGTTCTGCCGTCTCGTTGGGATAGAGGTTTTTCGGCTGCGGGGTGGCGTTTGTCTGCACCGCGCAAGCCGAAACGAGACAGAGCGCCGTTGCCGCGGTGGCGGACTTGAGGATTTTTGAGATCATGAGTTCGACGGAAATTGTTGAAACTGCCACTCGATTGCCCGACTTCTCGCGATCCGCCAAGCGCGCGTTTGACGCATTGGCGGGTTGCCGCCGATCCGGGCGTCGGGGAAACCGGCGGGGATCTGGCTGACATGACTGTCGATCCGGATGCGGACCTTGCCACGACTGCCGAGGCTGCGGTTGATCAGTGGGTTGAAAACGCGAGCACTGAGGCATCCCGGCGTCGGGCATGCCCAGCCGGCGGTTGACCCGACAGCGCTTTCCCGTAAACCTCGCCCGAGCCCAACCGGACACATGAACGAAGAGGCCAACAAAGGACGGCGCTCCATGGCACAACGACTACATCTCGTCTTCGGCGGCGAGCTTTCGGACCCCGCGCAGAACGTCTTCAAGAGCGTGGAAGACCTGCACATCGTCGGCATATTCCCGAACTACGAGGCCGCGTACAACGCGTGGAAGGCAGAGGCGCAACGCACGGTCGACAACGCGCATATGCGATACTTCATCGCGCACCTGCACCGGCTCAGGGACGAGGAGAAGCCCGCTTCGGCGACGGAAGAGCTCGGCTAGAAGGTACGTGGCGCCATATTCCCTCAGCATGTCCGCCTACCGGACCCTGGTGCGGCGGGGACAACCGGAAAAGCAGAACTTCGACAAGCTCCGCCCGCGGGGAGAACTTGTCTGGATCCATCTCGGCAACGTGCAGGATCTGACGGCCATCTTGGACCTGTGCGACAGGCTGATCCAGCAGGGCGACGGGCTGAGCGTGCTTCTCACGATGCCGCCCAAGGAGGCCGGGCTCTGGGGCCGCCTTCCCGACACCGAGGCGCGCTTCCTGCGTGCCGTCCCGGAAGAGCATCCGCAATCCGTGCGCGGCTTTCTCGATCATTGGACCCCTGATGTCGCGCTCTGGGTCTGGGGCGGGTTACGGCCGAACCTGATCCACGAGACCGCGAAGGCCGGTGTCGCGATGCACCTGATCGGCGCGGACACGCTGGGATTCGACGGACGGCGCGATCGCTGGCTGCCCGAGCTGTCGCGCCACCTGATCCGCGTGTTCGCGACCGCCTCTGCGCGCAATGCCGCCGCGGCACAGCGCCTGGTGCGTCTGGGCCTGTCGGAAGACCGGATCACCATCCAGCCGCCGCTGCGACCGTCCGGGCAACTCTTGCCGTGCGCGACCTCCGATCTGGACGAGCTCTCGGATCATCTGGCCGGACGCCCGGTCTGGCTCGCGGCGCAATGCCAGACCGCAGAGTGTCACACGATCCTGCGGGCACACCGCGCCGCAATGCGGATCACGCACCGTCTGCTGCTGGTGCTCGAACCATCCGATCCGGACGAACTCGGCTACTTTCTCGCGGAAATCGAACGGCAGGACATGCATGTCGCGATCTGGGGTGACGGCCAGTGGCCTGACGACAGCACGCAGGTCCTGATCGCAAATCTGCCGGGCGAGCTTGGGCTCTGGTACCGGATCGCGACCGTCACCTTCCTGGGCGGCTCGCTCAGACCGGGACATGGGGGCACCGAGCCGATGGCGGCCGCTGCCCTTGGCACAGCCATTCTCTATGGCCCCAATGTGCGGCGCTACCTCCCCAGCTATTCGCGACTCGCCAATGCCGGCGCCGCCCGGATCGTCAATGACGAGATGTCGCTCGGCTCGGCCATTTCGAACCTGATCGCGCCCGAGAATGCCGCGTCCATGGCGCATGCCGGCTGGGACATCGTCAGCGAAGGCGCGGAAGTCGTCGACCGCGTGATCGAGCTGGTGCAGGGCAGCCTCGACAGTCGCCGCGCGGGCGCGCAGGGCTGATGCGCGAACCGGCCTTCTGGTCCTCGTCCACCGACCTGCGGGCGCGGCTGCTGTCGCCGCTGGGGTGGCTCTACGGCCGGGCGACGGCACGGCGTCTGGCCCGTGGGCGGCCGCAGAGGCTGGGCGTGCCCGTGATCTGCGTCGGGAACATCAACGCAGGCGGGACCGGAAAGACACCGAGCGTCATCGCACTGGTGGAACGGTTGCGCGATCTGGGGCACGTGCCGCATGTGGTCTCCCGCGGCTACGGTGGCGGATTGCGCGGGCCCGTGGCCGTCGACGCCGCCCGTCACACGTCGACCGAAGTTGGCGACGAACCCCTGCTGCTTTCGGCATTCGCGAATGTCTGGGTCGCGCGGGACCGCGCCGCCGGCGGTCTCTCCGCGGAGGCAGCGGGTGCAAGCGTGATCGTGCTCGACGACGGGTTCCAGAACCCGTCGCTGGAACAGGATCTGAAGATCGTGGTGGTGGATGCGGCCCGCGGGTTCGGCAACGGGCGCTGCATTCCTGCGGGGCCCTTGCGCGAACCGGTCGAAATCGGCCTTGCCCGCGCCGATGCGCTTATCACGATCGGCGATGCGGAGGCCCAGCGGCGGTTCGACGCGCCCATGCCGCCGGGCCTGCCGCGTCTCCGCGCGCGACTGGATCCGTTGCGGACGGGCATGGACTGGACCGGCCAGCGGTACCTCGCATTCGCCGGCATCGGCCAACCGGAGAAGTTCTTCGCGACCTTGCGGGGACTTGGCGCCGACCTCGCCGGAACGATCGCGCTCGACGATCACGAAGCGCTCACCCCTCCATTGCTCGCGCGTCTGGAGCGCGATGCACAGGCCGCGCGCGCGCAACTCGTCACCACAGAGAAAGACGCCGCACGGCTGCCGCGCGCCTGGCGGCGCAAGGTGCTGACCTTGCCGGTGCGCCTCCGGTTCGACGAGCCACGAGAACTGGACATTCTGTTGCACCAGTTTCCGAAGCCTTGAAGCGAACCGCCCGTCGACCCCCGAATCAGCTGCCGATCGCGTCGTCGATCAGGCCCTGCATTTCCTCGTAAGGCATGTTCTTGTAGGTCGTGCCGTCGATCACGAAGGACGGCGTGCTGGTAATGCCGTCCGCCTCCGCATTCTCCTCGTACCAGGCAACCAGCGTCCGCAGTTTCTGCGCGTCCTGCAGACAGGATTCGAGGCGTTCCCCATCGATCCCGGCCAGCCGGCCGATCTTGCGCAGTTCATCCACGATTGCAGCAGGGTCGCCCGCGCCTGTCCACTCCGACTGGCCCTTGTAGATCAGGTCGGAGATGCCGAAGAACTTCTCCGGACCCGCGCAACGCGCCACCGCCGAGGCCCAAAGCCCGTAGCGGTCGAAATAGACCTCGCGGTAAACGAAGTTGATCTTGCCCGAGTCGATGTAATCCGCCTTCAGCTTCTTGAAGTTTTCGGCGTGAAACGACGCGCAATGCGGGCAGGTGAAACTTGCGTACTCGATCACGGTCACGTCGGCCTCCGGGTTGCCCATCGACATTTCGGTGATGGTCGACGTGTCGATCTCCTCGGCTTCCTGCGCATTGGCGGCGCCGACAAGCTCGGTGGCGAGATTGGAACTCTGCGACCCGCCGATCGGGCCACTGAGATACCAAGCCCCGGCGAGAAGCGCCAGAAGTGCGACGGCAATGATCGTGATGCGTGACATATGGGAGATGACCTCTTACTTGTTCGACTTGGATATGATGTTCGCGCCCAGTCTTTCCAGGGCTGCGCGCAGACCGGGATCCTCCACCCGCGCGGCCTCCTCCGCGGCCTGTTTCTGAGCTTCAGGAGAAGGGAGGTTTTCGCTGCTCTGTTGCGGTTTCGGGCGAAACTCGGCCTGACCTTCCGCAAAGCCGGTGGGCGCGGTCTGGGTGATACGGACCCGCGAGATCGCGTTGTAGCCGTAGACGGCGTTGACGCGTTCGCGCAGCTTTTCCTTCTCCATCTCCAGCATCGGCGCGTTGGCCCCGGTCGTCAGCACGATCAGCGTCGCACCGAAGCCGCCGCGGGCATAGGTCACCTCAACCGGGCGCGCGATGGTCGCCATGTCCGGGCCCGCGATCTCCTCCCATTGGGTCAGGAGGCGGGATTGCGCGAACCCGCGCGACGAGCTTGCGTCACGGATTTGCCCGCGCAACAGCGCGCTGGTGCGGGTAAATCCCTTCTTGCGGGACATGGATTTGCCGTAGGGCGTTGACATCTGGCTCAGACTCATCTGGATCGCTGCACCATAGGGTGAAGCGACGCCGCGCTCCACCCGAAGCGACGCACCGAGGACATAAATCTTGCGTGACAGCCCGAAGGCCCAGGATCTGCTCGACTGGTACGACGTGCATGCGCGCGACATGCCGTGGCGCGTGCCGCCGGCGGCGCGCAAGGAGGGCGTACGGCCCGATCCCTATCATGTGTGGCTCTCCGAAGTGATGCTGCAGCAGACTACGGTGGCGGCCGTCCGGGATTACTTCGTCAAGTTCGTGACACGCTGGCCCACCGTCGAGGATCTGGCCGCTGCCGACGATGCCGACGTGATGGCCGCCTGGGCGGGCCTGGGATATTACGCCCGCGCCCGGAACCTGCTGAAATGCGCCCGCGTGGTCGCACAGGAACATGACGGCCAGTTTCCGAAGTCGCCCGAAGCGCTGCGGAAATTGCCGGGCATCGGACCCTACACATCCGCGGCGATTGCGGCCATCGCGTTCGACGTGCCGGCCGCCGTCATGGATGGCAACGTGGAGCGCGTGGTTGCACGCCTCCACGACGACCACACGCCACTGCCGGCTGCCAAACCGATCTTTGCCGCGCATGCGGCCGCGCTGACGCCGGACGACCGTCCCGGCGATTATGCGCAGGCGATCATGGATCTGGGCGCCACCATCTGCACCCCGCGCAGTCCGGCCTGCGGCATCTGCCCCTGGCGCACGCCCTGCCGCGCCCGCGCCGCCTTTACCGCGGCGGAGCTTCCGAAGAAGAGCCCGAGGCAGGCCAAACCGGTACGCCGCGGGATCGCCTATGTCGGGCGGCGCGAGGATGGCGCCTGGCTGCTGGAGACCCGGCCCGCCAAGGGGCTTCTGGGCGGGATGCTGGGCTGGCCGGGCAGCGACTGGTCCGAGGCGCCTGAACCGGCGGCGCCTTGCGAGGCAAACTGGCGGGCCCTGCCGGCGGAGGTCCGTCACACATTTACGCATTTCCACCTCATCCTCGAGGTCCGGACGGCGTGGCTGCCCCTCGGCACGCAACCGGCCGCCGGTGAGTTTCTGCCGGCCAGCCGATTTCGGCCGGCGGACCTGCCAACGCTCATGCGCAAGGTCTTCGACCTGGCCCGCGACCAGTTGCCCTGACGGATTCGCGAGGCTTGGTGCAAGGTCATCTTGTCTGGTAGATCTTGCGGCGATTCCGTGCCTGGAGGCTCCCGACCATGACGATCACGACAATCCCGCCAAGCGAGCTGTCGCGATGGAGCCGGGCCGCGCCCTTCTTCATCGCATACCTGCTGGTGCCTCTGGCGGTTCTAGCGGCGCTAGAGGGCGGCTGGACTGTCGTGATCGTCCCGGTGATCGCCTGGTACGGGTTCGCAGCCCTCGATGCCGTTCTGGGGCGAGATCACGACAATGCCGATCCGTCGGCGACGGACGCGGACATGACCGCCTACCGCCTCGTCACGATGCTCTGGGCGCCGGTGCAGTTCCTGATGCTGTTCTGGTTGCTGTGGTACGTGCCGCAGGCCGAGCATCTGAACCTGCTGGAGCGCATCCTCATCTTCGTCGGCGTGGGGGTGGTGACCGGAACCGTCGGCATCAACTTCAGCCATGAGTTGATGCACCGCAAGAGCGAATTCGAACGCTGGCTCGCCGATGTCCTGCTCGCCATGGTGCTCTACTCGCATTTCCGGTCGGAGCATCTTCTGGTCCATCACCGCCACGTCGGCACCCCGCGCGACACCGTCACGGCACGCTACGACGAAGGCTTCTACCGCTTCTTCCCGCGCGTGCTGGTTCGAAGCTTCCTGTCGGCCGCTTGGGCGGAATTGGAAAAGCTCACCCGCGGTGGCAAGGGGTGGAGCGATCCCGCGAACCCCTATTGGCGCTACGGTTTCCTGCAACTCGCCTTCCTGATGCTGGCCTTCGCGCTGGGGGGCTGGGCCGCGCTGGGGCTCTTCCTGGTCCAGGCGGGCACGGCGGTGTGGCAGCTGGAACTGGTGAATTATGTGGAACATTACGGGCTGACGCGCAAACATCTGGGGGACGGCAAGTACGAGCATGTTGGGCCGCATCACAGCTGGAACGCCGAGCACCGCGCATCGAACTGGCTGCTGATCAACCTGCAACGCCATTCGGATCATCACTACAAGCCGGACCGCCGGTTTCCGGTGCTGCAGACCTATCCGGAATCTCAAGCCCCGAGGCTGCCCTATGGCTATCCGATCATGACCATCGCAGCGATGGTCCCGCCCTGGTGGCGCCGCATCATGAACCCGCGCGTCCGCCGCTGGCGGCAGATGTACTACCCGGAAGTGTCGGATTGGGGCCCGTACGACGCCGCCTCGACCCCGGCGCAACGCTGAAGCCGCGGGATCGCCCAAGTTCCGGCGGAAATGCTTTCTTAAGCCGAGTCTGCTAGGCCGAAGATTGATATCGAAGCCTTGCACGTATTCTCACGCCGGATAAGCAAGAATGGCTTACCAGCCGCGCCACAAGGCGCATTGCCTGTTGATCGAAGATTCGGACTTCGACCGGCGCCGTCTCGCGCATGTTCTTGCGCACGGGGCAGAGGTCGATCTGACGATCGTGCGCACGCTGGCGGAAGCGCGGGTGGCACTGGGGCACAATCACTTCGACCTCATTCTCCTCGACAATGTCCTGCCCGACGGGCTCGGCGTGGAATTCAGCAAGGAAATCCGCCAGACCGAGAAATGGGGCCTCATCCCGATCATTCTCTTCAGCGATTATCCGACGCCATTCATGTACGACAAGGCGATCGCGGCCAAGGTCAACATCGTCCTCGACAAGAGCAAGTTTCAGCCGAAACACGTGGCGGACGCGCTGCGTTTCGCACGCGTCATGGCAACGTCCAGACGGTGATTTCCCCGTCCACACCGCGGATCTGCTGTTCGTCAGCACGAACGAGATCCTGAACCTCCTCCTCGGGCAGGGCGCGATGCACCTGCTCGCTGATCACCATCCGGCATCCGAGCGGCCGGGTCAGCGCCTCAAGCCGGCTGGCGACATTGACCGTGTTGCCGATCACGGCGAATTCGAGCCGGTTGCCGCCGATGTCTCCCACGACCACGGGCCCGTAATGCAGCCCCACGCCGACCGCCAGCGGCTCCTCGCCCGCCGCCCGCCGCGCCTCGTTCCATCCCGCGGCGAGGTCGACCATTCGGCGCGCGCAGTGATAGGCGCGGCGCACATCGTCGCGTGCCGGAACCGGGGTGCCGAACGTCGCCATCAGCCCGTCGCCCAGGTACTTGTCGAGCGTTCCGTCCTGCGCGAAGACCGCACGTTCCATCAGGCCGTGGAACTCGCGCAGCGTGCCGATCACGTCCTCGGGCGCCCGCTTGGACGCGAAGCGCGTGAAGCCCTGGATGTCGACGAAGATCACCGCGACGTCATGCGACCGGATCTGCTTGAGCGGATCGTCGTTCTGCGACAACTCCTCCACCACGTTGGGCGAGAAGTACCGCGCCAGGTTCTCGCGCTCCCGCTCCAGCGTGGCGTTTCCCAGCAGCAGCCGGTTGAACCGGCGCACCGACAACGCGAGGGTCATCGCCACCACGACGAACACCACCACTTCCTGCATGCGAATGTCGAAATTGAGCGCGTTGGGATCGAGCAGCGGGACGAGGCGCGGGTCATCGCCGAAGGCCGACAGTGCCGCCGCGGCCAGCTCTTCCGACCGGTAGCCGAACCACCACACCAGCCCGGCCGCGGCCAGCCACAGCCCCGCCGTCCAGTTCCCGAGCGCCATGATCGTCCGCCAGGAATAGCTGAGCGTGCCGACCGCCAGGATGATGAAGAAATAGATGAAGTTCCCGAACCTGTAGGTCAGCGCATCGGGATACTGCTCGGCGGCGAAGGGGTTGGGAAAGACGAGCGCGAAGGTCAGCAAGATCAGGTCGAGCGCCATCACCGCGAGTTCCGCCTGCGACCGGCCCACCCGCCCCACGCGCCGTTGCAACCACCCGACCCCCGCCAGAGCCAGCAGCAGCACCTCGTAGTAGATCATCTCCCATGCCGGATTGAGGAACGGCAGCATGACGCCGACGACCGACAATGCGATCCATCGCGCGCGCACGGCCAGGTCCAGCCCCTCGCGCTTGTGCCGTTCCAGCGTGGCCTCGGTGAAGCGGTTGGCATAGGCCGCGTCGACGGTCACCCGTTCGGGCAGGTCGGCCGCGGTGAAATTCGGCATCAGGGACCGGTCGGTCATCGGCAGCGCTCCGGCGGGGTTCTGGAGCACAACATAGGCGCAAACCACGCGGCGCCCAAACCCGCTCAGCCCGCCGGCAGATGTCCTGACTTGACGTAGAGCAGGCAGCCTTCGTCCGACCGGGGCGTATGGCCCGTTCCGTCCGGATTCCGGATCCATGTACCGGCGGGGTAGCTCCCATGTTCATCGGAGAACGTCCCTTCGATCACGAAGATCTCCTCTCCGCCGGCATGGCCATGTGCCGTGCCTTGCGTGCCGGGTTCGAAGCGCAGGAGCCGGACAGTCTCACCTTTCGTCTCGTGCAACTTCAGCTCTTGCAATCCGTCCACCGCTCCAGGGCGGAATTCAGCCTTTCGTGTGTCGACCGCCTTCTGATCGGTGTCGTCCTCGGCGAACTGGTGCAGTTTCACGAGAATCGTCGCACCCTCCGGTCCGATATGCGGCGTATGCGCGGTGCCGATCGGATTTCGGACATAGGTGCCTGCCGGAAAATCCGCGTGTTCATCCGAAAATACGCCCTTCAGCACCAGGAACTCCTCGCCGCCGCCATGCTCGTGCGCGTCGAACTGGCTCTCGGGCGCGAACCGGACCAGCGACGTCGCGCGCGCCACTTCGTCGCCGACCCGGTCGAGCATCATGCGCTCCACCCCACTGGCAGGGGATGGCACCCATTCGTAGTCGTCGGGCCGGATCACGACCCGTTCGGAAAAATCGGCATTCACGCGCAAGGCCATCGGTAAACTCCTCGATTGTCGCCGGGATTATCGCCGGACGGGACCGGCGCGCCTGTGCCGGAAGGTAAATGAAAAGGCCCCGCCTGCAAGAGGCGGGGCAAGGTGAGTGCCTGTCCTTTGACAGGAGGGCCTCGCAAGGCCGCAGGCACCGGCGGTGTTCTGTTGTCTCAGGTCTGCATTTCGGCCCGGATCTGCTGGCGGAGCACGTCGATGGGCACCGTCTTTCCCTCGCGCCGGAAACACCAGTAGGTCCAGCCGTTGCACGATGGCGCACCCTCGAGCGCGGCGCCGACCTGGTGGATCGACCCGCGCACGTCACGGCCAACCAACGTGCCATCGGCGCGGATCTTGGCCGTGTGGCGGTTGTTCAGGGAATAGAGCTCCTCGCCCGGGCGCAGCATGCCCCGCTCGACAAGCTGGCCGAAGGGCACCCGCGGTTCGGCCCGCTTCGACGCGCTCACCAGTAGCGCCTCGCGGTCGTACTTTCGCACCTTCGCGATGCGCGCCTCGGCGACCTCGCGATAGGCCGCTTCGCGCTCGATCCCTATGAAGTCGCGCCCCAGCATCTTGGCCACGGCGCCCGTCGTGCCGGTGCCGAAGAACGGGTCGAGCACAACATCGCCCGGATTGGTCGTGCCCACAAGAACCCGATGCAGCAGGCCTTCGGGCTTCTGGGTCGGATGGGCCTTGTCGCCGTTTGCATCCTTCAGCCGCTCATGCCCGGTGCAGATCGGCAGCACCCAGTCCGACCGCATCTGGATCCCCTCGTTCAGCGACTTCAGCGCCTCGTAATTGAACGTGTAGCGCGCCGCCTCGTCGCGCGACGCCCAGATCATCGTCTCGTGCGCATTGGTCAGCCGCTTGCCGCGGAAGTTCGGCATCGGGTTCGACTTGCGCCAGACCACGTCGTTGAGGATCCAGAATCCCTCGTTCTGCAACGCCGCGCCGACGCGGAAGATGTTGTGGTAGGATCCGATCACCCAGATCGCACCATTGGGTTTCAGCACCCGCCGTGCCGCACGCAGCCAGGCCGCGGTAAACGTGTCGTAGACACCGAAACTGGCGAACCGGTCCCAATCGTCATCCACCGCGTCGACACGCGAATTGTCGGGACGGTGCAAGTCGCCCTTGAGCTGCAGGTTGTAGGGTGGATCGGCAAAGATCAGATCGACGCAGCCGGCGGGCAGGCCGTTCATCACCTCGATGCAATCCCCGGCCAATATCCGGTTCAAAGGCAGCGCATCCGCGCCCTTCGTGTCGTTCTTCATCTCTGCCTCGTCCCTGGCGCGGTTGTGCGCTCATGTCGTTGAGACCAAGATGAGTCAGGCCTAAATCGCCGTCAATTTCTTTTTTAAATCAAGGGTTTGAGAATTCGGCTTGATACAAGATATTGTGGAGCGGCCGGAACGAACGTCTATGGTGAGGGGTCGCACCTAAATTTCGAAGCGCCGCAATGTGGCTTTTCGATCCGTATCCCTTGTTGGTCTCCCAGCCGTAGCCGGGGTGCTGTTGCGCCAAATCCACCATCAGCCGATCGCGCGTCACCTTGGCCACGATGGAGGCCGCGGCGATGGATTGCGATTTGCCGTCTCCGCCGATCACGCCGGTCGCCGGGAGGTTCAGTCCATGCGGTATGAACCGCCCATCGACCAAGACGTGGTCGGGCAGACGAGAAAGCGATTCGACGGCCCGCCGCATCGCCAGCAGCGCCGCCTGGAGGATGTTGATCGTGTCGATCTCCTCGACCGAGGCCTCGCCGATGCCGACGATCGCACGCGACATGATCTCGGGAAAGACAGCCTCGCGCCGCTTCGCGCTCAGCAGCTTCGAATCGTCCAGCCCGTCGGGGATGTCCAGTGGATCCAGGATCACGGCCGCCGCCAGGACCGGCCCGGCCAGCGGACCGCGCCCGACCTCGTCCACACCCGCGATATGCCCAGCCAGCCCAAGCTCCATCCTGTAATCCGGCACGTCCCTGTCCCCGAAGCCTCAACTACATCCATCGCAAATCCGGAACGGATTTGCCACCAAAAGCCGCGGCGCGCAGGAAACCTGCGCGCCTCCGCCGGATCGGGTTGAACGAAAAAAGGGGCAGGTCCCGAAACCTGCCCCCAGTCGGGGCGCCGCCAGCAAGGGCGACCGCCCGGTTTTTCCCGTCACTGCGCAGCATCACCGTTCAACAGATGGAACTGGTCCAGCGCTGCACCGAAGGGTTCAGTGACGGGAAATCCGATATCCGTTGCGCTGCAGGCAATGCGCGTTCCAGACGGTCGCACGTCCCTCACCGCGCGCCCCATGCAGGTCTTGCGCGCAATGACGCGGCAGGCTGTCCGCGAAAGCATAGCTTTGGTTCAGGCACCGCCCACCGAAGACACGCGAATCGCGGCCGCGCCCGTTCTGCATCACGCGGAGGCATTCTTCCGGCAGGACGTCGCGCTGCGCCCGGCGTGGCAGGGGCCGCGGCTGCAGCCCGGGATCTGCGCGATCGCGCGTGACGACTTGTTCCTTGCGGTCGTCCTTGCTGTTCTTGACGATGATGGCACCCACCACCGCCAGTCCCAGGATCGCGGCCAGCGCGCGTTCGGTGTCGTACTGCCCGGCCTGCGCCCGGCCTGCGCCCAGCGCGGTCATCAGGATGGCTACGGCCGACACGCCCGCGATGAATGTCTTGTGAAAGGCTCTGCTCATGGGTCCGGTTCCTTTTTTCGAGATCGTGTCCGTTGGCTCCGACGCGGGATGGCCGGTGCGATGGACCGGGTTTCGGACAAAAGCGGCGGGACAGGCAATAACGCCCCACCGTTATCGAATAACAGTCACTCCAAACCTTTGAGGATATTGAATAACGCGGGGCGCACAGGCATTGTCGCCGCCATGAGACATATTCTCCTGTCGGGCCTTCTGGCCCTCGTCGTCATCTCGATCGCCGCCGCGGCGCAGGCGGCGTGCTATGCCGATTACAAGGCCAAGCAGGACAATCCCCTGCGGCTCCACTACGGCGTGATGGAGCTGCGCGGCGGCTGCTCGAGGTCCGCGGCGGAGGCCGAGGCGGCCGCGCGGCTGCAGCGCAACGGATGGATCCTGCTGAACGTGGTGTCCGTCTTCGACGAGAGCGGGCTTGACCAGAGGAAGAACAGTGCCGGACAGTATTTTCTCCGCTTCTGAGGCCCGGCGGTCCGGCAGCCGCATCGTGGCGGTGGGTCTGGCTGCAATCGTCCTGATCCTGCTCGTGGCCGCGGTCGTGCTCTTCCTGTCCCTGCCCGACGCGAACGCCTTCAACGCGCGTGTCGAACAGCTCTTCATAGAGAATGACGACCTCACCAACCAGGCGGAGATCAAGCTGCTGGAGATCCTGGCGCAATCCGGCACCGCCTTCTCCGACACGCTCAACAGCTACAGGACCGTGATCTTCGTCCTGCTTGTCTTTGCCACGGCCCTGCTCATCGCCGCGCTGGTGTTCCTGACGATGCTGGTCGCCCTGAACCGGCGGATGGCGCAGATCGAACGGTCGGGCATCCAGGTCTCCTCGCTGCTGATCAGCCGGGAGGAGAATACGGTCTATCTCAACAACATGGGCTTCAAGCTGACTGCTGCCGCGATGGAGACGATGTCGGTTCTGGCCGAGGCGCGGATGGACGACGACGTCCTCTCCGGCGCGGAACTCGAATCTCTGATCTCCGGCCGCGATGCCTCCGATTGCGAGGAGGCCGCGGGCGCCACCCGGATCAAGCGGTTGCGCGACACGCTCGGCAACCAGATGGTGAGCGAGCTGCTGGTCAAGAACATCGCGCGGCGCGGCTACATGCTGGCGGTCGAGAAGGACGTGATCAAGGTGCTCTGAGGGCTCTGGTCATCCGGATGCCCCCGCGCCATGATCCGCGCGAAGACATCCGGAGGATCCACATGCCCGCACCGACAAATCCGTTCAAGGCCGCGCTCAAGGACGGCAGGACCGTCTACGGTTGCTGGATGGGGCTTGCCGCGCCCCACGCCGCGGAGATCCTGGGCACGGCCGGGTTCGACTGGCTCGTCATCGACGGGGAGCATTCGCCAAACGACCTGCGCACGATGCGTGACGCACTCATCGCGCTCGAAGCCTCCGACAGCCACCCGGTCGTGCGCGTCCCGGTGGGCGAGGCATCGCTGATCAAGCAGGTGCTCGACCTTGGTGCTCAGACCGTGATCGTGCCCATGGTGGAAAGCGCCGAGCAGGCCGAGGCGTTGGTACGCGCCTGCCGTTACCCGCCGAAGGGCATTCGCGGAGTGGGATATTCCATGACCCGGTCCAGCCGGTTCTCGCAGATCGGGGATTACGGCCAGACGGCGGACGACCAGATCTGCCTGATCGTTCAGGTGGAAAATCGCGCCGGGATGGCGGCGCTCGACGATATCCTGAAGGTGGACGGCGTGGACGGTGTCTTCATCGGGCCCGCCGACCTTGCCGCCGATCTGGGGCATATGGGCGAATTGATGCACGAGGAGGTGGTGACGACGATCCTGGGCGCCATCGAACGGATTGCCGCGTCTGACAAGGCCGCGGGGATCCTCACCACCAACGACGAGATGATCGCCGCAGCACGGGATGCCGGCGCGCAATTCATCGCCGTGGGGCTCGACGTGCTGATGCTGGCCGGGGCCGCGCGCGCGACCGCCTCGAAATGGAAAGGCTGAATCTCAGGGCTTGTCCTTGATCTGCCGCGCCGCCTCGGTGTAGCCGCCGGACGCGCCATCGACGAAATGCACGTGGTCATCGGTCAGGATCGACGGCACGATGCAGGTCATCATCGCCTCGTCCTGCCGATAGAGCCCGAAGCGGATCACCCCCGCGCGCTGGCCCTCTTCCAGTTTCCGCCGCAGGTTCGCTTCGGTCTCCGCATCGCAGTCGAGCGTCATCTTCAGCCCGTCGTCGAACTTGCGGAAATCTGCGTTGGCCCCCACCACGCGCTGGTAGCGGCGGGCGTCGAACCCGCCGACCGTCCAGCCTGTCCGGATCATCAGCCAGGCAACGAAGCTCTCGAACAGCGCCTTGCGCCGCGCCTTGCCCAGGCTCCGCCCGCGCCGCTGGGCATGCGCCTCGAGCGTGGCACCGGCAGGCGGCCAGTCCGATCCGGGACCTGCTGCCGGCGCAGGGTGGCCGGCGCGGTCAAGGCCGCCCGCAAGGGTCAGGACCTCCTGCAGGAATACGGCGAGGTCCTCCTCCGCCACATCGCGCCCCGGAAGGATGACCAGCGACAGGACGGTCCCGTGGCGGCTGGGCATATGGCTCCACCGGCAGCTGAGCCCGGTCAGGTCCGGCTGCGTGCCCGGAGGTGCGGGCGGAATTTGGTGCGCGCCGTCCTTCATCCGCGCCTCCGCCCAGCTGAGCCCGCCGCCCGCGAACATGGCATAGTCGGCCCCGTCCGATACCTTGAATCGCGCCACGCGCACGTCGAACCCAGCCGCACGGATATCCGCGACCGGCACCATGCCGATGCGAAGCGCCATGCCGAATTCCGCCTCCGCCCAGGTCTGGACCGCGGCCAGGGCACGCGTCGCCCGCTCGGCCCAGCCGGGCGGCACGGCAAACCCCGCGCCGTCGCCGCCGAAGATGAACGGGAAACCCTGTCCCTCGTGCGCGTTGATCTGCGCCGATATCACTGCCGCTCCGACCATGTTGACCGTCTTGTAGAGCCCCTCCTGCACGGCGCGGGAGGATGCGACGATGTCCGACGTCCCGACGAGCCAGCTGTCGGGCAGCGGCACGTAACCCTGACGGCCCGCCAATTGGCCAAAATCCCGCACCGGCGCAATGCCACCGTAGAAATCGGCGCTGTCGGTCCTTTCGGTCCTTTCGGTCATGGCGCTGACCGTACCACCGACCATGCCCCCGGCAAGCCCGTTGATTGGGTCGGAAGGATGCCGCTCGGCTCCGCAAGCGTTAACGAAACGCGAAGATTCGGATACCGGCCGTGTCTCATAAAACTTATGTCGTATTCTACGGATTGATCGTGCGACCGTCCCGGCTCATAGTCCTGGCAGACCGTGCGGATCGCAACCGAGGAGAGGCGCGCCATGACCAAGAGTGTCGAGACCTGCCCCTGGGAGTTGCTGGGCGTGTCGCCCGAGGACGACCGGGCGAAGATCCGCAAGGCTTGGCGCGACCTGGTCCGCCGATACCATCCCGATCTCGCGGGAACCGACCGCGACGCCGCGAACCGGAAACTTGCGGAGATCAACGCCGCGTTCGACATCGTCTGGGACCGTGACGCGGCGCGGCGAAAGCTCGAAGAAGATCGCAAGGCGCGCGCGGCCCGCAAGACCGAAGCGGCGCGCCGGGCAGAGGCCGCCAGGCACGCCCAGACCGCGCGCAGAGCAGAACATGAACGTCGCGCCCGCGCCGAGGACGCCGCACGCCGCGACAAGGCCGCACGGGAGGGCGCCGGCCGGATGGCTGCCACCCGGCCCGCAGGCTGGAGCCGGGCGGATCGGCTCGCCGCAATGACCGCGCTTCAGGCATTCGACCGGGCCCGGCGCGTTTTCGACGGTCTCCCGACCAACCGCAGGCCCGCCGTCTACGTCTGACGCACCTACGGGCCCGATCGGCTGCGGCAAAAAAACCAAGGCCCGATCTGGCCGGCCCCCGGCAAATGCGTTAAGGCCCGCACGGTTTCCATCGAGGGGAAAGACCAATGGGTTACAAAGTCGTCGTCGCCGGCGCCACGGGTAACGTGGGCCGCGAAATGCTGAACATCCTGGCCGAGCGCCAGTTTCCCGTGGACGAGATCGCCGTACTCGCCTCCCGCAGGTCGCTGGGCAGCGACGTGTCCTATGGCGACAAGACCCTGAAGACCAAGGATCTGGACACGTTCGATTTCACCGGCTGGGACATGGCGCTGTTCGCGATCGGCTCGGATGCGACGAAGAAATACGCGCCCAGGGCCGCGGCGGCGGGCTGCGTCGTGATCGACAACTCCTCGCTCTACCGCTACGACCCGGACGTGCCGCTGATCGTGCCGGAAGTGCAACGCCGACGCGATCCACGGCTATTCGAAGAAGAACATCATCGCCAATCCCAACTGCTCCACGGCGCAGATGGTCGTGGCGCTGAAGCCGCTGCACGAACGGGCCAGGATCAAACGCGTGGTCGTGTCGACCTATCAGTCCGTCTCCGGCGCGGGCAAGGAGGGCATGGACGAGCTCTGGGACCAGACCAAGGCGGTCTACAACCCCACCGACGACAAGCCGCCGAAGAAATTCCCGAAGCAGATCGCCTTCAACGTGATTCCGCAGATCGACGTCTTCATGGAGGATGGGTCGACCAAGGAAGAATGGAAGATGGTGGTGGAGACCAAGAAGATCGTGGACCCCGCGATCAAGGTCACCGCGACCTGCGTGCGGGTGCCGGTCTTCGTCGGCCACGCCGAGGCGATCAACATCGAGTTCGAGGATTTCCTCGACGAGGACGAGGCCCGCGACATCCTGCGCGAGGCGCCGGGCATCATGGTGATCGACAAGCGCGAGCACGGCGGCTACGTCACGCCGATCGAATGCGTCGGCGATTTCGCGACCTTCATCAGCCGCATCCGGCAAGACCGACGATCGACAACGGCCTCAACATCTGGTGCGTGAGCGACAACCTGCGCAAGGGCGCTGCCCTGAACGCCGTGCAGATCGCCGAGGTGCTGGGCCGCGAGGTTCTCAAGAAGGGCTGACTTCCACCGGCCATTCGAAATAGAAAGGGCATTGCGGCCGGCCCCACGCTTTGAATTTCATGATGCTGATGATGAACGATCATGAGGGTCGGGGCAGCCTGGGCCGGCCCCGCGTCCGGAACGGCCGCGCCAGAGCAAGTTTCCCTTGCGCATGCAACCATACGCTGGCCACGCCGATCGCCCGGCTTCCACCGTTCCTCGCCGATGTCTTCAGCCGCGTCATGGCATGAAGGAACCGGCCGATCCAAGCAAGGCACGACATCGTCGAACCTTTAGGCGTTGCAGGTGCGAAACACTGGACGGCGTGAAGTCTCGACGACCCCGCCTGACAAGCTACGTAAATTGGTGCCGTTCTCGCCGGAACGCGCTCAATTGCTGAGTGTGATGGCGCTCAATCGGTCCGGAGAACGTCAGTGAAAATCAAAAGCTTTCTGTCTGTCGTGCTTGCCGGCCTATCAATCGCATGGGCGCAGATTGCGCTATCGCAGGCGACCGAGGCGCCATCCACGCTGTTCCAGAACGTGCGGGTCTTCGACGGAACGGCCGACGCGCTGACGGAACCGGTGAACGTCCTGGTTCGCGACCGGCTGATCGAGCGCATCTCGTCAGAACCTATCTCGCCGGCCGATGACGGCAGTACCCTGGTCGTCGAAGGGGGCGGCCGGACGCTCATGCCCGGGCTCATCGACGCGCATGTCCACATCGTCATGTCCACCATTCCGATCAGCGTGATGATGACGGCCGATCCGAACTACGTCATGCTCCGTGCGGCCGACGCGGCCGAAGACATGCTGATGCGCGGCTTCACGTCGGTCCGCGATCTCGGGGGGCCGACCTTCGGGTTGAAGCGGGCGATCGACGAGGGCATCGTTTCCGGGCCGCGCATCTGGCCCTCGGGTGCCACGATCTCGCAGACCTCGGGGCATGGGGACTTTCGCACGGTTATCGATCTGCCTCACGCGGGCGCCACGCCGCCGCACTTCACCGAACGGTTTGGGTTCGCGGCGATTGCCGACGGGCGGCCGGAGGTGTTGCGCCGCGTCCGGGAACAATTGATGCGCGGTGCTTCCCAGATCAAGCTCATGGCCGGCGGCGGCGTCGCGTCGGACTACGATCCGATCGACGTGACGCAGTTTACCGAGGACGAGATGCGCGCCGCGGTGGAGGCTGCGGAGAATTGGGGCACCTATGTCACCGTCCATGCCTACACGCCCGGCGCCATTCAGGCCGCGATCGCCGCGGGTGTGAAGAGCATCGATCACGGGCAACTGGCCGACGAGGAGACCGTTCGTCTTATGGCGGAAAACGGGATCTGGTGGAGCATGCAGCCGTTTCTGGACGATGAGGATGCGATTCCGTTTCCCGAAGGCTCGGCAAATCGGGCAAAGCAACTGGAAATGACAGGCGGGACCGACACGGCATACGCCCTGGCCAAGGAGCACGGGGTCAAGCTGGCATGGGGAACGGACGCACTCTTTGATCCCGATCTCGCGCAGCGTCAGGGCGCGCAGCTTGCCAAGATGGTGCGCTGGTTCACCCCGGCCGAGACCTTGCGCATGGCGACCGCCGACAACGCGCAACTACTCGCCCTGTCCGGCAAGCGGAGTTCCTATCAGGGCGTGATGGGCGTCGTTCAGGAAGGGGCGCTTGCCGACCTTTTGCTGATCGATGGGGATCCGCTGTCGGACATCGATCTTATCTCCGAACCGGAGAACATCCTGATCATCATGAAAGACGGGATGATCCACAAGAACGCCATGGACTGAGCGAGCTTGGGGCAATCGGCGCCCCTTTTTCTTTTCCGGAATGCAGGGCAGGTTGAGAACGACCGAACACCGTTCGAATGCCCCAAGGAGCCCTGTCATGCGTGCCTTTCTGTGTGCCCTCACCTTCTTGCCGATGCCGGTGCTGGCCGAGACGTTGACCCTGCCCAGCCGTGCCACCGAAGCCGTCATCTACCCGCAGAGCGGACTGGTGACGCACGAGGTGCAGTTCTCCGTGCCCGCGGGCCGGCACCAGGTGATGTTGCCCGACCTGCCACCCGACCTGCCGCTCGAACGATTGCGCGTGTCCGCGGAGGGCCTGACGCTCGGGGCGATCCGGTACCGAACCGATTTCGTGCCGCCCCGCCCCTCCGGCGATGATGAAGCCATCGCGACTGCAGAAGCGCGGATCGAGGCGATCGAAGACCGGATGCAACAGGTGCAAGACCGGGCGGCGCGCTTGACTCTGGCGCAGGCTGCGGCGGAGACGCGGATCGAATTCCTGAACCGGCTGGGTGATCAGGAGACACTGCCCACCGATCCCGCAAGCCTGCGTGACCTGGCAGAGATGATTGGCGAGGAGGCGCTGGCCGCGCGCGAATCCGCCTTCGACGCGCAGGTCGCCGCGCGCGAGGTCATGACGGAGATGCAGGACCTGAAGGAGGAACTTGAAGAGGCGCAGGCCGTACTTCGCGCTTTGGTCCCCCAGCGCGAAGACCGCCCCTTCCTCGCCATCGACGTCGTCGCGGACGAACCGGCCGAAGGCATATCGCTGCGCGTCAGCTTTTTCGCCGACACCATGTCGTGGCAACCGGCCTACGACCTGCGTCTGTCCGAGACGGAGACGCCGATGCTGACCGTCGCGCGCGGGGCGGAGGTCTATCAGGATACGGGCGAGAACTGGGAGGACGTCAGGCTCACCCTGTCGACGCAACGTCCGGGCGACCAGATCGAGCCGAGCTTCCTGCCGGAGGATCTGCGCAGGCTCTTCGACCCCGAGGAGATGCGGCCGATGGTGCGCTCCGAACTGGAACGGGGTGCCATGCTGAGCGACGAGGCGGCTCCTGCGCCCGCGCCCGCCGGCAAGCAAGCCTTGGTGGCCGCACCGTCGTTCCAGGGGCTGTCGGTCGTCTATGCCTTCCCCGAGCCGGTCGACGTCGCGTCGGGCGCAGATTTGGTGCGGATCCCGTTCGACGAACTGGATTTCGGCGCGGACCTCGTGGCCCGCGCCATCCCGTTGCGCGACGACCGGGCCTTCCTCGTCGCCCGCTTCACCAACGACAGCACGGAACCGTTGCTGCCGGCCAACCAGGCGCGGCGGTACTTCGACGGCGGGCTTGTCGGCGCCGGCTCCTTTCCGCAGATCGCCGCGGGAGAGGAGGCCGAGCTTGGCTTCGGTCCCATCGATGGCGTGCAATTGACGCGCACGGTCCTGCAGCGCGCCGAAGCCGACCGCGGGCTGATTTCGCGATCGAACGAGGAGACCGAGGTCGTCCGCATCGAGGTCGAGAACCTGACCCGGCGGGCCTGGCAGCTGGAGCTCCTGGATCGCGTGCCCTATTCCGAGCAAGAGGATCTGGACATCACCTATTCCGCCGACCCCGAACCCGACATCCGTGCCGTGGAGGACCGCCGCGGTATCCTGCAATGGAATACCGAATTGCCCGCGGGTGAGACCTTCACCGTCGAGACGGAATTCCGGCATGGCGTGGCCCGAGGACAAGCTGGTCCGCTAGTGTTCCCCACCTGACGAAGGATTCCCATGTCGGGCCGGGTGTGTTATTGTCGTGGGATGAGACGCGATGACATTTGCCTGTACCTGAACCCCGATGACCGTATGCAGCTTCAAGCTCTGGTCACCGACCGCAACACCCGGCGCAAGCTCGCGTGGCGGGCGGAGATCATTCTGGCGACGGCGGCCGGTTGCGGCACCTTTGAGATCATGCGGCGAGCGAACACGTCGAAGCCAACGGTCTGGCGCTGGCAGGCCCGTTACCTCGACGAGGGTGTCGCAGGGCTGATGCGCGACAAGACCCGGCCGTCGCGGGTGCCGCCGCTGCCCCGGGAGACGCGCCTGAAGGTGATTGCGAAAACGGTGGGAGAGGCCCGCCCGCTGCCACGCACTGGAGCCGCTCCACGATGGCCGCGGCCGTTGGTATCTCGCCGTCGAGCGTCGGGCGCATCTGGGCGGAAGCCGGTCTCAAGCCGCATCTGACGCGCAAGTTCAAGATCTCGAACGACCCGATGTTCGAGGAGAAGGTCACCGAGATCGTCGGGCTTTACCTCGACCCGCCGGAGCGGGCGGTGGTGCTCTGCGTCGATGAAAAGTCGCAGATCCAGGCGCTCGACCGGACCCAGCCGGGGCTGCCGCTCAAGAAGGGCCGTGCGGCCACCATGACCCACGACTACAAGCGCCACGGCACGACTACGCTGTTCGCGGCGCTCGATGTGACGTCGGGCATGGTTATCGGCGACTGCATGCCCCGCCACCGCGCCAGGGAGTTTCTGGCCTTCCTGCGCCGCATCGACCGGGCGGTGAAGAAGCCCCGCGACGTCCATCTCGTGCTCGACAACTACGCCACGCACAAGACGCCCGAGGTGAAGGCATGGCTGGAGAAGCACCCGCGCTTCAAGCTGCATTTCACGCCCACCAGCGCATCATGGCTGAACCTGGTCGAACGCTTCTTCGCCGAGATCACGTCCAAACGCATCCGGCGCGGCAGCTACTCCAGCGTCGACGATCTGGAGACCGCCATCTACGACTACCTGCTCCAGCACAATGCAAAACCGAAGCCCTTCATCTGGACCAAGACGGCAAAAGAGATCCTCGCCCGAGAACGCCGCGCGCTGAACGCGCTCGATGAAATCAGAGGCAGCAGGTAGCATGCGTCAGAACTCGGAACACTAGACCGGCTCGAACGTAGCGCGGACAGGGTCGTAGTATTCGAGCCTGCCCGCGCCGATGTCCAGCCACAACCCGTGGAGCGTCAGCTTGTCGGCGTCGTGGCGTTCCTTGACGAAGGGGAAGGTCATCAGATTCTCGAACGAGGTGAGAACCGCCAACCGCTCCAGCTCCAGCACTTGCTGCGCCTCATCCTCGATTTCGGCGATCTGTTCGTATTTCGGTTTCAGGATGTCCATCCAACGTCCGACGAAGCTGTCGCCGCGTTCGAGATCCGGCGCGTTGCCCTTGCACATGTCGAGACAGCCGCGCACCCCGCCGCACTGGCTGTGTCCCAGAACGATCAGGTGCGCGACCTGAAGCACGGTCACCGCATATTCGACCGCCGCGCTTGTCCCGTGCCGGCCGCCGTCGGTTTCATAGGGCGGAACGAGGTTCGCGATGTTGCGGTGGATGAAGAACTCGCCCTGATCGGCCCCGAAAATCGACGTGACATGCACGCGGCTGTCGCAGCACGAGATCACCATCGCGCGCGGTCTTTGCCCTTCGTTCGCCAACCGCTCGTACCAAGCGTGGTTTTCTGCATGTGTCGTGGCTTTCCAGCCGTGATACCGCTGTTTGAGATACGCCGGCAAAGGCTTCAGTCGGTCCATGTTGCATCCTGTCTTTGAGACTGCAGATATCCTGATTTTGATCCGAATTCGAGCGAAAAGACCCTTGGCGCGCAACCATTTAGGAAGGCTTGTAACGCATTCTGCCCATCGGTGAGAGATAACAAGTGTGGTGAGACCCGTGACTTCGATTTGCCAACTCGTACAGGACGAACCGGCCAACCTGGACCATGCGCAGCTTGGTACGCTCTATTCGCAGCTCGGCGCCTTGGGTGCCGAAGATGTGGTCCGGCGCGCGATGGAAGAGCTTGCGCTGCGGCTGAGTCACGCCGAACGTCTGTATCGCGAGAACGAGCTGCCGGAACTGCGCAAGAGCGTGCGGTCGCTGGTCGCGATCTCGGAACAGATCGGGATGCGGAAACTGGCCCGCGTCGCCAATGACGTGAGCAACAGCATCGATCAGTGCGACGACGTCGCGCTGGCCTCGACGCTGTCGCGGCTTCTGCGCGTCGGCGAACGGTCGCTGACGGCGATCTGGGACATGCAGGACATGTCGTTCTGACGATCCGGGTTCCGTCGCGCGACATCGGCTTGCAGCGCCGCCCGATAGGTCTAATCTGACACCTGTTAGACCTGACCTGGTGCGCTCTCCCGATGAAGCCGACCTTTGCAGACGCCGATCCCGAAGCCATCCCGCTGCACCTCGTCTCGGCAGATCGCTGGGACGCCGTGCGCGAGGGGCTTTCCCAGGCCGACCAGCGCTGGGCTGCGCTGAACGGGTTCCGCGGCAAACACGGCCAGACGATGGTGCTGCCCGACGGCTCCGGCCGCGTCGCCATGGCGCTTGTGGGGTTGGGCGGACCAGGTGATCTGGCGCGGAACCGCTTCACGCTCGGCGGCGCCCGGAAAGGCTTGCCGGACGGCACATATCGATTGGAAACCGCGCCCGAGGGAACTGTACCGGAAACGGAGTATCTGGGCTGGTTGCTGGCCGGCTATACCTTTGGCCGGTACAAGGACGCCTCCCTGCCCAAGGCGAACCTCGTCGCGCCGGACGACATGCAGATGGCCGCACGCCTGCTGGCCATCGCCGAGGGTGAAAGCCTGAACTCGCGACCTGATCAACACGCCCGCGTCGGACATGGGTCCGCCCGATCTGGCGGACGCGGCACAGGCCCTTTCAGACGCCTTCGGCGCAGATTTGTCAGTCATCCAGGGAGAGGACCTGAAGGGCGCCAACCTGCCGCTCATCCATACGGTCGGCCGCGCCGCGGAACGGGCTCCGCGCCTGATCGACATGCGCTGGGGAAACTCAGGCCCGGCGCTCACGCTGGTCGGCAAGGGCGTCTGCTTCGACACGGGCGGGCTGAACCTGAAGCCCGGCAATTCGATGAGCCTCATGAAGAAGGACATGGGCGGGTCGGCCACTGTCCTGGGACTCGCGCACATGATCATGGCGCTGGAGACGCCGGTGCGCCTGCGCGTCCTGATCCCGGCCGTCGAGAATTCGATTTCCGGCAACGCGTTCCGGCCCGGCGACGTCCTGACCTCGCGCAAGGGCCTGACGGTGGAGATCAACAACACCGATGCCGAGGGGCGGCTGGTCCTTGCCGATGCACTGGCGCTGGCGGACGAGGAGACGCCCGATCTGATCGTGTCGATGGCCACGCTGACCGGTGCGGCGCGCGTGGCGGTGGGCCCGGACCTTGCACCCTTCTACACCGATCACGCCGAACATGCCTCGGCCTTGGAAGCCGCCGCCGACAGGGTGTCCGATCCGGTGTGGCGCATGCCGTTCCACGCCCCTTACGAATCCTTGATCGAACCCGACATCGCCGATCTGGACAACGCCCCCTCGGGCGGGTTCGGGGGATCGATCACGGCCGCGCTCTTTCTGCGCCGCTTTGTCGAGTCGGCGCCCTACATGCATTTCGACATCTATGGATGGCAGCCCAGCGCGGCTCCCGGACGTCCCAAGGGCGGCGTCGGTCAGGGCGCGCGCGCCCTGCTCGAGGCGCTGCCGGACATCCTGCCCTTGCCATGACCGACCGGCGACTGTCCCCGGACCCGGACAAGGTCGACAGGGCCGAGCCTGCGCGCATCGTCGTCCCTGTCGCCGATCTGCTGTCCAGACCGAGCGGTCCGAGAGACCGCCAGCTCCTCTTCGGCGAGGACGTCACGATTCTGGGGCAGGACGCGTCTTGCGCCTACATCCGCGCGGAGAAGGACGGCTACCATGGTTTCATCGCTCCCCATGCCCTGGGTGCACCATGCCAGCCGACCCACCGCATCAGCGCTGCGGCCACGCACATCTATTCCGAGCCCGACCTGAAGTCGCCCGATCGCATGTGGCTCAGCTTCGGGAGCCGCATCACCGTCACGGGTGAGAGCGGCAAGTTCGTCGAAACCGCCGAGGGCTTTGTCCCCGTCCAGCATGTCGCGCCATCCGACAGGCTGGAAACGGAACCGGTCTCCGTCGCCGAAATCTTTCTGGGCACGCCTTACCTCTGGGCCGGCAATTCCCGCGCAGGGATCGACTGCTCTGGGCTGGTGCAGGCTGCTTGGCTTGCCTGTGGTCTGCCCTGCCCAGGTGACAGCGACCTGCAGATGAGCGCACTCGGTCAGGCTTTGCCCGAAAGCACCCCGCCGCAACGCAACGATCTCTTCTTCTGGAAGGGACACGTTGCAGTCGCCTGCGACGAGGACACCCTGATCCACGCCAACGCAGGTTACATGGCGGTCGTCTTCGAACCGGTCGCGGAGGCGCTGGCACGCATCGGCGCGCAAGGCGACGGACCGCTCCTGTCGCACAAGCGACCCTGAGGTCTTTGGGTCCGGAAATACCTCGCGGCGTTTTTTGAGGGGCGGCGCCCCTCATACCAAGCAATGGCGTCGCAGCAACGCCGCGTCCGCCGGATCGCTCCACGACATCACTCCACGGCGCGGATCAGCTTGCGTTCCAGGACCCGCAGCACGGTATTCAAGTCGTGGCCGCGTCGCAGGACCTGGCCGTCCATGCCCACCACGGCGTACATGCCCTGTCGGTTGCGCATCTTTGGACGCTTCTCGATCCGATACAAGGGATGTTCCGCGGTTCGTCGGAACACGGAGAACACGGCCACGTCCCTCAGGCAGGAAATGCCGTAGTCCCGCCACTCTCCCGCCGCGACCATCCGCCCGTAGAGCGACAGGATCACGCCGAGTTCGGTGCGGTGGAATGCGACGGTGGGGCTGGGGACTTCGTGAAGATGGTCGGATTGCGGAGACTGCATGTTCATGATCCAAGACTTGCGCCGAATTTTCCACATGGCAAGCTTCTTGATGCATACGTCCGGCAAGGATTGCCGGAATCAGGCGATTGCGTTACAGAAATCCGAAGCGGCAGGGAAAGATGAAACACGTATGACCCCCCAGGAACGCGCGGAAAAATCCGCAGAGGTCATGTATGGCAACGATCCGGCCAGCCGCGGTCTCGGCATGCGGCTCGACCACGTGGGGCCGGGACGGGCCACGATGTCGATGGTCGTGCGGCCCGACATGGTGAACGGGCACCGGATTGCCCATGGCGGCTTCATCTTCGCGCTGGCCGACAGCGCCTTTGCCTTCGCCTGCAACACCTACAACAAGGTGACGGTGGCGCAGCAGAACCAGATCACATATGCCAGTGCCGGCCGGGAGGGAGAGCGGCTGTCGGCCGAAGCGGTCGAGGCGCACCGCGCGGGGCGTTCCGGCACATATGACGTGACGGTGCGTGGAGAGGACGGGCGCGTCGTGGCGCTCATGCGGGGCCTGTCGCGCACGATTCCCGGCCAGACATTCGAGGAGGAGGAGACCATGAAGGACCTGACGCCGCCGAGGGAGAGCCTCGATCCGATCGAGGTCGCCTCGCGGGACGAGATCGCCGCCACGCAACTGGAACGCATGAAGTGGTCCCTCGCCCATGCCTACGCGCATGTTCCGCACTACAAGGCCAGCTTCGATGCCGCGGGCATCCATCCGGACGACCTGCACGGCCTCGAGGATCTGGCGAAGTTTCCCTTCACGGTCAAGCAGGACCTCCGCGACAACTATCCGTTCGGCATGTTCGCCGTGCCGCGCGAGCAGGTTGCGCGCATCCACGCCTCCTCCGGCACGACCGGCCAGCCGACCGTGGTGGGCTACACGGCGCGCGATCTGGAGATGTGGGGCAGTTGCGTCGCCCGCTCGCTGCGCGCTGCCGGACTGAAACCGGGGGATATGCTGCACAACGCCTACGGCTATGGTCTTGTTCACCGGCGGCCTGGGCATTCATCTGGGCGCGGACGCGCTGGGCCTCAGCACCGTCCCGATCTCCGGGCGGCATGACCCCGCGCCAGGTCCGGCTGATCGACCGATTTCAAGCCGCAAGGAATCACTGTCACGCCGTCCTACGCGCTCTCCATACTCGACGAATTCAACGCGCAGGGAATCGACCCGCGCGCCTCCTCGCTCCAGGTCGGCATCTTTGGCGCGGAACCCTGGACCAACGCCATGCGCGAGGAGATCGAACGGGCCTTCGACATGCACGCAGTCGACATCTACGGGCTCAGCGAGGTCGTCGGTCCCGGCGTGTCGATGGAGTGCGTGGAGACCAAGGATGGGCTGCACATCTGGGAAGATCACTTCTACCCCGAGGTCATCGATCCGGAGACTGGCGAAGTCCTGCCGGACGGCGAGTTGGGGGAACTCGTGTTCACCTCGCTCACGAAAGAGGCGTTTCCGATCATCCGCTACCGCACGCGCGACCTGACCCGTCTCCATCCCGGCACGGCGCGCATCGATGCGGCGAATGGAGAAGGTCACGGGTCGCAGCGACGACATGATCATCCTGCGCGGCGTGAACGTGTTCCCGACCCAGATCGAGGAATGCCTGATGCAGGTCGCGGGCCTCGCCCCCCACTTTCAGATCGAGTTGAGCCGACCGGAGCGCATGGACGAGATGAAGGTGCTCTGCGAGGTCGCCGATGTGTCGGTCGATGGTGCTACCGCCAGCAAGGATCTGTCCTTACGCGTGAAGCAGATCGTCGGAATTTCGGTCAAGGTCGAAGTGCGCGAGATCGGGGGGGTCGCACGCTCCGAAGGCAAGGCTGTCCGCATCATCGACAACAGGCCCAAGGCCTGAGTCCAGGACCGCGCGGGACTCCGACTGCAGATCGCAGTCGAACTCGCACCCAAAGCTTCCAACGCACCGCGGTCAGGACGCAATGGCACCGATCGCGATGCCGGCTGCGAAGACGAGGATCGCGAAGGCCAAGAACTTCGCCAGATAGTACGGGCTTGGATCGACCGGGTTCAGCTTTTCCCAGACGCGCGTCGCGGCTTCTCGGACCACAGTCATTTCATTCTCCATTACCAGTTTAAGACCATGACCCTAAACCATGGGGACGCTCAATCAAGGGTAGTGGACATTCCGTGTCTCGACGACCTTCACCGCATCGACGTCCGAGCGCCATTCGAAACGCAACACTTTTAGAGAATGGCCGGGGCTGCGACCCGTCCTGTTTCAGCCTAATTTAACCTCCCCGCCGTAGCTTCGAACTCGTCTTGTCACTGTCGCGCTTGGCTAGGGACGTCAACTGTGCCAACGCGAACCTCGTAAATGGGCTGAAGATGAAAGACCGTCGAAAACCCGCTTCGGAAGTCACGCCGCAATATGAAGACAGTGGGATCTTCAAGAGCCCCACGACGAGTTTCGTTGTCGAGCTGGTTCCGAAGTTCGGCAAGAACACGCGGCATGACGTCATGATCAAGGGATTTGCCCAAGGCGAAGTCCCGATCGACGTGGTGTTCGCGGGGCGCCGCAAGGCCCAGGTGGAAACTGTCGTTCAGGAACTGCGCGTGCGCTGGTCCCGTGCGAACCACAATCTGGGCGCAAGTGGCATTCCGCCGGAAGTCGATGATGTGCGCCTGCCGGTCCGGATCGAAGGTTCGTGGCGGCCCCGCTTCGAACGGGATGACCAGGGCTGGGAAACGCGCACGCATCAGCTTTTCGCGGCGAGATGGTTGCTGACCGACAAGACCGGCAAGGCCGTATCGTTCGGAGAACCGCCGATCAGAACGACTTACACCGAAGCAACCGCTCCACGGGCGGGCAAGTGATCCGGGCAAGCCACCAGTGATGACGCGGGGTTTCGTCCTGCGATCGTGATGCGGCAGCGTCTTTGGGCGTCGGTCGCCGTCGCGTCGATCCGCAAACCTGTTTCTGCCGTTCATCAACTTGCGGCTGCGGACGATTTACCAAACCGGCTTCACTCGAACAGACCGGAGAGAAATCCGCCTGGTTGCGGCCCGGACGGCTCGGACGGTGTGACCGCAGCGATGGCTCGCGTCGCTGTCGCACTCTCGGAGCTTTCCACGAGCTGCGACAGCACGCGGCCACCTTCTTGCCCGGAGAGCTCGCCGCCAGGGGGAGCGAACGCCGTCAGGCCCACCAGATAGGGACCGATCCGCGCCAACGCCCGCCAGTGCCGCCGGTCGATCCCCTCGGGCGTCGCCCCCCGCAGTTGCATCAGCGCGAGCGAACCCGCCACCCGTTTTACGAGAATCTCCGCGCCCGGCGGCTGCAGGCGTGCCAGGGCCCTCGCCAGGTCGACCCCACGCTCCGCCGGCAGCGACGCCGAAACCAGGATCATGCCCAAAGGGACATCGCTCGGTAACGCACGGCGCGCGCCGAGGCTGTCGCAGCGTGCCACGATCGCAAAGCTGGGCTCGAGCGACCGTTTGTCGACGCAGAACCCGGGCGGCGGCGCGAGTGTCAGCGCACCGTCCACCAACTCGGCGGATGGCAGCGCCATGTTGCGCCGGGGGTTGTCGAACCGCTGACCCGAAGTCGAGGACATGAACCCGCCACTTGCCTGCTGGCAGGCAGCCATCACAAGGCCGAGGCACAGGCAGAAGGCGACCCTCTTACAGGTCCATGTAGACATGCGTCTCTGCCTGAGCGCCGGGATGCGTCACCGCGCCCTTGTAGGTTTCCCCCACAAGGCGGGCGTATTTCCACAGCGCACCAGAAGCGTAGTTGGTCTCGCGCGGGCCGGACCATTCCGCCTTGCGTCGGGCCAGTTCATCGTCGCTGAGATCGACCGAAAGCTCGCCCTTGATCGCATTGATGGTGATCGTGTCGCCGGTCTTCAGAAGCGCGATCGGGCCGCCATGAAACGCCTCCGGTCCGACATGGCCGACGCAGAATCCACGCGTCGCCCCCGAGAACCGGCCATCGGTGATCAGAGCTACCTTCTTGCCCATGCCCTGACCCGAGAGCGCGGCCGTGGTCGCCAGCATCTCGCGCATTCCCGGACCGCCCGCGGGACCTTCGTTGCGGATGACGATCACCTCGCCCTCTTCATAGGCGCGGTTCTGCACCGCCTCGAACGCGTCCTGTTCGCATTCGAAGACGCGCGCCGGTCCGGTGAATACCTGATGCTCCGCCGCGATGCCCGCGACCTTGACGATCGCACCTTCGGGGGCGAGGTTGCCCTTGAGCCCGACCACGCCGCCGGTCTTGGAGATGGGATTGTCGACCGTGTGGATCACCTTGCCGTCGGCCTCGATGTCGATGCGGTCCAGTTCCTCGCCGATGGAGCGGCCGGTCGCGGTCATGCAGTCCTCGTGGATCAGGCCCGCCTTGCGCAGTTCCTTCATCACGACAGGACGCCGCCGACCTCGTAGAGATCCTTGGCGACGAACTGGCCGCCAGGCTTCAGATCGACGAAATAGGGCGTGTCGCGGAAGATCTCGCAGACGTCGTCGAGGTAGAACTCGATCCCCGCCTCGTGCGCCATCGCCGGCAGGTGCAGCCCGGCATTCGTCGACCCGCCGGTGCAGGCCACCACGCGCGCGGCGTTCTCGAACGCCTCGCGGGTGCAGATGTCGCGGGCGCGGATGTTCTTCTCGATCAGGTTCATGACCGCTGCGCCCGAAGCTTCGGCATATTGCATCGCGGCTTTCGTAGGGTGCGGGCGTGCCGGAGGAATTCGGCAGCGCGAGGCCGATCGCCTCGGAGACGCAGGCCATCGTGTTGGCGGTGAACTGGCCGCCGCAGGCGCCCGCGCTGGGGCAGGCCACGCGTTCCAGCACGTCGAGTGCGGCGTCCGACATCGTGCCGTTCTGATGCTGGCCGACCGCCTCGAACATGTCCTGCACGGTCAGGTCACGGTCGACGAAATCCTCCGGCACATCGCCCACGCTGCGAGTGCCTTGCCCGGCAGGATCGACCCGCCGTACAGGAACACGGACGGCACGTTCAGCCGGATCATCGCCATCATCATGCCCGGCAGCGATTTGTCGCAGCCCGCAAGCCCCACCAGCGCGTCATAGCAATGGCCGCGCATGGTCAGCTCCACCGTGTCGGCGATCGCCTCGCGGGAGGCCAGCGACGACCGCATCCCCTCGTGGCCCATCGCGATGCCGTCGGTGACGGTGATGGTGGTGAATTCGCGCGGCGTGCCGACGGCGATCTTGACGCCCATCTTGACGGCCTGCGCCTGGCGGCTGAGCGCGATGTTGCAGGGCGCGGCCTCGTTCCAGCAGGTGCGCACGCCGACCAGCGGCTGGTGAATCTCCTCCTCCGTCATGCCCATCGCGTAGTAGTAGGACCGGTGCGGCGCGCGGGCCGGCCCCTCGGTCACATGGCGGCTGGGCAATCTGGATTTGTCGAAGCTTGTTTCTTGGACATCAGCTGGCCTCCCTGGAAAACTGGACCTCTCTCGGAATAGCCCGCGCATCAGACCCGCCGCAAGGCCCAAGCGCAGTTGTATTGCGCGGCGCCGCAGCCCTAGTTTGCAAACCTGAATCTGACGTTTCAGCACGAAAGTACCGCAAATGGAACGATCCCTTTTTTCCTTCATCTGGAAATACTCGAAACGGGATCAGCTATTCTTCTGCTGGTGTTCACGCTGATCACCTTCCCGTTCCTCTATGCCACGCTGGAACTGCCCAAGCGGATCATCAACGACGCGATCGGGGCGGAGACGTCGATCATCGACGTCTACGGCTTCGAGTTCACGCAGATGCAGTTCCTGCTCGCGCTCAGCTTCGGCTACCTCGGTGCGGTGTTGGTGCACGGGCTGCTGAAGATGCGGCTGAACACGATGAAGGGTGTCCTGTCGGAGCGGACTGCTGCGCCGCTTCCGCTATCGACCTGATCGCGCGGATGATGCGGTTCCCGAAACAGCTATTTCCAGCGCACCAGCCAGGGCGAACTGGTCTCCATGGTGACGTCGGAGGCCGAGCCGATGGGCGGGCTGATGGGCGACGCGGTGGCGCAGCCGGTGTTTCAGGCGGGCCAGATGCTGATCATCGTGCTCTTCCTGTTCCTGCAATCGGTGTGGTTCGGCCTGGCCGGCATCGCTCTCATTCCGCTGCAGGCCTGGATCATCCCGATCCTGCAGCGGCAGATCAACCAGCTCAACAAGAAGCGAATCGTGCAGGTGCGCGCAGCTCTCCTCCGAAATCGGCGAGACGGCGGCGGGCATGCAGGACCTGCGACTGAACGGCGGCTGGCGATACCGGCGCGCGCAGTTCACCGACCGGCTGGGGCGGCTCTTCGGGATCCGCTTCCAGATCTACCAGAAGAAGTTCTTCATGAAGTTCCTCAACAACTTCATCACGCAGCTCACGCCGTTCTTCTTCTACTCCGTGGGGGGCGTGTCTGGCGATCCGGGGCGACATCACCGTGGGCGCGCTGGTCGCGGCACTCGCCGCCTACAAGGATCTCTCCGCACCGTGGAAAGAGCTTCTCGACTACTACAACCAGGTGCAGGACATGTCGCTGCGGTGGGAGGTGGTGACCGAACGCTTCGCGCCGCCGGGGATGATCGACGACAGGCTGTTCGAGGGGGACCCGGAGAGCGTCCCGCGCCTCGATGGCGACATCTCGATCAAGGACGTGACGGTGCGGGATGCTGCCGGCAATCCGGTGCTCGAGAACATTTCGCTCGACATACCTGCGGGCAGCCGCGTCGCGATCAAGGTGCCGGGACAACTGGAACGCACCGCGTTGGCCGACGTGCTCACGCGCGAGGTCCTGCCGGCCCGCGGCTCCGTCACGATCGGCGACCATGCGCTCAACGGGTTGCATCAGGCCGTGATCGCCGCCCGCATCGGCTATGCCCACTCGCGGCCCTATTTCTTCGACGGCACCTTGGGGTCGAACTTGATGATGCCGCTGCGCACGAGCCCCCGGACGGTCAACTGGGATCCGTCGCAGGTGGACGCCGACGCGCTGGAGGCCAGCAAGGCCGGCAACAGCAGCGACAGCCTGTCCTCGGACTGGACGGACCCCGGCATCGCGGATTTCACGGACGACGGTGACATCCGGGGCTGGTGGTTCAAGCTGACGCAGGCGATGGGCATCGACGAATTCATGTTCCGCCGGATGCTCGGCGCGCGGATCAACCCGGAACTGCACCCGAAGCTGTCGGAGCGGGTGGTTGAACTGCGCCAGGAGGTTTGGCAGGCGCTGTGTGACAAGGGCCTGGACGATGTCGTCTATGCGTTCGATCCGGACACGTTCAACCCGACGATCCCGCTCGGCGGCAACCTGCTCTATGCGGCGCCTCGGGTCGAGATTTCGCAGGAAAGCCTGGCCGCGGACCGCAAGCTGCTCAGCCTGATCATGGATCACGGCCTGGGCGAGCAGACGATCGCGATTTCGCAGAGCGTCGTCGACACGCTCGACCAGACCTTCGGCAAGGACGGGACGGAGCATCCGCTGTTCCAGGCGCTCGGCATCGAGCCGGAGCTTTTCGAACGCCTGACGGACATCGCGTCGCGCCGGCGGAACGAGGGCGACGGCGCGCTGACGGAGGATGAGTTCGCGCTGCTGCTGACGGTGCCCTTCCTCTTCACCGCCGAGCAGATCGGACCGACCTTCCCCGACAGCTTCAAGCAGGAGATCCTGACCATCCGCAAGGAACGCGGGGCCGAGTTGCGCGAAGCGACCAACGAACTTTTCATCCCGGTGTCGCCCGACGTCTACCTGCCGCGCCTCACCGTGCTGGAAAACCTGCTGTTCGGCCGTATCGCCAGCATGGCCGGTGCGCGCTGCGAACTGGTGGAGGACGTCGTGGCCGAACTACTGGACAGTCACGGCCTGCGGCAACTCGTGGCGGAAACCATCTGGGACGTCGATACCGGCATCGGCGGAACCAACTTGCCGGCCGTCTTCCTGGAGCGCGCCGCCTTCAGCCGTGCAGCCATGAAGCGTCCCGACATCCTGATCCTCGACAAGGCCCTCGCCTCCCACGGCGCCGAAAGCCAGGCGCAGACGCGTCATCAGCTGCGCGATCTTCTGCAGAACGCCACGCTGATCTTCATGGAGGACGATTTCGCCGATCCCGAGGAGTACGACATCTTCATCGAGGTTCGCAACGGTCGCGTCGACGGTGTGGAGCAGAGCGATCCGCTCGACCTGACCGATGACGGCGCCGACGACCTGCAACGCAAGCTTCGCATCATCGCGCACAACAACCTCTTCGCCGATCTCGCCCCGCGCAACCAGCGCCTGCTGGCGTTTTCGGCACAGTGGTACAACGCCAAGACGGGAAAGCCGATCTTCTCCCGCGGGGCACCGCCGGACGCGGCGTATCTCTGCGTCAAGGGCGAGGCGGAACTCAGCTACGCCGACGAAAGCGGCGAGCGCACAAGAATCACCCTCATCGAGCCGGGGCGCGTCATAGGCGACCTCGCCGTGATCCGAAACGAGCCTCGGCAGATGGACATGATCGCGACCAAGGACAGCGTCTTCCTGCGGATCGGCGCGCGCGAATACCTGTCGGTGGTGCAGACCGACCCGCAGGTCGCGTTCAGCCTGCTGCAGACGGTCTCCGGCCATCTGACCAACGCCGCCGAGTTCATCCGCGAGTTGGGTGTCCGGTTTCCGGACCGCGCGGGCGATGTGCGCCCGCTGAACCAGACGCCGCCCGAGCCGGAAAACGAGGTCGAAAAAGCGTGAATTATGCGCCGCACGAACGGCTTGTCGCACCGGCACGAAACGGGCGCGAGGGCCTGCCATGGACGCTGGCCGGTTGCGTCCTGATCGCGGTCGTCACCTACACGCTCCTGCTGATCTTCGTGGAAGGTTTGCGGAGCTTTTTCGAAAGCCGTGGCAATTTCGGATTCGCCGAGGATCTCTTCCAGGGCACGACGCCCCTCACCATGCTGACCGTGCTCTTCAGCTTCGGGGCATGGCTGGTGGCGGTCGGGATCGCGCTGCGCTGGGTGCACAACCGCAGCTTCATCGGGGTGCTGGGCGACCGGGTTTGGAGCCATTTCCGCCGCGTGCTGCTGGCACTGTTGGTTCTGAACCTGGCGGTCGCCGTCCTGCCGCCCTGGGACCTGACCGAAAATACCCTGCGGGGACTGGCGACGGCGCGCTGGCTGACCCTGCTGCCGCTGTCGCTGCTGGCGGTGCTGGTGCAGGTCTCCGCCGAGGAAATCCTGTTCCGCGGCTACTTGCAGCAGCAGCTTGCCGCCCGCACGAAGTCGCCCTGGATCTGGATGGGAGTGCCGTCACTCGTGTTCGCGGTGGCTCATTACGACAGCGAGATGGGCGCCAACGCATGGCTCATCGTCCTCTGGGCCGGGGTCTTCTCCATCCTGATGGCGGACATCACGGCGCGTACCGGATCGCTGGGTCCGGCCATCGCAATCCATTTCGCCAACAACGTCCTCGGCATGCTGATCGTGGCGCCGCCCGACTACCTCTCCGGGCTGGCGCTTTTCACCTACACCTTCGAAATGACGGACGAAGCGGTGGTTCGCAGCCTCCTGCCGGTGGATTTCGCGCTGATGATCGTCAGCTGGCTCGCGGCGCGGCTGGCCCTTCGGCGGTAGCTCACCCGCAATTGCATTCGGCGCGCCCGGCGTCTATCTCGGCATGACACAGCGACGATAGCCAGGACAGGCAGATGAACTGGATCACCAACTATGTCCGGCCCCGGATCAACTCGATCTTCTCGCGCCGCGACACGCCCGACAACCTGTGGAGCAAGTGCGAAGGCTGCGGCACGATGCTGTTCCACCGGGAGCTGGCCGGCAACCTGAACGTCTGCACGAGCTGCGGCCATCACATGGCCATAACCCCGCGCGACCGATTTCGGACCCTGTTCGATGGCGGCGTCTTTTCCGAGGTCGCGGTGCCCGAACCGGTCGCCGATCCGCTCCACTTCCGCGACCAGAAGCGGTACCCGGATCGGATGCGCACCGCGCAGCGCAGCACCGGCGAGAAGGAGGCGATGCTGGTCGCCACGGGCGAGATCGGGCGGACGCCGATCGTCGGTGCGGCGCAGGATTTCTCCTTCCTGGGCGGATCCATGGGCATGTATGTCGGCAACGCGATCATCGCGGCGGCCGAAGAGGCGGTGAAGCTCAAGCGGCCGCTGATCCTGTTTTCCGCGGCCGGCGGCGCGCGGATGCAGGAGGGCATTCTGAGCCTGATGCAGATGCCGCGCAGCACCGTGGCGATCCAGATGCTGAAGGAAGCGGGACTGCCCTACATCGTGGTCCTCACGCACCCGACCACGGGGGGTGTCACGGCGTCCTATGCGATGCTGGGCGATGTCCATATCGCCGAGCCGGGTGCGCTGATCTGCTTCGCCGGCCCCCGCGTGATCGAACAAACGATCCGCGAAAAGCTGCCCGAAGGGTTTCAGCGCGCGGAATACCTGCTCGATCACGGCATGCTCGACCGGGTGACACCGCGCGGCCAGATGCGCGACGAGCTGATCTCGATCATACGCATGCTCCTGCGCCTGCCCCCGGCCATCAAGGCCGATCTGCCGCCACCCGCGCCGAGCGTTGAGCCGGCGCAGGCGCCGGCCGAACCCGCCGCGGCCGGCAAAAAGGGCAGCCAGACGTGACACAAGGCTCCGATGTCATCCTCGAACGGATGATGACGCTGCACCCCAAGGTGATCGACCTGACGCTCGACCGCGTCTGGCGGCTGCTCGACCGGCTGGGCAACCCGCAGAACGACATCCCGCCGGTGATCCACATCGCGGGCACCAACGGCAAGGGCTCCACGCTCGCCATGATCCGCGCTGGACTGGAGGCGTCGGGGCGACGCGTGCATGCCTATACCTCGCCGCATCTCGCGCGGTTTCATGAACGCATCCGTCTGGCGGGCGAGCTGATATCCGAGCTGCACCTGACCGAAGTGCTGGACGAGTGCTACGCCGCCAACGGCGACGAGCCGATCACCTATTTCGAGATCACCACTTGCGCGGCGTTCCTGGCCTTCGCGCGAACCTCGGCGGACTACACCCTGCTGGAAGTGGGCCTCGGCGGACGGCTCGACGCCACCAACGTCTTCGACACGCCCCGCCTGACGGTCATCACGCCAGTCTCCTTCGATCACCCGCAATTCCTCGGCGACACGATCGCGCAGATCGCCTTCGAGAAGGCCGGCATCCTCAAGCGGCTGATCCCGTGCGTGGTGTCCGGGCAATCCGAGGAGGCGATGGAGGTCATCGAGGATCGCGCCGCGCGGCTGGGCGCGCCGCTCCTGGCGCAGGGGCAGCACTGGCACGTCTGGGAGGAGCGTGGGCGGCTCGTCTATCAGGATGAGACCGGGCTTCTGGACCTCTCACCGCCCGTCCTGATGGGCGCGCACCAGTTCCAGAACGCGGGTGCGGCAATCGCCGTCCTACGTGAGCTGGACTGCGACGAGGAGGCCTGCGAGGCCGCCGTCACGCAGACCGTCTGGCCGGCCCGCATGCAGCGGCTGACTCGCGGGCCGCTGATCGATGCAGCACCAGAGGCGGAATTCTGGCTCGACGGCGGGCACAATGCGGCCTGCGCCGTCACCTTGGCCGAGACGCTGGGCCGGTTGCCGGACCGGGAGACACACCTGATCTGCGGGATGATGAACACAAAGGACGTGGCCGGGTACATGGCCCCGCTGGTGGGACGCGTCGCAAGCCTCACAGCGGTCTCGATCCCGGGGGAGCCGAACACCCTTCCGGCGGAGGATACCGCCGCCGCAGCCGCCGCCAAAGGGCTGTCCGCGCGCACGGCCGACAGCGTGTCTGCAGCGCTTGAGGTCATCCGCAGGGAAAACCCGACGGCGCGGGTCCTGATCTGCGGATCGCTCTACCTTGCCGGCAGTATCCTGCGCGAACACGGTTGAGCGCGCTGATGCAGACCCGGCGGCCGGTCAGTGTGGTGTCACTTCACCGCCTTGCGGTAGAGGTGCCACGTCGCGTGCCCAAGCACCGGCAAGACGATGATCAGACCAAGCAACGCGGGAACGGACCCGAGGATCAGGGACACGGCGACGATGGCGCCCCATGTCGCGATCACAACCGGGTTCTTCTGCGCCACCCGGATCGACGTCGCGATGGCGACCGGCACGCCCACGCTGCGATCGAGCAGCATGGGGAAGGACACGACGCTCATCGCCAGCACGACGCAGGCGAAGACGAAACCGACAAGAACGCCGATCACGATCATCGCCCAGCCGGCTGTGGTTCCCAACACCTCGCCGAAGAATGCGGTGGTCGATGCGGGCATGTCCGGACCCATCGTCGACTGGAAGATCGTGTTGGCGGCCATCAGCCAGGTCATGAAGATCACGAGGTGCAGCAGGCCCAGGATCACGACCGCCCCGAAGGCCGGCGACTGGATCACCCTAAAGGCGGTCGCCCATCCGGCCGCGCCGCTCTGTTCCTTGCTCCGGCTCATCTCGTAAAGGCCGACGGCCGCAAAGGGCCCCAGCAGCGCAAAGCCGGAGACGATCGGGAAGACCAGCTGCACCAGGCTGCCATGCAGGGCGACCGCGGCCAGCACGGCTCCCATCAGCGGGTAGACGATGCAGATGAACATCACGTCCGACCGGAATTCCGTGAAGTCGGAAAATCCCTGTCGCAACGAGTCCCACAGATCGTCCGAACTGAGCGTCTGGATCTCCGGCTCGGCGTAGTTTTCGCTCATCGCGGCCCGGTCGCTCACGGCCACGGCATGTTCGGCTGCACTGCCGAACTGCCTGGCCGACCAGGACAGTGGATTTCCGATGGTCTTGGGCATTTCACATTCTCCAAACCGCAGGTCTAGTTGCGTCCGCCGGAAGGCAAACCGCCCGCAATGGAGGTTCGTCGGAGCGCTCTGCACCCCAGCCATGTGAAAACCATAGCACGTCTGCAGGAAAAATCCTGCGGTAACGCGTCAAATCGCCGCGATTTGTTCGATTTCAAGCAGAAGGGGCCGAATGTGCCGCACGTTGCAGCCGGCCGCCGCGTCCCGGCTCACGCATCCGGGCGCTTGCCCCAGCCTTCTGACTGCATTTCCCGCAAACGGCTGGCGGTCCGCTCGAATTCGAAGGCACCCGTGCCTTCGACATAGAGCATTTCGGGCCGTGCGGCAGCACTCGCGATCAACTGCGCCTTGGCCTCGTAGAGCGCGTCGACCAGCGTGACGAAGCGTTTGGCCTCGTTGAAGTTCGACCGGCCAAGCTGCGGGATGTCCTCGAGGATCAGCACCCGCACGGCATCGGCGATGGAAAGGTAATCGCCAGGCCCGAGTGCTGCACCGCAGATGTCGAAGAACCGTGCCCGGGCGACGCCGTTCCGGAACTCGGGCAGCGTGACGGTGCGACCCTTGATCTTCAGGTGCAGAGGCTCGCCGGGCCGGCCGACAAGGTTCTGCCAGACCTTGTCCAGGGCCTTGCGCGCCTCCGCGCCAAGGGGTGTGAAGTAGACCTGCGCACCGGACAACCGGTCCTGCCGGTAATCCTTGGGCGAGGTCAGTTCCCAAACGATCATCCGCTCCTTGATGAGTTCGATGAACGGCACGAAGAGCTGCCGGTTGAGCCCGTCCTTGTAGAGATCGTCCGGCGGCCGGTTCGAGGTCGACACCACGACGACGCCTGCATCGAACAAGCGCCTCGAAGAGCCGGCCCACGATCATCGCATCGGTGATGTCGGTGATCTGCATCTCGTCAAAGGCCAGTAGCCGAACCGAGTCGGCCACGGATTTCGCCACCGGCTCCAGCGCGTCCTTGGTGTTGCGCTTGCGGGCCTCGTGCATCGCGCCGTGGATCTCCTGCATGAAGGCGTGGAAATGGACGCGCCGCGCGGGCACCTCCAGCGTCTCCACGAACATGTCCATCAGCATGGATTTGCCGCGGCCCACCCCGCCCCACATGTAGAGGCCCTTGGGCGGCTCGGGCGCCTTGCGGAAGAGCCCGCGTTTCGCCGGTTCGGCCAACGCGGCCCGGATCCGCTCCAGTTCCGGAACGACCGCCTCTTGCGCCGGATCGGGTGTCAGCTCTCCGGCGGCGATCCGCGCGGCATATGCGTCGGCCAGAATGGTCATGCCCGTCAGGTATCCCGATCCAGTCCATCACACGCAAGCGGATTTGATGTGGTCCGTCAAAACTCCTGATTTGACGCGGCCCGGCTTTCCGCAATGTGCGCCGCATCGGAGATCGCCCATGCCGCTCGCGAAGTCCCAGACCCCGCTCTTCACCCCGGTCCTGATGGCCGGCTGCCTCATCATCATGGTCAGCTTCGCGGTCCGCGCCTCCTTCGGCGTGTTCCAGATCCCCATCGCCGAGGAATTCGGCTGGCCGCGCGCGGAGTTCTCCCTCGCCATCGCGATCCAGAACCTCGCCTGGGGCATCGGCCAGCCGATCTTCGGCGCCATCGCCGAAAAGATCGGCGACCGCAAGGCGATCATCCTCGGCGCGCTGATCTATGCCGCCGGGCTGGTGCTGTCGGCGTGCGCCGACCACGCCGCTGGAGCACCAGCTCTATGCGTGGCTCGTGGGCTTCGGCATCGCGGGCACGGGCTTCGGCGTGATCCTGGCCGTGGTGGGCCGCGCGTCCTCGGACGAGAACCGGTCGATGTCGCTGGCCATCGCCACCGCGGCGGGATCGGCCGGGCAGGTCTTCGGCGCGCCGGTCGCGGAATGGCTGCTGACGCATGATGCGCTGGCAGAGCGTCTTCCTGGTCTTCGCCGCCGCGATCCTCGTCGATGCTCCTGCATGCTGCCGATGATGCGCGCGCCCGCAGATGGCCAGCCGCGCCGAGCTTGAAGAAAGCATGGGCAGATCCTGGGCGCGCGCTGCCGCGATCCGTCCTTCACGCTGATCTTCCTCGGCTTCTTCTCCTGCGGCTATCAGCTCGGCCTTCATCACCGCGCATTTCCCGGCGCTTGGTGACCGAGATGTGCGGCGCCGATCCTGCGCGGGCGGCGTGCTGCACGACATCGGGATCACCACGACCTCGGCGCTGGGGGCGGTCGCGATCTCGCTCATCGGGCTGGCCAATATCGCGGGCACGCTGATCGCCGGGCTGGGCCGGCAAGCGCTTTTCCAAGAAGTACCTGCTGGCGGGCATCTATACCGGCCGCACCATCGTCGCCGCGCTCTTCATCCTGCTGCCGATCACGCCGGCGACGGTGCTGATCCTGTTCTCGGTCGTGATGGGCGCGCTGTGGCTCGCGACGGTGCCGCTGACCTCGGGCCTCGTCGCGCATATCTACGGGCTGCGCTACATGGGCACGCTCTACGGGATCGTGTTCTTCAGCCACCAGCTGGGTCAGCTTCATGGGCGTCTGGCTGGGCGGGCGGCTTTACGACGTCTACGGCAACTACACCGCCGTCTGGTGGGTCGGCGTCGGGGTGGGCGCGTTTTCGGCCATCGTGCATCTGCCGATCCGCGAGGAACGCAACATGCGGGCTGTCACGCCCAGCCTCGACGCCACCGGTCGAGGATGTAGCGCGACGTCATCAAGTCCAGATGCGCGCCGCCGCCGTTCTTGAAGAGCGTGATCTCGTCATCCGACCCGCGTTTGAACGCTTCCGGATCGTAGTAGTCCGCCACCAGGTGCTCTCGCGCGATCGCGCCGGCGTTCGAGCGGGATCTTGATCTCGCCGATATGGCCGACGGTGGTGTCGTAGCTGTCCACGAAGACCCGCGCGCGCTGCAGGGCGGTGTCATCGACCTCCCGCATGTCCGGGCGATACGCCCCGATCAGGTCGACATGCGTGCCCGGTTTCAACCAGTCGCCGCGCAGCACCGGTTCCGTCGACATGGTGGCCGAGGTCACGATGTCCGCATCGCCCACCGCGCGCTCCAGATCGTCGGCGATCCGGAGGCCGGGGCAATCCTCCACCATCGCCTCCGCGTTGGCGCGGGTCCGGTTCCAGACGCGGAAGCGCGCGTTCGGGAAGGCCGCCGAATAGGCCTGGAACAGCGACCGCCCGACGGTGCCCGCGCCGACGATCAGGATGCGTTCGCTGTCGGGCCGGGCCAGACGCCGCGCGGCGAGCAGGCTGTCGCCGGCGGTCTTCCACTTGGTCACCAGGTGGAAGTCGACGATCGCCTCCAGCGTGCCGTCGGTGTCGGAAAAGAGCGTGACCGCCCCGTTGATCATCGGCATGTCCCGGTCCGGATTGCGCGGAAAGATCGTTGCCGATTTCACCGCCAGCCCCAGCCCGTCGATCCAGGCCGCACGGCTGAGCAGCGTGTCGGGGTCGCGGTAAAGGAAGGTGTCCCCGATCTCCGCCTTGGGCAGTTCGTGACCCGCGGCCAGCGCATCGGTCAGCCCGATCCAGTCGAGCAGCGCCTCGCCCTCGTCGAAGGGGATGATCGGAACGTTCATGCCGCTTCCTCCTGCGTCAGCAATCCTTCGTCCACCAGCCGGTCGGCCCAGCCGCGCGGGCTCGCGAAATGGTGCGTCCGCCATCCGCGCTCGCCCGCCGCGTCGATATTCTCGGGACGGTCGTCGGTGAAGATCAGCGCGTCGCCCTGCAACCCCGTCGCCTCTTCCAGCATCTCGTAGATCCGCGCATCGGGCTTCATCACCTTCATGTGGCCGGAGATGAAGTCGCGGTCGAACGCCTCGAGGAACGGGTAATGGCCGGCGGCGACGTCGTAGCTCTCCACCCCGAAATTGGTCAGCGAAAAGACCGGAACACCCCGCGCCTGAAGCGCCGCCATCAGCCGCACCGAGTGGTCGATCGCGGGACTTGCCATCTCGATCCAGTTGTCGTGCCACATCCGGATCTCGTTGCGCCACTCCGGGATCGCGTCGGCATGGGCATAGACCGTCTCGGTGAAGTGATGACCCAGGTCGATGCGTCTGTTCATCTCCTCGACGCCCGTTTCGGCGAAGAAGACCTTTCGGCGGTCGGGTCCAAGGACGCGGTCGTAGAACCGCTCCGGGTTCCACTCCAGCAGCACGTTGCCGATGTCGAAGACGACCGCCTGTACCGTCATGCGAGGACTGCCCTGATCTCCCGTTCCAGCGCATCCAGAAAGCGGGAGCGGTCGGCCTTTGTAAACCCCTTGCCGCCGCCCTGACGGAACGGGTCGGCGCTGCGCAGGTCGGACATCAGGTCGCGCATGGCGAGCGCCTCGCGCACGTTGGCCTGCGTCAGTCGCTCGCCGTTATGTTTCAGCACCCGCGCGCCGCCTTCGACACAGCGCGCGGCCAGCGGGATGTCGCCTGTGATGACGATGTCACCCTCCGTGGCGCGCTCCGCGATCCACTTGTCGGCCTCGTCCGGGCCTTCGGCCACGATCACCACCTCGACCAGCGGATTCGGCGACATCCGAAGCCCGCCGTTCGAGACGAGCTTCAGCGGAACCTTGTGGCGCGTCGCCACACGCTCCGCCTCGGCCTTCACCGGGCAGGCATCGGCGTCGACATAGACGGTCACGCGTAGAGCGCCTCCGCGTGAAAGGCCACGTGCTCCTCCATGAAGGTCGAGACGAAGAAATAGCTGTGATCGTAGCCGGGCTGCAGGCGCAGCGTGGCCTGCTGGCGCCGGGCGGCGACGGCTTCGGCGAACATCTCCGGCTTCAGCAGGTCGATGAACTGGTCCTTGGTCCCGGTGTCGGTCAGGATCGGCCCGTCGAACCCCTTCTCCCGCATCAGCAGAGTGGAATCGTGCGGCGCCCATTCGGACTCGTCGCTGCCGAGGTAGGCGCCGAACTGCTTGCGGCCCCAGTCGCTGCCCGACGGATGCACGATTGGCGAGAAGGCCGAGACCGAGCGGAACCGCCCCGGCAGCCCCATCGCCAGGGTCAGGGCGCCATGCCCCCCCATGGAATGGCCGGTAATCGCCTGCCGATCGAGGTCCACCGCGAAATTGTCGCCAACCAGCCTGGGCAGTTCCTCCGCCAGATAATCCCACATTCGGAAATGCGACGCCCAGGGTTTCTCCGTCGCGTTTACGTAGAATCCGGCACCCTTGCCCAGATCGTATGCCTCGTCATCGGCCACGTCATCGCCGCGCGGCGAGGTATCCGGGAAGACCAGCGCAATCCCATGTTCGGCCGCCCAGCCCTGCGCCCCCGCCTTCACCATGGCATTCTCGTGCGTACAGGTCAGGCCCGACAGGTACCACAGCACCGGAACCGGGCCATCCTGCGCCTCCTGCGGCAGGAACAATCCGAACGTCATGTCGCAGGAACAGGCTTGCGACAGGTGGGTATAGACCCCTTGAACCCCGCCAAAACAGACGTTTTCCGATTGCGTGTCCACTGCGTGTCACCTCTCTGGTCGTGAATATTTCGTGTTCCGCCCGGTCATCCCGCACCGCGGCACCCGGGTCAAGTTTAAGAATTCGCCAAAGTTCCGCCGCGCCAGGGTCAGGCGAATGCTCCGGTTGGGTAGGAAGGTCCATCGTGTCAACGAAGGATATCCCATGAAACAGAGCCGACTCCTGGTCGCGATACTCCTCTGCGTCGGTCCCGCTGCCGTCGCGTCCCACACGCCTGCGTCGCCGGAATTTCCCTCGGCCGTCCCGCTGCGGAATCACCCGGGCGGGCCGACCGTTTCCGGCGTTCCGGCCAATTGGGACGTGCTGCGGGAAAGCGACCCGGAGACGATTCGAGAGAGCATCTGCGAGGCGCTCCGCGGCGCCGACCATGCGCCGGAGCGGCATCCGGATTTCGACCCGGGCCATATCCTGTCGGAACTGCAGAAGCAGGGCATCTGCAAGGAGGCCGCCAGCTAAGCCTGCACCAGCGTCAGGACGGCCGTCACGGTCAGGATGCTGACGGCCGTCGACACGAGGATGGAGGCCGATACGCGCTGCGGCGCGACTCCGTAGTGCTGCGCGAGGATGTAGACGTTCCCCGCGACCGGAAGGGCCGCCGCCGACACCGCCACGGCGGCAGTGTAGGGATCGACCGGAAAGAGGATCATCACTCCGACGGCCACGAAGGCCGGGTGCAGCACCAGCTTGGCGAAACTCAGCCACACGGCGACCGACAGACGCTCCGCCGACTTGCTGGCCAGCGAGGCGCCGATGGCGAAAAGCGCACCTGGCGTGGCGGCGGCACCTAGAAGCCCCAGGAACTCGTTCATCGGTTCCGGGATCGGGATATCGAGCGACGACCAGGCAAAGCCGAGAACGACCGCCATGATCATCGGATTGCGGATCAGCCCCGCACCGACCGTGCGAAAGACGCCCAGGCGAAGCCGCCCCTCCCGCGATCCGGTGATCAAAATCACGATCAGCGACGAGAAGACGACAAGGTCGACCGTCAGCATGATGACGATCACGCCCACTGCCTCGTCGCCCATCAGCAGCCGCAGCATCGGGATGCCGAGAAAGCCCACATTGCCGATCGAGGCGCATTGCGCTTCCACCGCGGCCTCCGGAACGCTGAGCCCGCGCAGGAACGCCACCGCCGTCGCGATGCCGTAGACGAACGCGGTGGCCCAGAGATATCCCAGCACGAGGTGCGCGTCCCACACCTCCGACAACTCCAGATTCGCGGTGAAGCGGAAGAGCATCGCCGACAGCGCGAAGTAGAAGACGAACTTGGTCAGGTAGGCGGTCGCTTCTTCGGTAAAAAAGCGCGTGCGTCCGGCCCAGTAACCGACACCGATCAGCGCGAAGAAAGGCAAGGTTTTCAGCAGGATCGGCAACATGTCCTTGGCAATAACCTGCGAACGGTCCGACGGCAAGCGACGACCCCGCGCTTGCCCGAACTGAACCGTTCGGTTTATGTTGTTCGCCACGGTGGAGGATCCATGAACACATACCCTCAAGGATCGGCCACGAAGGGCCGCAAGGTCGCCCAGGTTCTGGAGGGGGCACAGCGGATCTTCATGACCGAAGGCTATGAAGGCGCCAACGTGGACGCGATCGCGAAGGCGGCCAAAGTGTCCAAGGCCACGCTCTACAGCTATTTCCCCGACAAGCACGCGCTCTTCGCCGCCGTGGCGCAGGCCGCCTGCCAGGAGCAGACGCGTCGGTCCATGAGTTTCGCCGACGAGGACGGCGACTTCTCCGACCGTCTCTACAAGGGCTGCCGGTCCTTCATGGAGTTCCTCTATTCGCCGTTCGGGTTGCAGATGTACCGGACGGTCGTGGCGGAATCCGCCCGGTTTCCGGAATTCGGCCGCCAGTTCTGGGCCACAGGACCGGGCATGGCCCATGCGGAGCTCGTCGCGCTCTTCCGGCAGGCCGAGGCGGACGGACATCTGTCACCGATCGAAGATCACGACTTGGCGGCGGAAACGCTCGCGGAACTCTGCAAGGTGCATCTGCATCCGCGGCTGCTGCTCGGCGTGATCGACAAGGCCCGGCCCGAAGATATGGATCGCATTGCCCGCAACGCGATCGAGACCTTCATGGCGCGCTACGGTCCCTGACCGGCTGCGGAGCGCTCGGGCCCGCTACCTGCTTTCCGCCATCGCGCTTTCCTGAAGGCGGACCGGATCGGGGACCACGTATCCGGCGCTGTCGGCCATCAGAAGCCCGATGTCCTTCCACGCGCGAAACTGCCGGTTCACGCTTTCGCGCGTCACGCCGACCAGCTTGGCCAGTTCCGCCTGCGACGGCAGATCCGGCAGCGACAGCGTTCCGTCCTCCTCCTCGTGGCCGTGGTTCACGAAAAAAATCGCCAGCCGTCCCGCCAGGGAGTTGAGCGCGTAGGTTTCCGCGTGCGCATTTGCCGACCTGATCCTGTCGCAGAGGAGTTCGAAGAAGAAATCAGTCACGACCCGCTCGGAATAGAGAAGCTCGCGCAGATGTCCGGCCTCGATCACCGTCACGACGACTTCGCCGACCGCGATGACGTCGGCCGCGCGGGTCTTGTTGTCGATCACGGAGATCTCGCCGATCACGTCGCCAGGGCCAAGCAGCGCCAGCACCAGTTCGCGACCGTCCGAGCCGAAGATGCTGATCCGGACGACACCGCTCTCCACGATGGCCAGCGAATTGCCCTCGTCCCCGCGCGCAAAGATCGTCTGCCGTGCCGCGAAGGAGCGCGCACGCCCGTGGGCGCGCAGTATGCGCAGCGCATCGGCTTGGGAGGCAAGGTCGCGCATATGTTCACTATCGTGATCGATGAGCCGTATCAAAGATCAGCGTGACGCCGATTGCAAGCGGCACGGTGCTACACCCAGAACGCGAAAAGCGGCGCCAAAGACTTGACGCCGCAATCCGGACCCTTCCCACTCGTTACATCAGGCTGGGTTCAACCAGGGGCTTCTCACGGCAACCCTCTCCAGCACTGAAGCCTATGCATTTCGGCCAGCCGGCAAACACACGCCCGCGTGGTCGGTGCAAAACTCAACCGTTCGGCCATCGAACTCGACCGGTCCCTTGCGGGGTTCGGCCGGTGTCGCAGTCCGACATGCAGCCATAACCTTTCGAAAACCGGGTTGTTCCGGGAAAGCCGCAAAAATAGTGCGATCTTGCAAATCCCGTGTCCGGCTCTCTTCAAAATCAGGTTTCCTTTCGATCAAGGTACGGTTTCACCATGCATCCAAAGCTAAACCAGCGACGGCCGGACCGCCTGTGAACTCATATCACGCAGAACGGGTAATAAGGGACGTCGCCGCCTTGCAGCCGCGTCGGCGTCACTGAACGCGACGCATCTGCAGTTGGTTGTTCTTGCCGCGGCGCGTCTCGAACCCTTTGAGCGCATCGACCAGGTCGCTCAACCGACGCTTGCCGTAGGTGCGCGTGTCGAAATCGGGCTTCGCGGCGATCAGGCGCTGACCGATCACGCCCATCCCGTACCATTCGTCGTCCTGCTCGATGTTTTCCATCGCCTGCAGGATCAGTTCGCGCGCTTCGGCGGGTTTCTTCACGTCCGGCTTTTTCGATCCCGCCGGTTCGGAGGCGGATTCCTGGAGATTCTCCAGGATGATGAAGCGCTTGCACACGGCGCGGAACGCTTCGGGCGTCTTCTGTTCGCCCATGCCATAGACTTCCAGCCCTTGCTCGCGCAGGCGGCTCGCCAGCCGCGTGAAATCGCTGTCGGAGGAGACCAGCACGAAGCCGTCGAACCGCGCCGTGTGCATCAGGTCCATCGCATCGATCACCAGCGCGATGTCGCTGGAGTTCTTGCCCTTGGTATAGGCGGGCGCCTGGTGCGGAACGAGGCCCAATTCGGCCTGAACCGCCGCCCAGCCGTTCATGTTCTGCGACGAGAAGTCGCCGTAGATCCGCCGGACCGACGCCTCGCCGATGGCCGCGATTTCCTTGAAGAGCGCGTGGGCGTATTTCGCGGGCGCATTGTCGGCGTCGATCAGAACGGCGAGCAGGGGTGTGGTGTCGGGCATGGCAGCTCCTCAGACCAGGGACTTGTACATCACGAGCGCATCCACGTAACCCTCTTGGGGATGCAGGAACGCGCCGGGCAGACGACCGACCACGTCGAACCCTGCATGGGACCAGGTGTCGATGGCGCGCGTGTTCGTCGCCACGACGAAATTGTACTGCATCGCGCGGTACCCCTCGGCCCGCGCAGTCTCGAGGCTGTGGTCCAGCATCGCGCGCGCAACGCCGCGTCCGCGTGCCGCCGGTACCGTGCAGTAACCCGCATTGCAGACATGCGCCCCGTTGCCCGTCTGGTTCGGGCGGAGATAAGAGCATCCCAGTGCCATCCCGTCCTCCTCCGCGATCCAGACCCGGGCGGTGTCCGGCCAGAAATAGGCCAACCCGCCCTCACGACCGCCGTCCGGATCCGCGCAGAAGGTGTCCCCCGCCTCCACGGCCGGCCGCAGGATCTCCCAGACCGTCTCCGCGTCCGCGGGCGCCGCTTCGCGGATGCGCAATCCCATCGTGTTCGCTTTCCAAATGGGCGCCGCGCCGCACCCGCCTTGGCGCGGCGCCGCAAGCTGCGCAGGTCAGCCGAGATCGTCGATCGAGTGGATGACCTTGCCCAGCAGACCGTAATCGATCGCTTGGCTCGTATTGAGCCAGAAATCGCGGGCCGTGTCCTCGGCGATCTTTTCCGGAGTTCTGGCCCGTGGCTTCGGCAAAGAGCTTGTCGAAACGTTGCCGCATCAGGCGGAGCTGTTCGGCCTGGATCATCATGTCGCTGACCTGGCCGCCGATCCCGCCCGAGGGCTGGTGCAGCAGGAACCGCGTGTTGGGCAGGCAGAACCGGTTTTCCCGGTCCGCCGCGATGAAGATCAACGCCCCGGCGCTCGCCACCCAGCCGGTCCCGATGCAGCGCACGGTGGGGCGGATGAACTTGATCATGTCATGCACCATGTCGCCGGATTCGACGTGGCCGCCCGGCGAAGAGATGTAGACGTTGATCGGATCGTCGCTTTTCTCGGCCAACGCCAGCAGATGCGTCACGGCGGAGCGTGCGGTCTTGTCGTCGATCCCGCCCGTGATCAGGATGCTGCGGGACTTGAAGAAGAGCTTCCCGATCTGCGGATCCGTCGCGTCCTTGTCGGGCTTGCCGTCTCTTGTCGTCATCATCGTCGTCGTCGAAGCGATTGCTCATTCCCGTCTCCATCAGAACTCCACCACGGCGCGGATGCTTTCGCCCTTGTGCATCAGCTCGAAGCCCTCGTTGATCTCCTCGAGCTTGAGCTTGTGCGTGATCATCGGGTCGATCTCGATCTTGCCGTCCATGTACCAATCCACGATCCGCGGCACCTCGGTCCGGCCCTTGGCGCCGCCGAAGGCCGTGCCCTTCCAGACCCGCCCCGTGACCAGCTGGAACGGCCGGGTAGAAATCTCCGCCCCCGCGGGCGCGACGCCGATGATGACGGAAACACCCCAGCCCTTGTGCGCGCATTCCAGCGCCTGCCGCATCACCTTCACGTTGCCGGTGGCGTCGAAGCAGTAATCCGCGCCGCCGCCGGTCAGCTCCACCAGGTGCGCCACGATGTCGCCGTCGACCTTGGAGGGGTTCACGAAATCGGTCATCCCGAAATGCCGCCCCATCTCCTCCTTGCTGTCATTCAGATCCACGCCCACGATCTGGTCCGCGCCCGCGAGCCGCAGCCCCTGGATCACGTTCAATCCGATGCCGCCCAGGCCGAAGACCACCGCCCGCGCGCCGATCTCCACCTTGGCGGTGTTGATCACCGCCCCGATGCCGGTCGTCACCCCGCAGCCGATGTAGCAGATCTTGTCGAAGGGGGCGTCCTTGCGCACTTTGGCCAATGCGATCTCCGGCACCACGGTGTGGTTGGCGAAGGTCGAACAGCCCATGTAGTGATGGATCGGCGTGCCATCCATCATCGAAAACCGCGTCGTGCCGTCGGGCAGCAGCCCCTGGCCTTGCGTCGTCCGGATCGCCTGGCAGAGGTTGGTCTTGCCCGAGAGGCAGTATTCGCATTGCCGGCATTCCGGCGTGTAGAGCGGGATCACGTGGTCGCCGGGCTCCAGGCTCGTCACCCCCTCGCCCACCTCCAGCACGACGCCCGCACCCTCGTGACCCAGGATCGCCGGAAAGATCCCCTCCGGATCGTCGCCCGAGCGGGTGAATTCGTCGGTGTGGCAGAGCCCCGTCGCCTTGATCTCGACCAGAACCTCGCCCGCCTTCGGGCCCTCGAGCTCGACGTCCATGATCTCGAGTGGCTTGCCGGCTTCCAATGCCACCGCTGCACGGGTCTTCATCGTCTGTCCCTCCGCATATTCTTCGGCGGGACCTTCTGCGATGACCGGAGCGTTTGCAAGACCACGTGGACGAGAATTCCCTGCGTTCCGCCCATGGACCTCCGATGGCAAGCATGGCTAGGCTAGTGGCAACGTCAAAGGAGGTTCAAATGGCCACACCCCCCGTCTGCGATTTCGACTGGCCCGCGCCGGAGTTCACGCTGCCTGCGACGGATGGGCAGAGCTACGGCCTGCAGGACATCGCGGGCCAGAACGGCACGCTCGTCATGTTCATCTGCAACCACTGCCCCTACGTGCTGGCGGTGATCGACCGGATCGTGCGGGATGCGACGGATCTGCAGGCGCTGGGCATCGGCGTTGCGGCGATCTGCTCGAACGATGCGGCGACCCATCCCGACGACAGCTTCGATAACATGAAGGTGATGGCCGAACGGCAGGGTTTCACCTTCCCCTACCTGCATGACGAGGATCAGTCCGTCGCCCGCGCCTATGACGCCGCCTGCACGCCAGACTTCTTCGGCTTCGACAAGGATCTGGGACTGCAGTATCGCGGCCGCCTCGATGCCTCGCGGGCACAGGCCGGGCCATCCGATCTGCGCCGCGATCTCTTCGAGGCGATGAAGGAGGTGGCCAAGACGGGCAAGGGACCGGCGGACCAGGTGCCGTCCATGGGTTGCTCGATCAAGTGGAAGGCAGCCTGAGCAGCCAGCAGGTCGGCTCTCCGGATTTTCGTTGTCTTGTTGTATCCGTGTCCCCGGACCGGGTCGGCGCCCGGCAGATGGGAGGGGATTAGATGGGACAATCACGCACGGATGCAGTTCTGGAGTTCTACCGGACCCACCCGATCAGCAAGGAGCAGATCCTGGGCAAGCTGGCCGCCGGCGGCTTCGTTTCTGATCAGCTTAACGAAGATGTGCTGCAAGAACACGACCAGGACCATTTCGGCGGCGTCGCCGCGAACGATGTGCTGGCCCGGCGCGCCGGAATCGCCACCGACACGCATGTACTCGATATCTGCTGTGGCCTCGGAGGGCCGTCCCGGTACCTGGCGCACAACATCGGCTGCCGGGTCACCGGCATCGATTTGACGCAATCCCGTGTTGACGGGGCGGTCGAACTGACCCGTATGGCCCGACTCGATCATCTGACCGATTTTCGATGCGGTAACGCGCTGGAGATGCCGTTCGACGATGACGGTTTCGACGTGGCTATCAGCCAGGAGGCGTTCTGCCATGTCCCTGACAAGGCCCGGCTGATCACGGAATGCGCGCGTGTCCTGAAACCCGGCGGGCGGCTGTGCTTTACCGACATTCTCGTGACGGATCGCACATCCGCGGACACGCCGGCACGGCTGGAACGGGAGATGACCTTCCGCGAGCTGGCCACGCGCGATGAGTATCTGCACATGCTGGACAATGCCGGCTTTACGGTCTCGGTCCCCGAAAACCTCGGCGCCGATTGGGAGAAAATCCTGGTGGACCGCCTGGCCATGTATCGCAGCTTGCGCGATCAGACGGTCGAGCGGTTCGGGCAGGCGCATTTCGACATGTGGGACAGTGCTTACAGCTTCTTTGTCGGACTGTACAAGACCGGGGAGTTGAGCGGCGGGCGGTTCCTCGCGACGCGCCCTCTGGGGTGAGACGACAAATAGCCGTGAGTGAGCCGTTCGTTCCGGACTCGACTTCCGCAGGCTCCGGTCGGTATAAGAACAAAAAGCGAACATCATGATACTCGATCCGGACACGCACAAGCGCCGCATCCTGTCGCTCTGGTTTCCACGCCTCGGCGCGGACCGGGTGGTGCGTCAGGATCCCCAGCTTGGCGGTGAACCGCTGGCCGTCGTGGACACCGTCGCCAACGCGCAGGTGATCTCGTCGCTGTCGTCGCAGGCGCAGGCCGTGGGGCTCTATCCCGGTCAGCCGGTGCGTGATGCCCATGCGATGTGCGACCGCCTCGTCACCCGGCACCGCAACCTGCTGGCGGAGGCGCGGTTCCTGGCCGTGCTGCGCCGCTGGGCCGGCAAGTTCTCCCCCTGGGTGGCCGAGGAAGGCGAAGCCGGGCTGGTGGTGGACCTGACTGGCTGCGCGCATCTCTTCGGGGGGGAGGCGCCGCTGATGCAGGTGGTGCGGGACGATTGCCACGACATGGGGCTGGCGGTGCAGATGGGGCTCGCCGACACCCGAGGGGCGGCCTGGGCGCTGGCGCGTTACGCCGGCAAGGCCACCCAGTCCGACCGCAACGGCGACGCCATCGACCAGGAAGCGCGCGCCACCCGCTCCCGCGCGGGAAAACGGCACTGGACGCGAGGGGGGACCGCACCGCAGGTCGCCACGCGGGACCCCGCGCCGGGCATGCGGATCGCGGCACCCGGCCAGACCTACAGCGCGCTGGCGCCGCTGCCCATCGCAGCACTTCGGCTCGACGACGACACCGCCGCGCAACTGGCCCGGCTGGGCCTGCGCCGGGTGCAGGACCTGGTGGGTCAGCCCCGCGCGGCGCTGGCCCGGCGCTTCGGGCGCGGGCTGGTCTACCGCATGGACCAGGCGCTGGGCTCCGCCCCCGAGCCGGTGTCGCCGGCCAAACCGCCCGACCATTTCGCCGTCCGCCTGACCCTGCCCGAGCCCATCGGGCTGGCCGAGGACATGATGGCCGGGATCGACCGCCTGCTGCCCGCGCTCTGCGCGAAGCTCGACAAGCGCCGCCGCGCCATCCGCCGCCTGCGGCTCGAGGCGCACCGCGCAGATCACGGGATCGAGGCGGTGGAGGTGGCCCTCGCCCGCCCCTCGACCGAGGCGCACCGCATCCGGCCGCTGCTGGAGATGAAGCTGGAGGCGATCGACGCGGGCTTCGGCATCGACATGCTGCGGCTGGAGGCGGTGCAGACCGAGCCCGTCTACGAGACCCGCGCGGTAGGGCACCTGGAGGCCGGGCGCGCCGTGGCCGACCGGCTGGCGAAGACCGACGCGCTCGACGACCTGATGGGCCGGCTCGGCGCGCGGGTGGGGATGGAGGCGTTGACGCGGCTGCATCCCGCCTCCTCGCACATTCCGGAAAAGACCGCGAAGGTGATGGCCGCTGCATGGTCCGCACCGCCCGAGGAGCCCTGGCCGCGCAGTCCGGGTCCGCGGCCGCTCCTGCTCTGGCGGCCCGAGATCGTGCAGGCGCCCGACGCGCCCGCGGTTCCGTCCGAGTTCCGCTGGCGCGGCCGCACGCATGCGCTCACCCGCGCGAGCGGGCCGGAGCGCATCGCGCCCGAATGGTGGCTGGACGAGCCCGACTGGCGCACCGGCACCCGCGACTACTGGCGCGTGACGGTGGAGACGGGTGAGGAACTATGGCTCTACTTCGCGCATGGCGGGACGCTCAGTCCCGGCTGGTTCTGCCAGGGCATGTTTGCTTGACCGACGGGCGCGCTTCAGGCGCTGAACTCCGCCGTCTCGAGAATCCGCACCCCGGCGATGCGCCACCCGTCGCCGGTCTCAACCATCGTGTATTCCAGGATGAACGCGCGGCCGTTGCCGTCGACGACCCGCACGTCCTGAAATGTACGTCCGCCTTCTTCGCGCAGCTCGAGATAATCGACCTCGGCCGGCCGCCACACCATCGGGTAGCCGTTCCGCACCATGCGGCCGAAATTCTCCGGCGTGCCGAAGAGGGTCTTGATGTTGGAATGGGCGAAGGTGAAGGCGGTGACGACATCATCCGCCTTGAACGCGTTCATCTGTGAGGAGATGACATCCTGAATATCGCCATCCTGTGCCGCCACCGGGATCGGCACGGCAAGGCAAAGGATCAGAAGCAGGGATCGAAAGAACGTCATGTCGGGCTCCGTTGTCCAAGATCTCGGGGAAGATACGTCCCGAACGCTGCGGTGGTTTCAAATTTCGGAACAGGTCGGCGTTGCAACGCGTTTGCCCAGGGACGGCGAAGGAGCCCCCGCATGAGCTATTCGGTCACGCGCGACGATTTCAATTTGACAGACGCCGTGCGTCGGATCGCGCAGCATCAGATCGACAAGGCCATTGACTCGCTGACCGGCGACGCTCCCGGCGCGGCGATCCACGACGCACGCAAGAGGATCAAGAAGCTGCGGGGCTTGATCCGGCTGGTCCGACCGGAATTCGACGATTACAAAGCGGAGAATGTGGATCTGAGGGACACCGCGCGGCTGCTGTCCTCGCTGCGGGACCGGGCGGCGATGATCGAGACCTACGACCGCATCGCCTCCCAGGCGACCGGTATGAACCGTCCCGCCACGGCGCCTTTGCGCCGGCGCCTGACGATCGAAAGCCGTGCCGCTCTCGATGCTCCGCAAGCGGGCGAGCGGATTGCCGATGCCGTCACGCGCCTGCGGCAGACACGGGAACGGTCCGAAGCATGGCGCGTCGGCGGCAACGGGTTCGAAGCTGCCGAGGCCGGCATGGCCAAGACCTTGAAGAGGGCGCAGAAAGCGATGGGGGAGGCCCTGAAGAGCTTCGACCCGCACGCGATGCATGAATGGCGCAAACGGGTGAAGTATCACTGGTACCACGGAAGGCTCCTGAAGAGGAGCTTTCCGCCCCTGACGAAGCCGCATGTCGACCTGGCCGACCGGCTGAGCGACGTCCTCGGCGATCACCACGACCTGCACGTCTTCGAGCCACAACTGGCCAAGGCGCCGATTTCGCACGCCGCCCGTGCGAGCCTGGAGGAGGCGATCGCCGAGCAGCGCGCGGCTCTGGAGGCGGAGGCGGCGCGCTTGGGTCCGGGTTTTCTCGCCGGCGATGCGGAGGCGTTGAGCGAACGGTGGCGGGTCTGGGCTGAAACGGAGTTCTCCGCCGACCGACCGGAATGAACGAAACCGTCAGGTGGCCAACTTCCCCGCAAGCCCCTCGTCGATCAGCGCCATCGTTTCCTCGACCCCGTAAAGCGCGATGAACCCGCCGAACCGCGGACCCTGCGACGCGCCCAGCAGCACCTCGTAGAGCGCGCGAAACCAGTCGCGCAGCGGATCGAACCGGTCGCGACCCACGGCATAGACGATGGACTGCAACGTCTCGTCGTCGCGTGGCCCGTCATGCGCCGCAAGCGCGTCCCGCAGCGCCTCCAGCGCCTCGCGCTCGGTCTCCGTCGGCAAGCGGTACGTCTTGGCGGGTTTCACGAAATCGTTGTAGTACCGCACCGCGAAGCCTGCCGCGGCGTCCAGATCGGGATGCGTGTCTGGCTCGGCATCCGGCGCATAGCGCTGGATGAACCCCCAAAGCGCCGCCTTGTCCTCCGCCCCCGACACCGACGCGAGGTTCAGCAGCATCGCGAACGGCACCACCATGCGGCTTTCGGGCACATCGCCGCCGTGGATGTGCCAGACCGGATTGGCCAGCTTCTGCGTCTCGTCCTGCCCCGGAAACGCCCGCAATTGCTGGTGGTACTCATCCACCGCCCGCGGGATCACGTCGAAGAACATCCGCTTGGCGGTCTTCGGCTTTTGGTACATGAAATAGCTGAGGCTTTCGGACGAGGCATAGGTCAGCCACTCGTCGATGCTGACCCCATTTCCGGAACTCTTGGAGATCTTCTGCCCGTTTTCGTCCAGGAACAGCTCATAGGTGTAATGCTCCGGCGCCTTTTTACCCAGGATCTCGCAGATCCGGTCATAGATCGCCGTGTTGGTGGCATGTTCCTTGCCGTACATCTCGAAATCCACGCCGAGTGCGGCCCACCGCGCGCCGAAGTCGGGCTTCCATTGCAGCTTCACGTTGCCGCCGGTGACCGGCAGGGTCATCTCGCGCCCGTCCGGGTCGTCGAAAGTGATGGTGCCGTCCCTGGCGTTCACCTCCTTCAGAGGTACGTACATGATTCGCCCCGTCTCCGGATGGATCGGCAGAAAGATCGAATAGGTCTGTTGCCGCTCCTCGCGCAAGCTTTTCAACATGACCTTCATGATGTCGTCATATCGTTCGGCGGCGCGCAGCAGCACCTCGTCGAACTGCCCGGAGCGGTAGAACTCGGTGGCGGAGATGAACTCGTATTCGAACCCGAAGGTGTCGAGAAACCGCCGCAGCATCGCGTTGTTGTGGTGGCCGAAGCTCTCATGCTCCCCGAACGGATCGGGCACGCTCGTCAGCGGCTTCTGCAGGTGCGGCGTCAGTCCCGCAGGGTTCGGCACGTTGCCTGGCACCTTGCGCATCCCGTCGAGATCGTCGGAAAAGCACACGAGCCGCGTGGGAACGTCCGAGATCACCTCGAATGCACGGCGCACCATCGTGGTGCGCGCCACCTCGCCGAAGGTCCCGATATGTGGCAGCCCGGAGGGTCCGTAGCCCGTCTCGAACAGCACGTGCCCCTTCTCCGGCGGGGCGTTCTCGTAGCGTTTCAGCACGGCGCGCGCCACTTCGAAGGGCCAGGCCTTGCTTGCCATCGCTGCGTCCCGAATGCTGCTCATCGGTTCTCTCCATGTGACGTCCCACGCACCTGCGCGAAAGGCTGACACTCCCTATTGTGCCGCCCCGAGGGCGTCAATAACTTGACCCGGTCTTCTGGGGAAAGGATCACGTGCCCGTGTCGCAGGATGTACAATCGCTCAATCCGCAGGATTGCCTGGTCGCGATAATGATCGCGGTCTCGGCCTCCGACGAGAATATTCGCACCGCGGAGCTGGTGAAGATCAACGCCGCGGTGAACCACCTTCCGATCTTCGCCGGCTATGACGAGGACCGGCTGAACATGGTCGTCCAGACGGTTTTCGACCTTTTCGAGCAGGAAGACGGGCTCGACGCGCTCTTCGGCCTTCTGCGCGACAACCTGCCGCCGCGTCTGAACGAAACGGCCTATGCTCTAGCCTGTGACGTGGCCGCGGCCGACGGCGCGCTGGCCGAAACCGAATTGCGGCTCCTCGAGGAGATCCGGTACGAGCTCGACATCGATCGCCTGCATGCGGCCGGCATCGAGCGGGGTGCACGCGCACGGCACGCCACGCTGTGACCGGATGGTCCAGGCTGGAGAAGGAACTGGACCGCTGGGACGCGGCCGGAGAGGTCCCGACCTTCTGGTGGCGTGACGACGATGCCGAGGCGCCGACACCGGCGCTGGACCGTCTCGTCGCGCTGGCGGACCGGTACAGCGTTCCCCTGCACCTGGCCGTCGTGCCCGCGAACGTGGGGACGGATTTGTCGGACCGTCTTGCGGAACTGACCGACGTCTTCACGATGCAGCACGGGTTTGCACATGTGAACCACGAACCGGGTGGCGCAGGTGCCTCGGAAATCGGAGATCATCGCGATATTCTTTTGCAGCTGGGGGACCTCCGCGAAGGGTGGCAGCGACTGAATTGGGTGCGGCTTCCCAACCTCTTGTCCGCTCTCGCGCCGCCGTGGAACAGGATTTCGGACAAGACCGTCCCGCATCTGGCGAGCCTCGGGTTTCGGCTGCTGTCCACGTCCCATCCACGGACATCGCAATTTCCGGCGGATGGTCTCCTGCAGGTGAACATTCATTTCGACCCGATCCGCTGGAAGGGAGGCGCGCGCTTTCGTGGGCTGGACCCTATCCTCGACGGTCTCTGCGGACACCTGGCAGACCGGCGGCGGTGCATTGTCGACCGCGACGAACCGACGGGCATGCTGACGCACCACCTGCAGACGGACGAGGAGGTCTGGGGCTTCGTCGAAGACCTGCTGGAGCGTCTCTCCAGGCGCCAGGCGCGCTGGGTCCGGCTGCGTGACCTCATGAACGCGGCCTGACCGGCGATGGTCGAGCTCGCTTTTGCCCAACCGGAGGAACGCGAAGAGGTCGCTCGCTTCATGCACGACGTTTTTCCGAAGGCGAAATGGTCAATTGACGGCTGGCGCAGGCTGCTCGACGGACGCTGGTCGGGGCCCGAAGACCGCTTTGCGGTGACGGCGCGTGACGACCGCCGCCTCGTGGGTGTTCTGGGGCTGGTCACAGCCCATCGTCCGACCCCGGCCGGTACCGCGGTGACCGCCAACATGACATCCTGGTACCTGCTGAAGCCTTACCGCGCTGGTGGCATCGGCGGGGACATGATCCGCCTCGCCGCGTCCGGCCCGGATGTGACGGTGACGAATTTCTCGAGCTCCGCACGCGCGGTCGGCGCCGTGCAGCGTGCGGGACTTGCGGTACTTGATACCCATCGGCTGACCTGGCGGCCCCGCCCGCGTAGTCGCGGCGGGTTGGTCGTCCATCATGATCCGCTCGCATCGGGGGTCGACCTTCCCGCACAAGACCGACAGGTTCTGAACGATCACGTGGGGATGAGCCCCACCTCGCTCGCCGTGGAGACGCCCGACGGGATCTGTACACTGGCGATTTCCGCCAAGCGCAAGCATGACGACTTCGTCACCCATGACGTCTTCTACATCGGCGACCGGGACATCTTCGCGCGCCACGTCCGGGCAATCGCCGACACCATCCTGCCGCCGCAGGAGGCGGTGCTGTCGGTCGACCGCCGGTTCCTGCCGCCGGATGCGGAGCCTGACGACGTCGCGGAATTCGCGGTGCCGCGCTTCTACACCCCCGGCCGCCTGGCACCCGAGGAGATCGATCCGATGTATTCCGAGATCGTCCTGCTCGACATGAAGATCTACTGATGCCGCCGTGCCGGCTCAGCTGTGATAGAGCGCCGCCCAACGCTCGATCAGCTTCTGTTGCAGCCGCTTGGCGCGCAGGTTCCAGCCACGCGCACCTTCGGGCGACTCGCGATCGGCACGCGGGATCCTCGACCGCCTGTCAAGATCGACCGCGAAGATCGCAAAGGTGAGTTCGGCGCCTTCGGGCGTGGTCATGTAACCCGCCAGACCGGAGACATAGTTCAGCGTCCCCGTCTTTGCATCGACCTTGATCGCGCTTGACGCGACGGGCCGACCGCGACTGTCGCGCATCGGGATCGGTTTCAGCATGCTGCGGAAGCCGCGCGCGCGCACCTCGGCCAGGGCAATTGCCATTTCGTCCGCCCGCATCCGCGACGCATCCCCCAACCCCGAATGGTCGATCAGTTTCGTTTCCGTCATGCCCAGTTCCGAGGCCGCCCACCGGCTCATCTCATCGGCCGATTCGCGCAGCGATTCCGCGCGACCCGTGCGCCGGGCCGTGGCCGACAATCCGACCATTTCCGCGATCAGGTTGTTGGAGTATTTCAGCATGTCCTGCAGGATGCTGCGCAACGACTCGCTGTAGAAAAGCGCAGCCGTATCCCCCTCCGGCAACTCGTCCACGACCTTTGGCGCATCCAGAACCAGTCCATGCGACCGCGCCATGGTTCGGAAGACATCGCCCGCATAAAGTCCCGGCAGGCGCACCGGCAGCCATCGCGCTCCGCCATTGCCGAGAGCCCGCCGCGCAACGGTCCATTCGTCACGCGCCGGTGTGGACTGATAGGTGTAGATCGGCGCCTCCCGGCTGACCACCTGCATCTTCGCGACGGTGACGTCCGGACGATACCGCTCCGTACGGGCATCCATCGTCACGTTGTATCCGTTCGAGCCACGCGTCCAACCGAAATGCACGCGGTTGTAGTTCAGCGCCAATCCCGAAATCGCCGGATTGTAACCGACCTGGTCGGGCTGACCGGCATCGATACGATCCTCCCGCGGCAGGGCACGGTCCCAGACAAGGAAGCTGCCTTTCACCTCGCGGATACCGGCATCCTTGATCTGCGCGGCCAGCTCGGCGAGGTGATTGCTGTCGAGCGTCGGATCGCCGCCACCAACCAGAACCAGGTCCCCCAGCACCACGCCGTTGTCCAGACCGCCGGTGACGATGACAGACGTCTTGAAGCGGTGCTCGCCTCCCAGCGCGTCGAGCGCATAAAGCGCGGTCACTGCCTTGGCGACGCTCGCCGGCGGAGCGCCGGTCGTACCGTTGCGGCTTTCCAGTATGGCACCGGTCTCGCCGTCGGCGACGGCATAGGTCACCTTTCCGCTCAGGTTGGCGTCGCGGAAGATGGCGTCCGGCCCGGGAACGGCCTTCTTCGCGAACCCCTCGCCACGGAGCCTGGGGCGCAACGAGTCCGTCGGGGCGCCGGCCAGGGCCCCCGAGGCAAGACTCGTCGTCAGCGCTGCCAGAAAGGATCGACGCGAAAACCGCTGTATCATGGCCGCAGAATATGCACGCCGCGACACGCGGAACAACCGGCGAATTTCCACCGTGACTTGTCGTGATATCCGCACAACGCCATGCTAGTGGAGTCCTCGAAGCGGGAGCGAGGGGAGATCGACACGTGCAACTGACCGACCAGCATGAGGACCTGAAGCGCACCCTGACGCGCTGGATTGAGGAGGAGGTCAATCCGCATGTGGACGCGTGGGAGGCGGCGGGCATCTTTCCGGCGCGCGACGTCTTCGGTGGCCTCGGTCGCTTGGGCCTGCTGGGCATCGACAAGCCCGAGGCGTTCGGTGGCCTGGGGCTCGACTTCTCCTTTGCTGCGGTGATGGCGGAAACGCTGGGGCTGGTCAGGTGCGGGGGCGTTCCGATGGCGATCGGCGTGCAGACGGACATGTGCACGCCGGCGCTGGCGCGGCATGGCAGCGACGCGCTGCGCGAGGAGTTCCTGCGCCCGGCGATTGCGGGCGAGATGGTGGGCTGCGTTGCCATCTCCGAACCCGGCGGCGGATCGGACGTGGCGGCGATCGCGACCAGTGCGCGCGCGGACGGCGAGGACTACGTCATCAACGGCTCCAAGATGTGGATCACGAACGGCACCCAGGCCGATTTCTGCTGCCTGCTCGCGAATACCGGCAACGGTCCGGCCCATCACAACAAGTCGCTGATCGTGGTTCCGATGGACACGCCCGGCATCGAGGTCGCGCGCAAGATCGAGAAGGTGGGGATGAATTCGTCGGATACCGCGCTGCTCTTCTTCGACGATGTCCGCGTGCCCCGGCGAAACCGGGTCGGCGAGGAGAACATGGGTTTCATCTACCAGATGGAGCAGTTCCAGATCGAACGGCTCTGGATCGCTCTCAATGCGGTCGGCGGCCTTCAGAGAGCGATCGACTGCACGATCGACTACACGCGGGATCGCAGCGTCTTCGGCCGGCCGCTGCTCGACAACCAGTGGATCCACTTCAAGCTCGCGGAGATGCAGGCGGAGCTGGATGCCCTGCATGCGCTCTGCTGGCAGGCGGTGGAGATGGTGGTCGCGGGGCAGGACGCGACACGGCTCGCGACGTCGGCCAAGCTGATCGCGGGGCGGATGATGCGAACGGTCCCCGATACGTGCCTGCAATTCTGGGGCGGTATGGGCTACAGCGAGGAGAGCGAGATCTCCCGCATGTGGCGTGATGGGCGGCTCGCCTCCATCGGCGGCGGTGCGGACGAGGTGATGCTGCAGATCCTGACGAAGTTCATGGGGATCGCGCCCTCGCGGTGAGTGACATGCCGACTGCAGGCGCTCGACCTGACGCGGGCGGATGATTTACACGAAAAAGAACAGCACGACCGCATACACCGCCGCACCGAGCGCGAAGACCCAGAACCGGCTCTGTCGTTCCTCGGGCAGTTCTTCCTTCATGACATTCAGGATCACGCCACCACCCAGGAACGCAAGGAGACCGCCGATCGCGAAGGTGGAGAGTTCGGTGACGGCGGCGAGTGCCAGCCCGGCAAAAGGCGCAGCCGCAAGGACCCATCGGCCCTCCCGCAGATAACGGGGCCCGTAATGGGCATAGAGCCCGCGATCGTTCACGACGAAGTGCAGAACCATCGCGAAGGAATAGATCGCAAGCCCGCTGGCGCCGTCATCCTCCAGCCGTTCCGGCAGGAGATATCCGATCAGCAGATTGTAGATCGCGAACGCTCCGAGATGCAGCCAGAACGAACCCGCCGGCAGTTCCCGATGCCGGTCGTCGGAGGCTCGGTGCGACTTCATCCAGCGCTCCAAACCATAGAACGTCGTCAACCCCACGAGCGCGATCAGGAAGATCTCCGCTCCGGCACCGGAAAACGCCTCCGCCTGGTGATGGGCCAGTTCAGGCAGGAGATGGACGAATACGTAGGCGGTCGAAACACCGCCGGACGCCGACAGCCACCGGCTCCTGGGAGTTTCGTCAAGAAAGGTCAGCTTCGGACTTAATACGTGCACCGATGCCATCGCCAGAGCCGCCACGAGAACTGCCACCGGCATCATCGGGACCGACTCTTTTCCTGCGCTTCGAAGACCTTCACCAGCAGGTTGCCGAGGGTCCCGATCAGCATGAAGAACGCGCCGACAATGAAGAGCCAGACGCCGACGGTCTGCCACTTCATCCCGACCGCCTCCCACGTCTTCAACTGAGGCAGGAACGCGAGGCTGCCCGTGAAGAACGTGGTATTGCCGATCAAGCCTATCCCGGTGTGGATCCAACCGTAGTCCTGCACCAGGGTCCGTATCGCAGAGCTCATGTGTCGCCTCCTGTCGCTTTCACCGCATCACGCGGACCCAATGCATGGGGAGTGTGCACGGTTTCATCGTGATTGCGCGCGCGTCGGACGTGTCCTGTTCAGGTTCCGGCATCTGCGTTCATCGGGTCCGGGCAAACCGGATCGAAGGTGCCATGCGACAGGCGCCGTTCGATTGGTTTCGGCAAAATTGCTCCACCGAAGTCGCGGGATGTGGTAGACTGCCCGTACCGGGGTTCCGGACATCGTGGAGGGCAACATGCGCAGCAGACGTGTCGGACTTGGAGTGGGTTTGCTCGCCGCACTGATCGCAATCGGCTACGGCATCTATCTCCTCGGCGCCCGTCAGGGTGCGGATGTGGCCGAGGCCGATCCATACCGCTACGGGTTTCTGTTGATACCCGTTGTCGCGGTGGCCGGTGGATGGATGGCGGATTGGAACACGGCTCTTGCAGCATTGCTTCTGGCCGCGGGCGCGGTGCTGGCGCTCCTGACTTTCGGATTGAGCGTGCCGGGCCTGATCCTCATCGTGCTGCTGGGCGGTGCGGCTCTCATGATCTCGCTGCCGGATCTTCTGTGACCGATCCCGGGTTCGCCGGGACAAGGTTCAGTCAGCGGGTTCGATCTCCATCAGCAACGCGTGAGCGGTGACTTGTGCGCCGGCCTCGACGTGCACGGTGGCGACGGTTCCGTCGATGGCGGCGACGTGGCCGTGCTCCATCTTCATCGCCTCCAGAACCAGAACGGGCTGGCCCTTGCGCACGACATCGCCCACCGCCACCGCGAGCGAGACGACTGTGCCGTTCATTGACGCGCGCACCTTGCCGTCGCCGCCCTGGACGGCCGCGGTCTCGGGGGCGAAGGTCAGATCCTCGAAATCCCAGGCCCGGCCTGCGACTTGGATCCATACCGATCCCGACCGGGACAGCAGGATCGCCGTCCCGGATTTGCCCTCCGCCTCGAATGCGATACGAACGCCGTCCCGCGCTAAGATGCGGGCATGCCGCGTCTCGTCACCCTGGAACACCGCGCAAAGCCCGCGCGCCCGCGCTTCGACCATCGGCGTGTGCACCCGGCCATCTCGCGCGAGCCGCATCGGGGTCGGGAAGCCGTGGGCGAGCGACGTGGTCTCGCCGCCCCGCATCAGTGCGGCAGCAAGTCCGGCGACGCGGGTCTCGGACCCGGTGCGATCGGGCAGAAGCGCCTCGTGGTGGTTGGCGACGAAGGCGGTCGTCGCCGCGCCGGCCGCGAACACGGGGTGGGCGAGGCAGTCGGCGAGAAAGCCCTGGTTGGTCCGCACGCCCAGCGCCTGCGTCTCGTGAAGGCCGGCGATCAGCCGCGAGCGCGCAGCCTCGCGCGTGGGCCCGTGCGCGATGAGCTTGGCCACCATCGAATCGTAGAACGGCGCGACCTGCGCCCCGTCGCGCAGAGCATGATCCACCCGGACCAGGGGTGACGGCCGCCAGTGGGTGATACTCCCGGCTTGTGGCAGGAAACCGGCCTCCGGATCCTCCGCGCAGAGCCGGACTTCGATCGCGTGGCCGTCGAGGTGGACGTCCTCCTGCGCCAGCCGCAGTGGCTCGCCAGCGGCGATGCGCAGTTGCAACTCCACGAGGTCCAGCCCCGTGATCGCCTCCGTCACCGGGTGTTCGACCTGCAGGCGGGTGTTCATCTCCATGAAGTGGAAGTTGCCCTCGGCATCCAGCAGGTACTCGAACGTCCCCGCACCTTCGTAGCCGATGGCCTGTGCGGCTTTCACCGATACCGCGCCCATCTGCTCCCGCAACTCGGGACCGACGGCGGGAGATGGCGCTTCCTCGATCAGCTTCTGGTGGCGGCGCTGCACGGAGCAGTCGCGCTCGCCGAGGTGGATCGCGTTGCCGCGGCGGTCCGCAATGATCTGGATCTCGACATGCCGCGGGTTCGGGATCGCGCGTTCGAGGATGACCGTGCCGTCACCGAACGCGGATGTCGCCTCAGACACGGCGGAGGTCAGCGCGCCGCCGAATTCGGCATCGGAGGTGACCAGGCGCATGCCGCGGCCGCCGCCGCCCGCTGTCGCCTTGATCATGACCGGAAAGCCGATCCTGCAGACCTCTGCCGCCAGCGTTTCGGGGCTCTGGTCGGCGCCGTCGTAGCCGGGAACGCACGGCACGCCTGCCTCCTTCATGATGCGTTTCGCCGCGGCCTTGTCGCCCATGCTCGCGATGACCTCTGCGGAGGGTCCGACGAAGACGATACCCGCCTCGGCGCAGGCGCGCGGGAGGGCCGGGTTTTCCGCAAGAAAGCCATAGCCTGGATGGATCGCGTCGGCACCCGTGACCCGCGCGGCCTCCATGATCCGGTCGACACGCAGGTAGCTCTCGGCCGGCACCGCGCCGCCGATGAGCACCGCCTCGTCGGCGGCGCGGACATGCTCCGCTTCGGCGTCGACGTCGGAATGTACCGCGACGGTGCGAAAGCCCCATGGCGCGCGCGGAGCGCATGACCCGCACCGCGATCTCGCCGCGGTTGGCGACGAGCAGTTTGGTGAAGGTTGTCAAGGTCACCGTCACGGCCGGGCCACGCCGAACTGGATCCGGTTCGGGCGGCGCGCGTCACCGGTCCGGGCGATGGTCATCAGTTCTGCCAGCAGCTCCCGCGTGTCCCGCGGGTCGATGATCCCGTCATCGAGCAACCGGGCGGAGGTGTGGACCGCGTCCATCTGACCGTTGAACATCTCCACGATCGCGGATTTCATCGTCGCCATCTGCGCCGCGTCCGGATCCTCGCCCCTGCGGGCGGCGCGCGCTTTCTGGACCTCGAGCATCGTGCCGGCGGCCTGCTCTCCGCCCATCACCGCAGTCTTGGCATTGGGCCAGGCAAAACAGAAGCGCGGATCGAAGCCGCGTCCGCACATGCCGTAGTTGCCCGCCCCGAAGGATGCGCCGCAATAGATGGTGAACTGCGGCACGGTCGCATTGGTTACGGCCTGGATCATCTTTGAGCCATGCTTGATGATGCCGGCCTCCTCGTAGGATTTGCCAACCATGAAGCCCGTGGTGTTGTTGAGATATAGGAGCGGAGTGCCCGCCTGGCAGCAGGTCTGGATGAAGTGCGTGGCCTTCGTGGCACCGGCGGGGTCGATGGGGCCGTTGTTGGTGATGATGCCCAGCGGCCAGCCGCGGATGCGGGCCGTGCCGCAGACCGTCTGACCGCCGTAGCGCGCGCCGAACTCGAGGAAGGCGGAGCCATCGGCGATCCGGGCGATGACCTCGCGCATGTCGACGGGCTGGCGGTAGTCCATGGGCATGATGCCGAGCAGGTCCTCGGCATCATGCATCGGGGCATCATGCGGGCGCTGTTCCGTCTCCTCGGGCCAGTCGATTCCGGCCATGATCCCGCGCGCGATGGCGATGGCGTGGCGGTCATCCTCGGCCATGTAGTCACCGAGCCCGGAAATGCCGGTGTGCATCTCCGCGCCGCCCAGTTCTTCCTCGGTCGCGACCTCACCGGTGGCGGCCTTGAGCAGCGGCGGACCGGCGAGGAACGCGCGCGTGCGGCCGCGAACCATGACGATGTAGTCCGAAAGCCCGGTCTGGTAGGCCCCGCCAGCGGTCGAGGAGCCATGTGTCACGGTCACCACGGGCAGGCCCGCCGCAGAGAGGCGCGCGAGGTTGCGGAAGGTGGCGCCGCCCTCCACGAAATCCTCGACGCGGTAGTCCATCAAGTTCGCGCCCGCGCTTTCGACGAGCTGGATGTAGGGCAGCTTGTTCTTCAGCGCGATCTCCTGCATCCGGAGGATCTTCTTCAGCCCGGCCGGTTGCAGCGCGCCGGCCGCGATGCCGCTGTCGGACGCCACGACCATCGCACGGATGCCGGAGACGAAGCCGATTCCGGCGATGATTCCGGCACCGGGTACGGATTTTTCGGGATGTTTCGTGTCCATGCCGAAGCCCGCGAGCTTGGCCAGTTCGATGAACGGCCGACCGGGATCCAGCAGCAAGGCGACCCGGTCGCGAGGGAGAAGCTGGTGGCGGCTCTCGAACCGCTCCCGCGATGCTTCCGACGCCGTACGCGCTCGAGCTTCGATCTCGCGCAACGCATCCAGAAGCGCCCGCATCCCTTCGGCATTGCGGGCGATCTGCTCGGCGCTCAGGGATGTCTCGATCTTTGGCATCGCAGCCTCTCAGAGCCCCAGGATCGCGCGCGTTTCGTCCGGCGTCGCGACCTCGCGCCCGGCCTCGCGCGCCAGTTTAGCAAGTTCCTCGATGAGCGGCCCGTTTGAGGTTACCTTCTCCCCGTCCGGCAGATAGAACGTGTCTTCGAGCCCGGTGCGCAGGTGGCCGCCCATGGACGCCGTGGCCGCGTGGAGCGGCCAGATCTCCGCCCGCCCGATGGCCGTGACCTGCCAGCGCGCGTCCTCCGGCGCGAGGTCGCGCAGGATCGGCAGCAGGTCGTCGCGCGCCGGCATGCCCGAAGCGACACCCATCACGAAATTGATCTGCGCCGTGCCGGAGAACATGCCGTTCGCCTGGTACATCCCGACGCTGCGGACGATGCCGGTGTCGAAGCATTCGAACTCCGGGATCGCGCCCGCGCCGGTGATCGCGTCGATGAAGTGCTGCACCTTCTCCGGCGTATTGTCGAAGAGCATTGGCGGCCAAGCCCAGGATCCGTCACGCCGCACCTTGAGGTAGTTGAGCGACCCCGCATTGCAGGCCGCCATCTCCGGCTTCGTTTCACGCACCACGTCCAGCGCCGCCTGGTAGTCCGGCCCCACCGTTCCGGTCGTGTGATTGATGATCGCGCCCGGGCACGCATCGCGGATCGCCGCCTGCACCTTGCGCGACAAGGCGATGTCCCAGCTTGGCAAATGGCCCCTGCCCTCGCCCTGCTGGCGCAAGTGGACATGCATGATCGACGCGCCCGCATCGAAGGCGCGTTTCGCCTCCGCCGCCATCTCGGCCGGCGTCACGGGTACGGAGTGTTGCGCCGGGTCGGTCAGAACGCCGTTCAGTGCGCAGGTGATGATGACCTTGGACATGCGTGCGCTTCAGATTGGCAATTGCTTGGCAGCGAGCGTGTTCATTTGCTCCTCCGTGCCGACGCACATGGTCATGGGCATCATTTCTTTTGTCACCAAATTCACTCAGCTCCCTGGTTCATCGCCTTCGCCTGCTGCCAGTCATGGTAGCTCCGGCTCGCGCCTTTCACCTTCCACTCGGTGCGGCCATTGCTGTTGCGGTCCAGCACGACCGCGGCCGCAGCCGAGGGCCTGGAGAAGGACCATGGTCGAGCGAAACGCAGCTTGTTCGTCGCCGGTAGACCATCCTGCGGCACCAGCACGCCGTCGGCGATCAGCTTCTCCTTCAGTCCGCCATAACTCTGCTGGACGTAGCCGGTGCCGGTGAGCGCCTCCGACCCCTCCAACACGATGAACTCGCCATCCTCCTCCACCGCCGTGGCCTGCACGCCGCTCTTGTGCCGGATGTCGAACTGCACCTCGTTCGAGACGCTGGGCGATGTCGGCCCTGCCTTGTCGCTGACGGCCTTCGGCTGGGGCTTTAGCATATCAAGCCCGATCACCGGCAGGATGATCCGAAGGTTGGCGAGGAACTGCTCCATGTTCGCCACATCGGCTTCGGGCAGGCGCCGGCGCAAAGTGTCCGGCTGGGTGCCGTTGTCGCGCGTCACACGGCCCGCCTGCGCAGTCACCTGGATCAGCCGCGCCTCGAGGTATTCCGCATGACCCTTCGACAGGTCGTCGTCGCTCGTGGTGACGGTGATTGCGGTTTCCCAGAAGTCGCGCCTCAGGGCGCTCTGCTTGATCCGTTCGGAGACGGAGTTGCCCGAACCGACATAGACCCGTGTGCTGCCGGGCTTGTCGGGATCGGGGCCGAAAAGGATGTAGACACCGGTGCGGTCCACCTCCTCCCGCGCGGTCAGATCACCGAAGGCCGAGGCACCGGAGACGAAGAGCAGCCCGGTCCAACCGCGTATGGTCGCCTTTCTCAGGCCGGTGGGTTTGCCGTCCACCAGAAACAGCTGGATCGTAAGGCCAAAAACATCGCCGCTGGTCACTCGGCCACCTGCCGCGCCTGTCCGCGACTTCGCAGGCTTGACCGACGGTCGAGCACCCGGTCGAACGCTGCGTTGTATTCCGCCTCCAGCCGCGCGACGTATTCCTCCACGCTCTGCCGCCTGTCGACAGCGCCGATGCCTTGTCCGCAGCCCCAGATGTCTTTCCAGGCCTTCGACTTGGAGCTGCCGCCGGAGCCGAAGCTCATCTTCGACGGATCCGATTCGGGCAGGTTTTCCGGATCCAGCCCGGCATTGCGGACCGATGGTGCCAGGTAGTTGCCGTGCACGCCGGTGAAGAGGTTGGTGTAGACGATGTCTTCCGCGCCGTACTGCACGATCCCGTCCTTGTAGCCGTCGAGCGCGTTGGCCTCGTCCGTCGCGATGAAGGCCGAGCCGATATAGGCGAAATCCGCACCCATCGCCTGTGCCGCCAGCACCGCGCCACCGTTGGCAATCGCCCCGGAGAGCGCGACCGGCCCGTCGAAGAAGCTGCGGATCTCCTGCACGAACGCCATGGGCGAGAGTTGCCCCGCATGACCGCCCGCACCGGCGGAGACGGCGATCAGGCCGTCGGCGCCCTTTTCAAGCGCCTTCTCGGAAAAGCGGCGGTTGATCACGTCATGCATCACGATCCCGCCATAGGAATGGGCGGCATCGTTGATCTCCGTCCGGGCGCCGAGGGAGGTGATGATGAGCGGCGCCTTGTACTTGACGCAGAGCTCCATGTCGCCCTCCAGCCGGTCGTTTGTCTTGTGCACGATCTGGTTGACGGCGAAGGGTGCCGCCGGCGCCTCGGGATGTTTCGCGTCATGCTCCGCCAATTCGGTCGTGATGCGGTCGAGCCATTCGTCCAGCAGGCTTTGCGGCCGGGCGTTGAGGGCGGGGAAGGAGCCGACGATTCCGGCCTTGCACTGCGCGATCACGAGTTCGGGGCCGGAGACGATGAACATCGGGCTTCCGATCACGGGGATGCGGAGTTTCGCGGTCAGCTCGGCAGGGGTCATGTCGGATCTCCTTGATCGGATGTCTTGAGTTGCGCCGGCTGTCGGCCGCGACGTCGGGTTGGCGCAAGGATGCCTTGCCCGGAGCACCAATGCCAACATTTACCAGCCGTCATTCCGTCCAAAGCTCGGGCCAGGATCGAAGACGGATTGCAATCGGACGAACCCCTTTGCATCGTCCGTCGCTCGAACCCGATCTGCAAGGGCGTGAGACAAGCGGCAGGGTGATCCTCTCAACGCTTGGCGGCGACAGCCACCACCCCACCCACGAACGGCGCCTCAGTGCGTCCAGGAGCCCCGACGGTCGGTCGCGAAGTTTTCGCCGTATCCTCGCGGCCGAATGTTGGCCTTGCGCTTCTTGGGTTCCTGCACCACGGCGTCGATTCCGTGATCGCGCGCGTATTCCAGCGCCTCGTCCTTGGAATCGAATCGAAGCCTGACCTGGCTTTGCGTGTCGCTCGACGATGTCCAGCCCATCAGCGGATCGACCTCCCGCGCAGAGGCGGCCGCGTATTCCAGCACCCAACACTTCGTGCCGGCATTGCCGGATTGCGTGGCGGTTCTTGCGGGCTGATAGATGCGGGCGCGCATGAAAGACCTCGTTTCTGAACTCTCACCACTATCGGGGGTTTCGCGTGTCGGAGCAAGAGCATCCCGACGTGGTGGCCGCCGCTCGGAATGCCGGATATACGAGGCACCGGAAACTCTGAACCAGGGCAAGGCAGCATGACATTCGCCGACAAGGTCTTCAAACACGCACCGGAACTGCGCGGCCGGATCACCCCGCCCGACGAGTCCCAAGTCCGGCTCAGCTACGAGCGCTTCGCCGAATACGACCGCCTTGCCATCGAAGAGAACTGGCCGCCCGACTGGCGGATGGACCACGACGCGCGCGAAGCCAACCGGATGCAGGTTCTGGACGGTCGGCTCAACCAGCATCTGTGGGTCTTCGCCTATGGCTCGCTGATCTGGGATCCCGGCATCTATCTCGACCAGATCCGCCATGCGCGTGTCGCCGGATGGCACCGCAGCTTCTGCATGAAGCTCGAGGGGGGACGGGGCAAGCCGCAGCAACCCGGCCTGATGGCCGCGCTGGATCGCGGCGGAACCTGCGAGGGCACGGTCTTTCGCATTCCGGCCGACCTGGTCAATTCGGAGACCGAGATCCTCTGGATGCGGGAGATGTTCTCGGGGACCTACAGCCCGGCCTTCGTGACTGCCGAAACGCCCCAGGGCACGGTCGAGGCGCTGACCTTCATCATGGATCGCCGCAACCGCCGGTACGTGCCGGGCCTCAATACCGACGAGGCGGCGCGGATCATCGCCCGGGCCGAAGGCAATCTCGGGCCGAATTTCGAGTATCTCGACCAACTGGTGCTGCACCTGGCGGAGCTGCGCATGGACGACCCCGCGATGACCGACCTCCACCAGCGGGCGAGCGCGCTTCGCGCAAGCTGGCGGACGTAGGACCCGCCACTACGAGCCGGCCGCCAGCGCCGCCTCGCGCATCTGGGTCAGGGTCTGTCGCGGCGTTACCGCCTCCGCCGACACGTTGAGATCGAGAATGGCTCCGGTCTCGGATGCCAGTGCACGGGCAAAGGCCGCGGCAAAATCCTCGGTCCGCTCGACCCGTTCGCCATGGAACCCGTAGGCTTGCGCCAGCTGCGCGAAATCCGGGCTGATCATGTCGGTGCCTGCGACGCGGCCGGGATACTGCCGCTCCTGATGCGCGCGGATGGTGCCATAGATGCCGTTGTTGACGATCAGGACGATGGGCTGCGCACCCGCCTGCGCGGCCGTGGCAAGCTCCTGGCAATTCATCTGGAAATCACCGTCGCCCGCGAAACAGACGACCGTACGGCGGGGCTCGGCCACCTTCGCCGCGATCGCGGCCGGGAGCCCGTAGCCCATTGCGCCGGACTGCGGTGCGAGAAGTCGGGCGTGCGGACCGAAGGAAAAGAACTTGTTCGGCCAGACCGAGAAATTCCCCGCACCATTCGTCAAGATCACGTCATCGGGCAAGACCTGCCGCAGATGCGCGGTAACCGCGGCCATGTCCACGGGCGAGGGCTGCGGCGGCGCCTCGATCGATGCGTCGTAGCCCTGATGCGCCTTTTCCCGCCAGTCGGACCACGCGCCATCGACCGGCCTCAATTGCTCCACGAACGCATTGTGCCCCGAATGAACTGCCAGTTCCGGGATGTAGACCTTGCCCAGTTCGCGGTCGGAGGCGTGCACATGGATCAACGTCTGCCGCGGGACCGGCACGTCGAGAAGCGAGTAGCCGTCCGTCGTCATCTCCCCGAAGCGCACGTTCAGCGCCAGGATCACGTCGGCCTCGCGGATCAGCGCCTTCACGTGCGGCGGCATGCCGACCCCGGCTTCGCCCGCATAGACCGGCGACAGGTTGTCGAACCGGTCCTGGAAGCGGAAAGCCGACGACGACCGGAACATCGGAGGCTTCGGCAAAATCGTGCAGCGCGGACCGCCCGGCCTCGGACCAGTTCGCGCCGCCGATCAGAATCAGCGGACGTTCGGCACCGGAGAGCAGCGCATGGACCCGCTCCATGTCGTCGGCGCCCGGCGCAGGCTCGCTGAGCCGGATCGGTTGGCGCAAAGGCTCGGTATCCGTCCGGGAAGACAGCATGTCCTCGGGCAACGCGATGACGACCGGGCCGGGCCGTCCATTGATCGCCGTGGACCAGGCGCGGGCGAGGATTTCGGGAATGCGCTCCACCCGGTCGATCTCCACCGTCCACTTGGCAACGGTGCCGAACATCGCGCGGTAGTCGATTTCCTGAAACGCCTCGCGTCCCTTCATGTCGGTGCCCACCTGCCCCACGAAGAACAGCATCGGCACGCTGTCCTGCATGGCGGTGTGCACACCGATCGACCCGTTGGTGGCGCCCGGCCCCCGGGTCACGAAGCAGATCCCCGGCTGACCTGTCAGCTTGCCCCAGGCAGCGGCCATGAACGACGCACCGCCCTCGTTTCGGCACAGAACAAAATCCAGAACACCGTTGGTGTCGTGGAGCGCATCGAGCGCCGCCAGAAAGCTTTCGCCCGGCACGCCGAAGCACTTTCGCGCGCCCAGGTTGACGAGGCTTTCGATCAGAACCTGTCCGCCGTGTTTCATCGTGCCGCCCTTTCGTCAGATGCCGCCGACAGAGTGCAACCGGCGGCCAGAAGGCGAAACCCCGAAAACGCACACGCTCGCCATGCCAGTCGCATCTCCGCGATCCCGTTCCTCCTGCAAACGCACACTTACCCGACAAATTCAGTCAAGAAGACTTGAACCCGCAGCCGTTTTGTGAAACCGACTGTTTCACTAAGGATTTATACCTTCGGGAGATCAACATGCCAAAGACGACCTGCTCCGTCATCGCTGCCGTGGCGGCGACCTTCACCGCCCTCGCCGGCGCGGCCCAGGCGGAGGGAGAGGTGAACCTCTATTCCTCGCGTCACTACGACACCGATGAACGGCTCTATTCCGATTTCGAGGAGATGAGCGGGATCACCATCAACCGCATCGAAGGCAACGCCGACGAACTGATCGCGCGGATGGAGGCGGAGGGCGCCAATTCGCCTGCGGACGTCCTGCTGACCGTGGACACGTCCCGGCTGCATCGCGCCAAGGAGGCTGGTCTGCTTCAGAGCGTCGAATCGGACCTGCTCGAGGAGCGCATCCCCTCGCAGTACCAGGACGAGGACAATCAATGGTTCGGCTTCTCGCTGCGCAGCCGGATCATATTCTACAACAAGGACACGGTCGAGAACCCGCCGCAAACCTACGAGGCGCTTGCGGACGACGCCTACGAGGGGATGGTCTGCATCCGGTCCTCCACGAACGAATACAATCAGACCCTGCTCGCCTCCATCATCGAGAACCAGGGCGAGGAGGCCGCGCGAGACTGGGCGCAGGGCGTGGTGGAGAACATGGCGCGCGAACCGCAGGGCGGCGACACGGATCAGCTGCGCGGGATCGTCTCGGGTGAGTGCGACATTGCGGTGTCGAACACCTACTACTTCGCGCGCGCACTCGCCGAACCCGTCGACGGTGTGACCGAAGGCATCGACCGCATCGGCTGGGTCTTCCCGAACCAGGACACGACCGGTGCGCACATGAACCTGTCCGGTGCCGGCGTGGCGGCGAACGCACCGAACCGCGACAACGCCATTGCGTTCCTGGAATACCTCGCATCCGACAGCGCACAGGCATATTTCGCCGCCGGCAACAACGAATACCCCGCCGTCGCGGCCGTCGAGACCACCGAAGCGGTGGACGAACTGGGCGCGTTCACCGCCGACGATGTCGACCTGTCCGCGGTCGCCAAGAACATCGGGACCGCCCAGCAGATCTTCAACGAGGTCGGCTGGAAGTAGTGCCGGCTTGCAAATCCGAGAGGGCGCGGGGAAAACTCACCTCCGCGCCCGATGTGACGACCCGTCGCCACGCTCATTCCGCGGCGGTCGCCATCTCCGGAAAGAGACCGGAGAGCCCCTGCGCCGTCGCCGGGCAGACCCCGCGTTCGGTGATGAGTCCGGTGACGAGCCGGTTCGGCGTCACGTCGAAGGCCGGATTGCCGGCCTGCGTGCCATCGGGCGTCACCTGCACCCAAGTCAAGGCTCCATCCTCGGTGAGACCCTGCACGTGGGTGGTCTCGCGCGCACTCCGCTCCTCGATCGGGATATCGGCGAGCCCGTCCGACACCGTCCAGTCGATCGTGGGTGAAGGCAATGCGACGTAGAACGGCACATCGTTGTCCCGCGCCGCCAGCGCCTTCAGATACGTGCCGATCTTGTTGCAGACATCGCCCCGCCGCGTCGTCCGGTCGGTCCCGGTGATGACCATGTCGACCAGCCCCTGCTGCATCAGGTGCCCGCCCGCATTGTCGGTGACATAGGTGTGCGGCACACCGTGGCTGCCGAGCTCCCACGCGGTCAGCGCCCCCTGGTTCCGCGGCCGTGTCTCATCCACCCAGACATGCAGCGGGATCCCCGCATCATGGGCCTGGTACATCGGGCTCGTCGCGGTGCCCCAATCCACCGTGGCAAGCCAGCCCGCGTTGCAATGGGTGAGCAGGCGCACCGGCGCGCCCGCGGGCTTTTTCGCGGCGATCCCGCGGATCAGCTCCAGCCCGTGCATCCCGATCCGCCAGTTGATCTCCACGTCCTCGTCGGCGATCTCGTGCGCCAGCCGCAGCGCCGCGTCGGCCCGGCCCGCCTCCGGCAACGGGCGCAGCACCGCGCGACAGCGGTCGAGCGCCCAGCGCAGGTTGATCGCCGTGGGCCGAGTCGCATGCAGATCCGACCACGCCCGGTCCAGATGCCCATCGCTCGGATCGGTCGCCATCGCCCGCGCCATGCCATAGGCCGCCGTCGCCCCGATCAGCGGCGCCCCCCGCACGCGCATCTCCACGATGGCGGCGGCGAAATCCTCCATCGTCTCGACGGCCTGGGTGCGGAATTCGTAGGGCAGATGGCGCTGGTCGATGATCTCCAGCACCTCGCGCTCCGCGTTCCACCAGAGCGACCGGTAATGCGTTCCGTCGACCTTCATGACTTGTCCTTTCCGTCTCACCCGGTGCGGAATCGGACGACGCGCCACCCGCGGCCACAGTCTAGCATCGCGACCGACGAGAAGACATGGACGCGGCGCACGCCCGAACCACAATCACGAAGGGTGTCACATCCGGTTGAAATCAAGAAGTTGCAGCAAAAACAGGTCGCCTTCTCGGAAACCGCTGCTAGTATCGGTGCGCGAAATGACGAAAAAGGGTCGCCCCATGCAAAGAAGAGCCTTCGTGACACGCGCTGCGGCGACCGCCGCGGCCCTTGTGGCAGCGCCGGCCGTCGTCAGAAGCCAGACGAGCTACGACGCGGCGATCACGCCGTCGAACCTGCCCGAGGCATACCTGCCGCGCGAGGTCCGGCTCGCGAACGATTTCGGGCCGTACGAAATCCACGTCGATCCCGGCACTTTCGGTCTCTACTGGACGCTGCCCGACAAGAAGGCGATCCGCTACACCGTGGGCATCGGGCGTCCGGGTCTCTATGAGGCTGGGCGATTCTATGTCGGCGCCAAGAAGGTCTGGCCCAGCTGGACCCCGACCAATGACATGATCGAACGCCAGCCCGACCTCTACAAGCAATTCGAGGACGGCATGCCGGGCGGCCCGACGAACCCGCTGGGCGCGCGCGCGCTCTACCTCTTCCAGCCCGGACGGGGAGACACGTTCCTGCGCATCCACGGCACGCACCTGCCCCAGACCATCGGCCGCCGCGTCTCCAACGGCTGCGCGCGGCTGGTCAACGAGCACATCGTCGACCTCTACAACCGCGTCCCGATGGACACCAAGGTGTTCCTGTATCCGCCTGCGGCGTGAGGTTTGGACTGGGCGAACGTCGGTCTGCTTTCGGCGTAGCGCGACGTTCCCCGCTGATTTCGGCGTGAACCACATTGTTCGTGGTGGATTTCCAAGTAGACGCGGTGGAAGTTTACGGGTGCTTTATTGGCGAATGGATGTGAGGCGGGCTTGATGTTAGAATTAATTAACAGCATGATTGAGGGACTGACGAAAAATTGTCGATTGAAAGACACCACAAGAAGCCAACAAAGAAATCTCTTGAGTACCTTGCGGCAGGAGAAAGCCAACTCGTCGATTATAAGAAGAAGCCAGAAGGGCTATCGTCCGAAGATCTAGTTGCATTCGCAAATAGTCGCGAAGGTGGTGAAATTTTTCTTGGAGTTGAGGAGGTAAAATCGAGACATGGGCAACAGTCGGGTAATGTTGTAGGGTGCGAAATATCCGATTATATACTTCTCACAATAATGAATAAGGCTGCCGATTGTTTGCCTCCGATATCTTTGAAGATGTTTAGCGAGGATTTTCCGAACGGCCCGCTGCTCCGAGTTCAAGTTAAATCAAGCATAGGGTCTGAACTCATAACCAATAGATCACGGTTGCAGCGAGCGCGATCGCCGACAGGAAGACCTTGGGGCATCTGTCGTATCGGGTAGCCACACGCCGCCAGTCCTTGAGCCTGCCAAACATGATCTCGATGCGGTTGCGGCGTTTGTACCGGCGCTTGTCGTATTTGACGGTTATCTTGCGCTGCTTGCGACCGGGGATGCAGGCTCGTATCCCTTTGTCTTCCAATGCTTCTCTGAACCAATCTGCATCGTAGCCGCGATCCCCGAGAAGCCAGTCGACCTTTGGCAGACTGCTGAGCATGGCCCGCGCGCCGATGTAATCGCTGACTTGTCCGGCGGTGACGAACAAGTCGAGTGGGCGGCCCTGGCTGTCGCAGATGGCGTGCAGCTTTGTGTTCATGCCGCCTTTGGTCCGACCGATCAGGCGGCCACGCCCCCCTTTTTTGCGGCCATGCTGGTCGCGGTGCGGTGTGCCTTCAAATATGTCGCGTCGATCATCACGGTCTTTTCCTCGCTGTGTTCGGCAGCCAGGCCGACCATCATCCGCGCGAAAATGCCTTTCTCGCTCCAACGCTTCCACCGGCTGTAGAGCGTCTTGTGCGGCCCGTAGGCTTCCGGGGCGTCTCGCCAGCGCAACCCATTGCGATTGATGAAGATAATCCCGCTCAACACACGCCTATCGTCAACGCGAGGTTTGCCGTGAGACTTCGGAAAGAAAGGGGAAAGCTTGGCCATCTGTTCGTCAGTCAGCCAGTAAAGGTCGCTCATGTCACCGCTCCGTTTTGCGAGCCGTAAATCACGCAGCGCGTTGAAAATCAATGCATCCTGACCCTAAACCACAACCTCCATCGCCTCCTGCTCCCCCACCCCGAACACGCGCTTGTAGCGCTCCACCTCCTCCGCCGGGCCCATGGCCTTGCGGGGGTTGTCGGAGAGCTTGACCGTGGCGCGGCCCTCGGCGGCGACGGCCTTGCACACCAGCGAGAACGGCGCCAGCGCGTCGTCCTGCGCCAACCCGCGGAAATCGTTGGTGAGCATCGTGCCCCAGCCGAAGCTGACGCGGACGCGGCCCGTGAACTGCGCGTGCAGCTCCCGGATCGTATCCACGTCGAGCCCGTCGGAGAAGATCACCAGCTTCTGCAGCGGGTCCTCGCCCCGCTCCTTCCACCAGCGGATGGCGGTCTCCGCCCCCGTCGCCGGGTCGCCGGAATCGATGCGGATCCCGGTCCAGCCGGCGAGCCAGTCGGGCGCGTTGGCGAGGAAGCCCTCGGTGCCGTAGGTGTCGGGCAGGATGATGCGCAGGTTGCCGGAATGCTCCTCGTGCCAGTCCGACAGCACCTCGTAGGGCGCGCGGGCAAGCTCCGCGTCGGTGTCGGCGAGGGCGGCGTAGACCATCGGCAGCTCGTGGGCGTTGGTGCCGATCGCCTCCATGTCGCGGTTCTTGGCGATCAGGCAGTTGGAGGTGCCGGTGAAGGCGTCGCCCAGCCCCTCGTACATCGCCTGCACGCACCAGTCCTGCCAGAGGAAGCCGTGGCGACGGCGGGTGCCGAAATCGGCGACGCGCAGGCCGGGCAGGTCGCGCAGCGCCTCGATCTTCTCCCAGAGCTTGGTCATGGCGCGGGCGTAGAGGACCTGAAGCTCGAACCGCCCCATGTCGTTCAGCACCGCGCGGCCACGGAGCTCCATCAGGACGGCGAGCGCCGGGATCTCCCACAGCATGACCTCGGGCCAGGGGCCTTCGAAGGTGAGCTCGTACTGGTCGCCCACACGCTCGAGGTGGTAGGGCGGCAGGCGCAGCTTCTCGAACCAGTCCATGAAGTCGGGCGTGAACATCTGCCGCTTGCCGTAGAAGGTGTTGCCGCGCATCCAGGTGCTCTCGCCGCGGGCCAGCGACAGCGAGCGGATGTGGTCGAGCTGTTCGCGCAACTCGCCCTCGTCGATGAGGTCGGCGAGGGGGATGTGGGTGGAGCGGTTGATGAGCGAGAAGGTGACGGTGGTGTCGGGTCGGTTGCGGAAGATCGACTGGCACATCAGGAGCTTGTAGAAGTCGGTGTCGATCAGGGAACGGACGACGGGGTCGATCTTCCACTTGTGGTTCCAGACGCGGGTGGCGATGTCGACCATGGGGGTTCTCCTCGGTGGCCCGACATTTGTGGCAAGCCGGCGCCGGCGGGGCAAGGGGGCGCCGCGGCGGTCAGTACGTGCCTTCGGTGCGGATGCGGATGGTCGTGCCGCAATGCTTGCAGTGGACGGCGTCGACGTCGTGCAGGATGAGGCCGCAAGTCTCGCATTCTTGCCGCACCTTGGTGGGCCGGAACATGACCTGCGCCAGGCGCAGGAAGAGGGTGACGCCGACGATCATGACACCCACCGACAGCAGCCGGCCCCCCGTCCCCTCCAGCGTGATGTCGCCGAAACCGGTGGTGGTCAGCGTGGTGACGGTGAAGTAGAGCGCGTCGGCATAGTTCCCGATGTCGGGATTGCGGTCATGCTGCAGCGTGTAGATCAGTCCGGTCGTCAGAAAGAGGAAGATGATGAGATGCGCGGTGGCGAGGATCACCTCCTCCTGCTCGCGGAAATAGCGGAAGTCTGTGCGGAGCCGGCGCAGCAACTGGTACGTGTGCAGGAGCCGCAGCGTGCGCAGGACGCGCAGGAACCCGAACCCCTCGCCGGCGAGGGGGGCGAGAAACGAGGCAATGGAGGCGATGTCGGCCCAGGCGATCGGCCGCGACAGCGTGCGCAACCGGTTCCTGTCGATGACGGTGCGTGCGGTGAAATCGGCCAACAGGAGGAGACCGATCACCACGTCGACGACCGCGATCCATTGCCTGCGCTCGACGAAGGACGTGAAGACGACGAAGCCGATGGTGGCGAAATCGAAAGCGAGGATCGCATAGCGGAACCGGTGGGCGGCCTCGCTCTCTCCGTCATAGAGGTCGCGGAGGCGGGAGACGGTGCTCACGCCAGTTGCACCCCGGCCACGTGCATCTTCTCTCGCGCTGCTGCCAGCGATCCGTCGAAGTCGATGGCGCGGCAGAGGTCCTCGCGCACGGTCACGGTGAAGCCGAGCCTGGCGGCATCCACCGCCGAGAAGTTGACGCAGAAATCGGTGGCGAGCCCGACCATCGTGAGATCGGTGATGCCACGCGTGCGCAGGTAGCCCTCGAGACCGGTCGGCGTTTCATGGTCGTTCTCGAAAAAGGCGGAATAGCTGTCGATATTGGGGTTCATGCCCTTGCGGATGATCAGGTCCGCGCGCTCGGTATCGAGACCTGCGTGGAGCTCGGCGCCTTGCGACCCTTGGATGCAATGGTCGGGCCAGAGCACCTGGGGGCCATACGGCATTTCCGTCATCTCCATCGGCGCCTTGCCGGGATGCGAGGATGCAAAGGAGGAATGCCCCGCCGGATGCCAATCCTGCGTGAGGATCACGGCCGGATAGTCGCCCATCAGCGCGTTGATGCCCGGCACGACCGTATCCCCCTCCGGCACGGCAAGCGCACCCCCGTCGCAGAAGTCGTACTGCACGTCGATCACGATCAGGGCGCAGGTCATGAAGGACCTCTCATGGGCTGATTTCAAACCCAGTGTATGCAGGTCAGGGTCGGTTTAAAACCCGTTCTGGTTTGCCGTCTTGAAGCGGTTTGACTGCCGGCGTAAAGGAGCGCCCATGTTCACCGTCGCGGCCCTCTATCACTTTACCCGGTTCGACGATCCGGGGGCGCTGAAGACGCCATTGGCTGAACTGTGCGATGCTGCGGGCGTGCGGGGAACGCTGCTCCTGGCGCGCGAGGGGATCAACGGGACGATCGCGGGGACACGGGAAGGGACAAGCGCAGTTCTTGACCATATCCGCGCCCTGCCCGGCTGCGCCGATCTCGAATGGAAGGAAAGCACGGCCGCGCAGATGCCGTTCCGGAAGATGAAGGTTCGGGTCAAGCGCGAGATCGTGACGATGGGCCAGCCGGATGTCGATCCGCGTGCGCGGGTCGGGCACTACGTCGAACCGCGCGACTGGAACGACCTGATCCGCGACCCGAACGTGGCGGTGATCGACACCCGCAACGACTACGAAGTGGCGATCGGCACGTTCGAGGGCGCGGTGGATCCGAAGACGGAGAGCTTCGGGAAGTTTCCGGATTGGTGGGAGGCGAACAGGGCGCGGTTTCGCAGGCAAGAAGATCGCGATGTTCTGCACCGGCGGGATCCGCTGCGAAAAATCCACGAACTGGCTGCTGGGACAAGGTGTCGAGGAGGTCTACCACCTGAAGGGCGGCATCCTGAAGTACCTCGAGGAGGTGCCGGCCGAGGACAGCGCCTGGCAGGGCGAGTGCTTCGTTTTCGATGGGCGGGTCAGCGTCGGGCATGGACTGGCGGAGGGATCGCACGAGCTCTGCCATGCCTGCCGGCGCCCGATCCTGCCCGAGGACCGCGCGCGCCCGGAATACGAGCACGGGGTGAGTTGCCATCACTGTGCAAGCGAGACGAGCGACGGCGATAAGGCACGGTTCCGCGAGCGCCAGCGCCAGATCGAACTGGCGAAAGCACGCGGCGAGCGGCACCTGTAGCAGTCAGGCGCCCGCTTCCGTTTCACCCGCCATGTCGGGCTCTTGCGCCGGCCGCCGCCCCGGTGCGTCGGTCAAGCGGCCTGCGCCGAGCGAACGCGTGGCCGTGTGCGCGACAGCAGCCACACCATGATGGCGATGTTGAGCGTGTTCCAGGCGATGCCGTTCACGAACGCGATCTGGTAGGAGCCGGTCGCGTCGTAGATCCAGCCCGAGAGCCAGCCGCCCAGCGCCATGCCGAAGACCGTCATCATCAGCACAAATCCGACGCGGGCGCCTGCCTCCCGCGCGGGCATGTATTCTCGCACCACCAGCGCATAGGACGGCACGATGCCGCCCTGGCTGAGCCCGAACACCAGGGACACCACATAAAGCGGAACCAGCGCGTCCGACGGCAGGTAGAGCACGAGCGCGATGCATTGCAGCACCGACCCCAGAAGCAGCGTGCGCACCCCGCCCAACCGGTCGGCGATCAGCCCGGAGATGACGCGGGAAACCACGCCGCCCAACAGCATGATCGAGAGCATCTGGTGTCCCACCGCGGGGCCATAGCCGAGCCCCACGCAATATGCGACGATATGGACTTGCGGCATCGACATGGCGACGCAGCAACCGATGCCTGCGAGGCCCAGGAGGTAACTCAGCGCACGTGGAGACAGGCCGGTCGTGGCGGCGCGCGCCAACGACTCCGCTTCGACCGCGTCATGGGCGCCCACGGGCACGCGCCGGCGCAGGGTCAGCGACAGGGGCAGGATCACCAGCACGATCGCCGCCATGGCGAGATAGACGCCACGCCAGCCATCGCTCTCCAGAACGCCGGAGAGCACGTTGGGCCAGATCGCGCCGGAGAGATAGTTGCCCGACGCCACAAGCGCCACGGCGAGGCCACGCTTGCGAAAGAACCAGTGCGAGATGTCCGCGATCAGCGGACCGAACCCGACGGCGGTGCCGAGGCCAAGTACGAAATGCAGCGCCGACAGCACGAGGATGTCCGGCGCAAGGGCGGAGAGCGCATAGGCCGTACCGATCACGAGGGCCGAAAGCTGCAGCGTGATCGTGACGCCGAGGCGGTCGACCATCCGCCCCGCCAGCAGGTTGCCCAACCCGAAGCCGAGCATCGTGAGCGTGTAGGGCATCGAGGCCGCCGCCCGCGTCGCCCCGAAGTCGGTCTCGATGTTGGGCAGGACCGCGATGACCATCCACATGCCGGAATTGGCGACCAGCGCCACCGCGAGGGTCAGGCAGAGACGCACCCAGGAGTAGCGGCTGTCGAGGATATCTTCGGGCTTGGACACCCGAGCCAGATGCCGCGAAACCGACGCCAGCCGCAAGCGGAATAGCGACATTCTTATATGTTAAGGCGCACGTAAGACCTCTTGCCTATGACTGATCCCGGGTGAAAATTAGGTGGTGGATATGAGCGCGGATAGCAATGTCGCGCCCATTATCATCAAGAAGGTTAGGAAATCCGGTGGAGACGGGCATCATGGCGGTGCCTGGAAGGTGGCGTATGCCGACTTCGTCACCGCGATGATGGCCTTCTTCATGTTGATGTGGCTTCTGAACGCGACGACCGAAAAGCAACGCAAGGGTATCGCGGACTATTTCGCACCGACCATTTCGGTGGCGCGCGTGTCCGGCGGTGGCGACGGATCCTTTGGTGGCGACAGCGTCTTCACCGAGGAAACGCTGGCCCACAACGGCACCGGCGCGACGATGCTCAATCCCAGCGAGGCGCAAATGGCGCGAGGGGTCAAGGGCGAAACCGGCGTCGAGATCGATGAAGAGAAGACACTCGAGGAGATCGAGCGCGCGCTCTTCGGCAGCGGCGGCGAGACCCTGGTCGAGGAAAACGCGCTCAAGCATATCGTGACGCGCGTGACCGACGAGGGCCTGGTCATCGAGTTGTTCGACCTCGACGGCGTGTCGCTGTTCGAGGACGGGACAGCGGATCCGAGTCCGATCCTGGTGGAACTGGCACGGCTGATCAACGCGGTCTCGAAGGCGGTCACGAACGGGGTCGCGGTCGAGGGCCACGTTTCGGCAGAACCCATCGTGATCGCGAAGAGCGCGGTCTGGGAGCTGTCGGCAGCCCGGGCCGACGCCATGCGCGCACTGCTCTCGGACGTGGGTATGTCCGGCGACCGCCTGCGCCGCGTGACGGGCCACGCAGATCGCGAACCCGTGGTCGAAGACCTGATGTCGTCCCGCAACAACCGGCTGGAAGTCATCCTGCTCCGCTCGGATCTTTAGTAGACGGCATTTTAGCTGTTATCCGGCTGTTAAGCCGAAGCGCCTATCTCTGCGTCGTCAATCAGTGCGATGCAGCAGAAAGGCGTATCCTATGACTATTTCTTCCTCGTTGAATGCCGGGGTATCTGGACTGAACGCGAACGCATCGCGACTTGCGTCGATTTCCGACAACATCGCGAACGCGTCCACCTACGGCTACAAACGGGTCGAGACCGATTTTGCATCGCTGGCAAGCCCCTCGGCCGGCGGCAAGTACTCCGCTGGCGGTGTCCGTTCCTCGGCAACCCGCCTGATCGACCAGCAAGCCTCCTTCGTCACGACCCAGAACCCGACCGACCTCGCCGTGCGGGGCCGCGGTTTCATCCCGGTGACCCAACGCCCGACCGGCGACGGACAGAACGGCGCGTCGCAGATGCTCCTGGCCTCCACGGGATCGTTCCGCACCGACGACAAGGGATACCTGGTGACGTCCTCCGGGCTGTCCCTGCTGGGCTGGCCGGCCAATTCGGACGGCACGATCCCGACATATCCGCGGGATACCCCGAGCGGGCTGGAGCCGATCAGGATCAACATGTCGCAATTTTCCGCCGACCCGACCACGGCGATCGACCTGGCGGTCAACCTGCCCGCGACCGAATCCCTGTCGACCGCACCCGGCGCGTCGCGATTCCTGTCCGTCGAATACTACGGCAACCTCGGCCAGTCGGAGAGCCTGGACATCGAGTTCGTGCCGACAATTCCCGCTGCCGGGCAGTCGAACGAATGGACCATGATCGTCAAGGACTCGGCCTCGGCCGGGGCCGAAGTCGGTCGGTACACGCTGGTCTTCAACGATGACCGCACGAGCGGCGGCACGCTGCAATCCGTCACGACCGTGTCGGGCGGCGCCTATGATCCGGTGGCCGGTTCGGCCGTGGTCAGCGTCGCTGGCGGACCGATCGAAGTCTCCATCGGCTTGTTGAACGATCCCAACGGGATGTCGCAGCTGGGCGACGCGTTCGCACCGGTCGTCATCAACAAGGACGGCAGCCCGATCGGCAACATGATCAGCGTGGAAGTCGACTCCGCCGGCTATGTCAGGGCGCTGTTCGACACCGGCATCTCGCGCACCATCTATCAGGTGCCGCTGATCGACCTGCCGAACCCGAACGGCATGAAGGCGCTCGACTTCCAGACCTACCTGCCGACCTTCGAGAGCGGCCCCTACTTCCTCTGGGACGCCGGCGACGGACCGACGGGCGAGGTGGTGCCCTATGCCCGCGAAGAATCGGCCACCGACGTGGCGGGTGAACTGACCGCGATGATCCAGACGCAGCGTGCGTATTCCACGAACGCGAAGGTGATCCAGACCGTCGACGAGATGTTGCAGGAAACCACCAACATCAAACGCTAACGGTGCGGATGCACCAGATGGGTGACGTGACATGACGATTTCCTCTGCCTTGTCCAATGCGCTGTCGGGACTGACCGTCACCGGCCGCGCATCGAGTGTGGTCGCGGCCAACATCTCCAACGCGAACACGCCGGGCTATGCCCGGCGGTCGCTCGAGGTGTCCTCGAGTACGCCCAGTCTGATGGGCGGGGTCACGGCCACCGGGATCACGCGCCATGTCGACCCGGTCATCCTGGGGGCCCGCCGCGAGGCGCAGGCGGATCGGGGCCACGCGCAGACGATCAACAACTTTCTGACGCGGCTCGAGAAATCCATCGGCACCCCGGACGATCTGAATGCGCTGACCAACCTGATCGCCGATTTCGACTCGAAGCTCCTGGCCGCGTCCAGCCGCCCCGACGCCAACGAACGGCTCCAGGCGACGGTGATCGCCGCCCAGGACGTGGTGGATGTCATCAACACGACGAGCAAATCCGTGTCGCAGATGCGCAGCGATGCCGACTCGGCGATCAACGCACAGGTCACCCGGCTGAACGCCGCGCTGAAGGAGATCGAGGAGCTCAACGTCCAGGTCGCCAAGCTGACCGTGCGCGGTCAGGACGACAGCTCCATGCAGGATCTGCGGCAGAAGCTGATCGACGAAATCAACGAGATCACGCCGGTGCGCATCGCGCCGCGCGAGAACGGCAAGGTCGCGCTCTACTCGACCGGCGGGACGATCCTGATCGACGGCAGTGCACGCAAGATCGAATTCAATGCGGTGAACCAGGTGACGCCCTACATGACGATCGGAGGCGGGCACCTGTCGGGACTGTCCATCGGCGGCATCCCGTTGCGGACCGGCTCGCAGAACGGCGATCTGCCGGGGGGAACCCTGGCCGCACAATTCGCGATCCGCGACGAAATGGGACCTGACGCCTTGCGCCAGATCGACGCCGTGGCGCGCGACCTCGTGGAACGGTTCCAGGATCCGACCGTGGACCCGTCGCTGCTTCCGGGCGATGCGGGCCTCTTCACCGACGGCGGTCTCGCCTTCGATCCGCTGGACGAGGTGGGCCTGGCGGAACGGCTGAGCCTGAACGCGCTGGTCGATCCGAAGCAGGGCGGCGAGGTCTGGCGGCTGCGCGACGGCTTGGGTGCCGCGGCGCCCGGCGCCGTCGGCCAGTCCGCGATCATCGACAGCCTGCGCAACGCCCTGTCGCGGGAACGGCTGCCGGCCTCCGGCGATTTCGGCACCGGCGTGCTGACACTCTCCGAGGTCGCCAACGGCCTCCTGGGCCGCGTGGGTGTGCAGCGCCTGACGTCGGATCACTCGCTGAGCTTCGCCAACGCCGCGTTCCACGAGACGTCGCAGGCCGAACGCGCCGGCGGTGTCGACACCGATGCGGAGCTGCAGAACTTGATTCTCATCGAACAGAATTACGCGGCCAACGCCCGCCTGATTCAGGTCGTCGAAGAGATGTTGGACGCGTTGATGAGGATCTGAGCATGGCCATGAACACCTTGGGCGATACCGCCCGCGCATTTGCCCTTCGGCACCAGAATACCCAGCTGAAACAAGAGATCCAGACGCTGAACCAGGAGCTGTCCACCGGCAGGGCGGCCGATCTCGCCGATCATCTGGGCGGCAGCTACTCCCGCCTGACCGGAATCGAGCGGGATTTGCGCCGGCTCGACGGGTACAGGGTCTCGATCTCCGAAGCGACGCAGTTCACCGAACTGATGCAGGCGCGGCTGGGCCAGATCAACGAGCTGTCCTCCGGTTTTGCCCGCAACGCGATCGCGGGCGATGCCAGCAACAGCGCCGCCTCGGCGATATCGCTCGCCGAAGAAGGACGCGTCCTCTTCTCCACCGTCGTCTCCATGATGAACAGCGAGGCCGCGGGCCGCAATCTCTTCTCCGGCGACAAGACGGATGCCAACCCGCTGATCGAAGCCGACGCGTTCCTCGCCGAACTGGAAAACGTGGTCGCGGGATCCGCCACGGCCGCCGATATCGAAACCGCGCTCGACGCGTGGTTCGCATCGCCGGCAGGCTTCGACAGCTTCGCCTATCAGGGCAGCACGACGTCGCTCGCCCCGCTGAAGATGTCCGACGCGGCCAAGGTGCCGCTCGATGTCCGAGCCGACAACCAGGCCCTGAAGGACATCCTGAAGGGGCTCGCCATGGCCGCGATGGCGGACGCTCCCGGGACCAGCCTGCCACCGGGCGAAAAAGGCGGCGTCTTCAAACGGGCGGGAACCGCGCTGCTGACGGCCGAGACCGGACTGATCGGCCTGCAGTCCAAGGTCGGCCTCGCTCAGGAACAGATCGAAGGCTGGTCGGTCCGCAACCAGTCCGAAAAGATCGGGCTCGACACTGCCAAGGGCGCGCTTCTGTCGATCGACCCCTACGAAGCCGCGTCCCAACTGGAAGCTGCGCAGTTCCAGCTGGAAAGTCTCTACACCGTGACTGTGCGCCTCTCACAACTCTCATTGGTGAATTTCCTGCGATGACATTCCTCCTTCGGCTGATCCTCGTCTCTCTTCTCTTCATCTCGCAAGCGACCGCGGGTCCGGTGCGGATCAAGGACCTCGTGAACTTCGACGGCGTCCGCGGCAACGACCTCGTCGGCTACGGTCTTGTGGTCGGATTGAACGGCACCGGCGACGGGCTCAGGAACGCGCCCTTCACCGAGGAGATCATGTCGAACATCCTCGAACGTCTGGGCGTCAACGTCACCGGCGAGCAATTTCGTCCCAAGAACGTGGCGGCGGTCTTCGTCACCGCAACGCTGCCGCCGTTCTCGCGGGCCGGCAGCCAGATCGACGTGACCGTCTCCGCGATCGGCGATGCCAAGAGCCTGCTGGGCGGCACGCTGGTGATGACCCCGCTCAATGCAGCCGACGGCGAGATCTACGCCGTGTCGCAGGGCACGATCATCGCTGGCGGTGCGGTGGCCGAGGGTGACGGTGCGACGGTCACGCAAGGCGTGCCGACCTCGGGCGTGATTCCCTCGGGCGCGCGCGTGGAACGCGAGGTCGATTTCAACCTGGCGTCGGTCGGCGACATGCGTCTCGCCCTGCGGGAGGCGGATTTCACGACGGCCGCCCGGATCGAAAGCGCGATCAACGCCGAATTCGGCCGCAGCGTCGCGGTGATGCTCGATGGCGGCACCGTCCTCTTGGACGTGCCGGCCACCCGGGCCCGGTCGGTCGCGCACGCGCTGGGCCGGATCGAGAATATCGAGGTCGAACCGGAACTGGCCGCGCGCGTGGTGATCGACCAACGCTCCGGCACGATCGTCATGGGCGAGGACGTGCGGATTTCGCGGGTGGCGGTATCGCAGGGCAACCTGACCCTCCGGATCGCCGAACGTCCCGTGGCCGTACAGCCCAACCCGTTCGCGGAGGGTGAAACGGTCATCCTGCCGCGCACCGAGGCGGCGATCGAGGAAGAGCCAGGCATCGGTCTGGCCGAGATCCCCGAAGGTGCGAACCTCTCCGAGGTCGTGTCAGGCATGAACGCGCTGGGCGTCGCACCGCGCGACATGATCGACATTCTCAAGAGCATCAAGGCTGCAGGCGCACTCCATGCGGAGTTGATCGTTCGGTAAGCGGTACCCCTGTCAGGTCGCCGGGGATGAACGCACATGCCCGGCGATTCTTTTGTTGGGGCCGGTCAGTCAACGCAGCCGGATCCGACCATGGAACATGGCGGTGAGCCCCGGCCAGATGCCGCAGCGCAGGGCGACGATCACCGCGCAAACTGCCGCCAGGCCGATCTGCAGCACGGCATAGGTCATCGCCAGCTGAACCAGCCCCTCGCGCGCACCGGCAAATACGAACATCAGCGCAAGCGGCAGGGCAGGCCACACCACCCAGGCGCGCAGACCGTCCAGCTTCGTCAGGGACATGAAGACATGTGTCGCGCCAAAGATCGCCGGCGCGGTCTGCGCGATGATGAGCCAGACCAGAGCCTGCCGGCCTTCGACCCCAAAGATCCCGAACACGCCGAGCACCGGGTCGGCCGTGATGAAGAGCAGGATCGCCCCGGCACCGCCGATCAGCAAGAAGCCGAGATTCGCGCGCGCCGCCTGCGAGACGAAAAGCCCGCCCGACCTGCCTTGCATGGAATGGCTCATCGGTTCGGACATCGCATGGCCGAGCACTCGAAACACGAGATCCAGAACCATCGCGACGCCCCGGACAATCAGGTAGATCGCACATTCCAGCGGTGTCAGGACCAGACCGACCACGAGGACATCCGCGTTGCGATAGAGAAGCGCCCCTGATTGCGTCATGCTGGGCGCGAAGACGGAAGCGCTGGGCAGATCTCCGTTCCAGCGCAGCCGCGGCAGGCGAAGAAGACCCAGGACGATGGGAACCACGAGGCAGACCGCGTGGAGGGCCAGCAGCAGATCGAACGGGATCGCGCGCGTCTCCGCCATGACCAGCACTGCGCCCACTGCGAGAAGAATCGGCAGGGGCCCATGCAGCAGGGCCGCACCCGTGGTTTCGCCGCGCGCACGAAGCCCGAAACTTACCAGCCGCGACAGGGCAAAGAGACCGGCCAGCGACGCAATGAGTATGGGCATCTCCGGCATCGGGCTGAGCACCATGCCGCCGATGTTCCAGGACACCATCACCATGATCGGAAGCACGACCATGCAGCGCGTGGCGAGCCCTGCGGCCGCCACGCTCCAGGCCGTGGCCATGTCGGCCCCGGGCCGCGATGCCTGTTCCAACAGCCACGCCTTCCACCCGACCGTCAGGACAGCCCCGACGCAACCGGAAAACACGAGCGCATAGATGACCCGGCCGAGATCGGACGTCGGCAGCAGCCGCGTCAGGATCCAGACATAGAGGAACCACGCGGCGGCTTCGGCCACGTTCATCGCGGCATATCTCAGGGCATTCTGTTTCAAGCGCGCACCGCTTGCCCGACCCAAGTCGTTCCCCGACTGAAGGATCGGCGCGGTCATGCTGCGGGTGCCGCGGGCTGAGGCTGCGGGATGCAGCCACTGATCAATCCGATGGTGAACCCGACATGCGCCACCAGCGCCAGCCATCCGATCCGCAAACCGTGCATGACGCCCGACTGACCGCGCACCGAAAGCGCGATGCAGATGACCAGCGTCAGGTAGAGGATCGCGACAAGGCTGTAGGCCGGACTGATCGTCGCCGCGGCGAACAGGGATGCGAGGCTGGCCAGCACCGCCACGAAGGGCACGAACTGGCGCCACGTCAGCCCGTGGCGATACTTGCGCGCGCAGATCAGCCGGCCACGCCCCTTGACCATCATCTGGCGCAGGAAGGCATGCGGGGTCGAGCGCGGCAGGTAGCGCACCGGCAATCCTGCGGCGAACCAGATGCGGTGGCCCGCGCGCAGCAGGCGCATGTCGAAATCGATGTCCTCGCAGGCGGTGAAGTTGGTGTCATAGCCGCCGAGGCTGCAGAACACGGTCAGGTCGAAGGCCGCATGCTGACCCTGATCGACCCAGCCGGACTGGATGCCGTAGCTCAACGGCGCGTCGGTGCTGGCGAGGCCGGACCGATGCAGGTCCGCACCCGCCCGTCCCCACGCATCCTCGCCCAGCGGATTGGCCGGGCGCGCGGGCACGACGATGCTGGCGGCTTCGGTCTGTTCCATGAAGGTGGCGAGACCGGTCACGAAACCAGGCGGATAGACGCCCTGGCCGCTGACACGGATCAATGTGTCGAATCCCTGATACTGCGCCAGCCGTGCGGCGAGGTTGACGGCATGTGCTTCCGTCAGGCCGGGATTGTCGATCAGACGGAGTCTTGGCGAAGCGGACAGGAACGCCTGGACCGTTTCGCGCGTCCCGTCCGAGCTGCCGCCATCCACGACCCACACGGCACTCGCCGCCGGATCGGACAGCATGCTTTCCACCACGTTCAGGATGGTGGCGTTCTCATTCAACGTGGGCAGCACGACCACGGTCTTGCGCTGCACTTCCATTTTCCCGACCCCCACTTGGTCTCACCGGTGGGACGGTCGCGGAAAATGCTTGCCGCGCGATTAATCCGCGCGGCTTCGATGATTAGGGCTTAACTCAAATCGGCGCGTTCGCCGATGTGGCGAGCTCAGAAGTAGCTGCGCACGAGGCTACCGGCGATCAGGCTCCACCCGTCGGCGACGACGAAGAACGCAAGCTTGAACGGCAGCGACACGATCGCGGGCGGCACCATCATCATGCCCATGGACATGAGCACCGCGGCCACCACGAGATCGATGATGAGGAACGGCAGGAAGACGAGGAAACCCACCTGGAAGGCGCGCGACACCTCGGAGAGCAGGAAACTGGGCACCAGCACCGACAGCGGGGCGTCCGCGGTGGGCTCGGTTCCGGCCGTTTCCGGACGCAATTCGGCCATGGAGAGGAACGTGTCCGCGTCGACCCGGTTGATCATGAACCCGCGAAACGGCTCCATCGTCAGGTTGAACGCGGTCTCGATGTCGATCTCCTCGCGGGTGAGCGGGCCGATGCCCTGCTCCCAGGCGGCGGTAAAGACCGGCTCCATGATGAAGTAGGTCAGGAACAACGCCAGCGACACGATCAGCATGTTGGGCGGCGACTGCTGCAAGCCGATGGCCTGACGGAGGATCGACAGGACCGTGATCAAGAACGGAAAGCAGGTCACCATGATCGCGATGCCGGGCGCGAGGCTCAGCACCGTGACCAGCGCGAAAAGCTGGATCGTGCGCGCCGACAGCGACTCGCCGTCGCCCAGGGAGATCGAGATGTCCTGGGCAAAGGAGAGGCCGGGCAGTAGGATAATCAGTCCTGACAGCAGGACGAGGCGCGTCATTTTCAGGCAAGCCCGCTTTTCAGGTCGACGATTTCGGTCAGACGGACACAGAGCTGGCCGCTGCCTTCCTCGCCGGATTCCTCCAGCGTGCCACGTGCGATCAGCTTGTCGCCGACGTAGAGCTCGACGGGATCGTCGACCTTGCGATCGAGTTCCAGCACCGCGTTCTGGCCGAGGTTCACGAGGTCGCGGATCATCGGCTTCGCACGGCCGACCGAGACCGTGACTTCGATCGGGACGGACGTGAACGGGTTGGAGAATTCGCTTCTGGGTGCGGATGTCGGTTCGGCCATGTCAGACCTCCTCCTGAACTGAGTTGTAGAATGCCTCGACAGCCTGGCTGATTTCCGAAATCAGCTCCGGCAGATCGATCTGTTTCTCGGACGTGCCGAGCGCGAAACACGCCTGCCCGGCCGCCAGGCTCTCATCGGCGATGATCTTCGAATTCTCCGGCATCTTGTCTTCGAGGACGCGCGATACCGCCCCTTGCTGCTCCGGGGAGACGCGGATCTCCACCGGCAGGTCGGAGGCCTCCTCGATCGCCTTCACGAGCAGGCCGGCCACGTGTTCGGGCAGCGTGCGGTCGGCCAATGCGGGCAGGATCTTGCCGATCAGTCCTTCGAGCAGCGGACGCGTCGCGGAAATGAACGCCTGGTGTGCGCCTTCGCTGGTGACGCGTGCATCGAGAAGCGACTGCTGCACGGTGTCGGCCAGCAACTTGCCGCTATCGGCCTGCGCCTTGATCGCATCGTCCCAACCGGCGCCGTAGCCTTGCTCGAACGCCTTGAGCTTCAGATCCTCGATGTCTTCGTCCGTGGTCGTGGAGGCGGAGGGTTGGACAGCGACCTGCTTGCGACCGAAATCCTCGAAGAGACGTGTGCTTGCCATCAGGCCACCTCCTCTTTCTCTTCAAGCCAGCCCCGCAGGATTTCGACGGTCTCCGACTGCCGTTCCTCGATCATGCTGCGAAGCCGTTCGGCGGGATCGCCGCCGCCACCGCCGCCGCCCAGCATCGGGATGTCGGGGAAATCGTTCCCCATGGGAGAGTTCATGTTCAGATCGGGCAGCGCACCACCCTCGTCGAAACCACCCGCGAAGTTCGGCAGCGCGAGATCCGAGCCGTTTTCACCGGAGGTCTCATCTTCCGCCGGCGGCAGGGCGGGAACACCGGCGCCGGATTCGCGCGCAGCGCCCGAAATCACCGGACGCACCACGAAGAGCCCGAGGATCAGCGTGACCAGCGCCAGCACGGCGATCTGGATGGCGGACATCAGGTCGAAATTCAGCCCGTCGATCAAGGATTTGCTGACCTCGGTGCCCATCGGTTCGACGGTCTGCAGGCCCATCGACTTGATGGTGATCACGTCGCCGCGCGCCTCGTCGAAGCCGACGGCGGAGGACACGAGTTCCTGGAGCGCGGACAGCTCTTCCTCGCCGCGAGGCTGCAGGGACTTGAGGCCGTTCTCTCCGGTCACTTCGGTACCATTGACCAGGACCGCGACCGACAGGCGGCGAATCGAACCCGGCGCACGGACGATCTCCCGCTCCGTTTCGGAGACTTCGTAGTTCACCCGTTCACGGGTCTGGCTGTTCTGGGAGCTGGAGCCATCCCCGCCTGCCGCGTCCCCGTCCGGCAGATTCGACGCCACGGTCACCTGGCCCTGGGCGGACTGAGAGGACGCGTTGCTGGTTTCTTCGGTATCCGTGCTGATCGCGACGCGACCTTCGGGGTCGAATCGGCGCTCGCGAATGGCCTCGCTCTGGTTGACGGTTTCGACGCTGACCTCCACCACCGCGTTGCCGACGCCGACCCGCGCCTCCAGCAGCCGCTCGACCTTTTCCTTCAGCCGATCGGACCGGTTGTCGCCCGCGTTCCCCTGGGCAGGTTCTTCGGCCATGCCCAGCAGCGACCCGTTGGAACCGATCACCGCGACATCCTCGGCCGCCAGACCGGCAACCGCGGAGGCCACGAGGTACTTCAGCGCCTTTGCCTGGGCCGCGGTGATGTCACCGCCCAACGGGGTCACCGATACCGACGCGGTCGGGGTCACACCGCGCTGAAACGGATTGGATCCCCCATGGGCGATATGGACTCTGGCCGACTGGATATGCGGCGACGACACGATGGTGCGGGCCAGCTCGCCTTCCTTGGCACGCCAATATGCGGCGTCAAACATCTGGGAGGTGGTGCCGAATCCGCTGAGGCTGTCGAGCAGCTCGTATCCGCCGGAACTGTTGGCCGGCAGGCCCTCGCTGGCGAGCGTCATCCGGAGCTGGTCACGCTGGTCGGAGTCGACGAAGATCGACCCGCCGCGGACCTCGAAGGCCACGCCGCGGGCTTCCAGCGACCGCACGACTTCGCCCGCGGCCTGTGATTCCAGCCCGGCGTAAAGCAACGACATGGATGGCGCGGCGACCATCCGCGTCATGGCCAGGATCGCCAGAAACATACCGACCGTCGCGCCGATTGCGATCAATTTGCGGACAGGCGTCAACCCATTCCAGACATTCAACAGCTGCTGCACAATTGCCTCCGTCCAACGGGCTTTCTGCCCTGATGCATCATCGTTAATGACCCATCTCGCTTAACAATCGGTTAGTGCATGCCGGTCTATAAGTTGCTCGTTCGAAATAGTTGGGTGAGCCATGTCAGAAGACGTCGAAAGCACCGAAGAGGCCCCGAAGAAATCGTCGAAAAAGCCCTTGATCATTGGGCTGCTGCTGGCCGTCCTGGGTGGCGGTGGCGGATTCTTCGCCACGTGGTCGGGCATGATTCTCGGCCCCGACAAACACGCCGCGGACACCCACGGGGAATCGGCCGTCGAAGGTCTCCCGGACATCGCATTCGTCGAGGTCGATCCGGTGACCGTGGCCCTGAACGACCGGGCGGAAAAGACACATCTGCATTTCCGCGCGCAGCTCGAAGTACCGGCGGCCTACAAGCCGGACGTGGAACTCCTGCTGCCGCGCGTGACGGACGTGATGAACGGCTATCTGCGCGCGCTCCAGACAGCGGATATCGAAAACCCGTCGGCTCTTGCGCGCCTGCGTGCGCAGATGCTCCGGCGGGTCCAGATCGTGACCGGGCAAGGCCGCGTTAACGATCTTCTGATAATGGAATTCGTCATAAACTGACGCGAACCGACGAGGACGGAACATGACACTGATTGCGGACATTCTCCTGGCCGCCGGCGCCATTGGCGCGGCCTTCTACTGCTTTGTGCTGGGACAGCGGCTGCGGAAATTCAACGACCTCGAAAAGGGGATGGGCGGGGCCGTGGCCGTCCTGTCCGCGCAGGTTGACGATCTTGAAAAGACGCTCGCGGCCGCTCGCAAGTCCGCTGACGGATCGACGCGGGACCTGGAGCGCTTGACCGCCCGCGCCGAAGACGTACGGCGCCAGCTCGAGCTGCAGATCGCGGCCTTGCACGACGTCGTGCCCGCCCCGTCGAGTGCACCGGCGCCAGCATCCAGCACCGACACCGGCACCGGCTCCGGCCGCTGAACAAGCACCCGCGCCCACGGCGGCGGCGCGTCCGGAACCGACCGAACCCATGTTCGTCCGCCACCGTGTCGCAGGAAGGGCCTCGTGATGACCAAGACCGTGAAAAAGACCATGCGTGCGGCCAAGGGACGCGGAACGCTCGGGATCCTGGTCCTGCTGCTTGCCGGCTCCGCCATCATACGGGTGATGTCGAGCGCGGACGCCGTCATGGCCGAAGCACGCGACGTGATGGCCGAAAAACCCGCGGCCCTGGGCGAAACCATGGCCGGACAGCCGACGCCCACCGAACTCGATGCGATCCTGGTCGCGTTCGAGGAGCGCGAGGCACGGATCAGAACCCAGGAAGAACAGATCGAGAAGCGTCTGAAGGCGCTGAACATCGCCGACGAGAAGATCAACGAACGCCTCGCCGAATTGAAGGCGGCCGAGGAGGAATTGCGCGGCACGCTCGCGCTCGCCAGCACGGCTGCCGAGGACGATCTGGCACGGCTCACCACCGTCTACGAGAACATGAAGCCGAAAACGGCCGCGGCTCTCTTCGAGGAAATGGCGCCGGAATTCGCGGCCGGATTCCTGGGCCGGATGCGTCCGGATGCGGCAGCCTCGGTGATGGCGGGCATGACACCCGCAGCCGCCTATTCCATCAGCGCAATTCTCGCCGGGCGAAATGCCGACGTTCCAAAAGAGTAGTTTCGCCAAGCTGAGAAGCTTTTCTTAAACCTCCTCTGCGACAACAAAGCATCGGAATTTGATAGGGGCCATTCCATGATCGGAATTGTCGGGATCGTCGTAATCTTCGTCATGGTGTTCGGCGGCTATCTGGCAGCCGGCGGCAAGCTGGGCATCATCCTCAAGGCCCTGCCGTTCGAAATGATGATGATCGCGGGTGCGGCCACGGGTGCGTTTCTCATCAGCAACGACATGTCGGGCATCAAGCAGACGGTCAAGGACCTGGGCAAGGTGTTCAAGGGCCCCAAGTGGAAGCACGAGGATTACCGCGATCTTCTGTGCCTGCTGTTCGAACTGATCCGGCTGGCGCGCCAGAACCCGGTCGGGATCGAGGAGCATATCGAGGATCCGGAGAATTCGTCGATCTTCTCGAAATATCCCCGGATCGTCGCGGACAAGGAAGCCATCGCGATGATCTGCGACACGATGCGGTCGGCCTCGATGAACTACGACGACCCGCACCAGGTCGAAGAGGTTCTGGAAAAGCGGATGGAGGCGAATTACCACCACGCGCTGCATTCCAGCCACGCGTTGCAGACCATGGCCGATGGCCTGCCGGCCCTGGGGATCGTCGCGGCGGTTCTCGGCGTGATCAAGACGATGGCGTCCATCGACCAGCCGCCGGAGATCCTGGGCAAGATGATCGGCGGCGCGCTCGTTGGCACGTTCCTGGGCGTTTTCCTGTCCTACGGTCTCGTTGGGCCCTTCGCCGGCAAGGTGAAGGCCGTGGTCGAGGACGAGTCGCATTTCTACCAGCTCATCCGCGAGGTGCTGGTCGCGAACCTCTACAACCATGCCACGAACATCTGCATCGAAGTCGGGCGTCAGAACACACCGTCGCACTGCCGTCCGTCCTATGCCGAGCTCGAGGAAAGCCTGAAGGCCGTCAAGCAGTCAGCCGCATGAAACAGCTATCGCTCGCACTTCTGATCCTCCTCTGGGCGGCGCCCTCCTTCGCCGCCCCTGTTCTTGTCCGGTCGGGGGAGCATGGCGACTTTACCCGCCTCGTCCTCTACACCAACCCGTCGGTGGACTGGACATTGAACCAGAACGGCCGGGTCGCGACGCTCGAACTTCCGCGCAATCCAGACGGGTTCTCGACGGCCGACGTGTTTCGACGCATCACTGGTGACAGGGTGCAGAACCTCGTTTCCAACGGTGATACCTTGCGGCTCGACCTCGGGTGCGACTGTGTCGTCTCTGCGACGGCGATGGCGCCAAGCTACATCATTCTCGACATCGCGCCAGGTGATATGCCCACGGGCGAAACCGTTGCGGAACAATCCGTTGCGCCGAACTGGTCCGACAGCATCGCAGCCACGGAGTCCTACTTCGGCCTTGATGTCGTGAGCGTCGGATCCGAAGCGCCTGCCCGGGAGCTCGAGGCCGAAGCGTCACTGCCGCCCGCACCTGCAGCGCCTATCATCCTCCCGTTGGTGCTGGATCCCGCTCATCGGCGGCCGTTCGACCTGTCCGACACGCCGCTCGGCCATTCGATGCTCGCAGGTGGTCCAGTCAAGGACGACCCTGCGGTCGAGGAAACCGCAGAGGCGTTGAACATACTCGAGGATCGCCTGGCAAGGCAGATCGGATTGGCGGCGACGCAGGGGTTGCTCAAGCCTGCGCCCGATCCCAGAAAGGAACGCGCCAACCACACGGATGACGGGAACCAGGTCGCCGAAGGCAAATCTGCCGAAGCATCGCTCGATCCGCTCATGAACCACGGCGGCCTGCCCGGCAACCTGCGCATCACGAGCAGCGTCGAACGCGACGACGGGACCGAAGATTCGATCGCCGCGACGATCGACGGGCTGACCTGCCTCGACACCGATCTCTTCGCGGTTCAGGACTGGGGTGTCGAAGGCCAGTTCGGCGCGGAGATCGCGCGGCACCGCAACGCTCTTTACGGCGAATTCGACAAGCTGGATCGCACGGCGCAGATCGGGCTCGCCCGCGCCTACATCTACTACGGATTCGGTGCCGAAGCATTGCAGATCGCCTCGCTCGAGGTTCGGGACGCGCAGGTGGACGCCTCGATCATGGTACTCGCGCGGTTGATGGAGTATGGCCCCGGACCGAAGACCGAAGGCTTCTCGCGCTTCGCCGAATGTGACAGCGACGTGGCCTTGTGGGCCATCCTCGCAGACACCGGCGCAGTGCGGCCGGAGCGCATGAACAAGGCCGCCGCGCTCAGGGCTCTGAACAAGCTTCCCTACCACTTGCGCAGTTTCGTGGCGCCGCAGTTGAGCAAGCGCCTGCGCACCGTCGGTCATGCCGATGCCGCCGCCCAGGCGATGCGCAGCATCTCCCGGACCCCGCACGAGCCCGAAAGCGCGGCCAAGCTGGAACAGGCCGAAATCGCACTGGCGGACGGCCACGACTCCGAGGCCGGCGCAGGTTTCGAGGACGTCATCGAGGAGAATGCCTTCGAGGCACCGCTTGCGCTCATCCGTTTCATCGATCTCCAGGTCGCCAACGGGGAATCCATTTCGAAGGATACCGCGCTTTTGGCCGAAGCCTACGCGTCCGAATACCGGGATTTGGAATTGGCGCCGGAAATCAAACGCGCGCACATGATGGCGCTCGCGAAGTCTGGCCAATTCGACGAGGCCTTTGTCGTCCTGCAGACAGCCCGCAAGCAGAACATGGAGGCGGATGAACTCGTGAGCGCTCTCTATGCGACGCTGCAATCGGATGCCGACAATGTGACGTTCCTGAAACGCACGCTGGCGCTGAAGGGTGCCGAGTTGTTCAGGATGGATGCGCGCACGCGTCTTTTGCTGGGCGAACGACTGGTCAAGCTCGGATTTTCGAGACAGGCGGAAGAATTGATCGCGGACATCGACCGGAACGTCGCGCCGCGGGAGCAGCAACTGCTGCGCGGACGGATCCACCTCGCCCTCGGTAATCACCGGCAGGCGCTTGCGGCTTCGGCCATGTTCGACGGGCCCGAGTTCGACACGCTTCGCGCCGACACGCTTTATGCGTCCGGAGACTTCGAAGACGCCGCCGAGATCTACGGCGCGCTGGGTCAGGCCGACCGCGCCGAATCGGCTGCCTGGAAAGCGCCGACGGGTGCGGTCGCCGAAACCACCGAAGGCAGCAGCCTGACCCGGGCGACCGACCTCGCCGACCGGCCCGTTCCGCAGTCGGAGGGCGGCCTGCTGGCCCGAGCCGGCGCGCTGCTTTCGGATTCAAGCGCTCTGAGCGCGGATATCGAGGAACTTCTGGCCAATCCCGACCTGAATATCGGCGCCGGTGGTTAATCCGCTTACCCAAAATAAACCTTGTTCAAGGTAAATTGGCGCCATCCGCAGAACGTGGAGGGACCCTGTGCAGAATGCACATTTAACAGCGGCGAACCCAAGTTGGGGCTGGTGGCACGAAACGGTGCCGCCGGCCTCGTCTGCAGTTCACCGACCGGCACTTGAAGTGGTGGGTCGTCGCTACCGTGCCGCGGCAACGACACGACCGATCACGTCTCCTTCGTCATTCGTATTCATTTCGAACGACCCCCCGCGCCCGACATGCGTGGCGGGGCCGTTCCCGCTTTGGTTTAGGATTGCCTCGCCATGCCGAAACTGAGCTCTTTGGCCCTCTTCAACCCGACGGTCCTGCTGGCCTTCGCGTTGATGGCGATCATCGTGATGATGATCCTGCCGATCCCGTCCTTCCTTCTGGATATCGGGCTGGCCGTGTCCTTTGCGCTGGCGATCCTGATCTTCACGGTGACGCTCTTCATCGAACGGCCACTGGATTTCTCGGCCTTCCCGACGATCCTGCTGGCCTCCCTGATGTTGCGGCTGTCGCTGAACGTCTCCTCCACCAAGCTCATCATCGGCCAGGGGCACAGCGGCACCAACGCCGCCGGCGACGTGATCGAAGGCTTCGCCGAGTTCATCATGGGCGGCAGCATCTTTCTGGGCCTGGTCGTGTTCTGCGTCCTGCTGATCGTGAACTTCATGGTCATCACCAAGGGTGCCGCGCGGATGGCCGAGGTCGGTGCGCGTTTCGCGCTGGACGGAATGCCGGGCAAGCAGCTCGCCATCGACAGCGACGTCGCCGCAGGCTCCATAAACCACGAGCAAGCCAAGGCCCGTCGCGATACGGAGCAACAGGAAACCACCTTCTTCGGCTCGCTCGACGGTGCATCGAAATTCGTGAAGGGCGATGCGGTCGCCGGCCTGATGATCACGCTGATGAACCTTGTGGCCGGCTTGATCATGGGCGTCGTCGTTCACGACATGGCGTTCGGCCAGGCCTTCGAGACCTACGCGATCCTGACGGTCGGCGATGGTCTGGTGTCGCAGATCCCCGCCGTCATCATCTCCATCGCCTCGGCCTTGCTGCTGGCGCGCGGCGGCACGACCGGCTCGACCGATCTCGCCGTTTTCGACCAGTTGGGCAAGCATCCCGCGGCGCTCTACTCGGTGGCCGCGCTGATGTTCATGTTTGCGTTGTTTCCGGGCCTGCCGTTCCTGCCCTTCGTGGCCGGCAGCATCGCTCTCGCCGGGCTCGCCTACTGGAAGCAGAAGCATCCGCCGAAGGACGACACTGCGGACATTCTGGAACCGGAAGACACCGAACCCAAGCAACGCCCGATCGGCGACCTCTTGGAGCTGGACGACATCCACGTGGAATTCGCCACGGACCTCGTCAACATGGTGCTGGACCCCGGTACGGGGCTCGATGCGCGCATCGTCAACATGCGGCGGCACGTGGCGACGGCCTTCGGCATCATCCTGCCCGAAATGCGCCTATCGGATCATGCAGGCCTGTCACCGGGGACCTACGTCATCCGCATCCAAGGCGTCGAACAGGCGCGCGGGCACCTGGAGCGGGACAAGGTCATGGCGCTTCTTCCCGAAAGTGCCGCCCAGTCGGGACCCGGCATCACGAAGGAACCCGTCTACGGCGCACCGGCCAGGTGGGTGCCGCAGGACGCCCGCGAGCAGGCGGCGATGGACGGGCTGACACTCGTCACGCCCACGGAAATCCTCGCCACGCACCTGCTCGAGATCATCAAGCGCAACCTGTCGCGGCTCCTGACGCTGAAATCGCTGCGGCGGATCCTGACCGAGCTCACCACGATCTCCGATCCGAAACGCGCTGACGCCAACCGCAAGCTGCTCGACGAGCTGGTGCCCGACAAGGTCCCGATGGACATGCTGCATTCCGTCCTGCGGCTTCTGCTCGACGAGCTCGTGTCGATCCGCAACCTGCCGCTGATCCTGGAGGCGATCGCCGAGGCTCGGATGATGCAGGCTTCGCCCGAGGCGATCTGCGAACATGTACGCCATCGCCTGGGCTTCCAGCTCGTGGCCGAACTGCGCCGCGAGGACGGCACCTTGCCGCTCGTGCAGCTGGCCCCGGAATGGGAGGAAACCTTCAGCAACTACCAGCTGGGCGACGGGCGGACGAATGGCGACATCGCGTTGCCGCCGGATCTCTTCAACGCGCTGGCCGATGGGGTCGCCGACAAGGTGCGCAATGCCAACGAGTCGGGCATCTTCCCGGCTCTCGTCACCAGCACGCAGCGCCGCCGGTTCCTGAAGACGCTGGTCAAGGCCAAGGGGATCTCCGCACCGGTGCTGTCCTTCGAGGAGATCGGCACGGATGCGCGGCCGTCGCTGGTCGGGGTCGTTGCCGCCTGATGGAAGCGCTCGATGAAGTCGTTCGCGTTCTGCAGGGCCAGGCCACGCTGGCCTTTGCCGTGTTTCTGCGGATGTCCTCGTTCTTTTCGGTGATGCCCGGGTTCGGCGAGCGGTCCGTTCCGATGCGGATCAAGCTGGGGCTTGGCCTCGCGATGACGATGGTGGTCCTGCCCGCCGTCGATCCCACGCCCGCGATGTCGCAACCGATCATTCTCATCTTCACCGAGATCGCGACGGGTCTGATCCTGGGCATCGGATTTCGCCTCTTCATCCTGGCGTTGCAGACGGCAGGTTCCATCGCCGCGCAGGCGACATCGCTGTCGCAGCTTCTGGGCGGCAGTGCGGCCGAGCCGATGCCGGCCATCGGGCACGTCCTGGTGGTGGCGGGCCTCGCGCTGGCGGTGATGACCGGGCTGCACATCAAGGCCGCGCAGTTCTTCGTGCTGAGCTACGAGCTGGTTCCGGCCGGCCAGTTTCCAACGCCCGAACTCTTCAGCCAGTGGGGCGTGCACCGCGTCGCGCGTGCGTTTGCGTTGGGCTTCAGCCTCGCGGCGCCGTTCGTGATCCTGTCGGTGATCTACAACCTCGCACTCGGTGCCATCAACCGCGCCATGCCGCAGCTCATGGTGGCCTTCGTCGGCGCTCCGCTGATTACCGCGGGAGGCCTCGTGCTTCTGTTCCTGGCCGCGCCCTTCATGTTGACCGCGTGGATGCAGGCGCTTGACCTGTTCCTGGCCGCGCCGATGGACGGGCTCCGCTGATGTCGGGGCAGGACGACGACAGCGACAAGTCATTCGAGCCGACGCCGCACAAGCTGCAGGAGGCGCGGCGCAAGGGTGACGTCCCGAAATCCCAGGACATCAACGCCACGGCCGCCTACGCCGGACTATTCGTCGCCCTGGTGATCGTCGCATCCGGCGCGCTCTTCAACAGCGCCAGCGCGTTGATGGTGTTTCTGGACCAGTCGGCGCAATTGGCACCCCTGTTCTTCGAAGGGAGCGCGAGAGCGCCGATGGCACAGGTCGTGGAACGCCTTGTCGGGTTTTTCGGGATCCTCTTCGGCATACCCGCCGTGGCCGTCCTGCTGAGCGCGATCGCGCAGCAGAGCGTGACCTTCGCGCCCTCCAAGATCGCCCCGAAGCTCAACCGGATTTCGCCCCTCAGCGTGGCCAAGCAGAAATTCGGCGCGTCCGGTCTCTTCGAATTCTTCAAGAGCTTTCTGAAGCTCGTGATCTTCGCGGTCTGCCTTGCGGTCTTCATCAACTCCGAACTGCCGCAGATCATGATGACGACAGGGCTCGAGCCGCAATTGTCGATCGCCTACCTGGGCAAGCTGTTCCTGAACTTTCTCGCGATCGTCATCTGCGTCTCCGCCGTCATCGGCGGTGTCGACTTCACGTTCCAGTACTTCGAGCACCGCCGCAAGCTGCGGATGAGCCGCAAGGAGGTCCAGGACGAGACCAAGGAGAGCGAAGGCGATCCCTACGTCAAAAGCCAGCGCCAGCAGCGCGGACGGGAAATGGCGATGTCGCACACGCTCCAGGATGTCGAGACCGCGGATGTCGTGATCACCAACCCGACGCACTATGCCGTGGCGCTGCACTGGAGCCGGCTGCCGGGCGAGGCGCCGACCTGCGTCGCCAAGGGGACGGACGAATTCGCCCGCGCCATCCGCGAACGCGCGATCGAACACGGCGTGCCGATCCACGAGGATCCCCCCACCGCGCGGGCGCTGCACGCGACGGTCAATATCGGTCAGGAGATCCCGCCCGAGCTCTACCAGGCCGTCGCCACCGGCGTCCGGTTCGCCGAAGCCATGCGCCAGCGTGCCAAGCAGCGGAGCTACTGATGCCCGACGACTTCGAAATACTGCTTCAGCTCGAAGAACTGCGCAGCCTGAAGTCGCGCAAGGCCCTCGCCGCGATCCAGGCCGAGGAGTTGAAGCTCCGTCGCCAGATCGGCACGTTGCAGGAACATCGCAGGATGAGCCACGACACGGATCCCGAACTGATCCCGATGCGGGCGATCGGCGCGGATATCCTGTGGCAGGGGTGGATCGACCGGACGCAGGCCGACCTCAACATGGACCTCGCGCGCGTGATGGCCCGCAAGGTGCCGGTCGCGAAGAAGGCGCGCAAGGATATCGGCCGCCGCGACGTCGTGTCCGAACTCAAGGACCAACACCAGGACGCGGAAAGACGGGCGGACGAGGCGAGGCGGATGGAAGCCGTGCTCCAGATCGCCGCCGTTCAGGCCGCGCTGGGCCGATCGTCCGGCCAGGGCTGAAGGCTTTCCGGCGTGCGGTCGGGTCGCTCAAGCAAGCCCGGACAACGGAAAAAACCCCGCGGCGGTCACACCGCACACGGGGCTCGACTGCACGGGTAATGATGCCTGATCAGTAATCCTGGCGCGCGATATCGTGGATGAGCACGTCGGACACGATCTTGCCGGCATCCCGGATCGCGACCTCGCGCAGCGCCGCGCGCAGGACGTCCAGCCGGTTGTTGTCGGTGAAGGCTCCTCGGAACCCGCCGACATTGGCGTGATCGAAGAGCACCTGCAGGAAGGAATCCCGCAGCTTCGGCTCGCGCAACAGGATCGCGTCGCGCTGGCCGGACTGGATCTCTATGCTCAGCGCCACCAGAACCATCGACGACACCGCCCCATTCTCGACGACCGGGATGACGAACTGGTTGCTCATCTTGACGTAGTCGCGGTTGGCCTTGGTCTTGATCTCAAGTCCGCCCTCTTCTGCATGCGCGGTATTCTCGCCATGAGCACCCTCTTCGGCGCCGTGGGCTTCTTCGCCGTCACCCGCCTCGGCGTGATCCACGGGAGCGGGAGCCGGGCGCAGGAAGACGCCGGCGCCCACGCCGGCGCCGGTTCCGATGAGGAGCAGGAGAATGGGAAGAAGCTTCTTGATCATGACCAGTCCTCAGAACGGAAGGATGACGTCGAGCACCTGCTGTCCGTAGCGGGGCTGTTGGACGTCGGTGATCTGTCCGCGGCCGCCATAGGACACGCGGGCCGAGGCGATCTTGTCGTAGGTGATCTCGTTCTGCCGCGAGATATCCTGCGGGCGGACGTATCCCGACACCAGAAGCTCGCGCATCTCGAAGTTCACGCGCACTTCCTGAGTTCCGGAGATCGCCAGGACGCCGTTGGGCAGCACGTCGGTGACCGTCGCGGCGACGCGCAGGGTCAGCTTCTCGTTCCGCTTCACGGATCCGTCTCCGCTCGAGGAGCTGTTGGACTCGAGCGACACGATGTCGTCCATCGAGGCTCCGTCCGGCAGCTTGCGGTCGATGCGCTGCGGAAGTCCGCCCAGCTGCGGCACGCTCAGACCTTCGCTGCCTTCGCGGGACCGTTCGGTGGAATTGGAGATTTCCGCCTTCTCGTCGATCTCGATCACCACCGTGAGGATGTCGCCGCGCGACATGGCGCGGCGATCGCCCAGCAGAGAGCTTTGCGACCGGCTCCAGAGCGAGGCTTCGGAGACAGACGCGCGCGTTTCCAGTGACCGGGGCAAGCCTGGTGACAGCATGGCGGCGTGTTCCGTACCGCCCTGCGCCATGGTAAAGTCCGGCGCCTTGCCAATGTTTTCAATCCGCGAGCAGGCGCCGAGTGCCGCCAGCGTCATTCCAATAAATACCGCGCGTTTCATGTCATTCCTTTCTGGAGTGTCCGGATCACATGCCGGAGACATCTATGCTTCCATTCGGCATCACGGTGCCGAACAGGCTGGTGCGAGACGACAGGTTCATCACGCGAATCAGGTCGCCCTCGGCGCCGCGATCGAGCGCGCGTCCGGCGGTTGAAATCATCAGGCCACCCTGGCTGAAGACGAGCGGAACGATTTGGTTGCGCTCGACCAGCGCCGGCGGCGTCAGGTTCTCGGGCCGGATCGGACGACCGGCGTAGAGCACGACCTTGGTTTCCATACCGACGACGTCCGCCACGTTCTTCAGCCCGTAGCTGGGCATTGCGGGATCGAGCGACACGTCGTGTTCGGTGAGGATCGTATTGGCGCGGATGGTCTTCACCGCGACGACCGCTTCGGCATTGGCCACACCGGCGAGCGCGATCAAGAGGACTGAGAGCACGTTCCGCATCATCGCACCTGCGTGGTTGCGCCCATCATCTGATCGGCGGCAGAGATGACCTTGGCATTCATTTCGTAGCCCCGCTGCGCCTCGATCAACTCGGTGATCTCGCGCACCGCGTCGACCGAGCTGTCCTCGAGGTAGCCCTGGCGCAGCATGCCCAGCCCATCGATGCCCGGGGTGGAGGCAAGCGGCTGTCCGGACGCCTCGGTCTCCACGAAGAGGTTGGAGCCGATGGCCTCGAGCCCCTTGGCGTTGGTGAAGGCGGTCAGGGTAAACTGCCCCAGAAGCTCGGCCTCCTCGCTGCCCACGAAATAGGCATAGACCTCGCCGTCCGCGTTGATCGAGATGCTGCGCACGTCCGACGGGATGGTGATCTCGGGCGCAACAGGGTAGCCGTCATTGGTGACGATCAGTCCTTCGCCGGTCCGCTTCAGACCACCGTCGCGCGTGTATGCCGTCTGGCCCGACGGCAACGTGACCTCGAAGTACCCGTTGCCTTCGATGGCGAGGTCGAGATCGTTGCCGGTGGCCGAGACCGAGCCTTGCGCGAGCTGGATCGACACGGCGGACGGACGCACGCCGAGGCCCAGCTGCACGCCGGTCGGCAGGACAGTCCCGTCGGAGGCGTTGATCGTGCCCGGACGGATCAGCTGCTGGTAGTGCAGGTCGGCGAATTCGGCGCGCCGGGCGTTGTAGCCGGTCGTCGACATGTTCGCGAGGTTGTTCGAGATGGTTTCGACCCGCATCTGCTGTGCGGACATCCCGGTGGCGGCGATTTTCAGGGCTCGCATCTGCTCGCTCCTTTCAGGTTAACGGGTAAATGATCGCAGCGCGTCTCGGACACGCTGATCTTCACTATCAAGGAAGGACTGTCCGAGTTCGTATCCGCGCTGGACCTCGATCATGCGCGCCAGCGCCGTGATCGGATCGACGTTCGACCCTTCGGTGAACCCCTGCAGCATGCGCGAATCCTCGGCCGGCTCGAACCCCGCTTCGGCCGCGAACATGACGCCATCTTCGCGGGTCATTCCCAGCGGATCGATCGGCCGGACAAGGCCGATCTGTCCCAGAAGGCGGCCATCGGCGCTGATCGTGCCGTCCGCTGCGACCGCGATCCGGCCCGCATCGGGCGGGACGAACACCGGCGCGCCGCCGGCATCCAGCACGCGCAGGCCGTCGGGCGTCACCAGATCGCCATCGGCATTGGTGGAAAAGCTGCCGGCGCGGGTCAGCCGCTCGCCCATCGGCGTCTCGATCAGGAAGAAACCGTCGCCCTCGATCGCGAAGTCGAACGTGCCTCCGGTCTCGGTCAGGCCGCCCTGGACGAAGGACGTGTTGTGCACGTTGCCGTTCGCCATCGACAGCGAGCGGCCGTCCGGGTTCGCCTTGACGTATTCCGAGAAGATCAGGCCTTCCTGGCGGTAGCCGGTGGTGGCGCTGTTGGCGATGTTGTTGGCGACGATGCTCATCTCGCGCCAGAGCCCGATCTGGCGGGAAAGGGTGCTGTAGGTTGCGCTGTCCATGTCTCAGCCTCCGACAATCAGGGGAATGATCTGGCTTTGGAAAAGCGTCACGATGGAAGAGGTCATGAAGCCCATCGACACCCAGAAGACCATGAGGATCGCGGCCAGCTTCGGCACGAATGTCAGGGTCATTTCCTGCACCGAGGTGAGCGCCTGCAGCAGGCCGACGGTCACGCCGACGACCAGAGCAACGGTCAGGATCGGCATGGACACGACGACTGCCGTCCAGAGCCCCGCCCGGAGCGTGTCGAAGAAGATGATCTCTTCCAGCATGTCTCAGACCGGCATTCTCAGGATTTCCTGGTACGCCTCGACGACCTTGTTGCGGATCGTCACGGCGGTCTCGACGGCCAGTTCGGTCTGCGCCAGCGCCTGCACGAGCGCGTGCGGATCGGCGTCACCGGTCATCGCGGCCTTGGCCGTGGCTTCGGCACCGGCGAGGGTCTGCGCGAAGTCCTGCATGGCGCCGCGCGCGGCGTCGCCGATGCCTCCGGGCTCCGTTGCGGGTTTGGAGGCCGCGTATTTCTGAACTGCGGAAATTGCTTGAACATCCATTCTGGTATGCTCCTATTGATGTGTGGGTGATGTGTGGTGGGGTGTCGGTCAGCGCCGCAGCAGGTCCATCAGGCTCGAGGACATGGCGCGGGTCTGTTCGAATATCTTGAGGTTCGCTTCGTAGCTGCGCTGCGCTTCGCGGGCGTCCGCGATCTCGATCAGCAGGTTCACGTTGGATCCCTCGTAATTGCCGGTTTCGTCGGCCAACGGATGGCTGGGATCATAGATGCGCTTGAGGTCGGTGCGGTCGAGCTGCATCCGGCCGGCCTTGACGCGGTCGACGCCATCGTTCTGCTGCCGGTCGAGCTCGAAGGCCACGGTCTTGCGCCGGTATCCCGGCGTGTCGACGTTCGAGATGTTTTCCGACAGGTGACGCAGACGCGTCGTCTGCGCGCGCAGACCGCTCGTGGTGACGTCGAGAGCGCGGGAAAATTCGCTGGCCATGGTCAGGACCTCGCCAATGTGCTGTGAAGGATGGTCAGGGCGGATTTGTAGATCGCCAGCGCGCGGTCATGCTCGCGCTTGGCCGAGACCGAGTGGAGCATTTCCTGCTCCGTCGACACGGTGTTGCCGTCGGGCGATGGGTCGTTGCGGTCTTCGGTGATTCGCGCCTGGACGACCTCGGCGCCGCTGCCCCACAGGTGTCCCGGGCGCGTGGCGCGCAGCGCAGGATGCTGGTCCGTCGATTCGGCCAGCTCGGCAAAGCTCGCCAGTCGCTTCGCCCGGTAGCCGGGCGTGTCCACGTTGGCCATGTTTTGCGCCGCCAGCGCCTGACGGCGCCCGGCATGGGATGCCATGGCTGATGACATCCGGAAGATGTCGAGTTTTTCGAACATCGGGGCTTCTCCCTCGATTTGACCTCAATCAAGGCTTAACCCTGATTCCTTTACATTCGGTTTGCGGCAGTCAGGAGGAACGACATGCACACCGAATTGATCGACGATCTCACCCGTCGGATCGCAGGCCTGAAACCGGTCCAGCCGGTCGGGCGGGTCATCGCGACGGATGGCGGTCAGGTTCTCGTCGCCGGTCTCACGCGGACCGCGTCGCTGGGGGACCAGGTGGTGATCTTCGTGCCGGGCACCGGACGCATCCAGGGAGAGGTCATCCGCATCGAAGGCGCGCATGTCACCGTGATGCCGGACGGCGCGCTGACCGGTCTTTCGCTGGGCGCACGTGTCGTGCGTCGCGATCCCCTGTCCGTCTCGCCGACCGCCGCCTGGCTCGGACGCGTGATCGATGCGAATGGCGCACCGATCGACGGCCGTCCACTCAGTCATGGCAGCACGCCGCGCGGTTTGAAATCCGCGCCACCGCCGGCCGCGTTCCGGCGTGGTTTCGGTGAACGGATGGCGACGGGATCGCATGCGATGAACACGGTCCTGCCGCTCGTGCGCGGGCAGCGCATGGGACTTTTCGCGGGCTCGGGCGTGGGCAAGTCGACGCTGCTTGCCACGCTGGTGCAGAACGTGGAATGCGACGTCGTGGTCGTGGCCCTGGTCGGCGAACGCGGGCGCGAATTGCGCCACTTCACGCAGGACGTCCTGGGCGAAGAGGGCATGCGAAACTGCGTGGTCGTGGCGGCGACGTCGGACCGGTCCGCGCTGGAGCGGCGCCGCTGCGCCTGGACGGCGATGAGCGTCGCCGAGCATTTCCGCGACGAGGGCAAATCGGTGCTCTTCATCGCCGATTCGATCACCCGCTTTGCCGAGGCGCACCGCGAAATCGCGTCGGCCACGGGCGAGGTTCCGGTGCTGCGCGGCCACCCGCCCTCGACCGCGCAGCTGATCACGGAGCTTTGCGAGCGTGCCGGGCCCGGCGTCGATGGCACCGGCGACATCACCGCGGTTCTGTCAGTGCTGGTGCAGGGATCGGACATGGACGAACCCATCGCCGACATCCTGCGCGGGGTGCTCGACGGACATATCGTCCTCGACCGCGCGATCGCCGAGCGTGGCCGGTATCCTGCGATCAACCTGCTGCGATCGGTCTCCCGGTCATTGCCGGCCGCCGCGACGAAGGACGAGAACGAGGTGATCGGCAAGGTCAGGTATCTCACGTCGCTCTACGAACAGAATGCGATGATGATCCGGTCCGGGCTCTACAACGAGGGCACCGACCCGGAGCTGGATCTGGCCGTCAAGGTCTGGCCGGAGATCGACGCCTTCCTGGGGCAGACCGGGCCATCGACGCCGGCGCAGTGCTTCGACCGTCTGCGGCTCACCTTGCGGCGGGCCGGGGTGCGCTGATCAGGGAACGTCGGAGGCGGAGCTTCGGGAACCGGGTCCACGACATCACGGAGCGGAATTTCCGCTGACCGACGCCGGTGGCCTCATGAACGCTTGGGGGTTTTTCCGGTGACTGCCGAGATCGCGCCGCGCCCGCAAGGTCCGGCGAGAGGCCTGCCGGGCGCGACGTCTTCGTGTCGCGCCCGGTAGTCGATTTGTGGGCAGATCCTCAGATCCGGCTGGCCGCAAACAGGCGCTCTTCGCGGGGCAACAGGGAGCGCAGCGATTTCAGGCACTTGTAGTGCTGGCCCGAAACGATGGACGTTGTCGCTTCCTGAAGATGCTTGCGGCTGTCGGGGTCGGTGAAGACCTGGCTCAACTCTTCGATCTGACGCAGCAGCGACAGATGGACATCCTTGGCTTCCGTGTCGCCCGACAGGACGAGCTGCACAGCGTAGCAGACGCGGCGCACGGGCGTCTTTGCCTCTTCGGGGTGAATCGCGTCGCGCAGGCGCAGGATGTTCGCGCCGGGCGTCATGATCGACAGGCGGCTGCGGCGATCACCATTTTCGATGACGGCGCCGTTGACCAGCACGCGCTCTTTCGGACTGAGCTTCAGGACAAGTCCGCTCATGATGTTTTTCCTTCGGTGTGAAGCCCGCCGAGAATGGCCGCGTTGACTTCCAGCAGCGGCACGGCGTTATCTTCTTTTCTCAAAACCTTGCGCGTTTGGTGCGCGGTGAACTCGGCAAGGTAGACGATGCGCGCCCGCAAATCGGCGGGAAGGGCATTGCCGGGCATGGCGACATCCGCCGCCAAGGCATTCCACAGGATCCGGTTTTCGTGCATCGCCTCGATCAAGGCACGTCTATCGCCGTCCTTGATCGCTTTCTTCATGCGGTGAGTGATCCTTGCGATCACCTGGAACTCCACGTTTCGGGGAGTGCTGACATTCTCGAAAGCTGTCTTGTATGCGCGTTGCGCCATCGTAACGGTGGACACTTGGGACCCCTGCCTTGCCGATCATACTAGTTCAAGTAAGGAAGCGGAGGCGCGCTGACGCGCCTCCGCCATCATGCTTAGCGGAAGAGCTGCAGGATGGTCTGCGGCGCCTGGTTGGCGATCGACAGGGCCTGAACGCCCAGCTGCTGCTGGGTCTGCAGGGCCTGCAGACGGGCCGACGTGGCCTCCATGTCCGCATCCACCAGCGAACCGATGCCCGATTTCATCGCGTCGGTCACCTTGCCCACGAACTCGGACTGGTCCGAAATCCGCTTGGCCGACGCACCCAGGGCAGCTGCGCCGTTCACGGCGGTCTGGATGTGTGCTTCGATGTTTGCGATCGAACCTTCGGCGAGCGTCGAACTCGTCACCGTGATGTCGGTCAGGCTGAGGTTTGCGGTGAAGTCCAGCGCCGATACGGTGATGTTGGACGCGGTGACCGCGCCGACACTGTTCCGGTCGATGGAGGACAGGACCGTCAGGTCCGTTCCGGTCTGGTTCAGCAGGTTCATGCCGTTGAACTGCGAGGAACCGATGATCGAGGTGATCTGGTTGGTCAGCTCGGTCACGTCGTTGCTGAGCTTCGTGTGGTCGACGTTCTCGCCGGTTGCCGCAACCACCTTCTCCTTGATCTCGCCGAGGAGGTTGGTGATCTGCTCGGCGCCGGCCAGAGCCACGGCGACGGTCGATTCACCCAGAGCGAGGGAGTCGGCCACGGCCTTGAAGCCGGAGACGTCGGATTCCATCACCTTGGAGATCGCCCAGATGGACGAGTTGTCCTTGGCGCTGGCAATGTCCTTGCCCGTGGAAATCGCATTTTGCGTGTGCGAGAGGTCCTTGTTGATCGACTTCAGCGTCTGCAGAGCGACCATCGCGCTGTTGTTTGTCAAGATGCTCGACATAAGAGTTTTCCTTTAGTCTGTGGCGTTTTAGCCAGATGTCATCCCGTCCCGCGAGACGGACCAAAGGTCTTTCTGACCAGTGCCCTGGTCGGGTCCCGACCGTGCGCCATTCGGCTTTCCGAATGCCTGTGCATCTTGCGCTGCAACTGCCTAAAGGAGTCCTAAGCCGATCCGTGCCTGATCCTAAGATTTGAGACAAATCCCGGTCAGGCGCGTTTCTCCACGGAGGTCTCGGAATCCGGTTGTATCCGGTTGCGATGACCCAGCCGGTCGTAGGTATCGAAGGACTTGCGCGCCTGCCGGATATCGGCCAGCCGTTTGGCCACCGACCGGATCCCGCTCAGCGCCTGCTCCAGCAGGGCTTGGTTGCGCTGAACCTTCTCGTTCATGGGTGCCAGGGAGTCTTCGGTCGCGAACTCGGCCCGGTTCAGGGCGTCGATCAGCTGCTCCTTCTCCTCCACGAGGCCGGCGAGCGCTTCGAGATCGCCGTCCAGAAGGGCACGACGTTCGATGTCGAGCAACGCATCCAGTTCGCGGATCAGGGTGACGTGATCAGTTTTCATTCTGCCTCTCCTTGAGGGATTCGAAAATCGTTTCGGCAAGACCGATCCCGCCGGCCTTCACCATCTCTTCGGCCTGCGCCTGAACGAGGAAGGAGCCGAACTGGTCTTCGCCCGCGCCGCCGCCAAAACTCTCCCTGCTTTCGCCCATTCCGGCCGATTGCAGCATCTCCGCCAGGAACGATGCCTCGAGTTTCTGGGCTGCCGCGCGCAGCGCCTCGTCACGCTTGTCCGGCGTCCTGGCGAGTGCTGCGATCTGCGTCTGTATGTCCATTATGGAAATCCCGAAAATTTTTCGCACTTTTCGTCAATACCCCGGCAGCGGTAAAAATTTCGGTAACCGGAGGAGGATATACGTCAGGCCGTGGAAGAATTCCCGGAGCGTTGATCGTGACCAGACCCGTGTTGATACAGATCCTGACGGAGCCGAGCAAACGCGCGGACATTCCGGCCAAGCCCCGGACCACGTCCAGCACGTACGACAAGCCGCAACGGCGTGATGATCGGGATTTCGCCTCGGTGATGTCCGATCGAAACCGGGACAGCCGCAAGGACGTGAGGCAGACCGAGAAGCCGCAGGAAGCGCGCGACCGCGACCGGACGACCGAGACACGTCAGACGGACAAGGCCCGTTCCGAAGCGCGCCAGGCGTCCGAGAGAACCGACCGCGACACGCCGGACGCCACCGTCGAGGCCGCAGAGGTCGCTCCCGACCGGTCCACAGACGACATAGCGCCGGAACTTGCACAGGGCGATACCCCGAGACGGCAGGTGACGATCCCGGAGTTGCCGGCCAGACGCATTGCTGTCGCGGAGCCGAACGCAGGTAAAGGTGCTTCGGATGGCACGACACCTGTCGCCGCGAAAACCCCCGTGCTCGAGGCCGAGGTCGCGGCGGACGACGCCCTGTCGACCAAGGCCGACACACCCACGCTGGCCTCCACGTCCCGTGCCGCCGAAACCGGCGCGCCAGTCAATCCCGACAAGTCCAGCGGACTTGCCCGAACGGACGGGATGCTCACGATCGTCAGATCCGACGCTACGGTGCCTTCCGGCGCCGACATGACGCCGACGGCGAAGGATGCGGACGCGCGACAGCCTCTGGAACTGCCCGCCGAACCCGGCCGAGACATCCCGCGGCGACATGGCGAGATGACTGCCGCGGAGACCCGCGCACCGGCTCAGGCAATGTCCTCGGCAGAGGTCGCACAATCCGCGCAGCTTCGGAAAACCGCGCAAGAGTCGGTGCAGGCCGCCGCGGAGGACCGCGCAGACAGGCACTCCCGCGAACCCTCGACACGTGCGGTCGAGGCCGTCGCAGCGGCAGCCACAACCGCACCGACGCCGCAAGCCACTGCCACAGTTTCATCCGCCTCGGCGCAATTGGCCGCCCTGCAACCCGCGGCCAAGGACGCCATCGCGGCAAAGGAGAAGGCCGACACGGCCTTTGCCCTGGAAGGCGATGCGGAAAGCCTGCGCTTCGACATGCGCGGCACCTCCGGTACGCACGGCACGCAGCAAAGCAGCTTTGCTTCGGCAGTGGGAGGCGGCACCATGGCGCGCCACGTCTCCATGCAGATCGCCGAATTCGTCCGCAACATGCCGGATCGCCCGATCGACGTCTCGCTGAGCCCCGAGGAACTGGGCCGGGTGCGTCTCTCGATCTCCACCAGCGAGGGCGGCGTGACGCTGCACGTTCTCGCCGAACGGCCCGAGACGCTGGACCTGATGCGCAAGCATGCCGACCAGCTGGCGCGTGAGCTTGCCGATCTCGGGTTCTCGTCGATCGATCTCGCCTTCGGTCAGGGTCGCGACACCGGCGGTGAGGCCGGTGATGGAAACGGTTCGGCCTCCAACGGCGGGAACGTAACGACGATCGACGAAACCGGCGCCGTGATCGCCGAAGAACAACCTGTCAACCGACTGACATTGAACGAGTCCGGTGGGCTCGACATCCGGATTTGAGGAGAGAACACCTTGGACGTAACCACACCCCAAGCCGCAGCTGCGACCACGGCGCCAAAACCGACATCAACTGTGGAACCGGGGTCGGGCGCGAAAAGCGTGCTGTCTTCGGATTTCGAGACGTTCCTCAAGATGCTGACCGCGCAGGCCAAGTATCAGGATCCGCTCGAGCCGCTGGATTCGAGCGAGTATGCCTCGCAGTTGGCGCAGTTCTCGTCGGTCGAACAGCAGGTGAAGACCAACGACCTTCTGAACTCGATGATGAGTCAGCTCGCCAGCTCCAACATGGCGCAACTCTCCAGTTGGATCGGCATGGAAGCCCGCACGACCTCGGGCGCGCATTTCGACGGATCGCCGGTGACCATCATCCCGAGCCCGGCCAGTGCGGCCGAAGAGGTGGATCTGGTGGTCTTCGACGCGGCAGGCCAGGAAGTGCAGCGCAAGCAGCTTCCGGTGTCGACGGACCCGATCCAATGGGCCGGCGTGAAGGGCGACGGCACACCGTTCGCGGAGGGCATCTACTCTTTCAAGGTCGAAAGCCGGACGAATGGCAAGGTGGTCTCGACGACGGCCGCAGAAGCGTATTCCAAGGTGACCGAAGTGCGGACCGAAGGAAACGGCACGGTGCTGATCCTCGAAGGCGGCACCCCGGTCCCGGCCAGTTCCGTGTCCGCGCTGCGTCGGCCTGTCTGACATCGAGGCGCGTTGTCGCTCGGCGGAAGCGCGCCACGAACGCAATAGTCGGATCCCGCCTTACGGCCCTAGGGTCAGGACCCATTGATCTCCGTGTTGTGTCGTGATTCATCGCTTGGAAAACGAGCGGCACCGTTGCGACCAGCAGGACAACAAGCGCGAAGAGCAAGGCCAATCCGGCACAGGCGGCGCCGACGAAAGAAGTGAGAGCTGTGCGCATCATTCCTGCTCCCTGTATGGAATGTTCGTGTAGGATCCCACGGCGGAGTAGTCGCCTGCCTTGTGCGAAACGGCTACCCGGAATTCGCCCGAAATCGTTCCTTCGGGCGATCCAAGAACAGTGAGGTCGATCTCACGGGTTTCGGCCACGCCGATGTTCGGATTGCCCTCTGCGGGGCACATGCCGGCGAGATGGTGTGCGGGATCTTCGACGACTGGGACATCGCGGAAACGCTGGTCCGCGGTGTCTGAGTTTGCCGGTCACCCGCAGTGTTGCAGGCGTAGCGAGGGTCTGCTCCGACCGATTTTGCACCCGTAGCGAAAGCCTGCAACTCCGGTTCATGCCATGGCGGCTCTGAAGCAGTCAAAGGTCCCAGCTGGCCGTCATTGGCTGCTGCGAGCCTCCTTCGCGCGCGGCGGATTCCGGACTTTCACTGCAAATGCGAGGTGGACGTCCTGCAAAGCCGCAAGCCGACGGATCATCCGCTTCTACAACCAGCGCGGCACCGCCGAGCAGCACATCAAGGAAGGCAAATACGCGATCGATTGAACTCGTCTGTCCTGCAAGCGGTTCCATGACAATCAGGTCAGACTTCAGCTTCACGCACTGGCCTACAATCTCGGCAGCTTCCTGAAGCGCGCTGACTTGCCGGAAGAATTGGCCGACTGGTCGCTGAACAGCATTCAAAGCCGTCTCATCAAGATCCGGGGACGCGTCGTGCGCCATGCCCGAAAAATTACGTTCCAACTGGCCGAGGTGACGGTGCCACGCAACGTTTTCGGGCAAATCCTTGCGGCTATCCGCAACCTTAAGCCGCCGCCGAGGCCTGCATGATGGTCGAGCGCGGGCATGTCAATAAAAGCGGCTCGACAGGTGCGTCGCGTGGCGGTCAAAACCGCCCTAACTACTCGCCAAACCCGCTCTTTGGTGCCTCAATGGCCGCCAGTGTCAGTGCTTCAGCCCCTGTCACCGCAGGCAAGCTTGAAAACGGCGCAAAATCGACCAATCTCGCCTCAACACAACATCACCTGAGAAATATCGGTTCAATATTCTCATGGAGTTTTTCCTCCAAACATGGTAAGTTCAAAATTGGGTATATACCGGTCCTGACCTACTTTATTTGGAATGGCACTGGTATGCGCCAACCCATGTCTGATTGTAGTATGGCGCTTTTCCGTTGAACGTTGCCTGCTTGTGGTGACTTGCGAAATGCGCGAAGCGAGCCGCCGGTGTTGGCGCATCCATGCACGGCTTCGCACCATCCCTATCGGGATCGGCCGCCGCGACGAGCTTCATCTTCGAGAGTGGCCCGGCAGCCATCGCTGACGGGTCCTCCGCTAACAATTGGAAATGGCCATGCGCCTCATGACTCTCACCCGAAAACTCGCGATGCTGCTGGTCGCCGGCGGCCTGGCATCCGCCGCCGCCCAACCCGCTCTCGCCGACGCCGGCGACGCCCGGATCACTATCCTCTACGACGCCTTCGGCAAGACCTCGGAAATGAAAAAGGACTGGGGATTCTCGGCCCTGATCGAATACGACGGAAAGAAAATCCTGTTTGATACGGGCAACAATGCAGAAATCTTTGCGCAGAACGTCGCCGCCAAGAGCGTGGACCTGACAGATCTGGATTTTGTCGTCATTTCCCATCGCCACGGCGACCATACCAGTGGCCTGAACTACCTGCTGACCGTCAATCCGGACGTGACCATCTACGCACCGAAGGAAAATTTCGGCGTGTTCGGCGCCGCCCTTCCGGGGACCTTCTACCCTCGGGACGAGGCGCTTCCGGCGGAAATGCGTTACTTCGACGGCGACCCTCCGGAAACGATGCATTTCGGCAGTGCCTGGCCCGAGGGCAACTTCAAATGGATCACCGAGACGACCGAGATCGCGCCGGGGATGCGGCTCATCCTATTGAAAGGTTCATGGGGTGTCGATCTGGACGTGATGGAAATCTCCTTGGCGATCGATACCCCCGAGGGCGTGGTCCTGATCGTCGGATGCAGCCATCCCACGATCGAGGCGATCGTGGAGACGACCAAGACCGTGAGCGGCGAACCGATCCACCTGGTGGTCGGAGGCACCCATCTGCTGCCGGCGAAATCCGACGAGATCGAGCGGATCGCCAAGCGGCTGCGCGACGAGCTGGAGGTGGAATGGATTGCGCCCGGGCATTGCACCGGCGAACTGGCTTTCGCAGTCTTCCAGGCGGAGTTCGGCGATCGCGACCTCTATGCCGGGCTCGGCACGACAATTGAGGTCGGCACCGAGGTGACCGTCGTCGAGTGAAACCAACTCGCGTTGAACGTGAGGCACGAGAGGGGTTCCCAAGGCAGTCGCGGCTTTGTGCGCATCAAGGGCCTGAAAGACGCCGTGGAAGCCGTCTATTCGACTTGCGAGGCCAAGCGGCGCTTCGAGATTTTCGCACGGCAGCTGTTCATCCGCTTCAAGGCGCTACTGAAGGAACCCAGTGCCTGGGCATATGCCGATTGAGTAATCGCGGCTTAAGCAAGAAAAAATTTCGAGATAACTGAGCATACGCCCGCCGATGCTTCTGCCGAAAGCGCCATAGACTGAGAATCGATTGCGTGGAAACGAGAAATCCGCCCTAAAGAAAGTCAAGGTCGGCAAAGAGCCGATCGCGTCGCGTCGACAATCACAATTAGAAATGCGGCTTTGTTCGACAGCCAGGCCCATTACAAGAAGGTTGTGGACTGCGCGTTGCCTCGGCGTCGCGTTGTCGGTTTCATTTTCCTCGGCGGTTGTGCTCTTGCGCCGCCAAATGGTGCTGAATTGGTGCACTCCGCGGATCAATGTCCCGCCAGGCCGTCAACCCTCGAGGCTCAGGCGCGCGTTCATGCGTTGAGCCGCGGGTGCCGCGGCAAACCAGGAACGGGCATCGCGAAGAGCATCCTTTACCTTCCCGGGTTGCGCATCGAGAGCCACGAACATCTCCGAGGCCCGGTATAGGCCGCCGATCGACGCGGGCGGAAGGTCGCGCTTCTGGAGTGCCTGACGAGATACCCGAAGCCGCGCCGCGACCTCGCCCTGGCTGACGAGATCGGGCTTGACCTCGCGCAGCTTCGTGCCTTCCGGGAGCGCCGCAAGTGCTGTCTTCACCGGATCGGCGATGACCGCTTCGGCATCTTCGCCACTGCGGGTGAAGGCCAGACCGAGCAGGCCCTGCGCACCGAGACCGACCACTGCATCGTCACACCCGGCTTCGAAGAGCGCATCGACAATTTCATCCAAGGCCACGTCTTTCCGCGGAAGTGCAAAGACCAGTTCGAACTCGAATTCGTTGATCTGCACGTCATTCATCTTCCTTGTCCTTCCTGATGACGCAGCCATCCGCCTTGCGTAAAGAGATCTCGGGCATGGCCAGTCGGGTTTCTCGGGAAGCGGCCGATGGCCGCCCAGAGGCCGCTGACGGTGCGCTCGCCGGCCTTTCGGAGCATGGCCTTGAGCCGGGAGAACGCCTTCTCGATGGGATTGAAGTCCGGGCTGTAGGGCGGGAGGAAGCGCAGCCTCGCGCCCGCCGCCTCGATCATCTCCCGGACCGCGGCGCGCTTGTGGCTGGAGAGGTTGTCCATGATGACGATGTCGCCGGGTCGCAGTTCCGGGACGAGTACCTGGCGGACATAGGCTTCGAACCAGTCGCCGTTGATCGGGCCGTCGAGCACCATCGGCGCGACCATGCCGTCAGGCGCAGGCCGGCGACCAGGGTGGTGGTCTTGCGATGGCCGTGCGGAATCGCCATCCGCAGGCGTTCGCCCCGGGCGCAGCGGCCATGGCTGCGGGCCATGTTGGTCGCGGTCCACGTCTCGTCGATGAAGACGAGCCGCTCGGGATCGAGATCGAGCTGGGCTTCGAACCAGGCCCGACGCTGCTTCAGGACGTCGGGACGATCCTGCTCGACCGCGTGGCCGGTCTTTTTTTGCGCGTCAGCCGGGAGCACAGAAGCAGACACAAAGCCCCTTGGGAATCCCCAGCAGCGATTCAGATCGGAAGGGCGGCGCTCTAATCTTCCGGAGGCTGCTTGCTTCGTATCCTGCGACCGATTCCTGTACCTGCTGCGCAAATCGAGAAAGTGCAGCGAATGACCGGATCGACGGGCCGCGCCGCGGTGGAGCATGTCCAATTCGAACGGCTGGTCAGCGCCGGCTTCGCCGTTCCGGATGACTGCCCCTCGGGCTGTTTCTTCGCCGTAACCGCGATCGGTAGCGAGTCCTGATCGGATACGGCCAAGCCGCACGGAAGCGTTGTGTAGTGCATCGGTATCGATAGCCCCGACATAGCCGAAGATGACCGTGCAGTTTTGGAGGCGGCACCGGATCGAAAAGCGTTGCCAGCGAGGGTTGCGGACGGCACCATGTCTCTGAACGATGCTCTCTTGGGAAAGACTTGCTAATGCGCATCTATCTGTCCTCCACCTTCCGCGATTTGCAACCCTACCGTCGTGCGGCCGAGGTCGCCCTACGCCGCCTCGGCTGCGTCGTCTTACAGATGGAATACTACGGCGCCGAAAGCCGAACGCCGCTGGCCAAGGTGCGCGAAGACATCCGCCGCTGCGACGCCTTCGTCGGCATCTATGCCTGGCGCCGTGGCTCCAGCCCGCCCGAGACCGGCAACAACGGGATCATTCTGCCCCCAGGCCTCACCCTTGGCCAATCCTCCTACACCGAGTTCGAACTGGCCTTTGCCCGCGAGATGAGTATACCCGACTTCCTTTTTGTCCTCGACGACAGCGTTCCCTGGCCACCCTACCAGATTGAGGGTCTGGCCGAAGGCGAAAGCATCACCCCCGTCACCGCATTCCGCCAGAAATTCCGCGAAGGGGTCCTCGTTACCACCTTCGTCAACCCCGACGATCTCGCTTCCCGCGTCGCCACATCGCTGGCCAATATCGAGCCCACCCGCCGCTTCCGCGACGCCCTGCGCCCGCCGGTCATGATGGGCGACATGGAACGGACCTTCGCCAGCGACGCGCTCGAGGACACCAGCCTCGATACCATCAAGGCAGGGCTCGCGAGGATGGCCACCGAAACCGCGCGCGGAGTCCCGGCGCCGGCGCTCCATGTTGACCTCTCGAACGACTGGTGGTCCACGCGCCTTCTGCTCTACACCGCACTGGCCCGGAAATATGTCGGCGTGAAATGCCTACTCATCACCGAAAGTCTCGGGTATCCGGAACCGGAGGAAAATTTCGTCGGTCTCGTTGGCGCCGAAACCGCGATCGAACGCCTGCTCGAACTGCACAAAGACCTCGAAGGCAAAATCAACGAAATCGCGGCCCGGCACGACCCGATCCTTGAAGTCCCCAAGGAACTCGAGGACGAGATCGACCAGGACGTCACCACCTTCAAGTCTGCCTTTTCCGGGGCAAAGACGAAGCCGGAGAACCAGCGAAAGCTCGACGTCACCGCCTACCAGGTGCGGCGCTGGATGGGCGACGCCATACTGACCCGACCTGCCTCGATCAAGGACATCGAAAGCCCCACCCGCATCGATCTCGCTCTCGTCAGCCGCTACCCGCACCGCTTCGTGCCGATCCACGCAGAAAGCGGCTTGGCACCGAAGGGCCGCAACCCGAACACGGGCGGCAAGTGCTGGGTGATCGACCAGTCCGACCTCGCGACTACGCTGTCCGAGTTCTTCCTGTCCGACCAGTTTGGCGGCTGACCTACGGCGTTGTGTGGATAGGCGTTAAGAGCATCATTGATTGCAGGATGCCGGAATAGTCCACGTTACAAACTCTTGAAAGCGGAACGCACCTTCTACTCACGCGCCAATTTTGGGTTTGCGACTTCGCCGCTGCGACGAACGGCAGCTCTGACGGACGCGCCGCAGCGCGCCGTGCTTTGGCGGATGTCGGTTCTGGGCCGTGCCTGTCGGAAACAGGAGGCTTGGCACACGAGAATGCTGCGGCCGATTCAACGGCGCCAGTGAGCCCTTCCACGACATTGGCTTCCGTAATGGGCGTAGTGAAGTCAACAATCTGATTTAAGAGCAAATACATGGGCTTGACTTCCATCGAGGCATGATCGGGCGCGCAATGATGCACCGCCGCGTCCCGTCATCGCGGCGTCCTTCCCTGGTTCGTGCTGTGCCCCGCATCCTTGTTCGGGGTCGCTTCGCCGGTATCATGCTTCCGTCCGTGGTCGGCGCGGGGCCGCCACATCATGCCTGGTCAGTTGGATCTCGCATGCCGATCTCTGGTATCGTGCTCGCCCTCGCGGGCGGCACCAGCGAACGTGCGGCGTCGTCGAGACCGCGTCCCGGCGAAGGGACATCGGAGGACCGGGAGGATCCCGATCCAATTCGGGGTCAGTTTCAACTCATGGACGGTCGGACCGGTGGACCGGATCGGCCGAAGGGCGTCATGCCGCGGCGAGCCGCGCCGGATGCGTCATCTGGAACTTCGTGCCGTCGCTCCACATCCTGTGCAGCACGACGGCGAGGCGGCGGGCAACGGCCACGACGGCGCGCTTCATGCCGCGTCTTTGGCGACCTGCATGCCCTAGGCCTTGAGCCAGCTCTTCGCCTGCGACTGATAGAGCATCACCGTCGCCGCCTGGAACAGGGCGGTGCGGACGTTTCGGTCGCCCGCGGCGCTGATCGCGCCGACCACGTCGCGTTCGCCGGACTGATTGCGCCGGGGCGTCAGGCCGAAATGGGGGCCGACATTCTTCGAGGATCGGAACCGGGCCGGATCGTCGATACCCGCCTTGACCTGCAGCGCCACCACGGCACCGACACCGGGCACGGTCATCATCAGCCGGACCCCCCTGTCCGCCCGCGCGATACGGCGCAATCGGTTCTCGAGCCGGGCGAGTTCGCTGCGGAGCGCGGCATGGCCGCGCAACATCGAGGTCACCATGGCGGTCAGCATCTCGTTGCCGTCCGCCAGCTCGCGAGCGCGTTCCGGCAACCGCTGCCGTCTGACCTGGCCGAGCTTGAGGCCGAACCCGCGCAACATGCCGCGCATCGACAGCTCGATGCTGATCCTCGACTTCTGCAGCGTTCGGCGCGCGTCGATACCGACGAAATGATCCATGGTCTCGTCCTCCCGTTCGGATCGTTGCTGCCGACCGGGACGGTCGGCCGTGACAGGACGATAGCCACCCGAGCGGGACCATGCAGCACAACGCCGGGGGTCCGGGAGCGACTCGCCCATTACGGCATCTCCGGTCCGTCGTGGAAGGGCGCCTTCGGGTCTCCGTCATCCAGAAATCTGTATCCCGATCTTGCCCATGTGAGACTTTTCAAGGAAGGCCTCCTGGGCGGCACGCAACTCGTGCAGCGAGCGGCGCTCAGCTACTACTGGAAGTATCTCACCTGCCTCGATGTAGCCCACCAGGTCATCGAAGACGCTCGGCTCCTGTCGGGTGCTTCCGACAAGTGTCAGGTCCTTCAGGTATAGAGTTCGCAGGTCGAGCTCGACGATCGGCCCGGCGATAGCGCCCGAGGTCACGTAGCGGCCTCTCGGCACCAGCGCATCCAGCAATGCGGGCCAACGCGGCCCGCCAACCAGATCGAGCACGACGTCAAAGGCGTCCTCGGGGAAGGCCTCGTTCCGATCTATCGTGATGTCGGCCCCAAGCTCCTTCAGCGCCTCCATCTTCGAGGGACTGGTGACCGCTGTGACATGTGCGCCGCGGCGTTTGGCGAGCTGCACGGCGGCCGAGCCGACACCGCCCGAGGCCCCCGTGATCAGCACCCGTTCCCCGCCCAGGGCCGCGCGCTGTATCATTCCCTCGGCGGTCGAGAAAGCGCAAGGAAAGGACGCGAGCTCGATATCAGACAGGGCGCTGTCGATCTTCAAGGCGTGCTCGGACTCGACGGTGGTGTATTCGGCAAAGGCTCCGTCGCGCTCGGAGCCGAAGGTCACGAGGGCATCGGGCTCCGCGCCCTTCGGGCGATGCATCGGCCGCACGAGAACCCGTTCGCCGACGCGCGCGCCGTCCACGCCCTTGCCAACGCGCGACGATCCTGCCGCAGCAATCGGCGCCCTGGATGCGCGGGAAACTCAGCGCTCCGGACCACGCGCCGTCGGCGTCTGAGGCGCCGCCATATCCTTCCGTGGCCGCCGAGTTCGTGTCGCCCCGCACAGACTTGGAATACCAGCCCGTCCGAGTGTTGACGTCAGTATTGTTCACCGAGGAGGCACCGACGCGGATCAGGACCTCTCCTGCGTCCGGCTGAGGAACCGGCACATCCTCCCGCCATTCCAGCTTGTCGAGACCGCCATGTCCGGTGAGGACGACGGCTTTCATCGTTGCAGGCAGTGTCATCGAAGCATGCTCCAGTGTAGAATGATCGCTCTACTTGCGTAGGTAGAGGGATCATTCTACATCGTCAACCATGGCAGACATGATGAGCAAGATATCCGCCGGGCTCGAGCGAGCCTTCGCCAGCCGCGGCTTTGCGGAGCCCACCGTCGAGGACTTGCGCGATGCCGCCGGCGTGAGCCTGCGCACGCTCTACAAATATACCCCCTCTCGGGCCGACATGGTTCTGGCGGCATTGGAGAACCGGCATCAGCGTTACCTCTCGCATGTCTTCGATGGCCTGCCGGACGGCACCGAAGAAGCGACCAACGCAATTCTCGCGAGGGTCGGCACCTGGATGGCGACCGAGACGTCGCATGGCTGTCTGTTTCATGCCGCCGTGGCGGCCGACCCGAACAGCGGTCCACTCCGCGGGCTTCTCGAACGCCACAAGGCGGAGGTCGCGTCCAGAGCGGCGGCGGCAACCGGCCTTGTTGCGGCCGAAACCGAACTGCTCGTGATCATCGAGGGCCTGACCCAGGCATGGCCGCTGCGCGGCGATGCAGCCGTCGAGGCCGCCAAGCGATTGGGTCACGCGCTTAGGGTTTCGCTCGGATAGCTATCGCAGCATGGGTTCGAGCAGTTTTCGCGTCCGCGCAAAGCGAAATCGAAGGACTGCATTGCCCGTGCTTGTTAATTCACGCAGATTCCGATTTCGCATGCGCGGCGAATGGCCGGTCCGGTGAAGCTGCAGCGCTGCGTTTGACCGAGCGGGCAATGGCCGCTCTGGGCCGCCGTTGGGTTGCCCGGCGCGCCAGATTGTACTGATGCTGCGCCGCCTCCGAGGTCGGCACTGTGCCCAAATTACCAAATGCCGTCCTGCAGCATTTCGCATGAGCAGAAAATCCTCTGTTGCGAACGGGACGAAGCTTCCGCTCCGCGCATTTCTATGCTTTGGAAAAGCCATCATCGCTCGAAATCCTTGGCTGAGATCGCAAAAAAAAGGCCCGGCGCATGACGCTCGGGCCTCTCATACCGACGGAACCGATCAGACTGCTCTTCCAGTCTGACTGATCGAGACGCGAATTTGTATCATCCCGCAAGTTGCACTTCTGGTTGCTTCCATGTGCCATCGAGCACGGAAGCCTCCGGATAGTAAACCCGCAGCACCGCCATGAAGGGCCCTTCTGGTGCCGGCAGCCAGTTCTTGGCCTTATCTCCTTCGGGTTTCGTCGCGGAAAGGTAGATCGACGTGCTGCCGTCGGCCTCCGTCACCAGATCGGGCAACATGGGGGAGTTGATCAGATACCGGTCTATGGGGTTGGCCACGAGAAGCTGCTGCGGCAGGTCGTACATGGTAATGGACCAGAAGGCTTTCGCGGGCGGAAGTTGACCCTTTTCAAATTGGATCACGTAGCTCTTGTCACCCGAGAGAGGATTGCCATCCACAGACTTTCCGAACAGACCGTAGTATGCTTCTTCCTTTGAATTCCCGAGAATCCCGTACTGGGCGCCCAGTGCACGGTTCACATAGTCACCGTTGATGAAAGCCCGGGTCCCGAACAGGTTCTCCGAATTTTCAGTTGTTTTTCGGCGCGCGTCGATCTCTGCCTGCCCGTCGGCCATTCCAGATTTCAGCGCCTCAGCCATTTCGCTCGACAAGGCGGCGATGTCGATCTTTTCGCCCGGCACGATGCCGATCTGGGCGAAGCGGTCCCGCAGATCCTTTTCGTCAGGAAGAACCGGAACGTACTGCAGAATGAAGGACAGCAGATTGAACAGTTCAAGCGAGGTCCGTTCATCGGCGGCAGAAAGCGGCGTCGGGAAGTTTACGGGCGGCGCGGCAGCCGGGGCAGGCGTTCCCGCAAAGGCGGAAAGCGGTGCGAGTTTGTAATCCGCTTGAATCGCGCGGACCTTGTCGATGTCCTTCGGGCCAAACAGCTGTGTCCGGTAGAGCGCCAGCACGAAGTCCGTCTCGGCCTGAATGACTTTGGTGATGCCGGCTGGCGTCTCACCCGTCCAGCCCGGACCGGTGATCAGGAAGCTGCCGCCATCATTTCCGGTGGCGCGGGTGCCGAGATAGTTGAAGTTATACGTGTAGGAGTCGATCAACTGAACGGAGTAGTAGCGATTCGCTTCGATCTTCGGCAGGGTTAGGACAATCGGTTCGGCTCGCAGATCAAGCCAACCAAAGGAATACGGCGTGTCCGAGTTGGGGGTCTGCACGGCCGTGTCGGCAGGAGTAAAGACGTTGGCTTCGCTGTAGAGACCGTTCGGTGGCCCCTTGTATTCCTTGCTCTTCTCATTGACGAAATACGCCCACATGATGCGATAGTAATCGACCATCGGGAAGCCGTAGATGTAAGCCTCTTTCGCGATGGCACGGGCCTCTTCAGGGGAAACGGACATTGTGGCCCGAGCGGGAAGCCCGATGACCCCTGCAGCCGTGAACGCAATGGCGGAGCCGGCGCCCTGCGTGAACCTGCGACGCGTTACCTTCATGGTCTATCTTCTTTTCTGGAGGTTATCGAACTGTTGGTAATCTGATTACGCTTATCACGCGTTGATCTGGGTCAATGTACAGAGCTTGCTTTGTCTGCTCTGGGTTTGAAGCCGCCTTGCGGCGGTGCAGCGCCACGCCCGCATTCGAGGTGGTCTGAATGTCGGCTTCCAACCTCACACCTTGGATGGCTCACTGCTGCTGTGAAGGTCGGCTGTCGTCCAGCGCCGCGTTCGCCAGATCGGACAGGCCGAGGGCTTCATCCAGTTCCCGCACGATCAGCAGACCGCCATCCGAACTGAGCTTTGACTCTCGGAACGCCAATCGCACGCGTCGGTCGAAATCCAACCTCAGATCATCCCGGGAGCCCGCACCCGAAGGGTGAGCCATGAAACAACGCCCTCATGCTGTCCAACTGTCTGAAGTATATTAGAAATAAGGCTATTGGCCGAGCGAAACCGTCAGACCACCTGGGAAATCCGGGTTTTCGACGTTCTTCACATGCACTATTTTCCGCGAAGAACGAAAGCCCAATCGGTCATCATGTCGCGCCGCCGTTCCAGCATGTCGCTACGCTGATAGGCCCGCTCCACCTCTGATCCAATGAAATGCGCGAGAGCAATTTCCGCCATATCGCGCGGAAAGCCTTGCTCCGCCGCCCATTGCCGAAAGGTCGAGCGCAGCCCGTGCGGCACGGCGGGGCGTTTCGTGCGCGGGTCGAGATATCCAGCGCGGCCCGCCTTCACCTCTGTATCCTGCATTCGGCGCATGACGGCGGAAATGCTCATGTCTGACAGCATCCCGCCGCGCGGCGCGAAGAACACATAGGGCGAGCCTTCCATGCGCGGCAGGCTTTCCAGAAGCGTCACTGCCTCGGCAGTGAGCGGCACTCGGTGCTCGCGTCCATTCTTCATGCGCGAAGTCGGGATGGTCCAGATTGCCCGCCGTGTCGCAGAAGTCGCAGGTGTCGCAACGTCCCCGAGGTCGATTTCATCCCATGTCGCGCCCCGGACTTCGCCCGAGCGCGCAGCCGTCAGCGTGAGAAAGCGAAGCGCCTGCGCGGCCATGCCTTCGCGGCTTTCCAGATCCGCCCACCACCGCGCCACGTCGCCCAGCGCCACCGCCGGTTGGTTCTCGCCCTTGGCCACCTTTGCGGGCTTGGGTAGGGTTTCCGCCAGGTTGCCTTTCCAGCGGGCCGGATTGTCGCCCGTCCGGTGCCCGTTCACGGTCGCCCAAGACAGGACGTTTTCGATCCTGCCCCGAAGCCGCGATGCGGTTTCCGTCTTCTCTGCCCAGATCGGTTGCAGGACCTTCAACACGTCCTGCACGGCAATTTCCGAAACCAGTTTCGGACCAAGAAATGGCCCGGCATAGGTGTCGAGCGTTGAGCGCCATTGCTTGCGGTGCTTTTCGTTCCTGAATTCCGACAGCTTCGCGGCAAGGTAATTGTCCACCGCCTGCGCGAAGGTCAGCCCTTGCGAGCCTTCCGCCTTTCGGCCAGAGGGTCGCCGCCGAGCATGGCCAAGCCGCGATTGTCGAGCGCCAGTTTGCGTGCGGTCGCCAGTGATACGGCGGGCGGGCTGCCCAGCCCGAGTTCGCACCGTTTGCCGCGAACAGTGATGCGCTGCACCCATTGTCTGGCACCGTTCTTCGCCACGCGAAGAAACAGGCCCTGTCCGTCGAAGTATTTGCCCGGCACGGCAACTGTCTCCACGAAACGCGCCGAAAGCGCCCGTTCCGGTCTCCTGCAATTCTCTCGCGCCAGTGCATCCCCCTATCCATCCCCCACCAAAACAGGGAACGCATATGATTATGCCGGAACGCCTCGCACAAGTGAGTTTTTTTAATTTGATTGTGTTTTTTGGACATATTGCGCTTGTTTCGGAAAGCCCCGGAATGTCCTATGGCGGCCTTCCTCTCCGCCATCGCGCTCGCTGCCACCGTCTTGTTCTGGCTATGAAACAACAACGATCCTGACCCTAAAAATCCGACGTCGGTTGCAGTTCAAGCGCCGAGCCAGCTATGCAGTTGATGCCTGCAGCGATGATGCGGTCCGGTTGAAGGCCAGAAGCGCCAGGATCGCAAGGACGGTCATGACGGAGCCGAGGATGAACGCCACGTTCACGTCGCCGATGCGATCGGCGAGTTCCCCTGCCAACGCAGGCGCTATCATCATCAGCATGATCATCGCGAAAGCCGCGTTGTAGAGGCCCCAGAGCAGCCCCGCGCAGATCAGCGGCGCCCAGGGCAAGGCGGTCATGCTTGTCACCTTGCCATTCTGCGCCATACCGTCCGGCGTCCTGTAGACGATTGCGAAGAGCAGCAGTGCCAGCAGGGTCGTGACCACCACGACGGTCCACGCCAACGCCAGATCCGCGCTGGCGGCCAGTGCAGGGAGGACCAGTAACGCCAGCGCGATCCCGAGCGGCCATGAGCTGATGAATATCCCCAAAGCCGTCGACACGTTACGACCAGCGAACCAGTCGATGACCATCTTGGTCATCAGGACATTGATGACCACGCCGCCGACACCCGACACGACCCGGCCTGCCACCGCCCATCCCAAGGTTGATGCATAGGCGACCATGACGCCGCCCAGAACCATCAACACCAGACTGGCGATCACTGTTCGTTTGTCGCCGAACCAGGTCGCCACCGCACCGCCGACACCGGCGACAATTATCCCGGGGCCGAGGTAAAGACCGATCAGAACGCCGATATCCGTCAGCGTGATCGCCAGGTTCTCCATGATGAATGGCGACAATGCCGCGACGGATTGGAACTGAAAGGCCATGACCGTTCGGACAAGGAACAGCACCAACAGAATGATCCAACGCATCGGCATGGCAGCTGTCCTCCAGGTCAACGATGCGACGGTGGTGTCGTTAGCCACGTTCAGGACAAGCGTATGGGCGACGATGTGCTTTGACAAGTTTGCCGCGGTCATGAGCGTTTCGAAGATGGCCGCAAACTGCACCGCGGTCCGCCCTGTCGTGCTTCCGCGCTACAGGTCCCCCAGCGCAAAGGCGACGTAGGCCGGCAGCATCAGCGTCCGCCGCGCGCGCCCCAATGGGAACCGCTCGAACGGTCCGCGCAACGCCTGCGGGCGCATGTCGCGGCCGCCCATGGCCTGGGCCGCGAGCTTGCCCGAGTGGCTGCCCATCGACACGCCATTGCCGTGATAGCACATCGCGCACCAGAGCCCCGGTTGCCCCTCGACCGGGCCCACATAGGGCAAATAGCCCCGCGCGAGGCAGACCATGCCCGACCAGTAATGCGTCAGCTCCACTTGCCGCCAGGCGGGGAACATGGTCCGGAAATCGCGGCTGACCCGGGCACGGGCCCTCGCTTCGGACGCGGGCGACGCGGCAAGCCCGCCGCGCATCCCGAAGAGCATCCGGTTGTCCGGCATCAGGCGGAAATAGTGGAGCAGGTTGCGGCTGTCGTAGCACATCTGGCGGCTGGTCCATCCCTGCGCCTCCAGCTCCGCCTGCGTCAGCGGCCGGGACACGACGACGCTCGACTGCGCGGGCATGTAGCGGCCGGCGAGCCACGCCGGCACATCCTCCGATGAATAACCGTTAGTGGCGACCAGAACCTGCGTCGCCCGAACGCCGTGCGGCCCGACCCGCAGGTGCCATTCCCCGGAGTTTCGCGCCATGCCGGTCACGCCGGCGCGGGAATGGATCCGAACGCCCAGCTTCAGGGCCTCGTGCAGAAGCGCTGCCACGTATTTGCGCGGGTTGAGCGCGAAGCCCAAGGGGACGCCGAGCCCGCCGTGAAATCCCCCGATCATGCCCCGGTCGCCGAGCGCGTCCGCAGCGATCACATCCGCCGCTACGCCGTAATTCTCCTCCACGCGCGCAGCCGCGGCATCGATGTCGCGCATCTGCCGCACGCGGTGCGCCAGCCAGACCTCTCCGTCGGAATGCACATCCGCATCCGTTCCGGTCCGCTCCAGGAAACCGGCCACCTGCGCGATGGCAGCCATTTCCGCGGCGCGCCATTCCAGCCGTCCCTCGCGGCCATAACGGCGGTCGAGCGCATCGTCCTCCAGCTTCCCACCGCCGAGGCAACAGAACCCACCGTTTCGACCCGAAGCGCCCCAGCCCGGGGATCTGGCATCCAGCACCACGACATCCGCGCCGCCATGGGCCAGTTCCAGCGCCGCGTTGAGCCCGGTGAACCCAGCCCCCACGATCGCCACATCGCAGCGGACATCTCCGTCAAGCGGCGGACAGTCCGGCAGGTCGCAGGTCTCGTCCCACCAGCACCCCGCGCGGGGCGCATCGCCATAGGCATGGGCTCCGAAGATGCGCCTCATGCGGCGCGCGCGGCCGCTTGCTCCTCGCGCTGGCGGCGCAGGCTCGCCTGCTTGGAGGCGAGCGACGCGGTGATCACCCCGATCGTCACCAGGCCGATCAGGATGGTGGAGAGCGCGTTGATCTCCGGACTGACGCCGAGCCGGACCGACGACCAGATCTTCATCGGCAGCGTCGTCGCCGACGGGCCGGAGGTAAAGGACGCGATCACCAGATCGTCGAGCGACAGCGTGAATGCCAGCAGCCAGCCCGAAATCACCGCCGGCGCGATGATCGGCAGCGTCACCAGCCGGAACGCCTGCAGCGGCGTGCAGCCCAGATCCAGCGCCGCCTCCTCCAGCGACCGGTCGAAACTCAACAAGCCGCGAGGAGACCACGACCGACACGAAGCACATCGAGAACGTGGTATGCGCGAGCACGATGGTGAGGATCCCGCGGTCGAGACCGATCCCGATGAAGAGCAGCAGCAGCGACAGGCCCGTGATCACCTCCGGCATGACGAGCGGGGCGTAGATCATGCCGGAAAACAGCGTCCGTCCCCAGAACCGCCCGCCGCGCACCAGCACATGCGCCGCCATCGTGCCCAGCACCGTCGCGATGGTCGAGGACATGACAGCGACCTGCAGCGTGACCCAGGCGGCATCGAGGAACTGCTCGTTCTGAACCAGCTCGCCGTACCATTTCGTCGAGAACCCGGCCCAGACCGTCACCAGCTTGCGATTCGTTGAAGCTGTAGATGATCAGGATCAGCATCGGCAGGTAGAGGAACGCGAAGCCCAGCGTCAGCGACACGACGTTGAACCGCGACAGCCTCATCCCTCGGCCTCCGCCTGTTTCTGCTGGTTCATCTGGAAGAGCACGATCGGAATGACCAGGATCAGGAGCAGGATCACCGCGACCGCGCTCGCCACCGGCCAGTCGCGGTTGTTGAAGAACTCCTCCCACAGCACCTTGCCGATCATCAGCGTGTCGGACCCGCCCAGCAGCGACGGGATCACGAACTCCCCCAGCGCAGGGATGAAGACCAGGAACGAGCCCGCGATCACGCCATTGCGCGACAACGGCCAGGTGACCAGCCAGAACGCCGAGAGCCGCGAGCAGCCCAGATCCTCCGCGGCCTCGATCAGCGACCCGTCCATCCGGTCGAGCGCGGCGTAGATCGGCAGGATCATGAACGGCAGGTAGGTATAGACGATCCCGATATAGACCGCGGTCGGCGTGTTGAGGATCGTCAGCGGCTGGGAGATCACGCCGATCCAAAGCAGAAGCTGGTTCAGGTAGCCTTCGGTCGACAGGATCCCGATCCACGCGTAGACACGGATCAGGAACGAGGTCCAGAAGGGCAGGATCACCAGCATCATCAGCGTCGGCCGCCACTGCTCCGGCGCGCGGGCCATGGCGTAGGCAATCGGATAGCCCACTGCGAGCGTGATCAGCGTCGACATCGCCGCGATCCAGAGCGACGACAGGTACGCCTTCCAGTAGAGATCGTCCTGCGTCAGAAAGACGAAATTCTCGAAATCGAGCCCGGCGATGAGTTGCGCCAGGCCGATCCTCCATCGTCGGCTCATAGGGCGGGATGGCCAGCGCGATGTCCGACAGCGAGATCTTGAAGACGATCACGAAGGGGATCAGGAACAGCGCCAGCAGCCAGGCGTAGGGAACCGCGATGAGCAGCGCGCGTCTCATTGCTCCAGCAGCACTCCGGCGGTCTTGGTCCAGCTGAGCCAGACCGCGTCGTCCCAAGTGATGTCGCGCCGGGCCAGACGGCGGGTGTTGGCGGTCTGCGCCTTGATGACCTGACCGCCCGGCAGTTCCACGTGATATGTGGAGAGATTGCCGAGATAGGCGATGTCGAGCACGCGCCCCTTCACCAGATTGTCCACGCCCTTGGGCTGCGCATTGTGGATCGCGACCTTTTCCGGCCGGATCGCCAGATGCGCGGTCTGTCCGTCGGTGAAAGGCTTGTCCGAGGCCGCAGTGACCGAACTGCCTTGAGCATATTGCAACGCGTAGAGATCTTCACCTGCCGGTGTCACCTTGCCTTCGAGGATGTTCACGTCCCCGATGAAATCGGCGACATAGACCGAATTCGGCGCCTCGTAGATCCGGTCGGGGGTCGCTACCTGAACGATCCTCCCTTCGTCCATCACCGCGATGCGGGTGGCGACTGTCATCGCCTCCTCCTGATCGTGCGTCACGATGACAAAGGTCGTGCCGGTCTTTTCCTGGATGTCCATCAACTCGAACTGCGTGTCCTGCCGCAGCTTCGCATCGAGCGCGCCCATCGGCTCGTCGAGCAGCAGGAGCTTTGGTGCCTTCGCGAGCGACCGCGCCAGCGCCACCCGCTGCCGCTGCCCGCCGGAGATCTGGTGCGGCTTGCGACGCGCGAATTTCTCCAGCCGCGTGAGCTTCAACATCTCGTCGACGCGCGCCTGGATCGACGCCTTGTCCCGCCGCTCCCGCTTCAGCCCGAAGGCGATGTTCTCCCACACGGAGAGGTGCGGGAAGAGCGCGTAGGACTGGAACATCATGTTCACCGCACGCTCGTTCGGAGGCACATGCGCGATGTCCTGCCCGGCCAACTCGATTATCCCGTGCGTGGGCTCCTCGAACCCCGCCAGCATCCGCATCATAGTCGTCTTCCCGCAGCCCGAGGGCCCCAGCAGCGCGAAGAATTCCTTTTCGAAGATGTCGAGCGTCAGATCGTCGATCGCGACGAACTCGCCGAATTTCTTGGTGACGTTCCGGAAGCGGATCAATGGCTTCTGGCCTGCGTCTTCCCAGGGCGCGAATACTTTCTGGTTCGCCATCTTCTCCCTCAGCGGGTCCGGTCCCGGGCGTGCCCCGGGACCTCAGCGCTACGAACCATCACACCCCGGCGCAGGACCGGGACGAGACTCTTCGGGTTGCGGTGGTTGCGCACCTGCTCAGGTGCCGGACTTGATCTTGGTCCACATGCGCGTGACGGTCCGCTGCGTGCGCGCGTCGTACGGCGTCACGGTGTAGAGGTTCTCCAGCGTCTCCTCGTCCGGATAGATCGCCGTGTCGCCGATCACGTCCTCGTTCAGGAACTCCTGGCTCGTCTTGTTGCCGTTGGCGTAATAGACGTAGTTCGAAGCCTGCGCCATGTTCTGCGGGTCCATGATGAAGTTCAGGAACGCGTGCGCGCCCTCCGGGTTCGGTGCATCGACCGGAACCGCCATCTGGTCGAACCACATCAGAGCGCCCTCCTTCGGAATGAGATACTCGATCTCTACGCCGTTGTCGGCTTCCGCGGCGCGGTCGCGGGCCTGGAGGATGTCACCCGACCAACCGAAGGCAACGCAGATGTCGCCGTTGGCCAGCGCATTGATGTATTCCGAGCTGTGGAACTTCTGCACGTACGGACGGACGCCCATCAGAACGGGCTCCACCTTTTCCAGCACTTCCGCGTCCTTGCTGTCGGGATCCTCGCCGAGATAGGTCAGCGCGGCGGGGATCATCTCCGTCGGCGCGTCGAGGAAATGCACGCCGCACTCCGCCAGCTTCTCCATGTTCTCGGGATCGAAGATCAGCTCCAGCGAGTTCATCGGCGCGTCCTCGCCCAGCACCTCGGTCACCTTGCCGACGTTCACGCCAAGGCCGGTCGTGCCCCACATGTAGTTGATCGAGTATTCGTTGCCCGGATCGTACTGCACGGTGCGTTCCTCGACCACCTCCCACATGTTGTCGAGGTTGGGCAGTTGCGAGCTGTCGAGCTTCTGGAATGCGCCCGCCTGGATCTGGCGCTGCAGGAACGTGCCCGTCGGCACCACCACGTCATAGCCGGACGACCCGGCCAGCATCTTCGTCTCCAGCACCTCGTTGCTGTCGAACACGTCGTAGATCAGGTCGTAGCCGCTCTCTTCCTCGAACTTGGTCAGCAGGTCCTCGTCGATGTAGTCGGACCAGTTGTAGACCCGCACTTCCTCCGCGGCCGCGGCCACCGAACTCAATGCCAGGATCGACGCGGACAGGGTCAGTTTCAGTGTCTGCATGTGTTACTCCCGTTCTTCGGCCCGGTTTTTGTCTGGGCTCGGGTTATTTGATCAAGTTTTGCCTTCAGCGGCAATATGTTTCATGCTTTCATGCAGCACGCGCCGGTGCAAGGATGTACGATGAACTCGATGGCCACAACGATATCGCTGCTTGAAAATTCCGCAGATCCCGCGATCCCAGATTCGGGCAAGACCCCGGCGCACCTGCACGCATACCGGCGCCTGCGCGAAGGCTTGCTGTTCGGCGAATTCGCACCGGGTCAGTCGCTCACCATCCAGGGGCTTGTCGACCGGACCGGCGACGGAATGACTCCGGTGCGCGAGGCGCTTCGACGCCTGACATCCGAAGGTGCGGTGGAGATGCTGGGCAACCGACGTCTGATCGTGCCGAGGCTGACGCGGGCACGCGCGGAGGAAGTGTTGTTCCTGCGGTCCACGCTGGAACCCGAATTGGCCCGCCGCGCCGCAGGTATGATCACGCGACGCGACATCGACCGGCTCAGATCGACCGACACGCATCTGAACGCGGCGATCCGCCAGGGAGATGTTCCGGGATACCTCGGTCACAACTATCGCTTTCACACCGGGCTTTTCGCGTCCGCGAATGCGCCCATGCTGTCGGACGTCGTCGAACGGCTCTGGCTCGGCTTCGGGCCGTCGATGCGGGTGATTTGCGGACGCTTCGGAACGCTGAACCTGCCGGACAAACACGCGGAGATCCTGGCGGCGCTCGAGGCGCGCGATGCGGACGCCGCGGCCACCGCGATGCGCGAGGACGTGGAGCAAGGCATGAAGCTGGTGCTGGAATTCAGCGATTCGATTGACGCGGAATGATTTGATCATATCCTGCACCCGCCCGGAACTAGGAGCCGCCCCGATGAACAAGATCACCAACCACCTGCCCACCGCCGAACTGCAGGCGATCGACGCGGCCCACCACATGCACCCCTTCTCCTCCAACGACGCGTTGCGTGAGAAGGGCGCGCGGGTCATCACCCGGGCCAGGGGCGTATTCCTCACCGACAGCGAAGGCACCGAGATCCTCGACGGCATGGCGGGCCTCTGGTGCGTCAACGTCGGCTACGGACGCGAGGAACTGGTCGAGGCCGCCGCGCGGCAGATGCGCGAACTGCCCTACTACAACACCTTCTTCCAGACCACGCACGTGCCCGCGATCGCCCTCGCGCAGAAGCTGGCGGAGCTGGCGCCGGGAGACCTCAACCACGTGTTCTTCGGCAATTCCGGCTCGGACGCCAACGACACCAACATCCGGCTGGTGCGCACCTACTGGGCGCGGCAGGGCCAACCCGAGCGCAGCATCATCGTCTCCCGCAAGAATGCCTACCACGGTTCTTCGATCGGGTCCGGGTCGCTGGGCGGCATGGCCTACATGCACGACGTGAACTCGATGCCGATCCCCGATATCCTCCATATCGACCAGCCCAACTGGTGGGCCGAGGGCGGCGACATGACGCCGGAGGAATTCGGCCTCGCCACTGCCCGCCAGCTGCAGGCAGTGATCGAGGAACACGGGGCAGACCGCATCGCCGCCTTCATCGGGGAGCCGATTCAGGGCGCGGGCGGCGTCATCGTCCCGCCCGACACCTATTGGCCCGAGATCCAGCGCATCTGCCGCGAACACGGCATCCTGCTGATCGCCGACGAGGTCATCTGCGGCTTCGGCCGCACCGGCAACTGGTTCGGGTCCAGACCTTTGGGATCGAGCCCGACATCATGACCTGCGCCAAGGGAATGAGTTCCGGCTACCAGCCGATCAGCGCCTGCATCGTCTCCGACCGGGTGGCGAAGGTCATGGACGCCGACGATTTCGCGCACGGCTACACCTATTCCGGCCACCCAGTCGCCTGCGCGGTGGCGCTCGAGAACATCCGCATCCTGGAGGAGGAGAACATCCTGGGCCACGTGCGCGAAGTCGCCGCCCCGGCGATGGCCAAGGCCTGGCATGCGCTTGGCGACCACCCGATCGTCGGCGATACGCAGATGGTCGGCCTGATGGGCTCCCTCGCCCTTACCCCCGACAAGACAACCCGCGCGACGTTCGCCTCCGACCGAGGCACCGTGGGCCTCATCTGCCGCGAGCAATGCTTCAAGCACAACCTCGTCATGCGCCATGTCGGCGACCGCATGGTCCTCTCGCCTCCGCTGGTCATTTCACCCGAGGAAATCGGCATGCTGGCCACCCGCGCCCGTCACGCACTGGACGCGACCTATGCGGAGTTGAAGGCCAATGACATGCTGAAGGCCGCGGAGACCGTGTAAAGACCCCGCCCGGAACAAGTGGCGGAAAGGGCTCAGACTGCGGCAAAGAGACGATCAATGAACAACGAAGACTTTGTGAGTAGCATTTCTTGGCATCTCGAGTGCATGGAACTGGCCGCAGGAAAAATCGTCTCATTTCGCCCGCCAGCGGACCTTTTTCAAATGCGAATGTATCACTCGCTTTACATCACCGACTTGTTGTCAGTGATCGACATCATTCATGAGCGCCCCGTAAAGGGCTTCAAGGAACACTTGGAGGACACCTTGAAGACGCCAGAGTTGTCGGGCGTTGACGTGTTAGGCTATCTTCGAGAACTCAGAAACGGTATTGTCCACAGAGGGATTGACCCCACCGCCGGCGGTGAAGTCATCAGCGGCGCCCGGCGCGGCGTCACAAGGACGATCGCGAAACTGCTGCGACGACGCAGCGCCCCTCTCGGTGATTGCTCGCAATCACCTGCCGGGCAATGATCGAGCCGATGATCGGCCATATGAAGACCGACGGCCGCCTGACCCGATGCCCGCTCAAGGGAACGACAGGCGACGCGCTCTTCGCGGTCCTGTGCGGCTGTGATCACAACATCCGCATGATCCTGCGCCATCTGAGGGTCATTTTGCGCCAGCTCGTCTGGCTGGCCGCACTTCTCCGAGGGTTCACGCGGGGCGCTGGCAGCCCTCAGGCACTGCAAATCGCCGCCTGACATCGTTGTTCAGGATGAACCAATTATCGCCTGTCGATGAGGTCAGCTTGGCTGGAGCGTCCCGAAGTTAGGCCAGATTGATGTGCTTCAACAGCGTACCTCTTGCCGGACTAGGGGCGCAGTTGACCTAATTTTTATTTGTGTGATCTGGGCGAAATCGGATGCAACTCAACCTGGCAATGAAGCACGTTCCGGCTCGCGAACGGCTTGGGCGCTTTTCAGGCGCATGACCTTCGCCAGCGTCCTGAGGCATCCGGAAGAGACGCGCGACATTGTGACCGGCCGGCGTGACTTTGCCTTTTGCGCGCACGGTCTACTTCCAAGCCATGCTGCCGGTCGTCCAAGGCATGAAGCGAGGACCGGGGTTCACAAAGACGCAGCGAAGGAACCGGACATGAAGCACTCGAAAACATTGGCTGTCATCTGCGCAGGCGTGGTCTTCGGCAGCGCCGCGATGGCGAACGTGAAAGCCTCGCTCTTCGTGCCGGAGCTGCAGGTTAACCCGATCTCGGCCACCGAGTTCGAAGTCATCGAAGGCCAGAGCTTGGGCGCGCGAACCTATTGGTGCGCCGCCGCCTTCCACGCGCAGTTCGACCTCGGCCGCACGGACGGCCGGCTCTATCTCTCGCGGGGCTTCGGACCCGCGCGCACGGCGAGCGGGGTGCGCGGGGTCTCTTTCTCGCTGACGGAGACTGAAACGACAAAGGATCTCGTCAGCCTGTCGATCCGCGAGGAGGGTGCCACGCTTCTGATCGGTCATGCGATCCAGTTTTGCCGGGATTCCGATCTGGAAGCGGATCGGTAAGTCGCGCTCTGGATGAGGCGGCGTTTGATTTCAGACTGGCGATCGGGCCATTCCGGAAACTCCCGGGTTTTGCCCGCGTCGCCGCCAAGCCTGCGGGTCACTCCGCCGCGATCTCCTCCTCGACCTTCTCCACCCGCACGGCCGAGAACTTGAACTCCGGGATCTTTCCGTAGGGATCGATCGCCGGATTGGTGAGAATGTTTGCCGCCGCCTCCACGTAGGCGAAGGGCAGGAAAACCATGTCCGGCGCGATCGCCCGGTCGGCGCGCGCCATCAGCATGATCGACCCCCGCTTGGTCGTCAGCCGCACGAACTGGCCCGGCTCCACCCCCATCTGCCGCAGTGTGGCGGGATGGAGCGAGCAGTTCGCCTCCGGCTCCACCGCGTCCAGGACGCTCGCCCGCCGAGTCATCGATCCGGTATGCCAGTGCTCGAGTTGCCGCCCAGTGGTCAGCACCATCGGGTAGTCTGCGTCCGGCAGGTCGTCGGGCGGGATGACCGAGGCCGGCGTGAACCGCGCACGACCCTCCGGCCTCGGGAAGCCGTCGCCGAAGACGATCGCCTGGCCGGGATCCTCCGGGCTGAGCGAGGGGTAGGTGACCGCGTTCTGGCTCTCCAACCGCTCCCAGGTAATGTTGTCGAGGCTCCGCATGTTGAGCTTCATCTCCGCGAAGACTTCCTGCGGGTGGGTGTAAGCCCATGGTAATCCGCAACGCTTGGCCAACTCAGTCGTGATCCACCAGTCCTCCCGCGCCTCGCCCGGCGGAGGCATCGCGGGCCGGCCCATCTGGACCTGCCGGTTGGTGTTGGTCACGGTTCCGGTCTTCTCGGCAAAGGCCGAGGCGGGCAGGATCACATCGGCATAGTTCGCCGTCTCGGTGATGAAGATATCCTGCACCACGAGGTGATCGAGCTTGGCCAGGGCGTCGCGCGCATGCTCCACATCCGGGTCGGACATCGCCGGGTTCTCGCCCAGGACGTACATCGCCTTGATGTGGCCGTCATGGACCGCGTCCATGATCTCGGTCACGGTGAGGCCCTTTTGGCTCGAGAAATCTTCCGACCCCCAAACATCGGTGAACGCGGCACGTACGCGGTCATCCGTCACGGTCTGGTAATCCGGCAGGAACATCGGCACGAGCCCCGCGTCGGAGGCGCCCTGCACGTTGTTCTGACCGCGGAGCGGGTGCAGCCCGGTGCCCGGCCGCCCCACGTGGCCGCACATCAGCGCGAGTGAAATCAGGCACCTCGAGTTATCCGTGCCGTGGATGTGCTGACTGATGCCCATACCCCAGAAGATCATGCCCGCCCGAGCGGTGGCAAAATCGCGGGCGACGGCGCGGATCGTTTCGGCCGGGATGCCGCAGAGATCCTCCATCTTCTCCGGCGCGAAATCGCGCAGGTGCGCCTTCTCCGCCTCCCAGTTCTCCGTATAGGCGTCGATATATTGCTGATCGTAAAGATGCTCGTCCACGATCGTCGCCATGACCGCGTTGAGCAGCGCGACGTCCGTTCCCGGCTTGAACTGCAGCATGTGGGTGGCGAACCGGCGCAGGCCGACCCCGCGCGGGTCCATGACGATCAGCTTGCCGCCCCGCTTGGTGAACTGCTTGAAGTACGTCGCGGCGACGGGATGATTCTCGATCGGGTTGGCACCGATCACGATCGCCACGTCGGCATTCTCGATCTGATTGAAGGTGGCCGTCACGGCGCCCGAGCCCACGTTCTCCATCAGCGCCGCCACCGACGAGGCGTGGCAAAGTCGCGTGCAGTGATCGACGTTGTTGTGGCCGAACCCCTGCCGGATGAACTTCTGGAAGAGATACGCTTCCTCGTTCGTGCATTTTGCCGAGCCGAAGCCTGCAACCTCGCGCCCGCGGCCCTTCAGCCCCTTCGCCGCCAGATCCAGCGCCTCGTCCCAGGTCGCCTCGCGGAAGAACTGGTCCCAGTTGCCCGGGTCGACGTTCAACCCCTTCTCCGGTGCGTCGTCCCGGCGGATCAGCGGCTTCGTCAGCCGGTGCTTGTGGTGGATGTAATCGAAGCCGAACCGCCCCTTGACGCAGAGCCGCCCTTCGTTGGCAGGGCCGTTGATGCCGTCGACATACTTGATCCGACCGTCCTTGACCTTGAGCGAGACCTGACAGCCCACCCCGCAGAACGGGCAGACGCTGTCGACCGCCTTGTCGAAATCCTGGCTGTCGCCGACTTGGCTTTCGTCCGTCACCGTGGCCGGCATCAAAGCGCCGGTGGGGCAGGCCTGCACGCACTCGCCGCAGGCGACGCAGGTCGAGGCGCCCATCGGGTCGTCCATGTCGAAGACCGGGTAGGCATCGTGCCCGCGGCCCGCCATCCCGATCACGTCGTTGACCTGCACCTCGCGGCAGGCCCGCACGCAGAGCCCGCATTGAATGCAGGCGTCGAGGTTCACGCTCATCGCGACGTGGCTCGAATCGAGGAGCGGGATCCGCTCCGCCTCCAGCGTGGGAAAGCGGCTCTCCGTCACGCCCTGTACCTCCGCCATGTCCCAGAGATGTGCGGAGCGGTCATGCGCCACCTCGCGCTCCGGCTGGTCGGCGAGCAGAAGCTCCATCACCATCTTGCGCGAGGTCTTGGCCCGCGCCGTGTCGGTCTTCACCACCATGCCCTCGGCGGGTTCGCGGATGCAGGAAGCCGCGAGTACGCGTTCACCTTCGATCTCCACCATGCAGGCGCGGCAGTTGCCGTCCGGCCGATACCCCGGCGCCGGCTTGTGACAGAGATGCGGGATCACGAGGCCGCGGCCATGCGCCACTTCCCAGATCGTCATGCCCTTATCGGCCTCGACATCCTGTCCATCGAGCGTGAACCGCACCTTGTCCGTCATCGCGCCTGTCTCCCGGGTTGGTCCCCGGCGTTATACAAACGCGGCGCTCCCCTCAGGAGGCCTGATTCCGACACAACACGCGGGATCACCGCCACGGTTCGGAACATTCGTTTCCGATAGAGGACGTGCAGGTGCAATCGTGGCGCATCCACGCGTGACGCACCGGCATTTCCATATCCTCTGGCCTGCGCCGCGCGGCTGTCCTAGATGATGGCGGAACCAAAACAAGGCACCGAATGTCGCACATCACCCTCGTCCGCCACGGTCAGGCGAATTCCGCCGCCCGCACCGAAGGCAGCTATGACAAGCTGAGCCCGCTCGGCCGACAGCAGTCGGAGTGGCTGGGTACGCATCTGCGGGACAACCAGCAGCATCATGCGCGGCTCTACTGCGGGACGTTGCGCCGCCACCGGGAAACCGCGGAGGCGATGGCGATGGACCTCGACTGCATCGAGGATCCCCGTCTCAACGAACTGCAGTACTTCTCCATGGCCAAGGCGCTGGAGATCCAGCAGGGCGTGCCCGCGCCGGTCGACGTGAAGGATTTCGTCACCCACTTTCCGCAACTCATGCAAGCCTGGATGGAGGACAAGATCGAGGGCGCGCCGGAGCGTTTCGGCGAATTCGAAGCGCGGACGCAGGCCGTGCTCCAAGAGATCGGCAGCGGCGAGGGACCGGCGCTGATCGTGACCTCCGGAGGAATTCATCGCGATGGCGATGCGCCTGCACCTTAAGCTCGACATCCGCGCGATGACCAACCTCGCGCTCGCCATCATGAACAGCTCGCTCCACCGGCTCTTTCCGGTCGGCGGAACCTGGTCGCCGGTCCTCTTCAATGCCGTGCCGCACCTTGAACACCCCGAACGTCACCACGCGCAGACCCATGTCTGAGGAGGCCCCTGCCATGCGACTATACTTCGCTCGCGGCACGATTTCGGTCGCTGTTGCCATCACGCTGGAAGAGGCCGGGTTGGAATACGAACCCGTGGCCCTCGATTTCAGCCAGGCGGAGCAGCGCAGCGACAACTACCTCACGATCAATCCCAAGGGCCGCGTGCCTGCACTCGACGTGAGTGGCACGATCCTGACGGAGACCGGCGCGATCCTCGAGTACGTCGCCGCCGCCGCGCCGCAGGCCGGGCTCCTACCGGACGACCCGCTGCAGGCCGCGGCCATGCGCGGCGTGATGTACTACCTTGCGTCGACCATGCATGTGAACCACGCCCACAAGCAGCGGGGGGCGCGGTGGGCCTCGGAGGAGTCGAGTTTCCAGGACATGGCCGCGAAAGTTACGGAAAACATGACGGCAAGCTGCCGATTCGTGGAAGAGAACTGCCTCAACGGCCCCTTTGTCCTCGGCGACCGCATCAGCCTCGCGGATCCATACCTTTACGTCATCTGCACGTGGCTGGAGGGCGATTCGGTGGATCTCTCGCAGTTTCCGCGCATCAGAGAGTTCATGGCAGTCATGCAGGGTCGCCCCTCTGTTCAGGCTGTCGGTGCCAAGGGAATGTGGCGATGACGACTGCGCAGCACTGCTCCAGACCACACCGACATTAAGTGAACCGCGCTACATCAGTTCGTCTTCAGCACCGGTCACGTCCACGCCGAACGCGTCCAACGCAGCCTCGAGGTGATCGCTCAGATGCGGAGTTCCGATCAGGTAATCGGCACAAGGTGTCGTCGCCTCACGCTCCGCATGTGCCACAGCCTCCGCCAGATCTTCGGGCTCGAATGCCCCACGCCCGATCCACATCAGCGCCACGAGTTCGGCCTGTTGCCGGGTATCCATCCGGTCGATGAAGGCGCGCAGCTCGGCTTCTGCGCGTTCGATCTCCCGGGACATCAGAATGACCTGAGCCACAACTTGCGGCGAGATTTCCAGTCCTTCCATACGAGCACCTCCTTGCGGAGATCATAGGTCAAAAGGCGCGATTCGGCTCGCATCTCGTTCACGTGCAACGGTGCGGCACGGGAGTCTGAGGGGTCTCGCCCCTCCAAGCCTGCGTGGCCCGAAAGCAAATCGACCCTGGGTGCGGCCACCCGCGCCGTTCAGGGGAAGACCCTGAAATAGAGCCAGTCGGGCAGGAACTGGCCGCCGCGGAAGAACAGCGAGAACAGGAACGGAAAGCTCTTCTTGAAGGAATCGGAGTTCATATGCTCGAACATCTCGCGCGCGGCATCTTCCGGTTCCATGATGAAGGGCATCCGGAAGTCGTTCTTGTCGGTGAGACGCGTGCGGATGAAGCCCGGGTTCACGACCTGAACGCGCACGTTCGTGCGCCGCAGATCGGCATGCATGCATTCGGCCAGCGACATGATCCCGGCCTTGGACGCCGAATACCCGATCGAGCCCGAGAGGCCGCGGAACCCGGTCAGGCTCGAGGTCAGAACGATGTGGCCGGCGTCGCGTTCGACCATGCCCGGCACGACCTGCCCGAGCACGCGCAGAAACCCGGTGAAATTCGTATCGGCCATTGTCACGGCCTGTTCGGCGTTCCAATTCTTCGCGCCGAAGGGCCAGTAGGCGCCTGCCGTCAGGACCAGACCGTCGATCTCGCCGACCTGTGCCGCGGCCTTCGCCACGCTGTCATCATCGGTGATGTCCATCGGGAGGGCCTTGGCATGCCCGGGCAGCGCCGCGACCAGTTCGGTCAGTTTCTCCTCGCTGCGCGCCGAGAGCGTCAGGTCCGCGCCTGCCCGGCTCATCACATGCGCCAGTGCTTCTCCCAACCCGTCGCTCGCTCCTACCAACCAGTACTTCTTGCCGACCCAATCCGTCACGCAACCCGCCTTTCTTCCGTCTGATTCGGCCGCATCGTCGCGACCAGTTCGGCGACCTTAATACCAAACTTGCGGAACTGGGACCGGTTGATGATGGTCCCGTTGGGCGAGAGGTACATCCAGTCGACCACATCGAGCACATGGCCGCCCGATGCCTCCGGAAGGCGCAGCTTGTATTTCAACTGGACGAAATCACCGGATTGCACGCCCGTTCCTTCGCCCACCACGTCCTCGGCCGTCGCGAGAATTCGCCCGTCATTGCCCAGCCGCAGATGCCAGGCACGCTCCTGTTTCGAACCGTCGTCGTAGAGGAACCGCTCCGCCATGATGCCCTTGTTGCCGTCCCAGGTGATGTCGAACCGGGCCTCGAACCGGGAGGTGACGCGGCCCAATGGCCCGTAGATCAGGCCATCGCACTGCATCGAGCCGCTCAGATGCCGGCGAAGGTCGAACAACCCGGATCGCGCCGCGGCATAATGCTCGGGCCGCTGGCTGAGAAAACTCGCGTAGCGCCCCCGCGCCCAGACGGCACCGAATGCGAAAACCATGCCCGAAAGGACAAGAAGAGCGGTTTCCATGGTCAGTCCTCCTCCAGTTCGGTGGTCGCCCAAAGGGCGATCGCCACCAGTTTCAGCAAGCACGGCACGCCCGCATACATCAGCGACAGGAGCGTGAGCGCCCGTTCGGGGTTGTTTTGCGCGCGGCTGTCGAACCCGGCTTGCTCCAGCGTCGGCAGCAGCGCCACCGCCGCAAAGGCCAGCGTGAATTTGGACACGAACGACCAGAGGCCGAACCCCTCTGCCGCGGACGGAGAGATGGTCGCCATCCGCCGCGCGAAAACCGCCGGCAGCAACGTGAGATCGGCGCCCATCGTGGCGCCGGACGCGACGCAGATCACCGCGAAGATGGGCCAGTCCCCGGCGCCCAGCATCACTGCCGATCCGAAGGACACGATCGCCAGGACCATCGCGGCGAGCAGCACCGGCTTGACGCCAAATCGCTCGGCGAGCTTTCCCCACAGCGGCGCAGACACGGCCGCGCTCAGGAAAAAGAGCAGAAGCAGCACGCCTTCCATGCCCGGTGCCTGCAGGCGGGATTCGACGAAGAACAGAAACAGCGTCGAGGTGACCGCCACCGGTGCTGCATTGACGAGTGCGATCAGAAGCAACCGGCGCGCCTGGGCATCGCCCAGCACGGCGCGCAGACCGGTTCCCGACAGAACTTCGCCGCCATGCCATTCGTCGCGCATGGCCAGAACGGCACAGAGTGCGAGCACGGCAAAGCCCACTGCGAAACCGGCGAACGGTCGGTCGATCATTGCGCCGAGGCCGACTGGCGCGATCGACGCGATGCAGACGCCGATCAGGGCGCCGGTCTCGCGCCAGCGCGCCAGTTCGAAATGGCCCTTTTCCCCCAGGGTGTCCGCCTTCAGCACCCCTTGGGCGTAGAAGTTGATGGTCAGGAACGAGAAGGCGGAGAACACCAGCGTCAGCATCAGCGCGAACCACAGCAGCGGGGCGACCGGCGGCGTGACCGCGAAGAGCCCCAGCATCGCCACGGCCATGACCGCGCAGCCAATCATCACCGAAACGCCTCGCCTGGACCGAAGCGCCTCGCTGAGACGGCCCAGAAGCGGGTCCTGCACTACATCCAGCAGCCGCAAGCCGAACAGCACGCTGCCCAGAGCGGCCAGTGAAACGCCGTATTCGTCCACGTAGAATTTCGGCGCGTGGATGTAGATCGGCAGACCGGCCGCCGCGAGCAAGGCGGCAAAGATCGCATAGGACGGGAGCCGTCGCGGACGCGTATTCATTCGCCTGGCACTCCCTCGCCAGCCGACCATCCGCGGCTGACCTCCTGCTCGGGTGGGACGGGCCGCGGCCGGTAGAGCGCCTTGCGCGTCCAGAGCTTCAGCGCCTGCCAGTGGATCAGCGCCAGGACCCGGCGCGAGCCCAGCGGACGGCGCAGAACCGCGCGCAGGATGGCCCGATTGGTCAGCGGCGCACGTTTGCCCGTCAGCGTGGCGATCAGCCCGCCTTCGGCCTGCGTGTAGTCGATCCATATCCCGATGCGGTCGTCGCGGATGTCGAAACGGAATTCGTAGCCGCCCTCCACCGGCTGGAACGGCGAGACGTGAAACACCTTCTGCGCCAGGATCCGGTCTGTCGGCGCGATGGGCCGCAGATCGGCGTGGTGGCAAAGGTAGGAATGCCGGTCCCCGAAGGTGTTGGTCACTTCGGCGATGACCGCGATCAGCCGGTTGGATCCGTCGTGGCAGAGCCAGAAGGACACCGGGTTGAACACGTGGCCCAGCACCCGCGGTTGCGCCAGCAGATCGACCCGCGCGATGCCCGGAACCTGATGCTGTCGCAGCACGTCCCGCACCCAGGCGGCGCCGCGCCCCGCTCCGGGCGCGCCGCCGTGGTCACGGTCCAAAAGCGCCGTCAGGTTGCGCCCGTTCCGGGAAAAGAGCCGCGGCGTACTTGGCTCCGCTTCGGCATCGAGCAGAATGAAATCCACCGAGTAGCGGAACGCGTTCGCTACGGTGCCCTTGCGTCCGTGAAAGGTCACCCCTTCGATATGATCGATGCGCCCCGTCACTCGGCCGCCACCGGCTCCGCACTGCGCCGCGACATCGCGTCGGCCACATCGACCGCGGTCGCAAGCCCGTCCTCGTGGAACCCATGCCGCATCCACGCGCCGCAGAACCACGTCCCGTTCGCGCCGTTGAAGCCGCGTATCTCCTCCTGAGCCGCAAGCGCAGCCAGATCATAGACCGGGTGCCGCAGCACGGTCCGATCGTAGATCAGCTCCTCGCGAATGGGTTGCTGGCTGTTCAATGTCACGAAATGCGGATCGTCCAAGGGCACCGGTTGCAGCGAATTGATCCAGTATGTCATGTCGATGCGCTCGGCCCGCCCGTTGCCCGTTTCCGCGTAGTTCCAGCTGGACCAGACCTTGCGCCGCTTCGGCATGACGGAGGGATCGGCATGCAGCACGACATCGTTCGGCTGGTACCGGACCGCGCCCAGCGCCTTGCGCTCCTGGGGCGTCGGATCGGACAGGAGTGCCAGCGTATCGTCGGAATGGGTCGCGAAGATCACCTCGTCGAACCCCTGCCAGTCCTGTCCGTGGAGCTTCACATGTGCGAAGCCGTCCGCGCGACGCACGGCCTGAACCGGTGCTCCGGTGCGGACCTCGACACCGCGCGCCTGCATCGCCGCTTGCAGCCTGCGGACGTACTCGACCGATCCGCCCTGCACCGTGTACCACTGGTGCTGCCCGCTATAGTTCAGCAACGCGTGGTTCTCGAAGAACTGCACCATCGCATGTGCGGGAAAGTCCGAAATCCGCTCGTTCGGGGTCGACCAGATGGCACCCGAGAGCGGCAGCAGGTAATAGTCCCGGAACCAGTGGCCGGTTCCAAGCTGGTCGAGAAAGGCACCGATCGTGAGCGACCGGTCGGCCTTTGCGACGCGAAGCGCGTTCCTGTTGAAGTGCAGGATGTCGCGGACCATCTTCAGGAAGCGCGGGTTGGCGACATTCCATTTCTGCGCGAAGAGCGCGTTGGGGCTGGCCAGACCGTATTCGAGCCGCCCGCCTCCGATCGACGCCCCGAAGCTCATCGTGGATTTAACGACCGGTACGGCAAGCTCGTGGAACAGCGCCGCGAGGTGCGGGTAGTTCTCGTAATTGAAGACAAGAAAACCGGTGTCCACCGGCTGATCGCCATTCTTTCCGGCGACGATGGTGCGGGCGTGACCACCCAGGGCCGGCTCCGCTTCGATCAGTGTGACGCGATGCGCCCCGCTCAGCAGATACGCGGCCCCCATCCCCGCGATACCGCCACCGATCACAGCAATTTCGCGCGGAGAACTGGCCGCAAATTCAAATGGCATACAGAAGTCCCTCGTCCTTGTCCCTAGTGCTGGTACGCAGCCATCTCGAATTTGGATGTGAACTAGTGCACCCGACCCCGTGTCAACTTGACGTGACACAAAAACTGTCTGGTTGGTAAAGTTTTTTTGATCCACGCTCCGAGCCGTCCCGTAAGCCTCATATGTTTACAGGCCTTGAACCTGCAGCGGTTGGCGGCATATCCGGGGATCGACGCGCAATACGAGCGCGGGTCGCAGGAATTGCTTGTCAGGCGCAGAGGCCGAGAAAATTGAAAGGTGACCACGACAGTAACCTACGGATGCAATGGGTCGGCCAGATGGCGCGGATCCGCGACGAAAAGGACCGGGAAGCCTTTGCCCAGGTGTTCGGGCATTTCGCGCCGCGCATAAAGGGGTTCCTGATGAAATCCGGTGCGGATGCGACGCTTGCCGAGGAGTGCGCGCAGGAGGTCATGGCCACGGTCTGGCTGAAGGCCCACATGTTCGACCCGACGCGGGCCTCGGTCGCGACGTGGATCTTCACGATCGCCCGGAACCGGCGGATCGACATCCTGCGGCGGGAAAAGCGTCCCGAGCCCGAGGACTTGTCCTGGGGACCCGAAGCCGAGCCCGAGCAGGAAGACGTGCTGGCGCTGCAGCAGGAGAGCGAATTGCTGGGTCGCGCCTTGAAGGAACTGCCTCCCGCTCAGCGGGACTTGATAGAAAAGGCGTATTTCGGGGACATGTCCCACTCCGAGATTGCCGCTGAAACCGGTCTGCCATTGGGCACGATCAAATCGAGGATCAGATTGGCGCTGGACCGACTGCGCCATGCAATGAAGTGAAGATAGAGAGATGGCACAAGAGATCAGACATCATCTGACGCCCGGCATCCTGATGGCCTATTCCGCAGGTTCCCTTCCCGAGGCATTCAACCTGATGGTTGCCGCACACCTGTCGCTCTGCGCGCGGTGTCGGGCCGAGGCAGAAAGCTACGACACCCTCGGCGGCGAATTGCTGGACGAGGTCGACGAAGACGACGCCAAGATGGACGAGACGAGTTTCGATGCCACCATGGCGATCATTGCCGGTGGATCAGCCGAACCTGTGGTAGCGACAAGGAGGCGCGAATTCCATCCTGCCGATGCCATTGCAGGATTACATCGGCGGTGGGCTCGGCGCCGTGAAATGGAAATCGGTCGGCATGGGTGTGAAGCAGGCGATCCTGCCGACATCCTCGGCCGCATCGGCACGCCTCCTGCATATCCCCGCCGGCGCGGCGATGCCGGATCACGGTCACAGGGGTGTCGAGATGACGATGGTCCTGAAGGGAGCGTTTCGGGACGAAGGCGAGTATTTCGCCCGCGGCGACGTGGAGATCGCGGACAGCGACCTGAACCACACGCCGGTCGCGGACATGCATGAAGATTGCATCTGTCTCGCCGTGACCGATGCGCCACTGACCTTCCGCGGCCTGATACCGAGGATCGCACAGCCGTTCCTCCGGATCTGACCCCAGCCTGAACAGCACGACAGGTAGAGACCTCGAAAGCATTGCAGTTTTCGGGGTCTTTTCTTTGGCGACATGCACCGTCATCGTGGCGCTCACAACATCTGTTCGGGGACACATCATGAAGACCGCAATCGTGACCGGCGCGGCCCGCGGCATCGGGCTTGCGACGACGAAGACGCTCCTGTCGCGGGGCTGGCACGTCGCCATGGTGGATTACGACAAGGTGGAACTGGACAATGCGGTGGCGGACCTGTCCAATGCCCGCTCTTTCTACACCGACGTGTCGCAACCCGATCAGATCGCCGCCTTGCACGACACCCTGTCCTCGGACTGGCCGCACCTGACGGGGCTGGTGAACAACGCAGGGCTCGCCAGCTTCGGCCCGATGGCGGACATGGACCACGACACCTGGCGCGCCGTCATGGCCACGAATCTCGACGGTCCGTTCCTGATGGCCCAACGGTTCCGCCCCATGCTGGAAGCCGCCGGCGGCGCCGGGATCGTCAACATCACGTCGATTTCCGGTCTTCGCGCCTCGACCCTTCGGGTCGCCTACGGCACGTCGAAGGCTGGGCTCGCCCAATTGACGCTTCAGCAGGCGGTCGAACTGGGGGAGTTCGGGATCCGGGTCAATGCCGTGGCGCCGGGACCGGTCCGGACCAAACTGGCAATGGCCGTGCACACTCAGGAGATCATCGACGCCTACCATGACGCGATCCCGCTCAACCGATACGGATCGGAACAGGAGATCGCCAACGCGATCTGTTTTCTGCTGTCGGACGAAGCCAGCTATGTCACGGGTCAGATCCTCGCGGTGGACGGCGGCTTCGAAGCGACCGGTATCGGTCTGCCGGCTTTGCGCTCGACGCCGGCGCCGGAGTGACGGGCAAGGTCTGGTCTCGCCCCCGCTCCGACCAACGGCGCAGATCGCTTCGAACAAGGCTAAAATGCAAGGCATCCTCCGGAGTCGGGTTAGCCTGCGCTTAACGCTTTGCGCGGATGGTGTCCCGGCATCCTGCGTATTGGGTGGCGCACGGTCGGGGACCCGGCCAGGGCATTGGTCAGAAAGACCTTTGGTCCGTCTCTCGGGACGGGATGACATCTGGCTAAAACGCCGCAGATTGAAGGAAAACTCTTATGTCGAGCATCTTGACAAACAACAGCGCAATGGTCGCTCTGCAGACGCTGAAGTCGATCAACAAGGACCTTGCGCACACGCAAAACGCGATTTCCACGGGCAAGGACATTTCCAGCGCCAAGGACAACTCGTCCATCTGGGCGATTTCCAAGGTCATGGAATCCGACGTCTCCGGCTTCAAGGCCGTGGCCGATTCCCTCGCTCTGGGTGAATCGACCGTCGCCGTGGCCCTGGCCGGCGCCGAGCAGATCACCAACCTCCTCGGCGAGATCAAGGAGAAGGTGGTTGCGGCAACCGGCGAGAACGTCGACCACACGAAGCTGGGCAACGACGTGACCGAGCTGACCAACCAGATCACCTCGATCATCGGTTCGTCCCAGTTCAACGGCATGAACCTGCTGAACCAGGCAACGACCGACCTGACGGTCCTGTCCTCCATCGACCGGAACAGTGTCGGCGCCGTGACAGCGTCCAACATCACCGTCTCGGCGATGGACTTCTCGACGACGCTCACCATGACCGCCATTGACGTCAGCTCCTCAGCGGCCGCCGAAACCTCGATCACCGCGATCGAGGCTTCGATCCAGACCGCCGTGAACGGCGCGGCTGCCCTGGGTGCGTCGGCCAAGCGGATTTCGGACCAGTCCGAGTTCGTGGGCAAGGTGACCGACGCGATGAAGTCGGGCATCGGTTCGCTGGTGGATGCGGACATGGAGGCCACGTCTGCCCGTCTGCAGGCCCTGCAGACCCAGCAGCAGCTGGGCGTTCAGGCCCTGTCGATCGCCAACCAGGCGCCGCAGACCATCCTGCAGCTCTTCCGCTAAGACCAGGTTTCGAGGCGCGATCCGTCGCGTCCCGTTACACGGCGCGTCCGGGCTTTCCCGGGCGCGTTTCTCGCTTTGGTGCCCATGCCGAACGTCCCTTCAGGACCGCTCGGACGTTTGCAGCGGCACCACCGTGTCGTGCTCTTCCACTTCGGCGAAATCGAATGCGTCGAGACGGCGCGCGCGCTTGCCCGCCTTGTCGGCGCTGATCTTGATCTCCTCGATGTCCTTGGAGGCCTGCCCGAAGTGGCGGTCGAGATTGCCGACCCGATCCGCCAGACGCTCCACGTCCTTGTGGAGAAGTGCGAGTTCCTTGCGAATCGCACCCGCCTGTTCGCGCATCCGTGCGTCCTTCAGGATCGCCCGCATCGTGTTCAGCGTCGCCATGCAGGTGGTGGGCGAGACGATCCAGACCCGCGCGTCGAACCCCTCCCGCACGAGATCGGGGAAGTTCGCGTGAAGCTCGGCATAGACCGCCTCCGACGGCAGGAACATCAGTGCACCGTCGGCGGTCTCGCCTTCCATGATGTACCTTTCGGATATGGCGCGGATATGTGCGCGCAGCGCCGTGCGCATCTGCTGTGCGGCGCCCCGCGCCTCGGCCTCCGTGGACGCGTTGCGGATTGCCTCGTAGGCCTCGAGCGGGAACTTGCTGTCGATCACGATCGGGCCGGGCGGGTTCGGCAGGTGGATCAGGCAGTCCGCCCGCTTGCCGTTCGAGAGCGTCACCTGCCAGCCATAGCTGTCCGGCGGCAACGCCTTCGACACGATATCGCGCAGCTGGATCTCTCCGAAGGCGCCGCGGGTCTGCTTGTTCGACAGGATGTCCTGCAGGCTCAGCACGTCGCCCGAGAGCTTGGTGATGTTGTCCTGCGCCTTGTCGATGGCTGCCAGCCGTTCCTGCAAGGCGGTGAGCGAGGTGGCCGTCTGCTTCGACGACCCCTGCAGCGCCGCGTTCATCTTCTCCTGCATCTCGGCCAGCGTGTGGTGCGAGCGCATGGCGTTCTCCGCCAGCCGGTCCTGCATCTGGCTCTGCACCCCGGCCAGCCGCTGTTCGACAAGTTGCGCCAGGCGTTCCTGTCCGCTTGCGGAATTGTCGCTGACAGTCTGCAGGCTGCCGCGCAATTCGGTCTGACCCTGGGCCAGCATCTGCACGTTCTGGCCCAGTTGACCCACCTGCCGCATCAGCGGCTCGGTCATCCGCGCGGACCGGCCGGCGCGCACCACGACGAGCATCAAAAGCAGCAGGATGAGCAGCACGGCACCGACGCCCGCAAGCCCGGCGATGACAGCCGGGTCTTCGAGCGACAGCCGATATGGTCCGATCTCGATCATGTACGCCCGAAGAGCCGTTCAATGTCCGAGAGCTTCAGTTCCACATATGTGGGGCGCCCGTGGTTGCATTGGCCGGAATGGGGCGTCGCTTCCATCTCGCGCAGGAGCGCGTTCATCTCTTCCCCGCGCATCCGCCGTCCGGCGCGAACGGAGCCGTGGCAGGCCACGCGGCTCAGGATCGCCTCGAGCCGCGCCTGCACCAGATCACTTTCGCCCTGGTCGGCAAGTTCATCGAGGATGTCGCGCACCAGCGCCCGCGCGTCCACCTCGCCCAGGATCGCGGGCGTCTCCCGCACGGCGACCGCGTTGCCGCCGAAGGCTTCGATTCCGAACCCGAGGCGTGCAAGCTCCTCGGCCGCCTGCAGCAGCCGGGCGCAATCCTCGGATGACAGCTCGACGATTTCCGGGATCAACAGCGCCTGCGCGGTCACGCCGGTTTCCGCCATCTGGCGCTTCAGCCGCTCATAGACCAGCCGCTCATGCGCCGCATGCTGATCGACGATAACCATGCCGTCCGCCGTCTGTGCGATGATGTAATTTTCATGCACCTGCCCACGGGCGGCGCCCAGCGGGAAGTCTTCGACCTCCTCATGGGCTTCGGCGACGGTGTCCGCTGCCTCGACGCGCCCCCAGACCGGCGCGGTTTCGGCAAAACCCGGAGATTGCGCCTCGAAGGCCGCCTCCCGGGCGGCGCGGGACGGCCTTTGCGGACGATCCATCTGGTAGACTCGTGTGCCTGAAACCTCCGGTCTCATCGCGCCCAGCGTGGCGCCCGCAACGGTGGACGACGCGCGGTGCCCGGCCTCGGCCAGCGCATGGCGCAGGGCCGACACGATCAGACCACGCGCCAGCCCTGGATCGCGGAACCGCACCTCGGACTTGCTCGGATGGACATTCACGTCCACCAGCATCGGGTCGCATTCGAGAAACAACGCCGCCGCCGGATGGCGGTCCCGGCTCAGCAGGTCGGAATAGGCGGCACGCAATGCCCCGATCAGCAGCTTGTCCCGCACCGGGCGGCCGTTGACGAACAGGTGCTGCGTCACCGAAGAGCCGCGGGAGTAGGTCGGCAGCGCGGCATATCCCGTCAGGTGCAGGCCCTCGCGCTCCGCATCGATCCGCAGCGCGTTTTCGGCGAAGTCGCGGCCGAGGATCCGTGCCAGCCGGCCATGCAGGGCATCGAAGAGATCGCCGGTCTCCGCCTCCGCCCGGAAGACCTCGCGCGGGGAGTCTCCGGACACGTCGCGCAGGGTGAACTGCACGAAGGGTTCGGCCATGGCGAGGCGCTTGACGATGTCGGTGATCGCCTGCGTCTCCGCCCGGTCCGTGCGCATGAACTTGAGCCGTGCGGGCGTGGCGTAGAAGAGATCGCGCAGCGTCACCACCGTCCCGCCATTGAGCGCGGCGGGGCGGATCGCAGCAGCGACATTGCCCGCAACCGAAATCTCGGCCCCGTCGGAACCCCTGGCGCGGCTGCAGATCGTCAGCCGCCCGACGGCGCCGAGCGACGGCAGCGCCTCGCCGCGAAAGCCGAAGGTGTGGATGTTCAGCAGGTCGGACCCGTCGATCTTCGACGTGGCATGCCGCTGCACAGCAAGCGGAAGGTCTTCCGGCGTCATGCCGCAGCCGTCATCCGTGACGCGGATCAGGCGCTTGCCCCCGTCGGCATGGTCGATCGTGATCCGTCGCGCGCCGGCGTCGAGCGCATTCTCCACCAGTTCCTTCACCGCGGAAGCCGGCCGCTCCACGACCTCGCCGGCCGCGATCCGATTGACCGCGGCCTCGTCCAGCTGACGGATGACCGGTCGACCTTCGCCTATCTTGGGGTCGGCATGCACCATGCCGCGATATCTAGCATGATGCACCACGATTCTTCCACCCGGAAATCGGGCAGCGATGGCTTACTCTGTAGCGGCCGCGTACCATGCAACGATCTTCGCACGCTCCTCGGGCTCGACAAAGGTCAGGTTCGCGGGCGGCATCGCATGGCTCATCCCGGACTGCAGATAGACGACGCGCGCGTGGCGCGCGATCTGCGCCGGCGTTTCCAGCATCACGCCCTTGGGTGGCCAGAGCAGGCCGGCCCAGACGGGCTCCGCCGCGTGACACATGGAACAGCGGCCAAGCACGATATCCGTGACCTCCGCAAACCCCTCGGCTTCGGCGAATTGGGTCGCCCGGGCGCCCATCCGCTCCGCCGAGACCTGCATCGGCGCGGTGCTGAGCCACATGATCCCGATGAAGATCACCGCGGTGGCGCCCCAGGTCCAATGCGGGTTGCCGGAGCGGGCATGGATCGAATTGAAGTAATGCCGGATCGTCACGCCCATCAGGAAGACGAGGCTCGCGATCAGCCAGTTCCACTCCGTCGCGAACGAGAGCGGGTAGTGGCTCGACAGCATCAGGAAGATCACCGGCAGCGTCAGGTAGTTGTTGTGCGTCGACCGCTGCTTGGCGATCTTGCCGTATTTCGGGTCTGGCTTGCGGCCGGCGATCAGGTCGTCCACCACCACCTTCTGGTTGGGGATGATGATCCGGAACACGTTGCCAGACATGATCGTCGCCGTGAAGGCGCCGAGGTGCAGGAGCGCGGCCCGGCCTGAAAACACCTGAGCATAGAACCAGGCCATCACCACCAGAACCCCGAAGAGCGCGACCATCAGAATGGTCTGGTCTATCTCAACGAAGACCTTGCAGAGCGTGTTGTAGATCACCCAGCCCAGCGCCAGCGACGCGACCGAGATTGCGACCGCCTGCCACACGGCGAGGTCCATGACCGCAGGATCGATCAGATAGAACTCCGCGCCCAAATAGTAGACCAATGCCAGCAGGGCGAAGCCGGAAAGCCAGGTCGCGTAGCTCTCCCATTTGAACCAGACGAGCCCGTCCGGCATGTGCTCCGGCGCCACCAGATACTTCTGGATATGGTAGAAGCCGCCGCCATGAACCTGCCATTCCTCGCCATCCGCGCCGGTCGGCAGGTTGCGGTCGCGGTGCAGCCCGAGGTCGAGCGCGATGAAGTAGAAACTCGACCCGATCCACGCGATCGCGGTGATGACGTGCAGCCAGCGCACCGCGAATTCGATCCAGGCGCCAAAGGCGGCGAGGTCATACATGGCGAAGATCCCGAGTGACGTTCCGGAGCGGAGGCTAGCGGTCACGCGGGGTGAGGAAAAGAGCCCGCGCGCTCAATTGCGTCAAGGTTGGCCGCATCCTGACAATTCCGACGTCTGGGCTGCATCTTCGGGCGCTTGCAGCACCCGGACACGGCCACCAAGTCAGCGCGCACCTTCTCGATCCATCCCGGGAGTTTACGATCTGCAAGACAAATCCGCGCGTGTACCGGCCATTCCCACTTGATCAAAACCCGCATCTCTCATAGAAGGCGCCGGTCCGGAGTCGCGTATTTCGGACTGGTGCAGTCATGGGAAGTCTTCGTCCCCACCGCGACACGCACCAATGGACAACAAGTCAAAGACGACCTGATCCTCTGTCGGGCGCAGATGCGGACCCGGTGAAGACACAGAGTTCTGAGGCGCATGAACCTCCGTGGCATACCACGGGCAGATATAGGAGACCGGTCAGATGAACCTGATCGCTGAGATCGAGGCGGAACAGATCGCCGGATTGGGCAAAGAAATCCCCGACTTCAAGGCCGGCGACACGATTCGCGTCGGCTACAAGGTGACGGAAGGAACGCGCTCCCGCGTGCAGGCCTATGAAGGCGTGTGCATCGCGCGCAAGAACGGAAACGGGATTGCCGGATCGTTTACCGTCCGCAAGATTTCGTTTGGTGAAGGCGTGGAACGGGTCTTCCCGCTCTATTCCACCAATATCGACAGCATCGAGGTGGTGCGTCGCGGCAAGGTGCGCCGTGCCAAGCTCTACTATCTGCGGTCGCGCCGAGGCAAATCCGCCCGGATCGCAGAAGACAGCACGTACAAACCCAAGAAATCCGGTGCGGAGGCCTGAAAGAGATGAAAAAGGACACTCATCCCGACTACCACATCATCGATGTGAAGATGACCGACGGCACCGTGTTGCAGATGAAATCGACCTGGGGTGCGGAAGGCGACACGCTGTCACTCGATATCGACCCCACGGTTCACCCCGCCTGGACCGGCGGCGGCCAGCGCTTGATGGATGCCGGCGGCCGCGTGTCGAAATTCAAGAAGAAATACGAGGGTCTGGGCTTCTGATCCTGCCCAAATGAGTTTGATTTCAAGCGCCGCTCCGCCACGCCGGGGCGGCGTTTTCTCTGTCCGCATACCGATTTTCGGATGTAACTCTTTTCGGATTTTGGTGCAGATAGTTACCAATTCTCAAATTTTTGGCCTTAGACGCGGCATGTGACGCGCGGCCTTCATCTCTGAGTGTCGGCGTGTCACGACACGAGATGCCCGTCCGGTGCATCGACCGCCGATGCATTGCGCCCGTCCGGCCTGGAGATTTGAGATGAGTGAGATCAGACCACACCAATCCGCTTTCGATGGCGATCAGGCGACCTTGGCTTGCGATGGGCCGAGCGCTGTACTACCCGGTGAAGGCGGCGCTGGCCTTTCGGCAAGAGGAACGGGAATGGCTCACATCATTGTCGTGGGAAACGAGAAGGGCGGCGCCGGAAGTCCACCGTCTCGATGCACGTCTCCACGGCACTTTCGCGGATGGGTCACAAGGTCAGCTGCCTCGATCTGGACCTGCGGCAAAAGAGCTTCACCCGGTATTTCGAGAACCGCCTGAAATACAACAAGGATGCGGGCTTCACGCTCGCCACGCCCGAGATGCACGCCCTGCCCGAGATCCCGCAGGAAGAGCTTCAGCCCGGCGAGAACGTCTATGACCATCGCCTGTCGGCCGCCGTTGCGACGCTCGAACCCGATAGCGACTTCATCGTCATCGACTGCCCCGGCTCGCATACGAGGCTCAGCCAGGTGGCGCATTCGCTGGCCGACACGCTGATCACGCCGCTCAACGACAGCTTCGTCGATTTCGACCTCTTGGCCCATACCGACCAGACCGGGATGGAAGTGATCGGACCCTCCGTCTACTCCGAAATGGTCTGGAGCGCGCGCCAGCTCAGGGCACAGGCGGGGCTGGCTTCCATCGACTGGATCGTCCTGCGCAACCGTGTCGGGACCCAGCGCATGGTCAACAAGGAAAAGATGGAGCATGTTCTGAAGCTCCTGTCCAAGCGCATCGGCTTCCGCATCGCGCCGGGCTTCTCCGAACGGGTCATCTTCCGCGAGCTTTTCCCGCGCGGGCTCACGCTCCTCGACCTCAAGGAAGTTGGGGTCAAGCAGCTCAACATCTCCAACATCGCCGCGCGGCAGGAGTTGCGCGATCTGATGAAGGCGCTGAAGTTGCCCGGCGTCACCATCGATTTCTGAAGCCGTCGGAACGGCACTGGCCGAACGCAGCAGCGCCGCTAGATCAGCGGCATGTCCAAGTTCAGCCCCACCCGATCAGACCTGCGCTTTCGCCTCGCCTTTTCCGCGGCGGGGCTGATCATGCTGGTCGCTGCGCTGGTATTTCGTGGTCTGCCCACCACCGCCGGCGGTTGGGAGGCGATCGGGCTCGCCACCGTCTTCTTCGCGGGCACGCTGGTGTGGACCCTCCGCAAGCTCCTGCGCAAGGAATACGGCGACGCGCCCTGACACGGGGTGCCGGGGGGTTTGGGGCGCAGCCTCAGGGCCTGCGTGGCTCGAACGCAGGGCGGTGGAATGCGGCCATTTAACCGCCCCACAAGATCACGCAGCGGCCCAGACCCCGATCTCCACGACGAACTCGGGCCGGGTGAAGCCCGACACGATCAACAGTGTGGAGCTTGGCAGCACCGCCACATCCGCGAGCCAGGCATCCCGCGCGGCCATGTAGCCTTCCATGTGTGCCCGCCCTGTGACGCAGGCCTGGACATGCACCACATTGACCCGCGTCATTCCCGCCTCCGCCAGGATCGCAGCGATGTTGTCGAAGCAGATCGCCGTCTGCGCCTCCGCGGCCTCCGGCACCGTCCCGTCGGCCCCAAGTCCCAACGGCCCTGACGTGCGCATCCAGCGCGCTCCGGCCGGCACCTCCACCCCGTGGGAATAGCGTGCAAATGGCGGCGCGATGCGCTTCGGCTGCAGCGATTTCACGGCTCTTGCCCTCCATCGAAGTTCCTGCCAGAAACCATGCCAGATCTCTGGCACGGATCAACCAAGGGCCGCGTTTCGCTGAAACCTCTGAAGGGGGAGTGATGTGACATGCACGTGCTCTGCATTCGCCACAGGGATGGTTCGGAAGACGACCGCGCGACAAGCTGGTGCCGCGTGCATGGCGTCAGCACGGAGATCAGTCGCCGCTTTCGCGGTGAAGTTTCCGGCGAGATGACCGGCGACCTTGACGCTGTCGTGATCTATGACGGAATGGACAATGCCTGCGACGCGGGCCGGCACCCGTTCCTGAACGAGGTGTATCGACGGATCGATGCCGTCCAATTCCATGCCGAACAAACGATTTGCGGGTTGCGGCGCTGGCAGACGATCTCGGACAGCCATGGCAGACCCGGGGCGAGGACGCCGGAGGAGCAGGAGGCAACATGATGCGGCATGACCGCGCGCAGGCGGACTGGCTCTATGGTTTTCTGGACCGCTTCCTTGGGCATGCCCTCACGTGACCGGGATGGCGATGGCAGACGTGCTGGTCCCGCGCGACCTGCTGCGCGCGCCGGAGAGCTTCGGCGGCAGGCCGGACGGCGAATGCCTGCGCGGAAGACCCGTCTGGCGCGCTGATCGGCTTGTCGGACTTGAACCGCCCGAGGAGCAAGGCCGCGCGACCATCATGCTGCCACGCCTGGTCGAGGCACATTGCCACCTCGACAAGTGCCACACCCTGCACCGGCTCGGCGATGTCGGCGGCGACCTGCGGACGGCAATCGCAGCCCAGATCGAGGACAAGGAGAACTGGACCGAAGCCGACATCCTCAGCCGCGCCGAACGCGGTCTTGCCGAGCTTGCGCAGGCCGGCGTCGGCGCGGTCCGGTCGCATGTGGACTGGGGCGACAGCGCGGATCCGCCCCGCGCCTGGCATGTCCTGACCGGCATGGGCGCGACGCACGTGCAATGGGCCGCGTTGACCTCGGTCGAGCAGATGGGCAACCCTGCCTTCGCCCGTAGCGTGGCCCGCCACGTGGCAAACGCGGGCGGTGTCCTCGGCGTTTTCCTGCTCGACCATCCGACGCGCATGATCCAGGCGGCGCTGGCAGCCACCTTCGCAGAGGCGGATCGGCACGGCTTGATGCTCGATTTCCATGTGGACGAAGGGCTCGGCGGCCATAACGGGCTGGAGGCGATCGCCGACATGGCGCTGCAAACCCGCTTTTCCCGGCCGATCCTCTGCGGTCATGCGGTCAGCCTGATGGACCGCAGCGCGGTCGACCTCGCCCGCATCGCCGACAAGCTTGCGCAGGCCGACATCACCGTCTGCGCACTGCCCACGACGAACCTCTACCTTCAGGACCGCGGCGGCGGCACCCCCGACCGACGCGGCATCACCCGTCTGCGCGAACTTGCGGCGGCCGGTGTCAGGGTCATCGTCGGCTCGGACAATGTGGCCGATGCCTTCTGTCCAGTGGGGCATCACGACCCGATGGCCGCCTTGCATCTCGCCATGCTGACGGCACATCTCGACCCTCCGCTGGGCCGGTGGTTGCCGATGGTCACCACGGATGCGGCGCGTGCGCTGGGCCTCGATCCGGTCTTCATCGACGGCGCGCATCGTCGCGACCTGCTGACCTACACCGCCGACACCCTCGCCGAGGTGATCGCCGGGCGCGCCGCGCTCAAGGGAGCTGACACATGACGTCCATCTCCGGCAAGACTGATCATGTCGACTGGCCCGCCATCGCCGATGCGCTGGCTCCGGTGGACACCATCGCGGAACCCGTGCTGGTGAAGAAGCGCAGCCGCGATTTCTTCTGGTATTCTCCGATCCTGAACGCGGAACTGAAGACGTGCTTCGGCGACCTCGTTGCGGTGCCGAAGACGCAAGGCGAGATGGCGCATGTGCTCTCCGTCGCGTGGACCCACGACCTGCCCGTCGTCCTCCGTGGCGGCGGGACGGGCAATTACGGCCAGTCCGTCCCCGTCGATGGCGGTCTCATCATAGAGACCACCGCGATGAATCGCGTCCTCGAGATCGGCGACGGCTTCGTCCGGGCCGAGGCGGGCGCTTTCATGGCCGACATCAACGCGGCCCTCGCCAAAGGCGGACAGGAAATGGCCATGTTCCCCTCGACCCAGGACATCGCCACCATCGGCGGGTTCGTCGCCGGCGGCAGCGCCGGCATCGGCTCGATCGCACATGGCGCGCTGCGGGATCCCGGCAACATCATCCGGTTGACCGCGATGAGTGTCGAGGAAACGCCCACATCCCATGTCTTCGAGGGCGCCGAAACGCTGCAGATCCACCACGCCTGGGGACTGAACGGTGTCATAACCGACGTAACTCTGCGCGCGGTGCCACGCCGGGAGTGGGTGGGCTGCATGGCGACATTTGACAGCTACCCGGCCGCCTATGCCGCCGGTCATGCCGTCGCCGCCGCGCCCGATATCGCGGCAAAATTGCTGAGTACCGTCGACGCCCGGATCACCGCCTACTTCCCGCGGCTCGAGGGACATATCCGCAAAGACCACGACCTGATGGTGGCGTTGGTTCCGGCGGAAGACGTGGACGCGTTCCAGTCTCTGATCGCGAAGACCGGCGGCCAGACCGACCTGACGTTGACCGAGGACCGGCGCCAGGATCTCGTGCTGCCGCATGTCTTCGACTTCTCGTACAACCACACGACGCTGCAGGTGCTGAAGGCCGACCGGCATGCGACCTACCAGCAGGTGGGCTGCCCGGTTCCGCCCGATCCCGAACGCATTGCGGATGTCCGCATTAAGCTGGGCGACGATGTCTGGATGCATCACGAGTTCAGCCTGCTCGGCGGTCGGATCGTGACCTTCGACCTGCCGATCATCTGGTTCTCCACCCCCGCGCGGCTGGCCGAGATCAACGGCATCTACGAGGAGAATGGCTTCCCCGTCTGGGATGCACATGTCTGGCGCGTCGAAGGCGGTGGCATGAAAGCGGACTACAGCCATCTGGCCTGGAAGAAACGGATGGACCCCAAGGGTCTGCTCAACTCCGTGAAATCGCGGTTCTGGGCGGAGGTGAAGGACCTGTCCCCCGAGGAGATCGAAGCGCGGGCTTGACCGAGACTTCCGGAGAGCGCGTGGCTACACCGAAAGGTGATCCCCGGGGAACATCGGCAGGTGCGTGTCTCGAAAGCGCCGCAAAAGGCCGGTTTTGCGCCGTTCGATGCCGTGGAATCGCAAACCAGTTGCTCGGTCGTCCGGTATGCCGGTGTTGCGGACACGACCAAGAGGCTTGACGCCATTCGCCCGATGGTCCGATGGTTCCGTGCATTACGGACCAGACTGCAGACCAACTGCAGCGGTTACCGCACAACTTGATAGGCGGGACACAAAACACCGCCAGCCAACAGAGAGGAAGACCATGGATTTTCTGACACGAACCGGAAAACCGCTGCCCGAGGCAGTAGTCGCTTCGGCGAAAAAAATCGGCACGGACGCGGTGTCGCGGCGGGAGTTCCTGGCAACCGCAAGCTCCTTCGGCGCCACTGCGGCGACAGCCTACGCGATGCTGGGCCTGACCGCTCCGACATCCGCCAGCGCGCAGACCCCGACGATGGGCGGCACCGTCCGGATCCAGCAATCCGTGCGCGGGATGAAGGACCCGCGCACCGAGGACTGGAACGAGATTGCCAATTTCTACCGCGGCTGGCTGGAATATCTCGCCATCTGGGAAAACGACGGGACGTTCACGCCGACCCTGCTGGAAAGCTGGGAAATCAACGACGACGCCACCGAATACACGCTCAACGTCCGCCAGGGCGTGAAGTGGAACAACGGCGACGACCTCACCGCCGAGGACGTCGCCGCCAATATCGAGGGCTGGTGCGACAAGTAGGTGGAAGGCAACTCCATGGCCGGCCGCTTCGCCACCCTGATCGACGAGAACACCGGCAAGGCGATCGAAGGTGCCATCGAAGTCGTCGATGCGCACACCGTCCGGCTCAACCTGCCCGGCCTCGGACATCACCCTGATCGCCGGCATGTCGGATTATCCGGCCGCCATCGTGCATCCCGATCATTACGATCCCGAAGACATCATGGACAATCCCGTCGGCACCGGCCCCTACCTGCCGGAAAGCCTCGAGGTCGGCGTCAAGGGCGTGCTCGTCCGCAACGAGGATCACACCTGGTGGGGCGCAGACAACGGCGGCCTGGATCGACCGCTTCGAATATATCGACTACGGCACCGATCCCTCGGCCTGGATCGCCGCCGCCGAGGCCGACGAGGTCGACATGCTCTATGAAGTCGATGGCGAATTCATCGACATCATGGGCACGCTCGACGGCTGGGTCAGAACCAGATCGCGACCGCCGCGACCATCGTGATCCGCCCCAACCAGCTGGCCGAAGTCGACGGCATGCAGCCTTATGCGGACAAGCGCGTGCGTCAGGCCCTGTCCATGGCCGTCGACAACGCATCTGCTCGAACTCGGCTATGGTGGCCGCGGCGACGTCGCGGAGAACCACCATGTCGGCCCGATGCACCCCGAATATGCCGAACTTCCGCCGATGACCGTCGATCCCGCCGCCGCGAAGGCGCTGATGGAAGAGGCCGGGATGGTCGATTTCGAGCACGAGCTCATCTCGATCGACGATGCCTGGCGCAAGGACACGACCGACGCCGTGGCGGCACAGCTGCGTGACGCGGGCTTCAAGGTCAAGCGGACCGATCCTGCCCGGCTCGACCTTCTGGAACGACTGGACGAAGTATCCCTTCAGCTCGACCAACTGGAACCACCGTCCGCTGGGCGTGCAGATCTGGGCGCTGGCCTACAGTCGGGAGAAGCCTGGAACGAGTTCGGCTGGTCCAACCCGGAGTTCGACGCGATCCTTGAAAAAGCCCTGGCCACAGCCGATGTCGAAAAGCGTCGCGAGCTGATGGCGGAGGGCGAAAAGATGATCCAGGAAGAGGGCGTCACGATCCAGCCCTACTGGCGGAACCTCTACAATCACACCAAAGAAGGTCTGGTGGGCGGCGAGATCCACATAGCCCTGGTCATCTTCCCGGAACGCCTCGCCTGGAGCTAATCCTGTCCGAGGTTCGACACACGAGGGGCCGCGCATCGCCGCGGCCCTTTTTCGTGTCGAGGCCGGTACCGTCTCCAGATCTGGACCTTGACCCGGATTCATGTCCAATGGCGCCATGCTGGAGACCGCCATCCTTCTTGCGCAGACCGTCGCCACCGGGTCCATCGCCGCATGGATGTTCACCGGCGCACGCGACAACATCCTCTACCCGTCGCAGACGAAAGCTACACGGCGGAGGTCCTGGAAATGCGGCGCCTTCGTGAGGCTTATCCGGAGGCGTTCGAACCGGTTGCCCATCGCGCGGTGACCGACCGCAAGAAACAATTGCTCGCCTTTCGGGCCGTGGTGACTATTGAAGCGTTGGCCTTGGTCCTGCTCTCGGTCGCGACCCTGATGCTCTTGCTCGCGCTCTTCGGCCTCGACGCGGCAGACACGGCGCGGGCGCTCGCCATCCTTGGCGCCACGGCATTCATGACCATCTGGGCTGGCATGCTGATCGTCGGCAACCATTTCAGCTACTGGTTCGGCCACGAAGCCGCGCAACTCACGCACTACCACATGACACTTTGGGGTTTGGGAACGATCCTGCTGCTTTCGGTC